>NZ_JHQS01000004.1 GCF_014843845.1 Mesorhizobium amorphae | reverse complement strand
CTTTACTGAATGACGGCTCGGCCCTCATCGGACGCCCCGCCTTCAAGGGTCACGCGACACCGCTTACGATTCATCCGCAATTAGTATGTTTAGACCACTATGCAGCAGCTTTCAGTCTGCGAGCGAGCCGTCTTTGCTATGTTGTTCCGGGCGTGAAGCGGAGGAACTCTGCTTGGTCGCGAAATTATCCAGGAAAGCCGCCGAAGCGCCCGAGTCTGCTAGTCTTGCCGCACTGGCAAAACTGGCGGTCGCTTCATACGAAACTCTCGAGCGCGAGCTTCGGGCCACCATCGCAACCCTCGAAGGGCAGGCGTTGCGCTTCGAGATGGCGATCGAGAACATCTCGCAGGGCATCTGCTTTTTCGGCGTCGACGAACGGCTGATCCTGTGCAACCGCCGCTATGCGGAAATCTATCGCATTGAGCCGGATGAGTTGCGGCGGGGGTTGACGCTGAGCGAAATCATCGAGCGCCGCGTGGCCGCCGGGACGTCGGCGATGCCGCCCGACGCCTATCTCGCAATGGCCCGGTCGGTCAATTCAGGCAATGCTTCGAAAGTCGAGAAGAATTCCAGTTCCGGATTAGGCGATTGCTCGGGGTCCTTGACCAGCGTCAGGAATGCGACGACCGCGAGCGCGCCGGAGATAAGGGTCGGCAAGAACACCATGCGGAAAGGACCGGCCGCATTCTCCCAGGTCAGGCCTTGTGCCCAGCCGAGCAGCACCACGCCGAGCAGCGGCCCAACCACCGCACCAGTGGTATCCATCGCGCGGTGAAAGCCGAAGGCCCTGCCGCGCGTTTCCGGCGTGATCGACTGCACCACGATCGCATCGCGCAAAGGGCCTCGCAGACCTTTTCCGAACCAGGAGACGATCCGCCCGACCAGAATCAGCGGCCAGCCCAATGCAAGAGCGATGAGCACCTGGCCGATGGGCGTCAGCCCGTAGCCCGCGCACGACCAGCACCTTGCGATGGCCGAACCTGTCGGCGACGTATCCGGCCGCCATCTTTGTGAAGCTCATGATGGCGTCGGCTATCCCCTCGATGATGCCGAGAGCCGCTGCCGGACACCAAGCACCGCGAGGAAGCCCGGCAGGATGACCGTGGTCGTCTCGTAGCAGAAATCGCCGAGCGCACTGGTGAGACCGGCGCCGAGCACCGTGCGGTTAAGCCAACTTTGGGACTTTGTCGACGACGTTTGGTCGGCCTTCCTCTTGCCGGTCGAGAAGGGTTCATGTCCGACGATTTCTGCTCGCTCTGAGCGCGCTCGATACGACCACCGTGACGGAACCGATGAGCAGAATCCCGCCGACTGGGAGCGACGGCGCCGCCAGCCAGACCGAAAGCCCGGCAGCCAATGCAACAACGGCCAACACGGCCAGTGCCAGAAGTTCGTCGTCGACAAACATGCCGAGCAGTTCGCGCAGGATCAACGAGACGATAGTCATGGCGAAGCCTCCAAAACCGGACGCGCCGCCAGCCTGGCGGTTGCAACGCCTGCTATCAGGAAGATCGCGGCAAAGGCCAGGATCGCCAGATCCTGGCCCGGCCAATCAACCCCCAGTCCTTCCCCTGTCCAGAACACGCCGAATGCCGAGAGCATCACGCCGACGCCGAACTTGAGCGTATTCTCGGGCACGCGGGCCAGCGGCCGGTGAACGATGACGCCGACCAACAGCACGAGCACGCAGGCGGCCAGTGCACCCATTGCAGCAGGCACCAGCAATCCCCGGCCCGCGCCCACGGCAATGACGATGAACACGACTTCAAGCCCTTCCAGGACCACCGCCTTGAACGCCGTGATGCCGGCAATCCAGTCCAGATGCGCCTCTTGGCTGCGCTCCGCCGCTTGCAGGCTTGCCTCTTCCTTGGCGAATGCCTTGGTTTCATCGTGCAGGGCAATCACTCCGGCCGAACGAAGAATTGCCTTGCGAAGCCAGCGCAGGCCGAACAACAGCAGCAGCACGCCAATGACCAGTTGCAACGCGTGCAACGGCACCCTGTCGAGCAGCGGCCCCAGCGCCAGCACCAGCAGTGCCAGCAATGCCAATCCAGCCCCGGTTCCGGTCAAAGCTGGCCGCCAGCCACGCACGGTGCCCACCGCCAGGACGATGGTAAGGGCCTCAACCGCTTCGACCAGCGAAGCCAGAAAGGCCGCTGTGACGGCCGGGGCTATTGTTGCCCATGACATCATGGCGTTGCCTTTTCTGCCTGTGTGGAGGGAAGGGATTGAGCGAAATTGAAGGTGCCGGCCACCTGCCAGAACGTCTGGTCCATGGCGCTGGTGCGGCTGGTGAGCCACGGGAAATGCCCGTAGCGGAACGATAGTTGATCGTCGGCCTCACCGGGCGGCTTACCCTCCTCAAACAGTTCAAACAGCGCAACCGCTAGGCCGGTGCGGTCGGCGCCGGCATTGCAATGAATCAGGATCGGGCGAGGTGCGGTCCGCAGCGCGTGCAGGAGCGACGCCAGCAGCGCGGCATCGGGCTGGCTGTTGGCTGACATCGGCAAACTGATCATCTCCGCGCCGGCGCCGCGGACGGTAGCCACTTCCGCCTCGTACCAGGGCGTGCCGGGGAACGCGCCGCGCAAGTTGAACACGGTGCGGATGTGATGCGCCTGAATCAGCCCGTCAAGCCGTTCGGGCGCGAGTTGGGCCGAGCGGTAGAGCACACCCGGCTCGACCTCGTGGATATTGCCGGTGAGGTGGACGTAGCCAGCCCATAATGCCATCCCGGCGGCAACCCCGCTGACGGCGCCAACCAAGGTCTTAGCCGCACGACGCCAGAGAGGGCTCGGTTTGAGAAAGGCCGGTTTCATGCGGATCGCACTTTCAATGGGGAAGCGTGGGCACCAGCACGAGGAAAATACCGACCCCCAGCACCAAATTGCCGCCGGGATAGGCCGCGAGATCAGCCTCGCGGACAAAGAGAAAGGTGGCGGCGAGGATTGCCGCGATTCCCAGAACGATACGCTGGGGCGTGGTCCCAATGCCGTCCGGTTCCTGCCGGGGCTGGTCATTTAGAGCCAACGCTGGCAAGGGTAGCCTCAAAAAGTGCAGCAGTCTCGGCGTCATCATGCGGTCCGTTGATTATTGATGTAACAATGGTAACATGCAAGGAGTTCCATGAAAACACTCGAATGGCTGTTGCTGACCTATAAAGTTCCGCCGGAGCCGGCGCGCAAACGCATTGCGGTGTGGCGTAAGCTCAAGGGCATGGGCGCGGTTTACATGCAGGGCGGTGTCTGCCTGCTGCCCAAATCCGACGACCATCTGCGCCGCCTCAAGATGCTGGAAAACGAAATCACCGAAATGGATGGCGAAGCCGTGCTGATGACCACAACAGGGCTCGACCCCAGGCAGGAGGAAAAAATCGTGCGGCGCTTCAATGCCGACCGCGACGAGGAATACAAGGAACTCATCAGCAAGTGCGAGGCGTATGAGCAGGAGATTGCCGAGGAAACCCGCGTGCGGCATTTCACCTACGCCGAGTTGGAGGAAAACGAGCAGGAGTTCGCTAAATTCAAGACGTGGTTCGCCAAGATCGAGAAGAACGATTTTTACACCGCTCCCCTCGCCCAGGTGGCGCGAGAATGGCTGGGCAGGTGCGAGAGCATTCTGGATGCGTACGCTCACAACGTGTTCGCCGCGCAGGAAGAAAACGCCGTGCCGACGCCGCTATCCGCCGTTAGGCCGTCCGAATAACTATGGTTGGCGCGGCGGCACTGCCGATCTTTCTCCTGACCTATGCCGGGCGTCGCCGTCGGCCGCATCCCCGGCCTGCGCCTCGATCGCGCCGGCATCGCCCTGCTTAGCGGCCCGGCGATGATCGCCGTCGGCGCGCTTGGCATGGAGGACGCCTATCGCGCCATCAATTTCGACACCATCACGCTGCTGCTCGGCATGATGATCGTGGTGGCGCATCTGAAGGTCTCGGGTGCCTTTCGCGCTCTCGGCGGCTTCGCCATCGAGCACGCGCACGCCCCATTCATGCTCCTGGTGATTTTGACGCTTCTGACCGGCGTGCTGTCGGCCTTCCTGGTCAACGACGCGATCTGCCTGGTGATGGCGCCGATCGTCGTCCACGTCACCCGCGTCATCAACCGCAATCCGATCCCCCATTTGATCGCCACCGCCACTGCCTCCAACTGCGGCAGCGTCGCCACCATCACCGGCAACCCGCAGAAGATGGTCATCGGCGCGCTGTCGGGGATTTCCTATCCGGCCTTCGCGGCGGCGCTTGCGCCGGTCGCGCTGTTCGGCCTCGTCGCCGTCATCGTCATCGTCCGCATCGTCTACCGCGCAGAATTCGAACGGAAGGCTGAGCTGAGCCCCGAAGTCTATCGCGGCCGCATGTTGCCGGGGCAGGTGTTGAAAGCGGTGGTCGTCTGCATTGGCCTGGCTATCTCCTTCTTCGCCGGCGTTCCGGTCGCCAAGGCAGCACTCATCGGAGGCGCTATCTTGCTCGTCACCCGCGCCATCAAACCGCACCGCATCTATCGCGAGATCGACGGGCCGCTGCTGTTCATGTTCGCCGGCCTGTTCATCGTCGTCGCCGGCGCCGAGAGGACGCTGCTCACCCCCGATATGATCGCCTCGGCAAGGAACCTTGGGCTGGACGATGTCTGGCAGCTTTCCGGCTTCACAGCGGTGCTTTCCAACATCATGAGCAATGTGCCTGCGGTGCTGGCGCTGAGGCCCTTCATACCCTGCCTCGAAAATCCCGAGCGCGCCTGGCTGGTCGTGGCCATGAGCTCGACGCTGGCCGGCAATTTCACGCTGCTGGGCTCGGTCGCCAATTTGATTGTCGCAGAACAGGCCAAGGCCGCCGGCAAGCAGCTCTCGTTTTCAGCCTTCTTCAAGGTTGGCCTGCCGCTGACGCTGGTCACCCCTTGTCGCCGGAACGGCCTGGCTGGCGTTCAGGCTTTAGGTGGCCGTTTCTCGATCCACAATCAAGCTTCTGCCAGTTCCGTGCCATGCTGCTATTTGACTTAGCGTTACCCTCCAGTGCAGGAGCAGTATGGCGTTGGTCGCCACCAGCACCGTCGCCCGGGATCGGCCAGAATGGCGGGCAATAGGCCGGTGGCGCCGATTATGGTTATCGCCAGGAACACGGCGTTCAGCCCAAACGCCACAGTGATGTTCTACTTAATGTTGGCCGCCGCGTCAGTGGCTTCTAGCGCCACATCGATGCCACTCCCCGCCCATGGCGATCCTGACATCGGCCGCAGCAAACGCGGGTGCGTCGATGATGCAGTCCCCAAGCCACGCCGTGACCTCATTTCTCAATTTGGGCGCTTCTGGCACCCGCTGAAGAAAAGCTATAGCGAACTCGCAATTCGCAGCTTCATCGACCGCGGGGAGCCGCTGCTTTTCTGCGCCAAGGCTCGATTTTGCACACCAGCGTGCGATCTTCCCGGCGCTTCAATCCGCTTCGCTTCTGCCGGATTCGGCGGCAGTATCGTGAAAAGACATGCAACGCGGCGGGACTACGCCGTGAACGGACATTGGCTCTGCTTCGCGAAGAACTGGAACTGTGAGACGCTAGCTTAGCTAACGGAAAAGTCGAGATTGCCGGTCGTGCTACGAGGTATAAACAGAGCATTCTTGCACTCGCAACGGGCGGATAATGGCGCTCTGGGCTTGCATAAGGGTTAGCTGCTTATCCGAGGACCTTAGTCCGGTACTGGAATATTGCTTCAGACCACCGAGTGCGGCGTCCTTGCCGTCTTGAAGGCTTTCGCGGTCGCCCCTCCTGCCAGGTTCCAGAACGATCGGGTAGCCGCGCATAAACGTTTTCTTCATGAATAGGTACGAATGTTCTCGGGCTAGGCGTTTGATGACACTCTCGTTTGGCAAATAGGCCCGGTGTCCTCGGTGGTTTGTGGACACCGGGCACAGTTCCCAAAAATGAGAGTTACAACGGCCGCACAGACGCCCGGTCTGGCTCGTCGGCAACTATGGCTTTCGAGGCCAGCCCTCAAAGTGCAGTGTGCGCTAGCCAAATGGAAGAAAGCGCATCTGCTCGAAGGTTCGTATCATACCATGTCGGCCGGAGGGCTTTGCTTTGCCGGCGCGTCGCGCCAGCGCAGCCCGTTCCTGATCACGAAGATGATGCCGCTGACGACGCGACGATCATCGACCCTCGGCACACCATGCGACAGCAGGAAATGCGGCTCGATCCGGCGCATCTGCGGCCTCCGACAACCAAATCAGATCACTCACGGCAGCGCCTCCTCGCGCCGCCATTGAATCAACCGATAACCACCTCCGCAAGCCGCTTAATAGGTCCTGAGCCCAGCACCCCCCTGACATGTTCTGGCTATGGTTGCACGGCGCGTGGTGACAAAACGCGGTGACCTCCAATATTGCGAGGTTTAGAATCGCTAACAAAGGGCCGGCTTGACTTCCGACGCTCGCAATATCTAATTCCCGTTGGAAGCGGCGTACTTACGGCAGATGGCTCCAAAATGGGGGTACACCTGATGTTGAAGCGTCATCAACTCGCTGCCTTGTGGCCTTCTGATCCGCAGATATGCCAGCGCGTGTTCGACCGGCTCTGTGTCGAGCGGCATTTCGAACGCGGCAGCGCGGAAGCACGGGATCTCGCCACGATGGTCCTCTTTCTCTTTCAAGACGGCCACACAGAGGAAGCAGGCCTTTTGGGTACGGCCTCTGCCGCTTTCTATTTCCCCACTCCCTCGGCGAACGCTGCGGGGGAAAAGCTTTGCTCGGGCGCAGAAATTAGTGGGAAAAAATCTGGCCCGGATCGAAAAGCCAGACCGCGCACGGCTAGAGATGGGCGCCGGTAGACAGGCAAGCTTTGGGGACTTCCTTCAACCGGCGCTCACCTGGCGCGCACCGCACCTGTGTCGGTGCAGAAAGCGATCTATAAGCTTCGATTCCGAAGGGCGCACCATGTCTATCTCATCGCCGTTGCCGTGCTTCGGAGCAAGCCGCCACCAATCATCCTTCGCGGCCTCGAGCATCATTTGCCAACGGTAAATCGAGAGGGTCGAGACGAACCCATCGTGCCCGATCGCGCCGCTCAGCTTGAGAGCCTCTATGAACTGCGCATCTGCCACGCCGCGTGCTGCCTCATCCAGCAGTTGGAACATTGCCTTTCGCCATGTGGTCGGATTTTTATGGATGAACGATTCAGCTCTCGAACGGTCCTCAACAGCCCGGAGCACCAGGTAGCGTGCTGCGGCAATCCGAATGCCGTTCCTCACTTGAAAGTCGACGTGCTCGCTTCTACCCATACATGTGCAGTCTTTCCGCGCGAACTCAACATCTTCTGCAGGAATTGCAACACAACATCCCTCAGAAAGCAATCTCGGTCGCCTTCTCGCTTCCGTTCGGCAAGATGGAGGTCAGCTATCAGGTGCAGTTCGACGGGAAAGCCAACAACGATTGCCAGCCGCGATCACGTCAGCCGCAGACAACCAGGTCAGCGTGATTGCTGCGGTCGTCGACGCGCTCGGAGAGCACTTGGCGATACATGAGGTCGCGAGGGGACAGGACTTCTGGCAGTCAGGTACTTGCTGCCTCTGGCCCGAAGGGCACGGCATGCCGTCAGACAAGGATGCCATATCCGCCATTGTCGTCGCACAGGATTCGGCAACCATCATAGCCGCAGCAGACGTGTCACCATCGGCACGGTCAGAAGGCTCAAAACAGCCAAAACGTCAGCAGACGGGGCAATAGGGTCCGGAACTTCACACGGGCTCTATGGCATATGGTGCAGTGCAAGAAATGAGCCTTGAGCGCTCACGTTTCCGTCAGGTGATGCGATCAATCGCCCAAGCTTCTGCCGCGGGCATGACCTACGTGCCCGTCGATTCCCCCGGACACGGCTACTTCTCAACGACTTCGTAGCCGCTCTTTTTCCAATCGATCATTCCGCCCGATAGATGCGATACTTGGCTGAAGCCGAGTTGCGTCAGTTCCCGCGCTGCTATCTCGCTCATACGCCCGCTTCGGCAATACAGCACGATCTTTGCGGCCCTATCCTTCGGCGGTTCGTCGGTTGATTTCACTTTTTTCCGGTTCCATTTCGCTGCCTCCATATTCCTGGGTAGCTTTACTTCAATGCGTGGCGGCGAGAACCTAACGTCCCAAACTGCCTCCACGCACCGCTGCAGAGGGATTTCAAGCTTCCCCGCAATCCAGTCACGCTGCATTCAGATGAATCACCGCATGACGGCAATGACTTTCCCGGGGTTCGTGGCCCCTCCTTTGTGCTGGCCTTGCCGAGCAATTGAACGGCTATAGATAGCTCTCGCCTCTCAACTGGCCAATTGGCTGCCGAAATGCATGACCGGACACACGACGTGAAAGGCCAATCTGATGAGGTACCTTATTGCGGCAATAGTGGTTGTTATCGGCACATGGGCGTCGGTCGCTGCTGATACGTCTGGAAGCATCGTCGTCGAACGCGCCTGGGCGAGAGCCAGCCTCAAGGGCGCATCGCCGCCTATCTGACCCTTGTCAACAACGGATCGGAGAGCGACGGGCTAATTGACGCGTCGAGCTCGGTTGCTGAAAACGTTCAGTTTCATGAGGAGAAAATCGAAAATGGCATAGCGAGGTGCCGCCTGGCGCATCGGTGAGGCTCAAGCCGGACGGCATTCACTTGATGATGCAGCTCAAACGACAGCTTCAGCTGGGTGAAGCCTTCCTCAGGAGATTGAAGCCCGGAGACTGCGCCCCCATCGACGTGACCCATCGGTTACGTTCGCACAGGATCAGCGGCATCCTTTCGGGCAAAACCCCAAGGGTGAATCGATTGCGAGGAGAGCCTTATGGCAAGCAGTCTTTGCAACGCGAAAGCTCCCAGTCCGGATAAAAGGCCGATAGCGACCGCCGTCATCGTCACTATCGGCTGTGAAATAGCGACGTCCGGGCTGGGCAGCAGCCATTCCGGCACGATCCTGTGGAACAGGTAGATGTGATAGCTGGCGGCGGCGATCGGCAAGACCATTTGCGCCAGCCTGGCCGGCAATGCGATGCGCCGCGCATAGACGAGGACGAGAACGGCGCCGAACACCGAGGCGAATTTCACCCAGGAGCCGAGCCAATTGCCCCCCATCCAGGCGAGCACCGGGCACAACAGAGTCACCACCACGACCAACGTCAGCCGCTTCTGCCGGGAGGTGGCGAAGTGCACGCACCAGCCAAGGGCCGTGAGGTAGAAGACGTCGGGCAAAGTGAAGATCTGCGGGCCGCCAATGTTCCAGAGAAGGGGGACGAGGAACTTGGCCGCTGTCGCGGCCGCCAACAGGATCATTCCGAAGGCAAATGGGTGGCTTCCGGCAAAGGCGCGCAGTTTCGGGATGCCGAACAAGGCGGCCCAGACAAGCATGATCTGAACATAGGCTTCCACGAACCAGTAGAGATACGGCATCATGTGCGGTGGCTGGACGAAGCCAAGATTGCCGATCAGCAAAAAGGACGGCCACAGGATCTCACCCTGGGCGAGCGAAAACCCCGCCACGATCGGCAGGTAAGGTACGAGCACAAGTGCCAGCGGGCGCAACACGCCGGCAACGTCGCCGGCAAACAGCCTCTGTCGCTGGAAACGCGCCAGGCTGTATCCCACCAGCATGACCAGGATCGCGGCGCCACCGGGGATGGGCCAGAGCGAGGCGTGATGGACGACGACCATCAGAGTGGCGACGGCGCGCAGGACAAGTTGGCTGTCGACCGACTGACGCTCGCCGGGCTGCTGTCCGGCGCGGCAGAGCTCGGCAATCCGCATGGTCTCCCAACCCGGCGGAACGCTGCCGAGTTCGCGTTCCAAGGCAAGCGACAGCTGGACGTAGAGAAGGGAGTCGCCGCCCAGGTTTTCGAATGTGTCGTCGACGCCGACATGTCTCGGATAAAAGGCGCTTGCAAAAGCCGCGAGCACGCCGGCACGGGGCGGCGGGCGCAAGGCCTGAAGGCGAGCACGCAGCGAAGCATAGTCGACCTTGCCCGAAGCGAGGCGCGGCAGGGATTGCGTCCTTTCGACCTCGAGATGCGGCCGCGGCAAGCCGGTTGCCGCCATCAAGACCGGCAGCACCTGTTCATCTGCGTGTTCGGATGTCACCACCGCCAGGATGCGATCATCGTCACCCACGACGGCGGCCGCGATCCCGGCTTCGTCGAGCGCAGCCTCGATCGCTTCATGGCTCAGGCGCAGGCCGGCAATCTTCGACATTCGCTTCAGCCGGCCGATCACCGTGAAGAAGCCGTTTTTGTCCCTTGTGGCGATATCGCCGGTGCGCAGCTCGGCGATCCCGGCTCCCTTTGCGAGATCGCAACGTTGGCTGGCGTAGCCCATCATCACGTTCGGTCCGCCGTAGACGAGTTCTCCGGGCTGGCCTGGTTGCTCTATCGAATTGCCGGCGTCATCCACCAGCCGCAGTGAGCCGCCCGGGATCGCGATGCCAATGGACCCGACATTGCCTTCCAATCGGTGCGGAGGGACGTAGGCGATCCGGGCCGTCGCTTCGGTCTGCCCGTACATCATGAAAAAGCGTTTTTGTCGATCGGCGAGATGGCGGTGGAACGTCGTGGCAAGATCCGGTGGCATGCGTCCTCCGGCAACCGTCATGAAACGCAGCGCGGGCAATTCGTGCCGCAGGAAACCTGCCCGATCCATCTGCTCGAACGAGTAGGGGACGCCGCTGATGTTGGTGCAGCCGGCATGGCGAAGCTCTTCTACGAAGTCTGCATCCGATGCACCCCTGCGGGGGAAGTAGATGCTCGCTCCCGCGGTCAGATGCGAGTTCAGGACCGAGAGCCCGTAGGAGTAGTGGAACGGCAGGATGAGTGCCGCCCTGTCCCGCTCCTCAAGTTCGAGATAGCTGGCGATGGAGCTGGCATTGGCTTGAACGGCGCCGGCCGACAATCGGACATATCGGCTCTTGCCGGTGCTGCCCGAGGTGCCGAGCAGGAGTGCCAGATCGGCGTGGAGGCCACCGTCCGGATTGACGGATCCCATCATGCAGCGGAAGCGGCCGTCCACCGGCCGGCACACAGCATCCGGTGAGAAGTCTGCAACGAATTCATCCAGGGCCGACGACTTGCAAGGCGGCAACAGGGCGACGGCGTGCCCGCCGTGCAGAGCCGCCAGATAGGCGATGACCGCATGTTCGCTCGGCTCCGCGACGACGCCTATCAGGCTTTTTTCGCCACCGAACTTGTAGGCTTGCGCCGCAACGCGGCGGGCAAGCTCAGCGTACGAGATTGGTTCGCGATCGGGGAAAATCAGCGCAGGACTGGCGCCGAAGCTCTCAAATCGTTGCGTAAATACCATCTTCCCAAATCCGCGCTGCGAGCTGTCGGGTCGCGCCCCGAGGCGCAGTTTGGAAAGGCGCTAATACATTACTTGATTAAAAACATCATATTTTTCGGGAAATCTTGGAGATCAGCTGTGGATTGGATGGCTCCGGCCGCATGGCTTTGTCGGAGGCATGGTGGCCAGTTTGGCCAGTTCCGTATTCGCGCCACCCAGGCGGCTCCCTAACACCACCTGGCGGAAAATCCATCTTCGTGACCACTACCAACCGTAGCTGAGGGTAGCGCCGCTGCTACCATTGCCGTTCTGGTCGACATTGGCATTGGTGTTCCGTCCGAACTGGAAAATCCCGTAAGCGTTGTCGTTGCCGTTTTGCTGCAGGGTGGCGGAATGACCGTTGCCCTTCTGCTGGATGATGCCCACATTGCCGCGCCCGTTCTGGGCGATGCCAGTCGCGTTGCCGTGTCCGGACTGACGGATGCTGGCACCGTGCAGGCCGCGATACAGCGAATAAAAGCGCAGACCGGTCGCTAAGGCGCTTCCGTCGCGCGCGTTGGCCGGGGCATAGGTCACCGAGACCGAACCTCCTGCGAAGGCCGGTGCGGACAGCGGCGGCTGGCCGATGCTGCCGGCAAGGAGAGCGACAGTAAGGGTCTTGAACATATTGCGGGTCATCCTGGTTCTCCATTTTCCGGTTGCCTCAGCCCATAGCCAAGCTTCTCATTTGGCGGCTGAACCTTGCCGGAATCCGGCGTTCAGATTGCATTCAGCCGCCCTTTTCATGGCTGGCTTGCACATAAATGGGCGCCGATCGCCCGACGCCCTTTTGGCAAACTCGGCCGGTGCGAATCAGGTCGCACCGCCGATCCGGTCGGTGCAGCCGATACTCTTGCCGTCGACAGTGACCTCAAGCCTGGCGTCATAGACCGCGCCCTTCGCGTTGAGCATGACGGCGCCGAGCGTGGCAGGCCTGCCGGGCGCAGCGCTGAAGGCGCCGCCCTGCTCGATATTGGTTCCGCCAGTCTGTCCGGCGCTTTCGACATGGAAGGAATAGGTGCCGCTCACCTTTCTGTCCGCATAGGCGAGCGCCTCCAGCGAGACCATGTCGCCGTCTGGCGTGACGCGGATTTCGCAGCGCGCTGGCCCGACGGACTGGTCGGCGGTAGCAATGGTTGCCAAAGCGCCGGCCGGGATCAGGGCCAGGGCGAGGGCAGCCATGACGCGGCGGGGATACTTGATGATGCGTGGCATGGTTCTTCTCCTGGCGTTGGCTAGCGGCCGCGGACTTTTCCGCGACCGCCTGGCCGGTGGTTCGCTTACGGGCAGGCCTGGACGAAGGCGGCGACGTTGCCGCTGCCGCCTTGGCTGACATTGGCATCGCAGCCGTGGCCAACCTGCACGCCGGCAGCGATATTGCCATTGCCGTCCTGGGTCAGGATGGTCGTGTGGTTGGAGCCGAACTGGCCAACGCCGGCCACGTTGCGGTTGCCGTTCTGGTAGGTGGCGCCGTAGTTGCCAACGCCGTCCTGGCCGATGGCCGAAAGGTTGTGGCGGCCGTGCTGCCGGCCGATCACCTTGTTGAACCGGCCGTTCTGGTACACACGGATGCGGTTTCTGAAGCCGTTCTGGGCGCCGCCAGCCGAGTTCGACCAGCCATGTTGCTCGATGCTCACGTCGTTAGCCATGGCCGGGACTGCGGCGGTAATGCCGACAAGGGCGGTGAGCGCCGTTGCGATGAAAGAATTACGGATCATGAGAGCGTCTCCTTAGGCGGACGGGACCGCGGGTTGAACGGCTTCTTTCTAGGAGATGCCGATCGAACCGACGCTGAAGGCAGCGTTCAACCTGGGTTCAGGAGGCTTGTGCGGGTCGTGGCGGCTGGCCGGTCGAGCACGAAGTCGACGTCCGTCAATTATCGGAAAATCAAACGAAAGAGCGGTTTTGCATCATGCTCTTCAAGTCGCGGCGCGAGCGGGTGGTCGTCGGATGCGACCGAGAATAGGCATCTGCGAACATTACCAGGCCGAGCATCGACCTGCCCGCTCCTAACGCCAATCTTGCATTCGCCCACCGTCGACGCCTCCCATCCCCACCCGTCGTGTGACTTGCTGAACCGCCGAGCGGCCAAGATTCGAGGAGCTTTGAAGCCGTCATGCGCCTTTGGAGCGACCGAGGTTCCCGCAGCGCAGGCCGATACCGTCGTGGCTACCATTGCCGCAGCTTCCGTTGTGGCGGGTTTCGCTCCATGTTCCCGCCCGATGTCCGGAAAGACGGCCCTTCAACTCAACGCCGCTGCCATCACCGCTCGCTGGCATGTGCCGTCTTTTTGAACATGACGCCGCGCTCGTCGAGGGACATCCACACTGTCGACAGGACGGCCCGTCGTACTCGGCTGCCGGTCGTTCGGCGATCCCGAGCAGCAGAATTGGGACGTGCGCTGCTGAAAGTGACCCGTAAACTAGCTTCGCCTGGATCAGCGACTTACGGATTCGCAAGCTTTACCGACCGGGCCTGGCCCTTCTTCAGCGCAGTCTTTCGCGATGGCAAGGAGCGCGAGAAAGTGAGCCCACGCTGGGGCATTTTTTCGCTCGCCTTGGCCAAGAGATCAGCAATCTATGAAACAGGCCGCGCCATCGGCCGGCCTCATCTTCGCCAAGGTCCCAAACTACTCGGCGCCGGGGCTTCGATAGGAGTGACTTTGATGATCAGAATTTTTGTCGCAGCCGGCGCCCTTGCGTTAGTCGGTTCCTTCGGCGCCACGGCAAACGCACAAGAGACGTTCCACGGTTACGATTGCACGGATGACTGCTCGGGCCACGAGGCCGGCTACGATTGGGCGGCAAGGAACGACATCACCGACGAGCGGGATTGCGATGGAGATAGCCAATCCTTCAACGAAGGCTGCCAAGCGTACGTTGAAGAGCAAACGGACGATGCGACTCGGAACAGCCAATCCGACGATGAAACCAACGACGAGGATAGCGACGAATAGGGATCCAAGTCGCGGCTAGTGGGGCCGCCTCCTCTGACGATCCATGGGCCTCAATCTCGGGTAGAAAGCGTCCGGGGCGCGACCCACCGGAACATTCTCCGTCCGAATATACTCCATGAACAGCGCAGCCGTACCGACATTCCACATAAGGATCATTGCGGTGGCGTCAATGACGTGAAACAGCGACAGCGCCGTCGCCGTGATCGCGGCAACGGCCAGGCTACCCATCAAGATAACCGCCGTCGGCCGGAGTGGAGCCGCATAGCGCAGCATCACGAGCATTGGCAGCGACAATGGCAGGCTGGTCATCACCAGGTCGCGAAACAGCGGGCTGTCACTGCTCCGGCCGAAGGCAGGGGACTGTTGCGTCTTCTGCTCCTATGCAGACGTGCCGTGTCCACCGGTCCAGGAGGCGCGCGGGCGGCCGGTCGGCCTCCTGCGGCAGCGGGGATTGTCAGAGTTGACGAAATCGCGCCAAGCCATGCCGAGCGGTCTTGATGTCCCAGCATCGGGCGATCACGGGGTTGGGACTTGCAAAAGCCGCCCTTTGCAGTCAGCTTGAGCGCATAATGGCCCGGCTGTCGCCAAAACATCTCCTCGTTATGTTGCTCGCGGTCTTGCTGACTGCCGGGTTTAGTATGTCCGCCGCTCAGGCCAGCACCATGTCTGCTGCGATGACAATGACAGCCGACGACGGGATGGCGATGGCCGCCAATGCCGGCATGGCCAAGATGGCGGATGACGGCATGAAGGGCGACTGCAAAGCCTGCCTCAAGGACACCGGTGACAATGGCAATCCGATGCACTGTTCGCCGACCTGCATCGCGCCCGTGCTTGCGGTGCTGCCGCAGGGTCTTGCCATGACGACAGCTCCCCGCGTGCGGCAGCCGTCAGCGCTGCCCACGCCGTTACTGCACGGGCGAAGTTCCCTGCCCGACCCATACCCTCCCAGACCCAGCGATCTGATCTGACGCCGCGTCTCCTGCGTTGAGCGGGCGGCTTCCGCGTTTGATTGTCCTTGCGCGCATTCTGCCTGCCACGATCAATCGCAGATCGCAATGACGAGAACCGATGCCGCTTCGCGCCATCGGTCTCGCGGGTTCAAAAGGGTTCAAGAGTGAATACCGATTTCAGTTTTGCTGTTTCGCGCCGCGGATTTCTCGCCGCAGCAGCGGGCGCGGCCGTGTCCGCCTCGCTAGGTCCCGCGCGCGCCTTCGCCGGAGACGAACGCCAGATCAAGGTTGCGCCGGGCCAGGCGCGGCTCGCCAGCGCCAGCAGCCCGGCCACCGCTGTCTGGGCCTACAACGGCACTGTCCCCGGCCCAACGCTGCGCCTGCGGCAGCGGCAGCCCGTCCGCATCACCGTCGAGAACGGGCTGGACGAGGATACAACAGTCCACTGGCATGGCATCCGCCTACCGAACGCCATGGATGGCGTGCCCGGCCTGACCCAGAAGCCGATCAAGCCGGGCGCACGCTTCGTATATGAATTCACGCCGCCGGATGCCGGCACCTTCTGGTTCCATCCGCATGCAAACAGCCTGGTTCAACTCGGCAGGGGGCTCGCCGGTGCGCTGATCATCGAGGAGGCCGAGCCCGTCGCCTTGGACCGCGACCTCTTGTGGCTTCTGCAGGATTGGCGCCTCTCCAGTGACGACCAGATCGCAGGCGGCTTCGGCAGCGCAATGGACGCCTCCATGTCCGGCCGCGTCGGCAATCTTGTCACCATCAACGGCATGGCGCCAGGCGATCAGAACGTGAGCGCTGGAGAACGCGTTCGGCTGCGGCTCGCAAACGCCTCGCTCGCCCGCATGATGGCGCTGCGTTTCGAGGGCCACCGCCCTGTCGTCGTGGCGATCGACGGCCAGCCCTGCGAGCCGCATGAGCCGGAGGACGGCCGTCTGGTGCTGGCGCCGGCCATGCGCATCGACATCGTGCTCGACATGCAGGGCGACCCGGGCAGCCGCCACGCCGTGATCGACGATTTTTATGACGGCCTTGCCTATACGCTGACGACCTTTGCCTATGACAAGGCGCCGCCGCTCAGGGCGCATCCGCTCGACGCGCCCGTCGGCCTGCCGCGCAATCCGCTGCCCACCCCCGATCTTGCCAGCGCAATGCGCCAGGAGATCGTGGTGCAGGGCGGCATGATGGGCGGCGGAAAGCTTGCCGGCGTCGGCGGCATGATGGGTATGGGAATGCCCGGCATGAGCGGAGGTGCCGCCTGGGCGATCAACGGCATGTCGATGACCGGCGACGGCCACGTCGGCATGGCGCCGCAGTTCATGTTGAAACGCGGCGCAAGCTGCCATCTCACCATGCGCAACGAGACCGCGTGGTGGCACCCTATGCACATCCACGGTTTCAGCATGCTGGTACTGTCGCGCAACGGCGCGCCGGTGTCACACCGGCAATGGCAGGACACGGTGCTACTGGCCCCCAAGGATGTAATCGAATGCGCCTTCGTCGCCGACAATCCCGGCGACTGGATGCTGCACTGCCATGTCGCCGACCACCAGATGGCCGGCCTGATGACCGTCTTCCGAGTAACCTGAACTTTCCATTCAACCAAGGAGAACTGCAATGAAACTTACCTACCGCCTCGCCCCCCTTGCCGCCCTGATCGCAACGCCGCTGCCCGCGGTCGCGGCAACCATCAATGCGGTGATGTACAAGAACCCGCAATGCAGCTGCTGCGAATCCTATGCGAGCTACCTTGAACACAACGGCTTCAAGGTTGAGGTCAAGCCCGTCAACAATCTTTCCCAGATCAGCAGCGATGCAGGCGTGCCGGCCGACCTTGAAGGCTGCCACACGCTGATGGTTGACGGCTACGTCATCGACGGCCTGGTGCCGGTCGAAATCGTCAAGAAGCTGCTGACGGAACGGCCCGCGATCACGGGGATCACGCTGGCCGGCATGCCGACGGGCGCGCCCGGCATGGGTGGCGAAAAGGATGGCACCTGGACGATCTACGCCTTCACCAAGGACGGCAAGGCGCCCACCGTCTACGCGACAGAGTGAAGGGCACGACGATGTTGACCAACATGTCCGATTGCCCGGCCAGGACATGGCTTGCCATGACGTTCCTGTCTGTCGCCGGCATCCTTCTCCTACTGCTTCTGGTGCTCACCGTCGCGGCACTCGCAAGGTACGTGCTGACGGGCCGTGGAATCACAATCGGACCGATGCATGATGACCAGCGGTAACGTCGTTCAATCCGATGTGGCCGCCGTCCCGCGCGCCACGTGGCGACGGCTTGCCGTCTCCCTGCCGGCGTTGATTTTCGCCGGGATGGCCGTCCTGCTCGGCTGGGGGCTGACGCGTAACGCGTCCGATATTCCCTCGGCGCTGATCGACAAGCCGGTGCCCGAGTTCAGCCTGCCGCCGGTCCAGGGCCGCGCGCTTGGCTTGTCGAGCGGCGACCTCCGGGGCGAGGTCTCGCTGGTCAATGTCTTTGCGTCATGGTGCCTGGCCTGCCGGGAGGAGCATCCCGTGTTCATGCAGCTGGCGGCAGGCAAGACGGTGCCGCTGCATGGGCTCAACTACAAGGACCGGCCCGATGACGCCGCGCGATGGCTCGATACGATGGGCGATCCCTACATGCGCACCGGCGCGGACTTGAACGGTCGCGTCGCCATCGACTGGGGGGTCTACGGCATACCGGAAACCTTCGTGGTGAGCGCCGACGGTCGCATTGCCTACAAGCACATCGGCGCGGTGACACAAGGGGCACTTGAGAAGACGATCCTGCCGCTGGTCGAGCGCCTAAGGGCCGAAGCGAAGGAACGGCAGCCATGAAGATGCTCGCTCACGCCCTCCTCTGCGCGATGCTCGCGGTGGCGCAGCCCGCAGCCGCCGTCGAACCGCCGCAGAACTTTGCCGTTCACGAGACCCCCGTGCCGGTGCCGGAAATCCAATTCCAGGCCGTGGACGGGCAACCCAAAACGCTTGCTGATTTCCGCGGCAAGGTCGTGCTGCTCAACATCTGGGCGACATGGTGCGCGCCCTGCCGGAAAGAGATGCCGACGCTCGACCGGCTGCAGGCCAAACTCGGTGGGCCGGATTTCGAAGTCGTCGCGCTGTCGATGGATCGCGCTGGTCCGGACAAGGTGAAAACGTTCTTTGCCGAGATCGGCATCGAGCACCTTGCCCTCAACATCGACACATCGGGCAAGGCGATGTTCACGCTCGGTGCCCTCGGCCTTCCGATGACGTTGCTGATCGACCGCGAGGGCGAGGAAATCGGCCGGCTGATTGGCCCGGCCGAATGGGATGCACCCGAAATGATCACGTTCATCCGCAGCCACGTCGCTGCCAACTGAGAAAGAAACAGATATGCCCAACACAGCATCGTCCCGAACTTCGCAGGCTTCCCTTTGGCCGCGACGTTCTTCACGCCGTTCGCCATTATCTCGGCGGCCGCCGTGGCCTTGTCGTTGCCGGCGCGGTCGTGATCGTCGCAGGCCTGGCATTCAATTGGGGCTGGCTGGTCGCGGCGGGGGTTGCTCCTCTCCTTCTCAGCGTTTTGCCGTGCGTAGCAATGTGCGCGCTGGGCCTGTGCATGAACCGGATGACGAGCCGGTCATGCTCGACCGGGGACGTTTCGGACAAGGCAGTCGAAGGCGCCGACGGCCCGAAAACGCTGTCGGCCGATCTGAAAGGCAAGGACTAATGCCCGTCCGGGTCCAAGACAAGCCGGAGGCTTTCTGCGTTTCGTCGGCATTCGGTGAATGGTCACGATTGCTGAGAAGCCTGGTCGCTATCGCGGCGCTGATCGCGGGCCTTGTGCATCCGGCGCAGGCCCACTCGCTCGACGAAATTGACGCCATGCTGAAGAGCGGCGAGAAGTATTTCCAGACGATCGACAAGCCGGCGCCCGATTTCACGTTGCGCACCGCTGACGGGCACGTCGTGCGGCTGGCCGATTTACGCGGCAAGGTCGTCGTCCTCCACTTCATCTACATATCGTGCCAGGACGTGTGCCCCCTGCATGCCGAGAAGATCGCCGACATCCAGACAATGGTGAACAGCACACCGATGAAGGGCCAGGTCACTTTTGTGACCGTCACTACCGACCCGTCGAGAGACACGCCGGACGTGCTGCGCAGCTACGGGCCGACGCACGGGCTCGATCCGGTCAACTGGTTGTTCCTGACCACGAATCCGGATCAGCCGGAGGATGCGACCCGCAAGCTGGCGGAAGCCTTCGGGCACACATTCACCAAGACCGAAGATGGCATCCAGGCGCATGGCATCGTCACCCATGTGATCGACAAGGAGGGCCGTTGGCAGGCGAATTTTCATGGCCTGAATTTCGCGCCGGTCAATCTGGTCACCTTCGTCAATGCGCTCACCAACAATGTCGAGCGTCTGCACCACGAGCAGGGAACGGGATGGTGGGCGACGATCAAGGGCATGTTCTGAGACACCATTCGCACGTGCCGGCGGTCCGGCGAAACAGAGGGAAGGAGAACGCTGTGATCCACAAGTCCAAGTCATTGAGCAGAGCCACCGGCAAAATGGCCCGTGTCCTCATGCTTGCCTGCGCAACGGCCTGGCTCGCGCTCGGTCCCCCCGGTCAGGCAATCGCCGCGGGCGAGATGTCTCAGGACCAATTCGACCAGCGCATCCACGACTATATCCTCGCGCATCCCGAGATCATCATGGAGGCGCTGCAGAGCCTCGACGCCCGCCAGCGCGAGGCCGCGGCAAAAGAGGCGAAAGCCGCCTTGGCGGCCAAGGCCGACGAGATTTTCCGTGACCCGGCCAGCCCGGTCGGCGGCAACGCCAGCGGCGATGTCACCATGGCCGAATTTTTCGACTACAATTGCCCCTATTGCCGCCAGGTGGTGCCGATCATGGCGCAAGCCGTGGCCGACGACCCGCAGCTCAGGATCGTCTACAAGGAATTCCCCATCCTTGGCCCGGATTCCATGTTCGCGGCCAAGGCGGCGCTCGCCGCTCAGCGCCAGGACAAATACGCGGAATTCCACAAGGCCCTGTATGATGCCAGAACCCGGGTGACCGAAGCTGTGGTGCTCAAAGTCGCCACAGAGGTCGGCCTCGATATTCCCCGCCTGAAGACCGACATGCAGCTTCCGGAGATCCAGGCGGCGATAGAAAAGAATACGCAACTGGCCCAGGCACTGGGAATCACTGGAACGCCGGGCTTCGTCGTCGGCGACCAGATCTTTCCTGGCGCCACCGACCTTGCAACGATGAAGAAATTGATTGAGCAGGCGCGAGCCGTTCCGAAGTGAGGACTCCAACAGCAATGTGGAACCGCTGATCGATGCCCGAAATCTCCAACATCGGCGTGCTGAGCGTCTTCGCGGCGGGCGTGCTGTCCTTCCTATCGCCCTGCGTGCTGCCGCTGGTGCCGGGCTATGTCTCCTATGTCGCCGGGCGGACGCCGATGGCGGTGCCGGCCGACGGCAGTATGGCGCTCCGGCTGCCGGCGATTGGCCTCAGCCTCTGTTTCGTACTCGGCTTCTCGACAGTGTTCATCGTATTGGGCGCCAGCGCTTCGGCAGTTGGCCGAATGCTGATCGGCTACCGCTACGAACTCAATCTTGTCGGCGGTGCGATCGTCATCCTGTTCGGACTGTTCCTCACTGGTCTCGTTCGCCCGTCCTGGATGATGCGCGAAGCGAGGTTTCATGCCGACATCCCCGGCGGCAAGGCGGCATCGGCTTATGTTCTCGGCCTTGCCTTCGCCTTCGGCTGGACGCCGTGCATAGGCCCGATCCTCGGCGCCATCCTGACCGTAGGCGCCGTATCGGCCACGGTGGCCGACGGCGTGGCTCTGCTTGCCATCTATTCGCTCGGCCTCGGCCTTCCCTTCCTGCTTGCCGCGCTGTTCACCGACAGTCTGACGCAGCGGCTGAAGGCGATGCGCCAGGCGGGCCGGCTGCTGCAACCGGCGGCCGGCGCAATCATGGTGGTCATGGGGCTCGCCATGATCACGGGACAGATGTCGACATTCTCGTTTTGGCTGCTCGAGCAGTTTCCCATTTTCACGCGCATCGGCTGAAGGCCGGAAAAGGAATTCGCCATGATACGGACAATGTGCCCAAACAGACGAATGGTTGTTGTGGGCGGCGTTTTTGGCGCCGCTACGGTTGTCGGCTTCCTCAAAGGTTCGAATTCGGCATTCGCCGCGGACGACCCCGGCCTGGCGAGCCGTTTCCAGGATCTCAGCCAAAATGGAAACAGCACCTGCTCGGCCAAGTTCACGGAGTCGATCGCGACCATGCCGAGCATCTCGCGGATCAAGGGCTCGTGTTGCAGCCCGATGGAATTGAAGCGCTATGTCGAGCAGGTGAACGGCCTGACCAAATACCGCGACATCGCGATGATCCCACAGGACCCCTACGACATCCCGGCGGCGACCGCGCAGAAGATGATGCCTTACTACGATGTGAAACTCACCAGCGCCGAACAGCAGGCCTACGACTATGCCATGGCAAATTCCGAAGAGAAGGGACCATGCTGTTGCCAATGCTGGCGTTGGAAAGTGTATGGCGGACTGGCGAAGTTCCTGGTCCGCGAGCACGGTTTCACCGGCAAGCAGATCGTAGAGGTCTGGGACCTGTCGGATGGCTGCGGGAGCGGAGGGTGAACCTGATTACTAATGAAGCGTGGGTACAACCCCGAATCCTGTGATGTACCAGGTGAGATACTCGGATGCGGCCTCATCGGTTGATGATCACGCAGTTCCTTTCTCTCTTGACCAGGGTCGAAGAAGCCGCAAATTTCGTTAACCCTGCTGACGGAGAATGCTGCTACCGCTATCAGCAACTCGCGACATAACGCGGCCGGACCGGAACTGGATCCTAGGGACGATATTACGGTGCTGCAGAAACTGTTCAGATTCTTGACCTTGTCCGCGCTTTCCATGTTCATTTCAGGATGCGTTTCGACTGCACTTGACGTCGCGGACAAGGCAAACCAGCCAATCAATGCAAGCCTCGTCAGCGATATGGGCAGGCGGAAAATGACACGGGCCGATCCGATTCTGATCCGATCTTCAAGGATGAGAGTGAGCTGGAGATCTGGAAACGCAATCGCTCGGGGCGGTATGCGCTCTTGAAGACGTTTCCCATGTGCCGCTGGTCCGGCAAACTCGGACCCAAAACCAGGAATGGCGACCGTCAGGCGCCAGAGGGATTTTATCAGGTGTCCGCGGGCATGATGAATCCGAACTCGCAATATTATCTCTCCTTCAATCTCGGTTACCCGAACAAGCTGGAAAGTGCCCTTGGCTACAGCGGCGAAGCGTTGATGGTCCATGGTGCTTGCTCTTCATCGGGTTGCCTTGCGCTCACGGATACCGGCGTTGCGGAAATTTATTCGGTCGTCCGGGAAGCCATAAGAGGCGGCCAATCGTCGTTTCAGGTACAGGCTTTTCCGTTCCGAATGATCCCGGAAAATATGGCGAAGAACCGAAATAGTCCCAATTTTGATTTTTGGAAAAATCTCAAGCAGGGTTATGACAATTTTGAAGTCACAGGCCGTCCGCCGAAGATCTCCTACTGCCAGGACGCTATGTTTTCGACGCCGAGTTTGAAGGTGGCGATCCACGCGATCCGCTCGCTTCATGTCCCCCGGTGCTGAATTCGGAAAATGATGCTGTGGCCGCTCGAGACGATGCCGATGCACGCAGCTTGTCGCCTCCGGCGCAACTATCGAAGCTCATGCCTATTCAGATGGAGGCATGCACCCAAGCTTCCGGAAACTTCTCCAAAGCCGCGGCGCAGCGGCCCTTGCCAAGAAAACGTCGTTGGACGAAGTGCCGATTAGCCGGCCGGAGGCCGCTTTGGCGGACCCGCATAGTGCGAGCGAATGATCGTCAACGGCGCCAAAGTCGACCCGATGCGTATCCGCCTACCGGTTGTCAGGGTGCTGAAGGGCGATGACCTAGTGGTATGACCGAGACGGATGAGTCCCGAAGGGGATTCCGTCAGATGGCGGCGTGTGCGAGTCTGCGGTATGCGCACTGGGATTTCCATCACACTCAGCGATGCTGATCGTCGTCGGCTTGAGGGCATCACCGCTGACCGCAATTCGGCCCAGAAGCATGTCTGGCGGGCCCGGATCGTGCTGCTCAGCGCGGAAGGCCTGGGAACGAATGCCATCATGGCGGCAACCGGGACAGCGAAGACGACCGTCTGGCGCTGGCAGGAACGGTTCATGGAGGAGGGCATCGAAGGCCTCCTGCATCTCCTAAGCAGGGATCAGGACGGCAAGGCGATGCACGCCAACCACTGCGCTTGTATTCGTCGCCTCGTCGGTCTTGCCCTTGGCGCAAGTGTACATGTCGCCTTCCTTGAGCTTGAATTCCTTGTCCACCTTCTTGATGGTGAATTCACCGGAAACAATCGTGCATACCATGTCGTTGTCCATCACCATCGCAGGAACCACGGCTCCGGGCTGAAAGACCACGTCGACGATTGCGATGCTCTTGTAGGCGGGAATGTCGGCGTTCCCGGTGCCGACCTCCACCACCCTGACGCCCGGCGCCAGTTCCTTGCCTTCAGTCGGACCGTATTCCCTGACCTTGGCAGATGTCGCCAGGGTAAACAGAGGCGTTACCGCGGCAGCCGTCATACCGAGGGCAATTGCAGATCTACGATTCATGGTGTTCATCGCATCCTCCCAATGTTCGTCATGCGCGACTGTGCATGGCGGGCAATACATTAGCACAAACGAATTTAACTGTGTGCAAAGCGGCAGTGGCGGTGCAGGCCAGCGACCGGATCGCGGCGGCGATCCATTTCACTGCACCATGCCTTCTCCCGCCAGTTCGTCGATGATCGGGCAGTCCGGCCGCTCGCCGCCGTGGCAGTGCTCGACCAGGTGTTGCAGCAGATGGCGCAATCCGACCATTTCGGCGATCTTCCTGTCGATCTCCACCAGCCTGGCTTGCCTTGACGTCGACGCTCTCGCGCTCCCTATCGTGATAGAGCGACAGCAGCGTCGACCGAAAACCCCAGGCTGCGCGAGCGCTGCAGAAACCGCAGCGATCAACAGCGCCACGATGACGACCAGCAAGACTGCGGCGCCCGTGCCCACATCATCCCGCTCCCCATCGTCTCGTTCATCATTGCGGCCTCCATTATTCGGCAGCGAGGTCAAACATTGCAGGTTCCGTGAGCGCAACCTTGTCGGTCGTCGTCGATGCAATGCCTTTCGGCATCCGCCATCCCTTGACCAACCCGTAGATCGCCGGGATCACTACCAGAGTCAGGATCGTAGATGAGATCATACCACCGATCATCGGTACGGCGATGCGCTGCATCACTTCCGAGCCGGTGCCTGTGCTCCAGAGGATCGGGACCAGACCGGCCATGATGGCAACGACAGTCATCATCTTCGGCCGGACACGTTCCACTGCGCCAAGCATGATCGCCTCATAGATATCTGCCCGGACGAACGGCTGTTTGTGCGCGTCCCGCTCGGCCTTCACTTCGGCCATGGCCTGCTCCAGATAGATCAGCATGACGACACCAGTCTCGGCGGCGACGCCGGCCAGCGCTATGAAGCCGACCGCGACCGCCACCGACATGTTGAAGCCAAGCCACCACATCAGCCAGATCCCGCCGACTAGGGCAAAGGGCAAGGACAGCATGACGATCAACGTCTCGGTGAGCGCCCGGAAGTTAAGGTAGAGCAGGAGGAAGATGATGAGCAGCGTGACCGGCACGACGATCTTCATGCGCGCCGCGGCTCGCTCCAGATATTCGAACTGCCCGCTCCAGGCGACCGAATAGCCGGGCGGCAGCTTCACCGTTTCCGCGACGGCCTTCTGGGCGTCGGCGACATAGCCGCCGAGATCCCGGCCGTTGATGTCGACGAAGATGTAAGTCGCGAGCTGGCCATTCTCGGTGCGGATCGAGGTCGCGCCGCGCGTGAGCTGGACTTTGGCCACCTCGCCGAGCGGGATGGCGCCGCCGCCAGGCAACGGCACTTCGACGTCGGTGGCGATCGACTGTGGATTCGAGCGCAGATCACGGGGGTAGCGGATGTTGACCCCATATCGCTCACGTCCCTCGACGGTGGTCGTCACGGTCTCGCCACCAAGCGCGGTCGCGATGACGTCCTGGACGTCGCCGACGCCAAGGCCGTAGCGGCCAAGGGCCTCGCGATCCGGGACGATATCGAGATAGTAGCCACCAATAACCCGCTCGGCATAGGCACTCGACGTGCCCGGAACCGTTTTGAGGGCCGCTTCGATCTGGCGCGCGATCTGTTCCATCTGCGTGAGGTCGGTGCCGAACACCTTGACGCCGACGGGCGTCCGGATGCCGGTCGAAAGCATGTCGATGCGGGCGCGGATTGGCATGGTCCAGGCGTTGGAGACGCCGGGGAACTGCAGAGCCTTGTCCATCTCGGTCTTCAGGCTGTCGATGGTGACGCCAGTCCGCCATTGATCCTTTGGCTTCAGATTGATGATGGTCTCGAACATCTCGGTGGGGGCCGGGTCGGTCGCGGTCATAGCCCTGCCCGCTTTGCCATAGACCGAATCCACCTCCGGAAAAGACTTGATAATTCGGTCCTGCATTTGCAGGAGTTCCGCCGCCTTGGTGACGGAGATCCCCGGCAGGGTCGTCGGCATGTACATCAGCGTGCCTTCGTTCAGGCTCGGCATGAATTCCGAGCCGATCTGGCTTACCGGCCAGACGGAGACGCCAAGCACGACAAACGCGAGCGCGATGGTGAGCGTCTTCGCCTTCAGGACGCCGCGAATGACGGGACGGTAGATCCAGATCAGGAACCGATTGATCGGGTTCTTGTGTTCCGGGATGATCCGGCCGCGCACGAAGACCACCATCAAGGCCGGCACCAGCGTGATTGACAGGATTGCTGCGGCCGCCATGGCGAAGGTCTTGGTGAAGGCGAGAGGACCGAACATCCGGCCTTCCTGCGACTCGAGCGTAAAGATCGGCAGGAACGATACCGTTATGACGAGGAGGCTGAAGAACAACGCCGGACCGACCTCGCTCGCCGCATCGATCAGGATCTGTACTCGCGGCTTGCCGGGCGGAGCACGCTCCAGATGCTTGTGTGCATTCTCGATCATGACGATTGCGGCATCGATCATCGCGCCGACGGCTATGGCGATGCCGCCGAGGCTCATGATGTTGGAGCCGAGCCCGATGGCCTTCATGGCGCCGAACGCCATCAGGATGCCGACCGGCAGCATCAAGATGGCGACGAGCGCGCTGCGCAGGTGAAGGAGAAACACCACGCAAACCAGGGCGACGATGATGCTTTCCTCGGCTAGTGTGCGCTTCAATGTCTCGATCGCCGCTTCGATGAGCTGCGAGCGATCATAGACCGGCACGATCTCGACACCCTTGGGAAGGCTCCCGGCGATGTCGCTCAAGCGTTGCTTGACGTTCTCGATCACAGTCAGGGCATTGGCCCCGAACCTCTGCAGGACGATGCCGCTCGCGACCTCGCCTTCGCCGTTGAGTTCGGTGATGCCGCGCCGTTCGTCGGGACCGATCTCGACCCTGGCGACGTCCTTGAGGCGCAGCGGCACGCCCTGATCCGTCTTCAGGACGATGTCTTCGATATCGGCCATCGACTTGATGTAGCCGCGGCCGCGCACCATGAACTCGAATTCGGAAAGCTCCAACGTGCGCCCGCCGACATCCCGATTGCTGGCGCGTACGGCGTCACGAACCATCGAGAGCGATATGCCTTGGGCGCGCAGCCGCAACGGATCGACGACGATGTTGTACTGCTTGACGAAGCCGCCGACGCTCGCGACCTCGGCGACCCCCTCCGCCTTGGAGGCGGCGTATCGCACCACCCAGTCCTGCAGCGACCGCAACTCGGCCAACGTCATGTCCTTGGCGACGACGGCGTACTGGTAGACCCAGCCGACGCCGGTCGCATCGGGGCCGAGGCCCGGCGTGACGCCAGCCGGTAGGCGTTGCGCGGCGGCGTTGAGATATTCTAGTACGCGGCTGCGTGCCCAATAGGGATCCGTGCCGTCCTCGAAGATGACATAGACGAAGGACACGCCGAAGAAGGAGAACCCGCGCACCACCTTGGACTTCGGCACCGTCAGCATTGCCGTCGTCAGGGGATAGGTGACCTGGTCCTCGACCACCTGCGGCGCCTGGCCGGGATATTCGGTGTAGACGATGACCTGAACATCCGAAAGGTCCGGAATGGCGTCCAGCGGAAGTGTCTTCAGCGCATAGGCTCCGGCGGCCACTGCGAAGGCCGTACCGACGAAGATCAGGACGAGATTGCGTGCGGACCACGCGATGAGCCGGGCGATCATGGCGTAGTCTCCGCGCTCGTCATGCCGCTCAGCGCAGCCTTCAGATTGCTCTCGGCGTCGATGAGAAAATTGGCCGAGACCACGACCCGATCGCCGGCGGCAACGCCGTTGCGGATTTCGGTAAAGCCCCCGCCCTGAAGGCCGATCTTGACCTCTCGCGGCTCGAACCGGCCCTCGCCCTTGTCGAGGATCACGACCTGCCGCGTGCCGGTGTCGATCACCGCGCTGTCGGGGACAGCGACGACCGGGGCATTGCTGCCGCTGCCGATCTCGACATCGGCATACATGTCCGGCAGCAACACACCATCCGGATTGGGAATCTCGATCCGCACGCTGGTCGAGCGCGTTTCCTTGGCGACCTGCGGATAAATCAGGGCGACACGGCCGCTGAAGCTCTGGCCGGGCAGACTTCGCACCCGGATCGTGGCGACGGCGCCGATCTTCACGGCTCCCAGTTCATATTCGGGCACGTCGGCGACAATCCAGACGGTCGAGACATCGGCGAGGCGGAAGAGCACGTCGCCGGGCGACGCCTTCATGCCTTCGACCACATTGCGCTCGAGGATCACGCCATCGCGCGGCGCGCTCCAGGTAATGGAAGTCAGAACCTGGCGGGTGCGGTCGATTGTGGCGATCACATCGGGTGGGACCGCAAGATTCTCGAGGCGCTGGCGAGCCCCGGCCGAGGCACGGCCGCTTCCGTTCAGATCGGTGAGGTATTGGGCGCTCGCCGTGGCGATCTCGGCCGAATACAGCCGCATCAGCGGCTCGCCTCTTTTGACCCGATCGCCGGTGGTGACGTCCGCTACATTGTCGATGAAGGCATCTGAGCGCGTTGCGACCACTGTGATGCGCCGTTCATCAAGCTGCACGGTGCCGGGCACCCGCACCGGACGAACGATCACCTGCTCGGTGGCGACCTCCGACCGGACGCCGGTCCGCTGCAGTTTGCCTGTCGCGACTTTGACGGTCGAACCGTCGTCGTCCTCGCCCGCGTAGACGGGGATGTAATCCATCCCCATCGAATCCTTCTTTGGCGCCGGCGATGTGTCCGGCAGTCCCATTGGGTTGCGGTAGTACAAGATCCGCTTCGGTTCGCCGTTCGCAGGAGTAGCGGCGACGGTCGCGGCGGCGGCCGGCGGCTTGTCCTCGAAGCTCAGGTCCTCCCCGGCCAGAACGGGCAGGAAGTCCCGCCCATCGGCGGTCTTTTTCGGAGTTGCCGCATAGGCCGGGAGGCCGTCCGGATCTCGGTAGTATATCACGGGTCCGGTGGGCGCAGGATTGGCGCTCGCCGGGGCCGTCGCAGTGCCTTCGAACCAGGCGACAGCTTGTAGCCATGGAGTGGCAGGCAGCGCGAGATTGCGATGCCCCAACCAATAGCCTCCAGCCCCCGCCGCCATTATGGCGGCGAGGGTGAGGCCGGTACGGCCTGCGCGACTCATGGCGTGGCCTTGAATTCGAGCTTGTTTTCGAGAGACCCGGTTTCGCCCTGCACCTTGGCGCCGAGCGACAGGCGCCAGCCACCTGGCATCATCAGATTGGCCTTGAACCGATAGATGCCGGGCTCCGTCGAGGGCAACGACTCGATTGGCGCCGCCATCATCTCCATACCGTCCGGCGCCATGTCGACGCGCTTGGCAAAAATCACCGCGTCGGGCACCACCTTGCCGGAGCGCTTGTCGATGAGTCGGACAGCCACAATCGCGCCATCGCCGTTCTTGATCGCGCCTTGAACGAGTTGAAACTCATAATCGTCGATCCCAGCCCAGGCCCTCGAATTGGCACCGCCGACAGCAAGACCGATCAGCGCCGCGGCTGCGACGTGCTTCGCATTGCAAAAGTTCATTGTCAGATTTTCCCAAAGTTCATCATTCGGCCGCGCGGAATGCACGGCGGGTTGGTGGCCAGGCTGATGCCAAAACCACGGACTCTCGCCGCAAGGCCGTCAGCCCTGCAGCGACAAACGGCCCCTATGGAGCCGTCGATGAATTCAGGTTCGTGGAGGTCTGGGAGGTGGCGGACTAGGCAGGAGATCCCGTCCGATGTCATTGCCAGGCGCGATCAGGTCAGCAGCTGATAACCGGGTCAGCGTGATTGCTGCGGTCGTCGACGCGCTCGGAAAGCACTTGGCGATACACAAGGTCGCGAGGGGACAGGACTTCTGGCAATCAGGTAGTTGCTGCCTCTGATCCGAAGGACACGGCATGCCGTCCGGCATGGATGCCATATCCACTGTCGTCGCCATAGGATCGACAACCATCATTGCCGCAGCAGACGGTGTCACCATCGGCGCGGCCAGAAGGCTCACGACAGCCAGAATCGTAAGCAGACGGGGCAATAAGATCCGGAACTTCACACAGGCTCTATGGCATATGGTGCAGCGCAAGAAAAGAGCCTTGACGAGGGGGTCAGTTTGAAAAAATTCAGCGTTTTGGTTTTATCAACCGCGCTTCTCGCATGAGCGACGACCAATTGACGGTGCCCAAAAGGCTGACAATCTCGCGAGCCTGCTCTTGGGTGATGCCTGTTTCTTTGATTAGCCGCATAATCACTGGGTCGTCCAGCGGCCCGTCCACCGATTGGAGTTTATTGGGCTCGTCCGCCATCCACAGACCCTCTAAACCGCTAACGCTGCCATCCGGATGAGGTTCCATCGCGGCATTCTTATGCATCGCTTGTACGGGCCGCGCACTACAGGTCGCTCGGCTTCCTTCGCCTCGATCAGCGCCACGATGACCCACTACCGCCTTGAGCGCTCACGTTTCAGTCAGGGTGATGCGGTCATTCGCTAGGGCCTGCGCTGCCGGCATGGCCGGGGCACGTAGAAAGGACGGCGGGCGGCCTGCCAGCATATGGCGCGCGTAAGCAATCAGCGCAGCGTCGCCATCGGCGTGGCCCAATACCGGCACAGAGATCCGATTCGAACATAGATGCGATAGGTGATAGTATCGTTCGATCCTCGGGAGGAGGACATGCGCGCCATTGCATTTTTTGCCGGCGTTTTGGTGGCTACGCCCTCGATAGCAGCGGAGCAACTGGTCTTTTACGCTGCCACGTTTCCAGATGCCACGTCGGTCCAGCTCAGCGTCCTAGATAATAGCATTTCGCAAGATGGGGACTACGACTTTGACGTCGCTATTGGCTTAGTCGAGACTGACGCGAGCGGCGCCATCAGGTATGAAGATACCGGCAGGCATCTTGCACGTGTTCGCTGTAATTATCCCGCCTATGTGAGCGTGGGCACTCGAAAATATCCTATGGCTATGCCTTTGAATCTCTCCAACCATGATGATTGGAAAGAAAATCTCTGGGTAACATTCTGCGCGGCCCCCTCATCCTGACACCCGTGCTCATGGCATTGCCCGATCGGACCATGGCCGCGGGTTGATTTTCAACCCGCGGCGCTAGTCCCGGATCACTTGATACCAGTGACCGTGATGCGTCCGTTGACGCGGTCGGCTGTGAACTCGATCGCCTGACCCGATTTGACCTTCTTGAGCATGCCGTCCTCCGCGACGACGAACACCATCGTCATCGCGGGCATGTCGAGATTCGTCAGCGGCTCATGTTTGATCGTCAGCTTTTTCTGTTTGGCGTCGACCTTGATAACTTCGCCTTTGACGTATTCCTGCGCGAGAGCGCTGCCGCCGATGGCGAGCGCGAGCGCGAACGTCGAGAGTACTTTTACCAATAGCGTCATGGTTGCTTCCTTTGCGTTTTTCGAACTCAGTTGGCGACGGTGATATCGCCCTTCATGCCGGAATCGTAGTGACCCGGGACCAGGCAGGCGAAACCGAATTCGCCGGCATTGGCGAAGGTCCAGATGATCTCGCCCCTGGCGCCGGGCGCCAGTCGGATCGAGTTGGGATCGGCGTGCTCCATCTCTGGGAACTTTTCCATCAGCGCCTTGTGCTCCATGATCCCTTCATGGACGTCCATGACGAATTCGTGGTCGATTTTGCCTTTGTTGACGAATTTCAGGCGAACGGTCTCGCCCTTCTTCACCTTGAGCACAGCCGGTTGGAACAACATCGTCCCGTCGTCCTTCTCCGACATGGAGATGTTGACAGTCCGCTTGGCCTTGCCGGCCTCACCAGGGTTGCCGATCGGCATTGTGCCAGCTTTGTCGCCATGGCCTCCGGCGTGCGTTCCACTGGCAAGAGCTGCTCCGGAACTGACCGCCATCAAAACGGCCGCTGCGATTACATGTTTCATGCTGCACACTCTCTCATTGTTGAGGTTGAGGGGGTTCGGTTTCTCATCCCTGTTTGCCGTGACCGCCGTGCACTGCCGGAGCCATCGTTTTTGCGTCGCCTGACTTTGTGGGAGATGGAACATCACCGGTCCACTCGTAGGCCACGGTTCCTTCCGGATGTTTGTACCATCCGGGATCGGTGTAATCGTTCGCGGACAGGCCCTCGCGCACCTTCACCACCGAGAACATGCCGCCCATCTCGATGGGCCCGAACTGGCCCCAGCCGGTCATCATCGGGACCGTGTTGTCGGGGAGCGGCATCTCCATCTCGCCCATGTCGGCCATGCCGCGGTCACCCATCGCCATATATTCGGGCTGGACCCGACGGATCTTGTCGGTGACCTTCGAGTTATCGACGCCGATGAACGTGGGCACGTCGTGGCCCATGGCGTTCATTGTGTGGTGCGATTTATGACAATGGATCGCCCAGTCGCCCTCGTATTTGGCTTCGAACTCATATGCCCGCATGGCGCCGACTGGAATGTCGATCGACACCTCCGGCCACCGCGCCTCCGGTCGGACCCAGCCGCCATCGGTACAGGTCACCTCGAAGTCGTAGCCATGCATGTGGATCGGATGATTGGTCATCGTCAGGTTGCCAACGCGGACCCTGACCCGGTCGTTTTTCGCCACTGGAAGATGACTGATCCCCGGAAAGATGCGGCTGTTCCAGGCCCAGAGATTGAAGTCCGTCATCTCCATGATGCGCGGGACGTACGACCCCGGTTCGATGTCGAAGGCGTTCAGCAGGAACACGAAATCGCGGTCCACTCGCATGAATTTCGGATCTTTGGGATGAATGACGAAGAAGCCCATCATGCCCATGGCCATCTGGACCATTTCGTCGGCGTGCGGGTGGTACATGAATGTGCCGCTCTTCACGAGGTCGAACTCGTAGACGAAGGTCTTGCCGGGTGGGATGCCGGGCTGGGTAAGACCGGTCACGCCGTCCATGCCGTTTGGCAGGATCATGCCGTGCCAGTGGATGGTGGTGTGCTCGGGAAGCTTGTTGGTCACGAAGATGCGGACACGGTCGCCTTCGACCGCTTCGATCGTCGGGCCCGGCGACTGCCCGTTGTATCCCCACAGATAAGCAGTCGAGCCTGGCGCCAACTCCCGCTCGACCGGCTCGGCGACGAGGTGGAATTCCTTCACACCGTTGTTCATGCGGTGCGGCAACGTCCAGCCGTTGAGCGTCACCACCGGCTGGTAGTCCGGGCCGCTCGTCGGAAATATCGGTGGCTGCATGTCCGGGGACTCCATTACCGCCGCGTCCGGCAAGCCCATCGCCGAGGTCTTGGTCCATGCCGTGGCGCTGGCGAGCAGGGCTCCCGCGCTTAGCAACTGACGTCTTGAAAGCATTTTCTTCTCCTTGAGTTCAGTGGCCTTCGGCGCCCGCTTCGGCTACGGCCGGTGCGTCACCGCCCCCGGGCGAGCTTGCGCCGCCACCATGGATGGCGGTTCCGAGATTGACGTCGGCCAGCCAGAAATTGCGCTTGGCGTTGAGGGAAAGCATGATCGAGCTGATCTTCGCGCGGGTGTCCGCCAGAAGCTCGAACGTGTTGGTGATCATGCCGTTGTAGGTGAGGACCGACTCCGCCTCGATCTTTATTCGCAGTGGCACAACACTGTTGCGATAGTGCCGAGCAATGTCATAGGTCGAGCGGTAGGCGTCATAGGCGGACCTGGCCTCGGACCGGATGTTGACCGCCTTTTCCGCCATCCGGTTTGCGGCTTGCATGTAGGCAAGCTCGGCCTTGCGCATGCGGGCCTTGCCGGTATCGAAAATCGGAATGACAAACTCGAGCTCAAGAGTGGGTGCGACACTCGTCTCCGTTCCGCCCTCCTCCGACTCCTCCCGTTCCACCTCCGCGCCGGAAAGGAGTTCCAGGTCGCTGACGTAGCGCGTCGCCTCGGTGAGACCATAGGATTTCGCCAACGCTTCCAGCTCAAGCTTCGCGACCTCAAGGTCGACGCGGTTTTTTAGCGCCTCCGCCTCGATCGCGCGTTTGGCCTTGGCGCCTTTCGGCAGGGCTGGAAGCGTGTTGGGGACTGAGTAGTCGACGTCCGGTCCCCATAGACCCATCAGCCGGGTAAGCTGTTCCTTGGCGGTCCGCGCGGCGAGCCGCGCCTCCGCCGCCTGACCGGTGATCTCGGCATAGAAGACATGTTCGCGGGCTTGGCCGGTCTTTGTGAAGGCTCCGGTCTCCCCAAGTTTTTGAGCGAGTTCCGAGGCCGCGTCGGCGGCGGCTTGCGCCTTGTTCAAATAGGAAACGCTCTCCCAGGCCGAGACAGCATTGATCCAGGCCCGCCGCGTGTCTGCGGCCAGTCGTAGCGTTTCTTCGGCGGCGCGGAGCTGGGCCTGACGGAAGCGCGTATCCGCGACCGCGACGCGCCGCTGACGGGTCGCCAGCGCAAGGATGTTGCTGACCACCGCCCCCTCGATCGTCCGCACAGGATCGACGCCGATCATGCCGACCGAGATCGTCGGATTGGCGAGCATCGTTTCCTGCCACACATCGGCCGCCGACAGGCCGATCTCGGCGTAGGCGGCCTGCAAGCCCTTGTTGTTGAGCAGGGCGACCTGCACCGCAACGTCCGGACCAATGATCCTTTTCTGCACCAGGCTCTTTACTTGCGCGGAGAGAGCCTGCGCGTCCTCGCGAGATTGCACCCAAGCCGTTCTCTTACCGGTCACAGCTCCGGCGCGTGCCGTCACTGTCGTGAAGCCGGCGACGGGGTCGGAAACGTCATCAAGGGCAGCGGTGGTGGTACATCCGGCAGCTATCAGCGGGATGGCCATGGCCGCAGCTATGTTCAGGAACCGGCGCTTCATGATCCGGCTCCCGTTTTTGCAGGGGAGCGTTCTTCATTGAGACGCCGCCAGTTCCGTGGATCGACGGGCTCCCGCTGGTGATAATTGGCGACGACCGGGTGATAGTGCGTATCACGGATGCCCATCACGGGATCAGCCGGATTGAAAGCTGGAAGGACGGTCGGTGGGGTGGTTACCGCGCATCCGGCAACCAAAAGCGATGCGAGCATCGCGAGGCTTGCGAATTTCATTGTAGACCTGAAGCTAAACGTGTGCGTTAGGCAGCGCCGGAACGGATCCGCACGCTGCGCGCGAACGCCCTCGATGGGGCGGCGTCAGTTCAGGTGTCTGGGAGGCCTTATGTGCGCCGTATACTCGCCGCCCGGCAACACTTCGGCAACGACAGGCGGAAAGCAGCGGGTGACAACGTGGCCCAGCTCAGGACAGTCGACCGGCACTGCATACACCTGCGCGCAGTGGACCTCGCAGCTCTCATCTGCCGATTTCTCACCACCGTGATGTTTCTTGTCCACAGCCGTTTTGGCCGCTGCAGCCGCATCCTTGTGGTCGCCAACGCCGGTGTCGTGCGCAGATTCTTCGACCTGGAGTGTCACCCCGGAGTCGCCATGAAAACCGGTGGCGTTCGCGTTTGCGAAAAGGCTTGGCTGGAGAGATGACAAGACCAGAAACACGACCGCAAGCATCGCGCGGAGCGGCGCAATTCCTGCGATCGAGAGGCGGCGGAGGCGTTTCATGGGAACTCTTGGGACAATTGTTCGCGCCGTTTGTCAAGACCAGCTGGCATCGGGTAGTGGGTCAGTTTGAAATTTAACGGGATGCAATATGCATTTCACATATCGGCCCGGCCTCCTATATGCTGACGGAAAGCATGAGGAGTTCGATGGGCTGGCGCGAAGATATGATCAGTCATCACAAGGACGAAATCGAGTACATGCAAGCGAGCATCCGACTAATGCGTGCTGGCACAGCGACGATTGGCAAGGCCTTTCCAAGCGGAAGGCTCACCAGCCTAAACGACGACGTCATCTCCCACTATGAACGAACGATTGAGGCGCTTCAAAAGATGGTCACGAGCTTGGAGGCGAAGGATTACTGATGCCCACCGGCCCTAAAGCCCCCAAGCGCCCGCGCGACCCTAACCAGTTGGCGAAGTCCATTGTCGATCTGGCGACTGATAACGTTGGCGAGCAACCGCTTAAGTCGAGCGCGGAAAAGCGCGCTTCCACGGCAGGCAAAAAAGGTGGGCCGGCTCGCGCGAAAGCGCTTAGCCCCGAGCAGCGCGCTCGGATTGCATCTGTAGCTGCCCAAGCCAGATGGAAGAAGGACTAGGCCGCTTTGGGATTGTCATCCATGCTGGCGAAACGAAGTTCCAAGTCGAATTCCATGTCGGCCGGAAGAAGCTCCACATGCTGTTCGCCCGGGCGTTGGTCATTCCAGTGGACCTGATCCAGCCGCAACTGCACCATGTCGCCGACACTCTGCTCTCGTCGCATTACGCACGCTTTGCGGAAGCTTTCAGGCTTGGCCTTTGGGTCATCGATATCGATGTATGAGAAAGACAACTGCCCCTCAGCATTGTGTTTTGGAACCGCGTGATAGCCACGATAGGGACGGCCAGTTTTCTTATCGTGGCGGATATCCTGGCGCGCCGCGTCCTTAAACAATTGCGCCAACCGATCCTGCTCAGTGATCGGCGGTGGCGCTTTCCAGCCCATTTTCATAGCCAGTCGCGCGACGTCATCCATATTAATTTCTGATTCGCTTGTGACGTCCATCCAGTGGCGGATGAACTTCTGGCGCTCTGCTACCTTCGACATGTTTGCCTCATTCACCTAGTGGGTAAACATCGCCCCACCCATCGATCGCAACGCCAGTTCCTAAGTGGACCCGGATGTTTGCCAGATATTGCCGAAACCGCTCATAGCGGCCAGTCCGATGCTGAAGTTGGCCGGCGACGACGCCGGGATGAACGCCAAGTATTTTGGCGAAGCCTGTAAGATCGCGCTCAGAGAAGAACGGCGCTTTGCGCGCGATGAACGCGTCCATCTTCGCGCTCGGCACGCAAAAGTCTTGAGCGGCTTTGTTGGCGAGGCGTTCTTCCTCGGGAATGTCGAGGCCCTGACCAGCCTTGGCGCCTTCCAGTTCGGTGTCGAGGACCATTGCGGCACGACCGTGACCAAGAAGAACGTGTTCGCATTCATGGCGCAAAACGAACCAAAAATTGTCGATCCGGTCATGGCGCAATGACAAACCTATAACTGGGGATTGGTCATCAAGCCAGAAGCAGACCCCATCGATTTTTGCAGATGGTAGGGATTCGACGATCACAAAACGCACGCCGCAATCAGCAAGAATACGTGGGGTATGTCGAACTTCTTCGGGAGCCGTCATAAGCGCGTGGAGCTTAGGCAAGGCGCGTTCGAGCGCCGCTTGCGAATATCTCGGCACCATCAATTCGCTTGCTATCGCCTTGACCCTGTATAGCCACGCAAGTTGCGCTGGGGTCGGGTCCGCATTTACCTGTGTCTTGCGGGCCGCATGGGGCAGCAGGATATCAATTTCGCCGGTCGTCTCAGCAGCAAAAAATCCCCGCAATTCGGCTTCGACGGCATTTAGGTCTTGAAAGTCTTCGGTCTTGATCCAGCCGCGCTTGCCCATCGCTGCAATCGGAAGGTCGCCAAAAAGGGTAGCGCGGGATGCGCGGCTGCGATCTGGTTTGTTGGCTATGCGCGCTACCGCTAAGTCGTACTTCCTTTGCAGTTCGAGAAACTGCTCGGCGGGAACGCTGAAAACGTCTTCGAGCGCAAGGGCCGTTTCAGTGGTCACGGCACTCTTACCCGCGATAATTTTGTTGATCGTGCTTTCGTCTTTTTCGAGCACAACCGCGAGCGCCCTTTTCGACCACCCACGGTGATGCAAAAGGTCGGCGATGAATTGGCCAGGTGTTGTGTAATCAGACATCTCAGTATCCCTCTTAAAGTCGCCACCCTAGCCGGTCAAGTGTTAGCTTGCGCCTAAAGTCAAACTGACCCTTAATGCTTGACTTACCCTCGAAGACATGCGATGACATGTCCTATGAACAAGCTCGACACCAAGACCCGCTCGCAAATCCTGCACATGCTTTGTGAAGGCCAATCGATCCGCGCCATCACGCGCGTCATGGGCATGAGCAAGAACACCGTTGCCAAGCTCCTTTCGGACGCTGGCGCGGTGTGTGCCGAGTATCAGGACCAGGCCCTTCGCAACCTGACCAGCAAGCATATTCAGGTCGATGAAATCTGGTCGTTCACCTACGTCAAGCAGAAGAACGTTGCGACGGCAAAAGCTGCCCCGGAAGGCGCGGGCGACACTTGGACGTGGACGGCCATCGATGCCGACACCAAGCTTGTCATGTCGTGGCTGGTCGGCGGGCGCGACAGTGAATACGCAATGGCGTTCATGGATGATCTTTCGCGCCGCCTCGCAAATCGTGTCCAGCTGACCAGCGACGGCCACAGGGCCTATCTGGAGGCTGTCGAAGGTGCCTTCGGCGGCGACATCGACTACGCCATGCTGATCAAGCTCTATGGCGCTTCGCCTGACAGCGCTAAGGACCGTTATAGCCCCGCCGAATGCACTGGCGCGCGGAAAGAGCGGATCGAAGGCAATCCGGACATCAAGCATGTCAGCACGTCATTTGCGGAACGCCAGAACCTAACCATGCGGATGCATATGCGCCGCTTCACGCGCCTGACCAATGGCTTTTCCAAGAAGGTGGAAGCACTCGCCAACGCCGTGGCGCTTCACTTCATGTACTACAATTTTGTCCGAATCCATGCGACCCTGCGCATGACCCCGGCGATGGCCGCTGGTGTGACTGGCAAGCTTTGGGAGATCGCCGACATCGTGTCGCTGATCGAAGCGAAGGAATCCGAAAAGCCTGTCGTACGCGGCTCTTACAAGAAGCGAGCTATAGCCTGACCATTATCAACTCTGGGAAACAGCGGGCGCGAACGATCCAGCGAGACGTTGTGGCGCTTTGGTTAGCTGCCCGTGATCCGCGTGTACCTTGGTACGCGAAAGTTGTGGCCGGTGCTGTTGCCGCCTATGCGCTGAGTCCGATTGATCTCATCCCCGACTTCATTCCGGTGCTCGGCTATTTGGATGACATCATCATCGTGCCGCTCGGCATCCTGCTAGCGGTCAAGCTGGTCCCGCCCGAACTCATGGCAGAGTTCCGCGCCGAAGCGACGCGGCGCGACAAGCCGACAAGCCGAGCCGGCCTTGCGGTCATCGTTGCTCTATGGATTGTTGCGGCGGTCTTTCTGGTTTGGCTGTTCTGGCCAAATCACGGCATCTAGACTAGCGTCCATCAAACAATCGAGCGGGAGCGGCGAATGACCGATTGGCGGACTGTCTTGGCGATGGGAGCGGTGATCGTCGGCGTTGCGGTCCTGATCGTTATTGTGGTCGGCTTGCTTACTGGCCACTACCCCACTGCCCAAATTTCAAACTGACCCATTACCTGGCATCGACTTGTTGCGCTGCAACCAAATGTGAACGCGAATCATGTCTCGCCTGAGCCGCGCGCGGCTGGCCTGAAACGTAACATGGAAAAAATGAGCGACTGCGCACCAGCCCAGTTGAGAGTAGTAGAAGGCCGTGATGTGGCCAAGTGACCGCATATCCGAAGATGAGGTCAACCGCTTCATCGACGGCGAACTGACCCAGCCTCAGAGATCTGACCTCCAGGCGCGCCAGGCGCCGCACAATCGAGAACGGCGTTTCTCGGTGAGCGCGACTGTAACAGAATGGGTTGACAGCGGAGAGTCCCGCGTGTCGCATGGCCGCACAAGTCAGCCGCTTTGCAAAGCAGCCATAGCTGTATTGCGTTTGGGCGGGCTGCTTATGTGGGCACAGCCAAGCAAAACGCCAGGGGGCGACATTTCATGGACTTTGCCAACACTGGTAACGGCGTAGGGCCAGGAGAAGACGCCGATCCCCCCAAAACTGAGCCACAAAGCACAAAGCTGTTGATGCTTGGAGCGCTCGGCGTCGTCTATGGAGATATCGGCACCAGTCCCATTTATGCATTTCGCGAGGCGCTGCATGCGACCGAGGGGCCCGTATCGCGCGCCGATGTGCTCGGTGTGTTGTCGCTCATCGTTTGGGCGCTGACGATCATTGTAACGATCAAATATGTCGCCTTCGTGCTGCGCGCCGACAACAAGGGAGAGGGCGGAACGCTATCCCTTATGTCACTTGCTCGCACTGCGTATCCGAAGGGTGCACCCATCATCCTAGCGATCGGGATTTGTGGAGCGGCGCTTTTCTTTGGCGATTCCATCATAACGCCAGCAATCTCGGTCCTGTCGGCGGTGGAGGGCTTGGAGGTAATAACCCCTGCGCTCGACGCTTATGTTGTTCCCATCACACTGGTCATCCTGGCCATCCTGTTTTCTGTTCAACGCTTCGGAACCGGCAAAGTGGCAGCCGTGTTCGGCCCGGTTACCGCGGTTTGGTTTATTGCTATTGGTGTTGCCGGGCTTTCGCATCTGATTGATGATCCGTCGGTGCTGCTGGCAATCAATCCATACTACGCGCTAGCATATCTCGCCGGGGAGCCAGCCGGTGTATTCGTGACCGTCGGCGCTGTCTTCCTGGTGGTCACGGGCGCGGAAGCCCTCTATGTCGACCTTGGACATTTTGGGCGCAGGCCCATCGTGCTCGCCTGGTTCTCCATAGTATTTCCATGCCTGTTGCTCAATTATTTCGGGCAAGGTGCATTCGTGCTGGCCAATGGCGGGAAGCCGGACAATCCGTTCTTCCAGATGCTGCCCGAATGGGCGCTCATGCCAATGGTTGGCCTGGCGACGGCTGCCACGGTGATCGCAAGCCAAGCGGTGATTTCGGGCGCTTTTTCGCTGACCAGGCAGGCCGTACAGCTCAATCTCCTGCCCAGAATTGAGGTTCAGCATACATCGGAAATGCAGTCCGGCCAGATCTACATGCCACGGGTCAACCTGCTCATCGCTCTGGCGGTTATGCTTCTCGTGGTGGGTTTCGGCAGTTCGAGTTCGCTGGCTTCGGCCTATGGGATATCCGTAACAGGCGAGATGCTGATGACGACGATTCTGTTATTCGTCGTGATGAGGTGGATGTGGAACTGGCAGCTCAGGGTGGCGGTTGCACTGGTCATTCTGTTCGGCATTATTGATACAGGGTTCTTCCTTGCCAATGTCGTGAAGATCCTGGAAGGCGGCTGGGTCTCGATTATGGCCGCCTGCGTCATGGGACTGATCATGGCGACCTGGATCAGAGGCAGCCGCTATTTGTTCGACAAGACCCGCAGGAACGAGATCCCGCTCGATTTCCTCGCCGGAAACCTGTTGAAGAAGAAGCCCCATCTCGTATCAGGCACCGCAGTGTTCCTGACCAGCGATCCGCTCAGCACGCCGACCGCGCTCATGCACAGCCTGAAGCACTACAAGGTGCTGCATGAGCAGAACGTCATCCTTTCGGTGGTGACGGCGCCGCAGCCGGTGGTGCCCGACAGCGAACGTGTCAGGATGGAGACGGTCAACGAGTTGTTCATGCGGGTGACGCTGACCTTCGGCTATATGGAACAGCCCAACATCCCGCGCGCGCTGGCGATCTGCCGCAAGCAGGGCTGGAAATTCGACATCATGACGACGTCCTTCTTCCTGTCGCGGCGTTCGCTCAAGGCCTCTCCCAATTCCGGCATGCCGGTGTGGCAGGACAAGCTGTTCATCAATCTTGCGCGCACGGCTGCCGACGCAACAGAGTACTTTCAGATTCCGACCGGACGCGTGGTAGAGATCGGGATGCAATTGGCGGTCTAGTTCACGCGAGGTCCGCGTACAGGTCGACTGACCCAACGCTCTCACCTGGCGTCAGGTAGAGCGAGCATACTGCCTCACTGCGTTCCTTTGATGAGGAATAAGCCGATGCGTCTCGCGTTCCGATCGAATACTACATAGTCAGGATGGCGGCACCCGCCGCCGAGCGACCCACCGAAAGCAAGGTCGTCGGCTACCTTGCTGAACGGCCCATTTTCTCCGCTATCATAGATTCCTTCGGCGATCACTATCACTACGTCGGACTTGCGCCGCGCCTTGCAGACGGCCGGTACGATGTCGAATCACTCTCGCCTGGTGAATGGATTGTCGAGCCAGGATTGATCTACAGATCAGAGGACGGGGGAGTTGAACCGATGGCCGGTGCTACACCGAAGCTGCGAGGGGAAATCCCGCTGTTGCCGGATGCCGATCCGCTTTTGGCCTTGGTATCATGGGAGGCTGCGCCAGTAGCGCGGTATCTTGCTTCGTTTGGAATGACCGCCTTCGCAACGATCGTGGCTGTCGGCGTTGATAGCCGGGTGACGATCCCCAATATCTCCCTTATATTTGTGGTGCCGGTTATCATAGCGGCCGTTGGCCTGGGCTTAGGCCCCCTCTCTCATTTCGGCGATACTTGGCGCTCTCGCCTACAACTTCTTCCTCACTGAGCCTCGCTATACGCTGATCGTCGACGACCCGGCAAACGTCCGGGCGATCGGACTGCTTTTTGTGGTCGGACTTATCGTAAGTGCCGTTGCCTTTACTTCCCGTCGAAGAGCAACTGACGCGGCACTCCTGAGAAGGCAGGCGACAGTCCTGCAAGGCTGCAGCCGCGACGTGGTGGCGGCCGACGATACGAAGGCGATCGTCTCGATCACTGCCCAAGCTCTTGCAGCGCTCTTCCACGTCCCGGTCGTCGTCATTCTCGTTCTAGAGGGCAAAGTGGTGTCCGTCGAGAGCCTCGGCGACTTGGAGTCGCAGCACGCCGAAATCGAGGCAGCGCGATCGTCATTGGCGACGGGACTTTTCTCGCGCGCCGGAGTCTATCCCTCGCTGGCCTCGCGCTTTGACTTTTGGCCCTTGGCAACGTCAAAGGGCCAGGGTGCAGCCATTGGACTCGCATTCGACCCCGATGAACGGCCGTCGGCACCTGCCACGAACGTCGACATCGTGGGGTGTTTCTTAGCCCTGGCCCTTGACCGTCAGCTCTTCCGGGCCAGCCGCGATGCTCGCCCTAAACCCAAAGGGAGCGATAGATAGCATAGGCCGCATACCAATCGCTGCGGCCATTCAAACAGAGACACAACGGGAACTACCGATGAATTGACAACGGGGTCAGAACGATGGTCGGAGAATCCAAGAAACACGAAGGGGGCGTCTCCTATCACATTCCCGGTTCGGAATGTTTTGAAAAACGCGTGTTGAAGCGCCACGCTGGCGTCTTTTCGCTTTGGGCGCTTGGCGTCGGCGCCGTCATCTCGGGCGACTTTTCAGGCTGGAACCTTGGCTTCGCCGTCGGTGGTTGGGGCGGAATGTTCATAGGGACAGTTTTGATTGCCATCATGTATCTCGGCCTGACTTATTCTATCGCCGAGATGAGCCCAGCGCTGCCCCACACAGGTGGCGCGTATTCCTTTGCACGGACGGCTTTCGGTCCCTGGGGCGGCTTCATCACCGGAATTTGCGGAAAACATCGAGTATGTGCTCACGCCGGCGGTCGTGGTTTATTTCATAGGCACCTACATGACGGCCATCACTGGCACCCCAGACGCCTGGCAGCCGATCTGGTGGCTCATCGGCTACCTGATCTTTGTCGGGCTGAACGTGCGCGGTGTCGCTCTTTCCTTCGGGGTAACGGTCATCGTCACGCTCATTGCCCTGGCGATCCTGGTGTTCTCAGCGCGTTGGCGCCAGGACAGTTCGATTCGCCAAGAATGCTATGAATATCGGAATTGGACCGGATGGGGCGGCGGTGGCGCTGCCGGACGGAGGCGGGCCATTCCTGCCATTCGGTCTCAGGGGCATTTTCGCAGCGATGCCGTTCGCGGTCTGGCTATTCCTTGCCATCGAGCAATTGCCGCTTGCCTCCGAGGAATCGGTGGATCCTAAGCGCGATATGCCGAAAGGGATCATGCTCGGGATGTTCACACTCCTGGCCACTGGGTTCCTGATCCTTATTATCAACCCGTCGTTGCCCGACGGGGCGTTTGCGTACGGAACGTCCGGCGAGCCTATTCTTGATGGCTTCAGGGCCATCTACGGAACTGGCTGGGCAAAGGTCCTCGCGCTGTTCGCAGTCGCCGGACTTGTGGCGAGCTTCCACGCGATCATCTTCGCGTATGGACGACAGATCTATTCGCTTAGCCGCGCGGGCTACTTCCCGCATTTCCTCTCGGTAACCCACGGAGAGCATAAAACGCCTAATGTGGCGCTTGCTGCGGGATCGCTCGTGGGCTTCCTGGTGATGGTGGTGATCTGGTTCGCTCAGGGCGGCGAGGCAGCTGGCACGTATATTGGCGGCACGCTTCTGAACATGGCCGTGTTCGGCGCCATGTTCTCCTATCTTCTGCAGGGGCTGACCTTCAGTTGCGTCGCCGTTTCCCGCATATCGAGCGGCCCTGCAAGAGCCCCTTTGGCGTACTGGGAGCATGGCTGACCGTGATCATCGCCTTGATCACCATAGCATTTCAGCTCACCGACCCACTATACCGGCAGGGCATCATCGGCGTAGCGGTCTGGTACGGACTGGCAATTATCTATTTCGGCGCCTATGGCCGCAAGACCCTGGTCTATTCGCCGGAGGAGGAATTTGCCGTTAAGCAGCGGGAAGGCGCAGCCTCGATGTAAAGGCGCCCGAGCAACGCGCTCAGGCCAACAGACCACGCGAGGATATGTATCGAACCCCGCGCTCAGAACCGGCTACCGCAGCCTGGCCAACCGGCGTAGACTGATGCAAAAGGAGGCCGTGGCTTGCACTTTTGTGCGGGCCACGGCGTTCCGCACTTCAAAGAGTACGAAGCGGTTGGCCGAAGGGCCCGTGGCAGCGCCCTATTTGCTGGAGTGAAGCCTGTGATAGAGACTTGCGATTTCGACATCCTATCACCTGAGTTTCACGCAAATCCCTTCCCAACCCTGGATCGCATCCGGGCCGAAGGTCCGGTTGTTCGCATGAAGCTGCCAATTGTCGGGCGCACATGGCTCGCGGTAACACATGACGCCTGCGCAACATTGTTGAAAGATCATGAGAACTTCGCCCGCGACCCCGCTAGCGCGGGGAGCAGAACTCAGGCCCGAATACTGAAGTTCTTGCCGAGGACGATCAGTCTTCTGGCGCTGAACATGCTGGGCCACGACGATCCCGAGCATCACCGACATGAGGAAGGGCCTCGATGGGCTCGCCATGCTGGTGCAGGAGGTGCTGAAGAAGGACCTGTTCTCGGGCCATGTGTTCGCCTTCCGCGGCAAGAAGGCGTCGATGCTGAAGATCCTGCTCTGGGATGGCAATGGCCTGTGCCTGTTCACCAAGCGGCTCGACCAGGGCGTGGCCGGTGATGGCGGGCTTTGACGGCTCGATCACACTGACGCCGGCGCAGCTCGCCATGTTGATCGGGCATCGACTGGCGCGCGCCCGAACGGGTTTGGAAGCCTGCGCTGGCGGGCTGAAAAAGCGCCAAAATTCAGGCGGTTCAAGGCCGCAACGCTTGGGAATGAAGGTGTTTTGAAGTAAAATCGAGCATGCGGCTCGACCTTGCTGATTTGCCTTCCGACGTCGATCTCCTGCAGCGTCTCGTGCGCGAGATGGCGGCCGTCGTCGAGAGCCGCGACGGGGAGATTGAGCGTCTTCAACCGATCATCAAAAAGCTGCAGCGGGCGCAGTTCGGCCGCCACTCCGAGCGGCTCGATGCTGACCAGCTGGCGCTCGCTCTGGAAGATCTCGATGCCGATATCGCCCGCATCTGGGAGAGCAGGCCAGGTGCCGAGAAACTTCCTCCGGAGCGGCCGTCTCACCGCAAGCCGCTGCCCGATCACCTGCTGCGAGAGGATGTTGTTCTCGATATCGACCACACAGTGTGAGCGTGCTTTGGCGGCGCGCTTCATGCGATCGGCGAGAGCGTCAGCGAAATGCTCGACTGGGTTCCGGCACAGCTTCGCATCATCCGCTCCGTGCGCCCGAAATACGCTTGCCGGAGCGAAAAGCGGATCAGGAAACGCCGCGGTGCCGCCATGGGGTGAGCACGGACGTGCGCAACCGCGCTGTCCAGGCGTTCTGGGCCATGCACGTAGAAGCGATGAACTGGAGCGAAATGGGGGTGCGCGAGTACGCCGCGGCGCTGCAGACACTGGCGGCCAGCCGCATCGTTGTAGAACTGAGGCGGCTTGACGGATACCCCTCTCAACAGCCGGGCAGTATTGCAGATATCCAATTCTGACACCTTAAGTATTGAGACCGATTCATCCGCAGTTAACACATTTTGGCCAGTATCAGTTATACGCGCGCTTTCAGTCAGAAAGCGAGTTCGCTTGGCTTTCTCCAAGCGTCGAATCGGAGGAACTCTGTATGGTCACAAAACCATCCAGGCGAGCCGCCGAGGCACCTGAGTCGACCAATCTCGCCGCGCTGACAAAACTGGCGTCGGCTTCGTACGAAATGCTCGAGCGCGAACTTCGCGCCACGATCGCGACGCTCGAAAGCCAGGCGCTGCGATTTGAGACGGCAATCGACAATGTCTCGCAAGGCATCTGCTTTTTTGGTGCCGACGAACGGCTAATCCTTTGCAACCGGCGCTATGCGGAAATTTACCGCATAGCCCCCGATGAACTGCAGCCAGGGTTGACGCTGGGCGAAATCGTCGAGCGCCGCGTGGCCGCCGGGACGTCGGCGATGCCGGCCGACGCTTATCTGACGATGGCGCGGTCGGTCAATTCAAGCAATGCCTCGAGGATCTGGAGCGCCAAGCTCGCCGATGGTCGGACAATCCAGATCTGCCATCAACCGATGCCGGACGGGAGCTGGGTCGCCACGCATGAGGACATCACTGAACTGATCGCCAGTCGCCAGATCGTCGACGAGCGCATGTCGCTGCAAGCGCTGATCGACTGGGTGCCGGATTATCTGTGGGTCAAGGACACTGAAAGCCGCTTCGTCGTGGTCAACAGGGCCCTTGCGGCCGACAGCGGCCGCGAAAAAACCGACGCCATGATCGGGTTGACCGATTTTGATCTTCATGCCCCGGAAATGGCGCGGAAGTTTCGCGATATCGAGCAGAGGGTTCTACGCAGCGGAAAACCGATGATCGACGAGGAGGAGTTCATCGTCGATGCCTCGGGCGCCGGCAAATGGCTCTCGTCGACGAAGGTGCCGTTGCGCAATCTTGATAACGAAATTTTCGGTCTGGTCGGCATTGCCCACGACATCACCGCGCGCAAGCAGGCGGACGTGCTCCGGGACGGGCAGGCGCACATATTGGAAATGATCGCGATGAGCGCTCCCCTGGAAGATGTGCTCGACCGCCTTATGCGCCTCGTCGAGTCCCAGCTGACGGGAATATTCGGATCCGTATTGCTGCTTGACAAGGATGGTGGTCACTTGCGGCACGGCGCGGCGCCGAGCCTTGCAATGGACTATACGAGCGCGATCGACGGGATCGCAATCGGTCCCAACGTTGGATCTTGCGGAACCGCCGTCTACCGTCGGGAGCCGGTCATTGTCTCTGACATCATGCAGGATCCGCTTTGGGATGACTATCGCGAACTCGTGGCGCCCCACGGCTATCGTTCGTGCTGGTCGACCCCGATCCTGTCGCATCAGGGCGCCGTGTTGGGCGTGTTTGCGATGTATTCTATGACGGTGCGCGAACCGGGCGAGGCCGAGACCCTACTCATCAATTTCACCACGCGCATCGCCGGGATCGCCATCGAGCGCAAGCTGGCCGAAGACCAGATCCACTTCATGGCCAACCACGATGCGCTTACTGGCCTTCCCAATCGCGCCCTGCTCGAGGACCGGCTCTCGCAGGCTGTCCTCTACGCGCAGCGTTATGGCCGCTGGGTGACCGTGTTGTTCATCGATCTCGACAATTTCAAGTTGGTCAATGACACGCTCGGCCACAACGCCGGAGACGAACTGCTGAAGACTGTCGCCAACCGAATGGTCAAGTGTGTAAGGGCAACCGATACGGTCGTGCGACTTGGCGGCGACGAATTCGTCGTTGTCCTGTTCGACCAGCCGGCGAGCGTCGAGCTTATCTCCGAGATAGTTCAGAAGATCCGTGCAGTGATCGCGGAGCCGATTGAACTTGGAAAACATCGGCTGAGTGCCACGGCCAGCATCGGCGTCGCCAACTATCCCAAGGATGGGGCGAACTCGGATACGCTGCTGGCCAATGCCGATGCGGCCTTGTACCGCGCCAAGGAATTTGGCCGCGACAATTTCCAATTCTACGCGCCCGAGTTCAACACTAGGGCGCGTGAAAAGTTCGTGCTTCAGGAGGAAATGCGAAACGCACTGGCTCGTTCGGAATTCACCTTGCTCTATCAGCCGCAAATTGATCTTCGGTCAGGGCAGATCTTCGCGGTTGAGGCGTTGATACGCTGGCAGCATCCGACGCGAGGCACGGTGTCACCGGCCATTTTCATTCCGACGGCCGAGGAGACAGGCTTGATCGTGCCCATCGGCGATTGGGTTCTGCACGAAGCCTGTCGGCAGAACAAGGCCTGGCAGGACGCGGGTCTACCGCCCCTGATCGTCTGCGTGAATGTGTCGGCACGGCAATTCAGGGAAAGAAACCTGATTGGCCGTGTCGTGAATGCACTGAAGGACAGCGGCCTAGAGGCCAGATACCTCGAGCTGGAGGTGACGGAGAGCCTGATCA
>NZ_JHQS01000049.1 GCF_014843845.1 Mesorhizobium amorphae | reverse complement strand
CGACGCCACCTGTCCACCGATCAGCGGCAAACAAACCCAGGATGCGTCATGAATAAGCCGGGCTAGACACTCGATGCGCGAGCCCTAGTTTGGTCACTAGCGCTGCAGCCGAACGCGGTCGCCGATGTCTGACCCCAGTCGTCGCGCTGAGCAGCAGCGCAATTGCGAGCGAGATCGACGACCTAAGCAAAAGTCAGGGCAGATCCTGCCAAAGTCGCCACGGTGCTGCGCAAATTAGATGGCTACGGAACTCTAGCACGCGCCCAGCGCCTGGAACGCCGGTCGCCTCAGTCTCCTTTCGCCCGTATGGCTACGGCGGAGGTCTTGAGGAAGACCTAGACACGGGCCGAGCGAGAGAGGTTTAGTCTTCCCGGTCCTCCAATGAGAGACCAGCGCTGATCGGGAGGGAGCAGTGAGCGATTCGCAACGCACGACGGACGAGACGCCTGACGTCATAGTCCACGATGTCCTTGAACTCGCCGAATACAGCGACCATAGGGCCGCTGTCACGGTGGTGGATGCAGAAGTAAGGCGCCTTCGTCTCCACCTAGGGATCGTTATGGGTGAACTTCTGTGCGAGCGAATAGCGAACGCGCTCGAACTCCGATACGACAATCATTCTTCGTAGTGGACCGCGCCTCCGGCACGGGAGCGAGTCGATCAGGCGGTCACTCATTCCCCTAGGCAGGCTAATGGCGACTCCATTTGCCAGATCACAAACCGCTTCCCAGCTAGGTGTGGGAACGCGGGCCGACCGAAACGCGTGCTGCTGCTAGAGGCTGTATGGGCCCCGCAGTCGGTCAGATGTGGCTGGCACAGCACATTTGTATCGCGGTGGTCGACGCAGACTGCGGGGCAGCATTGTTTGAGATGTGCACCAAGCCCGGTCGACCGAGGCGGCGTCAACCGTCTCGGCGTCCCCTATCACGCCGTGGACAGGGCAGGAAACCTACCCGAACGCGAATTGATCTTATGCACCCCATATGTTTCCCACGCCTGAATGAAAAGGAGCTATCGAATTATCCTCACTCGGATTTGATTCAAATCGATGAGGTATCCGACGTTCACTCGCTCTCTTTATTGTGATTTATTCTCTTAGGGAGAAGAACGTTGGCTGACGAGAAAACTAACGACGCGCTCATTGAGCTAACGGCTGATATTGTCTCGGCATATGTGTCGAACAATCCCGCCCCAGTCAGCGAACTGTCGTCTATAGTTGGCCAGGTTCACCAATCGTTGAGCTTGCTGCAGACTGATGCGCAATCCCAACCGGCGGCAGAGCCGTTGAAGCCGGCGGTTCCGATCAGGAAATCCGTAACACCGGATTTCATCATCTCGCTGGAAGACGGCAAGAAGTTCAAATCGCTGAGACGGCACCTGCGCACCAGCTACGGCCTGTCGCCGGAAGAATATCGGGCAAAGTGGGCGTTGCCCTCTGATTACCCGATGGTCGCCCCAAACTATGCTGCAACTCGCTCGGCTTTGGCGAAGAAGGCCGGTCTTGGGCGAAAGCCACAGAAAGTGGCAAAGCCGCTAGGCAAGAAATCCAAAGCCTAGTCGACCAATGGGCGCGACGGCTGGCGCTGTCGCGCCTCGCGGCCGCCATCACCGCGCTGATCACGACGGCGAAGCTCAACGACGCCGATCCGATGGCTATGTTTGGACGAGGTGCTTGCGCGACCGCCGGCACCCGCAGAGCCGGCTTCCTCAACTGCCGCCGTGCAACTGGTGCAAAACGAAACCCGTCTCAAAGCAGCCTAATCGCAGCGCTCCGTGCTATTGCCGCCTACGGCGTCGGTTCGCCGCGCTTGGCATGGCTGCGGCCCTGCCGACCTCTTTCGCGTATGCCTCGATCGGATAAGGGCGTCCGATCAGATAGCCCTGCAGCGCATTGCAGCCCTCGTCACTCAGAAAAGTCAGTTGCTCAAGTGTTTCGACGCCCTCTGCAATGATGTGCATGGAGAGGCCTCGGCCCAGCCCAACGATGGCGCGAATGATGGCCGCCGAATGCGGGTTCTGCTCAACCATCCCAACGAATGACTTGTCGATCTTGATCTTGTCAAAGGGGAAAGACTGAAGATAGGAGAGCGACGAATAGCCAGTCCCGAAGTCGTCCAAGGCGATCTTCACGCCGAGCGATTTCAGTCGCCTGAGGATTGAACTCGCTCGCGAAAGGTCATCGAACAGCACGCTCTCCGTTACTTCCAGCTCGAGCCGCTTGGGGGCGAGCCCTGTCTCAACCAGGATCGAGTGCACCAGACCTGGAAGATCGCCCTGGCGAAACTGTACGGCAGACAGATTGACGCCGATCTGGATCGGCTTCGCCCAAGCCGCCGCCTCCCTGCACGCCTCCCGCAGCACCCACTCTCCGATGGCCACGATCAATCCGCTCTCTTCGGCCAGCGGAATAAACTCGGCAGGGGGGATCATTCCTCGGTCCTTGTGGGACCACCGGACCAGCGCTTCGAATCCGACAATCTCGCCGGACGTGTTCGCCTGCGGCTGGTAGTGCAGGAACAGCTCGCCGCTTTCCAGCGCCGCGCGCAGGTCCTGCTCGAGCGCGCGGCGTTCGCGCAGCTTCCGATCCATGTCGGCCTCGAACATTCGAAACACGCCGCGACCATCGGCTCTGGCGCGATCGAGCGCCGCTTGGGAGTTGCTGAGCAGAGCCGTGACGTCGGTCGCGTCATCGGGGAAGAAGGCGATACCGATGCTAAGCCCCACGCGTAGTGTGCGGCCCTCGACATCGAACACCTCAGCAACCGTCGCCAGCATGCGATCAGCGAGCGCCACCGCTGTTGCCGGATGCGGGCCCTCGCTGACGATAATGGTGAACCCGCCGCCGGTGCGCGCGAGGAAGTTCTTGTCGGCGCCCGCCGCCAGCCGCACCGCCACTTGCCGAAGCAGCGCGTCCGCCACCGCTGGCCCGTAAACGCCGTTCACATCCTTGAGCCCGTCGACGTCGAGGCGCATGACCGCGAAGCATTCCCGGCCGGATGTTGCCCGCTCAAGCGTGAACTCCAGGCGCTCAACGAGCGCCGTCCGGTTGGGCAGATCGGTCAGCGCATCGTGCGTGGCCAAATGGGCGAACCGCGCCGCATCGCGCTTGCGCTCGGTCACATCCTCGGCCACCGCAAGCACATATTTCGATTTGCCGTCGTGGCTTTCGACAGCGAACCGTCGTGTAATCAGATCGCGTACGCCTTTGTGCCGCGTTGGCAACTTCTCCTCCGCGGCAATTTGGACGGAGTTGGAACGCAATGCTTCCTGATCACGGGTGAGAAAGGTCTCGGCCTCTTCTGGCGGAAACAGCTGCGAGTCAGTCTTGCCGATCAGCTCATCACGCGGGATGCCAAGCAGTTCTTCGCCCGCCCGGTTCATAAGGACATAACGGTGCTGGCTCGCCTCCTTGGCGAACAGCATGACCGGAATGTTTTCGATGACCGTATCCAGGAACTCCCTCGTGCGGCGCAGGTCCTCTTCCGCCCGCTTGCGCTCGGTGACGTCTATTACCGCAACCATGAAGGCCGAGCGGGCGTCATAATCGATCGGCTTGGAATAGGCGACGATATCGATCAGAATGCCATCCGCCTTGATGTGGCGCCAGGTGCGCCCGGTGCGGTACGAGCCCTGGCCCGTGCCAACGACCTGGAGGAAGGCCTCGATGTCTTCCTGCGGCCTGATGTCGAGTATGGACTTCGAAAGGAACTGTTCGCGCGTGTAGCCATAATGCTCGATGGCGGAGTGGTTGACGTCCAGAAAGCGCAAGCTGCTTTTCTCGAACACCCACATCGGAACCGGGTTTTCCTCGAACAGGAGCTGGAGCGACGCTTCGTGCTGCTTCAGCCGGGTGATGTCCGAAATGCAGCCGACCACGAAGCGGGCGCCGTTCGGCAATGACGCCCGTGCTTTCCTCGTCACGAGCGTGCGCAGTTTCCCGTCAGGTCCCTGAACGAACTCCTCATTCTCGTTGACTTGGCCCGTGTCCAGCACCAAACGATCGATCCGCCGGAACACGTCCGCATGTTCTTTCGGGACGAAGTCGTAATCCGTCTTGCCGGCCAACTCATGATAGGAATGCCCCATGAAGTCGCACATACTTCGGTTGAGTACGACGAAGCGGGATCGGTCATCCTTCACGAATATCGGATGCGGAACGGCATCGAGCACCAAGCGCACGGCGTCAGCGTCGTCCTTGGAAAACGACTTGGTCAGCTCGTCGACCGGAAATTCTGGACGCGACATCCCTGCATCTCGCGTTTTGAGAGGAAGCAAAGTGCCAATGCTATCTTAGGAAACTTACCTGTCCGTAATGCACAACGTTGGATATTAATAAAAAGCCGAGCGAGTATCGTACTATTCTGTAGCGCAAAATGCGGTGCCGACGAGGATGCCGGCACGGTGACGGCGACCCTTCGGCCTCTGGTCACGGTCGACATCGACAAGGTCAGGCCGATCCAGAAATACCCGACGGAGCGACGCCGGCGTGCGACTACTCGACAGGCCGGACTAAACTGCCTCGCCAGAGCCCCGTCTCGGCTGGCCGCGGTCCTACAGCGGTGAAGCGCCCGCGCGTTCCGCGAGCGCCTTTTTGAGGCTGGTAGGAGCGATAGGTCTTCTGCGGCCAGGACTCAGACCAATGTCTGTCTTGTGGTTTCAATAGCTCATCGCAAATATTGGTCAGCCGGATCTACAAGCCCGCCGGTCAGGCCCGGCACTCCCACCCCGAATTTGCCGGGCCGCCCATAAGTCCTTCCGCGCGCGCTGATGGCCGCCGCCTGTGCCCTGTGCCTGGGTGCAGGCGGCGGCGATCGAAGCGATAGCGCGATTGCGGTAGCAATAGCCAGTCTTTCACTGAGGGCTGCCAAGCGTACATCGACGAGCAGTCGGCAGAACCAGGTCAGCGCTATCAACCCAAGGATGGAAACGACGAGGATAGCGGCGAATGAACGGCTAGCCGTGGTCAAAAGCGGGACCCCCGACGCTAGCGGTTGTCCAGCAAGATCGCCAACTGCCTGGCTGCGGCGCTTTCTACGATCACTTCCTCTAGCCACGTGTCGCTGACGCGAGAGGTGGGCACGCTACGTCTGATGACACGAAGCGCATCCGACATCGAGACCGCAGTGGATTTCGGGTGATCATCCAGGTAGCGACCGACTTCAATCACGGCATCTGCGTCGACGTTGGACGGTAATGGTCGCATTGCACCCTCCAGAGAGAACCACATAACTATCGCGCCGGATGACCGAACAGTCTATGAGCAAGCGATCGGCTACGGTCATCAATTTACAGGCGTCTGAGTCGGGCAAACTTGGATTGAATTCTTAACGGCCTCGGCCTGGGCCTGCGGGGGGAAGGGAACGACGTTGTCGTATTTCCCGCGCCCGCGGACCTCAATCTCACTATAGAGCAGCACAGCATCACCCGCTCTGCGCTGCCGGCGGGCGCCTTTGACGGCATTGATGCCAGAAGGTTTTCGAGATGTGGTCATCGTCTCGCGCCGACATATCCGCTATGCGCGGTCCCAAGCACGACCGCCTATTCAGGCCGCAAAGCCGCTGTCCGCTTACATCGCCGATGCCTGGCGCGCGGGGTGGATCGTCACGTGACGGCGATCCACTATCTTCTGCCGCTGACACGCTGCCTGAGGTGCGCGAGAAGATCGGAACAAACTTCGGACTTCACCCAGGAAGATGGGGGCTGGACACCAACGGCCCTGTAGGCCTTCAACACGTACTCTCGTTGCGCCCCGACAAATTCGTCATGGAAATGTTCCACGCCCAGCTCAAGGCCACGGCGAAGAGGAGACTCTCGCCCAAGATCATCGCGGTCATGCACACAAGTGTCGAGATCGAACTGGCCAGCGCCTATCGCTTCGATGGCGTAGTTCATCATTGACCGTGGTTTTTTGGGAGCCATCTCGGCATCGTGCCTCTGTTCTCAACAAGCCGCTTGGTGAACAGACACAGCCCGTTCCCGTCCCAGAACAGGATCTTGCCTTCTTCCTCCGGAAGGCGAACAGACGGCCCGAGACGGATCCTTCTTCAGCCTCTCCTGGACCAGCATGGCGAGCCCGTCGAGGCCTCCTCATATCAGTGTAGCCCAACGCCAGATGCACGTTTACGCCGGCCGGAACGATCATCATTGCGCCGCCTCCCCGTTGATGATGTGCCGGCGAACCAGCACCGGATCGCTGCCTGCGGGAGCGAAGACACGCCGCCCGTCCGGCAGATCGATCGCCGTCATTCCGTCGGGCGGCTGCAAAAGATCATGCAGGACCAGGGGGACCGACGAAGCTCCAGCACCGCTTGCCGGCATGGCGACCGTCGCCAGGTTTACACGCTTCTGCGCGAAGCCGAGCTGGACGCGCCAGCAGAATAGCATGCTCGTCACGATGCCATGGCGGCGGCAAACCTCCGCTACGCTGACGCCGGGCTCATCCGTTTCTATCACGATGGCGAGCTTCTCCTCGTCCGTGAAGCTGCGCCGGTTGGTGCGTCTGTCACGCGGCAGATCGGCATCCGGTGCGTCTGTCAAGCCGCCTTTCACCGACGCTTCCTTAGCAGCGCTGCTAGCACCAGTGCCTATTTGCGGGCGGGCGCTCGGATGAAGATGCGCGCGCCAGTCGACCTCGACCTCGCCATCCTCCAGTCGGTCGCGCCAGCGGCGCAGCGCATAGGGTGACTGGCCTGCTGCCGGCTTTTTGGCTTTGGCCGACCGGGAGCTTGCCTTGCATGGCGGTCGCTATTTCGAGAGATATATGCTGGATGCTCCGTACCATCCGGTGAAGACCGCAGGTAGCTTGAGCCTGTTCCTAAAAGTTTGATCTGAGCGCCACGACTGCTTCTGCGGCTCTATCGCACAGCGTTGTGAGGGCTAGGCACGTTGAAGCAGGCGCGCTCATACGGTGTCTGGTCCTGGGTGGACGTGGATTCATCGGCTCTCACTTGGTTGATGCACTGCTCACGCGCGGATACGTCGTTCGTTGCCTATATCGCCCAAATGGAGTTCCCCTTAATGAGAGGCGTCCGGCGCACCCTAATCTCGAAATTTTAGAGGGAGACTTCTGCAACGGTGCCGACGTCGCCCGGGCATTGCAAGATTGTGAACTTTGCTTCCATCTGATTTCGACCACCTTGCCGAAGTCCTCGAACTCCGATCCCATGTTCGATATCGAAAGCAATGTTGTCGGCACAGTACGGCTTCTGACTCATGCGGTTCAGTATGGACTTAAGAAGATCATTTTCGCGTCGTCGGGCGGCACAGTCTATGGCGTGCCACAACAAACTCCCATCTCAGAAACGCATCTACGGACCCTATAGTCCCGTATGGTATTACAAAACTTGCTATATATAAGTATCTACACCTATTACATGTTCTTCATGGTCTGGATTATACAGTGTTGCGATTGGCTAATCCTTTCGGCGACGGGCGGCGCGTTAATGGCAGCCAAGGCGCCGTTGCAGTATTTCTTGGAAAAGTTTTACGCGGCGAGCCCGTTGAGATCTGGGGCGATGGTTCGGTTGTCCGTGACTATATTTATATCGACGACGTGGTGTGCGCACTGCTGGCTGCGATTGATGATGCTGGGAGCGAGCGGGTTTTTAATATTTGCGGGTGGTACGGCGGCGAAGCTGCGTGCCAACCGATCCTCTCAGCATTGTCGACATTGATGACTGGGCCTTCCGCCGCAACCATCGCTATGGCACCATCGTCTGCGATTTGGAGCGGCGGCGGATCGTGACACTTTTGCCGGACCGTGAGATCGCGACCGTCCAAGCGTGGCTTACGGATCATCAGGAGATCGGAATAATCGCACGTGACCGGGGCGGCGGATACGGCGAAGCGGCGGCGAAGGCGTTACCGCACGCGATCCAGGTCGCCGATCGCTGGCATCTCATGGAGAACGCAAGTTCTGCCTTCCTGGATGCCGTCCGGAAATCGATGCGTTCGATCCGTGCTGCGATCGGGGCCACCAAGGTCGATCGAGACCTGCTCACTTGCGCCGAGAAGCTGCAATATGAGGGCTACCTGTCAAACGGCTTCCAAAATTGGGGTCTGACGCAATCTCGATGAAGTTCGCGTTCATGCAGCACCGATCAATCGGGCTTGCAGGAGGTCGAGTTTTCCGCGTCCATACATCTGGCGCTTTACGAGCTTGAGTTTCGTAATTTGGCCCTCCGTCTGGCCGTTTGACCAAGGTTCGGTGATCGCGGCGCGGACGGCTGCGCGGTCGCGAGTGATACCGCTGGCGAAGGACGCGATGACACTCGTGCTGGCATCGACGATCCAGGGATCAAGATCCGCCTCGATCCTTTTGCGGACCATCGAATGGAACCTGTCGATCAGGCAGCGTGCTTCGACCAAGACAGGAACCCCTGTCTCAATCGCAGTAATTGTCACAGTGTCGGACTTGGTCAGATGATCCCGGGCTGTCGTCATCAGCCGCGCGATCGTCCTGGCCGACGGCACCCTTTGCAGTTGCTGATCGGAAGCGCGTTCGGTCCGCCGTCGGCGGGTTGCCCACTCTGCGACCACGCGCAGGGAACCGCGAAAGCCTTTGGCCTGCAGGCGTCGCCAGAGCTCAGCGCCATTGCGACAGCCCGAAGCCCATAGTTCATCCAGCAATGGCAGTTGCGCATCCAGCGAACTCTGTCGAACCCGGAACACATCTGTCCGCTCACCACGGATCACCTGGCGGACGAGCTTGCGGCTGTGGCCGCTTCGGCGCACGATCTCCTTGATGGAAACGCCTTCGCCAGCAAGCCTCATGATCACGGCGTTGGTCTCCTCGCGCCGCAGATAGCCCTCATACTGCAGCTTCTCGGCGCAAGTGAGCAGGTCTGGATCGACCTTGGTGGCGCCGATTGCGGCACGGATCGCACGCATCGATTTCCGGACGGCATCCAGGAAGGCAGAACTTGCGTTCTCCATGAGATGCCAGCGATCGGCGACCTGGATCGCGTGCGGTAACGCCTTCGCCGCCGCTTCGCCATAACCGCCGCCGCGGTCACGTGCGATTATTCCGATCTCCTGATGATCGGTGAGCCATGCCTGGACGGTCGCAATCTCCCGGTCCGGCAACAGTGTCACGATCCGTCGCCGCTCCAGATCGCATACGATGGTGCCGTAGCGATGGTTGCGGCGGAAGGCCCAGTCATCAATGCCGACAATGCTGAGAGGATCGGTTCGCACGCAGCTTCGCCGCCGCACCACCCGCAACAGAGTATCATTGCTGACCGGCACCATCAGCCGCTTGGCAATGCTCGCGGCCGGCCTGCCGCCGAGCGCCAGCCCCAAGTGGTGAACGACACATTCCAGACGCGAGGTCCGGCGGGATCTCTCCGCGACAACCCCGTCATCAAACCGTTCGAAGATCCGTCGTCGACAGAGCGGTGCACTACAGACGAAGCGTCTTGCGACCAGTCGAAGCTCAATCTTCTTGCCCGCACACGGCAGGTCCGAAACCGTCCTGACATATTGGCTATGGACACGGCTCGATGACTTTCCGCACAGCGGACAAACCCGCTCTTTGACTCGAGCGCGCGCTGAAATCACGATCACGTCCTCGTCCTCGGCGGTACTCTCGACAATCAATCCGGCCGGGATCAGGGACGACAAACGCAAAATGTTCGTCATGGTGCTGATTCCCCTCAGAAAACAGCACCACGCCGTCATGCAAAATCATCGAATTTGAGTCAGACCCAATTTTGCACGCCGGTTCACAGCGATTGCGTTTCAAACCTTGGAAGGCTCCATCCCTCGCGAAGCCCATCATGCGGCGGCTTCATGTCGACCGCGAAGACGACCGTGCTCCCGGCAAACGACACCTCAATACAAATTTGGGCTTGCATTTCGGTCCGCAAGACGACTGAGACACCGACTATCGCTATAGCCGCATCTCAACCCAATGTGGCTACCTGACGGACTTACCGCAGCCGTTCGACAGGCGGAACACGCTCACGACGTAGGCCATCACCCGCTTGTCGGTCATCATCCACCTTTGGCCTTGCCATAGGAGTTCGGCCTGGTGTCGAGCGTGTAGATCAACCCGACTTTCTTGCCGCCGCAGTTGGCACATTCTTCGGAATGAGATCCGCCGACATCGCCGGCGCATCCGGGCCGAACCGATCGCGAAGCTTCACCAAGTCGAGCACTGTCGATGGTGACAAGGCGCCGTCTGGCAATTCGCCGTCACCACCATCTTGGCGTCATCAGCGATTGAAACGTCCAGCCCTTCGCCATTGGCTACCGATTTAAATGATCCTTCGCCATGACCCTGAAAAGCAGAAGGAATGCCAATAAGGAGACAATTCCCGCAATGAAGCCCTCGATCGTCAGGCCGAAAAAGTAGACCAGGACAAACGCCAATACGGCCATTGTTCCACCGAGAAGGCGACAGCCAGCTTGGGCCAGCCAAGATAGAACCGTCAGAAACCTCTAATGTTCCCGCCCGTTTCCGTGGCATCGGCCTTCTACCGCGGACAGCCCATCAGCGCGCGTTTCTGCCGACCGCTGTCCTACTCCGGCGAGGAGCCCCGCGCGTCCTGTCGGGTGCGTGTGGCTGCGCATGGCGATGAAGTGCGGGGCCGGCGCTCATTCAACTGCCGAGACTAGGATCGTCACCCCGCCGGTGGCAAAGTTTGCCAGATCGGCAACCACCGCTTTTCCTTCAGGCGAACCCATTGTAGCACCCAATGCCGCCTCGCTGTCGAACCAGGCCTCAAACATCCGATGGTAGGGCGGCTTGTCGCCATCCGGCGTGCCCACAACTTTCGCTTTCTCATAGCGAAGGAGACCAGACATCTTCGCCACGAGCGGCATGTGCGTAGCCGCATAGTAATTCTCAAACGCGGCCGGGTCAGTGGGATGGCCATACAGCGCTGTGAGCTTGATCATTCTTCCCTCCAAATTCGTTGTTGACGATCGCGCGCATGGTCCGCCCCTTATGGGTCCCGGACCCTCGCACAAGCGAATTTACGTTGCGAGGCCGATTGCGTCCACATTAGCGTGTGCGCATGTTTTCGTCAGCCAGCACAGCGCCTCCTCAAGCCAGTTGGTCAAGGCCCAGCGGCCTGCCGCTGCCAGTCCCTCTACCCACAAGTCGCTGGGCCGTCGTAGAAGCATCGCCGCCTAGCGTGTCCGCAACGAAAGATGCGGCTGTCGGGGCCGCTGCTGTCATCTCCCGTCCTTGGCCTTGCTGTAGGTGTTCTTCCCCATGCCTAAGACCCCTACTGCGCACCATTGGCGCCCCCGTGCCGTAAATTTGGCCCTGCCAGGGCGCAATTGCGGAGTGTATATCGTTTTACACAATCCCCAATTGGTAGACTCGCGCGATGCACCGGCAGTTAATTTTTGCGTGTGGCCAAAGGGGGAGGCCGTGAACTGGGAGCAACGATGTCTGTGCAAAAAGAAGACTATCGAACCAACAGAGCCGACTATGCGATTGCTGCGAAGCATGGCCGAACGATCGCGGATGGCGATCGCGACGAGCTACTGGCAAGAAAAAAGAAGTCCCTGTGGCTAAGAGATCGGCGGTCCGCCAAATTGGCCGAAAACCCGTGGGAAAGCTCGCCAGAACCGAAAGCCAGACCGCGCGGTTAGCGCGTCCGGCGCCGGCCATCGTACGTTCCTGCTGAAATCGTCAAGCGCGCCCTTGCGGGGCGAAGCTTCGCACAGCAAGCCGCGCGGCGGACGGGCTTATGAATTGCGAATTAGCTTCTTGACCTGTTGTCGGTCCTCCAGGGACCACTGCGACGGGTCTTCCCCGTGAGCAATCGCGCCGTGCAGTTCGACATGCTTCATCACTTCCGCCTCGGTCTCAGCCGTAAACGACGCCGGCAGGCTTCATTTCCGGGATAGTCCTTGCACCGATATGAGTAGGCCATAGCTTCACACTCCCACCCGCCATTGAACACGGCCGGACTCACGGGTGCAGCCGGTCGTCCGGCCGTGTTCTTGTCTTCTAGGCAGGTATCAGGAAGGCGATGCGATGCACGCCGACCACCTTGCTCGTATTCGTCGCCTCGTCGGTCTTGCCCTTGGCGCAAGTGTACATGTCGCCTTCCTTGAGCTTGAATTCCTTGTCCGCTTTCTTGATCGTGAATGCACCGGCGGTAATCGTGCAGACCATGTCGTTGTCCATTACGGTTTGAGGAGCGTGTGCGCCGGGCTGAAGACCACGTCGACAATCGCGATGCTCTTGTAGGCGGGAATGTCGGCGTTCCCGGTGCCGACCTCAACCCCCTCTGACGCCGGGCGCAATCTCCTTGCCGTCCTTCGGGCCGTATTTCTTGGTCTTCGCAGATGCCGCCAGGGCGAAAAAAGGCGTTACCGCGGCGGCAGTCACACCGAGAGCAATTGCGGACCTGCGATTCATGGTTTTCATCGCGTGTAGATGAGCCCGACTTTCTTGCCGCAACATTTCGCGCACTTCAGCTTTGGAACGAGATCATCCGCCATTGCAGGCGCCTATTCCAAGCACCGCCTCTCTGTCGGTGCTGCGGCGCAGGTATTCCCACTGGTTATGGGAGCACCAGATCCCGCCCAGAGGCGCTGGCTTTCTCCTGCTGAAATCATCGACGAGGCCTTAGCGGAGCGAGCTTTGCGCGCGATACCGCCTTCATAGTTTCTTTACAAATGACCGAGCAATATCGCTGGGCTAGGCGTTTGATGACACTCTCGTTTGGCATTTAGGCCCGGTGTCCTCGTGATCGTGGGCACCGGGTACAACTCCCCAACGCCTTCGCTCCATAACAGGTAGACCGGGTCTTCCTTCGCGGTCAGGACCGCTGACGACTATTTGACAGATCCGCCTATGAGGCCGGAGTAGATAATGCAGATCGCAGCCGGACTGCTTGCAGCGCTTGGCGATAGCCTTGAGGCTCTCGAAGGCCATCTTGCTACAATGGACGAATCGGAGCTCGAAATGCTTCTGGCGTCCATGCCGTCGAAATCGGCCGCCGGTAGCGCTGAGATGGTGATGTGTGTTCTTCTCTATCGCGAGATCGAAGCCCGCAAGCTCCGGAAAAATGGCAACATACTTCTGTTCCGGCCTATTTAGACTCGTAGTGGGGCAGTGCGACACTCAACACCTTGCCCGTGCCATCGCAATTCAGGCACTCCAGTAGTAGCATCGCCCTGTCATGAAGCGGGACGGTCTACATATCGCGATTTTGATCGCGATCGGCATCTACCTTTGGTTTTTCGCGCCGCCGCTAGCCAATTGGAAAGCACAGTTTTGACCGCCTCGCGTCGCTTTGCCCCAGCGTCAAGCGGATCGACTAACACCGTCCTGGGATTGATCCGCGCGCCGATCGATAATCCAGTTGAGTAACGCCGGATCGATGTTTTCGTGGCCGGCGAGCGAACGGATCATCTCCATGGCGCGCTTCGGCCATTCGGCTTCGGCAATGTTGTCTTCGGCGACAAATCGCCGGAAGGCCCTGCGCAAAATATCACTGTGCCTGACCGCGTAATATGTTTCTGTCATGTCAATCTCCGGCGCTGCCGCGCTGAGTCGCGGACGCCTCCCACCAAACCAAGCTGATCCGAGAATCGACGATCCCGCAATATGACCGCAACCAGGGATAAAGCCGTCGAATGGAGGCGATGACGCCGACTGCCCCATCCCTGTCCTGGATATCGGCCGTATGCACCGTCAGCCCGACCAAGTGCCCTCGGTGTCGGTAATGATATGGCGCTTGCGGTTTCTTGCCGGCGTCGTAACCACGCAAACCGGCAACGTCCGCGGTCTTTGCCGATTGGCTGTCGATGACGCCGGCGCTCGGGCTCGCCTCGCGACCGAGGGCGAGGCGTGCCGCAGCCACCAAGTGGAAGTTGATGGCCTTCCACAGCCCGTTGTCCCGCCAGGCATAGAAATAGCGTTGAACCATCGAAACCGGCGGGAACCGGTCCGGCAAGTCCCGCCACTGACAGCCAGTCCAGGCGATGTAGAGGAGCGCGTCCACGACCGCCCGAAGTTCTGTCGTCCGCGGTCGTCCCGTCGCCTTCGTTCCCGGCAGGAACGGCTCGATCAACTCCCATTCCTTGTCCGTCAACACGTTTGCATCCCGCTGCCCTGCGCGGCAATATCGCCGGCGGGTGGTCTCCGTCCAACCCATGTCGTGATCCCGTTCAAGTCTAGACAACCCAAGCGAATCACAACGGACGGGGCCACTCAACTGCCTCCCCACCCAATCCCTAGTTTCGGGTCAGGCTCTAAAAGAAAAGCCCGCTGCAGGGGTGCCGGCAGCGGACTTTAGAAAGTGCTTGGCGGTACTCAGAACTCAACCGCTCTGTTAGACTATCGCAGCCAACCGTGAACAAAACCTTAAAACAAGCCCTTACGACTGATTTGCATTGCCATCGGAAGATCGTAAGGCTTCGACCCACATGATGGTTACGGATGGCTTGGGATCTGCAACGGTCTCCGGATTGTTCTCCGGGTGTGGCGAAAATATCATCCAACAGCGAACTGCTTTCCCGGCTTGATCTTGAAGGGCCGTGAACGAGCGGTTCGGCGCCGGCGCACTACGGGCGGCCCAGCAAGCATCTTCGATTCGGACTCCGCCATCGTACCAGTCCACCTGCATCGCTGCATTCCAATAAAGGGTCCCCATTCCGGGATCATTCATGGCGTGCGGCAAGGTCGGAAGGGAGGGAACCAGGCACAACTTTCAAACGTGGACGGGATCATCATCCGCAAGCCAAAACCGTCACCCCGTCGTCATGGGATGCCAAGCCCTGCGCGGCACACGCCAGCCGGTGCTTGCGCCGGCGTGATCATTACAAGGCCAAAGACCGGACGCCGTTCAACTCACCTAATCACCTCTACCCGCACTTTTCCGGGAAACAACAGCTCCTTGCGCTTCGGTGGCAATTTAGCAAAAAATAAAAGCCTATGTGAAGGTTTGCAGCGCAAAGAGGGATGGACCATCGGCCTCTGCCGCTGAGAACCAATCCGTTCAAAGAGCAACGACAGCAATTATGTCCTCGAATGTAAAAAGCTGCACTTGCAGCAATGACGGGTGTGCAGCAGGTCGGCGATTTGTGTGGTCATCCACTGTGAACTGCAAAGCACCGGGGTGTCGCCGGACGGGCGGCAACGAAGCTGGCGCGGCGGGTGGCCCGTCCATGAAAGACATTTCCGAATTCGCTGATAGGCGCTGAGGGCGGTCGCGAATGTCTTTGCCGAAGTTCGTCGTGGGCATGATCTTCGTCGTCGCGACGGTTGCGGTATGGTCCTACCTGGAAACGGCGATGATCGGAATTGTACTTCTGCGCATGGTTTCATGTGCCATCATGCTTCAAATTGGGTATTTTCTAATCATTTTCGCAATGGTGGTCATGAGCCGCCGCCAGAGCGGTCAGGAGGCAACCGCCCCAGACCGCGTTACTGCGATGCTCGCCGGGAGCGACAGCGTGAGCACGCCTATCATCGCCGGCTCTTTGCGAGGCTGCCCTCAAACGTCTGCAGAAGACTAGGCAACAGTCAGTGGAATCTGGAATGCCAAATGTCCTCCGCCAATCGCAGCGACGTGACTCCTCGGAAGCGGCCAATGCGGTTGCCGCCAAACAGATCGTTAAGTGCCTTACCTGGAGCGAGCCGCCCGCAGACGTTGCGGCCGCGCGCCTTGTGCCTCAGCGCGCGCCGCGCCGTCTGCCCAGAACGTCTTCAATGGCCGTTGGACTTGACGAGCTGTAATGCCAAGCGCGCTCACAGACGGAACACTTTGTCATTCGCCGCTCAATAAGCTTCGACAAACCTCGACGCGCCGCGCAAAGCGCTGCCGAAACCTCGACAGCACGATATTTGGAATCAACAGGCGAGACGCATTTCTTTCTACGGGATGATCACCCGTTCTTTCTACGGGATGATCACCCGTTTACCGCATCTTTGAGGGCTTTCGCCGGCTGAAAGACGACCTTCCTCGAAGCCGCGATCTTGATCGTGGCACCAGTCGACGGATTGCGCCCTTCACGTGCCGACTTGTTCTGCACCTTGAACTTGCCGAAGCCGTTGAGACTGATTTCCTCTCCCTTTGCAGCGGCCTCCGCGATGCCTTTCAGCACATCCTCGACCACGGTCTTCGCTTGGGTTTTCGACAGGGCATGCACTTCGGCAATGCGTTCGGCGATATCGATCGTGTTTACTGCCATCGTCTTTCCTCCTGTGTTGATACAGCGCTGGCCTTATGGCACAGGCAAATCCGTGCTGTCATCGCCGTAAGGAGCAGAACCCGTGCAAATCAGTTCGATCCGGCTAAATTCAGATCGTATCGTTCAGGGACGCCGTGACTTGGCTAAATGGCGGGGAGATCGGCGAGGCCATCGAGTGCCTACCATCGCTGCTCGTTGCAGCTAAAGAAATGCAATCTGACCGCCGGGCTTGCGGCAGGTCACTGTTTTGCCCCAAGGCTCTGTGAGGCGGTTACTTCCTTTTGCGGCGAGAGCGAGGCAAGGTGGACAATCCCTTCGGGTCTGCCGACCTCATTCGCATATGCCTCAATCGGGTAAGGGCGTCCGATCAGATATCCTTGCAGAGCATTGCATCCCTCTTCAATGAGAAAGTTCAACTGCTCGAATGTCTCGACGCCTTCTGCGATGATGTGCATAGAGAGGCCTCGGCCTTGCCCGACAATCGCGCGGATGATGGCCGCTGAGTGTGGGTTCTTCTGAATCATCCAGACAAAGGACTTGTCGATCTTGATCTTATCAAGGGGAAAGACTGAAGATTTAAGTATTCGCTTGGCTTTTAAGGATTCGCTCAACAGATTCGACCATCGGTTCCCCCGCCGCTTTTGTCCGAAGTCAAAGCCACAATCGTGATCGTTAATGCTACGGCCCGGTTTCTGCACGGCTTCTGCCACCGTTCCGGGCAACACAGCGGGAGGCTTAGGAACGTCGATCGCAATCCCCTTGTCATAGAGATCGGGTGGCACGATAGCCCCGTAGCCACCAAGGGTGTTGCACATAACAAGTTTCCCGACTAGGAGAACCAGAATCAATCGGGAGAATGACTATGGCGAATGACGCAGAAGCAAAGGCGAGCGTTGATCTGTTGGGGCTGACTGCGGATATCGTTGCCGCCTACGTCCAGAACAACGCCACCCCTGTCGCGGGTCTCCCTGACCTGATCGCCAGTGTTAATTCTGCCCTGTTGGGCATCGGACAGTCTGCGAAATCGGCGCAGCCTGAGCTGGTTCCCGCGGTCAGTCCAAAGAGATCTGTGTTTCCAGACTACATTATCTGCTTGGAAAACGGCAAAAAGTTCAAATCCCTTAAGCGGCATCTCCGCGTGGGCTACGGTATGGCGCCGGAGGACTATCGGGCCAAATGGGGATTGGCGCGAGACTACCCGATGGTGGCACCAAATTACGCGGCTCAACGATCGGCTCTTGCAAAATCCGCTGGTCTCGGTCGCAAGGCACTTGCAAAAGCCCCTCCCAAGAAAGTTCCGGCAAAGCGCGCCTAACCCTCCCGCACTGTCGCCCAGCAGCGAGCGTGAAGCGCAAGCTTCGGCAGCCAAAGCATGTGGCAGGCCAACAGACTAGGTTTCGATACATAATTATAAGCCGGAATAGCTTTGGCAGAGGCCTCTGCCAGGGCCTGGTCGGACTACTTCGCGATCATCCACGCCACTATAGTTGCATCGACAATATATTGTCCGGTCAGCGAGCGAATCATGGCCAGGGCGTGGGTTGGCCATTCGGCTTCACTTATGTTTCCTCAACAACTAAAATCCGGAAAGCCCTACGTAGGACCTCTAGATGAGCCATGTCACATTTTGTCATAGCAGTTCCAGCTGATTCCCTTCACCCCAGGTTAGTGGCTACCATTGCTGTCGCCAAATTGGCTTGCTTTCGCATTCTATCCCCTCCTAAAGGAGCCCAACTTGAAGGAATTGACTCTGGCCTGCCGGGCGGGTTGAGTAGTTGCTGGATGTCGGCCGCGGAGATCGGTTTGCTGAAATGATAGCCCTGCATCTCGTCGCAATTGTTCTTGCGCAAGAAGGCCACTTGATCGTCTGTCTCGACACCCTCGGCAATGACCCTCA
>NZ_JHQS01000048.1 GCF_014843845.1 Mesorhizobium amorphae | reverse complement strand
CAGAGTTCAGCGCCTAACACCAACAACGCAATTCAGTCTCAGAATCTGATGCTCGGCTCAGCGGTCGAGCGAATGGAGGTCGTTGTGACAGGAAATATGACCCTTCTGGAAAGTCCCAATCTCAAAGAGGGATAGTAGCGGCGTACGCATCCGAGCAAGGCCGCCTTGTAGGCATCGTGGGGTTTGGCACTGACTGTCCTTGTTGACGTCAATAAGGACGCGGAATGGAACGGCTTGAGATTATCGATAGCGGTCGGCGGCGACGCTTCAGCAGAGAGAAGAAGCTCCAGATTGTGGCTGAGAGTTATTCGGAACCTGGCTTGTGCGCGACGACGGCGCGGCGACATGGGATTTCTCGTTCGCAGCTCTATGAACCCCGTGGGTCGGTCAAAATCCCCGGGTATGGTCACTTGAAACTCCCCCAACTGATGGTCACCGGCAGCGCTACTGCCCTTTCATACAGCGAGGGACCGGGAGTTGAACGGTAAGCGGTGCGCCAAGGCACCTTTCCCGAAATCCGGTGATGCGTCCATGGTAGGGTAGCCGTTGGTCCGCGCGTCGCCGCTGATCACTGCGGATCGCCATAACGGGTGACGTAGTGGAGTTCGCGCAGGGCGGGGATGACGAGGGCGATGTCTTTTGTATGCCTCGTGCCCGATGAAGTGCGCGGTGTCGGGCCCCGGCCTGGGCTTGGCGAGGACGGGCCTCCCCTTTTTGTCGACGCAGTAGATCAGGATCGGAAGCAGCAGGCCGTGGTTGGGGTTGTCGAGGTCGAGTAGCGATTTCCATTTTTTGATGCTGAGATTCATGGCCGCGTAGAACCCCTGACACCACGGACGGGAGTCGATGCCGCCGCTGGGCTTGGTTGCGAATCGGGGCGCATAATCCTGCGGTCTGTCGAAGAACGTCTCGTTGATCTGGTTGTGGATCTTGGCGACGGTGGCAAATACGGCGTGATCGGTTGCAGACCCTTTGGCCAAGACGTCGCGCGGCAACCCCACGAGCGGGCACATCCAGTCTTGCGGGTCCGGGAACCGTGGCCCCGTGACCGCCGCCGTTACGAAGCCATCCAGCGCCGACATGGTCCGCACCAGCGGGCGGCGGTTGGTCTTGGCGGCCATCCAGGCCTCCAGCGCCTCGTCCGACAGCGCCATGTCATCGATCGCGCTCACTGGTGCACCTTTGGGCTGGCGGGTGCGAAGCGATCAAGTGGCGTAGCATCCGCCAGCCCGAGCATCTGCAGTGACGGCCAAGCGCGCTTGCCGGTTGACGGCCCGTATGAGACCCGCCGCGCGGCAGGTGCCGGGAGACCGCGACGGACCACAGGGTGAAGCGCCAGTGCTGGCCAGCCAGAGCGCCTGTCAGTGAGCGATCCGTACGATCTCCCAGCTCGGGTGAGTTTATCGCAATCCGAGGAGATCAGCATATGCCATTTCACGCAGGTTTGGACTGGGGCGGCGCAAGCCATGCCCTGTGCGTTATTGACGGCGTCGGCCAGGTCATCGTCCGTCTCGATGTCCGCCACGATGCGGCTGGGTTGGCCGACATGGTAGCCCGGCTCAAGCGCGTGGCGGCGCCGGCCGAACTGCCCATCGCCATCGAGCGACCATCCGGTCTGGTCGTCGATACCTTGGTCGAGGCCGGGTATCCCGTGATCCCGATCCATCCGAACGTCGTCAAGGCCTGCAGGCCGCGCTACCGCGCCGCCGGTGGCAAAAGCGATCCGGGCGATGCCTTCATGTTGGCCGACATCTTGCGCACCGACGGACATCGCTTCCGGCCTCTTGTGCCGGTCTCCGATGACATCCGGGCGCTGCGCGCCCTGGTCCGCGGCCGCGACGACCTGGTGGCCCAGCGTGTCGCATTGGCCAGCCAGCTCCGCAATCTGCTCGAAGGCTTCTGGCCGGGAGCAGTCGCCATTTTCGCCGCCATCGACAGCCCGATCGCGCTCGCCTTCGTCGGCCGCTATCCCACTCCCGACAGCGCCAGCCGCCTGGGCGAGAAACGCCTGGCCAGCTTCATGGCGCAACACGCCTACTGTGGGCGCCGTTCGCCTGCCGACCTCTTGGCCCGACTGCGAGCCGCGCCGACAGGGCTGGCCGGTGACGCCGAGGCCGACGTCAAAGGCGAGCTCGCCGGCGCATTGGTTGCCATTCTCGAACGCCTCGTCTGCGAGATCGCCAAGCTGTCCTCGCACATCGAGCACGCCGTCGCCCAATTGCCCGACGGCAGGATCGTCA
>NZ_JHQS01000047.1 GCF_014843845.1 Mesorhizobium amorphae | reverse complement strand
GCAGCGACCGATGAGATCACACTCCTCGATCAGGTGCCGCCACGCAGCCCCCAGCAGTAGGGCTGGGGATTGGGTCCACGACGTGCTTGCCAGCGCGACCGATATCGGGAATATAATCCTCCGTTGCGGCGAGTCCCTCAACGGAGATCGCCTTTCCCATGACCATGAAATATCCCTTTGTCGAGGCAAGAAAGTCGCGATCGGCACGGGCCTGTCAGTCGACTGTATTACGTGCCGACGTCATGTCGTCCTCGACGTGCCGACACTCGCCCGTGGTCTGGGTGACGACTACGGCTGCATGGCACTGGGATCTGATCAAGGTGCTCGATTGCCAGCCCTGTCGCGAGGCAAGCCGCGACGACCGCAACCTGGTTTTCACAAACCACGCCGTGACGCCGGACAAGAGGCGCTAAGACGCGCTAGGCGCTCGCCTTCTACCTGCGGATGGTCAAATCGTAAGCGATATCCTGCTATAATCCCGTATGGCCGTCCGAATAGCGATTGTCCTGGCGCTTCTTTTCGCCTTCGCCTACGGATTCGCAAAACTCGTGGAACGTAATGGCAGCGTTGGCGATCTGCCCTCCCCGTGTGAGGAATGGTCAAACCCTGATTGCCCAGACCCGAACGCGCCGCCCGCAAAGTAGCCCCATCAGTTCGGGCATGCTTGACGATTTCAGGAGATGGTGGGCGCCCGTTGGGCTCCCGCGCCATGGATAGGATTCTGGGGCATTGTGGCCGGTCGTCAAGAGGATGCTAATATATGCGGGACCACACCCGAGCCGGCTGATGTGCAGGCCAATGGTCCCAGGTATCTTGGCGCCTGGGATGGGCTACAAACCGACTTTGAGAAGCAAGGCGGTCAGAACGGGTGTATTTCGCCTCGACAGGGGCCGCATCAAGCGGATCGGCTAGAGCGCTCCACCTCCGCAAAGGGGCCCGGTCGCGTTGGATTTCCGGTTACGCGGCTGCGGCAACGAAAGATATGGCGATCAGGTCGTCGCCCTCAATTCGGCCTTGCCTCTCTTCCATCGCCGCTACGACTTTCAGGAACGTCTTCATTTCGTGTTCGGTAACCCGCGCTTCCTCCATCCTTGCTCTTAGGGCGGCTACGCGCCTTCCCAAGGTGTGGGAATGCCCGATCTCACGGTTCGACATACTTGACTCCTCGTTGTTCGAATTTGAAAGCCCGCCGCTCATCTGATGCGGCGGGCTTTCAGCTAAAGCGCTTGGCTCATTCGTAAACTTTGATGATCTTGCGCGTGCCCGGATCCACGAGGACTGTTCGGTTGTCGATTACGACGTAGCGGTATTGCACGTCGGGGACTTCACGCAGCTCGACCGTATCGGGCAGAGCCGTGCCGATGTTGAGCTCCACGCCAGGCAGGGTCACTGAAGCCAGGGGCTGCTTCTTCACATACTCCCGGATGACGGTTTCCTGTTCCGGCTGAATGATCACGGTATCTGCGGCGGCCGCACCAATACCGGCGAGCAGCAAAAACCCCGCAGCGGCTGCGGTGAAATGCATTCTCATAATTTCCTCCTAGTGGATGAGTTGCGCCAGACGACATCGTCTTCACGCCAGAAGCTCCCCAACGCCAGGCATTTGCGAACGTCCCTGGCAGGGCCTTCGGTCTGAATGTGTGTGGGACCTTTGGGCATTTGTCAGGCGCAAGAGGCCCTGAACGGGCGACGGCCGGAACCGCGATTGCCGGCATTCGTTGCTCGCTACCAGTTCATGGGAGGAACCTACCGAGCAAAGGTCCACCATCGGTGGTCAACTGAGTGCCCGTCACGTCCGAGCCCCCTCGACATGGCGGGCACTCAATATCGCGTGCCAGCAGCGGCAAGCGGCAATAGCGAGGCGAACCGTGACCTTTGTCCAGAACAGACCGAGCGCAGATGACGTCGCAAGCCGAGCCGCAAACGACAATCATGCTGCCCCAGAAGATTTTTCGGTGCTTGATCTGATTCCGAGTGAGGACGACGATAAGGTGGATGAAACTGTCAGGCGAACAGAGCGCCTGGCAATTGCCCTGGTTATCGGAATGGCTATTTGGTTGATCGTTGCACCGATGGTCTACGTTACCCTGAGGCACGCGATCTAAGCCGGCATGATGAGTCGTCTTGACGAATCCTGCAGGGCGATGCGGCGCAAATCGGCCAATCAGCCCCGGCTTGACCCGCTTGCATCGCCGGTCGCTTCATGCCCTTCGGCGCCGGTCGCTCCGGCGTCATGGTGAACGATCGCGTCCAGGATCGTCTCATAGACGCTCCCGGTGTCTTCCTCGATCTCGGTGCTGCCAATGCCAAGGGATCGGGCGTCCGCGAAAAGCTTTTGAGCCAGGTCTGCGACCGAGATCATGTCGGCTCCGGCCGTTTCAGGGACATTGTTCGAAATCCACTTATGCAGGAAGTTAACGCCGCGGGTGCTCATCTCGCCATAAGCCGGCGGCCAGCATTAGGTTCCGCTAATGCCCAAAGGTCAGGTCCGGTCTACTTGAGCAACTAATTGTTCGATCGTGCGTTTCGCCGTTCATTGAAAAATGGGCGACAGGCTATGGGTAAATTTCTTCCGGTCGAAGTTGTTTTCTTACGCGGACGATCAATGATCGTTTCATCGATCATCGAAGCAGAGGAGGCGCTGCAAGGGTGTTGGCCGGATAAGCGCTCGGCCAGCTATCAACACGCTGCACGTCTTGTTGCACCTGCTAAGGATGGGATGTGTCGGCCGACCGTGGCGTTTGAGGCCTTCAGGATTGCTGCACTCAAGCAAGGTCTGGTCAAGAACGGAAAGCCAAGCGACGCTCTCATCACGCTCGACCATCTAGCCGGCTACGAGTCTCCTCCATCGTTCCCATCGTTCGAGCAGCCCCAGCGGGCGATGACCGATCCTCTTAATAGCAACCGCAACCTCCCTCCAGCTCTGACGCGGTCAAGACCCTTTGACCTTGTCGGAATCGTGAGCAGTCGGCGGAGGGCGAAAGCAGGGTTTTCTTTCGCCGGCCGCAGGAACTTGTCCTCAATACGCGAGTTGAGCCGAACCTCCGCTAACCAAGGAAAAAAAATCATGGCGACAACCAAGGCATCAACGAAGGGTCTGAACGACCTGTTTCACGGCACGCTGAAGGACATCTATTTTGCCGAGAAGAAGATTCTGGCGACACTGCCGAAGATGGCGAAGGCAGCGCAGAACCCCAATCTGAAAGCAGCCTTCGAAAAACACCACGGCCAGACAAAGGATCATGTTACCCGGCTGGAAGAAGTTTTCGAAGTTATCGGCAAGAAGCCGGCTGGCAAGACCTGCGCTGCTATCATGGGCATCACCGAGGAAGGCAGCGAAATCATCGAAGAGTATAAGGGAGCGGCGGCTCTCGACGCCGGCTTGCTTGCCGCTGCACAAGCCGTCGAGCACTACGAGATTTCGCGCTACGGCACGTTGCGGACCTGGGCTTCCGAGCTCGGCCTGACCGAGGCAGTGAACCTTCTCGACCTCACCCTGGCCGAAGAAAAGGAAACAGATGCAGCGCTGACCGAGCTCGCAGAGTCGGCCGTCAACGTCGCTGCCGAAGCCGCATAAGCGCGAGCAGCGCCTGCCCAAGCCGGCACTTTCCTAGAGCCGCGATGATCGAGCATCGCGGCTTAGATTCCCCTCCGAGATAAATTCCCATGGAAAAGACATTCAACCGACTGGCGGGCGCCGTCGCTCGCGCCACCGGCAGGCCTTGGGCCTTTGCGCTTTGCTTGACAGCGGTGCTGATCTGGGCCGCTGCGGGCCCGATGTTCCACTATTCCGAGACCTGGCAGCTGGTCATCAATACCTGGACGACGATCATAACATTCCTGATGGTCTTCCTCATCCAGAATACCCAGAACCGGGACGGCGCCGCCATCCAGGCCAAACTCGACGAACTGATCCGCTCCGGCCGTGGCAAGAACGACTTCATTGGCATCGAGCACCTGACCGAAGCTGAGGTCGAGCAATTCCGCTCGCTCTGCGCTCAGGCCAAAATAGGGAAGACGATGGCCACCTAGGCGGGAGGCTTGCTTTCGGGCTCTTCCGACGCCCGATTTTCGATGTGCTTCAGTTTCGGCGTTGGTGTCTTCAGGCCAGCCCGAGCGTTTCTCGAGTCTCATGGGCGGACGGTGCTATTTGCCGATGGCGGCGCACGCAGTTGCTCTCATCCCCGAAGCGAGATAACCGGCGGCCCTGCTTGAATTTATTAGCTCGGCTGCGGGAACAAACCCCTCCGGTGCTTGTTAGGCTCACAGCACAAATGTGTGCCCAACAAGGACCCTCTCCATGAAAACCCGCCTACTTTTGGCCTCGCTGGCCACGGCTACAGCCATGACCTTTGCACTGCCCGCCTTCGCCGCCGACAGTGCACAAGACTTTGTCGACAAAGCCACCGCCGGGGGTATGTTCGAAGTGGATTCGAGCAAGATCGCCGAGGGCAAAGCCCAGGATCAAAGCGTCAAGGATTTCGCGCAGAAGATGATCGACGATCATGGCGCGGCCAACGCCAAGCTCGAGACGATCGCCGGCGAACAGAAGCTGAAGGTGCCCACGGAGCTGGATGCCAAGCACAAGGCCGATCTTGACACCCTTCAAAACAGCAAGGACCCGGTCGACGGATCCTATGTCCAGATACAGCGCGAAGCGCATTCCGATGCGGTCAAGTTGTTCGAAAGCTACGCCAAGGACGGTGACAACGCGCAGCTGAAGACGTTCGCCCAGGAGACCGTCCCGACCCTCAAGATGCACCAGGAAATGATCGAGAAGATCGCGACGACCATGGGCACCCAGACGTCAGCGACGAAGTCTGAGACGCCGACAGTCACGGTTGGTGACGCACCCGATCCGACGCCTCCGCTCTCCGGCGCAAACAGCTTCACCGAGGACCAGGCCAAAAGCCGCATTCAGGATGCCGGCTTCTCGGAAGTGTCGAAACTGACCAAGGACGACCTGGGCATCTGGCGCGGTGAGGCCAACAAGGACGGCAAGAACACCACCGTGGCGCTGGACTACAAGGGCAACGTCGTTGCCGGCACCAACTGAACAGAGATCGAGGAGATCAAAGACATGAAAACAGTAACCGGACTATTCGACAGTTACGATGACGCCTCCGATGCAGTCGGCGAGCTGGAAGCCAGCGGCGTTCCGCATTCCGATATCAGCATCGTCGCCAGCAACTCGACCGATTGGTATGACAATGACAACTCCACGGCCGCTGACGATGCAGCCGGCGGCGCCGGTCTCGGTGCGGTGGTCGGCGGTGCCGGCGGGCTTTTGACCGGGCTCGGTATCATGGCCATTCCGGGCGTTGGTCCGGTTGTGGCCGCAGGTTGGCTAGCCGCCACCGCCGTCGGAGCCCTGGGCGGCGCGGTCGTGGGCGGGGCTGCTGGCGGGATTGTCGGGGCACTCACGGATTCCGGCGTCCCGGAACAAGATGCCCATGTCTACGCAGAGGGCGTGCGCCGCGGTGGGACCTTGGTGACGGCCAAGGTCGACGACGCGCTTGCTGGCGATGCCGAGCGGATCCTCGGGCAGACCAAGTCGGTCAACCTGGAAGACCGTCGCAGTGCCTACGAAGCCGGCGGCTGGACAGGATTCGACGCCGATGCCGACAACTACACCAAAGGTGAGATCGATCGCGACAATCGCGACAGAGCGCGCAACGCCAGTCGCCTCTAATCGTAGAGCCCCGCCGCCGAAGGGCGGGGGGGCTTGGTGGCGTTGTCGCCACCAAGACTGCGTGCATCCACCAACCGCTCCAAGGAACAACCCATGGCCAAGTCTTCAAGCCGCCCCAGCGATCAAGCTGTAGTCCACGATCAGAAACTGGTTCGAGGCGAAGGGGGCGAGTTGCACCAAATTGCGCATGGCACCGTCCCTGCGCTCACCACCGCCCAGGGCGGGCCGGTCTCGGATGATCAGAACTCACTGAAGATCGGTGCGCGCGGGCCGACGGTCCTTGAAGACTTTCATTTCCGCGAGAAGATTTTCCATTTCGACCATGAGCGGATCCCCGAGCGCGTCGTGCATGCACGCGGCTACGGCGCGCATGGCTATTTCGAGACCTACGAGTCGCTCGCCAAATACACTCGCGCCGACATCTTCCAGCGCGCCGGCGAGAAGACGTCGGCCTTCGTGCGGTTTTCGACGGTCGCCGGCAGCAAAGGCTCGGTCGACCTGGCGCGCGACGTGCGGGGGTTCGCGGTCAAGCTCTACACACAGGAAGGCAATTGGGACATCGTCGGCAACAACATCCCGGTGTTCTTCATCCAGGACGCGATCAAGTTTCCCGATCTAGTCCATTCCGTCAAGGAAGAGCCCGATCGTGCCTTCCCGCAGGCGCAATCGGCGCATGACAATTTCTGGGATTTCATTTCGCTGA
>NZ_JHQS01000045.1 GCF_014843845.1 Mesorhizobium amorphae | reverse complement strand
TCACCATATGCCACCTCCTCATCCTCACAGATTAGAAGGTGTTGCGTTGACCGGTTGAACCCGCCGGCGCAAAGCTGCCATTTGGTAGAAGATGAATGCGGTCAGCGAGTGGCTGGATCAGCTTCTTGAATCAATTTGGGTGAACCGCTTCGTAACCCATTGACAAATAACGATTATGTTAGTCGCTGAGGGTCAACGTTTCCTATAGGAAATCAATATGTTAGCGGATGGTTCGCCAAGCCGTTTCCTTCGTATTCCCTCGTATGGTCTGGCGAACCAAATGACGATGAACGAGATTAATTGCCCTGATTGAAGTCTGATTTTTAGGCCCCGCGTTCAATAGGCGGCGGCGTAAATGCTGTGATCGGCGGCGGCGTGCCTTCATAGCGAACCACATCGACTAGGGCCGTGTTGGCAGCGGGGCCTTGCCCGAGACGTGACGTCCCCTTGTCTCGTGTCAGCACATTCACGCTGCCATGCTTACACAGCGACCCAATCTTGCCCGGCTCTTCCGGATCGTACCAGGCACCGTAGACAACTGCATCGGCCGGATTTGATCGGAGATGATCAGGCCGGCCAGGTGACGAGCTATGTGGCTCCGCAGAGAAAGAAATCGCTGGTCGACAAACCGCCGACCTAACACGCAACAGGCCCGCCGCCATGAGGGGTTATGGCGGAAGGCCTGTTGCTTGGACGGTCGATGCAATGCACCGCCTCTAGCTAAAATTCAGGAAGGGCGAGAAAGTTCCCGTTGGCGCCGGTCACTCTTCGTTGGCAGCTTTTCCTCGACCGGGGCCGTTGTCGTGCGAGCACTATGCAGTGTTTTGCCCATTGTGTCGCCTCCGCGTCTGATCGACTGTGAGTTCGCTCTGCGGCGGTCGCCTCGTGGTCCATTTCGAGGCGATCATGAGCGGCGTAGGCTTTTCCGCAGCCTGCTTGTTCCGCTCGGGGCACCTCCGCCCTGCCCTACGGGTGACCGACGGAGCCCCTCACCCACTCCCCGACGTTGCTTCGCCCCATCTTTTCCCAGCAAAGCGGTGCTCAATCTGGATGCCGGCTGTGGATTTGACGCTATGGGAACTCGCCGATATCAAACACATGCGTTAGAGACGAAGCCTATTGCAACCATTTGGCTACGCTCGCGTTCTGCCGTTCTTCGCGGAGGACACGACCCCGATGAGTGCTTTTCTTCCAATCAGAATTCGATTTGCAGATGGGCGCTTGATGCAGGTTTCTTCGATCTGTGAAGCCGAGAAAGCCCTTGGCGGGCGATGGGACAACAAGGAAAAACGTACATTCAAGGAGGCAGCTCGCCTCCTCGCTGCTGCGAGGGAGGGAGGTTGCAAGCCTGAGGTTGCCTTTCAAGCGTTCAAAAGGGCGGCGCGAGAGCAGAGCATGCTTCAATCTGTGAAGCGGAGTTCGGCTCTCAAGATGTACGATGAACTTGTCAGATCGCTATTCTAGCGAGAGCGGCGGACCAGCGTAGACGGCAGAAAGAGCGCGCCGCCTAGACGGGCAGAAAGCCTATAGGGAACTCCGGCGTGCCGGCGCTCATCGTGCGGAACCGGCTGCCCTACCCTGACCTGGTTGCCTTAGAGCTGGCATGGGCAATCGCGTGGAAGATGCTCTCGATAAGATCTTTTTCGCGGAATGGCTTGTTTAGCAGCGGGACATTCGATGGTCGATCGGCAATCGCGTCGGCGTCAGCGTATCCGGTTATGATTACCGCTGGCCAGTCCGAGCGGAGATTGCGCGCAAAGCGAATGACCTCCACTCCGGATACGAGCGGCATGGCGAAGTCGGTGACGATGACGTGGAATTCATGTGGTGCCCGTTCGATCATTGCCAGTGCCTCGGCGCCGCCTGCTGCGCAGGTCACTGCGAAACCACGCTGCCGGAGCGATTCAGCGGTCAACTGCCGCAACACGCTGCTGTCGTCGATCAGAAGAATGGACGGGCGCTCTTTGCCCACATCGACCAGAATTTGCTCCACATCGGCCTCAGCTACATCGCTGGCTGGCTGCTCGATTGAACGTGGCAACCACAGTTCCATTGCAGTTCCGCGACCAACGACGCTGTCTATGCGGAGCGAACCGCCGGACTGCTTCACGAAGCCGTAAACTGTGCTGAGACCTAGGCCCGTTCCTTTGCCGACAGGCTTTGTGGTGAAGAAGGGCTCGACCACTTTGGCCAGAATATCCGGCGGGATGCCTGCACCTGTGTCCTTGACGGTGATAACCACGTAGTCGCCGGGCGCCAGATCTTGGGATGCCGTCTTAGTCGTCCGATTTTGCGCGTGCACGCCAATTGTTCCACCCGATGGCATGGCGTCTCGTGAATTGAAAATCAGATTCATCAAGGCGAGTTCCAGTTGGCCGGCGTCGACATGCGCGGGCCAAACGGAATAGTCGACCATCCATTCAAATCGGATCAGGCCGCCCAGAACCGGCGCCACCAGCCCGTTCATCGTGTCTCCCAAAGCCGCGAGACGCACGGCTGCCGGCTTCAGATTCTGACGCCGCGAGAAGGCGAGCATCCGGGTGACGAGTTCCGCGCCTTGTTTCGCCGAGCGCCGGGTCAAGTCGAGGACCTGTCTCGTCTGCCCGTCGAGCGTCATGTGCCGCTCGAGCAATCCCAGTCCACTGAGAATTGCGGCGAGTAGATTGTTGAAGTCATGCGCCAGTCCGCCAGTGAGCTTGCCGATTGCGTCGAGGCGCTGCGATTGAAGAAGCTGATCCTCGAGCCCGCGCCGTTCGGTCACGTCAAGCAAAGTACCCAGGATCTCGGGCCGGCGTCCGTCGGCGCTCTTCGAGAGGATGCCCTGGTCCAGAAAGATACGGTATTTGCCATCGGCGCACTGCCAGCGGAACTCGCACGTGTAGGATCCTATGGTCTTTGCGGCCAACAACGCTTCCCGCACTCTAGGCAGATCATCGGGATGGACCCGGCTCAGGCCAAACCGCGGATCGGACGTCAGCCGCTCCGGAGGAAATCCCGTCAAGCGTTCGACACCTTTGGTAACAAAGCGGGCTGCAAAGGGGGGCTCGGCGGCTCTCGCGTGAAAGCAGACGGGCAAGGAGCTAAGAATGGCCTCTTGGCGCTCCTCCGCGCTGCGCAGCGATCGCTCGGCCTCGAGCTTTTCCTTCTCAGCCTGCAGGGCCTTTGCGAGCAACGCCTGCTCGGCGATCGCCTTGCGCTGGATTTCGAGCGTCTTTTCGTGAAGCTCGACGAATACAGCCACTTTGGAGCGCAGCATGACCGGGTCGAACGGCTTGAATACATAGTCCACCGCGCCTGCATCGTAGCCGCGCAGCATGTGAGCATCTTCCTTGTTGATGGCCGTAAGGAAGATGAGAGGCGTGCGTTTGGATTGTTCGCGCTGGCGGATCAGTGCGGCCGTCTCGTAGCCGTCGAGACCGGGCATCAACACGTCCAACAAGATAACGGCGAAATCCTGCTTCAATAGGCAGCGCAGGGCCTCCTCGCCGGATTGCACGGCGACGACCTCCGCAATTGGGGCCAGGACCTCTTGGATCGCCAACAGATTGCGTTCGTCATCGTCGACGGCGAGGACACGTGCCTTTGCCGGGCCGTCGACCAGTTGCACGATCTCCAATTTTTTCGAACGGATCCGCGATGGCTTTTGCATCGGGCACCCCTCAGTTTACTGACAAGAGCAGCTTTTCCGAAGTCTCGACCCGCGCCCGAGAGCGTCCGATCCAGACCCGGAGCAGCGCCAGCAAAAGATCGAGATCGACAGGCTTGGCGATGTAGTCGGAAGCACCGGCATCCAGGCATTTCTGCCGGTCGCCTTTCATTGCCTTGGCTGTTACGGAAATCAGCGGGATGTGAGCAATAGCAGGCGTGTTGCGGATCCGCCGCATTGTCTCATAGCCATCCATCTCCGGCATCATAATGTCGATCAGGGCAGCATCAACATCCGGCACCTGTTCCAGCAAGGCGATTCCGTCCCGGCCAAGCTCGGCGTGCATCACTTCTATGTCGTAGGTCTCAAGAACGCTGGTCAGCGAGTAGATATTACGGATGTCGTCATCGACGATGAGAACCTTGGCGCCAGCAAGATTGGATTTGTTATCGGCTTCTCCGGGTTCCGTCCCACTGTCCTGGCGCACGCCGCCCGGAAGTGTTGCTGAAATATGCAAGGCCAGTTGAGCGAAATTCTCGGCCCGGGGGACATCCGTCCAGGCCGGATTCAACGTCAGCACTTGCTCGATTGCCTCCGAATGAGGAGCAAAGAACAGAAGCGGCGGCAAAGCGCCCGCGAATTGACTGGCAAGCTCATCGAGCGCCTGCGCATTGTCCTTGGCCGATCTCCCGAAGCCGAGCACAACCGCATCATATGAGGCGAGTTCTATATCATCCGCGTTACCCGCAACTCGACCGATGGCAGTGACCGAGGTGACACCGTCACGGATCGCTTCGACCAAGGAAAGGCGGCGCTCCGGATCGGGGTCGGCGACGAGGACGCGGTGCTGAATGCGAAGCTTCCTCGAATGGATGTCCTGAAACACGCTAATCAGTCCGTCGGACGACACGGGCTTGGTTGAGATGCTCGATGCGCCTTTGCGGGCCAGATCTTCGATGTCTTCAGCGCCGGAAATCACGTGAACGGGAATACCCTTGGTCTTCGGATCATGGCGCAGGAGGTCGAAGAGCACCCAGCCGTCGATGTCCGAAAGCCCCAGATCCAAGGTGATCGCGTCAGGAACCAGCTTGCGGGCCAACGCCAAAGTGCCGGAGCCCGCGGTCGACAACACGCCTTTCAACCCCGCCGATCGGGCCAGGCCAAGCAACAGGCCGCCGAAGGTCGGGTCATCCTCGACAATCAGAACGACCCTGTCCTCAGGGGATATGGCATCGCGATCGTCCATCAATTCCGCTGACGGTAAGCTGCTGGGCAGTGCTGTCGTGACGATTGCCTCCGTGGCCGGTAGCAACTCCGGCTGCGTCGTCACGGCAACTCTCGGACCATCCAAGGGTATGACGAGCGTAAATGTCGATCCCTTGCCGGGGGTGCTTTCGACCCTCAACTCGCCGCCAAGCAGCCGGGCAATCTCGCGACTGATCGAGAGGCCAAGTCCGGTGCCGCCATACTTCCGGCTGGTAGTGCCGTCAGCCTGCTGGAAAGCCTCGAAGATCAGTTTCTGTTTATCCTCCGGAATTCCTATTCCCGTGTCTGTTACGGCAATGGCCAGCGCTCTCCTCGGTTGTTTGGCGCCGTTGCGGCGCCCGGTCTTCTTCTCGACTCGGAAATTCAGGCTGACTTCGCCCGCAGACGTAAACTTGAAGGCATTCGAAAGCAGGTTGAGAACGATCTGCTGCAGGCGCTTCTCATCGGTACGCACGGTCTCGGGCAGAGCGGGATCGACGTTGATGGTAAAGCCAAGCCCCTTGTCGGCCGCAAGCTGGCGGAACGTCCGCTCCATATGCTGTCTGAGATGCGCCACGGGCATATCGTTGATGTCGATCGAGACCGTGCCAGATTCGATCTTCGACAGATCGAGAATATCGTTGATGAGGCTGAGCAGGTCCGTTCCGGCGGAATTGATCGTTCGCGCAAACTCGATCTGCTTTTCGTTGAGATTGCCCTGCTGGTTGGCCGCAAGCAGATTGGAAAGGATGAGCAGCGAATTCAGCGGTGTTCTGAGCTCGTGGCTCATATTGGCAAGAAACTCGGATTTGTATTTGGAGGTAAGCGCCAGTTGCTCGGCCTTCTCCTCCAGCGCCCTTCGCGCCATCTCGATTTCGAGATTCTTGTTTTCGACCTGTTTCTTCTCATTCTCGAGCAGCTGGGCTTTCTCCTGCAGCTCTTCGTTCGTGGCGTGGAGCTCTTCCTGCTTCTTGGTGAGCTCGGTCTGACGCGCCTGCAATTCGGATGTCAGCAGTTGCGACTGCTTGAGCAGGCCTTCGGTCCGCATCGTCGCCGCGATGGTGTTGAGAACGATGCCGACGGATTCCATCAGCTGGTTGAGAAACGACTGATGCGTATCGCGAAACTCGCTGAACGATGCGAGCTCGATGACGGCCTTCACCTCGTCTTCGAACAGAGCAGGAAGGATGATGACGTTCGCCGGTGAGGCGCCGCCGAGGCCAGACGTTACCCGCAGAAAGTCCGGCGGAACGTTGTCAAGCAAGATCGCCCGCTTGTCGGCGGCACTCTGGCCGACCAGGCCTTCGCGCAGATCCAGACGTTGCTTTATGGCCGCCTTGCTCTCGGCGCCATAGGACGCCGCCAGCTCCAGATAGGACTCCTCCTGGTCGCGATTGGTCACGTAAAAAACGCCGTACTGGGCGTTCACCAGAGGAGCGAGCTCAGACATGATAAGGCGCGACACGGTGGCCAGATCGCGCTCGCCCTGGAGCATGCGCGAGAAGCGAGCGAGATTGGTCTTCAGCCAATCCTGTTCTGCGTTCTTCAACGTCTGATCCTTGAGGTTGCGGATCATCTCGTTGATGTTGTCCTTGAGTGCTGCGACCTCGCCGGAGGCCTCGACGCTGATCGAGCGCGTCAGATCACCCTTTGTCACAGCTGTTGAGACCTCGGCGATTGCGCGCACCTGGGTCGTCAGATTGGCGGCGAGCTGATTAACGTTGTCGGTGAGGTCGCGCCACAGACCGGCGGCACCCGGCACGCGTGCCTGGCCGCCGAGTTTACCCTCTATGCCCACTTCACGCGCGACGTTGGTCACCTGGTCGGCAAACGTCGCAAGCGTCTCGATCATGCCGTTGATGGTGTCGGCGAGTGAGGCGATTTCACCCTTCGCGTCCACCGTCAGCTTGCGCTTCAGATTGCCTTGCGCGACCGCGGTCACGACGTCGGCAATGCCACGCACCTGATTGGTCAGGTTGGTGGCCATCAAATTGACGTTGTCCGTCAGATCTTTCCACGTGCCGGCGACACCGCGTACCTGCGCTTGCCCGCCAAGCTTGCCTTCGGTGCCGACCTCGCGCGCCACACGCGTCACCTCGCCGGCGAAGGAATTCAGCTGGTCCACCATGGTGTTGATAGTCGACTTCAGCTCGAGGATTTCGCCTTTCACGTCGACGGTGATCTTCTTCGAAAGGTCGCCGCGCGCCACCGCGGTCGTGACCTCGGCAATGTTGCGAACCTGGCCGGTCAGGTTCTCGGCCATGGAATTCACATTGTCGGTCAGGTCCTTCCACGTGCCGGCCACGCCGCGCACCTGAGCCTGGCCGCCGAGCTTTCCCTCGGTGCCGACTTCGCGCGCGACACGCGTCACCTCGCCCGCGAATGAATTCAGCTGGTCGACCATGGTGTTGATTGTGGATTTGAGTTCGAGAATCTCGCCCTTCACGTCGACCGTGATTTTCTTCGACAGATCGCCCAGTGCCACGGCCGTGGTCACTTCCGCGATATTGCGCACCTGGCCCGTGAGATTGGCTGCCATTGCGTTCACGTTGTCGGTCAGGTCCTTCCAGGTGCCTGCCACCCCGCGCACCTGAGCCTGGCCGCCCAGCTTGCCGTCGGAACCGACCTCGCGCGCCACGCGCGTCACCTCCGAGGCAAAGGAGTTCAGCTGATCAACCATCGTGTTAATCACGTCCTTGATCTGCAGGATTTCGCCCAGCGCATCGACGGTGATTTTCTGGGTCAGGTCGCCGGTCGCGATCGCCGTGGCGACTTTGGACACGTCACGCAACTGCACCGTCAGATTGCCGGCCATGGCATTGACGTTGTCGGTCAGGTCTTTCCACGTGCCGCCGACGCCTTCCACATGGGCCTGGCCACCAAGCTTGCCTTCCGAACCGACTTCGCGCGCCACGCGCGTGACTTCCGAGGCGAAGGAGTTCAGCTGGTCGACCATCGTGTTGACGGTGTCCTTGAGCTCAAGGATTTCGCCTTTAACGTCGACAGTGATCTTTTTCGAAAGATCGCCTCGGGCGACGGCCGTTGTCACCTCTGCGATGTTGCGGACCTGACCCGTCAGGTTGGCCGCCATGAGATTGACGTTGTCGGTCAGGTCCTTCCAGGTGCCACCGACACCCCTCACCTCTGCCTGGCCGCCGAGCTTGCCTTCCGTCCCAACCTCGCGCGCCACGCGTGTCACTTCCGAGGCGAAGGAGTTCAGCTGATCGACCATCGTGTTGATGGTGTCCTTGAGCTCGAGAATCTCACCCTGGACGGCGACTGTGATCTTTTTCGAAAGGTCGCCCGAGGCGACCGCGGTCGTGACCTCGGCAATATTGCGCACCTGGCCGGTCAGGTTCTCCGCCATCGAGTTGACGTTGTCGGTCAGATCTTTCCATGTGCCGGCCACGCCGCGCACTTGAGCCTGGCCACCGAGCTTTCCTTCGGTGCCGACCTCGCGCGCAACACGCGTCACTTCCGAGGCGAAGGAGTTCAGCTGGTCGACCATCGTGTTGATGGTGTTCTTGAGTTCGAGGATCTCGCCTTTCACGTCGACGGTGATCTTCTTGGAAAGATCGCCCAACGCCACCGCTGTCGTCACCTCGGCGATGTTGCGCACCTGGCCCGTCAGGTTTTCCGCCATCGAGTTCACATTGTCGGTGAGATCCTTCCATGTTCCGCCGACGCCTTCGACGCGCGCCTGGCCGCCGAGCTTGCCTTCGGTGCCGACCTCGCGCGCAACACGTGTCACTTCCGAAGCGAATGAATTGAGCTGATCTACCATCGTGTTGATGGTGTTCTTGAGTTCGAGGATCTCGCCCTTCACGTCAACGGTGATCTTCTTCGACAAATCACCTGAAGCGACCGCGGTGGTGACTTCGGCGATGTTGCGCACCTGCCCGGTGAGATTGGTGGCCATGGCGTTGACGTTGTCGGTCAGGTCCTTCCAGGTGCCGGCGACGCCCTTCACGCGGGCCTGTCCGCCAAGCTTTCCCTCCGTGCCAACCTCACGAGCGACACGCGTCACCTCCGACGCAAAGGAGGCCAATTGCCCGACCATGGTGTTGACGATCTTGCCAATGCGCAGGAACTCACCACGCAGCGGACGGCCGTCGATTTCGACCATCATCGTCTGGGAAAGGTCACCCTTCGCAACCGCGCCGATGACGCGAGCCACTTCGGCCGTGGGTTGGACCATGTCTTCGATAAGGTCGTTGACCGACCTGACACTGGATTCCCAGCTGCCCGTGGCGTTGCGGACATGACCCCGCTCGCCTATCCGTCCGTCCTTGCCGACGACCCTGCTTAGTCGTTCGAACTCACGAGTGACCTGATCGTTCAGTTCGACGATCTGGTTGAAGGTATCGGCAATGTCAGAATCAAGCCCCTCGTAGACGTTCTCGATGCGGACCGAGAAGTCGCCTCGCCTGAAGGCCTTCAAAGAATTCAGAATTTGTCGACGATCTAGTTGTGCTCTTGATTCCTGCACGCTCACAGTGCCACTCCCAGCCCAGCGGTTTGTGAAATGAAATTTGCCTGATGATGCCCGCCCCAATGCGGCCGAAATGGAGACATCGCGCCGCAAGCTCCAAAACGCAGCACACCTTGATTGGTTCCGACGCGATGCTGCGCGGGCCTGACCCGTCGGCTTTGTGCCATACCGAACGTAAGGTGTTGGGCGACAACAGATTTGTGAAGACCGCTGCAACCAGATTTCAAACCGTGCATTTCAGTGGATGCTAAACGATCCAACCATGTGCTGTTTGTGCTGCGGAGCCCGCGATCACGGCTACGAGTTTTGTCCGCGGCTGAGGCAAGGCAGGCCGCAGCGGCCAGAGACGTCCGTCTCAGAGCATGCCGATGCGGTTCAGAGGAAACTGGATGATTTCAGGCGCTGGCAGCGAGGTTGCCAGTGAACCGGTTCCTGTTTCTCATCGCTGATTTTCTGGCGCGCCCTCCCGGGTTTTATTTCGTTCTGGCGGCCATGGTCCTTTGCACCTTGCTCGTGCCGTTCGGGCTGACCAACGTCGTCACCTATGCCTTGTCGGTCGCCGCAATCATCATAACCGGGGTAGTTCTGATCCAAGGCTATCGCGACACCTCGGCCATCCACGCCAAGCTCGACGAGATCATTGTTGCGCTTGAAGAGACAAGAAACGACGTCGTTGGCCTGGAACATGGCCAACCGCACGAAATCGACGAGAAGCTCGCTGAGATCGAGGCCGAGGCAAAGGCAGGCTAGCGGCTTGCCAGCTCCCAGATTGTCTGCGAAGGCGCTGAAGGCCACCCGCTTCCTGGTGACCTTTCCTCGAGCATTAACAACACAGATCTTGGACGGGCACCCTGTCTCGGTAGCTACTGAGGCTGCTTATCTCCAGCCTCCGCCGCCTGGCTGTATCCGGCTGACCAACTGGGATGCCGACGACCTGGCCTCTATAGTGGAGAAGGGGACAAAAGTTACCTTCAAGGGCGGAATGCGAGAAGCTGGTGCCGATCTTACCGGGCTCGGGCGTGCCGTGAATGCCGTAGCTTTCGATGGAAAGGTCGATCCAGACCGATCCTACCGGATTGTTCGGCCCGGTGCCGATGGTGAAGGGCCGCTTGGTCTTGACTCCCTTGAAAGCAAAGTCGGGATCGAAGTGCACATGGAGCGTTCCGCCAGCCTTTGTGGGGTGCGACAGCGCTAGCGAGATGGAACAATACGACAACCGGCGAATTTGTAAGATGAAGGGCGATCTGTTTCGGAGGATAACTAGGATGAAACGCGTCCTTGCCCCAAATGCGGTCCGATTGATGCTGGGCGGCGTAACCGCCTGTCTGCTCACGGTCGTAGAGATTCCCAATCCGATTGCGCCATTGTCGCTTGTGTCCGAGGCTAGGGCTGCCACGGAAGTTTCGATCAGCACATTCTACCACGACCTATCTTCCCATGGTGATTGGGTTTCTTACCACGGAGCGACCGTTTTCGTGCCGGTTGATGTACCTGATGATTGGCGTCCGTATACCCTTGGACACTGGGTCTATACCGAGCAGTATGGCTGGCTCTGGGTGTCCGACGAGCCATTCGGCTGGGCGACGTACCATTACGGCCGGTGGGGCTATGCCGACGACATCGGCTGGTACTGGGTTCCGGGCACTCGTTGGGCGCCAGCATGGGTGAGTTGGCGTCGTGACAGGGAGCACATGATTTGGGCTCCGCTGCCGCCGCGGCGCGATCCGGATTTGATTTCAATCGAGGTGACCTTCGACGCGACGCCGGATTTTTACTGGGTCGTTGTCCCCATCCGCGAATTCCTTGCTGCGGACATTTCTGTCGTCGTTATCCGTGATGAGCCGGAATTTGTGCGCATTGTCGAGGCGGCCGAGCCGGTTGGCGATGTGACGATCCAGAACAACGTGGTGATCAACAAAGTCATAGATGTTGATGTGATCGAGAAGGAGACGAACCAGGAGGTGACTGTCGTCAAGGTCAGCAAGACCGACGCGCCCGAGCAGTCCGGCAAATTGGAAAACAATACGGTCAGGGTCTTTGAAGGCGAGGTGAAAGCCGATGCCGATGCCAAACCAGCTGAGATCAAAGATATCGAGGAGGTGAAGAAGGTTCAGGCTGGCCGGAAATCGAAGCCGACCGAAGGCGCAGCCACGACCGAACAGGCCGAGCCCGAGCAAGCGGCCAAGCCTCAGAAAAAGGCCAAGGAGCAGCCCGCCGCCGAGCAGCAGCAGGCCGAGCCCGAGCAGGCGGCCAAGCCGCAGAAAAAGGCCAAGGAGCAGCCCGCCGCCGAGCAGCAGCAGGCCGAGCCCGAGCAGGCGGCCAAGCCTCAGAAAAAGGCCAAGGAGCAGCCCGCCGCCGAGCAGCGGCAGGCCGAGCCCGAGCAGGCGGCAAAGCCTCAAAAACCGAAGGCCAAACAGCAGCCCGCCGCCGAGCAGCAGCAGGCCGAGCCCGAGCAGGCGGCCAAGCCGCAGAAGAAAGAAAACAAGGCGTGCGATCCGCAGACTGGGGCGAACTGCTAGTTAAGAGGCTAGGGCACCGCGACTGTTTCATCGCGGTGCCCGCTGACGGCCCAGGAACCATTGCGACGGTAGCGCGTTCGAGAAACTGCCGGTCTGTTTGCCGGACCAATAATTCAACGTAAGGCCATCTGGCTATCTGGAGCGAACCAGCGCTTTCCATGCGCGAGAAGGCGATCCTTCTGATCGCAGCTGACATATGTGTCCCGAACTGGACTGCCGTTCGAGCTTTGCGTTTCCGTCGAGGACCTCCGTGAATGCCCCGCCACATCGCGCCTAAGACCGGCCGGTCGGCCGATACCTCCCTCACCCACTGGTTCCCACTGGTACGATCAATGAGCAGGACATTCTCCTCCTATGACATCTCACCATGCCATCGTAAGCATCCAAGATGAGGTGAAGTTGCATTCTGCAGCACATGGAGACGGTCCACGCACGGCCGTCCTGCTTCACGGTTTTCCGCAGACAGGCCACGAATGAACACGGCAACCGCATGCACCATCGGCGTTTCCGACGCGGAATTGGCACCGCCGCGGTTTGAAGCATTTGGCGGAACCGGCGGGGACGACTGACCCAAGAGACGTTTTTTGAGAGCCATCTTTCGCAACAACGGGTTGACCATCGCTCTGGTCGCGATGTTCCTGTTTAGCGTGCTTGGCATGGTCTGGTCAGGCCAGGCAGCCCACAATGAGGAGCTTCGGGAGCACGGCGCGCCAGCTATCGGGGTGATGGCATATCTGGAGAGCGGCGAGTGTCTCTCGGCCCTGTTCGAAAACTGGGAAAGCGAATTCCTGCAGATGTCGGCCTATGTGATGCTGACCGCGATGCTTTTTCAACGCGGCTCAGCGGAGTCCCGCGATCCCGACGATCCGCATAGACCGAAAGACGAACTCGGCCCCGCTACCCGGAGGCGACGGCCTATATTGTCGTGGCTCTATTCCTACTCGCTGGGCATTGCCCTGGCTGGGCTGTTTATCGTCTCCTTTGCCTTCCACTGGTGGGGAAGCCTGGCGGCCGCAAACGAGGCGGCGCTCCGCCACGGGGAACAGCCTCAATCTCTGGCAGACTATCTTCTCAACGCTCAGCTGTGGTTCGAATCTTTCCAGAACTGGCAGTCGGAATTCTTGTCCACGGCAGTCTTGGTTTTGCTTTCGATCTTCCTCCGGCACAAGGGCTCTCCGGAATCGAAGCCGGTCAATGCGGCAAACTCCGACACGGGTGAGTAGCTCGTCGGATTGCTCGGGGAACTGGTTCAGTATCGCCGCGTTTGCCCTTGGGCCTTTTTGGAGGAAATGCAATGGATGCGGACCTGCGGGTGAAATTGCGAGATCTTGGAGCCACCTTGCAAAACAGAGCCAACGAACTAACCCTGGCGGGTGAAGACGGCGATATCGCCGCTCTGATGTCCGGCGTGGCAGTTACCCTTGAAGCCTTGCTCGTGCTTGCTGAAGAGACCAGACCACCGAGATCGGGACCGTCGGAAGAATGATCCGCATGGAACGATGGGCTGGGAGACCGACCACCCTCTCCTTGGAACGCAACGCCGTCTTGGACATTGCATGGACACAGGAGGCGTCCATGCCCAATTTCCGTTTTGAGACCGTCCAAATCGGCAAGACCACTATATCGGAGGAAGAGCTTCCCAGCGCCGATTTAGCCAGCCCACGGGCAATCGAAATGGCGCACGCCGCCCTGTTGGCAGCAGACCCGACCGACGCCGGTCACTCAGCCTCGATTATCAAAGTTTACGACGAGGCAGGCTATCTGGTGGCCACCGTCAATTTTTCGGACGTAATGCCTGACAATTCTGAGCTCCGACCCCGCAGCAGTAATCCGGCCACCGAAGAGCCCGGTGTGAAGCGATCCGGTTGATCAAATCTCAAACAACCTACCAAGTCAGCTGGCCGTCTTAAGGCTGCGACTTAGCTTTCTCCGTTCAATGGTCTGTGCGTTTCGACGAGCAACTCTCAGCTCTGCAAGCGTCGGCTGCCACCAACCCCTCGACCATTCGTCCGCCCCTGGGAGACTACGTGCGGGCCACGTCCGGACCAACTCAGGGAGTGTGGCCGAACGCCACCTCCCCCAAACGCAGTCGCCGTCTTTGCACATTGCGTTTGGATATGAAGCAGCCAAGGCTCAACGAGTTCACCGGACACTTCGTTGAAAACGACAATGCCGTATTGCTCTGTCGCAACTGGGCGGCCAAGCGGCGGCAAATCTTCGGCTGGCAGTGGATAGCGATGACGGCGACGTTCGGCATTCCGCAGTTGCGAGGCCTTGTAAGCTTCGGTGTCTTTGGCGGCGTCTCGTCGTCGCTTCCTTTCTTCGGGTTCGGCATATTGGGCAGCCTTTTCGATTTTCGGCCATCGGCGCCGTAGCTCCTCAAACGAACGGAACGGCACCCGCCAGGCGCGCAATTTGTCGTCCCAACTTGCCCAGGGAATCGCCCGCAACTCCTCAAGAATGGTCTTCGAGTAAGGCGTGCGAACACGTAGGTCCTCCGACATCTCCAGGTATGGGCTCGATATCGGATCGAAGGCGAAGGCATCACGTCCCTTACTGTCTCCGTGAACGGCCAACATCTCTGCCTCTTGCGCCAACCAGCGCTCGATTCGGCGGGTGGCCGTCTTTCCCGGGACGAACCAGCTCTTGCGCTCATCGCTCCACCTCGCTCGCGGAAAGGCCTGTCGAAATCGCTCGACGGCCATTCTATCGAACGAAAAGCGAGCTTCGGCACCGGCAGCATCCTGTTTCTGCGGCATGGGGTTAGCGTCCGATCTCTTCACCATGCGCCATCAATCATCTGTTTGCGCACAGAAAACGTTCGGCGACATCTAAGGTTCATGGCGTGAAGCGGGGCGCGCCAGACCCGACCCGCTCCCTCTGGAACATAGAGCGCGACCGACCGTTTTGCATCTGTGTAACCAAGGAGGCTATCGACATGGACTGGAACCGCGTTGAGGGAAATTGGAAGCAGGTCAAAGGCAAGGTCAAGGAGCAGTGGGGCAAGCTCACTGATGACGATCTGGACCGCATCGCCGGCAAGCGCGACCAACTCGAGGGCAAGATCCAGGAACGATATGGGATTGAGAAGGATCGCGTGCGTCGGGATATCGACGACTGGTGTGCCCGACAAGGCTGGTAGAATTGCCTTTCGGCAAACGATGGGCGCTGTCGCGTGGCAGCGCCTTTTTTTGAGTGGTGCCAAACCCAACTGACCCCACACTAAGGCGCCTGGCGTTCAAGATCGGGCACTTTCTTATGTTGGTCGAAGAGCGGCGAGCTAGGCCCGGAAAGGCCAAGCTGAGCTGACTTTCAGCGGGCGGTCGGTTGCCCGGGATGAAACCAGTTTTCGGAAACGTTAATGGAACGGGTAACGTTCGAGATCTGACGCCCAATACCGCGCCAGTGAGCAAAGACCCCCTTTGGCCAGCGCGACACCGCGCGAAACGCCAGGGAGCCGGAAATGTCCGCCGCCTATATCAATCGGATCGCGACAGCGGTTCCGGAACACGAGGTTCATAAATTCTATCTGCGGTTCGCGGCTTCGATGCTCGCTGCCAATCGCCGGAGGGTGTTCGAACGCATGGCCGGGCTTGCCGGCATCGAGAGCCGCTATTCCTGCTTTGCACCCGCCCTGGACCCCGAGGGGCCGTCCGTCGATCTTCAGGGGAATTTCGTCCGCGGCGCATTTCCCGGAACGGCCGCGAGAATGGCGATGTTTTGCGAAGCCGCCGCAGTGCTGGCACAAAAAGCCGTCGATGGATTGGAGCTTGGCAATCAAGCGTCACGCATAACTCATCTCATCGTTACCACCTGCACAGGGTTTTCAGCGCCAGGTATCGATCTGGACCTGGTTCAGCGTTGCGGCCTGTCGGACAGGGTCGAACGCACGATGATCGGGTTCATGGGCTGCTACGCGGCGATCAACGGCCTTAAGCTTGCCCGCCATATCGTCCGCTCCGACCCGCGCGCGAGGGTCCTTCTGGTCAATATCGAGCTCTGCACCTTGCATATCAACGAAACCACCGAGCTGGAAAAGCTGCTGTCGTTCTGCCTTTGGGGCGACGGCTGCGCGGCCGCACTTGTCACCGGCGAGCCCCCCGGCATCGAGCTCAACAGCTTCTATTGCGCAGTCGCGGACGAGCGGCGGAACCTAATGAGCTGGGATATCCGGGACCACGGCTTCGACATGGTTCTTTCCGGCCAGGTGCCGGCGGCGATCCATGACGCGCTGCTGAGCAATCAGAACGCCATCCTCGGCGGCCGGCCGCCGGACGCGATCGACCTCTGGGCCGTGCACCCCGGCGGACGTTCGGTTCTCGACGCTGTCGAAAGAGCGTTGAAACTTGCGCCCGCCGCGCTCACGCCGTCGCGCGAGGTGCTGCGCCGATACGGCAACATGTCGTCGGCGACTGTGATGTTCGTGCTGCAAGAGATGCTGAAGGCGCCGGCGGGCCTCCTCGGCTGCGGCATGTCGTTCGGACCGGGATTGGCGGCCGAAACCATGCTTTTTCGAACAGTGTCATGAACGCGCTCAGCCATCGCAGCCTTGTCCCGGAAATCCTTGACGGACTGGCGGCCGACGATCCGCGGGCGCTCGTCTCGCGCCGCGATCTTCGTCGAATTAACGCGCTGATGTTCCAGGCGCGGATCATGACGTCATTGCTGAAGAAATTCGTGCCGAAGCCGCCACGCCGCATTCTGGAGATCGGGGCCGGCGACGGCACTTTTATCCTCACCGTGGCGCGGCGCATCGCTAGGCATTGGCCTCACGTCGAACTGACGCTGCTCGATCGCGTCGGCCTGGTCACCAACGAGCTCTCGACCGAATTCGAGAGGCTGGGATGGAGCGTCGAATGTATCACGGCCGACATCTTCGACTGGGCGGAAAGGGCCGACGGCGGGCGCTTCGACGCAATCACCATGAATCTTTTCCTGCATCATTTCGACGACGCCGAGCTGGTGCGTCTGTTTTCTCTGCTAACGCGGAAAGCTCCGTTGCTGTTGGCGACCGAACCGCTGAGGGCAATGTCGGCGCTCGCCGCGGCCCGGCTTCTTCCGGCGATCGGCGCAAACGACGTCACCCGACATGATGCCGCCCAGAGCGTGCGCGCAGGCTTTCGCGACCGCGAGCTATCTGCCCTCTGGCTTGCGGCGAATGGCAAGCCGCTGAAGGAGGGGCGCGTCGGTCCCTTTTCCCACATCTTCGTCGGCGCCAGCACCAACGCCGGTGGGTGCCTATGAGGCGATTGTCGAGCCACGATGCGATCGTCATCGGCGCCGGACCCGCAGGCACCTCCGTCGCGTTGACGTTGGCCCGGCGCGGATGGGCCGTGGCGATTGTGGAAAAGAGTGCGTTTCCGCGCCGCAAAGTCTGCGGCGAATACATCTCGGCGAGCAACATTTCGCTGCTCGACCGCCTGGAGGTCGGCGGTTTCTGGCGCGCCAATGCCGGCCCCGAAATCCACCGCGTCGGCTTCTTTTCCGGCGAGACTTGCGTCGAGGCGCCGATGCCGGCTGCAAAATATGAGGCCCCTGCAAAGGAGGGCTTCGGCCGGGCGCTGGGCCGTGACGTTCTCGACCCTCTGCTCTTGCAGGCGGCGCGGTCGGCGGGCGCCGAAATCTTCCAGCCTTGCCGAGTGGTTGCCATCGACCGGGATGGGGACATTCAAGCGGTGCGCATTCAGGCGAGGGATGAAAATTCCGGCGACGAGTCCGTGATCTTGCGTGCGCCGGTGATTGTGGCCGCGCACGGTTCCTGGGATCCGGGACCGCTGCCAAGCCAGCTCGAAAAGACCAACAGCCCGTGGGATCTGCTCGGCTTCAAGGCGTATTTCACCGGGTCGTCGCTCGCGCCCGATCTGATGCCGCTGCTGGTGTTTCCCGGCGGCTATGGCGGCATGGTCTTGGCCGATCATGGCCGACTGTCCATCTCATGCTGCATAAGACGCGACATGCTCGCGCGACTGCGCAGGAACTATGGTTCCGGGCACGATGGCCAGCAGGATCGCCATGTGACGGCCGCTGACGCGCTCTTGCGCCATCTCATGGCTTCTTGCCGGGGCGTGAGGGATACTCTGGACGGAGCGCGTCTCGAGGGTCCGTGGCTTGCAGCTGGCCCGATCCGGCCTGGCATGCGCGCCTGCTATGACAGGGATATCTTCCGCGTCGGCAATGCCGCCGGGGAGTCCCATCCGATCATCGCCGAAGGTATCTCGATGGCGCTTCAGTCCGGGTGGCTGCTAGCCACGGAACTCGTGCGCGCGCCAAGCGGCCGGGCGGGGCGCGAAGCTGCCGGCAGGCGCTACCAGGCTACCTGGAGAGGATTGTTCTCGACCCGGATTTACGCAGCTGCAGCCATCGCCCGAATAGTCCTTGGCCCCGCCGCCGGCCCTGTCTTGATGGGAGCGGCTGTCCGTAATTTTCCGCAAGTCCTGACACTGGGAGCACATTTGAGCGGCAAGACGAGGCCGGTTCCCGGTCTTCAATGATCGGCGCTGTGGCCGCTCGCCTCCGCTCGAAACACCGTCCGACTAAATTAGAGAACATTCCGTCGGTAAGCGTGTTCGATCGCGGCAGCTCACCAAAGCAATGCGCCCTGTTTGGAACAAGAGATTTTTCTGCCCGTTAGGATAAGCGACACGGTTTGCGATCAACGCAGCTGAGGGCCGGGTCCGCAAAAATGGAGAATAGTATGAAAATCCACCTTACAACCGCTGCGGCCAGCTTGTTTATTCTTCTAGGGGTGGGTGCCGCCGCCGCCGAGGACGTCATCATCCAACCCGAAGAGGATACTGTCATCCAGGAATACGTGAAAAAGGAGCCCTTGGCATCCATCAAGTTGCCGGGTGTGGAGCTCAACGTCGGCACTGCTCTGCCGGACACCGTCGAGCTTCGTGAAGTCCCCAACGTCAAATATCGCTACGTGGTGATCGACAACCGGACGGTGCTCGTGGACCCCGGCACGCGCAAGATCGTCAAGGTCTATAACTGAGGTTCATCATCGCCTCTATAGCCCTGCCTCTCGGCGGGGCTATTTTTTAGCTTTGCAGACGTAGGTCGGTTCGCGGTCGTCGTAAGCTTGGTAGGCTTGCATAGAGGGAAAACGGGCAAGCTCCATGAATTGACCCGCTGCGGCGAAGGCAAGAATGACTTCATCGGGATAGAGCATTTGACGGAGGAGGAAGTCGAACAGTTTCGCGCCGCTTGTCTTGGACGCGCGAAACGCTTGGGCGACGAAAACGCGCGCAGGCGGACTTTGTAGCCCGGCGTGAATCAGCGCTTGAGGCCGCCAGGATTCGACACAATTCTGTATCGCCTCCATGATGTTTCCAGATGGTGACGACTATGCGTTCGGGACGAAATCGAAGGCAATCAGTTGTTTGGAAAGCTTTTGCCCTCCTCCTCGCGGGGTTAGCGATCACGGCGGTGATTTTCAGCTTTGAGAAGCCGCGACGTGCCTCGCCGCGGATCACGGTCTCGGCTGTTTCGTCCTTCAATTCCGGCGGTCTGGTTCCTGGCCCCACGGTTACAGCGCCTTCGAAGAGCCTGGGCGCTGTCGCTGCCAATCGCGATATCTGGCTCGCAATTAGCTGGAAATTTTCCGGCGAAGCGCGAATGCTGAATGCCGTCACGGTTGGAGGCGTTCCGGCAAGGCGCCTGGTGCGCAGCAATGAGGTGCCCGATAGCGCCAATTCTGAGATCTGGATGGTTTCCGCTGGGTCCGGCGATGCTTTGGAAAACACCATATCGGTAGATATCGCGTTCACTTTCGACGGCGGCAACCCGTCGATCACGACTCAAGTCTATCGCGTGATCGGAGCTTCGGAGATACCGGCTGTGAGCGCTGCCGCAGGAAGGGACTTCAGCATTTCCATCACCATTCCGAACAAGGGCGTCGCCCTCATATCGCTGATTGCTACCGGGACCATCTCCGGCTCGTTGAGCAATGTCACCGAGGACTTCAATGCTCTTTGCGGTAAGAACTTCCTTGGCATCCATGCGTCAAAAAACTCGACCTTCCGGCAATCCGTGACTGCCAGGTTTTCGGGCAGCGCAACTGCAGCTTTTGCTGCGGTCGCGCTGCGGCGGGCCAATAGCCGTCTTAGCAAATCCTGAAACCAAAGGTCGGGCAGACCGTTGGCAATCTGCCAGACCACACTCTGGCTACCTTCAGACCCTCCCGCTGGCTCCGGCCGGCGGGCTTTTTGGGGTGCGTCATGCCGTCGACCTCGATAAGCAAGATAGAGTATGACCCGGCCAGCAGAGTTCTCTCAGTCTGGTTCGTGGCCAGCGGTAAACATTATGAGTTCGAGGGCGTGCCCCCAGCGACCGTTGCTGCGTTCCGAGATGCCTTCGCAAAAGGCTGGTTCTTCAACGATCATATCCGCAATCACTTCAGCTAACGCCTAGTGCCCAAATCGGGAGTCAATCTGCGTCGCCGGCAGCAGCTCGGCGGTGCGGAGGCGCGATCCCGGTCACCAATCGGACCTTGTCGAAATCGACCGTCACAAGAGGCCGAAGATCCACGGTAACCTTGCCAGCTTCATCATCGATGCGTGTGACTTTCCCGACCAGTTCAACGTTTTGGCCTGCCTTGGCCGTGCGGTCGGCTATCGAATGTGGGAAATCATAGGACGGAATGCTGATGCTCACGCGATCCGCGTCGATCCGCTGCAAAACGGCAGCAGTGATCGACACCTCATCCCCAATTCCAATGCCTCTTGCGGATTTGCGCTTGGGTGTCATGCGTCCAGTTCCAGCCGCTTGTGATTTGGTTGCTCATGCCAGATCACCTGCCGCAGGTCGCGCCAATCGACCGCCTGGCCGCAGGATGGGCATTTGTGGAAATGACCGCTCTCGCTCGCCGGCTGAGTGCCGTGTCGCGTGCCGATGATCGGCGGCCCGAGGTCTGAAAGCTTGGTCATTTTGCGAAGTCGACGATCTGAAGATTTTCGTCCAGACTGAATTCGTGAATGCTTCCGGCTTCGTCGATCACCCGGAACCAGTGCCGCTGCTGCACTGCCCTTGGATAGACCACCTTTCCGGTTACCGCTTCGACAGCGGCGAGAGCGTCATACGCATCCGTATCCAGCGAGGTGACGACGTCTTCGCCGTAAAGCTCGTCGACATGATAGCGCACCATGGCAGTCTACCTCTTGCCTAGCTGTTCAGCTTCACGCTCCAGCGTCTCACGATTGTTTCCGTGCTTCTTGATAAGTTCGCGAACCTCGGGGATCGTGAGACCGAATTTGCTGGCGAAATAGCCGACCTCATACTCTTCGTCTCCAGCCACGCGGTCGCGATCCCGAAAATCCCGCTTGGTCTTGTCGTCGGTCACTGATTTTCCTCCTCGTTGTTCAGAATCTCGTTATGTTCACGCTAGCTAATATAAGCCGGTGACGCAGACTCAGTTCCATGCGAAGGCAGGCAGGCGCCGGCCAGAACCGGCTGGATTGACCACCAGACTCGCAGTCCATTTCCGGATGGGCAGCGTGAGCCGGCCAGTCGCCGAGGTCTCGCGACCGAGATGAGGCGGGAAGCTTCTCACCGAAACATTGTCGGTTGGTGTCGACCGCGACCTGGCTTGAAACCGAATGTCCGTTTCCAGGAGATGGAGAATGTTCTGTCAAGAGCCGCAATGAGGTGTCATCCCTCCTGCGGCCGCGTAGGTGAGCTATGGGTTAAGTAGCGCCTATCACGCCTCCGATCGGTAATCCAAAATGGCCCAATGCCGACTCCTGGAATGGCCCGAAAGACGTTCTCGGATGCAGTTCGCTTTGACTTTGCTTTGGGGGGTTCGAGTCCATGGCGTGGGCAAAGAAAAATTAAACAAACAAAATCAAAAGCTTAAATGACAATTTTGGTGGGCCCGGAGGACGTATTAAAGCCCTTGATTTTATTGAGTTTTTCGTGGGCCAAAATCAGAAATCTTCCCGTAACGTTCCGCATGCTCCCGTGACGCCAAACAGTCGACTGTAGCTAGCCTCGTTTGCGAACGTTCGGAGACATGCTCCAAAAACGACGGCAATGGGCCGGAAACGAAAACGCGCCTACACAAAGTGGAAGAAGAAATGATCACTGCGGTTTTCTCCCACGTCGGCATGAGCGCGCGCCATGTATTTCGTATGACGAGTGACCAGGGTCATAAAAGGTTGTCCAGTCGGCCGGGTATGTAATTTTTAGTGGCGACTGTATCGAGGTCGGCTGGCCGGTTGAAGGTCGCCGAACCCTTGCTTAGGGAGCCTAGATTGTGACCCGCAGCCTAGCCATCTCAGCCCGCCAGATCACCGCAATATGCAAGGGCGTAGCCAAGGCGGGCTTTGTCGCCGAGGTTGTGATTAATGGCATCGTCGTTAGACTGGTTCCGGAAGGCCGCGCCAAATCCGCGGCTTCGCTGAGCGAAGATGAGCCGATAGATCATTTATTCTCCGCTTCACACACGCGGGCCACGGCGCAGCCGCCCTATGTCGACACGGTCAGCGACTACTATAAGAAGATTGGCTACGATCCCCGCACGATGAACGAAGACGACTTCACGCGCCTCGTCGCAGAGGCTGATGCTCGTTGGAATGCCGAGACACCGACGCTGCCGCTGGACGAACGGGAGCGAACATTGAGGAAGACGTGAAATGGCCCGCTGCCGGGGAAAGCAGCGGGCCTTCCATCAAGGCTGACCGGAAGCTGGGATTAGGGCACAAGGGCATCCGGCCAGCATTTTCAACGACGGATGCAATTCTTTGTTCCCATGCCGCTGGCATATATTAGCAATCTCTTGACTAAAGCCGCGCTCGCCCGAAATCGCCTGCATGGCGACAGGAAAAATTGGCGTTGGAGATCTGGTGGCGGTAAAGGTTCCAAGCCGGAGAAAAAACTGCGGCTGCCTTGCGAGGACGCCTAGTTGCCGTCCTTATCGGCAACAAAAGAAAGGGCGATAAGGTCGTCAGCACCCCAATCCTGCCCTGGCCATCGCTAATGAGGGCGGCGACCCTTTGAAACGTCGTCATTTCGTCGTCGGTGATCGCGGCCTTTCGCATCCTCTCTTTGAGGTCGGTCACACGCGTCCCCAAAGTGGGGATGTTCCATCGTCAGGTTTCGACATAATTGGCTCCTCATCATTTGAAAGCCCGCCGCTGATTTCGGTGCGGCGGGCCCCTTCAGTCGAAGCGCTTGGCTCATTCGATGACTTTGACGACCGAGCGGGTGTCCGGATCCACGACGACTGTGCGGTTGTCGATCACGGTGTAGCGATACTTCACGTTGGTGCCGATCTTGAGCTCCACGCCAGGAAGCTTCACTGAAGCGAGAGGCTGCTTCTTCACATATTCGCGGATGACTGTTTCCTGTTCCGGTTGAATGACCACGGTGTATCGGCGGCGGCCGAACCGATACCGGCGAGCAGCAAAAAACCTGCGGCGGCTGCGGTGAAATCCATTCTCATAATGTTCTCCTCGTGGGTGAGTGCGCAAGACGACATTGTCTTTGCGCCATCATCGAACGCGAGCATCTGCAAACGTTCCGCCCATGGGTCTACGGTCCCAGCAACGATGCGACCGAAGTCTGCGTTGCCCCTTTTTTTGGGCGCCCTAGTTTCAGAGCACGGCTACTTCCAAGCCGGTCAGATGGCCGACGCCGCCTACTCATCCGGTAGCAGCGTCGGCCGTTTTTATCCGGAACGCATGCGTGTGCTCGCCGATGCCCCGACTTGGCGGCGTGACCCACTTGAACTCAGACTGAAGCCCGATCCCTCCACGCATACGTCTGAACGCCGCAACTATCGAGGCTGGCAATTTGTTCGGTAGCGACCGGTCGAAACATAGCCCTTCAACGACGGTCGATGGATACCCGTCTTCTCCTGCGAGGTGGCGGGTATCCGTTGGGAGAAATCCATGCAGATTGGCGACATGATAGCCGACGCCTTCGCGGTGCTTTGTAAGCGGTGTTCTGACGCCACCTTTCGGATCGCGCTGTGAGAGACGATGTTCGACGCCTGTGAG
>NZ_JHQS01000044.1 GCF_014843845.1 Mesorhizobium amorphae | reverse complement strand
TCCTAATACAGGATCGGCAACCTCACAGATCGTGATCACTCCCGAAAGGTGGCCCGGAAACACCGCTCTGATGTCCGCTGTCAAGATTAGGCACGCGGATGATCACCCGCTCCGAGGGGATCGGCTGCCATGAGGATGGTCGCGCATGGGTGGAGGCGGAACTGAAGGACGTCGGTGATCAAGCTCTGATGCGCGGGTTGGCTACCGCATTCCCGATTGTGCGTCCGGGGCTGTTCCTATCTTACTGCGGGCGTCGGCGGTTGCCGGCCACAAAGCGTCTGACGGGCATTCCCCTGCCGTGGTCCCGCCTCCGCCCATGCGCGAGATGTGCGCCGTCGCGGCGGGCGATCAGGTGGCGCGCGCCTCCCTTGCGACTGCCCACATGAAGCCGACCAGCTCACGGGCGATCGCGGTGCAGACGACTGTTGTCCGTTTGCCCCGTGCGCTCAGCATGCGGTAGCGGGCTGTCAGGCGGGACTGCGCCTTCCAGGCGATCTCACGCACCTTCGGTGGCGCCTGTTCCAATCGGTATAGCTTCGCCTTCCCGACCTTGGGCGGATGCCGATAGGTCCAGGCGCTCTCGACTAACATGTGGCGCACACGACCGTTGCCCGCCTTTGTGATGCCGCCGCGTCGGACTGTTTCCCCGGTTGAGCGCTCGCCGGGAACGAGACCGAGATATCCCATGAGCTGACGTGGGCTTTCGAACCGGCTGGCGTCGCCGACTTCGGTGACGAACGTCACGGCGACGATCAGGTCTACCCCACGCAACGTCTGAAGCGCCAACACGATCGGCGCCAGCGACCAGGTCGGGACGAACTCTTCGATCACACGCTCCAGCCGCTCGACCCGTTCTTTCGAGACGCGCACCGCCTCGACCATCTCCTGGAGGGCGATCTGATGCGCGGGATGATCGAACCGCTGTTCCTGAAGCCAGCGTAGATAGCGCATCGTCCAGCTCTTCTTGCGCGGATAGCTACGGCCGTGCTTGAGCATGAATGCGCTCACCTGCTGACGGTGGACGCGCAGCGTCTCAACCGCCGCAGCTCGGGCTCGGACGAGATCCCGTATGGACTCGTGCCCTTCATCGGGAACCCACACCGCGGTCAGCTCGCCGGCGCGCAATAGCCGGGCAAGGGAAATGGCGTCTCGGCGGTTCGTCTTCACCCGATCGCCAGGCTTCCTCGGTATCAATGATGGCGCAACCACGGTGCACTCATGTCCGAGTGAGCGGATCAGGCGATAAAGGCCATACCCGGTCGGCCCAGCCTCGTAGCAGAAATGCACGTGATCAAAGCGGCTGGCGATCCGGCCTATGACCCGCCGCATGCTGGTGGCCGACGCGTCGACCTCACCGAAGAACCGAACCTCTCCTTCCCGGCCCGCCTCCGCAATCGCAATAGCGTTCTTCAGCTTCGCAACATCGATTCCGACAAATGCTTCTCTATAATCTGCCACGGCTCGTCCTCCTGTGGTGAGGATCGGCTCGGCCCGCCCGAGTAACCCTCGGACGCGCAGTGTAGGGCGAGCCATCTCACCGGCAGAGGCGGACATACGGTCTTACGGTCGACTCGCCCCTCGTAGGTGAGCCGGTTTTGTGCACGCTATTCGCCGGCCTTGATTCAAAGCTGTGGAGCGGATAGAGCGCTTGCCTTTCTTGCTCGATCTGGGTTGCCCGATCGATTAAGAATTTGACATGTTGACGCACTTCAAGATGATTTGTAATTTCCTCTTCATGAGGTTGAGGGGAACTGATTGATGCAGTTTCGAGATATGCTGCTTCAAGGCGGCTTTTCGCTCACCCCGTCGGAGGAGCGCATTGTTCAGGTACTACTCACGGATTATCCGACGGCCGGCCTGGGCACTGCAACAAGCCTGGCTAAGCGTGCCGGGGTCAGCGACCCCACTGTGGTTCGTCTGGCCATAAAGCTCGGCTTTGAGGGTTTTCCCGACTTTCAGCAGCGGTTGCTTGCCGACATCGAAGCGCGATTGCATTCCCCACTGCTTATGATGGGAGCGAAGCGGCCAGAGTTGCGCACCGACAGCGAACAAGGTGCGGCTATTGCCTACATGCATTCTGTTGCCGGGAGCCTCGACAAGGCGTTGACGACCACTCCGCTGGCTACATATGAGCGCGCAGCCCGACTTGTCATGGATTCCAAAGGTAAGGTGGTCCTTCTCGGTGGACGCTACAGTCGGCACGTCGCCGGAATGTTGGCGAGCTACTTATCGCAATTTCGAGCCAATGTTGCCTACATCGAGACCCTGTCCGCCCAGCAGCTGGATCTGTTGGTCGACTTAGGAAAGAGAGACGTTCTGATCGTCTTTGACTACCGCCGCTACCAACGCGACGTGGTCGCATTTGCCGAACAAGCCGCCGCCCGCCACGTTCGGATTCTTCTGTTTACCGATCCATGGGTGTCGCCGATCTCGGATTTCGCAGAAGTTACCCTTTCCTGCCCGATCGAAGTCAGTTCGCCCTATGACACGATGGCACCGGCAGTGGCGCAGATCGAAGCCCTCGTCGCTCAGATTTTTGCAGCCACCGGTGAGCGGACACGCCGCCGGATTGAGGAACTCGAACAAATCCGTCACGAGAGCAATGTGACACTTAACGAGGCCCGCGCGCACAAAAATCAGAGCGACGCGGCTTCTCGTCAAAAACTCCAATAGCCGGCCCGAAGGGCATCTTCGCTCCCATTAGCGAGCTATGACTCCCTCACTGGTTCTCTCTGATGCGAGACCGAAGTCCTCAACGAGTCCCACTTCTTTATCCGCTGGCTTGCCTGGGGCCAGTTCGCCTCTGCGACCCGGGTTATGAGCGCCTCGATCAACGCGAACGCGGCAACGTTGCTGTCAAATGCAGTCTCGTTCTCAATGTGCAGCGCTATCACTTCCGATGCATATTTCGAGATTGGAGACATCCATCGATCCGTTATCAGGATGATCTTCAGCCCGCAGTGCTTTGAAACTCTTTCGGCGAATTCTTCAAGGGAACGTTGGTACCTTCTAAAATCCACAAGGACTAATACATCCCTTTGCCGCATGCGCAGTATATACTCAGGCCACCAGTCGTCCTCAGACGATACCTGGTGAACACCAGGGCGGATCTGTTTCAAGTGCCTAGACAAATACTGAGCGACGAGATCGCTAATGCGACCACCCAATGTGAATATATCCGACTTTGGATCGGAAAGAAGTGACCCCACTCTTTCAAACTGGGCGGCCGTGATAGCTCCGGCGGATGCCTTTAGCAACTCGGTGGATTTTTGGATGAAATTCTCGAAAAACTCGTCCGTAATACCACTTGTTGTTGTTCGCAAATCAAGCGGAGACTTCTGCCCTTGTCTCAGCTCCTTGATAAGTTGTTGTTGGAATTCCTGCAGGCCCTGATAGCCGAGTTTACTCACGAAGCGCGAGATAGAGGGAGCAGAGACGTTTGAGGAGGTGGCAATGACCTGAATTGGCTCAAGCCCGGCAAACGGATAATTTGACAGAATTAGCGCAGATAAGCGTCGCTCCGTGGCGGTTAAAGAATCTGCTGCTTTCCTTATCTGCTCCCTTACGGTTTCGCCGGGAATTGTGCTATCGGTCATGTTCTCTCCAAAGCCGGCCACCCCGCAAACCCTTAAGCACTGCTGTTTTCAGTATGCGGGACTGGGACCTGGCTAGCAAGCAAGCGCTCCGCCACGACAATGAGGTGCTGCTAACCAGCACTGGGCGTTAGCGCCCTGGGGGCGTGTTCCACGCCTTGTATTTCGGCAATGAGCTCCCGGGTCGTGACCTGACGACAATACCCCTTAATCGCCCGTAGCGAGCTATCATGGCGTTCCTGGGTATAAGTCAGGCATGCATCTGTAACCTGTGTGACGAGATAGCCCAAGTCACAGGCATCCCTGATCGCGCCCTCTACACACTGGTCGGTAACCAACCCTGCGAGTACGAGCTGTTTAACACCGAGATTCCGCAGGATGTAATCGATATTTGTGGAAATGAAGACGGAAGATGACGTCTTGGGCAGAACTATCTCATCACCCTGCACAGCTATCTGGTCGATTACCTTGCCGTCCCATGACCCCTTGGGGACATGGAATCCAGTTATCTTGTAGTCGAGAGATCTGTCTCGGCCATCAGCTGTCAAGCTTTCGATCGTTGTGTACATCACTTCAATACGGGACTTCCTGAAGGCGGCTTGCAAAGCCTGCATGTTCGGTATGACCCGAGCCTCAAGCTCGCCGAAAAACCAGCCGTACTTTGCTGCAAAATCTGCTTTCGGAAGCCCCGAAAATTCGGCTCCGTCACGGTGAGCACTGAAATTTTGGACATCGACAAAAAGTAAGGCTGATTGCTCCGGCACCAAGGGCACATTGCGAGTAAGGCTCATTTCAGTTCCCATTCAAATAGTCTTCGATAGATGATGCGACGATATCGGCCCAGCGCTTCTGACCTTCAGCCGTTCGGAGATGATCATTTCGGATCTCAATCAGGCTGTTGTTCAAGCCACGTGTCTCGCAATGCCGGGGCACAAACCAATCAGTCGAGTCGTTGACCTGATATGGCTCATTCATCCCCACGCTTAAACGCGGATACCTGCGTGTAATAGAGTCTCTCAGGCGCGCTGACGTGTCCGCGTCAAGACGGAACAGGAAACCGATATCCCACGGGCGCCACACGTTGTTCATGCGAGGAGTGAAACTGTGAACCGATATCGCCACTCTGTGTCGACCCTCATCTAGACGTCGACTAATCTCTGCGTGAAAAGGCTCGAAGATCTCGGCCACGCGAGCCGTGCGATCGGCAATGTCGACTTCCTGATTGCCGGGTATTCTGATCCCATCGCTTACTGCAGGAATAGCATCGAATGCCTCCGGCGGCCTGTTGCAATCTATGACTAGGCGGCTATACGGCTGAAAGACAGCGACAGCATCCAGCCGCCGCGCCAAAAGCCGCGCCACTTCGGCTGCCCCAATATCCCAGCCGACATGATCGTCAAGCACCTTGAGAGAAATGCCCAGATTTCCGAGCGCAGCGGGGATCGCCTGACCCGCATGTTCACACACCAGGAGCACAGAACTTGAACCGCCGGGGTTCATGACCTCAAACGGGGCCGGATCGCCCTGCCCCAGCAAGCGTAGCGTATCATAACCCTGCTTCATGCCATTATCTGTCCTTCGAGAGATCGACGGGCTTGGCGACGCCTGAGCCACCATTGAGATTTCAAACGACCCCTGGGGGCCAACTCTCTGGAGGAATCCCCCGCCGCACGCTCCCACCGTTCGTTGCAAAAGAGGACGAGATTTCATTTTCAATGTCAACTCAGTATTTTAGATTGACAAAAAAATTTCAGTCAGGTTTTCTGCGCTAAAGGCAACATGGTCGTTTCGAGACAGGCTATCGCAGTGGTGAGCTTGCAATGGCCGCGGAGCACTGGCGTAAGTTATGGATGGTCTCGACTAATTTGAACCTCACGATCTCGTTCCGCTGAGCCCAACGTTTTGAAGGACACCAATGATTTCGAACCCGCTCGTCTTCGCAGCTACGTCGGATATCGCTGGGAGAACACGTGGTAAAGCGTTTCCAGTTTCGGAACTGGCTAAGCGCCTGAAGCGTGGAATCGGCTGGACGCCGACGAATGTGATGATTACCTGTTTCGATGCGATCGCTCCAAGCCCCTTTGGCTCGCTCGGCGATCTGCTTCTGATCCCTGATACTGAGGCGAGCGTTGAGGTCGACTTCGCAGACGGCGGCATGGTTGAGCGTTTCATGTTGGGGGATATCACCGATCTCGACGGCCGCCCATGGGATTGTTGTACTCGCTCGATTCTCAAAGCGGCACTTGAACGGCTGCGATCTCGCGGCGGTATCCAGCTTGTGAGCGCCTTCGAGCATGAATTCCAGATGCTCGACGCCGGTGAGGTTCTTCCCGACGCCTATAGCTTGCGCGGGTTTACTCGGCGGCGCCAGTTCGGTGAGGCTTTAATGTCGGCTCTCGCTCAGGCCGGCCTGACCCCCGATACCTTCATGAAGGAATTTGGGCCAGATCAATACGAGGTTACCAATGGCCCTGCTCAAGGTCATCGCTCTGCCGACCAAGCGGTAATTCTTCGGGAGTTGACCCGCATGGCGGCTCAACGCTGCGGTGAGCAGGTGACGTTCGCACCCATTTTAGACCCCGCCAGCGTCGGTAACGGCGTTCACATCCATATGAGCTTCCTGGATGAGAATGGCTCCCCGGCAACGTACGACGAGAAAGACCCGTTCGGCATGTCCCAAATTACCGGGTCATTCATTGCCGGCGTACTCAAATATCTCGACTCCATCGTTGCCCTGACCGCCCCGTCTGACATTTCCTATCTGCGATTGACGCCAAACCGCTGGAGCGCGGCATATAACAATCTTGGCTTCCGCGATCGCGAGGCTTCAGTCCGGATCTGTCCCACTACCTCAGCAGATCCCGAGAAGATCGCCAGACAATATAACTTTGAGTACCGTGCGGCCGATGCCGCCGCCTCGCCACACCTGGCCTTGGCATCGATTCTCCATGCAGGTGCCCAGGGCATCGAAGACGGGCTCCCCGCACCCCGGGTAACTCAAGAGAACTTATCCGTGCTGACCGAGGCCGAGCTGTCTGATCGCGGCTACAAGCGGTTACCACAATCCCTGGAAGAGGCTTTGCTGCGTTTTGAGCAGAACGACGTTGTAACGCGTTGGTTTCCCGCCGGCTTTGCCTCGATATATACCGCGCACAAACGTGCCGAAATCGCGCATCTGGGCGATCGCGCCGTCAAAGAGCGCTGTTCCGCTTATTCAAAAGTGTACTGATAACGAGAAGGCACTTCGGGAGAGGCGTAGAGATGCTGAAGATGAAGGCAGCAGAACGTCTGTTCAGTCTCTATCTAGAGCCTGGATTTTCACTACAGGCTTTTTCTTCTGCAGTCGAGGCCTTACGGCTCGCCAACGAAGTGCTCGAATCGGAGATTTACGCTTGGCGAGTTGTATCTGACGACGGACACCCTGTGAGATCGAGTTGTGGACCTACGATCTCCGTTGATACGTCGCTCAAGGAGGAACGCGGCCTTCTTGGCAAAACGGGCTGGTCCCCGTCAGTCGCCGTAATTTGCGGAGGTAGCCACCCACTTACCGCAAATCGAGCCCTGCATGGCTGGTTGCGAGAATGCCGATCTAGGAAACTGTGTCTGGTCGGAATCGCGAGCGGGGTCTTCAGCATCGCCCAGACCGGTCTGGCGGATGGACGAAGATGTGCAGTGCACTGGGAACAATTCCCCTCATTCGTTGAACAGTTTCCAAGTGTCGCTGCTGTTCAAGCTGCTTATGAGATCGACGGAGACACGTACTCCTGCTCGGGTGGAGATGCTGCTTTCGACATGTTCGTGCAGTTCATCAAAGAGGATTATGAATTCCCTATTGCAAGCCGGGTGTGCGAAAAGGCCACCGCTATGAGGGTCCGTGAACCGGGTGATCGGCAGCGACTACCTCTGCATGCAGGCGCGGCCATTCACCATGACGGCCTGTTGAAGATCATCGAGCAGATGGAGAGGCATCTCGACGAGCCAGTAGCGCTCGAAGACATGGCTGCCTCCAGCTGCTTGTCTCGGCGCCAAGTTGAGCGCATCTTTTCGAAACAAATAGGACGTTCGCCTGCGCGATACTATCTCGAGATGAGACTTGAGCGCGCGCACTTGTTGATCTTGAACTCGCAACTTCCAATCGTCGAGATCGCGATGGCCTGCGGCTTCATCTCGGCCTCTCACTTTTCAAAGGCATATCGCGAGAATTATGGACTGGCTCCACGTGAGGCTCGCTCGGAAGCCGTAGAACGCCGACGGAGCGGGCACGGAACGTTCGCCGCGGCCGCTCCCGCACAATTGCCGATGGCGAGGTCATCAATCGGAGAAATGGTGCATGCAAAGTAATTCACGTTCCGGAAACTCGTCCGGAGGCCGCAGATAGTGCCCGACAGCGGCCTGGGTTCCAGCCTCGACCTGGTCGAGCTGAACCCGTTCCTCGACGAGCGCGGCCGCATACTGCCACCCTGATGGTCGACCTGACCGCCAGCCTGATGGGCCGCCGCATCATGGACCGCCCGACCCGCAGCCATTCCGGAAACATCTGATCATGACCCAACCTTCCCGCCTTGCCATCGTCCCGTTCGTCAGCGTCGACCGTATGATGAAGCTGGTGCTCACCATCGGGGTCGAGCGGTTTCTCACCGAGCTCGCCGCCTATATCGAAGAGGATTTCCGCCGCTGGGAGCTGTTCGACAAGACGCCGCGCATTGCCTCGCACAGCCATGACGGCGTCATAGAGCTGATGCCGACCAGTGATGGCCGGCTCTACGGCTTCAAATATGTCAACGGCCACCCCAAGAACATGCGCGAGGGCCGCCAGACGGTCACCGCCTTCGGCGTACTCGCCGATGTCGGCTCCGGCTATCCGATGCTGCTGACCGAGATGACCATCCTGACCGCCCTGCGGACCGCCGCCACCTCCGCCGTCGCAGCCAAATATCTGGCGCCCAAGGGATCGCGCGCCATGGCCATCATCGGCAACGGCGCCCAGTCGGAATTCCAGGCCGTCGCCTTCAAGGCTTTGCTCGGCATCGATCGGCTGCGGCTCTATGACATCGACCGCTCGGCTTCGGAAAAATGCGCGCGCAACCTCGCCGGCAAGGGTTTCGACATCACCATCTGCGCGACCGGGCAAGAGGCGGTGGAAGGCGTCGACATCATCACCACGGTGACGGCCGATAAGCAATGCGCTACGATCCTGACCGACAACATGGTTGGCTCTGGCGTCCACATCAACGCGGTCGGCGGCGACTGCCCTGGCAAGACCGAGCTGCATCGCGACATCCTTCCGCGTTCCGACATCTTCGTCGAGTTTCCGCCGCAGACGCGCATCGAAGGCGAGATCCAGCAGCTCGATGCCGACCATCCGGTGACGGAGCTGTGGCAGGTGATGACCGGCCAGGCGCAAGGGCGCAAGGCGCCAGAGCAGATCACGCTGTTCGATTCCGTCGGTTTCGCCACCGAGGATTTTTCCGCCCTACGCTATGTCCGCGACCAGCTGCAAGCGACCGGGCTCTACGAGGAGCTCGACCTGCTCGCCGACCCCGACGAGCCGCGCGACCTGTTCGGTATGTTGCTAAGGGCCGCCTTGCAGCCGGCGGCCTGAGGAACTCGCCAAAAGTGTCTGGTCTTGCTGTCCCCGGCCAGTCGGACGGGCACCTTCAATCAAGCATGCTATCAATCAACCCACAAGCCGTTGTTGGACAATCTCTGGATCGCTAATTGTTTATGACCTCGGGCTTGAAGCTGGTCTAGAGGCTAGAGCGTTTCATCTTTTGAGAGAATCGTAGGATTCCCAAGGAAGCGGGTTTGTGATTCAAGATGCTGGCTGGACGGAGGCCAGCATCGGATGACACGAGCCCTTTCGAACGATCTTCATGAGCGTGTTGTTGAAGCAGTCGGCGCCGGCGAGAGCTGCCGTGCGGTGGCGTCGCGTTTTGGCGTCGCAGTTTCTTCGGTAGTGAAGTGGTCGCAGCGTTACCGTGCCACCGGCTCGGTCGCGCCGGGCAAGATGGGCGGACACCGCAAGCGGGTTCTGGAGCCGCATCGGGCCTTCATCGTGGAGCGGATCAGCCAGACCTCTGATCTGACGCTGCATCGGCTGAAGGACGAGTTGGCCGCACGCGGGGTTAGGGTCTCGCACAATGCGGTCTGGGTGTTCTTGAGGCGTGAGGGCCTGAGCTTCAAAAAAA
>NZ_JHQS01000043.1 GCF_014843845.1 Mesorhizobium amorphae | reverse complement strand
CCAAATCAATCGCTTAAGCTACATCCGCCAGCCTCAAAGGCCCATCGTTGTGCATAAGACGGGCTAGAACCCGATGTGATCAAAGTTGACGCGACGCTCACCCGTGGTGTCGACAGTGATCCGGGGCGTTATGCTCTCATTGCCGGACTTGTCACGTTTGCAAATGTTCTCGGCAGCCAACTCGTTGCGGAGGGTGTGGAAACAAATGCCGAACTAGAAATGCTACAAAAGGCCGGCGTCCAACTCGCGCAGGGGTTCTTCCTGGGCAAGCCAAAGTCGATTTTGGATGCCCTCGCCGTAATTGGGTCCCCGGCGATCCGTACTGGCCGGAAGCCAAAGCGGACGAGTGAGCCAATAGGGACATTTGCCTCAACCCGCCAGCTGGACGATGGCGGCGTTTGAGGGTCTGTCGCGCATGCTGGCTGCGGCGGGCTTTGGCTTCTGTTACAGCAAGGCGATGAATTGGCTGAAGCGCTTTCGCGAGACGGGCAGCTTCAAACGCCGCCAGATCGCCGCTGAAACGATTTTGGGTTTTTGGCGGCGCTGTAGACCAAGGGACTTTCTGCCTGCGCGGACTGATGGCCGAGTTGGTCTAGCGTCGCCTTGCGGTCGAGTACCGCTCAGCGTGGGATTCTCCCACGCCAGAAGTTCAGTCAGAAAAAGCGACGCTGATCGCCAGCGAAAACAATCACCCCGTTGTGGCGCGCCGGCGGGCACTGCGGGCAAAGTATCAGGGCCGGATCAATCCTTTCTGCTTTACAACAGACAACGATCAGAAACTGCCTCCATGGCTCTTACCAACGCTTTCGTGTTAAAATGCGACAACGCCTCATCGTAATATGCGCTATAATTCTGGTCATAGGCGCTATCTTTCTTTAGGTTGAAATTTTGCATTTCCAGTAAAATTATTGTTTCTATGCTATTTCTCAATGCGACTCTTATGAGTTCGCAAGGACGGTCGTCTGGCTCAGCGGCATTGAGAGCCGGGGATATAATCAGGTCTAATATTACAGCCAAGAGAGCCGCCCGCACCATTTTCACCTCACCTCCTTGATTATGCCTGCCACATCCTCGTTTAAGCCCAGTATATAGTCGATTATCTCAACACAGGATGCGTTTGTCTTACCGGATTCTATCTGCGCTAGCCGCTCCTCCTCCAAGCCATTCCGCGCGGCGAACTCGCGATAGCCAGCGCCTTTTAAGATCCGCTTTTCAGCCAGCAATTTAACTAACTTGGCATATTTCCGTTTGTCTTCAATAATTTCGACGATTTGCGTCATTAGACGCGCCTCCCCACCCTGTTTAAGCTCTGTTTTGGACAAAACCGGCCCAGGTGGTGGCTCAGCTCTTTTCGCGGCGATTGCGGGTGGATTACCTGACTCTTCTCTCATTAATGCGCCAGCTTGCCACGCTAATATCGCTCCGATGATGATAATAACAACGAGGCCCATTACCTTCCAGCCACCGCGTTTGCCCGTTAAATATATATTTGGTTTTTTTGTTATCTTTCGTGCTGAATAATGGGGGCCGCCGGTCCTTTAACTGAGGTGTTTTGGTTTGACTTTGCTTTTGGATTGCCGCATGGGGCAAAGGATCCTGGCTTCGGATCGATACCTCACTCAAGATCTCGTCATACTGGTCTTCCTCCCATTTGGCCGGGTCGAAAAGAAGGTCGATTGCAGACCCGTATTCTCGATTGGCAGATTCCTCTGGCCGAAACATTTGTCCAGATGGAGCTTCGATCTGAGTAAGCTTGAATCGAGCCGCGAATGGCTTCTTTTTAGCCTCTGCTATCCTTTCATTTACGAAACTACAAAACTCATATATATTTTTGGAATTATCCCCTTGACGCAAGTACGGTAACTGCCCTATATTGAGGGCATGAACAAGAGCAAAGCACCCCTGTTTTCGGTTCGCGACTTCTTCGCCCGGTTCCCGGATGACGAAGCTTGCCTCCAGCACATCATGGACGTTCGCTTCGGCATGAAGCATCCGTGCCGCAAGTGCCATGCTCTCTCGACGTTCCACCGCATGAGCGACCGCCGTGCCTTTGCCTGCTCGCATTGCGGCGACCACGTTTACCCGACTGCCGGCACGGTTTTTGAAGATACCCGTACGCCGCTCCAGTCGTGGTTCTATGCGATCTATCTGTTCGTCACGACGCGCCATGGCGTTTCGGGCAAAGAGCTTCAGCGCCAGCTTGGCGTGACCTACAAGACCGCATGGCGCATGGGGATGAAATCCGTGAGCTTATCGGTTCGCTGCAGGACTTCGACATGCTTCAAGGCCACGTCGAGATGGATGAGACCTACGTGGGCGGTCATCGCCCCGGCAAGCGTGGTCGTGGTGCCGCCGGCAAGACCATTGTCATGGGCATGAAGGAACGCGACGGCGACATTCGCACGGCGATCATTCCGAACGTCAAGAAGTCCACACTTCGCGATGTGACGCTGCGCAACGTCGAGCCCGGTTCGGTCGTCTCGACCGACGAACTCATGTCGTATGGCTTACTGGAGGGTGATGGCTATGTGCACGGTTCCGTGCCGCATGGCGAGAAAATCTGGTCGTCCTACGATTACCGCACGGGCGAGACCCATTCGGTAAATCACGTCGAGAGCTTCTGGAAGCTGTTCAAAGTTTCGGTTCGCTCGACCCACATTCACGTGTCGGCCAAGTACATGGACCGCTACCTTGCGGAATTCTTTCCGGTCGAACCACCGCGTGATGCAGAACGCGATGTTCGATCTGATTGTTGCTCGTGTTTGATGACTTTGGAGGCCGCTTTTAGGAAGGCGGCCTCTTCAATAGGACCTATGCCCGCTGCCTCTTGCTGGCGAATGAACTCTTCCAAGCGGTTTTCCCGCAACGCTTCGGCAAGTGAAATCATGCCGCCAGCCTTCGCATCTGTTCGATAGGCATTGCCTCTTCGATCACGTTAGAAGAGTGGGAAAGAACACCCAAATAAGTGCCCATTTCCATCTTGTTATGAACCATGACGATACGCTGTGGTGCACGGTCAAGCAGCGCGATATCGTTCATTTTCATCGCTACGCTGGCAACGGAATTTGGGTGTTTTGTAGCGAATTCAAATAGGCTTGTCCGCCGACCGTCTTTGAGAGCAGCGGTAAAGTCCCATTCGTGGTTTGAAGCGCCCACTACCTTTTCGTGTCTCGCAATTCGTTCAGCGCCGAATACGGCCTCAAGGCGCGCAATAAGGAATTCCGACGCATCCACAGCTGCTTTTTCAGCCATTTTGTAGGCACAAAGGGTGACGGTCTCGACGGAACAGTTGGCTATCGTGACGATTGCACCAGGGATCCTGTCCAGCGGAACTTCAAGAACAAAAAAGGAGTGTTCGTCGAAACCAACGCCGGAATTTTGTCCGATAGCTTTGGCTTGGCGCACATACGTCCGGTCAGCGCCCATCATCTCAGCTTCCGAATAGCCAAGGCCAAAATCCGTGACGAAAAACTTGTCCGGGCCGCCGGAAATGCGCACAACAGCCGCCGACCCACTTGGGTATAGGATGGGCAGGTTTACGTAGGAGCCTTCCGGTCTGTGAGCGGCAGACACGATTTCTCGCATCGCCGAGTCAACGGTAGCGGAAAGGGATTTGTCGGGAGCTACGATCATTTTCACTCTCAAAACAGGATGCCATTCCAAGGTGGAACCGGCATCCAGTCTATGTTCGAGATTCTAAACTCTTTGCCCACAAACACAAGGATTTCGTCGTACGTCGGTTCCGGTTCGATCGGCACAGAAATATCAAGACACCCCGTTCGAACGCTGTTTTGGCTGTGATCCCAATTCAGAAAAAAGTCGTGGTTGTGGGTCCCTTTTTGCAGCACGTTTCGGTATTCGGGCGGCCCAATCATTTTGTTGTTGTGAGGCCTCAACGGTCTCCACTCGATCCTTGCCATAGGGCCGCCGCGAGGCTGGCGCCTTGGCGGATAATATTCGAGCTGAAAGGACAAGAATTCGTCAGGCCGAATGCGCATGGCTTGAGCGCGGAACTGCAACCCCTCGACAGTCACGCCATCAATATCAATCGGAGAAACAAACGTAATCCATTCCTTGTCCCGACGCTGCCAAGTGCGTCGGGTGGGGAATGACTTTTCTGCGGAAAACAGGACGCTGAGATCGGCTTGCATTGAGCCGATTTGAACACACCTTAAGCGGGAATCCGAGTCCCACTCGCGTCACTTGCTTGAAGGGGATAATTCCCTATATTTTTGCTAGATTCGGCGCAGCGAATCGATTCACTCCCAGCCTGGGTTGTTATAACTATTTTTTTAATCCAAAGAAAATTCCTTATCGTGGCCGACTCAAATTCTACGTATGGAACAACATTCGAAGACAGATGCTGTTCCTGTAAAAGAAAGGACACCCCGGCGTCGGATGCACGGATCGTGACTGGAATTTTTTTGGTAAAAAGTTGCCTGTGACGGCGCTTGATTGTACCATTTACAATATAAAGGATTTTCGCTGGGGATACAGTGCTCATTTTGAGTTTATGTTTTTCTCTAATCGTGAGCTCGTTGTCGTGCCGCCAACCAAAGGGCTTGCATAGAATGCGGCTGAACAAAAAAAGGGCAGTTAAATGTTTTCCTTTAATTTGTTTAAAGATATAAGGAATTTGGAATGTTAGGCGGCCCTGACCGCAACGGTTTCTGGCGGCGTCGACGCCGATAGCCGAGTACAATCGTGGCTGCCGACGTCATTATGCGGTCAACCGCTAGCCCGATTGGACTTCAAATCGACCTGTACTTGTCCAGGTTGGCGATCAGTTGCATTTTGTCCTCCGGTTAAAGTGGCAAGGATTTTGGAATTGTCTCACATGATCGCGGTCGCGTGGCTTTGATGGTCCGCAGGCCGATTAACGCTCGCGGTAACACCGCTCGTGCAATTGTGCTGCCGGGTTATCCGGCCAACGAGGGGCTGTCGCGGACGAGCACGCATGCGCGGTTTGGCTGCGACGCGCCGCCGAGCGCTGGCCCAAGGTTCGTGGGGCGAGGTGTTCGCGCACGTGCCAAGGTCAGGCAATCGACGCATTGTCCGTCGGGCTATGCTCGCGCCGGTCGCGTTGCCAGGGGCGTCTCCATCAGGTGCGCAGGATTTCATAACATCGCTGGTCGCCATCTACCGGGGCTCAGCGCTCAGCGACCGTACGAGTAGCCTGCGAGCCGGCGGCTAAGAACTTCAGGACGGAACCTGGGTATCGTTCGACAAATGGTACCGCAACAAGTGGGTCGTGACCTGATGCGGTGGACGGCCTCCGCTCCCGGCATCGCAATGTGCCAAAGTGTGGCTGTCGAAAGTCACATAAGGGAGAGCCGTCCATGGAGAAGATTACCACAATTGGTCTGGATAGAACCGCATGTGCTTGTCGTTGCCGGGATCGGACTCCAGCGGCGCGGCCGGAATCTCGCGCGACATCGAGACGATCTCGTCCATCGGCGTGCGCAGTTGCCGGGCTGTCACCGCGCTGACGGTGCAGACGCACGACAGTGTGACGGAAATCCATCATTCGTCGCCAAGCCTTGTGGCCGACCAGATGCGCGCTGCTCTACAGGCCAACGATGTCGCGGCCATCAAGATCGGCAGCTCGCGACGGCTGAGATCGTCGTTGCCGTTGCCGGCGCGCTGCGCGAGAATCCGCAGGTGCCGGCAGTACTTGACCCGGTGCTGGCCTCGACCTCAGGCCGGGCGCTCCTGGAAGCAGGCGCCATCACCGCCATGAAGCGCAATCTGATGCCGCTTTGCCGTCTCGTCACCCCCAATCTCATCGAACTGGCGCTCCTCGTTGGCTCGGCACTGGCGGTGGATGAGAACGAAGTAGTCAGGCAGGGCCAAAGTTTGCTTTCGGCGGGTTCACAGGCCCTGGTGATCAAGGGTGGCCACGCCGCAGGCCCTCGTTCAACAGACATTCTGTTGGGTCGCGATCCGGAGCTGATCCGCTATGACGCACCGCGCCTGGCCACGTCCGTGCGTGGGACGGGCTGCATGTTGGCCAGCGCGATTGCGGCGCATCTGGCGAAGGGATGTCCGCTTGAAGACAGCGTGCGCAAAGGCAAGCTGTTTGTTTTTCAGAACCTGCAGAAGAATGCAGCCGAATGACCACATCATTTCCGCGTCCAGCCAAGCTCACAAATGCGTTGTGTCGGCAACCTGGTGATGACAATCGTATCGAGTGGTTCCAGAGGGCCTTGCTGTAAAGCCGAAGTTCGTCTCGCCGACCAGCTCCGGCAGCAGAAGAGCCGGGAGCACTAAAGGGATGCATTTTGGGCTGCCCGCCCGGCAAATTTGCCGTATATGCACCCTGTCGCGCACATTGCGCATAGGGGTGGACTGACGGTCTCGACCACAGAATCTTAGCACGAAGTCTCCTGCTCGTTGGGTGTGTCAGCCGGCCTCGGAGTGGTCGTATGCGCTTCGAAACCGGTGCTGGTCTATCGTCCCGTTTCATCCCTCGAGTCGCCATTCATGAATTCGAAACGAAAGTTCGTTTCTCATGACACTGGGAAGGAGAGGCCGAATGTCATCCTTTCTCCGGATAATGCTTGTTGAACCGGTTGCGATAATGAGCGGACCACGTCGTCGTGCGAGCACTTCAAAGCTGCTTGTAACCCTTCCTGTGGCTGCGGCCGCCGTCGCCAGTCTGATTGTTGGCGATCAGGAGGACGACTATGTGGCTTGCCTCATCGAAACGGCGGCAAAGATCATGAAAACCCAGGCGGTCAAAGACCCAGCCAAGGCGCTCGACGAAGCTGCCAAGCACTGCCAGCCACCGCCGCAAGTGGGCTAAGGATGGAGCCCGGACGATCGGCTCGCCGAAACGGCATGGTAGCGTGGGCCAAGGCAGACATCGTCCCAGGAATCCATCCTAGCACGGCAGCACCACAAGCAGTGCGCACGACTACGCAGAGTGGCGCCTGAGATGAAAGTGCCGCCGTGCTTCCTTCCTAGCCGTCCTTCGGTCGTCCGTGCGCGCCCTCGCAATTGGTCACGATGCGCGGACCGTCAGCTCACCGGAACCTATGCGCCGGTTGAACAGTTTGAGAAACAATGATGGGCCTCTGGCACCCTGCGTCAGTGCCGCGCAGAATACTTCGTAGGAATGACATGTCCAGTATACAATGAACCACCAAATACGCAGGGAGAACCATGGCCGCTGAAAAAACTCAAACCGCAGCGGAGCCATTAGCCGGGCGGACTTCCAGCGAGGCCACGAGAGCGCCGAGCCCGGTCCATTGCTTTTCGGAAAATCCTGGCGCCTATGAGATGCACTTAATTACGCGTCTGAACAACCCATATTTTGAGCCTGAGAGGCGACAAGTCACTCTCGAACAACTCGAACACGCTCGTCGCAGGGATCGCGAGGAGTTGGCAAAGGCTTCGGCGAAATTTGAGGATGTGGTGAAACTCGCGAGCAACTTGCCTGAGGTGGCCACCTTGCAAGAACTAGAGCCGGTTCGCCTAGCCCTAGAAGACACCATCAAATTAGCGACAGGAGCGGGTGGCCAAGCGAAGGAGGTGGCCAGCCAATGCGACAGGTTACGCGAAGCTTGGATCGAAACTTTCCGCAAATCTCTCTCCGATGATCCGCAGAGTATGAAGGCTTTCGAGGCTGCCAATGTCCGCTATGACGAACTCATGCTGCGATCCATCGTGCCTCTCACGGTGCAGTTCTCGATAGAGAACGGTCCAATTCCGCATGAAGAGATATTCGCCACTTTTTTGTCGGAAGAGCCGGAGATGCTTGAAAGCGCCATGAAGGTGCTAGGGGCGAATGCCGCAAGACCTTTGGCAGAAGGATGCCTCAAGCTGATGATGCGCAGAATCGAAGAAGGCATGGATGATCCGAATGATCTAAGAAAAGCTGAAATATTGTTAGCCATCCTGAAGACAGAAAATCGAGGTACGTCAACAGGGTATAGTTAACCCTGCTCCGTCGAAATCGAGCATCGATATCCTCCGAGCAGACGAAAAGCAGCTCAGCGGCCTGCAGTTGCTGGGCATCCAAGCAAACACCTCGAAAAGGATGGCAGGAAACTAGCTGAACCGGATGCCTGGATAAAACGACCACTTCGAGTCTAGTTGCGCGTCTGGCCCGGTATGGGGTGCCGCAAGAAATCGGACCAGCAATGGGAGGCGAAGGCAGGAGAGACGCCGGACCTGGTTTCCTGAATCACTCAGGGCCGAGCGCTATCATACGGCCAGCATAATTGGGATAAACGTCAGAGGAAAAACGACCGCGTCGGGATCGGCGGCTGAAATCCGGCGAGATCAGAATTGGCGCAGCGCAGCGGTTCCCAGTCGACATCGCTCGCGCGACCACATGGATGTCGGCCGCTTGTAAGCCCACACGATCAGACCAACGTCGTTGCGGGCGTTGCCAGTTTGCCAGTCTTTAGGCGGCAACGCCCAGTGGCGTCACCATGCTGCCGTGGCCGCCGTCGTTCGGATCAAAGGCTGCCCCGTTTTCAGCTTTTTACAGAACTGTCGGGACATCATCTTCTGACGCCGAGCATGGCTGACGATGGCCATTTTCTCCAAGAATTTACGCAATATTGCGAAGGGGTATCTCCTGGTCACTCAAGCATCTCGATCAGTTTACCGACCATTACATATTTTGAACAGTATTATTGCGCGCTAACTTTCAGTCTGATCTCTCTTGGTTTTTTCCAAGCATCAAATTCGGAGGAACTCTGTTTGGTCACGAAGCCATCCAGGCGTGCCACCGAGAGACCCGAGTCGACCGATCTCGCCGCGCTGACAAAACTGGCGACGGCTTCGTATGAAATCCTCGAGCGCGAACTTCGCGCTACGATCGCGACGCTCGAGAGCCAGGCGTTGCGGTTGGAGACGGCGATCGACAACATCTCGCAAGGCATCTGCTTTTTTGGCGCCGACGAACGGCTGATCCTATGCAACCGGCGCTATGCGGAAATTTACCGCATTGCGCCCGATGAACTACAGCCAGGCTTGACGCTGGGCGAAATCGTCGAGCGGCGCGTCACCGCCGGGACGTCAAACTCTGCGATTTGTCTGGCGAACCCTATGTTGACCGACTTTCTTGCGAAATGCGCGAAATGGTGATGGCGACCTGTGCTGCCAACAATGTGAAGCTCTATGCGCGCTTTCGATCGGAACGTGAGGACTGGGTTCTGGCAATGGTGATGGCGCGGATCGGATTTGCCTTCATGCCGGAATGTTCAGTCACGCTGCCAGAACTGCTGCAACGCCCCTTGATCGAGCCAGAAGTCAGCCGCAAGATCTCTATGCTCAGCGTTCTGGGACGCCCCTACAGCCCGGCAACTGCGGCCATGCTCCGGGCTGCAAAGTCATTCCACTGGCCTGGATAGCGTGAACGATCTGCGCCTTTCCACGAAGTAGCCGCTCGTCACCGCTTGCGAAGTCGAAAAATGGGAGACGGATCTGCTGCCCCGCTTCCTTGGATATCACTGCCAACGCCGTTCCGAAGGCGCTGGCGTGGGGACTGAGACTCACCTTGAGGGAATAGCGTTGGTTTCCCGCCAACCAACGCGGCCCTTATCAACCAAAGACAGCTACGGCTGATTTGATGATGATGCCGCCATACGGGCTTCGGCGCATCTGACGACCCGTGGCGGTGCGAAAAACATTCGTCAATTGCAGCGCAGGCGGCACGCGCGACCACAAGGTTCGCACGCTCTCCCGGCCATGCCGGGTTTTGCGAATGACGTTTCCGGTGACGACGCGCTGCGACCAT
>NZ_JHQS01000042.1 GCF_014843845.1 Mesorhizobium amorphae | reverse complement strand
TGAGGGTCATTGCCGAGGGTGTCGAGACAGACGATCAAGTGGCCTTCTTGCGCAAGAACAATTGCGATGAAATGCAGGGCTATCATTTCAGCAAACCGATCTCCGCCGAAGCCATCGTGAAATTGCTCAACGCGCCCGGCAACCCGATGTAAATTCCCAGCACGAGAAGGGAGGGATTCACATCGCCGGGGATCCGACCAGGCCGAGGTGGCAGGCTCACGGTCGACGCAAATAGATGGCCGGTCCGTCCGGACCAGCCATAGGACTGTACGCGCGAGCCGTCCCGCGCAGTGCGCTGTCCAGCCGCAGTCGTGTATGTCAAATCTTCGGCGCGGAGCGTGGCAGAACCATGCCTTTAGAGGTGAAGCTCAACAGGCTCTTGGATGATCGAGGCCTAGTGACTACGCGCGATCAGATCGAACGCTAGGAGCAGCAGGTTGTTGCCTGGTTTCAGAGGAAGGGTTGATGGTTGAACGAGAGAAGTTGGAACTGGAAGCTCGCCTTCTCGCACTCGAACTGGTTGTGGCCAGAATCGCGGCGATCCAGCTCATCCGCGTTTCGGACGAGCAGTTTGATGAGTTCGCTCAGTCTTGGCTCGATTCAGCCGACGAAGTCGCCTCTGTCGACGCGCCGCCCGATCAGCAGCAATTGTGGTCAGGCGCGCTCGGAGATTCGCTCCATGCCATGCTGAAACTAATTCGTGAGACGAGGGGCTTTATGCAGTCTCGCGCATAGCTTTCACTTCCCGCGCCTGCGCCCTGCGCGGTTCCGCCGGATCATCGCGTGGACGGCTTCCTTCATGGTCTGGTTGCTGCGCATCGAGCGTAAGCGCTGTTCCGAGGGCACCTTTCGCGCGTAGACGAGAGGAACGATGTTCGAGGCCCTTGAGGACTTCGACACATGACGATTTCAGAGCTTACGCTTAAGTCCAGGGATGAAGAGCCGGTTCGTCGGCTGGAGATCTTCACCGGCTCCGGTCGGCGGCGGGAATGGCTGCCGGACGAGAAGGCGCGGATCGTGGCGGAAAGCTATGAGGTCGGCGCGACCGTGAGCGCGGTGGCCCGGCGATATGCCTTGTTCCCGCAGCAGTTGTTCGCCTGGCGCCGGGCCGCTCGTCAGCCGTCGGCAACCGAAACGCTGTTTGTTCCGGCGGTGGTGACGGCGGCGCCTACGGAGCCGGCGCCGAAGCGTCCAGCACGGCCGCGGAAGCAAAAGACGGCCCGAGATGCTGGTGTCATCGAACTTGAGATTGACGGCATCGCCATGCGGGTCGGCCGTGGCGCCGACACCAGCACGGTTGCGGCGGTGATCCGTGCGCTGAAGGCAACGTCGTGATCGGGCCGACGGGTGCCGTCAAGGTTATCGTGGCGACGAAGCCGGTGGACTTTCGCAAAGGCGCGGAGGGGCTGGCCGCGCTGGTGCGCGAAACGATGGGCGCCGATCCGTTCAGCGGCGCCGTCTACGTCTTCCGGGCGAAGCGCACCGACCGGATCAAGCTGATTTTTTGCAAGCTGATTTTTTGGGACGGCACCGGCGTCTGCCTTTATGCCAAGCGTCTGGAGGATGGGGAGTTCCGCTGGCCGAAAGTACAGGACGGCGTGATGCGGCTGACGGCCGCGCAACTGTCCGCGCTATTGGAAGGGCTGGACTGGCGGCGGGTCCACGAGGCGCGCCGGACCCGCGTTCCAGTCCAGGCGGGCTGACCCGCGACGAAGTGAATCAGCCTGGAATCCGCTGTCGCTGGCTGTCAGTGAATATGGTCTGATCCGCTCATGACGATGACGGCTGACCAGCTTCCCGACGATCCGGACGCGCTGAAGGCGATGGTCCTGGCGCGCGACGTCGGGAATGCTCGTCTGATCCAGATCATCAAGGAATTGCAGCGCCACCGCTTCGGCCGAAGAGCTGAGACG
>NZ_JHQS01000046.1 GCF_014843845.1 Mesorhizobium amorphae | reverse complement strand
TCCTCAGCTTCATCCAACTCGCCTGCGCCATGTTATGGATGCGATGAATGTCGATTCAGCCTAGGGGCGCGTCAACTCCGGCTCGAGCCGCTGCGCTGCCCGCCCGATGATCGACGCCAGCGAATAAAACGCCAGCGTCTGCTCTTCGCAGGTCAACGCCACGACATTGTTCGAGCGGTCGATGTCGAGGCCCTTCGGACCACCTTCCTCGTCGCTGTTCCTGCCGCGCAGGAAGGTCTCGTCGTCGAGGACGACAAGCGAGCGCGACGGTGTGCGGCGTCCGCTCCAGCCGCCCTCGCTGTCATAGACGTGCAGCCTTGGACTGCCGGCGTCGGCAACAAGAACATGCCGGTCGTCAGCGGTGAAGCGCAGGCCGTGCGGGTAATTGGCGTTCTCGAGAATCCCGGCCGGCTCGGTGTCGGGTCCGAGCGGTCCCGACAGGCTGTAGACTTTCACATCCTTGGTGCCATGGCTGCTTATGGCGACCCACTGGCCGTCATGGCTGAGCGCGATGCCGTCGGGAATATCGAGGCCCCGTTTCAGCAGCACCTGGTTCCTCAACGCGCGATATCCCAGCCGCCGGTCGACGACATGACGGGTGACCCGGTGCGTATAGTTGTTGCAGACCAACAGGCTGGTCCGGCTGGGTGACTCCCGCCTGACTGCGATCGAACCGGGCGTCCTCAGCTTGCAGAACAGCCCGCTCTTGATCTGGCGACGCGGCGAGATTTCAAGGCTTCTGCCGGCAGGCTCTCCCGCCGGCAGCGAAAATATCCCAACCAGCCCGTCGCGATTGGCGACAGCCAGGGTCCGGTCGTCGATGAAATCGAGGCCATGAACCTCGCCGATGCAGTCGGATGTCAGTTCCATGTAATCATGGATCGTGACCTCGGGTCCATCGGAGGCTGGCTCGACCTCGATCCGCAGGATCAGGCAGCGCTTTCGCCCAAAGCCGGCGATGGCCAAGAGCCGGTTGTCGGGCGAAAAGCGTACATCTTCTGTGCGCCCGATTGCCGAAAGCACGGCTCGGACAGCATCGCTGGCCCTGAAGTCGATCCGGGATATCACCTGAGGCCTGACCTGAAGAGAGGAAGGAATGGAAGATGCCCGCTGCAGCCTTGGCTTGAGACGCGATGACAAGGCCTGATCCGCGGTTGTCCGGTCAAGCCGGCCTGCCCGATCGCGGCGTCAGTCCGGCGTGATCAATTTTGCTGGATCGAAATGCCCTTGTCGTCGATCTTCAGCTCCACGCCCTTCGGCCTGGTCTGCTCGCGATAGACATAGATGCCAAGGGCGATGACGACCACGACGAGCGCGCCGATGATCAAATAGAGCATGTTCTGTTTCATGGCGCGCCCTTTTGCTGTCGTGCGTCAGGCTCGTTTCAAGACCTTGACCACCAGCAACAGGATGATGGCGCCGATCGTGGCATTGATGATGGCGGCGAGGATGCCGCCGCCAATGGCAAAGCCGAGCCTGGGGAAAAGCCAGCCGGCGATGAAGGCACCGATAATGCCGACGACGATGTTGCCGACCAGGCCGAAGCCGAAGCCTGAGACGACGAGGCCGGCGAGCCAGCCGGCGATGGCGCCGATGATGATGAAGATGATTAGGCTTTCGATACCCATTAGTTCCTCCGAGCAACGGACGACGGCGGAGCGAAAGCCCCGAATCGGCCTCGATATCAACGACTTCAGGCTATGCGAAAGCAGCCGGCCCCGCCAGCGGCGGCGTCAGTCGTCGTCACTATCCTCGGAGGCCGGCCGCCAGCTCGTCGGTTCGACCCGCTTTTGCGTATCGCTGTCGATATAGGTCCACCAGGCTCCGTCGCGATACTGCGCGATGGATTCGTTGATCACGCTGTTGGCGTCTTTCCAGTAGACGGTAACCCTGGAACCGTCCGTCGGTGCGCTCGATATTGGCTTGCGGTCTGCCATGTCTTCCCCACTTCGAGGTCATCCCTCTTTGAGCTGACGGAACGCGGCCAGCGACGCCCTGGTTCCGGAGCCATCAGCTATGGGCGAAAATATCCTCTTCGGCCCAGCCCATCAGGTCGAGCTTGGCGCGCGTCGGCAGGAAGCGGAAGCAGGCGTCGGCCTCCTTCGTCCTGTTCTCGCGCGCAAGCCGGGCAGCCAGCACGTCGCGCAGCCGGTGCAGGTAGAGCACGTCGGAGGCGGCGTATTCGAGCTGCTCCGGCGACAGCGTCTCGGCTGCCCAGTCCGACGATTGCTGCGCCTTCGACAGGCCGATGCCGAGCAGCTCGTTGCAGATGTCCTTCAGCCCATGCCGGTCGGTATAGGTGCGGGTCAGCCGCGAGGCGATCTTGGTGCAGAACACCGGCTCCGGCATGACACCAAAGGCGTTGTAGAGCACTGCGAGATCGAAGCGGCCGAAATGGAACAACTTGGTGATGCCCCTGTTCCTGAGCAGGCTGACGAGGTTCGGCGCCTTCTTCTGGCCGGGTGCGATCTGGATGACGTCGGCCGAGCCGTCGCCGGGCGAGATCTGCACCACGCAGAGCCGGTCGCGATGCGGGTTCAATCCGAGCGTCTCGGTGTCGATGGCGACCGCCCCGACATTGTAGTGCGAAAGGTCGGGCAGATCGTTCTTGTGGAAGCGGATGTCGCTCATGGTCTTCTCCGGATCGCGGCGTGATCCCTCGTCGCCGCGATCCGCAGAAAAATCAACAGAAAGTTGAATTCACGCCATTCGTGATTCCCGCGTCAGCGCGTGAGCGCGTCGAGAATGCGGGCCCAGGAGCGCTGGCCTTTATGGAAGGAAGTGAGCTCGTATTTCTCGTTGGGCGAATGGATGCGGTCGTCGTCGAGGCCGAAGCCGACCAGCAGCGATTCGATGCCGAGAGAGGTCTGGAAATCGCCGACCACCGGGATCGAACCACCGCCGCCCGTCGTCACCGCCTGTTTCGCCCATTCGTCGGACAGCGCGTCCTTGGCCTTGGCCAGGAACGGCGAGTCATAGGAGAGCTGGATCGCCGGCGAGCCACCATGCGGGTGGAATTCGACCGAGCAATCGGCCGGAATGCGTTCCTTGACGAAAGCCTGGAAAGCGGCGCGGATCTTCTTCGGATCCTGCTTGTGCACCAGGCGGACCGACACCTTTGCCGAGGCTTCCGCGGCGATCACCGTCTTGAAGCCTTTTCCCGTATAGCCGCCAACGATGCCGTTGAACTCGGCCGTCGGCCGCGCCCAGGTCAGCTCGAGCACCGAACGGCCCTTTTCGCCGGCTGGGATGGAAAGTCCGACGGGGCCGAGGAATGTCTCGGCGGTCTCGCCGAGCGTCTCCCATGATTTCAGGATTTGCGAGGGCGTCTCCTCGACCCCGTCATAGAAGCTGGGAATGGTCACGCGGCCGTCCTTGTCATGGATGTCGGCCAGGATTTTCGCCAGGATGCGGATCGGGTTGGCTGCAGGGCCGCCATAAAGCCCGGAATGCAGATCGCGACTGGCCGCCTTGACCGTGATCTCCTCGCCGACCATGCCGCGCAGTGAAACACAGATGGAAGGCGTCTCGCGGTCCCACATGCTGGTGTCGCAAACCAGCGCGAAGTCGGTCTTGAGTTCGGCCCTGTTAGTGTCGAGGAACGGCTTCAGCGACGGCGAGCCGGATTCCTCCTCGCCTTCGAACAGGATGGTGATGCGGCAAGGCAGGCTGCCATGCACCTGCTTCCAGGCGCGGCAGGCCTCGACGAAGGTCATCAATTGACCCTTGTCGTCGGCCGACCCGCGGCCGGTGATCACCTTGTGGCCGGGCGCAATCTCCTTTACCGCCGGCGCGAACGGGTCGTTTTCCCAGAGTTCGATCGGATCGACCGGCTGCACGTCGTAATGGCCGTAGAACAGCACGTGCGGCGCCCCTGCCGGTCCTTCATGATGCGCCACCACCATCGGATGTCCAGGCGTGTCGCGCACGCTGGCGTCGAAACCGATCTGCTTGAGCTCGGCCACCAGCCATTCCGCCGCTTTACGGCAGTCGGCGGCGTAGCTTGGGTCGGTGGAGATCGACTTGATGCTGAGCAGGCCGAACAGCCGCTCCAGGCTCTGGTCGAGATTGCTGTCGAGACGATCGAGGACGGGAGAAATTCTGGACATTCATTGGCCTTTCGATTTTGCGCCGACCCTAAAGCGACGAGCCGAAAACGAAAAGCCGGGAACGTTGGACCAGCGCCTTTGCTGTTGGAAATGCCAAGATGGAAGGCAAAAGCTGAAAGGCAAAAAAGAGCCGCCGTGGTGGAGGGGGAACCACGGCGGCCTTTTACTCGAAACGTTGCGGCAGCCCGGAGAGGGGGGATAGGCTGCCGCAGGTGTCCGGGATAGGCGGGGGACGGGCCTTGCTCCGGACTTCGGCGAAAACTGCCGATAATGTGTATTTGGGTCCTTGAACGTGGCGATTCAAGGGCACCAAAATTACACTTTTGTAACATACTTGTGAGCGCCCGGCCCATCAGCGCCGGGTTCTGTCAGGGTATTGCCGGAACCGTTGACAGAAGCCGCCTTTGGCATGGACCGCGCAGCCGCGCCGCGCTATCCCTGCCGGCATGAAAAAAGGCGATCATCTCTTCCTTATCGACGGCTCCGGCTACATTTTTCGCGCCTATCACGCGCTGCCGCCGCTGACCCGCAAATCGGACGGTCTGCCGGTCGGCGCCGTTTCCGGCTTCTGCAACATGCTGTGGAAGCTGATGCAGGACGCCCGCAATACCGATGTCGGTGTGGTGCCGACGCATTTCGCCGTCATCTTCGACTATTCGTCAAAAACCTTCCGCAATGAGCTCTACCCCGAATACAAGGCCAACCGCTCGGCCCCGCCCGAAGACCTGATCCCGCAATTCGGCCTCATCCGCCAGGCGACCAAGGCCTTCAACCTGCCTTGCATCGAGATGGAAGGTTTTGAGGCCGACGACCTCATCGCCACCTATTGCAAGCTTGCGTGTGAGGCCGGCGGCGACACCACGATCATCTCCTCCGACAAGGATCTGATGCAGCTGGTTGGCGACACGGTCGGCATGTACGACCCGATGAAGGACCGCCAGATCGGCATTCCCGAGGTGGTCGAGAAATGGGGCGTGCCGCCGGAAAAGATGATCGATCTGCAGGCGCTGACCGGCGACTCCGTCGACAACGTGCCGGGCGTGCCGGGCATTGGGCCGAAGACGGCGGCGCAATTGCTGGAACAGTTCGGCGACCTCGACGGGCTGCTCGAGCGCGCCGGCGAGATCAAGCAGGACAAAAGGCGGGAATCGATCATCGCCAATGCCGACAAGGCGCGCATTTCGCGCCAGCTGGTGACGTTGAAGAACGACGTGCCGGTGGCCGAGGGGCTCGACGATTTCGTGCTGCATGCGCCGGACGGGCCGAAGCTGATCGGCTTCCTCAAGACCATGGAATTCACCTCGCTGACCCGCCGTGTGGCGGAAGCGACCGGCACCGAGGCCGGCGATGTCCAGGCCGTTGCCGTCACCGTCGAGCGCGCCGACACCGCGCATGGTCCCGATGTCGGCGCCGGCGCACCGGCAGCAGCCCCAAGCGCGGCGGGCGCCGGGACGAACGAAGCCGGAGCAGCGCCGGCTGCAGGCAAGGCGGAGGCGGCCAAGGCAGGCGATACCCCTTCCCTGCTCGCTGCCCTTCGCCTCGAAGCGGCTTCCGCCGCCAGGATCGACGCCGGCGCCTATGTCGCGATCCGCGACACGGCAACGCTGAAGGCCTGGCTGGCTGAGGCGAGAGAGACCGGGGTCGTCGCCTTCGACACCGAGACGACCTCGTCCGACCCGATGCTCGCCGATCTCATCGGTTTTTCGATGGCGATTGCGCCCGGCCGCGCCGCCTATGTGCCGCTCGCCCATAAGAGCGGCGCCGGCGACCTGCTCGGCGGCGGAATGCTGGAGAACCAGGTCCCCATCCGCGAGGCGCTTGCGCTGCTAAAACCCCTGCTTGAGGACCGATCGGTCCTCAAGATCGTGCAGGACGTGAAATACGACATCGTCGTCATGAGCCGCCATGGCGTCGACGTCGCGCCCTTCGACGACACCATGCTGATCTCCTACGTGCTCGACGCCGGCACCGGCCACCACACCTTGTCGGCTCTTTCCGACAAATGGCTCGGCCATGCAACGACCCCGCTCAAGGATCTCGCAGGCTCCGGAAGAAGCTCCGTCGGTTTCGAGCAGGTCGACATCGACAGGGCGACCGCCTACGCCGCCGGGCACGCCGATGTGGCATTGAGGCTGTGGCAGGTGCTGAAGCCTCGGCTCGCCGCCAAGGGGCTGGTTTCGGTCTATGAACGGCTGGAGCGGCCGCTGGTGCCGGTGCTGGCCAGGATGGAACAGCGCGGCATCTCGGTCGACCGCCAGATCCTGTCGCGGCTCTCCGGTGAGCTGGCGCAGGGTGCGGCACGGCTGGAGGAGGAAATCTACGGCCTCATCGGCGAACGCATCAACATCGGTTCGCCGAAGCAACTGGGCGACATATTGTTCGGCCGCATGGGCCTGCCGGGCGGTTCAAAGACCAAGACCGGCCAATGGTCGACTTCGGCGCAGCTGCTGGAAGACCTCGCCGCCGAAGGCCACGAATTGCCGCGCAAGATCGTCGACTGGCGCCAGCTCACCAAACTGAAATCGACCTATACCGACGCGCTCCCCGGCTTCATCCATCCCGACACCAGGCGCGTGCACACCTCCTATGCGCTCGCCGCGACGACCACAGGCCGGCTCTCCTCATCCGATCCCAATCTGCAGAACATCCCGGTGCGCACCGCCGAGGGGCGCAAGATCAGGACCGCCTTCATCGCCGACAAGGGCCACAAGCTGGTTTCGGCCGACTACAGCCAGATCGAATTGCGCGTGCTTGCCCATGTCGCCGAGATCCCGCAACTGACGCAGGCCTTTGCCGACGGCGCCGACATCCACGCCATCACCGCCTCGGAAATGTTCAACGTGCCGGTCGAAAGCATGCCTTCGGAAGTGCGGCGCCGCGCCAAGGCGATCAATTTCGGCATCATCTACGGCATTTCGGCCTTTGGTTTGGCCAACCAGCTGTCGATCCCGCGCGAGGAAGCCGGCGCCTACATCAAGAAGTATTTCGAGCGCTTCCCCGGCATCCGCGACTACATCGAGGCGACCAAGGCCTATGCCCGCGAACATGGCTTCGTCGAAACGATCTTCGGCCGCCGCATCCATTACCCGGAGATACGATCGTCGAATCCTTCGATCCGCGCCTTCAACGAGCGCGCCTCGATCAATGCCAGGTTGCAGGGCACCGCCGCCGATATCATCCGCCGCGCCATGGTGCATATGGACGAGGCGCTGGAGAAGGCAGGGCTTTCCGCCCGCATGCTGCTGCAGGTGCATGACGAGTTGATCTTCGAGACGGTGGAGGCGGAAGTCGAGGCGACGATCCCGGTCGTACGCCGGGTGATGGAGAACGCGCCGATGCCGGCGGTCTCGATGTTAGTGCCGCTGCATGTCGATGCGCGGGCCGCCAACAACTGGGACGAGGCGCATTGAAGCGCCGAAGCCAAGGTGTGTTGAGATTCAGGTCAGGGTGGCATCACCTGAATATCAATACACCTTAGGCAGCCTCAGCCAGGCACTTGGCACACGTCCCGCGGAACTCGATCACCGCCTTCTTCGCGGCGAAGCCGGTCGAGCGCACCCATTCGTCGAGCCGGTGGTCGACATCGTGGTCGGACATTTCCGTCACCTGGCCGCATGTGTCGCAGATAGCGAAAGCGGTCATCGAATGGCTGTGGTCGTGCGGCTCGGCGCAGGCGACGAAGGAGTTGAGGCTTTCCAGCCTATGCACGAAACCGGACTTCACCAGCGTGTCGAGCGCCCGGTAGACCTGAAGCGGCGCGCGAAAACCGCGCTCGCGAAGCAGGTCGAGCAGCGTATAGGCGCTGAGCGGCCCGCTGGCGGCCTCGAGTTTTTCGAGCACGCACAGCTGGTTCTTCGTCAGCACATCCCTTGCCGCCATGGTCCTGCTTCCAATCATTCCTTGCCGCTCGCACGTCATTTCCGCATGCGGGCGGTCTCAATTCCACTGAGATAGCGACGAACCGGCCTTTTTGCCACTGTTTCCGTCATCTCCATCTGGTGCCGGCACGGCGAAGAAGCCCTGAGAACAAGCGCATATGAAGACGGCGGGAATGTTCCCGCCGTTTTTATATTTGCCGGCTTTGTATTCCGGCGCTTGCTACTTCCTTGGCGGGCCCTTGCGCTCGGCCGAGGCCGCCCACAGATTGATGTCGGCCTCGCGCGCATAGGTATCGATTTCCGCGAGTTCCGCGTCGCTGAAGTCGAGCGCCTTCAACGCGCCGACGCAATCCTCGACCTGTTCCGGTCGGCTGGCGCCGATCAGCGCCGAGGTCACCCGGCCCTTGCGCAGCACCCAGGCCAGCGCCATCTGCGCCAGCGTCTGGCCGCGGCGGCCGGCGATCGCGTTCAGCGCCTGGATGTTGGAGACGCTCTTGTCGTTGATGAAGGCGGGCCGCAGCGACTTGCCCTGAGCAGCGCGGCTGCCGTCAGGGATACCACCGAGATATTTGTCGGTCAGCATGCCTTGCGCCAGCGGCGAGAACACGATCGAGCCGACACCAAGCCCTTCCAGCGTGTCGAGCAGCCCGTCCTCCTCGACCCAGCGGTTGAGCATCGAATAGCTCGGCTGATGAATGAGGCAGGGCGTGCCGAGCTGCTTCAATATGTCGGCCGCCTCGCGCGTGCGCTGCGAATTGTAGGACGAGATGCCGGCGTATAGCGCCTTGCCCGAGCGCACCGCGTGGTCGAGCGCGCCCATCGTCTCCTCCAGCGGCGTATCGGGGTCGAAACGATGCGAATAGAAGATATCGACATAGTCGAGCCCCATCCGCTTCAGGCTCTGGTCGAGGCTGGCCAGCACATATTTGCGGCCACCCCATTCGCCGTAGGGACCTGCCCACATCTCGTAGCCGGCCTTGGTCGAGATGATCATCTCGTCGCGATAGGCGGCAAAGTCGGTGCGCAGGATTTCACCGAAGGCGGTCTCCGCCGAGCCGGGAGGCGGACCGTAATTGTTGGCGAGGTCGAAATGCGTGATGCCGAGGTCGAATGCCTTGCGCACGATGGCCTGCTTGGTCTTGTGCGGCGTGTCGTTACCGAAATTGTGCCACAGCCCGAGTGAGATGGCCGGCAGCTTCAGGCCGGACCGCCCACAGCGGTTGTAGATCATTTTCTCATAGCGGTTTTCGGCGGCGACATAGGGCATGGGGAATATCCTCGATATCTGAAACGGACCGGGCACGGCCATCGCATGCGCGATGAGCAGGCCCCGCACCCCACCCTTTAACCTCTCCCCGGGAGAAGGGGGAGAGGGGCAAAGTCAAAATTATCGATAATCGCTGCGGCCTACTTCTTCTTGGCCATCAGTTCCTTCGCCTCCTTGACGCCGAGAGCCGCCGGCCGCTCGCAGGTGGTCTGCATGGCGACGAACTTGCCGGTCTCGCCGGAGCGCAATATGCCGGTCATGACATCGACGGCATGCAGGGCCAGCTCCATCGAGCAGCGGTGCGGCCGACCTTCGGCAATTGCGATCGCCATGTCGGCAAGGCCGGCGGTGCGATAGTTGGCCATCATGCCTTGTCCGTGCATTTCATTGGGAACGCCGAACGGATGCTTCCATTTCGGCAGTTTCTTGACCGGTTTGGCCGCTTCGGTGAGACGCACGTCGCCGCCGAAGAAATTCGGATCCGGCACGAACACCGTGCCCGCCTCGCCATAGAGCTCCATCGGGGCATGGCCGTGGCTCCAGACGTCCCAGCTGGTGTTGAGCGTGATGACGGCGCCATTCTCGAACTCCAGCAGGCCATGGATGGTCGTCGGCGTGTTGACCGGGATCTTTTCGCCCGCGCGCGGCTTCGACGAAATCGTCCGCTCCGTCGCCGGGATCGAAGCGAACGCCGCCACCTGCTTCACCGGCCCGATCAGTTGGATCAAATTGGTGATGTAGTAGGGTCCGATATCGAGCACCGGACCTGCACCCGGCTGGAAGAAGAAGTCCGGATTGGGATGCCAGTGCTCCATGCCGTGGCCCATCACATGGCAGGTGCCGCTGGTGATCTTGCCGAGCGCGCCGGTGTCGATCAGGTTGCGCACAAGCTGGTGCGCGCCGCCGAGGAAAGTGTCGGGTGCCGAGCCGATGCGCAGCCCCTTCTTCTCCGCCCGGCTCTTCAGGTCGAGCCCTTCCTTGATCGACAGCACGAACGGCTTTTCCGAATAGACGTGCTTGCCCGCTTCGAGGATCTGCTTCGACACCTCGTAGTGCACAGCCGGAATGGTGAGGTTGACGATGATGTCGATGTCGTCGGCTTCGAGCAGATCGTCGACGGTCTCGGCGCGCAGCTTGAACTCCTTCGCCCGCGCCTTCGCCGCGTCCATGTTGATGTCGGCGCAAGCACGCATCTCGATGCCGCGAAACAGCGGCGCCAGCGAGAAATACGCCTTCGAGATGTTGCCGCAGCCGATGACGCCGATACCCAGTTTCTTTGCCATGATGATTGTTCCTAGTAAGCCTTGACGGATGCGAGCGAGCGGCGGGCGAAGCGTTCGATGTCGTTGGGGTTGTCCTGTTCCATGACGTAGTACTTGGCGACGCTCTTGGCGCGCAAGGCCTTGATCAGCCCGGCCCAGTCAATGGTGCCGTGGCCGACATCCGACCAGCCGTCCTCGTCCAGCCCCTCGCCTGGCTTGGCCATGTCCTTGACATGGACTGCGCTGATGCGCTTGCCGTGCTTTTCGATCCAGGGCAGCGGATCGACGCCGCCGCGCACCACCCAGGCGACGTCCATCTCCCAGCCGATGTCGGGCGCCGAGGACAGGATATGGTCCTGCGGCACCGAGCCGTCGGCAAGCGTCTTGAATTCGAAATCATGATTATGCCAGGCAAAGCCGTAGCCGGCCTTTTGCGCCGTCTCGCCGACCTTGGCGAGCCGCTCGCCGAAGCCGCGCCAGCCGGCGGCATCGGCCGGCCTCTGCTCGGCGAGCAGATAGGGGCAGATGACGAGCGTGATGCCGAGCGCGTCGGCTGTTCTGCGCACGCCGTCGAAATCGTTCTCCAGCGCGTCGATCGAAAAATGCCCGGTCGGCATCGAAAGCCCGTTCTTGTCGAGTTCGGCGCGGAAGGCCTTGGGATCGTCATAGACGCCGCCGAACCCTTCAACCTCCTGGTAGCCGAGCTTGCCGAGTAACTCGAGCACGCCGGTCCAGGGCTGAAAATTGCGGGCGCTGTAAAGTTGGAATGACCAGTTCATCGTCTCTGTCCGTTTTCTCTTGGGGGGATGGATCTTGGGAGAAGTTAAAGGCGGTTGCCGGTTTGAGCGTCGAAGAGCGAGGCCCGCATCGGATCGAAACCGATGCTGACCGTGTCCGTATTGTTCGGCGTGCGCTCCGAGGTCACCCTGACGGTGAAGTTCTGCTTGCCAAGCTTCAGCCAGACCAGCGTATCGGAGCCCATCGGCTCGACGACCTCGACATTTGCCGTCGCCGTGAACGGCCAGCCTGCGCCGCTGTTGAAGGCAACATGCTCGGGGCGCATGCCGAACACGGCCGGCCCCGGCGTTGGTTCCTTCTCGAAGGCGTAGGTCGCGAGCGGGATGCGCACGTCCTCGAAGGCGAACTGCCAGTCGCTGCCCACCTTCTCCAGCCTGCCATCGATGAAGTTCATCGCCGGCGAGCCGAGAAAGCCGGCGACGAAGCGATTGACCGGGCGGTTGTAGATGGTCTGCGGCGCGTCGAGCTGCTGGATGACGCCGCCCTTCATCACCGCGATGCGGTCGGCCAGCGTCATCGCCTCGATCTGGTCGTGGGTGACGTAGATCATGGTGTTCTGCAGCTTGCGATGCAGCAGCTTGATTTCGACGCGCAGTTCCGCTCGCAACTTGGCGTCGAGGTTGGAAAGCGGCTCGTCGAACAGGAAGACGTCTACGTCACGCACCAGCGCCCGCCCGATCGCCACGCGCTGGCGCTGGCCGCCCGAGAGCGCCGACGGCTTGCGCTGCAAAAGCGGCTCGATCTGCAGGATCTCGGCGGCGCGCGCGATGCGCTTGTCGATCTCCTCCTTGGGCAGACCGGCGACGCGCAGGCCAAAGGACAGATTCCGCTCCACCGTCATTTGCGGATAGAGCGCATAGGATTGGAACACCATGCCGATGCCGCGGTCCTTGGGCTCCTCCCAGGTGACGTTCTTGCCCTTGATGAAGATGCGGCCCTCGGAAATGTCGAGCAAGCCGGCGATGCAGTTGAGCAAGGTCGACTTGCCGCAGCCCGACGGCCCGAGCAGCACGATGAACTCGCCCTCGGCGACATCGAGATTGAGCGTGTGCAGCACCGAGATGGCGCCGAAACTCAGCGACAGGTCCTGGATCGAAACGCTGGTACCGTTCTGCGCCATATCCACTAGCCTTTCACCGCGCCGGCGGCGATGCCGCGCACGAACCATCTTCCGGAGACGAAGTAGATAATCAGGGGCACCGCAGCCGTCAGAATGGTGGCCGCCATGTTGACATTGTACTCCCTCACGCCGGTCGTGGTGTTGACGATGTTGTTGAGCTGCACCGTCATCGGCCAGTTGGGCCGCCCTGCAAACACGATGCCGAACAGGAAGTCGTTCCAGATGCCGGTAACCTGCAGGATGACGGCGACGACCGTGATCGGCACTGACATCGGCAGCATGATGTGGAGAAAGATGCGCCAGAAACCCGCGCCGTCGACACGCGCTGCCTTGAACAGCTCGACCGGTATTGCCGCGTAGAAATTGCGGAACAGCAGCGTCAGGATGGGCATTCCGAAGATCGTATGCACGATGATAATGCCAGGCAGGGATGCGAACAGCCCGACCGAGCTCAGTCCGATGATCAATGGATAGATCACCACCTGGTAGGGCACGAAGGCGCCAAACACGAGCAACCCGAAGAGCAAATTGGCGCCCTTGTACGGCCAGAAGGTCAGCGCGTAACCGTTGATCGACGCGCAGATGATCGAGATGACCACGCTGGGCAGGGTGATCTTCACCGAATTGTAAAACCCTGGACTGAGGCCGTTGCAGTCGCGACCGGTGCAGGCATGAAGCCAGGCGTCGGCCCAGGGCTGAAAGGTGGGCTCGCTTGGAAGGTTAAAAAGATGACCCAGCCTGATCTCCGGCATGCCTTTCAGCGATGTGACGATCATGATGTAGACCGGGATGAGGAAGAAGAGAGCCGCGACGACCAGGAAAGCATAAAGGCCGATGCGGCCTGCCGATATCCGACGCGGTTTCGGCCCGATGGGCCCCACGCCGGCCTGATCCTGTGCTTCCTGGACAGGCTGAATTGCGGTGATCTGGCCGGCGGTCATGCGCTCGCTTCCCGATTTCGCCGCCACAGTAGAATTCCGCCGAAAGCCAGCACGACCAGGACCGGCAGCAGCATCATCGTTGCCGCCGCCATGCCCTGGCCGACGTTCTGGCGGACTGTGATGAGCTGGATGACGTAGACTGCCGGCATGGACGTGGAGATGCCGGGACCACCGCCAGTCATGGCAATAACCAGGTCGTAGACGCGCACCACGCCTACGCACTGGAGAACGAAGGCGGTGGCGAAGGCACCCTTCATCATTGGCGCCACGATGGACATGTGCGTGCGCCACGTCGGGATGCCGTCGACCCTCGCCGCTTTCCAGATCTCCTCATCAACGCCGCGCAGGCCGGCAAGCAGGATCGCCATCGTCACGCCCGAGCCCTGCCAGATGCCCGCCACGACCAGCGCGTAGAGCGCGGTGTCGGCATCGACCAGCGGGGCGAAGCTGAAGCTCGACCAGCCCAGGTTGCGGAGCGCCGCCTGCAGGCCGAGGTTGGGGTCGAGCACCCATTGCCACACGAGTCCGGTGACGATCAGCGACATGGCGAAAGGATACAGGAAGATCGAACGGAACAGGTCCTCCTGGCGGATGCGCTGGTCCATGAAAACGGCGAGCAGGTAGCCGAACACCATGTTGCAGGTGATGGACATCAGGCCGAAGAACCAGATGTTGTTGACCGAGACGAGCCAGCGGCTATCGGCCCAAAGGCGCCTGTATTGCGCCAGGCCGACGAAATCATAGGTGGGGAACAGCTTCGAACTGGTGAAAGACCATAGCACCGAGAAGCCGATGCCGATCACGAACACGCCGACGGCGACGAGGATCATCGGTATCGTCCCGATGACGGCGGGCAGGTGAAATCTGCGCCTCCAGCTCTTCTGCATCGTCCGTCTTTCTCCGCTTCCACCGACACTCTAGGGCAGTCTGCCGACGTGAAAGTCAGCGCTGTCCGAACGACCGGGCTCCGAACCGCCGCGACTTCTCGTCCTGCCATTGTCAGCCCGTCGCCGAGAAACAGTTTCTTCTCTCGGTCGGGACGCGACCGAGGCGCCGCCGCAAGGGCGGCGCCTCTGGATGCTGATCGGTTCCTAAAGCATGATCCCGAAAAGTGGGTACCGGTTTTCGGAAAAGATCATGCTCAAACAAAAAGATAGAGCCCCATCCCGATTCTATCGGGATGGAACAGGCTCTAGTCGGAGTTACCGATGATGGTAGAAAACTTCGCAGTGGCGTCGTCAGCGGTCATGGAGTCGTCCGCGAAATATTGCGAGACGAGCTCATTGATCTGCTGATTGGTGTTCTCGGTGATGAAGCGGTTCGTGGCAGTGACGATGTTGGACGGGTTTTCCACCGCTTTCAGGGACTTCTGCATGCACGGGTCGGCCGTCGACATGTCGACATCGCCACGCACGGGCATGGAACCCTTGGCGTTGTTGAAAGCGACCTGAACCTCCGGGCTGATGAGGAGCGCCGCAAGACGCTTCTGCGCTGCTTCGACGTCCGGATTGTCCTGCTTGAAGAAGACGATGATGTCGCCGTCGGTGCTGACCACCGGCTTGTCCTCGTTCAGGCCGATCATGCAGCCGAAATCCTTGACGCCGGTCATGCCGGCGGCTGCGAACTCGCCGCGCGCCCAGTCGCCCATCACCTGAAGTCCGGCCTTGCCGGTGATCACCAGGTTGGTGGTGTCGTTCCAGTTGCGGTTGGCATAGCCGTTGTCGGTGAACTGCTTCAGGGTCCGCAACTGCGTGAAGACGCCTTTCATCTCGGCGCCGCCGGCAATTTCGGCGCTCTTCTTGGTGTACATCTCGTCACGTTTGGCAACACCGAGAGCCTCGGTGACCATGTCCTGGAACAGCAATTGAATCTGCCAGCCGTTTCCGTCGCCGCCGATGGCGAAGGGAATGAGGCCCGCCTCCTTGATCTTCGGCGCGGCCGCAATGAAATCGGCCAAGCTCTTCGGCTCCGGCACGCCCGCTTTCTCGAAGACCGGCTTGGAGTACCAGGCCCAGTAATTCGAATGAATGTTGACCGGAACGCACCACCAGTGGCCGTCGACGAGGCAGGCGCTGCCGATTGCCTTCGGGCGAATGACCTCATCCCACTTGCCGGCGGTCGCGACGTCCGTGAGATCGAGCAGCTTGCCGCCCGAAATCAGTTCCTCGTACTGCCGGCCGGGATTGAACTGGGCCGCACCGGGCGGATCGCCGCCGAGCACGCGCTGCATGACGGTCGAGCGGGCGGTTTCGCCGAGTGCGACGGCGCTGTCCACCCACTTGTCGCCGTGGCCGTCATTGTCAAAGGCCTTTGCGAACTGCGAGACCGCCGCCGACTCGCCCTTCGACGTCCACCAGTGAATCACTTCCAGATCGGCCGCGGCCGCCGGACCGGCGAACTGCAGCGCCGCCGTCGCCGCCAGCGCGGCAGTCAAGAGTTTAAATCGCATTTCGGTTCCTCCCAGAATCTGAAACGTTACAGATTTTCGATACGGCAATTGCGGGACGTGCGCAACCCCTCGCGCAAAAGCAGTCCAGATATTTTTCGAGCTGCGAACAAAATCCTTCCGCCAGCACCCCATTGTGCATCGCAGCACGCAAAGTTGCACCGCAAAACAACGAAAGCTGGCAAAGAATTCGCCTGAAAGGTGTTCTCCGCTAATTTCCAATGGTTTTCTGTCCCGGCAGCACAGCAGACCCAAGCTGGCCTGCCGCAGCCGCGCATGTGTCGCTCGTGACAATCTGTAACGTTTCAGTGTATTGAGGTTTCGCCAGGTGGAAGTCGCGCTATCGCGGCCCGGCGATTGCCGGACTGCCCGGCAACTGCTATGCGCCTGACGGGCGGGACGAATGGACAGGGATCAGACAGACAGGGACGACGAGGCGTCGGCGCACGAGCGCCCGACGCTGAAGACGCTTGCCTTCATGACCGGGCTGGGCGTCACCACCGTATCGCGGGCGCTGAAGGACGCGCCCGAGATCGGCGCCGAGACAAGGCGCCGTGTCCAACTCGTCGCCAGGCAGATCGGCTACCGGCCCAACCGCGCCGGCGTGCGCCTCAGAACCGGCAAGACCAATGTCATCAGCCTCGTGCTCAACACCGAGCGCGAGATCATGAGTTTTGTCTCGGATATCATCTACGGCGTCTCGGAAGTCATCGCCGACACGCCCTACCACCTGATCGTCACGCCCTACTCGCGCTCACAGGATCCGCTGGACCCGATCCGCTATCTGGTGGAAACCGGCTCCGCCGACGGCGTCATCATTTCGCGCACGCAACCGAACGACCCCAGGGCCCGCTACATGCTGGAGCGCGGCATCCCCTTCGCCACGCATGGCCGCACCGATATGGGGCTGATCCACCCCTACCACGACTTCGACAATTATGCCTTCGCGGCCGAAGCAGTGCGCCATCTGGCCGGCATCGGCCGCCGCAGGCTCGCTCTGCTGACACCGCCCGTCGGCCTGACCTATCACGGCCACACGGTGAACGGTTTTGCCGATGCGCTGAGCGAGGTCGGCGCCAGCGAGGTGCCGTTCAACACCGTTTCGATCGACCATTCGATCGAGCAGATCAGGACGCGCACCGCGCAGCTGATGCGCCGCGACGACAGGCCGGACGGCTTCGTCAGCAGCGCCGCAGCCGCGACGCTGGCCATCGTCGCCGGCATCGAGGACGCCGGCTTGAAGCTAGGTCGCGACGTCGATGTCGTGTCGAAACAGTCGTCCGACCTGCTGCATCTGTTCCGGCGCGAATTGCTGGTCGTCAACGAGAACTTCCGGCTGGCCGGCTCCGAACTCGCCCGCTCGGTGCTCGGCTTGATCGGCGGCGCCGCCCCCGGTTCCTTGCAGAGCATGAGCCTGCCTGGCGAGGTTGTTGCCTATCGGGGTTAGAGCGATTCATCGTTTCAGGGAAACGTAGAACCGCTCTATCCGTTTGTTTAAAAGCAATTCCGGACGGAAAACCGTTTCACACTTTTCCTGGAATTGCTTCAGCCAGCCGCACCGCTGCCCCACGGGCCATGGAAGGCACCCTGCTCGCCGATGCGCTCGAAGCCATGCGCGCCGAAGAAATCGCGCTGCGCCTGGATCAGGTTCGAGGTGCCGCGGCCCTGGCGATAGCTGTCGAAATAGGCGAGCGCCGAAGACAGCGCCGGCACTGGCGCGCCAGCCTCGGATGCTCGCGCAACGATGCGCCTGAGGGACGGATGCGCCTCCTGCATCATGGCGATGAAGGCCGGCGCCATCAAAAGGTTGGTGGAAGCGCCGCCGGAGCCGAAAGCCTCCGCCATCGTATCCAGCATTTGCGAGCGGATGATGCAGCCGGCCCGCCAGATCTTGGCGATGGTCGGCATCGGCAGGTTCCAGTTGAACTCTTTTGACGCGCCGCTCATCACCGCGAAGCCTTGCGCATAGGCGGCGATCTTGCCGGCGAACAGCGCCAGTTCAAGGTCCTTGAGAAGCGCGGCTTTGTCGCCGGAAATCTTCGTCACGCCGGCATTGCCATAGGCTTTTTCCGCCGCCTGCCGCTCGTCCTTGATCGACGACAGCACGCGCGCCGCCACCGCGGCCTCGATCGCGGTGGCCGGAATGCCGAGTTGCTGCGCCTCGATGACCGACCATTTGCCGGTGCCCTTCTGGCCGGCGCGGTCGAGGATGATGTCGACCACCGGCTTGCCGGTCTTGGGATCGTCGGCGGCCAGCACCTTGGCGGTGATTTCGATCAGGTAGGAATTGAGCCGACCCTTGTTCCAGTCGGCGAAGACAGTGCCGATCTCCTTCGGTCCCATCCCGAGGCCGTCACGCAGGATGCCGTAAATCTCGGCGATCATCTGCATGTCGGCATATTCGATGCCGTTGTGGATGGTCTTGACGAAATGGCCGGCGCCGTCGGTGCCGAGCCAGGCAGCACAGGGTTCGTCCCTGAACTTGGCGGAAATTGCGACCAGCACCTTTTCGACGCGCTTCCAGCTCTCTTCGGTGCCGCCCACCATGATCGATGGCCCGTGCCGTGCGCCCTCCTCGCCACCGGACACACCCATGCCGATAAAGGTGAGGCCGGAGCCGTTGAGCTCGGAGAAGCGCCGCATCGTGTCGCGGAAATTGGCGTTGCCGGCATCGATGACGATGTCGTTGTCGGACAGCACGCCGCGCAGTGCCGCGATCTGTTCGTCGACCGGCTTGCCGGCCAGCACCATGATGATGATCGGGCGCGGCGGCCGGATCGCGGCGGCCAGCTCCTCCAGACTGTAACAGGGCACCACCATGTCCTTCAGCGCGCCGGCGCTCTCGACAAAGGCGTCGGTGCGCGCCGCGGTGCGGTTGAAGACGGCGATGCGGTGCCCGTGCTCGGCGATGTTGAGCGCCAGGTTGGAGCCCATCGTGCCAAGGCCGATCAGGCCGATTTCGGCTTTTTCCATCGTTTCTTCCCTGCTTTCGGATCTTTTGTTGAGGCCGCGATTTTGGGGGGACGCCCCTATTCCCGTGATGAATGACGGGCCTTCGCGGCGGCGTCAACCGCCTCGCCGAATTGTGTCCGCCAGACCGCTTATTCCGCTCTGATATCGATCGGCGCTTCGATCTTCACCATCTCGAAGTCCGAGACGAGGATGTCGAGCCGCGCCGTCCACCGGCCGGGGACGGGAATGACGAGATCATCGACACGCCAGCTGCCATCACCGGGCTTGGTCGCCGGTCGCTTGATCGGCTCGATGCCGGAATCGGGCTTCGACAGCACCAGCGTCACTTGCTTGGCGTCGAGCGGGCCGAAATCGCCGGTCATGATCACCATCGAGGCGATGACCGGCCCGGCATGGCCGGGCGTGATGCTGAGGTCTGCCATCGCCTTCAGCGTATGGATATGCACCGATGCGGGCTGCGCGGCGGCGATCGCCAGCGCGCGCGGCGGCGGCGTGAAACGCCAGCCGGCGGCGACGGCGAAGATGGCGAGCACGATCAGCACTTCGGCGCCGATCGAGCGGACCAGCCGTCGCTGCACCTCGGTCGCGCCGGCTTCGGCGGGCGCGGTGAGCGTCCAGCGGTTGACGGTGGCGAGCGTGAACAGAAAGAGCAGCAACACCAGCTTGACCAGCAAAAGCCGGCCATAGCCGGTGTTGACCAGCGCCGCGGGCGTCTGCACCTGGATGACGGCAAGCACGATGCCGGCGGCGGCGAGCACGGCAACGACCGGCAGGATCGCGCGGGAAAATCGCCGCAGGAACGGCCCGGCCTCTCCCGATTGCCACCGCACCGCAAGGCCGAGCGGCGCCAGCGCGCCGGCCCAGAACGCGATGCCAACACCGTGCAGGAACACCATCGGCCGCGTCAGCCATTGCGGTTCGGCGGCACTGGCATGGCCGCTGGCGGTGAGCGCGGCACCGACGCCGGCCAGCCCGGCAAGAGCGAACGTTTTTGCGCCGATGCGCGGCCCGGCCAGCGACAGCAGGGCCAGCCCAAGCGCCATCAGGCCGATCAGCACCGTCCAGCCGAAGCTGGTGCCGAATGCCGTGCGCCAGACCACCGGCTGCGCCAGCCCGGCGAGCGACGCGCCGAGCGCGTCCAGCCCCTGCAAGCCGAGCGAAACCGGCGCGGCGACCAGCCCGGCGAGGAGCGCGGCGATGACGAAGCGCCGGCCGCACCGCCCGCTCTCGGCCAGCCAGGCAAGCGCGAAGGCACCGCCGACGCCGAGAAACAGGCCGATGTAGAGAAAAACCTTGCCGAGCCAGATCGCCGAGCGCAAATCCCAGTCGACCGGCTCGGCCGCCACTGGCGGCGTGCTCGGCGCGCCGATGGAAAACAGCACCGAGCCGCCGACCGGATGACCGTCGGTGGAAATCACCCGCCAGCTCAGCACATGCGTGCCGGATTTCAACTTCTGTGGATTGTCGATGGCGACGGTCTGGTCGCTCAGGCGAAAGGAAGTCAGCGCAACCGATGTGCCGTCGGGCCGCACAAGCGTGAGCACCAAAGGCGACACCGGCTCGCTGAAGGTCAGCGAAAATTGCGACGGGCCTTGCGCCAGCACCGCGCCGTCAACGGGATCCGTTTTGACCAGCGCCGCGTGGGCCAATGCCCGCTCCGGCAGGCCGAGAACCACGAGCAGCACAAGGACAGCCAGTAGCCCAACGGCAAGCCGGCCGGCACGCTTGCCGGATATGCACATCGTCCTGCCGAAGAATGCCGCGCTCATGCAACCGCCATGAAGACAGCGGCGCGCTCTTTCGAACGCGCCGCCCGAGAAGGTCATTTCTTCGGCAACAGCTTGAGGCCGGGCGCCGGGTTCTCCAGCGCGTCCTCATCCTGCCCGGCCGCCGGAATCTCGATCCAGCGCTCGGCAGCACCCTCGCATTCCTGAACCACCGGGAAGTACAGCGTCTCGCCGGCCGGCAGGTCCGCCGCCAGCGTGCCACGGAAGACGAACTCGTCGTAGAACTCGTCCGGCAAGCTGCCGCCGCTCCAGTCGACTTCCTTGACGCCTGACGTCACCGCCTCGCCATAGAGCTGGTAGGATTTTTCGTACCTGCCTTGCTTGGTCTGCAGCGTCCAGCCGGGATTGGGCATCGGCTTGACCGAAATCACCCCTTCCGGGATCTGCACTCGCACGGCGGTCGTCGCCTTGCCCTCGCAGCCATGCGGGACGCGCAGGACTGCCTTGTAGGTCGAACCGACGGGCGCTTCCTGGGTTTCGAGCGTGATGTGGGCGAAGGCAGCACTTGTCCCGATGAAAAGCGCCCCGGCGGACAAAAGATATTTGTTCATGATGGTCCCTCTGATTCTCAAAATTTGTGGAAGCTGGCTCAATTGGCGTGATCGTCCATGCCACCCGTTTCGCCCATGCCTTCGACGGCGAACTCGACAGTGACAGTTCCCGCCTTCTCGAAGGTCAGCGTGGCGGAGAACTTCTCGCCTTGCTTGGGCTGGCGCTTCAGGCCCATGAACATCAGATGATAGGCGCCGGGCTTCAGCACGACCTTGCCGCCGGCAGGGATTTCGAGGCCGCCGCTGACCGGCCGCATGGTCATGATGCCGTCCGTGACGCCCATCTCATGCAGTTCGGCCTTGTCCGAGACATCGGATGAAATCGACAGCAGCCGGTCCGGCGCGCTGCCTTTGTTGGTGACCGTGAAATAGCCGCCCGCCACCTTGGCGCCGGCAGGCGTTGCGCGCGACCAGGGATGTTCGATCTCGAGGTCGCCGACCTTGAATTCATGCGCGAAGGCCGACGGGGCGCCGACGAATAGCAAAGCGAGGACGAAGACAAGGATGCCGAGGCATTGCTCGAACGGAGGGGTGTTTCTATGGCCGGGCGCGCGCGCATGCGCGCCGGCACGGAAAAACTGAGACATGATGGCTCCATGGATACGATATCGCGCCGTTGGCCGGTCGCGATCAGTTCAGCGTTGGATGAATGCGCCCGCGAAAGGTTCCGCGAGGCCGCGCTGGCTCAAGCCGGTGGCGCACGCGGGTTCGATGGAGAGCGATCACGGGCGAAATCGAGATGCCTGAAGGCCGGCAGCACGAAGGCGACAGCCTCGAAGGAGACACTCGTGGCCAATGCGCCGGCGTCGCACGGCGGCGGCGCATGAACTACGGAAGTCATGCTGCAGCCGAGCATGCAGCAGGCCGGCATATGCTGCTGGTGCGGATCGCCGCCGGAAGGCTGGGCAGCGCCCTCGTGGGTACAGATGACGTTGCCGAAGGCGTCGAGCAGCGCAGCATCCGGCGCCGTGGCGAAAGCGAACGCGCCTAGCGTCGTCTGGATGAGCAGCAGATAGGCCGCGACAAGCGCGGCCGGCATGCTCCATCGTCTCCGCCGGATGTTCAAGGACCCGCCTCTTTGATCAGCAACGGCAGATACCTAGCACGCGGCCGACCGGGCGAAAATCGTCAAATCATTGCTGCGGCAACGCGGCGCGACCAATGCATGTCGCCCAAAAGTGTGCAGCGGTTTTGGGACAACGACATGCATAGAAGTGCGTCGCATCGATCCGGTCAGGCACGGCGCGCATCAAGCACGTTGCGGCTGCCGGCCTCGGGGATGGAGGTCAAGAGCGTGTTGCGCGCCGACTTCAGATGCTTGCGGCAGGCGGCATCGACCTTGCCGAGATCGCGCGATTTGAGCGCCGCGATATAGACCAGATGCTCGGCGACAGCGACTTCGTTCCGCTCGCGCTCCTGCGCCTTGTTCCACTGGTAGTGGTAGTGGAAGATCATGGCGATGACGTCATAGAAATCGACGATGAAGCGGTTGTGCGAGGCGCGGTGGATCAGCCGGTGGAAGCGCTCGTCCAGCTCGGAAAACTCGTTGAAGCGGGAGGCGATCTCGCGCGCCAGCAGACGATGCTCGTCCTCCAGCCGGTCGAGATCGGCCCAGACCGGGCTTTCTTCCGGCAAGGCGGCAAACGCTGCCGCCGAGCGCAGTTCGAACATCTCGCGGATTTCGGTCAGTTCGAGCGCGAAGGCTCGCGTAAAACCCTTCAGCACCCAGTGGCTGTTGCGCCGCTTCTCGATCAGGCCGAAGCGGGAAAAGCGGATCAGGAACTCGCGCACGCTGGTGGTGCCGACGCCGATCTCGCGCGCCAGCTCGAGCTCGTTAATCTGCATGCCGGCTTCCGCGCCGCCGGCGAGCAGCCTCCGCATGAAGGAGCGCTCGATGATCTCGGCCAGCGTGTCGGTTTCTTCCTCGGGAAAGAAATCGTCCGGCCGCGGCGCGCGCAGAACCGTCTTGCTGCGCTTGTTCCAGGCGATCAGCCCGGTTTCTTCCATGCGCGCCAGGATGCTGCGCACTGTGGTGCGGCTGACGCCAAGCAGCGTGCCGAGCTCCGGCTCCGACGGCAGGCTCTTCGTTTCATCGAGCAGCCGCAAACAGCGGTTGTAGGCGTCCTTGTAGACGTTGTTGCTCTTCGACATCCCCTGCCCCGTTGCGCGCCGGCGCTTGCTGTGGCCGGCTTGAAGCGCGCTATGACAGATGTTCCTAGCGCATGCCTAGGAAAAGCGGAATCGCTTTCCGTGTCAGGCGCCGTTCCCTATCCTCCATGCATCCACCGGGCGCACGGTCTTTCGAAAAAACGATTGACGTAAAAATGTTTTTTCACGATAAAAGACATTATCTGCAAACAGGCTGATGTCAATCCGCCAGCGCATCCCAGGAACCCCCAGGAAACTGTCCGTGAACGCCGCAAACAGCATTCTTCTTTCCCCGGCCGACAATGTCGCGGTCGCCAACGGCCGCATCGAGATCGGCACGGTGCTGCCGGGCGGCGCCGTTGCCGCCGCGCTGATCGAGCCCGGCCACAAGGTGGCGATCAAGCCGATCGCGGCCGGCGAGGCGGTGGTGAAGTATGCCCAGGCGATCGGCCGCGCCACGCAGGACATCGCGCCCGGCGAACATGTCCATTCGCACAATCTGGTCTTCGAGTCCGGCCGCCTGCCGGTGGTGCCGCCGAGCGAGGCCGAGCACGCCACCGAGGCCGACCGCGCCCGCACCTTCATGGGCTACCGCCGTGCCGACGGACGCGCCGGCACGCGCAACTTCATCGGCATCGTCGCAAGCGTCAATTGCTCGGCCACCGTCTGCCACGCCATCGCCGACCAGGCCAACCGCGAGCTGCTGCCGAAATATCCGGGGATCGACGGCTTCGTGCCGATCGTCCACGGCCAGGGCTGCGGCATGAGCGGCACCGGCGACGGCATGATGGTTTTGCATCGCACGCTGGCCGGCTATGCCCGCCATCCGAATTTCGGCGGCGTGCTGATGGTGGGCCTGGGCTGCGAGGTCAATCAGCTTACCCTTTACGGCCAGAAGGGCGTCGCCGCCGGCAAACGCCATTTCAACATCCAGGAGGCCGGCGGCTCGCGCAAATCGGTCGAAAAGGCGATGGGCGTGCTGGCCGAGATCGCCGAGGAAGTCGGTAAGCTGAAGCGTGAGCCGATCCCGGTCAGCGAGATCGTCGTCGGCCTGCAATGCGGCGGCTCCGACGGCATGTCCGGCATCACCGCCAATCCGGCGCTGGGTGCTGCCGTCGACATCCTGGCTGACGTCGGCGGCATCGGCATCCTGTCCGAGACGACGGAGATCTACGGCGCCGAGCATCTGCTTGCCTACCGCGCCGCGAGCCCGGAAATCGCCGCCAAGCTCGACGGTTATATCAAATGGTGGGAGGATCATGTCGCCAAGCATGGCGCCTCGATCGATAACAACCCCTCGCCCGGCAACAAGCGCGGCGGGCTGACCACCATCCTGGAGAAGTCGCTGGGCGCCGTCGCCAAGGGCGGCCAGACGCCGCTCAACGGCGTCTTCGGCTATGCCGAGAAGGTCAGCGGACACGGCTTGGTGTTCATGGATACGCCCGGCTACGACCCGGTCTCGGCCACTGGCCAGGTGGCGGGCGGCGCCAATGTCATCGTCTTCACCACCGGCCGCGGCTCCTGCTTCGGCTGCCGGCCGACGCCGTCGATCAAGGTCGCCAGCAACTCGACCATGTATCACACCATGGAAGAGGACATGGACGTCAACTGCGGCGTCATCGCTTCGGGTGAGAAGACCATCGCCGGCATGGGTCGCGAGATCTTCGAGCTGATCGTCGAGACGGCTTCGGGCCGCAAGACCAAGAGCGAGGCGTTCGGCTACGGCGACAACGAGTTCGTGCCCTGGCACCTCGGAGCGACGCTGTAGACCAGCCTCGACCAACCAGACATCTACAAACCGGCCGACGGCCGGAAGGGGAGGCTTTGCAATGAACAAGCGCCGCATCGGCACAACTCCGCTCGACGTCACCGAAATAAGCTTCGGCGGCGCGGCCATCGGCGGGCTCTACCGGGCCTGTTCGCGCGATGTGGCGATGGAAACGCTGCAGACCGCCTGGGACGCCGGCCTGCGCTATTTCGATACCGCGCCCTTCTATGGCTTCGGCCTGTCGGAACGCCGCTTCGGCGACTTCCTGCGCTATAAGCCGCGCGACTCCTATGTGCTCTCGACCAAGGTCGGCCGGCTGTTCCGCCCCGTGCCGGAGGACCAGGTGCCCGATCATTCCTATGTCGATCCGCTGCCCTTCGCGCTCGACTACGATTATTCCTATGACGGCATCATGCGCTCGGTGGAATTCTCTTATGCCCGGCTCGGCCTAAACAGGATGGACATCCTGTTTGTCCACGACATCGGCACCTACACGCACAGCGTCGAGAAGACGAAGCTGCATTTCCGCCAGCTGATGGATGGAGGGCTGAAGGCGCTCGACGAGCTTAAGACATCAGGCACGATTTCCGCCTATGGCCTCGGTGTCAATGAAGTGCAGATCTGCCTCGACGTGCTCAACCGTGCGCCGCTCGACTGCATCCTGCTCGCCAGCCGCTACTCGCTGCTCGACCGCAGCGCCGAAGCCGAATTGCTGCCGCTTTGCCGGCAGCGGCAGACCTCGCTGATCATCGGCGGCGTGTTCAACTCGGGCATTCTGGCAACCGGCCCGGTGCAGGGCGCGCATTTCGACTACCAGCCGGCCGGCAAGGACATTCTCGACCGCGTCGGCGCGATGGAGAAGATCGCCGCCGAGGGCGGCTACCCGCTCGCGGCCGCGGCCTTCCAGTTCCCGCTGCACGAACCTGTCGTCGCTTCCGTGCTGACCGGCACGGCCAAGCCGGCCAATCTGACGCGCAATCTGGAACTGCTCGAAATTCGTGTGCCGCCAGCAGAGTTCGCCAGATACGATCCCTATACGGTGGTGCAGGCGCTAGGCTGAGGCAACGAGCCTATTGTCCGGCCAGGTGGTCGGCATGAAAAAGGCTTCACGATCGCGAGAGAATGAATGTTCCACATTGACACATCAATGGAATTAATATTCCATAGCGGTCAGAGAGGATCGGAAGCATCCGAACGTGGCAAAGAGGATCGGCGGAGGGAGGCTTGCCTCCTGTCGAGGCCACGCGGAGACGATACGAAACACCGCTTGCGTCGGCCGGATCGATGCACTATCAAAAAGCGGCAAATGTTTTTTATTGATAAAGTTCTGTTTGGGCCGCGCCTATCCGAATGGAGCTTCCGTAACCTTCACCGGGCGATCTAGGGAGGAACCCTCATGAAATTCGTGACCAGCATTCTCAACCGCCGCTCACTTGTGGCACTTGCGGCCGCCTCGATGCTTGCAGGCGCCATGCACTCGGCGCCGGCTTCGGCGGCGGACGTGACCATCCCGATCATCGTCAAGGACACCACCTCCTTCTACTGGCAGATCGTGCTGGCCGGCGCCCGCAAGGCCGGCAAGGACCTCGGCGTCAACGTACCAGAGCTCGGCGCTCAGGCCGAAACCGACGTCAACGGCCAGATCTCGATCCTCGAGAACGCCGTCGCCGGCAACCCGGCCGCCGTCGTCATCGCGCCGACCGAAGCCAAGGCGCTCGGCAAGCCGATCGATGAGGCAGCAAGCAAGGTCAAGGTCATCGGCATCGACTCCGGCGCCGACTCCAAGGCCTTCACCTCGTTCCTGACCACCGACAACGTCCAGGGCGGCCGCGTCGCCGCTGACGGCCTCGCCGCGGCCATCGGCGAGGCCAACGGCGGCAAGGTCGAGGGCAAGGTTGCGCTCATCACCGCGCTTCCCGGCGCCGGCTCGCTCGAGCAGCGCGCTCAGGGTTTCAAGGAACAGCTCAAGGCGAAATATCCGGGCCTCGAACTGATCGCCGACAAATATGCCGACGGCCAGGCCACGACCGGCCTCAACATCGCCACCGACCTGATCACCGCCAACCCCGACCTGAAGGGCATCTTCGCCTCCAACCTGATCATGGCGCAGGGCGTCGGCCAGGCGATCGCCGAGAACAACCTTGCCGGCAAGGTCGGCCTGATCGGTTTCGACAGCGACGAGAAGCTGATCAAGTTCCTCAATGACGGCGTCATTTCCGGCCTCGTTGTCCAGGACCCGTACCGAATGGGCTATGACGGCATCAAGACCGCGCTCGCCGCCTCGAAGAACGAGAAGGTTGAAGCCAATGTCGACACCGGCGCCAACCTGGTCACTAAGGCCAATATGAAAGAGCCGAAGATCGACGCGCTGCTCAACCCGAAGCTCGACTAAGCATCGCCACAGGCGCATCGTCTCCGGGGCCCTTGCCCCGGAGACACCCCGCATCCCGACACCACCGGGACTCGGCAGCCTCTAGTCTACGTGCCCAATCGCAGGACCAATCTGGGAGGATTGTCATGACGTCCACGGCGCAGGAACTGCACCCGGCCCCGACTTTGGAGCCCGGCAGGACGATCCTCGAACTCAAGGGGCTGGAGAAGCGATATCCCGGCACGCACGCGCTGAAGCCGGTGGACCTCGCCTTCAAGTCCGGCGAGATCCACGCTATCGTCGGCGAGAACGGCGCCGGCAAGTCCACCTTGATCAAGCTTCTGACCGGCGTCATGCCGCGCACTTCCGGCGACGTCATCTGGGAGGGCAAGTCCGAAGCGCTGGCGACCCCGCACGAGGCGATGGCGCTCGGCATCAATGCCGTCCACCAGGAGGTCGTGCTCTGCCGCCACCTGACGGTCGCCGCCAACATGTTCCTCGGCGAGGAGAACTCGCGCTATGGCATCCTGCAGCAACGCGCCATGGTCAAGGACGCGCAGAAGATCATCGACGATCTCGGCTTCGACTTGCCGGCGCATGTCGTGCTCGGCGACCTCACCATCGGCCAGCAGCAGCTGATCGCCGCCGCCCGCGCCACGGTGCGCGGCACGAAATTCCTCATCTTCGACGAACCGACCGCCTATCTCACCCGCAAGGAGGCCGACCAGCTGTTCAAGCTGATCCGCCGGCTGAAGGGCGAAGGCGTCACCATCATCTACATCAGCCATCGCATGGAAGAGGTGTTCGAGCTCGCCGACCGCGTCTCGGTGCTACGCGACGGCACGCTTGTCGGCACCAGGAACATTGCCGAGACCAACGACGCCGAACTGGTCAAGATGATGATCAACCGCTCGATCGAGCAGGTTTACCACAAGGAACACTTTACGCCGGGCGCGATGATCGTCGAAGCCAGGAACCTGTCCGGCAAGGGCTTCGAAAATGTGTCGATGTCGGTGCGCGCCGGCGAGATCGTCGGCCTCTACGGCCTGATCGGCGCTGGCCGCAGCGAGTTCGTCACCACGCTTTACGGCCGCCACCGCAAATCGGCCGGCCAGATCCTTTGGGAAGGCAAGCCGGTCCAGGTCAATTCCGAGCACGACGCGATCAGGCTTGGCATGGCGCTGGCCCCGGAAAGCCGCCGCGACCAGGGCCTGTGCCTCAATTTGCCGGTCGGCCTCAATCTCAACCTGCCGATCTACAAGCGCATCTCCAGCAACATGCTGATCTCAGGCGCAAAGGAGAAAGCTGAAGCCGATCGCCAGATCGCGGGCCTCAGGATCAAGACGCCGACGCGGAGCGCGCTCGCCTCCAGCCTGTCCGGCGGCAACCAGCAGAAGATCGTCATCGGCAAATGGCTGGCGCACGGCGCCAAGCTGTTCATCTTCGACGAGCCGACGGTCGGCGTCGATGTCGGCACCAAGGCCGAGATCTACCGCCTGTTCGGTGCGCTGCTGTCAAAGGGCGCCGGCATCATCCTGATCTCGTCCTATCTCCCGGAGGTCTATGAGCTGGCCGACACGCTGCACGTGTTCCGGCGCGGCAAGCTGGTGGCCACGCACGGGTTCCGTACCGCCAATCACGAGGACATTCTCACGCAGGCGCTCGCCGAGAAACAAGAAAAACTGGGAGGACAGAAATGAGCACCGAGGCCATTGCCGCCGAAAAACCGAAGCGCAACTACAACGCCTTGTTCGGGCTGACGCTGCTGGCGCTGCTGATTCTGTTGTGGGTCATCCTGTCGGTGGCGACGCAAAGCTTCGCCTCGGGCAACAACATCTCGAACCTGCTGCGCCAGGGTTCGATGATCGCCATCCTGGCGGTCGGCCAGACCTTCGTCATCATCACCGGCGGCATCGACCTTTCCGTCGGCGCGGTGGTCGGCTTCGCCACCGTCATCGCCGCCATGCTGATCAATGCCGGCGTGCCGGTCTTCCTCGCCATCCTGATCACGCTTCTGGTCGGCGTCGCTATTGGCCTGTTCCACGGCTTCGGCATCGTCAAGATGGGCCTGCCGCCCTTCATCATCACGCTGGCGACGCTGACCTCGCTGCGCGGCATCGGCCTGCTGATGACCAACGGCAACTCGATCTCGATCAACAACGACGCCTTCCAGGAGTTCTCGCGCAACTCCTTCGTCGGCGTCCCCAATCTGTTCTGGATGGTGATCCTGGTCGGCATCCCGGCCTACATCTTCCTGCACCACAGCCGCTGGGGCCGCTATCTGTACTCGGTCGGCTCCAATGCCGAGGCCTCGCGCCTGTCCGGCGTCAACGTCCAGCGCACCATCTACATGGCCTATACGCTGTCCGGCCTGTGCGCCGCCTTCGTCGGCGTGCTGCTGGCATCGCGCATCGGCATCGGCAACCCGACCCAGGCCGAGGGCTGGGAACTGCAGGCGATCGCCTCCTCGGTGATCGGCGGCACCTCGCTGTTCGGCGCCGTCGGCTCCGTGCACGGACCGCTGCTCGGCGCCTTCATCCTCGCCACCATCAACAACGGCGCCAATCTCTTGAACGTCAACGCCTTCTGGCAGCGCATCATCACCGGCGTACTGATCATCGTCATCGTCTATTTCGACGGCCTGCGCCGCCGCGGCAAGTAAATTCCTCCCAGGAGCCGCCGGCCCCGCGAAAGCGAGGGCCGGCGGTATCGTGAATTGGATTGAAGCATGAAAGCAGTCGTCTGCCGCTCGCCCGGCGACCTTGTCGTGGAAGACCGCCTTGCGCCAGGCGCACCGCCGCCGGGATGGGCATTGGTGGCTGTCAGCCATGTCGGCATCTGCGGCACCGACTACCACATCTTCGAAGGCAAGCACCCGTTCCTCGCCTATCCGCGCATCATGGGCCACGAGGTCTCCGGCACGGTCGTCGACAAGGGCGACGGCGTCACGCTCAACGTTGGCGAACCCGTCATCATCAATCCCTATCTCGCCTGCGGCAAATGCATCGCCTGCCGGCACGACAAGCCGAATTGCTGCGTCAAGATCGAGGTGCTCGGTGTCCATCGCGATGGCGCCATGTGCGAACAGATCCTGGTACCGGCGCAAAACCTCTATCCGGCAAACGGCTTGTCGCTGGCCGATGCCGCCGCCGTCGAATTCCTGGCCATTGGTGCCCATGCGGTGCGCCGCGCGCGAGCCGAGCCCGGCGCCCGCACACTGGTCATAGGCGCCGGGCCGATCGGACTCGGCACGGCGCTGTTTGCCCGCATCGCCGGGCTCGATGTGAGCCTGCTCGATATGAGCAGCGAGAGGCTTAGCTTCGCCGAGAGCGAGCTCGGCTTCGCGACGCTCGACGGCTCCCGCGCCACGGCGGCCGATCTGGTTCGCGGCGCGACCGGCGGCGAGGGCTTCGACATTGTCTTCGACGCCACCGGCAACACCCAGTCGGTGCAGTCGGCCTTCGCCCATGTCGCGCATGGCGGAACCCTGGTCCTGGTCAGCGTCGTCAAGGACGACATCGTCTTTTCCGATCCCGAGTTCCACAAGCGCGAGATGACGCTGGTTGGCAGCCGCAACGCGCTTGGAGCCGACTTCGACCATGTCGCCGCCTCGATCCGCAACGGCACGGTGCCTCTGGCAAAACTCGTCACCCACCGGACCACGCTTGGCCAGGTCCCCCTTGACCTCGCCCGCTGGGCGCATGAGAAATCCGGGCTGATCAAGGCCGTCATCGAGGTCGGATGAGACGATGCGGATCGACGCACACCAGCACTACTGGCAGATCGCCCGCGGCGACTATTTCTGGATGGGGCGGCATGTCGCGCCGATCGTGCGCGATGTCTTTCCGGCCGATCTGAAGCCGCATCTCAGCGCTGCCGGCATCGAACGCACCGTCGTGGTGCAGGCGGCGGCGACAGTCGCCGAGACCGAGTTCATGCTCGACCTTGCCGAGACCGAGCCAAGCATCGCCGCGGTGGTCGGCTGGGTCGATCTCGGCGCCGACGATGTGGAGGCGACATTGCGCCGGCTGGCGACACGGCCGAAATTCCGCGGCATCCGGCCTATGCTGCAGGACATCGAAGACACGTTCGACATTTTGAAGCCGAAGCACCTCGCGGCGCTCAGGCTGCTGCCCGAACTGAACCTGCGCTTCGACGCGCTGGCGCAGCCGCGTCACTTGCCGGTGGTCGCGGCACTCGCCGACCATATCCCGGACCTGCCTATCGTCGTCGACCATGCCGCCAAGCCCTTCATCGCCAAGGGCATTATCGAGCCTTGGGCAAGCGACATGGCCGCGCTCGCCAAGAGACCGTCGGTGCTGTGCAAGTTTTCCGGTCTGGTCACCGAAGCCGGCCCCAACTGGTCGGTCGCCGGCCTAAAACCCTATGCCGACCATCTCATCGCCTGCTTCGGTCCGGAGCGGCTCATGTTCGGCAGCGACTGGCCGGTGGTCGAACTGGCCGCCACTTACGAGAACTGGCTGGCCGCGGCCAAGGACCTTCTAGCTGGCCTGTCGCCGGCCGAGCAGGATGCCGTCTTCGGCGGCAATGCCGCGCGTTTCTATGGCATTGCCTGATCGTTAGCCGACAATCTGAGCTCCACCCGCTCCGCCGGAAACCGCGACTCGGAAAACTGGATCGGCTGACCGTCAAGCGTCACATTGACCGCAATCGTCACCAGCACGATGGCGCCGGGCTGCAGGTCGAGATCGACCAGATCGGCGGCGTCGGCGTGGCGCGCCGACAGCACCGTCGATTGCCTCAGATAATCGTTGATCCCAAAGCGCTTGAGCGAAGCAGTGACCGATCCGGTTTCCGCCATGGCGGCGTCGATACCGGCGAAGCGCCGGGCATCGAACCAGGCAGCAGCTCGCGAGACCGGATGCCCGTCGGCTTCGCCGCGCGTTTCCAGGCGGATCACATCGGCGCCCCTGGCAAGCCCCAGGGCTTCGGCGACGCGACGGCTGGCCGGCTCGACCGACGATGCGAGCAGGACGATATGCCGTTCGGACGTCTGCCCTTGCAGGCCGGCCGAAAAGCGCGTGCGGGCGCCGATTGGGTAGGACAGCCGCTTGCGTGACAACACGAAGGTGCCGCGCCCTTGCTCGGCCCTCAGCACACCGTCCTGCACGAGGGCGGCGATGGCACTACGCACCGTATGGCGGTTGACGCCATAGCGCTCAGCCAACGCCATTTCCGGCGGCAGCGCGGCATTCTCGGCGAAATCGCCGACGGCGATCGCATGCAGGATCTGGTCGGCGATCTGCCGCCATAGCGCGACGCCACTGCGCCGCTCGATGCTGGCCGCTTGCTGCCCAATCATGTCCACCCCGATCTTCCGTCGCCCCGATGTTTCACGCGATGTCATGCACCCGTCATGGACTCGCGCTAGCTAACAGGTATAATTTGTACGGTTGTCTATATCAATAGACAAATTAGCCGCAACGCAAGGAGTACGCCGTGCGAGGACAGGAAGCCCGCGATCAGGCCGAACGCAAGGCGCTCATGGCGACGCTGGCACAGTCGTCCGGCGACGACATCGCCCGTCTTTGGAGCGAAGCCGGCCTGCCTTCGGAAGCCGAACTGCTGCGCGGTCCCGAAACCGGCCTGGTCACCGTACGCGGCCGCATCGGCGGCGGCGGCGCACCCTTCAATGTCGGCGAGGCGACGGTCACCCGCGCCACGGTCCGGCTGCCGTCCGGACAGGTCGGCCATTGCTACACCCTCGGCCGCGACAAGCGGAAAGCAAGGCTGGCGGCGATCGCCGATGCGCTGTGGCAGGAACCCGTCCATCGCGAGGCGGTCGAGACCAGGTTGGTCGCACCGCTGCGGGCGGCCCTGGTCGAGGCGCGCGACCGGCGGCGTGCCGAAACCGCGGCAACGAAAGTGGATTTCTTTACCATGGTGCGCGGAGAAGACTGATGGAGATGGCGGCTCAATCGATCGAGGGCGGCTTCGCCGATCCGGTGTTCAACGCCCAGACGGTCTTTCGCGCCGTCATGGATGCGATGGCGCGGCCGGGCAGCGTGCAAGCCCTGCCGGCCTTTGCCCGCCCCCCAGTGCCGCTCTCGGCGACGGCTGGCGCCATTGCGCTTTCGCTCTGCGACAACGACACGCCGCTCTGGCTCGATCTAGCCTTGCAGGCAGCGCCCGCCGTCAAATCCTGGCTCGGTTTCCACACCGGCGCGCCCTTGGCCAACACCCCGGCTGATGCGCATTTCGCGCTGATCGCCAACCCGGCGGAAATGATGGCGCTCGACGGCTTTTCGCAAGGCACGCAGGATTATCCCGATCGCTCTACGACGCTTATCCTGCACGTCACCGATCTTGTCTCCGGCGCGCCGCTGTTGCTCGAAGGCCCCGGCATCGAAACCAGCGCGACCATCGCGCCGGCGCAGATGCCGCGTCATTTCATCGAACAGTGGAAGCAGAACAACCAGCGCTTTCCGCGTGGCGTCGACATCATCCTGGCCACCGCCGACAGCCTCACCTGCCTGCCGCGCACGACGCGCATCAAGACGATGGAGGCGTAAGATGTACGTTGCGGTAAAAGGCGGCGAAGCAGCTATTCACAACGCCCACCGACTGCTCGCCGACCGCCGGCGCGGCGACCGTTCGGTGCCAGCGCTTCGCCTCGACCAGATCGTCGAGCAACTGGCGCTCGGCGTCGACCGGGTGATGAGCGAAGGCTCGCTCTACGACCGCGAGCTGGCGGCTCTCGCCATCGTCCAGGCACGCGGCGACATGATCGAGGCGATCTTCCTGGTGCGCGCCTATCGCACCACGCTGCCGCGCTTCGGCTACACCAAAGCGATCGACACCGGCGCGATGCTGGTCGAGCGCCGCGTCTCGGCGACCTACAAGGACCTGCCCGGCGGCCAGCTTCTCGGCCCGACCTTCGACTACACCCACCGGCTGCTCGATCCCGAGCTTGCCGCCGGCGGCGACATCGCCGAACCGCTGCGGCGCGAAAGCGAGGCGGAAGCCATGCCGCGCGTTTCGGCGATCCTCGCCCGCGAAGGCCTGATCGAGCCGGACGGCGACATGCCGCAGGACCATGTCCCCGGCGACATCACTCGCGAGCCGCTGGAGTTCCCGATGGCGCGCGACATCCGCCTGCAGGCGCTGTCGCGCGGCGACGAGGGTTTTCTGCTGGCGCTCGGCTATTCCACCCAGCGCGGCTATGCCCGCAACCATCCTTTTGTCGGCGAGGTCCGCATCGGCGAGGTCGAACTGGAGATCGACGTGCCGGAACTGCCCTTCGCCGTACCGCTTGGCTCTGTCCGTGTCACCGAGTGCCAGATGGTCAACCAGTTCAAAGGTTCGGCCAAGGCGCCGCCGCAATTCACCCGCGGCTATGGCCTCGTCTTCGGCCAGAACGAACGCAAGGCGATGGCGATGGCGCTCTGCGACCGCGCACTTCGTGCAAGCGAACTGGGCGAGGATGTCGTTGCCGCCGCGCAGGACGAGGAGTTCGTCATTTCGCATTCCGACAATGTCCAGGCGACCGGCTTCGTCGAGCATCTGAAGCTGCCGCACTATGTCGACTTCCAGGCCGAGCTCGACCTGGTGCGCCGCATGCGCGCCGAATACGAGGCCCGCGAAAACCCTGCGAAGGTCGAGGAAAAGAGAGAGGCCGCGGAATGACCGCCCAATCGACCGACATCGCCACCTACAACTTCGCCTATCTCGACGAGCAGACCAAGCGGATGATCCGCCGCGCGATCCTCAAGGGCATCGCCATTCCCGGCTACCAGGTGCCGTTCGCCTCGCGCGAGATGCCGATGCCCTATGGCTGGGGCACCGGCGGCGTCCAGGTCACCGCCTCGATCATCGGCCCCGACGACGTGCTGAAGGTCATCGACCAGGGCGCCGACGACACCACCAATGCGGTCTCGATCCGCGCCTTCTTCAGGAAGGTCGCCAATGTCGCCGTCACCACTGAGACGGCCAAAGCCAGTATCATCCAGACCCGCCACCGCATCCCCGAGCACCCGCTGAAAGCGGGGCAGGTGCTGGTCTATCAGGTGCCGATACCCGAACCGCTTCGCTTCCTCGAGCCGCGCGAAACGGAAACGCGAAAAATGCACGCGCTGGAGGAATATGGCCTGATGCATGTGAAGCTCTACGAGGACATCGCCAGGCACGGCCGCATCGCCACCACCTATGCCTATCCGGTCAAGGTCGAGGGCCGCTATGTAATGGACCCCTCGCCGACGCCGAAATTCGACAATCCGAAGATGCATCGTTCGCCGGCTTTGCAATTGTTCGGTGCCGGCCGCGAGAAGCGCATCTACGCGGTGCCGCCTTTCACCGACGTGGTCAGCCTCGACTTCGAGGACCATCCCTTCGAGGTGCAGACCTTCGACCAGCCCTGCGCGCTGTGCGCGGCCGAGAACGTCTATCTCGACGAAGTCATCCTCGACGACCATGGTAGCCACATGTTCGTCTGCTCCGACACCGACCATTGCGAGAAGCGGCGCGCCGACGGCCATCGCGGCCACTTTGCCCCGGAAACCCTTGCCCCAGGAAACATGGAGCCGGCGCAATGACCGACGAACCGCTGCTGCGCGTGTCAGCACTGTCCAAATTCTACGGCTCGCGCGTCGGCTGCGAGAATGTCAGCTTCGACCTCTGGCCGGGCGAGGTTCTGGCCGTGGTCGGCGAGTCCGGCTCCGGCAAGACGACGTTGCTCAACTGCCTGTCGACTAGGCTGCTGCCAAGCTCCGGCACCGCCAGCTACCGCATGCGCGACGGCCAGTTCCGCGAGCTCTACCGCATGAGCGAAGCCGAGCGCCGCTTCCTGATGCGCACCGACTGGGGTTTTGTCCATCAGAACCCGGCGGATGGATTGCGCATGACCGTGTCGGCCGGCGCCAATGTCGGCGAACGGCTGATGGCGGTCGGCGACCGGCACTACGGCAAGATCCGCGCTACCGCCGTCGACTGGCTGTCGCGCGTCGAGATCGACGAGGATCGCATCGACGACGAACCCCGCGCCTTCTCCGGCGGCATGCGCCAGCGCCTGCAGATCGCGCGCAACCTGGTGACAGGCCCACGGCTTGTGTTCATGGACGAGCCGACCGGCGGCCTCGACGTCTCGGTGCAGGCGCGCCTGCTCGACCTGTTGCGCGGCCTCGTCACCGACCTCGGCCTGGCGGCGATCGTCGTCACCCACGACCTCGCCGTGGCGCGTCTGCTGTCACAGCGCATGATGGTGATGAAGGACGGCCGCGTCGTCGAAAGCGGCCTTACCGACCGGGTGCTCGACGATCCGCGTGCGCCCTACACGCAATTGCTCGTCTCCTCGATACTTCAGGTGTAATCATGCCCACCCCGCTCGTTGTTTCCGACGTCGCAAAAAGCTTCACCATGCATCTGCGCGACGGCATCAAATTGCCTGTCGTCGCCGGCGTCTCCTTCTCGATCCGGGCCGGCGAATGCGCCGTGCTCGGCGGTCCCTCCGGCGCCGGCAAGAGCTCCATTTTGAAGATGCTCTACGGCAACTACGCCGTCGACGAAGGCCAGATCATCGTCCAGCACGCGGACGGCCTGATCGATCTAGCCACCGCCAGCCCTCGTACCGTGCTTGCTGTGCGCCGGCAAACTATCGGCTATGTCAGTCAGTTCCTGCGCACCGTGCCGCGCGTCTCGGCGCTCGATGTCGTCGCCGAACCGCTGGTCGAGCGCGGCGAGGACCGGGAGGCCGCGCGCGGCAAGGCGCGCGCCCTGCTCGCGCAGCTCAACCTGCCGGAAAAACTCTGGGCACTGCCGCCAGCGACGTTTTCCGGCGGCGAGCAGCAGCGTGTCAACATCGCGCGCGGCTTCATCACCCATCACCCGGTCCTCTTGCTCGACGAGCCGACCGCTTCGCTCGACGCCAGGAACCGCGACGTGGTCATCGCGCTGATCGCGGAAAAGAAAGCGGCAGGCGTCGCTTTGCTCGGCATCTTCCACGACCACGACGTGCGCGAGGCAGTGGCCGACCGCATCATCGACGTCACTACCTTCGCTGCCGGGAAGCGTGCCGCATGAGCAGGAAACTGTCGGAAGCGCCGCTCGTCCACGCGACGGCGCAGGTCGAGAATTCGACGCTCGGCCGCTGGACCGAGATCGCCGACCGCAGCCGGGTTTCGGAGAGCGTCCTCGGCGACTATTCCTACATGATGCAGGACTGCTCCGTCTGGTGCGCGACGATCGGCAAGTTCTCCAACATCGCGGCAAGCGTGCGCATCAACGCCACCAACCACCCGACCTGGCGGCCGACGCTGCACCACTTCACATATCGTGCTTCCGATTATTGGGACGACGCCGAGCACGAAAGCGAGTTCTTCGCCCAGCGCCGCGCCAAACGCGTCACAATCGGCCATGACACCTGGCTCGGCCACGGCTCGACCATCTTGCCCGGCGTCACCGTCGGCGATGGCGCTGCGGTCGGCGCCGGCGCGGTGGTGTCGAAGGACGTCGCGCCCTATACCATCGTCGCCGGCGTGCCGGCGAAGCCGATCCGCGAGCGTTTCGACCGCCGAACCGCCGAACGCTACCAGGCGCTTGCCTGGTGGGATTGGGACCATGCCGACCTGCGCGCTGCGCTCGACGATTTCCGCGAGCTGGAGGCGGAAGCGTTTCTGGAGAAATATGGCGGCTAGTGAATGGTCAATGGTGAATGGCGAATAGGGGCGACCAATTGGGCTCGAGCCCAGTGAAGCCTCTCCATTCACCATTCACCATTCACATCCCTGACACAGGACTCGGACAGGACACGGTCTTTCCCCGGAGACCCCCAAATGCTCGACAAGCCAAGATCCTCGCTCGCCGGATTTTTCGAAGGCACCAACCCGACCCCTCCCGTGCATCTCGGCACGCGCTATGACAGATCAGGCAATTTTCTGTTCGAGCCCGGCAACACCGTCGTCAGCCATCTCGTCAGCGGCTCGCCTTCCGAAGCGGCGGTCATCGAGGTGCGTAACCGCATGCGCGCCCTGCCCGACGCCGACCGTCTGGCCTTCACGCCGATCTCCAGTCTGCACATGACGCTGTTCCAGGGCATCATCGAGTATCGCCGCCGGCTGCCCTACTGGCCGCAGGATGTGCCTTTAGACACCAGCATCGACGACATGACCCGTCTTTACCTGGAGCGGCTGCAGGGTTTCGAACCGTGTCCTCCGTTCCGCATCAGGGCCATCGGCATCACACCGAACGGCCTCACCGTCGCCGGCGCTACCGCCGAGGACGAGCGCATCCTCAGCGCATGGCGCGACGCGCTGTCGGTGCCGTTCGGCTACCGCCACCCCGACCATGACGCCTACGTCTTCCACATCACCTTCGCCTACCAGATCCGGCGTCTCGCCGACGAGCGGGCGTCCGCCTGGCAGGAGTTGTTCGCAGACTGCCTGTCGCTGTTCGAACGCGAGGCGCCGGTGATCGAACTCAGGCCTCCGGCCTTTTGCGCATTCCGCGACATGAAGCATTTCGAGGAGCTTCTAGTCCTCGGTTGATCCCGTGATCCCGCCCACCACCTGCCTGTGGGCGGTAACAAAACTGACATCAATCCGACACCGCAGGTTCATGCGGCTGCGCTAGCCAAGGTTAACAGACCTTCAATCGCGACTGGACTGGAACCCTGCCCCATGTCAGCAACCTCTGCCACGCTCGAAATCCGCGGCGTTTCCCGACGGTTCGGCAAGAACACCGCTGTCAGCGCCGTCGACCTGTCGATCCCACAGGGCCAGATGGTCGGTATCATCGGTCGCTCCGGTGCCGGAAAATCCACTCTTCTGCGCATGATCAACCGCCTCATCGATCCCAGCCAGGGGTCGATTTTTTTTGGCGGCGCCGAAGTCTCGCGCCTGCAGGGCTCGCCGCTGCGCCGCTGGCAGCGCGACTGCGCCATGATCTTCCAGCAGTTCAACCTGGTGCCGCGCCTCGACGTGCTGACCAATGTGCTGCTCGGCCGGTTGAATCATCGTGCTACCATTGCCAATCTGCTCGGTATCTTCTCGCGTGAGGAACGAGCCGAGGCGATAGCAGCACTCGAGCGTCTCGACATCGCCCGCACCGCGCTGCAGCCGGCCGGCACCTTGTCCGGCGGACAGCAGCAGCGCGTCGCCATCGCCCGCGCAATGATGCAGCAGCCGAAAATCATTCTTGCCGATGAGCCGATTGCCTCGCTCGACCCGCTCAACGCCAAGGTGGTGATGGATTCGCTGCAGGATATCAATTTGCGCGAGGGCATCACCGTCATCACCAATTTGCACACGCTGGACACGGCCCGCACTTATTGCAACCGCATCATCGGTATGGCCGCCGGCAAGGTTGTGTTCGACGGACCGCCCGAAGACCTCAACCGCGAGGCTGTGCGCATGGTCTATGGCGCCGACAGCAACGGTGGCGAAATCTCCGAGGCCATCACCTCGACCAGCGTCACCATCAAGCAAAGAATCGCCGCATCCACTGGACCGCTCGAGCCCGCATTCCCGGGATACTGATCCATGATCCCGCAAAGTGGACGCCGGTTTGCGGGATCATGGACAAGCAAAAGAGCAATCTGGATCGCCAGCCCGCGTCACAGGCACCGTCAAAATTCGAACGCAGCCGGCGCGATGCCGGACTCAACAGGAGAGACTCGAGATGTTTAGGAAGATACTCTTCGGTGCCGTTTCCATCATTGCCATGGCGATGGGCGCTGTCCAGGCACAGGACCTGAAGGAATTCCGCGTCGGCATTCTCGGCGGCGAGAACGAGGCCGACCGTCTGCGCAACTACCAGTGCTTCGCCGATCACATCAAGGAAGTCCTCGGTGTCGAGAAGGTTTCGCTGTTCCCGGCCGCCGACTATGACGGCGTCATCCAGGGCCTCCTCGGCGGCACACTTGACTATGCCGAGCTCGGAGCTTCCGCCTACGCCAAGGTCTATCTCGAAAACAAGGACGCGGTTCAGCCGATCCTGACGACGGTCCAGACCGACGGTTCGACCGGCTACCATTCGGTTATGGTCGCCCGTGCGGATTCAGGCATCAAGACACTCGCTGACATGAAGGGCAAGAAGCTCGGTTTCGCCGATCCCGATTCGACTTCTGGCTACCTGATCCCGGTCACGTCGCTGCCCAAGGACATTGGCATGGATGTGAAGAGCTATTTCGCATCGACCGGTTTCGGCGGCGGCCATGAACAGCTTGTCCTTGAAGTTCTGAAGGGCACCTTTGATGCCGGCACCACCTGGGCCTCCGGCGTCGGCGACTTCAAGGACGGCTACAGCTCGGGCAATCTGCGCAAGATGGTCGACAAGGGCGTCCTCAAGATGGACGACCTCGTCGAATTGTGGCAGTCGCCGCTGATCCCGAACGGCCCGCTGGTCATACGCACCTCGCTCGACGCCGCTACCAAGCAGAAGATCACCGATTTCCTGACCAAGCTTCCGCAAACCGATCCGGGCTGTTTCTCGGCGGTTCAAGGCGGCGACTTCAAGGGCTATTCGCCGGTCACTCCGGAATTTTATCAGGCGATCATCGACGCTCGTAAGGCGAAGATCGGCTCGTAAGCCTAAAGGCACGACGCCGCCGGGGCTAAAATGCCGCCGGCGGCGTTGCCGCGTCACGGGCTGGGGACCTATCGATGAGTGCTACCGACGTTTACCGCGCGCCTACGCTCTCCACGGAAGGAGCCTTGGTCGAGCGGCACTGGCGCGACCTCGCCGCTCGCCGGCGCCTCTACACGATCGGAGGCCTGGTTTTCCTGCTGCTTGCGCTCTCGGGCTCGCTCTGGTTCGCCAACGAAACCAACGCCGGAAAGTTCTTCGACCGCCTTCCCCACATCGCCGATTTCTTCGTTGAACTGAAGCCGCGCGACTGGTTTGACCCGGTGCGCGCACTGTTCGACCTGCCGTCGCCCTATGACGATGGCAGCCTCAAATTCGACTATCCCGAAGGCCGGGTCTACCTGACCCAGGGCATCTACATTCCGGAGTATTTCTACCGGATGATCGAGACACTGAACATTGCCCTGTTTTCGACGCTGGTCGGCTCCACCTTCGGTTTCCTGCTCTGCTTCTTGGCTGCCAGCAATATCACGGCCAGCCGCTGGCTCCGTTTCACCACGCGCCGCTTCCTCGAAATTGTCCGCGCCTTTCCGGAAATCGTCATTGCCGGTTTTTTTCTGGCGATCTTCTCGCTTGGGCCCATTCCGGCGATCCTCGCGGTCAGCATCCACACCGTCGGCGCGCTCGGAAAAATGTTCTTCGAAGTGGTCGAGAATGCCGACATGAAGCCTGACGAAGGCTTGCGGGCCGTTGGCGCCAATTGGGTCGAACGGGTGTGGTTCGGCATCGTGCCTCAGGTTCTGCCCAACTTCATGAGCTATTTCCTGCTCCGCTTCGAGATCAATGTGCGCGCTTCGACCATTCTCGGCGCCGTCGGCGCCGGCGGCATCGGCGAATCCCTGCGTCTTTCGATCAGCCGGGGCCATGAGGCCAAGACCATTGCCATCGTCTTTCTGCTGTTCTGCACGATTGTCGCCGTCGACCAGTTTTCGGCATGGCTGAGACAACGTCTTGTCGGCAGGCAGGCGTTCGCATACGGGCGCGGAGAGTAACGCAATGAACGCCGACGCCATCAACGACATCGCCGCTCGCCATCCGGAAGCGTTCCGACGCCCCTTATGGAAGCGCTATGCCGCCCCGTTCGGCGTCCTTTTGTGCATTCTCTATACTTTTTACTGCTGGTGGTTCTTTTCGATAGGCATCGTTCTCGAAAAGGCGAACTGGAACCTGGCCGGCGCCTATCTCGCCGACTGGGTATCTTACGAAATCCGCCCGGACATCGAGTTCAAGGACGATTATCTGACCATCGACTACTCCCGTTTCTCCAAACTGGGATCCAATCCAAATCCCGACTGGGTGATCAAACAGATTGCTGCGATCGAGCGCCGGGGTGACACTGCACCAGCACCGGCGATGGCCACTGACAAGTCATCGCAGGGCTCTTTCATGGCGCCTGGCGCGCCAGCCGCCGAGAACCCTGCCCCCTCGCCAGACAAATCGGTTCCGGCTGCGCCCAAAACGATTCGCGAAAAGGCCGTCGTGGCGGCGACCGTCGTCCTTGGAAGCGGCCAGATTGCCATTACGCCAAATCTTGTCACAGTGACGCGCGGTGCCGAAAGCGTCATCTTTGACATTGCCAAGGACAGATCAGTCACGCCGCGCACGCCGCTGCCCTACTGGATAGAGCAACGCAAACCAGGGTCGACAGCCTATGTTTCGTTCGGGTTTTTGGGCCGCGCCGAAGTGCAGAACGACGAGGTGATCGCCTGGAGACGGTTTTTCGGTTGGGCCAATTTTGTGTTTGACACGAATTCCCCATTCTGGGGAAAATCGTTCGGCGAGGTCGCTTCACTGATCGTTTCCGGGGAACGCATCGACGCTTCGCGATCAAACGCGGCGCTTGCCTGGGACAACATCCTCTACAATGCCGAGTGGCAGCACGGCGACGTGTGGCTGAAGCTTCTGCAAACCATCGTCATGGCTTTTGTCGGCACGGTGTTGGCCTCGATCGTCGCCTTTCCGCTCGCTTTCCTGGCTGCGCGCAACATCACCCCGAGTTGGATGGCCAACCAGGCGACAAAACGCTTCTTCGATTTCCTGCGGTCTGTCGACATGCTGATCTGGGCGCTGTTCTTCACCCGCGGCTTCGGCCCGGGACCACTGGCCGGCATGTCGGCGATCTTCTTCACCGACACCGGAACCCTGGGCAAACTCTATTCCGAGGCGCTGGAAAACATCGACGACAAGCAGCGCGAGGGCATCCGCTCGGTGGGCGCAACGCCGGCGATGGTGCAGCGCTATGGCGTGCTGCCTCAGGTTCTGCCGGTGTTCCTTAGCCAATCCCTCTATTTCTGGGAATCGAACACGCGCTCGGCGACAATCATCGGCGCTGTCGGCGCCGGCGGCATCGGTCTGAAACTGTGGGAGGCCATGCGCACCAACACCAACTGGGCCAATGTTTTCTACATGGTTCTGTTGATCCTGCTTGTCGTTTTTATCTTCGACAACATCTCCAACTATCTCCGCCGCAAACTTATGGGGACCATCGGAAACGGCAACAACGAGCGGCCCCAGCGCACGCCCACCCGCCCGCTGCCGGCGGCTCAGATCGCCTGAGAGGGAAAAGGCTTCGCTGCGTCCCCGGCACCAGCCTTCTTCCACCCATTCTTGATATGCTTGTAACCGTCGCGGTAGACGGCCTCAGGACTCTCGGAAAAATCGCGCCACACCTTGGTCGCCGCCGCCAGGTCCTTGAGCGAACGGCCGAAGGACTCGATGGTCAGCCAGTCGTCATAGCCGCTGTTGCGGATGGCGGAAAACGTCTCGGCCCACGGAATGTTGCCGCGCCCCGGCACACCGCGGTCGTTCTCGGAAATGTGGACATGGACGACGTTGCGGCGGTTGCGCGTATAGGCGCCGATCGGGTCGGCCTCCTCGATATTGGCGTGGAAGGTGTCGTACATCGCCTTGATGTGCGGCCGGTCAATCGAGTCGATATGCTCGCACAAATCGTCCATCGTGTTCAGCAGATAGCATTCGAAACGGTTGAGCGCTTCGAGCCCGATGGTGACGCCCCTCTTGCCGGCATGGTCGCCGATGGCGCGCTGCGAGGCGACCGAACGCTTCTTCTCGGCCGCCGTCGGCCCGCTGCCGGAGAACGCGCCCAGCGTCGAATGCAGCGGACCGCTCAGCCTGTCGGCGCCAAGCGCCTCGCTGCAGTCGATCGCCCATTTCATATAGTCGATCCCGGCCTTGCGCGTCGCGGCATCAGGCGAGATCAGGTTCGTCGAGGGATCGCCCATCGCCGAGACGGCGGTGCGCTCCAGCCCGATGCGGTCGAGCAGGTCGCCGAGCTTTTTGTAGTCGTCGGGCGTGCCGGAAAACACCGGGATCTCGACTCCATCGAAGCCGGTGGTCCTGATATCCCTGAGTAGCGCCTCGTGCTTCTTCGACACGCTGGTCGTCCACAAGAACATGCACATGCCGATTTTCATCGACACCCCTCCCCGCCATAAGTCCACTATCCGGCCGCTTCGCGGCCACCTTCTCCCCGGTGGGAGAGGCGGTAAGCGCCGGGAATCTCCTCTCCCATCGGGGAGAGGTCGGATTGCCCCGAACTGCTCTTTGCAATTCGGTTGGCAATCCGGGTGTTCGGGATTCCAACCCTTAGCCGGCCGCCTCGTTCACAGTTTCGTCCACGCCCCATTTTTCTTCGACGAGTTCACGCAGGCCTCGATGAAAGCCATGCCTTCGACGCCGTCCTCGATGGTCGGGAAGACGACATCCTTAGCCGGCTTGCCGCCTTTCTTGCGCGCGGCACGGATGGCGCGGGCGGCCTCCTGGTAGATGTTGGCGAAGCCTTCGAGATAGCCCTCAGGATGGCCCGACGGCACGCGGCTGACGCGACCCGCGACGGGCAGCGCGCCGGCGCCATTGCGGGTGAGCAGCTGCTTCGGCTGGCCGAACGGCGCGTACCAAAGATAGTTCGGGTCGGCCTGCACCCATTCCAGCCCGCCCTTCGAGCCGTAGATGCTCAGCTTCAGCCCGTTCTCGTGGCCGGGCGCCACCTGGCTCGCCCAGATCATCCCCTTGGCCGGATGCGCCTTGCCGACCGGCTTGAAGCGCAGCATGACGTTGACATTGTCGTCGAGCTGCCGCCCCGGCACGAAGGCGTCGAGATCGGCCGACAGCGCATCGAGCTCCAGCCCGGAGACGAAGCGTGCCAGATTGTAGGCGTGCGTGCCGATGTCGCCGAGTGCGCCGCCGGCGCCCGCCTGCTTGGGGTCGGAGCGCCACGCCGCCTGCTTCTGGCCGGTTGCGGCAAGGTCTTCGGTCAGCCAGTCCTGCGGATACTCCGACTGCACGATGCGGATGTCGCCGAGCTGCCCCTTGGCCACCATCTCGCGCGCCTGACGGATCATCGGGTAGGCGGTGTAGTTGTGCGTCAGCACGAACACCTTGCCGGTCTTCTCGACCACTGCAGCCAACTTCTTCGCCTCGGCCAACGTCGTTGCCAGCGGCTTGTCGCAGATGACGTGGATGCCGGCTTCGAGGAAGGCCTTGGCCGCCGGCACATGCACGTTGTTGGGCGTGACGATGGCCACCGCCTCGATCCCGTCCGGCCGCCTGGCTTCGGCCTTGGCCATCTCGGCGTAGGAGCCGTAGCTGCGCGCCGGATCGAGCCCGAGCTCGGCGGCCGATGCCTTGGCACGCTCGGGATTCGCCGACAGCGCGCCGGCGACCAGCACGAAATCATTGTCCATGCGCGCCGCGATCCGGTGCACCGCGCCGATGAAGGCGCCTTGCCCGCCGCCGACCATGCCGTAGCGGATCGGGCCGCCTCCTGTTTCCGACTTCGATGCGCCGACCATTTTTCGTCTCCCTCGTTGTTGCTTACCTCCCCTTAAGAGGGAGGGACGACCGCGCTAGATTCCCATCATGGCGCGCAGCGCCTTCTTGTCGGTGGCGCCGCCGGCGAAATCGTCGAACGCCTTTTCCGTCACCCTTATGATGTGGTGCTGGATGAAGGGCGCGCCTTCGGCAGCACCATCCTCCGGATGCTTGAGGCAGCATTCCCATTCCAGCACCGCCCAGGAATCGTAGCCGTACTGGGTGAGCTTGGAGAAGATGCCGCCGAAATCCACCTGACCGTCGCCGAGCGAACGGAAACGCCCGGCCCGGTTGGTCCAGCTCTGGTAGCCGGAATAGACGCCCTGCCGTCCCGTCGGATTGAACTCGGCATCCTTGGCATGGAACGCCTTGATCCGCTCGTGATAGATGTCGATGAATTCGAGATAGTCGAGCTGCTGCAGCAGGAAATGCGATGGGTCGTAATTGATGTTGCAGCGCTTGTGGCCGCCCACCGCATCGAGGAACATTTCGAAAGTGGCGCCGTCGAACACGTCCTCGCCCGGATGGATCTCGTAGCCGATGTCGACGCCGTTCTCGTCATAGACGTCGAGGATCGGCCTCCAGCGCCTGCCGAGTTCGGCGAAGGCTTCCTCGATCAGCCCGGCCGGCCGCTGTGGCCACGGATAAAGGTAAGGGAAGGCCAACGCTCCGCAAAACGAGACGGAGGCCTTCAGGCCCAGATTCTTCGACGCCTTGGCGCCGAACTTCATCTGCTCGACCGCCCATTTCTGCCTGGCTTTCGGATTGTTGTGCACCGCGGCTGGCGCAAAGCCGTCGAACTGCGCGTCATAGGCCGGATGCACCGCCACCAGCTGCCCCTGCAGATGCGTCGACAGTTCGGTGATCTCGACGCCGGCATCCGCGCAGATGCCTTTCACCTCGTCGCAATAGGTCTTGGAGGAGGCTGCTTTCTCGAGGTCGAACAGCCTCGAATCCCAAGTCGGAATCTGCACACCCTTGTAGCCGAGGCCGGCAGCCCATTTGGTGATCGAGGGAAGTGAATTGAACGGCGCGACATCGCCCGCGAACTGCGCCAGAAACAGACCGGGACCCTTCATCGTCGACGGCATCGGCATCCTCCCTCTCTCATGTCACGACCAAGCATAGCGCCGATTGGAAGCAGGGCCAGCCCGTTTGATGTTTTCACGCAGACACTTGTTTGTGTCGCCATTCTGGTATTACCAAATACGGCCGATCGGTCAAGCGGCGGAACGCGCTCCAGCAGGATCGTTCGCAATCACAAACTATGAAAATACGTTAATATAATCAATATAATAACCAGCTCGGCGAGTTGCGGATCGCGACTTCTTGCCGTTCAGGGGAATTTGCTGTAGACCTGCCATCAGGCCCAATTGGTCGAACCAGTTCGTCAAAAAACACTGGAACGCCGCTGGGGAGGAATCATGCGGCAGGCCTCGCTGGAGGACGCCGTGGGAAACGTGGCAGGCGAATTCTGGGAAGGATAGACCATGCATCTTTCGACACACAACTGGATGCGGGCGGAGCCGTTGGAAACGACGCTGAAGCGCATCAAGAAATTCGGCTACGAGTCGATCGAAATTTCCGGCGAACCCGAGCAATACAAGACCAAGGAAACGCGCGCGCTCTTGAAGGAGCACGGCATTCGCTGCTGGGGCGCGGTGACGCTGATGCTGGGCGAGCGCAACCTTGCCGCCAAGGACCAGGGTCAGCGCGAGCGCTCGGTTCAGTACGTCAAGGACGTGCTCACCATGATCAGCGAGCTCGACGGAGAGATCATCACGCTGGTTCCCGCCACCGTCGGCAAGGTGGTGCCTGACGGCACCGAGGAGGAAGAGTGGGGATGGGTGGTCGACGCCACCAGGGAATGCTTCACCCATGCCAAGAAGGTCGGTGTCAAGATCGCGGTCGAGCCGCTCAACCGCTTCGAGACCTATCTGTTCAACCGCGGCGCCCAGGCCCTCGCCTTGGCCGACGCGGTCAGCCCTGAATGCGGCGTCTGCCTCGACGCCTACCACATCCACATGGAAGAATTTAACGTCTATGACGCCATCCGACAGGTCGGCAAGCGCCTGTTCGACTTCCACGTCGCCGACAACAACCGCTTCGCCGCCGGCCTCGGCCAGATCGACTGGCCGAAGATCGTGCGCACGCTGAAGGAAGTCGGCTATGACGGCGCACTGACCAACGAGTTCGTGGCGCCCGTCGACCGCACGCCGGCAGCACCCTATCCCGAAATGGTCGAGCGCCACCCGGTCGACATTTCGCCCGAACAGCTGAAGTTCATCCAGGACCACGGCTCCAGCGTGCTGACGGAGAAATTCTACACCGACCAGATGCGCATCACCGCCGAAACCCTGCTGCCGCTGATCAAGTAGCCGCTCCGACTGGGAATGAGCCCTTCCGCCTGCCGGCGGCGGGGCCGGGAAAGAACATGCGCATCAAGACGATCCAGGCATGGTGGGTTCGCATACCGATCGAAGTCGCGCGGCAGCATCGCAGCGACTTCGGCCAGGTGACGACGTTCGACGCCGCCATCCTGCGCATCGAGACCGATGACGGCCTGGTCGGCTGGGGCGAAGGCAAGAACGCCGCCGGCAGCGCCGGCAGCTACGGCGCCCTCGTCCACATGCTGAACCACGAGGTCGCCCCGCAGTTGATCGGCCGCGACCCGGCCGACATCGGCGTCATCTGGGAGATGCTCTATAACGGCGTGCGCCACGAGACCGCGGCCCACGGCGGCCATGCCATGCCGCAACTGGCGCGGCGCGGCTTGAGTGTGGCCGCGATCAGCGCCGTCGACATCGCGCTCTGGGACATTCTCGGCAAGTCGCTGGGCCAGCCGGTGTGGCGACTGCTCGGCGGCCGCAAGGTCGAGCGCATGCAGGCCTATGCGTCCGGCGGCTGGGCTGCCGCCGACGCCATCGGCGACCAGCTCAAATCCTACATCGCCAAGGGCGGCTTCAAGGCGCTGAAGATGCGCATCGGCGCCATGGACGGCGCCCCGCATATTTCCGCCGCCCGCGTCCGCGCCGCCAGGCAGGCGCTCGGCCCCGATGTCGAGCTGATGGTCGACGCGCATGGCACCTATACGGTCGCCGAGGCCAAGCGCTTCATGCATCTCGCCGCCGATCTCGACCTGGCCTGGTTCGAGGAGCCGGTCATTGCCGACGACAAGCCCGGCATGGCGGAGGTACGCGCCAGCGGCTCCATCCCGATCGCTGCCGGCGAGAGCGAGGCGACCCGCTATGCCTTTCGCGATCTCGCGGTGTTGAAATCCGCCGACATCTTCCAGCCGGATCCGGCCTTTTGCGGCGGCATCAGCGAGGCGATGAAGATCGGCACCATCGCCAGTGCCTTCAACCTGCGTTTTGCGCCGCATCTGTGGGCCGGCGCGCCCTGCTTCTTTGCCGGGCTGCATGTCTGCGCTGCTTCGCCGGCGAGCTTCACAGTCGAATATTCGCTCGGCGCCAACCCGATGATCCATGATCTTATCGAAGAGACTGTCGAAGCAAAGGACGGTATGATAGCGATCCCTGAAAAGCCTGGTTTGGGATTCACCCTTTCGGAACGATTCCTGGAGGCGCACGCGCAACGCTGCTGACGATGAAAGAAAAGAACCTTCTCGCCGAACTCGCCGCCTATCTGTTCTCCAACTCGGACAAGGAGACAGGCCGAACCCCGTCGGAGCGTGAACTGGCGGAGCATTTCGGCGTCAGCCGCGGCCAGATCCGCGAGGCGCTGGCGATCCTCGAAGCCATGCGCATCGTCGAGCGCCGCGCCAAATCCGGCATCTATGTCGATACCAAGCAGGCCAGCGTAGAAGCGTTAGCGCTTTTCGCCCGCGCGGGCCTGCCGCTCGATCCGGTGCAGATCTACGAAACGGTCGAATTGCGCAAGATCCACGAGATCAAGGCGGCCGAGCTCGCATGCTCGCGCGCCACGGAGGAGAATTTCGAACGGCTGCGCGAGATCCTGAAGGCTTCGGAGGAACGCATCGCGGCCGGCGAGGGCCTCGCCAGGGAAGACCGCGAATTCCACCTCGAGATCGTGCGCGCCACCAAGAACAGCGTCTTCCACAACATCTGCAGCGTCTACTATCTGATGGGGGAGCTGCGCCTGCCGATCTATTTCAACGATCCCGAACGCAGCGTGCGCTCGCATGCCGAGCACATCCAGATCTACGAGGCGCTGCTGCGCCGCGACGGCAATCTCGCCCAGGCGCTGATGAGCGCCCACCTGCAGGGCGCGGAGAGCTATTGGAAAGGGCTGATCGGCGGCAAGGCGGCCGAGCCTCCGAGCCCGGTGCTCGAAAAGGCCTGACGCGAAAGATGCCCAAAATCCTGTCGACGCATCCGCTGCACCCGCGCGCCACGGCCATGCTGGTCGGGGCCGGCAGGCTCGTCGTCGCCTCCGCCCTCGATGCCAGGACGCTCGCCGCAGAAGCCAAGGACGCCGACATCGTCATTGTCCGCGCGCCTCTGCCGCCGGCGCTTTTCGAAGGCGCTGCGAAGCTGCGCGCCGCGATCCGACATGGCGCCGGCCTCGACATGATCCCGATGGAGGCGGCCACCGCCGCGGGCGTGCTGGTGGCGAACGTGCCGGCGGTCAACGCGCGCTCGGTCGCCGAACATGTGATGTTCGTGACGCTGGCCCTCTTTCGACGCTTTCGCATGGTTGACCGCGATCTGCGCGCAAAGGGCTGGCTCGCCGGCCGCGAGCACGCCAACGCCAACAGCGAACTCGCCGGCAAGACCGTCGGCATTGTCGGCCTCGGCGCCGTCGGCCAGGCGGTCGGCCACATCGCCGCGCACGGCTTCGACCTCAACGTCGTGGCGACGACGCGCAGCATGCGGCCGGCGCCCGACAGGGTCGGTTTCCTGTCGATCGACGCGCTGGTCGAGCAGAGCGACATCATCGTTCTGTGCTGCCCGCTGACGGAGGAGACGCGCGGCCTGGTCAGCCGCGAGCGCATCGCCCGCATGAAGCCGAGTGCGCTGCTGATCAACGTCTCACGCGGGCCGGTGGTCGACGATGACGCGCTGATCGAGGCCTTGCGGGAAGGTCGCATCGGCGGCGCGGCGCTCGATGTCTTTGCGACGCAGCCGCTGCCGCCCGGCCACCCCTATTTCGGCTTCGACAATGTCATCATCACCCCGCATATGGCCGGGATCACCGAGGAATCGATGATGCGCATGGGCACCGGCGCCGCCGGCGAGGCGCTGCTGGTGCTGGCCAACAAATTGCCGGTCAATTTGCGCAACCCGGAAGTGGTCCAGCAATACCGGCGCCGCTTTCCGGCCGACGCACAGATGCATCGCCGCCGGTAAGGTTATTGAGGGCGTGGCGATCGACACCAACCGATTGTCGGTGCTGGATAGAGCCGCAGCCGATCACTCGGACAGGCTTTACGCGGGAAAGATCGTCGTCAGAGGATCGATCCAGCATCGCGGCGAGGAATACGATCTGCCCTGGCTGGTCGCCACCCGCATCGAACGCGCCGCCAAGGCGAGCGAGCGCAAACATTGCTCGCCGCGTTAATTCCCCGACTTTGCTGTGGGCTGTCGATCAGGCGGCCAGCCGTGACTCCACTTCAGCAGCAATCCGCAACAGATGATGGTCATGGCCATTGCGCGCCACCAGCATCAGCCCAACCGGTCGCGCCATTCCCGGCATCGGCAGCGAGATGGCGCAGAGGTCGAATTGATTGGCGACCTGCGTGTTGCGCAGCAAGAGCCCCTCTGCCCTGCCGCGCAGCGCTTCGTCGCCGGCCATGGCGGCGATCGACGGTGCAACGATAGGCGTCGTCGGCAAGGCGAGCACATCGATCGACGCCAGCCGCTCGTCCATGGCGGCGGCCAACGCCGTTCGGCGGCGGATTGTCCTGATATAGGTGGACGCGGGAACGGCGAGTGCGCGCGACAAGGGTCCGCTGACATGTGGGTCGACCGGGACCGATGCGCCCGTCGCCAGCCACTCGGCATGGACTTCGGCGCCTTCCATCGCCGCGATTGTGCTCCGCTTGGTCGCCGCGCGCATGTCTGCCAGCAAATCGTCGATCGACAGGTCCGCGACCCGTGCGCCGGCCAGCTCGACCTTGCGAAGGCACCCATCGAACGCTGTCGCCACCTCACCTTCAGTCTCGTCGAACAGCACGCCGCGCGGAATGCCGATGCGCAGGCCGGCAAGCGAGGCCGGAATCAGCAGGGCAGGCTCCTCACCGGCCATCACCGCGTCGGCAGCCGCGCATTGGGCGACGCTGCGGGCGAGCGGTCCGATCGAGTCCAGCGTCGCCGACAACGGAAACGCCCCGTCGCGCGGCACGCGCCGCCCCGTCGGCTTGAACCCGACGACGCCATTGAGCGAGGCCGGAATGCGCACCGAGCCGCCGGTGTCCGAGCCGATCGAGATCTCGCTCGTATCTTCGGCTACCGCAACGCCGGCGCCGGACGACGAGCCGCCTGGGATCAAGCTGGCATCGGTCGCGTTGCCCGGTATGCCGTAGTGCAGATTGTCGCCGATCGCGGTGAAGGCGAACTCGGTCATGTTGGTCTTGCCGAAGATGACCGCTCCGGCTTGCCGCAGCCGCCGCACGATAACGGCATCGCGCGGCGCAGGCGCTGCATTGGCCAGCATGAGCGAGCCTGCCGTGGTCGGCTCGCCGGCAACGTCGAACAGATCCTTGATCGAGACGATCGCACCGTCGAGCGGTCCAAGGCTCACGCCGGCCTCTCGGCGGGCGTCGGCCGCATCAGCCGCTGCGCGCGCTGCCTCGACATACAACTTCGTGTAGACCTTCTCATCCGCGGCCCGATCGGCAAGGCGCGAAAGGATGGTTTCGAGACGGTCGCGGGCGGATGGCATTTTCGGTGTCGGACTCCGGAAGGCTGCAACGTCTTTAAGGCAGCGGCCAGCTTGTGGCCTACGCGAAGGGATAACCCGGTAAGCCTGCGTTTGCACCTGCCGAAGCGACGAGAAAGGAAGACACGATGCTCCACAAAGGCAGCTGCCATTGCGGCAAGGTGGCGTTCGAGGTGGAGGGCGAGCTTGGCGGTGCCGTGCGCTGCAACTGCTCGATCTGCTCGCGCAAGGGCGCGCTGCTGTGGGCCGTGCCGCACCAGAAATTGCGGATGCTCGCCTGGGGCGACGATCTCGGCCGCTACACATTCGGCAGCAAGGCAATCGCCCATCGCTTTTGCCGGACCTGCGGCATCCACCCTTTCGCCGAGGACGTCAGCGAAGGGAGCGAACGCAGCGCCTACATCAACATCAACTGCCTCGACGATATCGACCTTGCCATAGTGCCAGCGATCGATTTCGACGGCCGCTCTGCCTGACGCCGAAGCGGTTCGCGCTCTTCTACCGGTATCCCGTCGCGTCGGCCGGCTTGCCGGCGTCCTGAACTTCCGGAACATAGCGCCAAGCATCCGGGCGTGAGCCGTCGAGATCAGTGAAGCCATAGACCTGCGCCAGCCCGCCGCTGGACAGCGACTGTCCGTTCCAGCGTGAGCGCTCCGGGTCCGCCGCCAGTGCCGCTATCGCGCGGCCAATGAAGCGCGGCGTCTCCGAGATGATGAAGTGCGGCACCTTCGCGGTCGCGTCGCGCCAGTTCTCTTCGGTGACGCCGAACGCCTCCAGCATCATTTCGGACCGCAGCCAGCCCGGCGTCAGGCAAACCGAAGTAGCGCCATGCGGCGCGAGGTCCTTGGCGTGCGCCCATGCCATGCGCGTCGCCGCGACCTTGGCGAGATCATAGAAGGGCGACAGCCGGTAGTGGTCGGCATTGTATTCGGCAGTTCCGTCGGTGACTTCGACATGCAGTCCGCCCGGCCGCTCGATCAGCAGCGGCAGCGCATGGTGCGCCGTGATCAAATGCGTGTCGATCGCCAGGCGCAGCAGGCGCAAGCCGTTGTCGAGATTGTGCTCCCAGACCGGCTTGTTCCATTCGAACAGTTTTTCGCCGCCCCACAGGTCGTTGACCAGGATGTCGAGGTGGCCCTGTTCGGCGCGGATGCGCTCGACCAGCTCGCGTACCTCCTCGGCGATCAGGTGATCGACCCGGACGGCGATGCCCTTACCGCCTTGCGCAGTCACCAGTTCCGCCGTCTCCTCGATGGTTTCAGGACGGGCATATTCGGATGGATTGCCGCGCGTCGACCTGCCGGTCACATAGACGGTGGCGCCAGCCGCACCCAGTTCGACCGCTATGCCGCGGCCCGCGCCGCGCGTTGCGCCGGCGACAAGCGCGACTTTTCCTTCAAGCGTCATGAAACCCTCCCAAAAAACGACTCATCGAAACAAACCGGACTGGCTTTCGCTTCGCCAATCATTTATAAATGATCATTCGTTAATGAATGGATGTCAAGATGACCCGGCCAAAAACCCAACCCGACGAGCAGGTGCTGGAGGCCGCGTACCGGCTGATCCATGCCGATGGCCCGGAAGCGCTGACTTTCGAGCGACTGGCACGGGCATGCGGTCTTTCGGGGGCGACGCTGGTGCAGCGCTTCAAGAGCAAGGCACAGCTGAAGCAACGCACCCTGCTTTACGCCTGGGATGGGCTCGACCGGAAAACCGAGGAGCTTGCCGGCTCGGCTCCCAAAACTCCGGCCGGGGCCATCCAGTTGCTGGTCGCCTTGTCCGAGGACTACGGCGATATCGAATCCTGTGCTGAAGGTCTGCTCGTCCTGCGCGAGGATCTGCGCGATCCCGTGCTGCGGGCGCGCGGCGCCGCCTGGAAGGCGGTGCTCAGCAAGGCGCTCGCCGGCTGCTTCGCCGATGTGCCCGACATGCCCGGGGATATCGGCCTGCTGATGGCGTCGCACTGGCAGGGCTCGCTGCTGTGGTGGAGCTTTGACCCCGATAGGGAGCTGACCGCCTATGTCGAGCACAGCCTGAAGCGTTTCGTGGCGGCGATTTCAGCCCGAAACCCGTAGCCGGGTATCGGGCCGATCGATGGTGGAAGGCGTCGAGCGTCGACAGTTGACCTAGCTTACGCGCTTCGGGCCGAGCAGGAAGGCCACCAGGGCCGCCAGCATCGTCGCCGTTCCGCAATAGGCAAAGGCGCTGGCGACGCCGGCGTGATCGACCAGCAATCCGCCGAAGACGGCGCCCAGCGCGATCGCCACCTGGAACGTCGCCACCATCAGCCCGCCGGCGCTCTCGGCCTGGTCGGGTGCGGCGCGCACCAGCCAGGTCTGCAAGCCGACCGGCACCGCGCCGAAGGCAAAGCCCCAGGCGGCGACCGCGATTGCCGCCATCACCGGCGAGGCGCCGAGCGTGAGTAACACCAGGGCCGACAGTGCGATGAGCAGGGGCGCCAGGCCGACCGCCGCCTTGAGGCTGCGCTCGGCCATGAAGCCGCCGGCGAAATTGCCGAAGAAGCCGCCGATGCCGTAGGCCAGAAGCACGAGCGAGATCGTTTCGATCGGCAGGACGGGAACCTGCTCTAGATACGGGCGCACATAGGTGAAGCCGGCAAAGTGTCCCGAAGCGACCAGCAGCACGACCAGCAAGGCCACCCTGATCATCGGCCGCTTCAGCACCTCCAGCAAGGTGCCGAAGCTTGCCACGCCGGCCGGCGGCAACTTCGGAAGCGTTGCGATCTGCACCAAGAGCGCCAGCGCGCCGACGATCGCCGCGATCATGAAGGCGGTCCGCCAGCCCCAGACATCACCGACATAGGCGCCGACCGGGGCCGCGGTGACGGTGGCGACCGAAACGCCGGTGAGGATGATCGACATGGCGCGCGGCATCAGTCGCATCGGCACCAGCCGCATCGCCATCGCCGCCGACATCGACCAGAAGCCGCCGAGGGCGACGCCAAGAACGACGCGGGCCGCAAGCAGCACAGGAAGCGACGACGCGAAGGCGGCGAGCAGGTTCGAGACGATCAGCAGCACCGTCAGCCCCCACATGACCAGCCTGCGGTCGAGCCGCTTGGTGACGATGGCCATGGTCGGCGCCGCGATCGCCCCGACGACGGCCGTCGCCGTCACCGCCTGCCCGGCCGCACCCTCGGTGATGCCGAGATCCTGCGCCAGCCGCGTCAGCAGGCTGGCGGGCAGGAATTCGGCGGTCACCAGGCCGAACACGCCGAGCGCCAGCGACACCACCGCGCCCCACGCCGGTTCGGATCGTTCCTCGGTTTCGGAAGAGTCGAGAGCAGTAGCGTCGATGACGCCTGCGGCGGGCTCGGTCATGATGGATCTCCGGTCTGGTTGCGGCGCACCATTGGCTGCACTGCAACATGGGAGTGACTGTCTGGAGTTTCCATGCTAGAAACACCGGAATGAATTACAATTCGTCCAAATCGACGTTACCAGGTTCCGGCGATCCGCTGAGCGACATGCTGCGCGGCTTGCGGCTCGATGGCGTCGACTATGGCCGCTGCGTCCTCGGTGAGCCGTGGGCGGTTTCCTTTCCGGCGCAGAAGGCTGCGCGCTTCCACTTCATCGGCCAGCAGGGCTGCTGGCTGTTCTCGCCGGCGAAGGAATGGATCGAGCTGACGGTGGGCGATGCGCTGCTGATCCCGCGCGGCGACGAGCACGTTCTGGCCAGCGCGCCGGGGGTGCCCGCCGTGCCGATCGGCCGCTACAGCATCGAACCGGTTTGCGAGAACATCTACGACGTCTCCAACGAGTGTCGCGGCCCCAAGACCTTGCTGTTTTGCGGCAGCATGCATTTCAACCTCGATGGATCGCATCCGCTTCTGGACATGATGCCCGACCTGATGCGCGCGCATGAGCTGATGGCGAATGCGCCGGGCATCCAGCATCTGCTCGACGCCATGGCGGGCGAGGTGACGATGGACCGGGTTGGCTCCGGCGGCATCCTGGCGCGCCTTGCCGATGTGCTTGCCGCCACGATCATCCGCTCTTGGGTCGAGAACGGCTGCGGCGACGCCACCGGATGGATCGCCGCGGTCAGGAACCCGGATGTCGGCAAGGTGCTGGCCGCTATTCACCTGCAGCCGAACCAGGATTGGACGGTCGAGGCGCTCGCACGGATGATGGGGGCCTCGCGCTCCGCCTTCGCCCAACGCTTCGCCACCGTGGTCGGCGAGACGCCGGCCAAATATGTCCTGCGCGTGCGCATGCACCAGGCACGGCAATGGCTGGCCCGCGATGGCATGAGGGTATCCGTCGCCGCGGCGAAACTGGGCTACGATTCGGAAGCCTCCTTCAGCCGCGCCTTCAAGCGGGTGATGGGCGTGGCGCCGAGCCATCTGCGCAACACCGGCAGCAGCGACGACGAGTCCTAGAAGCGGCGGAGCCGCCCCCTGCCCTGGAGGAATTGCCAAGCCTTTTGGACGGAGCGTCATTGCCCGGCGACGTCCCGGGAATAATCTGGCCGACGGAGGAACCCGCTATGGCCAGACGTTCTGTATTGTTTGCCCTCGCCGCTCTGTCCTTCATTCCGGGACGGGCATTTGCCCTTGAAGACAGCTACCTGCCTGCCGAAAAGATTCCCTATGTCGCCGAAGTGCCTGACCAGCCGCATCGGCTCGGGCCGCTATGGGGCGAACGGGCCAAAGGCCCGGCGGGGACTTTGCTCAAGGTTCCCGGCAACTGGCGCGCGCCCGTTCACGCGCACACAGCGGACTATCGCGCGGTCGTCATAAAGGGGCTCTGGGCGCATTGGCAGATGGACGGCGGCGAAGCGACCAAGGTTGAGTTGCCTCCAGGATCCTATTGGACGCAGAAGGCCAATGAGATGCATGACGACGCCTGCCTGTCGGACACTGAATGCGTGATCCTGCTGATCAACGACACGCCTTACGAGACCTACTTCCCGAAATAGCGCCAGCGGTTCTTTGCGAAGCCTTCGCGCAAAAGCTCGCTGCTAACTGGCGTGACGCAGGCTCACGCCACTGCCCTTGTCGAACAGCACCACCTTGTCCGGGTTCCAGGCAAAGCGCACCGGCTGCTCGATCTCGACATCAGTCCTCGCCGGTACCGTGGCGCGCAGCATGGTGTCGCCGACCCTGAGCGTCAGGATTTTTTCGACGCCATGGTTCTCGACATCATGGACACGCGCCTCGACCGGCGCCCCGCTCTCCAGATAGACGTCCTCGGGACGGATGCCGAAGACGAGCGGGCGACCGTCGGTCGCACCGCCCGTGTCTAACCCCCAAGAAGTCCTGGCTCCCCCTGAGAACGGCAGTTCGAAATTCATTGGCGCCATCACTGCGCGGTTGTCGACCAGCCTGCCGTCGATGAGGTTCATCGGCGGCGAACCGACAAAGCTCGCCACATAGGTGTCGCGCGGGTTGTTGTAGATCTCCTGCGGCGTCCCGGTCTGGACGATGCGGCCATGGTTGAGCACGCCGACCTTGTCGCCCATCGACATTGCCTCGATCTGGTCGTGGGTGACGAACAGGAAGGTGGCGCCGAGTTGCATCTGCAAATTCTTCAACTCGGTGCGCAACGCCTCGCGTAATTTGGCGTCGAGCGCCGACAGCGGCTCGTCCATCAGGAATACGCGCGGCTTGCGCACGATGGCGCGGCCGATGGAGACGCGCTGCATCTCGCCACCCGAGAGCCGGTCGGTCTTGCGGTCAAGCAGATGCTCGATGCGCAACGTCCTGGCCGCGCGGTCGACGCGATCCTTGATCTCGGCGTCGGGCAGCCGACGGATCTTCGGCTTCAGCGGGAATTCGAGGTTCTCGCGAACCGTGTAGCGCGGATAGAGCGAATATTGCTGCAGCACCAGCGCCACGTCGCGCTCGGCGGCGCCCCAGTCGGCAACGTCGACACCGTCGATGAAGACTTGCCCCTCGCTCGGCTTCTCGAGACCCGCGATCATCCGCAACGTCGTCGTCTTGCCAGCGCCGGTCTCGCCGAGCAGCACGAAGAACTCGCCGTCGGCGATCTCCAGATTGAGCCCGATGAGCGCAGTGTGATTGCCGAAGCTCTTCGAGATGTTTTTCAGCTGGATGTGGGCCATCAGAGTCTCACTCCGAGCGACCTGCCGCTCGCCACGTCGAAAAAATGCGCCTGCGCCGGATCGATCCTGGCGAAGACCTTTTCGCCCGGCCCGCTGACGAAGCCGCTCTTGGTGCGCGCGCGCAGCATCCTGGAGCCGACCTTGATGTCGACGATGTCGAAGGATCCGAGCGGCTCGACGATCTGCGTCTCGACCGGCAGGAAGCCGTCCGCCGCCTCATGGCGCACGATGACCCCTTCCGGCCGGATGCCGAGCGCCAGCTTGCCGCCGGCATGACCGTTGAGCTTCGACAGAAGCGCGCGCGGGAACTCGAAGCCGGTGGTCGCGTCACCGACCGTGACCGAGGCGGCCGAGGCCTTCTCGGTGACCGACGCCTCGGCGACGTTCATCACCGGGCTGCCGACGAACTGCGCCACGAACAGATTGGCCGGATGCGAATAGACGTCGTCCGGCGAGCCGACCTGCTGCAGCACGCCCTCATGCATGATGACGATACGGTCGGCGAGGCTCATCGCCTCGATCTGGTCGTGCGTGACATAGATGCTGGTCGAGCCCTGCTTAATGTGCAGCCGCTTGATCTCGGCCCGCATCTCCTCGCGCAGCTTGGCATCGAGCGCGCCGATCGGCTCGTCCATCAGCATCGCCTTGGGACGCCGCACCAGCGCACGGCCGATGGCGACGCGCTGCATGTCGCCGCCCGACAGCGCCGACGGCTTCTTCGCCAGCAAGTCCGTGATCTGCAGCGTCTTGGCGACCGAGCGCACTTCCTGGTCGATCTCGGCCTTGCTCTTGCGCGTCGCGCGCAGTGGAAAGGCGATGTTCTCGTAGACGCTCATATGCGGATAGAGCGAGAACGACTGGAACACCATGGCGATGTCGCGGTCGGCAGCCTTGAGATGCTGCACCGGCTTGCCGTCGATCAGGATATCGCCGCCGTCGATCGTCTCCAGCCCGGCAATCGCGCGCAGCGTCGTCGTCTTGCCGCAGCCGGACTGGCCGAGCAACACGATGAACTCGTTGTCGTCGATCTTGAGGTTGAGGTCCTTGATGACCTGGACGGCGCCGAAATATTTCTGCACGCCGCGAAGCTCGATCTGGGTCAATGCTGTGCTCCCGGATTTCGCGCCTGCGCATCTGCGCCATGACCGGTGCCGGCCTCTTCCTCCGGCGCGATCTTCGACGTGATGTTGAAGCCGATCAGCCCGATCAGGATGATGGTCACGCCATAGCTGTGCAGCAGCATGTTCCAGGGCTGGCAGAGGGCGATGATGCCGAGCACCATCAATATCTGCGAGCCGGGTTCCAGGTATTTCTGGTTGATGGCGCGAAAGCTCATTTGCGGATCGCTCCGAACGACATGCCGCGCAACAGATGGTTGCGAAGCAGGAAGGTGAAGATCGCGACCGGCAGCAGGAACAGGAAGGTTCCAGCAGCGATCACCGTCCAGTCCGGCAGGCCGGAACCGACCTGGCTGGGGATGAACGGCGGTGCTGTCTGGGCACGGCGGCTGGTCATGATCAGCGCAAAGGCATATTCGTTCCACGCCGTGATAAAGCAGAAGACGGCGGTCGCGGCGATGCCGGTTGCTGCCTCGGGTAGCACGATCTTGAAGAAGGCTTCCATGCGCGTGTAGCCGTCGACCAGCGCCGCCTCCTCATATTCCTTCGGGATCTCGTCCATGAACCCTTTCATCAGCCAGACCGAGAAGGACAGGTTGAAGGCGGTGTAGAGGATAATCAGGCCGAGGTGGGAATCGTTGAGGCCGACTGCCCGGTACATCAGGAACATCGGGATGGCGACCACCACCGGCGGCAGCATGCGCGTCGACAGGATGAAGAACAGCAGGTCCGCCTCCCCCTTCACCCTGAAGCGCGAAAACCCGTAGGCGGTGAAGGTGCCCATGCCGACGGCCAGCACCGTCGAGGTGATGGCGACGATCAGCGAGTTCATGAACCGGCTCGGATAGCCCGACCACTGCACCTCGCCCTTGCCGTCGCGAACGATTTTTTCGCCGCCATTGAAGACGACGCGTTCCCACCACGGAGCCGCCGCATACTCTTCCGGCGTCGGCGGACTACGCAGTTGCGAACGCTTGGCGAACAGCTTGACGAAGGGCGAGATTTCCGGCTGGAACACCACCGTCGGCGGGATGGTCGTCGCGAGATTGCGCGGCTTGAACGCCGTCGAGGCGATCCAGTAGATCGGCGCCAGGAAGATGATCGTCACCACCAGCACCGCGACGATTGCCGCACGGTTGAAGCCGATTTCGGAAGAAGTGCGGACGGCGGCCATCTCAGCGCTCCTTCACCTTGTTGAGGTACTTCACATAGATGTTGGTGATCGCCAGCACCATGATCAGCACGATGTAGGCCATCGCGCAGGAGCGCCCGGTCTGCCATTCCTGGAACGCCATCTTGTAGAGCCGGATCGAGATCAGTTCGGCCGTCGGCTGGCTGGTCAGGATGTAGGCAAGGTCGAAGGTCTTGAACGCTTCCATGGTGCGAAAGATGACCGCGATCATCAGGATCGGCGCGACCAGCGGCAGCGTGATGCGGAAGAAGGTGTAGAACGGCCCGGCACGATCGATGGCGGCGGCTTCGTAGAGATGCTTCGGCACCGCCGAGAGACCGGCCAGCGACAAGAGCATGACGAAGGGCGACCACATCCAGATGTCGGTCAGCGCCACCGCATAAAGCGCCATGTTCGGATCCGACAGCCATTCGAAGGTGCCGAGGCCGAGCGCGTAGTTGATGATGCCGAAGGAGGGGTCGTAGAGCAGCTTCCAGAACAGGCCGACCACCGCCATCGACAGCATCATCGGCAGCAGGAGCAGCGTCGTCAGCAATCCCTTCAGCGGAATGTCGCGGTTGAGTAGCATGGCGACGCCGAAACCGACGAGCAGCTGCCCGGCGACCGAGATGATGACGTATTTCGCGGTGATGGCGAAGTTCGACCAGACGTAGGGATCGTTGAGCAGGTCGCGATAATTTTGCAGCCCGATGAAATTCGCCGGCGCATTGGTCGAGGCGCGGAAATCGGTGAAGGAATAGCCCAGCGAATAGATCAGCGGGAAGATGTTGAAGACGATCAAGAACAGGATCGTCGGGATGATGAAGAGATTGCGGATCGAAATGTCGCTGAGGCCGCGGGCAGCGGCCCGGGAGGACCTGTCCAGCGTCGTGATCATCGTGGTCGCCAAAACCCTGCTCCAGATTCTTAAAAGACAAACGGAGGAGGCGCGAAGGCCTCCTCCGTCAGGCATGACTTTTATTGGCCGCGGCCGTATTTCTTGAAGGTCGCGTTCCAGTCGGCGGCCAGCGCGTCCAGCGTTTCCTTGGCGGTTCCAGGTCCGCCGATCACGTAGGGGTAGATGCGCTGGTTGAGCTGCTGCAGCAGTTCTGCGTATTCAGGCACCGCCCAGAAGTCCTTCACCTTGAACATGGTCTCGTAGAAGGCCTTGTTGTAAGGTGTGGCGTTCTGGAATTCCTCCGACTTGAGCACGGCTGCGCTGCAGGTGTAGCCGCCAAGCGCTGCCCACTTCTTCTGGGTCTCGTCCTTGATGAACCATTCGAGGAACTTCACCGCCTCTTCCTGCTTCTGCGAGTAGGAAACGATGGAGATGCCCTGACCGCCAAGGGCGGCGAACTGGTCGCCGTCAGGTCCGGCAGGATTGGCGAAGAAGCCGGTGTTCTTGGCGTTCGGGTTCGACGCCTCGTTGATCAGCGAGGGAAAGAACGCGAAGTAGTTCATGCTCATCGCGGCCAGGTTTTCGGTGATCGCCTGGTTGTCCTCGACGAAGAACGACTTCGCCCAGCCCGGAGGCGTGAACGTGTAGAGTTCCTTGTAGGCGTCGAGCGCCGCGATCGCCTTGTCGGAGTTGATGAAGCCATCGACCTTGTAGGTCTTATAGTCACCCAGCTCGCCGCCAAAGGAGAACAGCGCGTTTTCGAAGCCCATTGCCATCGCGTCATACGAATTGTCGGTGTAGATGGCGATGCCGTAACGTTTCTGATCCGGCCGGTGGAAGAATTCGGCGATGTCTCGCAGCGCCTTGAAATCCTTCGGCACGTCGAGATCGTAGCCATATTTGGCCTTGAAGGCTTCCTTTTCCTTGGGGTCTTCGAACCAGTCCTTGCGATAGGACCAGCCGACGGCGTCGCCTTCGAGCGGAATGGCCCAGTACTTGCTGCTGCCGCCCGGATATTCGGCATAGTACTTCACCGTGGCCGGCGCCATCACCTCGCCCAGCTTGTGCTTGTTGAAGAAGTCGGTCAGGTCGACATAGTGGCCACCGGTCGAACCGGCACCGAGCCATTGCGAGTCGCCGACGACCATATCATAGGCGTCGCCATGGGCGTTGAACTCGGTGAAGGCCTTGGTCTGGAAGTCGGGCCAGGGCGTGGTTTCCACCGTGATCTTGACGCCCGTTTCCTTCTCGTACTCGTTGCCGAGTTCCTGCAGATAGTTGGCCGGATCCCATTCCGCCCAGAAGATGGTGAGTTCCTTCTCCTGCGCGTAGACGGACGTTCCGCAGGCGAGCACTAAGCCGATACCAGCAAGCAGGCTGGTCATTGTCTTGCGCATAATGATTTCCTCCCTTGTGCGCATTCTACCGTGTCATGCGAGCCGGCAGCGAGGCCGGCCCTGGTAGTTCCTCCCGTGGTGGCACATTTCCGGTTCTGGGCCTCCTCGCCCGGCCGGAAAATGGATCGCAGCCCTCACTTTCGATCCGCTTTATCGGTCCTGATCTGGTATTACCAATTTCAAATGCACGTCAAGCTCTTTCTTCTGCGATCAGCAGCGGCTCGACAAGCCATTTGTAGCGGTATCTGCCTGTTTTACTTTAATTTTCCTACTCCTTGATACATAAGGGTCTTGTTTTGGTTGTGTCAGCACAATTACTATGTGTAGCTGGCTTCCCTATCTGGTCGAACCAGATTCGCGTTTATTTGGCGACCGCCGCCCGCGCGATCCCACCTCCATCGTTCACCGATTCCGCCACCGCTGCCCGCACTAGGGCGCCGGCCGCCCATTGCGTCACCGACATCGTCTTGCGGCTGTCGAGTCCCCAAATGTCCTTCAGCACAATCAGCGCCTCGACACCGAACATCAGCGACAGCGCCTGCGCCAGGCGCTTGAATTCGCGCGGCGGCAATTGGCCCTTGAGGGGAGCGATCGCGTCCTTCAAAAGCTCGACGCGATGGCCGCGGGTAAATTGCGGCTCGCCGCCCAGCGTACCCGCCTGCCGCTGAGCCCACTGTTCGAGCGACAGTTTTAGCGCCGCCTTGAATGTCGCCTCGAAGACCTCGATGCGCGGCATCGCTGCACCGAACAATTCGGCGACCCGGCGCTCCGGATCGGCGGAAGTCGAATGCCATGTCAGGATCGGACCGAGCCCTTCGTCGACCACCGCCTGCACCAGTGCCGCCTGGCTCGGAAAATAGCGATAGGCGGTCGCGCGCGACACTTCGGCTGCTTCCGCCACTTCGCTGACCGAGGGCGTGGCGCCGGCCTGCATCAGCCGCGTCGCCGTCTCCAGCATCAGCCGTCTGGTGCGGGCACGCGCTCCGCGTTCGGCCGCCTGGCTTACCCCTCGCTCGGCGTCATCGTTCATTGCGGCTTGTTGACGTGAGACATTCATGTCAATACGATACGCGCGTCTCAAAAAAATGCAATGGCCTTGGCGCTGCCGAGCGGCTTGCAGAGAGTGGCAGGCGACGACGCCGGGCACGCCAGGACCGGGGAAACGCGATGAAGCGCATCTATGTGGTGGGCACCGCCGACACCAAGGGCGAAGAACTTGCCTTCCTGGCCGACACGATCGCCGCCACCGGAGCCGCCGTCACCCGTGTCGATATCGGAACAGGCGCCGCAACCGTGCCGGTCGATGTTCCCGCGGAGGAAGTTGCGGGCCACCATCCCGAGGGCCGCAATGCCGTGCTGGGCATCGACGACCGCGGCAGGTCGGTGGCGGCGATGGCCGCTGCCTTCGCCCTATTCGCGCAGTCGCGCACCGACATATCAGGCATGATCGGCATTGGCGGTGGCGGCGGCACCTCGATCATCACCTCTGGCATGCGCACCCTGCCGCTCGGCCTGCCCAAGATCATGGTCTCGACGCTCGCGTCCGGTGACACCGCGCCCTATGTCGACGTCTCCGACATCGTCATGATGCCGTCCGTCACCGACATGGCGGGTCTCAACCGGCTGTCACGGATCGTGCTGCACAATGCCGCCCAGGCCATTGCCGGCATGGCAGCGAGGCCCGCGCCGTCGGCCGACGGCAAGCCATCGCTGGGCCTGACCATGTTCGGCGTCACCACGCCTTGCGTGACAGCCATCGCCGATCAGTTGCGCGCCACCTACGACTGCATGGTCTTCCACGCCACCGGTACTGGCGGCCGCACCATGGAGAAGCTCGCCGACTCTGGCCTGCTCGCCGGCGTCATCGACATCACCACCACCGAGGTTTGCGACCTGCTGTTCGGCGGCGTACTGCCGGCGACCGAAGATCGCTTCGGCGCCATTGCTCGCACGAAGCCGCCCTATGTCGGCTCGGTGGGCGCACTCGACATGGTCAATTTCTGGGCGCCGCCGACCATTCCCGAGCGCTATCGCGGACGGCGGTTCTACGAACACAATTCCAATGTGACGCTGATGCGCACGACGGCGGACGAATGCCGCAGGATCGGCCAATGGATCGGCGACAGATTGAGCCGTTGCCAGGGTCCGGTCCATTTCCTGATCCCCGAAAAGGGCGTCTCGGCGCTCGACATCGAAGGCGGCGCCTTCTTCGATCCGGAGGCCGACGCCGCGCTGTTCGAAGCCATCGAGCGCACGATCAAGCCGACCCCAACGCGGCGCGTGACCCGCCTGCCGCTGCACATCAACGATCCGGAATTCGCCAAGGCCGCCACTGCGGCCTTCCTTGACATCGCCAGCAAGTGAGACCTGACCAGCATGACCGCCATACCGCGCAAGAAAATCCTGGAAAAGTTCCGCAAGATGATCGCCGACGGCGTGCCGATCGTCGGCGGCGGCGCCGGCACCGGCCTGTCGGCCAAGGCCGAGGAGGCCGGCGGCATCGACCTCATCATCATCTACAATTCCGGCCGTTACCGCATGGCCGGGCGCGGCTCGGCCGCCGGCCTGCTCGCCTATGGCAACGCCAACGAGATCGTCAAGGAAATGGCCTACGAGGTGCTGCCGGTGGTGAAGAAGACGCCGGTGCTGGCCGGCGTCAACGGCACCGACCCCTTCGTCATCATGCCGCTGCTCCTGGCCGAGCTGAAGGCGATGGGCTTTTCGGGCGTGCAGAACTTTCCCACCATCGGCCTGTTCGATGGCCAGATGCGGCAAAGCTTCGAGGAGACCGGCATGGGCTTCGGGCTCGAGGTCGAGATGATCGCCGAGGCGCACAAGCTCGATCTCTTGACCACGCCTTACGTCTTCAGCCCCGATGAAGCGCGCGCCATGACAAAAGCCGGCGCCGACATCGTCGTCGCCCATATGGGCGTCACCACCGGCGGCTCGATCGGCGCCACCTCGGCGAAGTCGCTCGACGACTGCGTGAAGGAGATCGACGCCATCGCAGCCGCAGCTCGTTCGGTGCGCAAGGATGTCATCCTGCTTTGCCATGGCGGGCCGATCTCGATGCCGGACGATGCCCGTTATATTCTCGAGAGGTGCGAAGGGCTGCACGGCTTTTACGGTGCCAGCTCGATGGAACGGCTTCCGGCGGAGGCCGCGATCGCCAGGCAGACCGCGGATTTCAAGGCCGTCGCGATCGGCGGCCAGAAGGCGACCGCGAGGAAAAGGAAGGGATGAGACGATGGCCGACAAGGGCAAGGTGTTCGTATACCCGCAGGACGTGAGCGCCTTCGGCTTCGACTGGGGGCGGCTGGCATTGACGGTTGCGCCGGAAGTGAACGGCGCGGAGCGTTTCTCGGGCGGCGTCGTCGACCTGCCGTCCGGCAAAGGCCACACCCGCCACAACCATCCCGGCGCCGAGGAAATCATCTTCGTCATCTCCGGCCATGGCGAGCAGATGGTCGAGGACGAGCAAGGCAATCCGGTGGTCGCCAAGGTCGGCCCCGGCTGCACCATCTACGTGCCGGAGAGCCGCTTCCATTCGACGCTCAACACCGGCGACGGACCGATGCAGCTCTTCGTCGTCTATTCGCCGGCTGGGCCTGAACTGGCGCTGCGCGACTTGCCGGATTTCAGGCTGCTGCCGCCGGGCAGTCATGAACTTGTTCTCGGGTAGCGCCGCCCCTCATTGTCCTGCCGGACATTTCTCCCCGTATAGTGACGGGGAGAAAGACGCCTTCAAGAACGCTTTCGCTAGTTTTCAACCTCGAAAAATAGGCGCCGAGGGTGCGGCTGCCCTCTTCTCCCCGTCACTATACGGGGAGAAGGTGCCGGCAGGCGGATGAGGGGCAGCGCCGGTCGTCCGTGATTCAAGCACCACCCCTGTTCCAGCCCCGACCCCGATCGCCGAACATCACGTAACCGCTGTCTGTCACCGTCAGCGTATCCTCCAGCTTGATGAACCCCCGTGTCGGATGAAGCATGGTCGTCTCGACCGACAGCACCATGTTCTTCTCCAGCGGCTTTGCGGCATAGGTGCCTTCATAGGTGACTGGATGATTGGTCATCAGGAACGGCGCCTCATGCGTGATAAGCCCCATGCCGTGCGCAAAGAAATCGGTATAGGGCGCAACCTTCGATGCCTTCAGCACGCCCTCCGCATGAGAAATCATGTCGCCGCCGAGCGTGCCGGCTCTGACCTTGGAGAAAGCCGCCTGCTGCACCGTCTCGACTTCGGCCAGCAGATCCTCCAGCTCGGCGTCCGGTTCGCCCAGAATGCCCATGCGGCAGAGGTCGCCGATATAGCCGTGATAATTGCCGCCGGAATCGATCGATAGCACCCCGCCCTTTTTCCACGCCTGCGGTGAGGAAGCCCGGTTGTGGCTGGAGCCGAGCGTCAGCAGGCAATATTCGAAATGCGCGCCGCGGTTGGTCTCCTCGCGCCGCAGTTGCTCGATGATCTCGGTCTTGGTCGTGCCCTCGCGCGCCCAGCCAATCGTTGCCAGCATGGAATCCGTGATCAGCTCGGAGGCGATGCGCAGCTTCTCCAGCTCCGCCTCCGTCTTGATGGCGCGCATGCGCTCCAGCATGTCGGTCGCGTCGACCAGCTTTGCATCCGGCAATGTTTTACGGATCAGCGTATAGGCATCCGACGGCAGGAAAGCTGGCTCGATGCCGATGCGCGCCCCTGCCTTACCAATCTTGTGCACATGCTCGACAGCCAGATTGGCGGCATCGAGCGTGCCCCAGCAGGCGGCATGCAGCGTCGGCGTCCAGAGCGGGTTGTTCTGGTGCTCGGCGCCCTCCATGCGGTTGCCGATATAGGCGGCATGGTCCGGCCCGCCCTTCTCGTAGACGACGATCGGCAGATAGCGGCTGTGGCCGATCGCATCCATGGCGGCGAAGAAGATGAACTTGTAGCCGCCGAGCAGGTACTGCGTGTTGTGCTTGGAGGTGGCGAGCAGCACGTCGATGCCGGCTTCTTCCATCAACCCATCGAGCCTCGCCTGGTCGAACGGAATGGTGCCGATCTTGCCCGGGGCGATGTTCATTGTTCTCTCCCTGAATGTGCCGGCCGGTCGGACCGGCTTGCCGGCTGCGCAGGTCGCTGATCGTCTGGCTGTCGGTCAAATCTGCACTATTATCGCCGCACTGGTCCAGCCAGAAATCGGGCTCCTTGCAGAAATGGTCATAGATTGCCATTCCAGAACGCCGTATGGCCAGTTCTGGTCTTACCAGATTGGCGAAACGGGACCGCCAGCGGATAAGTGGTCCAGCGGACGGAAATTTCAAAGCCACGCCAGAATGCGCCAATTCCCTCTCTGGCGAAACCCTCGGCAAGGGCCATAATCACCGCCGCAAAGATGCTCGCGGGCCCGTTGGCGTCGAAGGGATTGTCGCATCCGGAAGGGTGCGGAGAGGACGGAGGTCGATCATGTCAGGTTTCACCATTTCCAGGCGCACGATGCTTGCCGGTTCGGCGGCGCTGCTCGCCTCCACCGCGATGCCGGTGATCGGCTGGGCGCAGACGCCGAAGAAGGGTGGACGGCTGGTCGTCGCCGCCGATTCCGAGCCGCGCAACCTCAACCCGGCCATCGTTGCCTCCAACGGCGTCTTCTTCATTTCCAGCAAGGTCGTCGAGACGCTGGCCGAGGCCTCCTTCGACGGCAAGGATGGGCTGCAGCCGCGTCTGGCACTCAGCTGGGAAGGCGCTGCCGACGGCCTGTCGGTGACCTTCAAGCTGCGCGACGGTGTCATATGGCATGACGGCAAGCCCTTCACGTCGGCCGACGTCGCCTTTTCGGCGCTGCAGATCTGGAAGCCGCTGCAGAACCTCGGCCGCACCGTGTTCAAGGATCTCGCCGCCATCGACACGCCTGACGATCTCACCGCCGTGTTCAAATTCGCCAAGCCGACGCCGTTCCAGCTGATCCGCAACGCCCTGCCGGCGCTAAGCAGCGTGGTGCCGAAGCACGTCTACGAGACCGGCAAGATCGAGGAGAACCCGGCCAACAACGCGCCGGTCGGCACCGGCCCGTTCAAGTTCGCTGAGTACAAGGCCGGCCAGTACTACCGGCTGGCGAAGAACACCGATTATTGGGGCAAGGACGAGCCCTGGCTCGACGAGATCGTCTACCAGGTGCTGCCGGATCGCACCTCGGCGGCCGCCGCGCTCGAGGCGGAAGAAATCCAGCTCGCCGCTTTCTCCGCCGTGCCGCTGGCCGACCTCGACCGCATCTCCAAGGTGCCGGGCCTCAAGGTCATCACCAAGGGCTATGAGGGGCTGACCTACCAGCTCGTCGTCGAGATCAACCATCGCCGCAAGGAACTGGCCGATGTGAAAGTGCGCCAGGCGATCGCGCATGCAATCGACAAGGATTTCGTCGTCAAGACGGTGTTCCTCGGTTATGCTGCCACCGCCACCGGCCCGGTGCCGAAGAACGATCCGCAATTCTACACCGCCGACGTGCCGACCTATGCATTCGACGTCACCAAGGCCAATGCCTTGCTCGACGAGGCCGGCTACAAGAAAGGCCCCGACGGCAACCGCTTTTCGCTGAAACTTTTGCCGGCGCCCTATTTCAACGAGACCAAGCAGTTCGGCGACTATCTGCGCCAGGCGCTCGCCGCCGTCGGCATCGATGCCGAGTTGGTCAACAACGACTCGCCCGCGCACATCAAGGCCGTCTACACCGACCACGCCTTCGACCTTGCCGTCGGCCCGCCGGTGTTCCGCGGCGATCCGGCGATCTCGACCACCATCCTGGTGCAGAGCGGCATCCCGGACGGCGTACCGTTCTCCAACCAGGGCGGCTACAAGAACGAGGAACTGGACGCCCTCATCGCCAAGGCCTCCGAGACGCTCGATACAGCCGCGCGTACCGAACTCTACAAGGAGTTCCAGAAGAAGGTCGCTGCCGACCTGCCGCTGATCAACGTCGCCGAATGGAGTTTCATCAGCGTCGCACGCGATACGGTCGGGAATATAGCCAACAACCCGCGCTGGGCGGTGTCGAACTGGGCGGACACGTATTTGGAATCGTGACAGTATTCCGCGGATGAGAGTTCGCGGCGAAATCGTCGTAGACGTAGAGTTCTACGAGGCCCCCCTCTGTCCTACCGGACATCTCCCCCTCAAGGGGGGAGATTGGCTGGCCGCAACGTCGGCATATTTTCCTGCGACATTGAAGATTGGCGAAATCGCCAATGACTTCCAATCTCCCCCCTTGAGGGGGAGATGTCCGGCAGGACAGAGCGGGGTGTTCAAGCGCGACATTTCATTCTGTCGCCTCACCTACCCGAGGCCGCCATGACCCGCGCCCTCATCCTCCTGCGCCGCCGTCTCGTCGGCAGCATCTTCGTGCTGCTGATCGTCATCATCGGCACCTTTCTTCTTCTCGAAGCCGCACCCGGCGATGCGGTCGACGCCTATATCGTCTCGACCGGCGGCGATGCCGGCATGATCGAACTGCTGCGCCACCGCTGGGGCCTTGACCAGTCTGAACTGACGCGGCTCGCCAATTATCTCTGGGCGCTGCTCCATCTCGACCTCGGCCACTCCGTCACCTTCTCCAGGCCGATCCGCGAAATCATCCTCGAGCGCCTGCCGACAACGCTTATCCTGATGGGCAGCGCCACCGCGCTCTCCTTCGGCCTCGGCTCGGCACTTGGCATCTATGCCGGTGCAAAACCCGGCAGCTTTCGCGATCGTTTCCTGTCGATCGGCTCGCTGGCGCTCTATGCCGTGCCCGGCTTCTGGCTCGGCCTGGTGCTGATCGTGATCTTCGCCGTCGACCTGCGCTGGTTGCCGATCGGAGGCATCGAGAGCCTGGCGTCGGACAAGACCGGCCTTGCCCGCGCCGCCGACATCGCCACCCATCTCGTCCTGCCGGTGTCCGCCCTTGGCTTCATCTATCTCGCGCTTTACCTGCGCATGATGCGGGCCGGCATGGCCGAGGCATGGCGGCAGGATTTTGTCCTTGCCGCCCGCTCCAGGGGCCTGTCGCGCCGCCGCATCGTGCTCGCTCACGTCGCCCGCAACGCGCTGCTGCCTCTGGTCACTATGCTCGGTTTGCAGTCGGCGCAGATGCTCGGCGGCAGCGTCGTCATCGAAAGCGTCTTTGCCGTGCCAGGCCTCGGCCGACTGGCGCAGGAAGCCGTCGCTGGGCGCGACACGCCGCTGCTGCTCGGGATTATTCTCACCAGCGCAGTTCTCGTCATCGTCATCAACCTTCTCGTCGACGTCGCCTACGCCTTCCTCGATCCGCGCGTCGGCGCCAGTGAGGCTGGCGCGTGAGCGTGCTCCGGCGTTTCCTTCGCACGCCCGAGGCGATCGCCGGCGCGATCATCCTGGCGGCGCTGTTTGCCATGGCGCTCTCGGCTTCGCTGCTTTTTCCCGGTGATCCGCAAGCCATTGCCGGGCCGGCGCTGCTGCCGCCTTTCCAGGACTGGTCGCTGCCGCTCGGCACCGACCGGCTCGGCCGCGACGTACTGGCCGAACTGTTCCACGGCTCGCGTACCTCGCTGGCGGTCGGATTGGCTGCGGCCACTGCGGCGCTTGTCATAGGTGCGATCGTCGGCACGCTGGCCGGCTTCGCCGGCGGCCTCGTCGACGAAGTGCTGATGCGCATCACCGACGCTTTCCAGACCGTGCCGGGCTTCCTGCTGGCCCTGGCTTTCGTCAGCGTCGTCGGGCCATCGCTCGGCGTCGTCGTCATGGCCATCGCGCTCGGCGCCTGGACCGGGCCGGCGCGGGTGGCGCGCGCCGAGGTGCTGTCCATTCGCGAGCGCGACTATGTCGCCGGCGCCCGCGTCATCGGCATGCATCCCCTTGAGATCGCCTTTCGCGAGGTGCTGCCCAATGCTCTGCCGCCGGTGCTGGCGCTGTCGTCGGTGATCGTCGCCGCCGCCATTCTCACCGAGGCAGCCCTCTCGTTTCTCGGGCTCGGCGACCCCAACCGCGTCACCTGGGGCGGCATGATCGCCGAAGGCCGCACAGTGCTGCGCACCGCGCCCTTCCTGTCGATCATCCCGGGCGTGGCACTGGTGCTGACTGTGCTCGGCGTCTATCTCGCCGGTGAAGGTGTCGTCGAGACGACGGCGGTACGCAGGAGCCTGTCATGACGGCGCTGCTCTCGATCCGCGATCTGACGGTGGCTTATCGCCGCGACGGGCGCGAGGTGGCGGCGCTGAAGAATATCAACCTCGACATCGCAGAGGGTGAGCGGCTCGCGATCATCGGCGAGAGTGGTTCGGGCAAGAGCACGCTGGCACTGGCGATTGCCGGGCTGCTGCCGGCTTCCGCCAGAATTGGCGGTCGCATCGATTGGTTCTTGCGGCAGCCATTAACGTTGGGCGCCAAGGCACCCCCCTCTGTCCTGCCGGACATCTCCCCCGCAAGGGGGGAGATTGGCAGCTTCACCGCCGGCCCTTTTCCTCCAACTCTGGCGATTGGCGAAAGTGGAAATGAGAGCGCAATCTCCCCCCTTGCGGGGGAGATGTCCGGCAGGACAGAGGGGGGTGTGACAGAACGCCGACCTAGGTCCGAAACCGTCACTACCGAACCTAAATTCGCCCCCCTCGGCGGCCGCGACATCGGCTTCGTCTTCCAGGATCCATCGGCCAGCCTCGATCCCGTCATGCCAGTCGGCAAGCAGATCGCCGAAGTCGCACGCACGCATCTCGGCCTCGCCTGGCCTCAGGCTTATGCCAAGGCAGGGAACCTGCTCGAACGCGTCCGCCTGCCAGACCCCGACACCGCCCTCCGCGCCTTTCCGCACCAGCTCTCCGGCGGCCAGAAGCAGCGTGTGGCGATCGCCGCCGCCATCGCCGCCGGACCTAAATTGCTGATCGCCGACGAGGCGACCAGCGCGCTGGACACCATCGTGCAGGCCGAGATCGTGTCCCTCATCCGGAAACTGGTGGCTGAGGACGGCATGACGCTGCTGTTCATCAGCCACGATATCGCGCTGGCCGCCGAACTTGCCGACCGCATCGCAGTGTTCCGCCACGGCGAACTGGTCGAGATTGGCGCGACAGAGCAAATCATCGATGCCCCGCGCCACGCCTACACACGCGCGCTGCTCGACGCCCACATCGGCCTCGACGTCGAGCCGATGTTGCGGCGCGCCGGAGCATCGGCATGAGCAGTCCGCTGTTGACCGTCTCCTGCCTCGCCAAACGATACCATCGCGGCGGCAAGACCATCGCCGCCGTCGAAGACGTCTCCTTCGTGATCGAACCCGGAGAGACGCTGGCGCTGGCCGGGCCATCCGGTAGCGGCAAGTCGACGATCGCGCGGCTGGTGCTCAGGCTGATTGAACCGGATGCTGGTCGTATCCAGTTCGAAGGTGATGACTTCTTTGCGCTGAGCGGCTCTGCCTTGCGCGCCCGGCGCGCCCGCCTGCAGATGGTGTTCCAGGATCCGCTCGCCGCCTTCAATCCGCGCGCCACGGTGGCGCGCGTGCTCGACGATGCCTTGCGCATCCACGGCATCGCATCGCGCACCGAGCGCCCGCGCCGTATCGCCGCCCTGCTCGAGCGCGTCGGCCTGAATGCCGATCTTGCGCCCCGCGCCATCCACGAAATCTCCGGCGGCCAGCGCCAGCGCGTCGCCATTGGTCGCGCCATCGCCACAAACCCATCGCTGATCGTCCTCGACGAAGCGGTGTCGGCGCTCGACGTTTCCGTGCGCGGCGACATCCTCAATTTGCTGCTCGACCTGCAGGCCAAGGAACGGATCGCCTATCTGTTCATTTCGCACGATCTCGGCGTCGTCAGGGCCATCGCCCATCGCGTCGTCATCCTCGATGCCGGGCGGATCGCCGAGAGCGGCGATGCCCGCGCCGTCATCGGCGCGCCCCAATCCGCAATCGGCAAGGCGCTGGTGACCGCGACGCCGAAACTACACAGGACCACAGCATCATGACCGACCCCGCAGCCAGAGCCGAAAACCTGTCACGTGAACTCGATTTCGCCTTTCGCAATCGGGCCGATCTCTATCGCCTGTTCCTCGACGAACTGACGGCTGAACTGGGAGCAGAGCGCGCCGAGGCGATCATGATCCGCACCATCGAGCAGCGCGGCCGGGAGGTTGCCGCGGCAGCCTTTGCCGATTTCGGCCCCAACGACGCGCCGGCGATCGGCGAAGCCTTCCTGGCCATCAGCCCGGATGGCGGCCGCATGTATCCGACCGATGTCGAACGCAGTGAACATCGCATTGCCTTCAAGGTGAAGCGCTGCCCGCTGAAGGACGCCTGGGTCGAGGCCGGCGTCGGCGAGGAAAAACTCGCCACGCTCTGCCGCATCGCCGGCGCCTTCGACCGCGGCCTGTTCGAGGCGACCGGCGTGCGCTTCGACAACGTCACATGGACGCCGGGCCACGGCTCCGGCTGCTGCCACATCGCCCTGACGAACCGGGATGCTGCCTAGCGCGATATTATCTGTGGCCAGCGCAGCGTCTGCCGCGCTGGCCCGCATGAAGGGTTCAATGCTTGATACGGTCACGCATCGCGTACCAGAGCATGCCCAGCACGTAGAGCGGACCGCGCAGTGCCGTGCCGCCTGGAAATGGCATCGGCGTCAGCGTCGAGAACAGGTCGAGCCGCGAAGCATCGCCGGTGATCGCTTCGGCCAAGAGCTTGCCCGAAAGCGTCGACAGGATCACGCCCTTGCCCGAATAGCCATGCGCGAAATAGACCTCGCCATAATGCCCAACATGCGGTAACCGCGACGTCGTCACCGATACCAGCCCGCCCCAGGCATGATCGATACGGCAGCCCTTCAGTTGCGGGAAAGTGGCTTCCATATGCGGCCGCACGAAGCCGGCAATGTCGGCCGGCGGCGATGGCGTGTAGCGCTCGCCGCCGCCGAACAGCAGCCGTCCATCCGCCGACATCCGGTAGTAGTTGACGACGAAGCGGGTGTCGGACACGGCGACATTGGCCGGGATGACATTGCGCTTGTCCTCCAGCGGCTCGGTGGCGACGATGTAGTTGCCAACCGGCATGATGCGGCTGTTGACGCGTGGCTCGAGCCCATGCAGCAGCGCATCGCCGGCCAGCACGACATGTTTTGCACGGACCGAACCCTTGGCCGTCGAGACTCGTATCGAAGGCTCGCGGTCCAGCCGAACGGCCACCGAATTCTCGTGGATGGTGACGCCGGCCGCGACCGCGGCTCGGGCGAGGCCGAGCGTGTAGTTGAGCGGATGCATGTGGCCGCCAAGCGGCTCGTACATTGCGCCATGATAGGGCGTGTCGACCTTGCCGCGCGCCTCTGCCGCCGACAGAATCTCCACGTCACGAAACTTCATCATGCCGGCCAGACACTCGGCCTCTTCCTCGAGGTCCTTGAGATCAGAGCCGTTCACTGCGCCGACCAGATGGCCGGTCAGCCGGAGATCGCAGGCGATGGCATGGCGCTCGATGATGTCGAGCACCAGCCCCCGCGCTTCAAAGGCGAGATCGAACAGCGCTTTCGCCCGCTCCGGTCCGAAAGCCTTGACCAGCCCCTTGGCGCCTTTGCGCAGGCCGGGGATCATCTGGCCGCCATTGCGCCCCGATGCGCCCCAGCCGATCTTGCCGCCTTCGAGCAATACGACTTTCAGGCCGCGCTCTGCCGCGTGAAGCGCCGCCGACAGGCCGGTGCAGCCGCCGCCGACGACCACCAGGTCCGCCTCAACGCCGCCTTGCAGCGCCGGATGATCCGGCGACGGGTTGGCGGTGGCGACATAGTAGGATTTGCCGATATCCAAACCGGAATTGAAACCCTCGGAATTGAATTCCATCATTACACCTTGAGCAGCAGGTGGTCGCGTTCCCAGCTCGTCACGACGCTCTGGAACAGATCGAGTTCGACGCTCTTGACGCGCAGATAGGACTGGAAGAAGTCCTCGCCGAGCAGCGCCCGCACCGGCTCGCAGGCGGCGAACCGGTCGAGCGCTTCCTCCATGGTTTTCGGCAGCGTGCTCTTGATCTTGTAGGCATTGCCCGACGCCTCGGCCGAACGCGCGATCTTCTCCTCGACGCCGAGATAGCCTGCCAGCAGCGAGCCGGCGATCGCCAGATAGGGATTGGCATCTGCACCGGGCAGCCGGTTTTCTATGCGCCGCGCAGAACGCCCACCGGCCGGCACGCGCAAACCACAGGAGCGGTTGTCGTGCGACCATTCGATGTTGGCCGGCGCGCTGTGGTTCGGCCGGATACGCCGGTACGAATTCACGTTGGGCGCAAACAGCGGCATGATTTCGGGGACATATTTCTGCAGCCCGCCGATGAAATGGCCGAACATAGCCGTGTCGGCATCGTCGCTGCCGGCAAACAACGTATTGCCGGCCTCGTCGATGACCGACATGTGCAGATGCATCGAGCTGCCGGCCTGTGCGGCGATCGGCTTGGCCATGAAGGTGGCATGCATGCCGCATTGCTGCGCCGCCTGACGCGTCAACCGCTTGAACAGCAGCACCTTGTCGGCCAGCGGCAGCGCATCGCCATGCAGGAAGTTGATCTCGAGCTGGGCGGTGCCGGATTCATGGATCAGCGTGTCGAGCGGCAAGCCGGCCGCCGCGGCGTAATCGTAGATGCGCCGGATCACCGGCTCGAATTCTTCGAGTGCCGCCATGTCATAGGGATGCTGCACGGTCTCGGCGCGGCCATTGCCGCCGACAGGTGCGGTCAGCGGCCGGTCGGGATCCGGGTTGGGCGCGGCGAGATAGAATTCGAGCTCCGGCGCCACCACCGCCCGCCAGCCGCGCTGGCGATAGAGATCGAGTACGGCCCGCAAGACATGACGCGGCGAGGCCATCCAGGGACGGTCGTCCATATGGAACGTATCGGCAAACACATGCGCCTTGCCTGCGCCGGCACCGGGCGCCAGGCAGAGCGTGGAAACATCCGGCACCATCCGCATGTCCGGGTCCTGATAAGCAAAACCCTCGTCGATCGAGCCGGAATAGCGGCCGTCTATGCTGACCAGGAAGGCGCTGCTCGGCAGATAGAGCGCACGATCTTCCAGCGCCTTTAGGAATTTCGTTGCCGGCAAGGCCTTGCCGCGCAGCACGCCGTTCAAGTCGGGCACCAGGCACTCGACTTCGCTGATCGCGTGCTGGGCCAGCCAGCTTTTCGGGTCGTTGGTGCCGCTCAAAGGCGACGTGATGGTTGAGTGATTGTCAGGCATTGGTTCATGTCCGTACGAGAGAGAGAATGGCTTCGGCGGCCACGTCCGTTCCGGGTTTCAGCGCCATTTGCACTGCATTTTCCTTCAGGCGCGCGCGCATTGCATCATCGGCCAGCAGACCGAGTATGGCTCTCTCCAATACTCCTTCGGTCCAGCCGTCACGGCCGATATGATCGCCGACACCGGTCTCGCCGGCGCGTTGCGCATTGTCGTGCCCATCCCAGCAATAGGGCATGATCAGCGACGGCACGCCGAAGCGCAGCGCCTCGCAAAAGCTGTTGTTACCGCCATGGTGGATGAAGAGGTCCGACTTCGCCACCACCGATGGCTGCGGGAACCAGGCGTCGAGATAGACATTGTCGGGCACCGCGCGATAGGCGTCGCGCAGGCCGCCGACATTGACGATGAAGCGCGCCGGCAACCTGTCGAACACCGCAAGCATGCGCTGAATCAGCCCGACATCCATGGCGCCGAGGCTGCCGAAGCTGACATAGACCAGCGGCCCGCCATTGCGCGGAAAGACGGGCACTTCGAATGGCCCTTCCGAGCGCACGCAGCCTTCGAGATAGATGAAGCGCTCGCGATCGAGCGGCGTGGCCCGCTCACGGCGCACGATGGTCGGCGTCAACAGCAAATTGAGGTCGGGCGATGCCTCCAGGAACAGGCCCTTCGGCAGTGGCGTCAGGCCTGCATCGGCGCGCAGCCGGTTGAACCGCTCATGCGCCGGCGCAACGGCCGAGAGGTAGCGCGCCTCGAAGGCAGCGCGGCCTGGATCGCCGGCGCCAAGGCCGGACAGATAAGGCGGCACGTCCGCGTCGGGTAGCTCTGTCTCGGCGCAGGAAACGACGCGCACCCAGGGGCAGCCGGCGCCGGCAAGGGCTGGAAACATGATGACATTGTCGAGCACGACGGCGTCCGGCTTCAGCCGCGCCAGCAATTGCCGCAGCGGCGCTTCGGCATTGACCGCGGTGTCGACGATCGCCTGCCATGTCGGGGCGACATAGGTTTCGAGCTGGTCGATCGGGCTCAGCCGGAAATGCGGCAGATGCCGGCGCACGAAAGCCTGCCAGTAGCTCAGCCGCTCGCTGTCGCTCAGCGGATCGTCGGTCGGCAGCTGGTATTCCTGAAAACCGTAGTCGGCGAACACACCGGAAAATCCGGCATGACAAATGAACACCGGCCGGGCGCCACGGGCGCGCAGCGCCTGCGCGATGCCGACGCAATTCAGCGCCGCGCCGAAGCTTGCTTCGGGAAACAGCGCGATGGTCGGGCTGGCTTTGCGCGTCAAAATGGCCCTCTTCAATCCGGCCGGCTGATCATGCCGAACAAAGCGGGCGCACCGCGACTCGCCGCCTGCGGCCGCTGGCTGCGCGAGAGTCTCAGATGCACGCGCAGCAGGTCGGCGGCAACCTCATACTGACGGCTTTCCAGATGGTCGAGTATGGTGAGGTGCTCGCGCAGCGACTGCTTCAGCCGGAAGACGTTGACGCCGGTATAGGTTCCCGGCAGCCGGCGCAGCCTGAGGTGGTCGGACAGCGCATCGGCAACGAAGCGGTTGGCGGAACCATCGGCGATCGTGCCGTGGAATTCGATGTCCAGCCGCTGGAACTCCCTCGTGTCGAACGCTGCGTCGGGCAATGCCGCGAGCGTCTCCATGCCCTGGCGCAGCAAGGCCGCGCGCGTGCCGTCCAGCCGGAAGCCCGCCGCCAGGATGGCCGCGGGCTCGAGCAGCAGGCGGAACTCGTAACTCTCGCCTTGTGCCTCCGGATCGTCAGGCGCGCGGCGAAACAGCCAGGATTGGCCCGGCGCGCGGTCGACAAGATTCTCCTCGGTCAGTCTCTGGAGCGCTTTTAGTACCGTCTTGCGTTCCGCATCGTACCGCCGCATCAAACCGACGACGGTCACCGTCTGGTCCAGCCGCCGCGCCGAGCGGTCGCGCAGGATCGCCTCGGCCAGCTCATCCTCAGCCGTGACAGGCAATTCCGCGGCAACGGCGGCTTGCGCGGTGAGGTCGGCAACCAGACGATAGCCGGTAGCGGCCTCCCATTGCACCACACCCTGTTCGGTGAGCAGGCGCAGCGCCGCCCGCACCGGCGTGCGCGAAACGTTGCACAGCGACGCAATCTGCTGCTCTGGCAGATGCGCGCCTGGGGCAAAGCCGCGCTGCCGGGCGACATCCAGAATGCGCTGGGCAAGGTCGAGATGGTTGGTGCGAGGTCGCCGGGCTGCCGCTTGCATGACTAATCTCGTGAACGGACGTGATCGCCATGGTTGGCCGATCGCGGGCGCAATCGGCCAGATTCCATGGCGGCCTGTCAAATTATGGATTGACGTACTTTTTTCTGCAATAGTACTGTCACTGCAATCGGCGAGAAAAAGACCGGGGAACAGGATCGAGCCTGCGGCAGAACCGCGAACGCCGATCCCAAAACGAATTCGACGTCAACCGGAATGGGAGTCTGTCATGACCGTCACCGCTTTGCGGCACCGTTCGCTCACAATGTCTTCAATCGCGCTTGGCCTTGCGCTGGCGCTCTCGGCGCCGGCCGCCGCTGCCGACCTCGTCATCTCCAACTGGGACGGCTACATGGCGCCCGATGCCATGGCCGCCTTCAAGACCGCGACCGGCGTTTCCGGCGAGGTCGTGGTGCATGCCACCAATGAAGAGATCATGGGCAAGCTCGTCGCCTCCGGCGGCAAGGGCTATGACGTGGTCTTCGTCTCCTCGCCCTTCGCCGAGGTGCTGAACAAGCTCGGCCTGACCGAGCCGATCGACCACGCCAAGGTCCCCAACCTCGCCAATCTCTATCCGGAAGCGACCAAGCTGCCGCACGATGTCGGCAACGCCTTCTCCGTGCCCTACACCTGGGGCACCACCGGTCTCTGCTACCGCTCGGATCTGGTGAAGACAGCGCCGACCAGCTGGAGCGATCTGCTTAGCCCCTCCGACGAGCTCAAGGGCAAGACCACCATGCTGGCGACCGACCGCTGGCTGCTCGCCGCTGGCCAGCTCGACAAGGGTTATTCGGTCAACGAGACCGATCCGGCCAAGATGGCTGAGGTGAAGGACCTGCTGATCTCGGCCAAGAAGACCTTGCTCGCCTATGACGACACCACCTTCTACTCCAAGCTGGTGTCGGGCGAGGCGCTGCTGGTGCAGGCCTGGGATGGCTGGTGCAATTACGGCATCGCCGAAAAGCCCGAGATCAAATACGTCATCCCGAAGGAGGGTTCGGACCTGTGGGTCGACACGATGGTGGTGATGAAGGCGTCCGCCAACAAGGACGCCGCCTTCCAGTTCATCAACTTCATGCTCGACGCCAAGAACCACGCCTGGGCGGCGCAGAACATCGACTACAAGGTGCCGAACAAGCCGGCGATGGAAAGCCTGCCGGCCGACTTCCTGGCCAAGTTCCCCAACATGGCGATGCCGGTGGCCGACCTCGTCAAGTTCGAGCAGCTGCGTGACGTCGGCGATGCCCAGCGTGACTATTCGAAGATCGTCAGCGAGATCAAGGCCGCGCAGTAAGCGGCATCAAACCAGAGAGCACGGCCGACGGCGGACATCCGCCGTTGGCCGCCGAATGCGGTTCGCAATCGTGTCCCCAACCAGACTTCGCTCCTCCTTGCTGATGGCGCCGGCGCTGGCCTGGCTGACCGCCCTGATGGTGGTGCCATGCGCGCTGGTGCTGGCGCTCGCCTTCTTTCGGCGCGGCATCTATGGCGGCATCGAATACACCTTCACGCTGGAGAATTTCGGGCTGGTCTTCGACCCGCTCTATGCCGGCATCTTCCTCAACTCGGCGCGCATCGCCGGCACCGCGACGCTGATCGCGGTCGTCACCGGCTATGCCGCCGCCTATGCCATATCGGCCGCACCCCGCCGCTTGCAGCCGGTATTCCTGTTCTTCGCCGTGCTGCCGTTCTGGTCGAACTATCTGATCCGCACCTATGCCTGGATCGTGCTGCTCAATCGCGAAGGGCTGATCACCCAGCTGCTGCGCTGGTTCGGCTACACCGGCGAGACGCCGTCGATGCTCTACACTGAGGGCGCCGTCATTGCCGGCCTGGTCTACAACTATCTGCCCTTCGTCATCCTCGCCTGCTACGCGCCGCTGTCGCGCCTCAACCCGGAGCTCGCCGAAGCCTCGCGAGACCTCGGCGCGTCGGCCCTCACGACATTTCGGCGGGTTATCCTGCCACTGACGGTGCCGGGCATCGCCGCCGGCGCCGTCTTCGTCTTCGTGCTGTCGATCGGCAATTTCGTCACCCCGGCGCTGCTCGGCGGCGGCCGCTTCCAGATGATCGGCAATCTCGTCTACGACCAGTTCCTGACCGCCAACGACTGGCCCTTCGGCGCCGCACTGGCGATGGCGCTGATTGCCATCATGCTGCTGGTGCTGATGACGCAGGCGCTGCTTGCCGACCGCGCCGCCGGCCGCGCGGCTGAAGCCAAAGGCGACGCCGATGGCTGAGCGGTCCCTCCTTCCCTTCTCCCCGTTCACGGGGAGAAGGTGCCCCGAAGGGGCGGATGAGGGCGGGCCGGGCGCAAGCTCCTGCAACGTCGGGCGCTGCCCCTCATCTGCCTGCCGGCATCTTCTCCCCGTAAACGGGGAGAAGGACGCTGGCCGCCCGCCTGCCTCCAAACCATCGGAGAGCAGCCATGAATTCATCGCCTGCCCGCACCCTCGGCATGCGGACGATCCTCGTTCTCGTCTTCGCTTTCCTCTACATCCCGATCGCCGTGCTGGTCGCGCTTTCCTTCAACGCAGGCGGACTGCCGACGGCCTGGTCGGGCTTTTCGCTGAAATGGTATGCCTCGCTCGCCGGCAATGCGGCGATCCTGCAGGCTGCCCTCAACACGCTGATCGTGGCGCTGGTCTCGACCGCGATCGCCACTTTGCTCGGCACGCTGCTGGCGATCGGCGTCGAGATGCGCCGGCAGTATGGCAAGGGACTCGAGGCGCTGATCTTCGCACCGATGATCATCCCCGACATCGTGCTGGCCATCGCGCTGCTCTCGTTCTTTTCGATGCTCAACCTCACCATGGGCCTGCACACCATCATCCTTGCACATGTCGTGTTCAATCTGGCCTTCGTCTGCTCGGTGGTGCGCGCGCGGCTGAAGAGTTTCGACTGGTCGATCGTCGAGGCCTCAGCCGACCTCGGCGCTTCCGCCATCACCACTTTCCGGCGGGTGACATTACCGGTCATCCTGCCGGCGGTGATCGCCGGCGCGCTGCTTGCCTTCACGCTGTCGGTCGACGAGTTCATCATCGCCTTCTTCACCGCCGGCGCCGGGCGCGCCTCGACCACATTGCCGATGCAGATCTACGCGATGATCCGTTTCGGCATCACGCCGGAGATCAACGCTCTGGCGACCATCGTCATGGCGGTCAGCGTCACCGCGCTGACCCTGTCGCAGCGGCTCAATCGCGGGGTCATCGGCCAATGAGCGAACCCCGCACCCTGCTGGCGATCGATTGTGTGTCGAAGAATTTCGGCCGGGTGACGGCCGTCGACGGCATTTCGCTCGACATCCGCGAGAACGAATTCTTCGCTCTGCTCGGACCCTCGGGCTGCGGCAAGACCACGCTGCTGCGCATGCTGGCCGGCTTCGAGACGCCCAATGACGGGCGCATACTGCTCGACGGCCGCGACATCGCTCGGATCCCGCCCAACAAGCGGCCGGTCAATCTGATGTTCCAGTCCTATGCGCTGTTCCCGCATATGAGTGTCAGGGCCAATGTCTCCTACGGCCTGGAGATGGAGCGTTTGCCGGCAAAAGAAATCCGCTCCCGCGTCGACGCCATACTGGCGACGACCGAGCTGGTTCGCTTCGCCGACCGCAAGCCGGAACAATTGTCGGGCGGCCAGAAGCAGCGCGTCGCGCTCGCCCGCGCGCTGGTCAAGCGGCCGCGTCTGCTGCTGCTCGACGAACCGCTCGGCGCGCTCGACAAGAAGTTGCGCGGCGCCATGCAGCTGGAATTGAAGCGGCTGCAGCACGAGGTCGGCATCACCTTCGTCATCGTCACCCATGACCAGGAGGAATCGCTGGTCATGGCCGACCGCATGGCGGTGCTCAAGGATGGCCGGCTGCTGCAATGCGACACGCCACACGCGGTCTACGAACATCCGGCCGACCGCTTCGTCGCCGATTTCATCGGCGTGATGAATTTCGTGCCCGGCAAGGCCGCCGCCAATGGCGTTGTGGCCGCGAACGGCGCACGGATCGCCGGCAAGGTTCCCGCCGCGCTTTCGCCTGGTGCATCCGCAGTCGCTTCGGTGCGGCCCGAACGCATCCGGCTGTTCCCGTCAGTGGAGACCGCCAACCGGACTACCGGCACCGTCGAGGCGCTCGCCTATCAGGGGCTCGACCTGCAGCTGCATATCCGCACGCCCCTGTCGCCAAAACCGTTCCTGGTGCGTGTCACCGCCGATGCCGCCGACCGCCGGCCGGTGTCGGCTGGCGACACGGTCGAACTCGGCTGGGACGCCGCCGACGTCAGAATTTTCGCAGAGTGATTGAAGGAGAAGCTTGATGGCGCAGAAGACGATCGCGTTTTTCCCCGAGGCGGCCTTTGGCCCGGCGCTCAATTCCGTCGGCATCGCGCAGGCGGTCGAAGCACGCGGCCACAAGGCGGTGTTCCTGTCCGATCCCGGCTTCGTCGACGTCTACAAAGGCTACGGTTTCGAGGCGCATCCGGTGAACCTGTCGGAGCCGATGCCGCCGGAGCAGATGGCCAAGTTCTGGGAGGATTTCATCAACGGCCACATCCCGAACTTCCGCAAGTCGCCCTACGACCAGGTCGACAACTATGTGAAGGATTGCTGGACGGCGATCGTCGACAGCGCCAAATGGGCGCAGAAGGACCTGCCGAGCGTTCTCTCGACCATCAAGCCGGACGTGATCTGCGTCGACAACGTCATCCTGTTCCCGGCGATAAAGCAGTACGGCAAGCCGTGGGTGCGCGTCATTTCCTGCTCGGAAAACGAGATCGAGGACGAGGACATCCCACCGCACCTCTCCGGCTGCGGCGAGAACGACCATGCCGGGCACCAACGCTATCGCGATCATTTCAACGCGGTGATCAAGCCGATCCATGACGACTTCAACGCCTTCCTCGCCGCCAACAATGAGGCGTCCTATCCAATCGGCCAGTTCTTCGAGGCCTCGCCTTATCTCAACCTGCTGCTTTATCCCGAAGCGGCGAAATTCAAGCGCCGGCATCCGCTCGACCCGGCAAAATTCCAGTACCTTGAAGGCTGCGTGCGGCAGGAAAAGCCCTACACGGTGCCAACCTTCGCCAAGAACAACGACGGGCCGCTGCTCTACGTCTCCTTCGGCAGCCTCGGCGCCGGCGATGTCGATCTCTTGAAGCGCATCATCGCGGCGCTGGGCAAGACGCGCTATCGCGCACTGGTCAATGTCGGCGGCTACAAGGACCAGTACACGGACGTGCCCGGCAACGTCATCGTCGAGAGCTGGTTCCCGCAACCATCGGTGATACCGCAGGTCGATGCCGTGATCCACCATGGCGGCAACAACTCGTTCACCGAGTGCCTCTATTTCGGCGAGCCGGCCATCATCATGCCCTATGTCTGGGACGGCCACGACAACGCCACCCGCGTCGGCGAGATCGGCTGCGGCTTCGGCATGCCGCGCTACGACTGGAGCGATGCCGAGCTGATCGCGAAGATCGAGACCTGCCTGACCGATCCGGCGATGAAGGCCAAGCTGGCGAAGACCTCAGCGCAGATGCAGTCGCAGAACGGCCCGGAGAAGGCGGCTGGGCTGCTGGAGAAGCTGCTGTGATCTCCTCAGCGCCGCATCTCCATCAGGCCTCGACCCGCACCGACCTCGTCGACTGGGGCGCTCAGCCCGACGCCCTAGACGGCGCGTCGCACTCCACCGGCAGGCTGGTGCACAAGGGGCCGAACAACCAGCCGGAAGCCGGCATCTGGATTTGCACGCCAGGCCGCTGGCGGCTGGCGATCCCGCGCGATGAACTGTGCCATTTCGTTGCCGGCCGTGCCACCTACAGGTCGGATGTCGGTGAAGTGATAGAAGTCTCCGCGGGAACCGTGGTCATGTTCCCTGCCGGCTGGACAGGCGAATGCACCGTGCATGAGGCCATGCGTAACGTCTACATGCTGGCCTGAACAGCAACGGAGAGCATCACGACATGTCGACACCGCATTGGCCGAACGCCGCCTCGGTAGCGCTGGACGACTGGGGCGCAAGCGCATCGCCAATCGCCGGCTCGCCGCGCGCCGCGGGCAAGATCCTGTTCCAACACCCGGATGGGTCGAGCGAATGCGGCCTGTGGTCATGCACGCCCGGCACGCGTCACATCACCTTCGCTGCCGATGAGTTCTGCCATTTCCTGTCCGGGCGCGGCAGCTACATCCACGAGAACGGCGAGCGGATCCCGGTCGAGGCCGGGACGCTGGTGTTCTTCCCCGCCGGCTGGACCGGCACCTCCGAAATAACCGAAACGCTGACCAAGGCCTTCATGTGCCGCTGAGCGCATCAGGCCCTTTCAAGGACATCGAAATGACAACGCCGATCATGCAATCCCCGCTCGCCATCACCGACCTCGTCGATTGGGGCGTCATCCCGACGATGATCGAAGGCGAATCCCGCACTTCGGGCAAGCTGCTGTACAAGGGGCCGGAAGGCCGCTCCGAATGCGGCCTGTGGGTCTGCACGCCCGGCAAATGGCACTGCCACGTCACCCGCGACGAGTTCTGCCATTTCCTCGAGGGGCGCTGCACCTACGTGCATGAATCCGGCGAGGTGATCGAGATCGAGCCCGACACGGCTGCCTTCTTCCCGAAGGACTGGAAGGGCGTCTGCACCGTCCATGAGACGATCAAGAAAGTCTACATGATCCGCTGAGCGGGCCTGAAAGGACGACCATGGATTTCTCCGCTGACCGGCCGGCATGCTTCGTCAATCCGGATTATCGGTCGATGGCCGGCGCGAACAAACCGGTGATCGATCCGGCGACGCTGGAAACCGTCGGCTCCATCGCTGCCGCGACCGACGGCGAGATCGACGCCGCACTCAGCGCAGCGACGCAAGCGCAAGCCGCGTGGAAAAAGCTCGACGCCAAGAGCCGCGCAAAACATCTGCATGCCGTCGCCAACGCCATCGAGGCAGCGGATTTTACCCGCTGCGCCGAACTGATGGTGCGCGAGATGGGCAAGCCCTATCCCGAAGCCATCGGCGAGATCGCCAATTGCGCGCCGATCTTCCGCTACTATGCCGAGATGGCGCGAGACGACGCCGGCAAGGTCGCCGGCACGACGCAGGCAGGGTCGTTCCAATATGCACGCTACGAACCCTACGGCGTCTCCGTGCACATCATGCCCTACAATTTTCCGATCCTGCTGATGTGCTGGACGGTCGCTGCCTCGCTTGCCGCCGGCAATGCCTGCATCATCAAGCCGGCCGAACCGACGACGCTCTCGACGCTCGACTACATGACCGTGTTCCGCTCGCTGCCCGAGGGCCTGGTCTCCTGCCTGCCCGGTGGAGCCGCTACCGCACAGGCGCTGATCGCTTCCGACCGCACGCATGCCGTCGCCTTCACCGGCTCGGTCGCCGCGGGCAAAGCCGTCGCGGTGGCCTGCGCCGAGCGCATGAAGCCCTGCGTCATCGAGGCAGGCGGCAGCGATCCGTTGATCATCAGCGAGCACGCCCCGCTCGACGTGGCGGTCGCCGGCAGCGTCACCGCCGCCTTCCATCTCACCGGCCAGGTCTGCACCTCGGCCGAACGCTTCTTCGTCGTCGATGCCGTCCATGACCGCTTCGTCGAGCTGTTCGCCGAAAGGACTCGCGCGCTGCGCATCGGCAACGGGCTGGACAAGAGCGAGATCGGGCCGATGGTCAGCGAGGCGGCGCGGGCGAAGGTCATGCGGTTGGTCGATGATGCCATCCGCAGCGGCGCCAAAGTGGTAACCGGCGGGCGTATACCGCCGGCGCACAATATCGGCTGGTTCTACGAGCCAACCATCCTGACCGGCGCTACTCCGGACATGGCGATCGTGCGCGAAGAGTGTTTCGGGCCGGTCGCCGCGATCTGCCGGGTGAAGAATTTCGACGAGGCGATCAGGCTCGCCAATGACAGCCCGTTCGGGCTCGGCGCCTCGGTGTTCACCACCGACCTCGCCGAAGCGCATGAGGCGGCCGAACGGCTCGAGGCCGGCATGGTCTGGGTCAACAACCCGCTGATCGACAATGACGCATTGCCCTTCGGCGGCTGGAAGGCATCAGGCCTCGGCCGCGAGCTCGGCCGCCAGGGGCTCGACGCCTTCCGCCGCTCGAAGATGGTGATCATCGACCACAGACCGGAGATCCAGGGCTGGTGGTACCCTTACCCCGACAGCTGGTTTCGCGACACCGGCGGCCGCAAGCACGTTTGAGATTGCGCGGCAACGGCTGCGATGCGGGAGCCCTTCGTCGTCCGCACGGGAACACTGACTATACTATCTGCGGCTGTCGACCAGTGCACTCATGCCGGCCGCAACTGAGGGCGCGGCGATCACGCGGCTTGCGGCATCGCGGCTGAACCGTCTATCGTGGGATTGAAAAACCGCCGGCTTCGGCCCCGCGCCGCGTTCGGCTCAATATCCTAGCGGCGAAGACAAGCCAGCTGCGTAGATTTCAGAACGAATGAAGTAGCGCATCGCCAATGGCCGACAAGACACAATTCGGATTGACCGCCGTCGACACCGTTCCCCTGCATGAGAAGGTCTATCTGGAACTCGTGCGGGCGTTGATGTCGGGCCAGTTCGTGCCTGGCCAGAAGCTGACCTCGCGCAAGCTTGCCAAGGAGCTCGGCACCAGCGACATGCCGGTGCGCAGCGCCTTCATGCGCCTGCAGGCGCTGCGCGCGCTAAGCCCGATGCCGAACGGCAGCGTCGAGGTGCCGATTATCTCGGCCGAGCGGTTCTCCCAGCTGACCGCCGTGCGAACGATCCTGGAAGGCTCGGCGACCGAGCTGGCGACAAGGCTCATCAACGGCAACAATTTGCGGGCCATCCGACGCCACTGCGCCGAACTGACCATGGCGGCGCGCAAGGGGGATATCGACGACTATCTGCGCAAGAACTACGCCTTCAAGTTCTCCATCTACCGCCACTGCGGCAACGAGCAGATGATCTTCCTGATCGAGACGGTCTGGATGCAGGTCGGCCCTTTTCTCAGGAACCTCGGCATGGGGTTCGAGGACGACCTCGCCTCCATTCTCGACATCGACTACCACGAGGAGGCCGTGGCGGCGATCGAGGCCCAGGACGCGGAGCGCGCACGCGCTGCCATCGTGCGCGACATCGACGAGGGCGCAGCGCATATCCTGCAGCAGGCCAGATTTCCGGAAATTCGGAACTAGAAAGGGATCCAGGCCGGAGAAACCTGCCCACTGATCGACCTCCGCTTCGCGGAACCGGCGGCTCAAATGCCGCTTGGCTTTGCCCCAGCTTACCTCTATGTTGCGATCGCAGATCGCACAATTGGTTTTGAGATGCCTCCCGATTTACCGGCTAGTGAATTGAAAAAATGAAGGAAACGCCGTCGGCAAAAGCCGAGGCGACCTTCAGAAACTCACGAGCTATTTTTAACAGGGATATCGTGGCTCCAGGCTACGGCACCTTCAAAAACCAAGAGGTTGGAAATTGGGCGATGCAATTGCGGACGTTCTGAACTGGCTTGAAAGCAGAAGCGACATCCAGAGCCTGAGAGCGGCGGTGTGCGATCTCAACGGTATCATGCGCGGCAAGCGCATCCCCGTCGAGCAGGCGCGCAAGGCGCTTGAGGGCAAGCTGCGCATGCCCTTTTCGCTGATCGGGCTCGACGTCTGGGGCGAAGACATCGAAGGCAACGCACTGGTTTTCTCGACCGGCGATGCCGATGGCCTTTGCCAGTGGACCGCACGCGGCATCTTGCCCGTCAACTGGACCGCGCATCCGACAGCCCTTGTCCCGCTCTGGCTTGCCGACGAGAACGGCGCGCCCTATCTGGGCGACCCGCGCCGGGCGCTGGCCCGCATCCTCGATCGCTATAAGGCGCTCGGCCTGACACCGGTGGCCGCCACCGAACTCGAGTTCTATCTGGTCGACCCGCAGTCGCAGCGCCCGGTCGGCCCGGTCTCGCCCGTGACCGGGCGCCGTCTCGATTCCGACGCGGCACTGTCGATCGACGAGATCGACGATTTCGAAGCCTTCATCCACGACGTCTATGATGCCTGCCGCATGCAAGGCATCCCCGTCGACACGGCGATCGCCGAGAACGGCGTCGGCCAGTTCGAGATCAATCTGAACCATGTCGCCGATGCCCTGCGCGCCGCCGACGATGCCGTGCTGTTCAAGCGCACCGTCAAGGGCATTGCCCGTAAGCATGGCTTTGCCGCCTGCTTCATGGCCAAGCCCTATGGCGACCGTGCCGGCAACGGCTTTCATGTCCATTTCAGCCTGGTCGACACCGACGGCCGCAACGTCTTCGACGACGGCAGCGACCAGGGCTCCGAGATCATGCGCCATGCCGTCGGCGGTCTGCTTGCCGCCATGGCCGAGAGCACGCTGGTATTTGCGCCGCACTTCAATTCCTACCGCCGGCTGCGCCCGCGGTCCTACGCTCCGACCGCGGTTGCCTGGGGTTACGAGAACCGCATGGTGGCGATCCGCATTCCCGGCGGACCGTCGGCTGCGCGCCGCATCGAGCATCGCGTTTCGGGCGCCGACGCCAATCCCTATCTGGTCCTGGCAGCCATCCTCGGCGCCGCACTCATCGGCATCGAAAGAGAACTGTCGCCGGGCGACCCGACCCGTGGCGAAGGTCAAGGCGGCCAGCCGGCCAGGCTGCCGCCGGACTGGGCCTCGGCCATCGCCAGTTTCGAAAGCGGGCCGCATGTCGCGGAGATCTTCCCGACGATCCTGCGCGACTCCTTCGTCGCCTGCAAACGCCAGGAACTGAACACCTTCGCGCTCAATGTCAGCGACTTCGAACTCGAGACCTATCTCGAAAGCGTCTGATCAACGGACAGCACTCCCGGCCAAGGACCTCGGCCGGGGCGCCAACTCGGTCAGCGCGCCGCCCACGCCAGGCCGCGGCGAAGAATGGTCCGCATCTGCGGCACCTCGAATTCCGCAGCCGCGTGCCCGAGCGACGAATAGAAGACCTTGCCCTGGCCATGCCGGCGCTTCCAGACGACCGGCATGACGACACCGTCGATCCAGGGCGCATGGTCGCCGGAAAAAGTGGTGGTCGCCAGCACCTCGTTCGCGGGATCGACATGCATGTAGTACTGCTCCGAGCGGTACGAAAAATCGTCGATACCGCTCATGATCGGATCGTCGCGCCTGGTGACGTTCACCCGGTAGTCGATAATGTTGCCGGGATGTGCGACCCACTGGCCGCCGCACATGAACTGGTAGTCCGTGGATTCGCGGAACGCGTCACCCATGCCGCCATGGTAGCCGCCGAGGCCGACGCCGCCCTCCACCGCCTTCGTCAAATTACGCTCCTCGTCCTTGCTGAGCTTGGACATGGTGTAGATCGGCACGATCAGGCTCAGTTCGGCGAGCGCCGGGTCGGCGAATGCAGCGGTCGCAGTCTCGACGCGCACGCCAAAGCCCTCCTCCTCGAGCAGCGCCTTGACGGCACGCGCCCCTTGTTCCGGCTCGTGTCCCTCCCAGCCGCCCCATACGATCAGCGCTTGCCGCATAGTCATCTCCGTCAATGGTTTGCCCGAGGTATAAACCAGGGTTGCCAAACATAAGCCGCCGGATCGTGATTCGGGCGACTGCCCCGCCGCTTGGACAAGCTGGCTCTACCCGGGCGAATCTTCAAACACAAAACCCAGCCCCTGGAGGCTACCGGGCATGCGATGCGTGCATCGCGGGAGTGCTGCGGAAAACTGGGTGCCCGGGCCGAGCCGAAGGCCGGTATTTCTTCGATTCCCGATCGATGGAACGTCGGCCGGTCCTGCAAAGTCGCCTGGACGTCAGATCGAGATATAAGACCGATCAAATCCGGCTGTTTCGATAAGTCCTGCATGGTCATGCAACTCGACCACGCCGTTGCGGAATGAAGCCAGGCCGGCCTCTCGCAATGCCTTCATGACGCGGCTCACATGCACAGCCGAAAGACCCAGCGCGTCGGCCAATTCGGCCTGGGTCAACGGGCAAACAAAGCGGGCCGGATAAGTCGTTGCCGACCGATGTGCGCGGCAGGCCAGTTCGAGAAGAAGATGGGCCGTGCGCTCGATGGCTCCTCTCCGGCTGACTCCAGCCAGATGTTCCGCAACCCTGGAATATCGACTTGTCTCGGCCTGCAGCACAGCCTCGCAAAAGGGCGGCGGAAAGCGCGAAAAACAAGAATGGACAGGACCGGCCAGCTCGATCGCGGTTACGTCCGACAGGGCCGTTACCGTCTCGCTGACTTCGCCGGCGAATTCGATCAAGGCAATTTCGTGAGGAAGCGCAAAATCGACGATCAGGCGTGAGCCATCCGGCAGCGTCTTGGCAAATGCCGCCCACCCGGACGTTATGATCAGGATAGCCGATCTGGCCTGATATTCACGCGCGATCGTCGTGTTGGCCGTATAGGAACGGCGCACGGCTCCCGGCAACTCAGACACGCCCCTTTCCCAACTTGCTTCAGCAAGTGTAGGTCTCAGCCCGAATCCAAGAATCTGCTTCGAAAAGCTCATCTCACCCCGAAATAACCCAGCCACAGGTCAACCTGAAGCTGCAAATCTAAATCAAATACTCCGAAAGTGCCATCAATGATTTCATCCAGGTGGGGCCGCAGTCTACCACCTTTGGCTAGGGTCCTACCACCCTGTGAGGTTGGAACGGGCAGGCGGGGCCGAAGTTGGCCTGGGAGGACCACCGTGGGTCTTGGAAAACATCGCCGCGCGGTGCCAGCATTCGAGCAAACGGGCACAGCCGCACCGGCGCGCAAAAGGCTTGCTCAGCTTAGAGCAATCCCAGGAAAAGTGCGTAGCGGTTTTCCGTCCGGAACTGCGTGAAAACAAAGAGATAGAGCGGTTCTGCGTTTCCGTGAAACGCAGAACCGCTCCAAGCGCTGTACCCCATTCCATCGGCAAGTGTGCCTGATGGTCACGGCCCTCGGCTCAACCATCACGAAGGCCTTTGCGGTCGCCTCGACTGGCTCGAACCATCGCCGGCGGGATGGTTCAGCTCAAGCACAGCTTTCTTTGAATATCCCCTGAATGTGGAATTGCGACCTGCTGGTCGAGCCGACACTGGAACCGCAGAGCCTGGCAAAATATCGGGCGATCGCAATTCTTGCGAAGATGCACCGGAGAGCAACTCTCTCTCTCTTCCAAGACTTTCCGCAGCGCCGGTCGAAACGATCTGCTCCTTTGTTGCGGCTGCTGGTTTCCGGCGCAGGAAAGGTCGCGAATTCGAGGGACGTTTCGCGTTGAAGGTTTGTCGCCTTTCCTCGGCAGTCTCCAGGTCGCCGACTGCCGAGATGACCGACGCCAGCCTGTCTTCGATCTGCGTCAACCGCCTTCGGGTGAAAAGCAGGGCAACCAAAACCAAGAAAGTATTCGCGAGAACGACAAGGACTGCTCCTGCAGGGCCTTCGAAGCTGAACAAGATCACTGCGACAGCCCCGACAAACACGACAAGGGCACTGTAGCTCAGCATCCGGCCCTCCTTCAGAAGAAGCGCCAGCGGCAAGCTTGCCAGCAACACCAGGATGGCTCCTGATCTGTTCGCCACCCAATCCACAAACTGCAAACCGAATTCGCCATACGTGTCCATATCAACCCCAGGGTCGCCGAGACAAATGAGGATATGCGCCGCTTTCGCGTCGCCGGAGGGCGCACGCTTCGCCTTCGCGCCCCTTGATGACGCCAGTGTAGTTGTAGCCCTCCCGGATGAACTGGGAAAGGTGCCTGGGCGACGCCCTCAAGCCCTCCGGAAGACTATCGGGTAGACCAGATCGACCTTTAGCCGAGTTACTACTCATTAATGGTAATGGCGAGGCTGTCCGCGAAGCTGATATGGTTTCGATTGACCGGTTGCGTGATCGGTCAACGGGCGGAAGAGAGCGATTTGGACATGCCGGATGGCGGGGCGAGAACCCTTACCGTTTCATGCGCGTGAGTGCGCTTAGCAGCTAGCTGCCCGAAGGATCTTGAAGTGCGAGCCATTCAGCCGGCGCTGAAGGGGCAGGAGTTCTGTTGTTCGTCGCAAGGATTCGGAAATGCCTAGCCCGACTGACAATCCGATCATGCCCCGGCAATTGATGCCGCTCGACGTCAGGGAGATTCTTGATTTCCTTGTTCGGCGCTGGAAGCTTGTCTGTGCAATTGCAGCGATCACCTTTGCCATATTCCTGGTTGCTGCCTATAAGATCCCGCCATCGTACACGGCAGCTGCGGAAGTCTTACTCGACGCACCGAACGATTATGTGACTCCGCAGGATTACTCCAAAACCGACTTTTCGGACAATTCAACATTCATCGAAAGCCAGATTGCGGTCCTGAGGTCCACTTCGCTTCTACAGAAGGTCGTCGATGGCGAAAAGCTGACGGAAGATCCCAACATCGGGCCAGCGGCGTTGGATTGGCTCAAGGGCGCGCTGGGAGTCTCGCGGGTTGGGCTTGCCGACGTCATCGAGCTTTCGGTGACCTCCTACGATCCGGACAAATCGGCATCCCTCGCCAACGCAATTGCCCAGGCCTATGTCGTTGACCGGGTAAAGTCCCGTTACGAGGGCGCCAAGAAAGCGTCCACATGGCTCAGTGAGCGGGCCGCGTATCTGCGGGAAGAACTCAGCCGGTCGGAGCAAGCCGTCCAGAAATTCCGGATCGATAATAATCTATTGTCGACACAATCGGGCAGCCTGACCGACCAGCAGCTGTCTGAATTGAATGTCGCCCTGATCAATGCGCGCGCGGAACTGTCGGAGAAAAAAACAAAATATCAGCTGGTTGACAAACTGCTGAGTGGTGGCGGCGATATCCAGACCATACCTGACGTATTGCAGTCCGTTGTCGTCAGCGCCCTTCGAGCTCAGCAATCCGTGGTGGCGCGGCGGGAAACCGACCTTCTGCTGAAGTATGGCGAACGGCATCCGGACGTCGTGGCCGCTCAGGCGGAGCGCCGGGACATCGAGGGACAGATTTCCGCCGAGGTCCAGCGCCTCATCGGCAATCTGAAGAATGAAGTCGACGCCGCCGAGGCCCGCGAAGCTTCGCTCTCGCGAGCCCTGGCGTCGGTATCCGACAAGTCCGAAGTCGAAGGCCAGGTCGGCGTCCAGTTGCGCGACCTGCAGAGGATTGCCGACGCGAACAAGGAACTCTTTGGGACGTTCCTGTCTCGCGCCAAGCTCGCCGAGGAAAAATCCACCCTCCTCAACAGCGGCGTGCGCGTGATCACGGATGCCGAGGTTCCGGATTCGCCAAGCTTCCCGAACAGGCCGCTTTTTGCGGCTCTGGGTCTGGTCCTCGGTTTCTTCCTTGGTGGCGCCGGCGCCGTTCTTCGTGAAATTTTCGCCTCCGGCTTCATGGCGAAGAAACAGATAGAGGAAGAACTGGCCGTTCCGGTTCTTGCGTCCATGCCGAGAATGTCGGGCTGGTCGGGAGACGCCAATTCCCAATCCCAACCCGTGGCCTATCTCGAGCGCCGGCCGCTATCCAGATACAGCGAAGCCGTGCGACGGCTTCGCCTGGGCGTGGAGGCTACGCCGGGGTTGGGGCATTCACCGCGTCTCACGCTGCTGACATCGGCGATGCCCGGGGAAGGAAAGACAACTCTGGTTTTAAGTCTGGCCTGCTCCGCAGTCGCCGACGGCGACCGGGTCCTGGTGATCGATGCAGACTTGCGACTTTCGGCAGCCACGGCCTTCTTTGGCATGGGGGATAAGGTCGGATTGGTTGACCTTCTGACTTTGCCGATGAAGGCCACAAACGCAATTCATCGGGACGAACGTTCGGGAATTTGCGTGCTGCCTGCCGGCGCCAGGACGCGGAACCCGCCTGCCCTTCTGGCTTCGGCGCGAATGCGCTCACTGCTCGATGAGCTTCGCGGAAAATTCGATACGGTGATTATCGACGCGCCGCCCGTGGGCCCTGCTGCCGATGCCTCGATCCTGGCGCCGCACGTCGACAAGGTCGTCTTTGTCGTGAAGTGGCGTGACACCTCTCGCGAGGCCGCTGCCGAGGGAATTCGAAGTCTTGGCGGCCGTTCCAAGATCGCCGGCATTGCCCTGACAATGGTGGACGAACCAAAGCTGCCAAGATACGGCCGTTACACGTCGCTCGAAAGCAGTGTCTCGGACAGTTACTATCTCAATTGAGCAAAGAAGAAGAATTCACAATGCTGCAATCCGACTTACACTATGATCCGCTCCTGGAACCGACAAGAGACAGCCGCGACGGCAAGGCTGCGCGTTGGTGCGTGGTCCAGACACATCAGCATTCCGAGAGCCTGGCCGAGCGGCACCTTCTGTCGCAGAACTTCCGAACCTACCTGCCCAAGCGCAAGCGGACTGTTCGGCACGCTCGTAGCGTCAAGACCGTTTGCAGTGCGTATTTCGATTGCTACCTGTTTGTCTCCTTGGCTGTCGATCAGCAAAGTTGGTACCCGATCAACTCCACCGTTGGCGTTCGGAAGCTCGTCATGAGTCATGGCGTACCGACACCGGCGCCGTATGGCGTCGTTGAGTCCCTGATATCGGCGACCGATGACGACGGAATCTTGCATCCGGATGTGCTGCTGAGGCCGGGGCAAAGAATTCGGATCACCGACGGACCGTTTTCAGACCAGCTCGGCGTGCTTGATTACGTTGGAAGAGCCGGAGCCGTTAGAATTCTTCTCGATATCATGAACCGTTCAATTCCGATTACCATTGATAGAGACAACATATCGATCGTCTCTCAAAATTGAGCTTGTGTTTTTCTAGTTGGTTTTTTCGCAATGTGACGCCGAAACTATGCGGCGAGGGAGTGTTGAGTTGGCGCACAATTCACCCTCAGTGCGGTAGCGTGCATACGAGTTCCAAGCCCTTGAAACCTTCACGCAAGTCCAAACCAGGAAGCTGTCACCCCGCGGGCCCCGGAGAGCTTAGGGATGGCCTGCAGCCGCAACAATATCGTCGCTGGTCCCCTGAGGCCAAGGCAAGGATGCTGGCGGAAGCGTTGGCGCCGGACGCGCATGTTCCAGCACCTGCCGGGGCGCCCGGCGCGGGGTCGTGGCAAGACTTCGCCTGGCGGCGGAAAGCCGTTGCGGACAGCGAAGCCGATACAGAGCCATCGCAAACTGACAGAAATGCTCCTTTTCGCCCCTTCGAAGCGGCACCGGCACTGCCGATCGCCGCCGAACTGTTTCGAGCGCTGAATGCGGCCGGCCTGAAATACGGGATCGTTCAGGATCTCGCATCGGTGCAGGACGCACTTGCTGGCCGGGACGATCTGGATGTCCTTTTGGACAAGCACGACTACCCGGTCTTCTGCTCGATCGTCAGCCGGATGCAGGGTCGCCGCGGCGTGAGCCTCTCCTGCTACGACAATGTCTGTGCCGGCCGGGAGGACTGGTTCATACCCGACTTTTCGCGCGGCCGGTACCTGCATCTCGACACGCATATCGGTGTCCGGGTCGGTCGGGAGTTTCGTAAGCGCTATCTGGCGTTCGACTATGCGACGATCGCACGATGGGAGTCTATTTGCGTGGAGGACGTATCGGTTCCCGTCGTCTCTCCTGAAGACGAGATCCGAATAGCGATTGCCCGTTTCGCCTTCCGGGCTCGGGCCTTCCCGTGGAGCCGGTGGATCACCCTGCCCGATCGCTGGAAGGACCAGCTTGCACGCCTGCCATCGCTGCCCAGCGAGCCATCGCTGCCCGGCGAGCAAAGCTTGCATGTCGTGGAATACACCTTTGGCGGCGGAAGGAAGGCGATCTGCAGGCTCCGGAAAAGCGGCGACGATCTGGTCGCTGATTATGGCGATCTTGCCAGACTGCGCCGTTCGATCCGGGAAATGTCTGGTTTCACAGGGCATTATGCAGTCGCCGATGCTGCGGTTCATCTGGTCCGCAAGACCTCATATCTCGCCCTGAGGCTGCTTCAGCGCCTTATGCCCGGCCGCCTTCCACCGAAGAGACGGCCGGTGGCTGGCGGGCTTGTTGTGGCGGTAATCGGTCCTGATGGGGTGGGCAAGAGCACTCAGGTCGATCGGCTGGCCCAGACATTTCGATGGAAATTCGGGTGTGCGCAGGCCTATGTCGGAACCGGCGATGGCCGCGGATGGTGGCTTCGCAAGCGGCTGCAGAGCCTGATTTTACCTCATAGACGCAGCCTGAAGTCCCTGGTCCAGCAGGATGGCAACGATTCCATCCGCCGAAGTTGGGCCAAGGGGGGCGTTGTCGCGACCGGGTTGGCATTGTGGGCGGTCCTGATTGCGTTTGAGCGATACGCGGTTGTGAAGCGTGCACATCGATGGGCAACACGCGGCATGATCGTCGTTAGTGACAGGTGGCCGCAGACGCTGCGCAGGGGATATCTGGACGGGCCAACCATCCCCGAGCACCTGTTCTCCATCCCGGGCCTGTCGGCTCTCGCCCGGCTCGAGCAGAAACTCTATCAAAAGATGGAGGAATGCCGGCCGCACCTCATTTTGCACCTGGTTTCCGATTTTGCCGTCTCCGAGCAGCGGAAGCCGGGGGAGATCAGGAAGGAAGCGTTCGATGCGCGGCTGTCGCTGATGGCGGAGCTGCGGACCCGGGACAAGGACATCCGGACCGTTGACGCGAGTGCCAGCCTAGAGACGGTCAACCGGGAACTGTTCAGGCATATCTGGCTGTCTCTGTAAGCGACAGCGCGGGCGGCGCAACCGCCGACATCCACCACCACAGCAGACGCAAGCGGGCAACCTTGCCACGACGAACGCCCTCACGGCCGGGCGATCCCGGCCATGCGCGGGACAGGCGCCGAGAGACGTCCCCAACGTCCCGACCGCTGCGCCGATCTCCTGCCCGAATGCACCGCCCGCCGGATTTCACATCCCCAGAGGTATAGGCAAATGAAGATCGTTCATGTGCTCACCCGACTGCTTCGGGCAGGTTCCGAAGAGAACACATTGGCCTGTTGTCTCGCCCAGGCGCGGCACGGCCACGAGGTGATGCTGGTTCACGGTGAGGAATACGACCCGAGTTTGCGGGCGTCCGTAGCCGGAGCCCTTCGGATGGTGACCCTGGAACGGCTCCTGAACCCGATTTCACCATCCCGCGACATCTCTGCATTCAGGCAACTCACGCGCCTCATGCGCGATTGGCGGCCTGACATCGTGCATACGCACCAGAGCAAAGCCGGCATCGTCGGCCGCCTTGCTGCCAGGGAAGCCAATATCCCAGGCATCATCCATGGCGTGCACATTCTGCCTTTCGTGCATGTGGGCAGTGCGCAGAGGTTGATGTTCCTGGCTGCCGAGCGCCTGGCGGCGAACTTCACGCGCGCTTTCATCGATGTCAGCCAGGCGATGCGCGACATCTGCATCGCCAATCATTTGGGCAGCCCCGATCAGCACCATGTCGTCCACTCCGGCTTCGATCTGGCGCGCTTCGCCAACGCGCAATGGCCGCAAGAACCGCATCTGCTCCTTGGGACGGCCATCGGTGAGCCAAAGCCGCCCGTGGTCCTGGTGCTGGCCGCACTGGAACCGAGAAAACGCCACGTCGAGTTCATTGAAGCATTCGGGCAAGTGGTCGACCGAATTCCGAACGTGCGGCTGCTCCTCGCCGGCGAGGGACCGGCGCGATCCGCTGTCGAATCGGCGATCCAACGATCCCCGTTCGCAAACAGGGTTCGCATGATCGGCCATCACCGCGAGCCCGAACGGCTGATCAGCCTGGCCGACGTGTGCGTGCTGACGTCGATGCGAGAAGGATTGCCGCGCGTCATGATGCAATACCTGGCGGGCGGCCGGGCCAGCGTGGTCTCGCATCTGCCCGGAGTGGAAGAGGTCGTGAAGCATGGCGTGAACGGCATCGTGACGCCTGCGGAGGACGTAGGCGCCGCGGCGGCGGCGGTCGCCGATCTTCTCGAGAACGAACACTATCGCGCTCGGCTGGCTGATGGCGCGAAGCTCACCGACCTTTCGTCCTGGGGGCTGGAGTCCATGTGCGAAAGGGTCGAGCTGATCTATCAGTCCGTGCTGGAGTCAGCCCTTTCACCCGCCAGGCCGAACGACGTCCGAATTGGCGACGGGCTGGCCAAGCAGACCTTGGGGCTTCACGGATTTTGATGGACCTTCCGCTCCCCGAACGGAGCCGACGAACTGGTTCTGACGGCAGGCAGGACAACCGGAGTACGAACGATGCGTTTGCGTGCTGAGCAACAACTTCCATCCAGGCCTTTGCCAGCGAAGAATTGGAGCCGACGACTATTTCCCAGGCTTGAACCTGCGGTCAGCAGCATGCTCGCGATGATTGGTGGCCTCGCCATAGTCTTTGTACTGCTCGCCGCGGATGCGTCCCGCGCGGACGGATATACGTTCGACAGCGGTGACATCCTGCGCGTTTCGGTTATCGGCGAGGCATCCTATCCGCTCGACGTCGTGGTCGATGATCGGGGCTCCATTTCGCTTCCCTTGTTGGGTGATGTCCAGGCGCGCGGCCTCACCACCGTTGCCCTCTCGCAGGCCATTCAGCGCGCATTTCAGCAGCAGAAGCTCATCCTTGAGCCCTTCGTGAAAGTGGAGATCGGCCAGTACCGGCCATTCTTCATTTCCGGAACGGTGGCCCATCCCGGATCGTACCCTTTTCAACCGGGAATAACGGTTCGCCATGCGCTCGCCATCGCAGGCGGCTTTCGGGCTACCACCGTGGGAAACATGGAACCGGCCCTGCAAATAGCCGATCTGCGCAGCGCGCGCGCAAATCTGGCGATTGAAGAATATCGCCTCAAGGTTCGGCTCGCCCGGCTCGAGGCGGAAACTCGACAGGACAAGTCTTTCGTTGCCCCACCGGATCCTCCGGTCGAGTTCGCCGGACATTTGATTGCCGACATCGTCGCGTCCGAACAAGCCCAGTTGGACGCGCGGCTTGCCGCGTATCGGGACGACGTTTCCTATCTCGAGGCCTCGTTGGATCGGGCGAGGAAGGAAGCGAAAATGATTGCCACCTCGCGAAATGAGCGGGAGAAGACCGCGAACCTTCAACTCGAGGAACTGAAGTCTGCCCGGTCGCTGCGGGAAAAAGGCCTGATAACAAATTCGAATGTCATGACGGCCGAAAGAGCCCACACCAGCTATCGCGCCGAACTTGCGCAGACCGAGCTTCAGCAGGAGCAGGTGCGGCAGGCGATACTGAACTCGGAAAGCGAGCTGCGAAAAAAGCATCAAAGTTATGAAATGGAGTTGATCGCGCAGACCCAGGACACGCAGGTCGAGCTTGGAAAAACTCAAAGCCAGATAAGGTACGTCGCCGACAAGCTTCTCTTTATTTTTACCTATGGCGAACAGCGGACCTTCGACGACTTGCAAGGCTCCGTGAAGATTTCGATCTTCAGGCGCGAGCAGAAAAACGCCCACGACCTCGTCGCCGACGAAAATACCGAAGTAAGAGCAGGCGACGTCATCGAGGTCTCCATCGTGGCCAACAAAGGGTTCTACGCACCCGACGCTTTGACCACCGGGCAGTAGCGGCCTCAAATGCGGAACCCTCGGGCCGGAATTGCGTAAAAACAAAGAGCTAGAGCGCATCAGCGATTCTATCAAAGCCGAATCGCTCCAAGTGGGTACGACTTCATCTCAGGAACCTTGATCGTGGTCTTCGGCGCAGCACTGACAGTCCTGGGGAGCTATCTCCGCCGGGCGATTACCCCCGTTGAACCGCCACAAAGGCCGCTCGGCCTTCTCCGGGCGCCGGCGCGCCGAAAGACGACGCTACGTCGCGCGCCGCGTCGCCGCAGTCCCACCGTCCGGTCGCGCATTCCCGGTATAGTCCTCCTCCTCGCTCTTGTGCTCGCCGGAATTGGGTTTCTGCCGCGCCTTGTTGATTTCGAGGGACTGACATCGCCGACGCGGCCTTTGGCCGATCGACTGCCTGACTGGGTCCACTTTGCCGATGAGAGCTCACTGGACGCTCTCCCGGTTTGGCTGACGGCCGCAGTTCTGGGGCTACTGGTGGTGGCTGCCTACAAGGCAGGGCGGAAGCGGAGGGGCGCCCTGCCGATCGTGTTGGCGAACAAAGGCGCTCAATCCTCTGCCGGGGGCATCCAGCCGGCGCCCGGTTCGGAACTGGTCTGCGCGCTGCGCTCCTGCAAGGGAGCGCTCGCGGGCGTCGCGGTGTTCAGCGGCGTGAGCAATATCCTCATGCTGACCGGTGCGATATTCATGCTGCAAGTCTATGACCGGGTGCTGCCGAGCCGCAGCGTTCCGACCCTGGTAGGGATGGCGATATTGGCAGGCGCCCTGTTTATCGGGCAGGCGGTCATCGACCTCGTGCGCGGCCGCATCATGACCCGGATCGGCGCCGAAGTGGACGAAGCCGTCGGAGGACGGGTGTTCACCGCCGTGTCCAGGCTGCCCTTGTTCCTTGGCCCGCAGGGCGACGGGCTGCAGCCGCAGCGAGATCTCGACAGCATCCGCACATTTCTGTCGAGCCCCGGGCCCAGCGCGCTGTTCGAATTGCCGTGGCTGCCCTTTTATCTGGCAATCATCTGGAGCTTCCATCCAATCCTCGGGATCACGGCCACTTGCGGCGCAATCGTGCTGGTGACCCTGACGGCCGCAACCGAGATCTTCACGCGCAAACCGATGGGCGCTGCGGTTCTGACCGGCGTGCGGCGCAACAGCTACGCCGAGGCCAGTCGCCGCAACGCAGAGGTGCTTGCGGCAATGGGCATGGGAAAGCGCCTGCATGACCATTGGCGGGAAGCGAGCCGGGAATATCTGGCACAGCAGCAGCGTGTCAGCGACATCGTGGGCGGCTTCGGCAGCTTCGCCCGCGCCTTGCGGCTGATGCTCCAGTCGGCAATGCTGGGTGTGGGCGCCTGGCTGGTCATCGAGGGCGAGGCAACGGCCGGCATCATCATCGCCGGCTCCATCCTTGCCGGCCGTGCGCTTGCCCCTGTCGATCTTGCCATCGCCCATTGGCGGAACTTCGTCGGCGCGCGCCAGAGCTGGCGCAGGCTGAGCAATCTGCTCGCCCGATTGCCCCTGGATGCCCAGCCGATGGCGCTTCCGGTGCCGAGTTCCAATCTGACGGTGGACCGCATCGCGATCGGCGCGCCGGGCACGCAACGGATCATCGTGCAAAGTGTCGAATTCCGCCTGGATGCCGGCTCGGTGCTCGGCATCATCGGACCAAGCGGTTCCGGCAAATCGAGCCTCGTTCGCGGGTTGGTCGGCGCGTGGCGACCGTTGGCGGGTCGTATCAAGCTCGATGGCGCGGCGCTCGATCAGTGGTCGCCGGAGCGACTTGGCCGCTGCATAGGCTATCTGCCGCAGGACGTCGAACTGTTCGCGGGAACGGTTGGCGCCAACATCGCACGTTTCGATCCTGGACCGGACGCGGAAGCCATCGTCGCCGCTGCGCGTGCCGCCGGCGTCCATGACCTGATCGTCGGTCTTCCCAACGGTTACGAGACGCAGATCGGAGAGGGCGGCACCGCGCTTTCAGCCGGGCAGCGTCAGCGCATCGCCCTGGCGCGCGCGCTCTACGGCGACCCCTTTCTGGTAGTCCTCGACGAGCCGAACTCCAACCTCGACATGGAAGGCGAAAGGGCACTTGCCGAGGCCATCCTCAGAATCAAGGCGCGCCGCGGCATCGTGGCGATCGTGGCGCATCGACCGAACATTCTCACCACGGTGGATTACATGCTCATGATGAAAGAGGGGCAGATGCACATGTTCGGCACGAGAGAGTGCGTTCTGTCCAAGCTCTTTCCTATGCCGCAGGTCAATGGCGAGGGCCTGCAGCCGGTTTCAAGCTCGCCGCAACTGCCGAATTGAAAACGTCCGGATACGGGAAACGGGCAATGAGGGCAGCCATGTTGAGCCGATTGCCTTCCAACCGGCGATCCATTCGCCACAATCTGCTGGGCGGGACGACCGTCGTTGCGCTGCTCGTCGGCGTGATGGGAGTCTGGGCCGGGACAGTGAACATTTCGGGCGCGATCATTTCGCGCGGCGCGGTGATCGTCGACGGCAGCGAAAAGAAGGTGCAGCACCCGACAGGCGGTGTTGTCGGCAAGATCTTGGTGCGCGATGCCGACCGTGTGCGGGCCGGCGATATTCTGGTGCAGCTTAGCGACACCATCCCGCGTGCCAGCCTGGCCTACGTGACAAAGAACCTGGACGAGCTTTACGCGCGAAAGTCCCGGCTCGAGGCGGAACGTGACGGCAGTAAACGGATGACGCTCGCTCCGATCCTTGTCTCACGAATGAACGATCCTGAGATTGCGGCCACGGTGGCCAGCGAACAACGACTGTTCGAACTTCGCCGGGTCGAGCTGTCCGGCAACAAGGCACGCCTGCGCGAACGCATCGAGCAGCTTCGCAAACAGATCGAAGGCTATTCGGCCCAGGCGTCGGCAAAGGCCAAGGAGATCGCGCTTATCGGCGACGAACTCGTCGACATCCGCAGCCTTGTGGAAATGAAGCTCATCCTCAAATCGAAGCTGACCGAATATGAACGCGAGGCGACACGCATCGAGGGTGAGCGGGCGCAGCTTGTGTCGAGCATGGCGCAGGCAAGGGGGGCCATCGCCGAAGTCGAGCTTCAGATCCTGCAGCTGGACAAGCAGTTCTCCAGCGAAACCGGAAGCGAACTGCGCGAAGCCGAGGCCAAGATCGCCGAATTCGAGGAACGCAAAGTCACCGCGGAGGACCAGCTTTCGCGCATCGATATTCGCGCTCCCGCCAGCGGCATTGTCCATCAATCGACGATCCACACCGTGGGCGGCGTGATCGGCGCGGGGGAGCCGATCATGCTGGTCGTACCCGACACCGACACCCTCACGGTCGAGGTGAAGGCCGCCCCGCAGGACATCGACCAGCTCTTGATCGGTCAGCGTGCGCAACTCCGCTTCACTGCCTTCAATGTGCGCACAACGCCCGAAACGGAAGGTGTGGTGACGATGATCGCGGCCGATGTAACGCGCGACCAGCACACCAATGAAACCTACTACGCAGTACGCATCACGCCAGACCCGAAGGATATGAAGAAGCTCGGCCCTGTCTCGCTCATTCCTGGCATGCCGGTGGAAGCGTTCATAAGGACCGGCGACCGCAAGGTGATCTCCTACCTCATGAAGCCTTTGACCGACCAGATGACGCGTGCGTTCAGGGACCAATGACGTTCGGGTCGAGCAATCCTGGTTCACTTGCATTGAACGGGTGACTTGTCATGACGGCAACAGAACTGAAACCTCCGATTTTTCTGATCGGCAACTATCGGTCGGGCACCACGATTGCGCAGAAGCTGATCGGGCTGCATCCGGACATTGTCACCTGGTACGAGCCAAGGACACTATGGCTCTATGCCGATCCGGCGCGGCGCCATGACGAATTCGTCAAAAGTGACGCCACGAAAAAGGTCGTTCGTTACATTCGCGATCGGTTCCTCGAGTACCAGTCGCGTAACGGCGGCCGGCAGGTCATGGAAAATACGCCTTCCAATGTCCTGCGCGTGCCGCTTGTCCACGAGATTTTTCCGGAAGCTATATTTCTATACATTACGAGGAACCCCTTCTCATGCATAAGCTCTATGGAGCTTAAGTGGCAGAAACCAAAGACTTTAAAGGGGCTGCGAAGGACGCTTGCGGTTACTCCGGTGACACAGCTTCATTATTACGCAAAAGATTTCATAAAACAGATCATCGTCAAGAAGATCCTGCGGAGAAAATACACGCCGATCTATGGCCCACGCTACAAGGGAATCGATCGGGATTTGCAGGAACAGGAAAAATTGACGGTGATCGCGCGCCAGTGGGCGCGCGGCAACCGAAAGGCCCGGGAAGATCTCGCCAGGCTGGGGAACGGCCGCGTGTTGTCGTTTCGCTATGAGGATCTGATGCAGGATCCCGAGCCGGTGTTGCGGTGCATCTATCAGCATTGCGGGCTGGACTGCACCGACGAGATCGTTCGCACGGCCAAGGAGATGATCGATCCCGGCCGACAGCAGAAGTGGCTCCGCCTCGACCGCAAGGAACTGGCGGCGATCATACCGGAGATCCGGGACGAGATGCAGTACTACCGCTACGACATCCCGCAGCCCCTTCAGTAACATGGCACGCCGGGCGGCGGACCGCACCGAGGCCGAACCGCCTCATACGGCGCACCGGTATCCGCTGTTCGGATATCTGTCCTCTGTGAGCGCATCCTAGAAAATGATGGCCGCCTGCCTGGGTCAGCTTAGTGAGTGAGTGAGTGGAGAGAAGCGTGAGCGATATCCGGCGCGGGCTGGCAAAACACAGTGTCGTGGGCATGTTCTGGACGGCCCTCTCCATGGGCGCGCTTGCGGTCGCGGAGCTTGTCGCCCTCCTCGTCCTGGCCCGGTTGCTCTCGCCCAAGGAGTTCGGCCTTTACTCCGCGGCTCTGATCGTCATCAAGTTTTCAGCCATCTTCCAGGGGCTTGGCATTACCCCCGCGATCGTGCAGCGCCCTGTGCTGGAGGATCGGCATCTTCGGGTCGGGTTCACCTTGTCGTGCCTCCTTGGGCTGGCTGTGTCCGCGCTGGTCTGGGCGATGGCACCCGCCATTGCCGGCCTCCTTCGGCTTGCCGAACTGGCTCCGGTCGTGCGTGCGGTCTGCTTCGTGTTCCTTTTCCAAGGGGTTTCCATGGTGGCACTGGCCTCGGCCCAGCGCGCGCTGCGGTTCCGTTGGCTGGCACTCATCGACGCCTGCGCCTTTGCGGTGGGCTACGTCGTTGCCGGGCCGGTTCTGGCTTGGCTCGGCTTCGGCATCTGGGCGCTTGTAGCGGCCGTGCTGATCCAGCAATTCACACGCATGATGGTGCTGCTCATAGGCCAGCCGCACCCGATGCGGCCTTTGCTGGAGCGGCGCGCCATCGCCGAACTGCTCTATTTCGGAAGCGGCTTCACCATTGCCCGGATATTCAACTACCTCGCCACCCAGGCTGACAAGCTTGTCGTGGGCCGCTGGCTCGGCGCCGATGCGCTCGGCCTGTACGGTCTGTCGTCGCAGCTCATGACGACGCCTGCGGTCATCGTCGGTCAGGTTCTCGATCGCGTGCTGTTCCCGACCATGGCACTGGTCCAGGAGCAGCCTGCGCGGCTTGCTCGCGCCTATCGCAGCGCAGTCGCGGGTTGCGCCCTGCTCGTCCTGCCGGCCAGCGTGGTCGTGGCGATCGTCGCGCCCGAACTGGTCGCGGTCATTCTCGGACGGGGATGGGAGGGCGTTGTCGGCCCACTGCAGATCCTCGCATTCGGCATGTTGTTCCGCACGAGCTACAAGCTCAGCGATTCCGTTTCGCGGGCAACCGGCACGGTCTACGCTCGGGCCTGGCGCCAGGCTGTTTTCACCATCGGCGTCTTTGTCGGGTCCGTCATAGGGCAATTCTGGGGCATAGAGGGCGTGGCGATCGGCGTCGGCGCCGCTTTCGGGGTCAACTTCATCCTCATGGCACAGTTGAGCCTCCGCGTGACCGGGATGCGGTGGTCGGAATTTGCCATGGCGCACCTGCCCGGCCTTGCGCTCGCAGGCGTGCTCGGAACAGGCATCTGGGCATTCGTGGAATGGTTGCGCGAACTCCAACTGCCTGCGCTTGCCCTGCTCATCGATACGGCATTGCTGGCGGCAGCTGGGGGCTTGCTGCTGTGCTGGATCCTGCCGTCGCTGTTCCTTGGACAGGACGGGCGGTCCCTGCTGCGCTTGCTCGCGTCCGTAGCGCCCGCTTGGCGTCCGCTCCGCCGCCCGGGATGACTAAGCAAGCAGCCTGATCACCGGCCGGGCTCGGGGTTTGTACCCGACAGCCCGGCCAGCATTCATGGGCAAAGTCCCAGCATACATGGGCAACGTCGTTGTGCTCACGTCGGGGGCGTCGCCGGCTGTGACGTCCCCTTCGGGCGCGTCGAGATTCTGGTCTTAGATCGAGGGAAAATGCGGAAGGAGATTCGACATGGCTAAACTGCCTTGGCCTACCGGCAGCGGGAGTGACGCGAAACTTTTGATGACGGAGTTCGGCATCGACTTTGGCATCAAGGGCGACTGGCTGACCAACGACAACTGGACCGCCGATCCTGGTGATGGCTTGACCGCCGAAACCGGCAAGGACGGTCACGGCTTGGATTCGGCTGCGAGCAAGATCGACAGCCTCATCTCTACGCTCGAGATCCCTCCGACCTGGGCGCCCGATGGCGGACTGAAACTCATCGGCCTCGCCGAAGCAGCCGCCAGGATTGGTAGTCAAATCGACAACACCTTCCTCGACAGCGTGACGGCGAATGCCGAGCTCTGGCATTCCGCGGTGGGCTTCGGGAACGGCGGTATCACCTGGCCCGTCCCCACGTCCGACCGAGCCGCTGACACGACCACCACCCCGGCGGAGGCCACGGTCGCCAGCACCAGCCTCCTTGCCGCCAGCACAAGTGCGATCGACCTGACCTTCGAAACGAGGGTGGCGGCCGCCGGCGACGATGTCGAGCAGAAGGCTTCCGGCACGATATCGGCCAACATCAATGATCTGGAGCTGGTCTATGATGGCACCACCGGTCAAACGGTCGGCCTCCGCTTCACCGGCATCGACATCCCGCAAGGCGCCATCATCACCAACGCCTACATCCAGTTCCAGGCCAACGAGGCGAAGACCGGCGCAACGTCGCTGCTGATCAAGGGCGAAGATAGCGACGACGCGAGCGCCTTCACCGTCGTCAAGTTCAACGTATCCGCGCGCGCGACGACGGACGCGTCCACGGCCTGGACGCCGGACCCGTGGACCACGGAGGGCGCCCAGGGCCTGGCCGAGCGCACGCCGGACCTCTCGGCGATCGTCCAGGAGATCGTCAACCGCTCGGGCTGGGCGGCACTCAACGACATGGCATTCCTGATCACCGGCACCGGCACGCGCACCGCCGATTCCTACGAATACTCGCCGAGTAGCGCGCCGCTCCTGCATATCGAATATCAGCTGCCCGGTCCGCCCGGCAATCCGGTGGCTTTCAACACACCGGCCGACGCCGACCCCACCGCCAACCAGATCGCCGAGCTAGCCGTGGCGGGCGCCCCTATCGGGATCACCGCCTCGGCCGCCGATCCCGATGCCGGCTCGACCGTCACCTACAGTCTCAATGACACGCGCTTCATCATCGACGCCAGCAGCGGTGTCATCACCCGCTCGGCCAACGGCACGCTCGACTTCGAGACCCAGACGTCGATCAACCTGACGGTGACGGCAACCTCATCCGACGGCAGCACCGCCAACCAGAGCTTCACCCTCGCCGTCACCGACAGTCCCGAGCCGGTCGCCTTCAACACTGCACCCGATGCCGACACCGCGGTCAACCAGATCGCCCAGAACGCCGCGGCGGGCACGGCGATCGGGATCACCGCCTCAGCCGCGGATCCCGACACCGGCTCGACGGTCACCTACAGCCTCAACGATGCGCGCTTCGCCATCGACCCCAGCACCGGCGTCATCACGCGCTCGGGCACTGGCACGCTCAACGCCCAGTCCGAGCCGTCAATCAACCTCACCGTCACTGCCACCTCTTCCGACGGCAGCACGGATACCCACGCCTTCAGCGTCGGCGTCACCGGCAACCAGCTGCCCACTTCGGTGACTTTGGAGCATACCATCCAGACTTGGCAGTGGTCGCCGCCGAGCCCCGACCCCTCGGACATCGTCTATATCTCTCACCTCGGCACGCTGCTGGTTGCCGACAGCGAAGTCGACGAGATGCCTGCCCTTTTTACCGGCAAGAATCTCTTTCAGATGAGCCCGAGCGGCGCTCTGGTGAACACGCTCACAACCATCAGCTTTTCCGACGAGCCCTCTGGGGTCGCCTACAATCCCGTCAACCAGCATCTCTTCTTCGCGGACGACACCGGCACGAGGAGCGTCTACGAGCTCAACCCCGGGCAGGACGGACTTTACAACACGTCCGATGATATCGTGACCTCGTTCAAGACGGCCGCATTCGGCAGCACGGATCCGGAGGGGATTGCGTATGACACCAATCGCGGGGTCCTGTACGTCGCGGATGGCACAAGTCAGAAGATCTACACGGTCGCGCCGGGTGCGAACGGCAAATTCGACGGTGTCGCAAGCACTGGCGGCGATGATATCGTCACGAATTTCTCCGCGCGATCGCTGGGAACCCCAGCTGACGAGAGCATTGCGTACGACCCTGTCCATGACGTCCTTTATATCATTCAGTCACGTGACTCGGTGGCAATTGTGACACCCACAGGGCAGTTGCTGGGCACGCTCGATATCTCTGCCGCCGACGCGCACAAGCCGGCGGGATTGGCCCTGGCGCCGAGCAGCGACGATCCGAGCCAGACGAGCCTGTACATCGTCGATCGCGTTGAGGACAACGACTCGCATCCGAATGAGAACGATGGCAGGATCTATGAGTTCTCATTCGATCATTGGATGCTAGTCTGATCCGCAGCAAGCGATGTTCCAGGCGCGGGCGCGCCTCGCTCAGCCGGAAGGGATGAACCCTCGGATACAAACCAGTGCCGAGGCAAATTCCCTCCATTGACCCAGATACCGCACCGTGATGGGCTGGACCATGTTCGGCCTGCAGCCGCCCCCCCCGGAGTGATCCAGGCAGGTGCTCGCCTGACCTCCTGACTTTGTTTTCTGCGGCGACGCCCTGCCAGCGCGATTGCGCGCAGACAGTCCGGCGAACCATCGCCACCAGCAATGCGGCCCCTCCATTTTGACCGTCGACGCCGTCGATCGCGACTGAGCGGAGCAGGCTGCTATGTCCACCTCCGGCCCTGCCGAGGCCCAGGTTTGAAAAACAGCGGCAAAGGAGATCTGATATGTCTAAACTGCATCGGATTCCGGAGAGCGGCAACGCTCCGGGACCGGTCGTGCTCGACTCCACGGCCTTCCCGAACAGTCTTTCCCCGATCCTCGAATCCCTCGATGATAGCGGCAACCCCGCCGGCGAAGCCGGCAAGCGCGGCTACAGTCAAAGCGCGGACCAGGCCGCGAGCAAGATCGACAGCCTCATCTCCACGCTCGAGATCCCTCAGACCTGGGCGCTCGATGGCGGACTGAAACTCCCCGGCCTCGCCGAAGCGGCCGCCAGGATTGGCATTCATCTCGACGGCACCTTCCTGGACGGCGTGGCGGCGAATGCCGGCTCCTGGCATTCCGCGGTGCGCTTCGGGAACGGCGGCATCACCTCGCCCGCCGCCGCGTCCGACAGAGCTGCTGCCACGGCCGCCACGCCGACGACGGCCACGGTCACCAGCAGCCTCCTCGCCGCCAGTGCGGTCAACCTGACCTTCGAGACAAGGGTTGCAGCCGCCGGCGACGATATCGAGCAGAAGGCTTCCGGCTCGATAGCGAGCAACGTCACCGATTTGGAACTGGGCCTTGACGGCACCACCAGCCAGACGGTCGGCCTCCGCTTCACCGGCATCGACATTCCCAAGGGCGCCATCATCACCAGCGCCTACATCCAGTTCCAGGCTAACGAGGTGAAGACCGGCGCGGCGTCGCTGCTGATCAAGGGCGAAGATAGCGACGACGCGGGCGTCTTCACCATCGTCAAGTTCAACGTGTCCGCGCGCACGACGACGGACGCGTCCACGGCCTGGACACCGGACCCCTGGACCACGGAGGGCGCCCAAGGCCTGGCCGAGCGCACGCCGGATCTCTCGGCAATTGTCCAGGAGATCGTCAACCGCTCGGGCTGGGCGGCGCTCAACGACATGGCATTCCTGATCACCGGCACCGGCACGCGCACGGCCGACTCCTACGAATACTCGCCGACCGGCGCGCCACTGCTGCACATCGAGTATCAGCTGCCCAGCCTTCCCGTGGCCTTCAACACGCCTCCCGACACCGATCCGGTTGCCAACCAGATCGCCGAACTTGCCGCGGCGGGTGCGCCCATCGGGATCACCGCCTCGGCCGCCGATCCCGATGCCGGCACGACCATCACCTACAGTCTCAATGACGCGCGTTTCGCCATCGACGCCGGCACTGGCGTCGTCACGCGCTCGGCCACCGGCACGCTCGACTTCGAGACCCAGCCGTCGATCAACCTGACGGTGACGGCAACCTCCTCCGATGGCAGCACCGCCAACCAAAGCTTCACCGTCGCCGTCCTGAACAACCCGGAGCCGGTCGCCTTCAACGCCCCGCCGGACGCCGATACCGCGATCAACCGGATCGCCCAGAACGCCGCGGCGGGCACAGCAATCGGGATCACCGCCTCGGCCAAGGATTCCGATGCCGGCTCGACGGTCACCTACAGCATCGATGATGCGCGCTTTGCCATCAACCCCAGCACCGGCGTCATCACGCGCTCAAACACCGGCACGCTCAACGCCCAGTCCGAGCCGTCGGTCAACCTCACCGTCACAGCCACTTCATCCGACGGCAGCACGGATACCCACGCCTTCAACGTCAGTATCACCGGGGCCGCGCCTGTGATCATCGAGACAAGGGTTGCAGCCGCCGGCGACGATGTCGAGCAGAAGGCTTCCGGCTCGATATCGAGCAACGTCACCGACCTGGAACTGGGCCTTGACGGCACCACCAGCCAGACGGTCGGCCTGCGCTTCACCGGCATCGACATTCCCAAGGGTGCCATCATCACCAGCGCCTACATCCAGTTCCAGGCCAATGAGGTGAAGACCGGCGCGGCGTCGTTGCTGGTCAAAGGCGAAGACAGTGACGACTCCAGTCCCTTCACCGCTGTCAGCTTCAACGTATCCTCGCGCGCGACCACAGACGCATCCTCGGCCTGGACACCGGCCGCCTGGACCACGGAGGGCGCCCACGGCCTGGCCGAGCGCACGCCGGACCTCACGGCGATCGTCCAGGAGATCGTCAACCGCTCCGGCTGGGTGGCGCTCAACGACATGGCATTCCTGATCACCGGCACCGGAACCCGCACCGCCGATTCCTTCGAGTACTCGCCGACTGGGGCGCCGCTGCTGCACATCGAATATCTGCCACCCAGCCCTCCGGTGGCCTTCAACACTCCGGCCGACGCCGATCCCACCGCCAACCAGATCGCCGAGCTGGCCGCTGCGGGTGCGCCCATCGGGATCACCGCCTCGGCCGCCGATCCCGATGCCGGCTCGACCGTCACCTACAGTCTCAACGATCAGCGCTTCGCTATCGACGCCAGCAGCGGCATCGTCACGCGCTCGGCCACCGGCACGCTCGACTTCGAGACCCAGCCGTCGATCAACCTGACGGTGACGGCGACCTCGTCGGACGGCAGCACCGCCAACCAAAGCTTCACCGTCGCCGTCCTGAACAATCCGGAGCCGGTCGCCTTCAACACCCCGCCGGACGCCGATACCGCGGTCAACCGGATCGCCCAGGGTGCCGCGGCGGGCACGGCGATCGGGATCACCGCCTCGGCCAAGGATTCCGATGCCGGCTCGACGGTCACCTACAGCATCGATGATGCGCGCTTTGCCATCAACGCCAGCACCGGCGTCATCACGCGCTCGGGAACAGGGACGCTCAATGCGGCCTCGGAGCCGTCAATCAACCTCAACGTCACTGCCACTTCGTCCGACGGCAGCACGGCCGCGCAAGACTATACCGTCAGCGTTGCTGCGACGGCGGGGCCGCAGACATTGTACCGGTTCGCGATCTTCGGCGACTATGGAGACACCAATCTCTCGGGCGAGAAAGCGGTGTCGGCGATGGTCCATGGCTGGAACGTCGATTTCATCCTCACAGTGGGCGACAACGCCTATGCGCCGCAGACCCTCGATGGCGCCATCGGCCAGCAGTACCATGACTACATAGGCAACTATCACGGCGCATACGGGAGCGGCAGCACCATCAACCGCTTCTTTCCCACGCTGGGCAATCACGAATATGGCGATGGCAACGTTGCCAACTACCTGGACTACTTTACCCTGCCCGACAATGAGAGGTACTACGACTTCCAGATCGGGCCGGTGCATTTCTTCGCTCTCACCAGCAACAAGGAGGACCCGGATGGCCGCAGTTCCACTTCAGTGCAGGGCCAGTGGGCGCAATCCCTTCTCGCGAGTTCCGACGCGAGCTTCAACCTGGCCTACTTCCACCACACGCCATACAATCCGAGCGGCACCACCGGCACCATGCAATGGCCCTTCGAGCAATGGGGCGTGAACGCGGTCTTTGCCGGCCATCAGCACAATTACTACCGGGAGAATCGAGACGACAACGGCGACGGCGTATTTCTTCCCTACACGACCACCGGCCTTGGCGGTGCCGGTCGCGAGGTTCCCAATGTCGGCGCCAGCCTGGTGACGATCACGGACGCAGGCATGCTGATCGAGTTCTACCATGTGAGCAGCTTCAACGGGACAACGGCAACCAGCGTGCTGACCGATTCCTATTTTGTCCCGACGCCGGCTGGGCGCACGCCGACAATCGTCGACGGAGGCTACGTCATGAACGGCACGACCGGCGCGGACTACCTGTGGGGTCTGGGCGGGAACGCCACGCTGATCGGCGGGCGCGGCAATGACATGCTGATTGCCGGCAACCAGAACAATCTGTTCGTGTTCGCTGTCGGCGACGGGCAGGACACCATCGCGAATTTCGTGGCCGGCGCCGGGTCCGGCGACGTCCTCGATCTCAGAGCATTTGGCATCACCACCGCCAGCCAATTCCAGCAGGTGGCCACAAACCAGGGCGCCAATGTCGTGGTGACCCTGAGTGGCGGAGGCCAGATCACGCTGCTTGGCGTTCACGAGGAACAGTTCCACAACGACAACTTCCTGAGCACTCTGCTTCTCGCATAGGCGCCGCCCAGCGGAATGCGCCCGAGCGGGTGAATGTCCGAAGATCCGCGGCCGCGCGGCTGAAGCCCCATCCCGATCAGGTCGGGATGGGGCTCTTTTCTTTTTGACGTAATGCAAGTGCGGGCCAGGTCGCTGCCGACAAAGAAAAGCCCGGACCGCTCGCGGCACTCTGGTGTGCCGCGAGC
>NZ_JHQS01000041.1 GCF_014843845.1 Mesorhizobium amorphae | reverse complement strand
CTCGCGCCGAGAGACCAGTCACGACCGCGGCACGCGCGTCACCGGCCAGAGTGCCAGACATGACATCCGTCGGCCGCCGCACCATTGCCATGACTGGCGTTCTGTCCGTATTCGCCTGGCCTTTCCGGCCGCGGCCCGGAGGCGGGTCGTCGGGATTCTTTCTGGGCCTCCCACCGAGATGGAAATGGTCGATCTCCACCGTGCCAGGTCGATCTCCACCGTGCCGGCGAGCATGTTCTCCCGCGCCACCATGAGACGCAGTGCATGTCCCATCCGCCAGGCCGTTGGCTGGCTCACCCCGAGCGCCTCGGCCAGGCGCACCGACGACAAGCCCTTGTCGGATTGCAGTAACAGCCACATTGCCTTCAGCCAAACACGCAAGGGAAGCTTCGTGGAGTGCAGAGGCGTGTGTGTCGTCACCGTGAACTGGAACCGGCAATCGCCGCTGGAACATTGATAAAGACCCGGTCGGGCGCGACGCTTGCCGGTATCGCGACCGGCAAGCGCAATCGAGCGTTTGTATCCGCAGGCGGGGCAGATCCGGCCATCCGGCCACACCATGCTTTCCAGCAACCGACGGCAATGCTGCTCATCCCGGAAGGCCGCGATCATTTCTTCAACAGTCCGAATGTTGGAAAGCGCTGCAAGCATTTCAGGCATTCTCATCTCCTGCAGATCAGCCCGAAGAATCGCATGAAAAGCCATAGGTCACAAGGATATTGCGGTCTTTGGTTGATAAAGGCCGCGTGTCTGCGGGAACGGTTCTTGTTCCGACCCCAATGATGGGTGAGACGGTCGAGGAGCGCTGTCGTCATCTTGGCGTCGCCGGAGACGGCTGGCCATTCTCCGAACGCCAGGTTGGTGGTGACGATGATCGAGGTCCGTTCGTAGAGCCTGCTGATCAGGTGGAAGAGCAATTGCCCGCCGGCCTGCGCGAAGGGCAGATAGCCGAGTTCATCGAGCACGACGAAGTCGAGCCGGGTCAGGTAGGCACCAATGGTATCAAGCGGATACTCCAGAGCTGATGCCGGTAAAGTTCCAGAGCTCAGCTGATCTGCTCGATAAAGGTCTCCAGCATGTCACGCGGTTTCTTGACGTCTTCATTGCCATAGGAACCTTCAACGCGCGCTTCGTGGTCATGCACGCGCCGGTTCTGGCTTTCCAGCAATGCGGCGCCCTTATCGGAAGAAACATCCTGACCTTGCGGCGGTCATTGGGATCTGGAACACGGTAGACCAGTGCCTCTTCAACGATGCGATCGACCAGGAAACCGCCGGCGAGGGCAATCCCGGTTGATGGTGCGCGCAGATGCCTTGGCGAAGGGGCGAGGGCGGCGAGGTGTTGCTGAGGCCTGCTCGACCATCCGACGGCACGATCCCTCCCGTTGAACTACCGCGGCTTCGAAGTCAGTTCACGCGCGCTTCGGCGGCTTCGAACGGGGTCCGCCCTACTGGCTTGAACTGGGATTTCTGGAAGCGGCCGCGATAGGTATGCGGGCTGACTCCGATCGTTTTGGCGAACGCCCTGCGCATCGCATTCACATCGCCGAAACCGCTTGAGATTGCTATCCGTTGCAGAGGCTGTGTCGTATCCTCAAGCATGCGTCGGGCAGCATCCGTTCGCGCGGCGACGACAAACTCGGCCGGCGTGATGCCGAGTTCGCGACGAAATACACGGGCGAAATTGCGTGTGCTCATGCCGATTTGGTGCGCCAGATGATCGACGGCAAGCGGTGCGGTGAGATTGGCGAGCACATATTCCTGCGCCTTCTGGATCATCGTCGTCTCGGACATTTGTCCGACGAGATGCGCGCTGAACTGGGACTGGCCACCCGGCCGTTTTAGGAACATCACCATATAGCGCGCGACGATCATGGCGATGTCGCGCCCATGATCCTCCTCGACGAGGGAGAGCGCCAGATCGATCCCGGCGGTCACGCCGGCAGCTGTAATCAATGAGCCGTCACGGATGAAGATCGCGTCGGCATCCAGATCGATATCCGGAAAATCCCTGCTGAACTTCTCCGCACACTCCCAATGCGTTGTGACTCGTTTGTCTTCAAGCAGGCCTGCGGCCGCCAAGAGGAAGACGCCGGTGCATATGGAGCCGTATCGACGAACTGTGGGAACCCGCCGCTGCAGCCATTCGATGACCGTGGGGTCAATGTCCTGGAATGACGGGTCGCCTGCAACGAGCAGCGTGTCGATCGGTTCGTCCAGGTCGAAGATCGTTCGGTCGGCCAGGAACCGCAGCTGGCCCGTGCCAGCTATCGAGGGGGCGCCGGTCGACATGATCTGAATATCATAGGCGCTCATATCCTTGAGGCGGCGTGCCGCCTCCCAGAAGACTTCTGCCGGTCCCACGATGTCCAGCGACTGAACCCCAGGTGGTGAAAGAATTACGATGCGCATAGGACGTGCATCCTGTTCTGGCGGAGGCGTCCGGCGCATCCGCCGCTTACTTTACCTATATCTTATAAGTCAGCTTTTTGCCTGATGCGAATTCTGCAAGACGAAGCGACCTTCCCGTTCCTGCGCGGCCCAAGGCAACCTCTTGGACCGGCGGCCTGCAAGGCATCGAGAGTGACGCCAATCTGCCGCCGGCTCCATTTGCTTCACGTTTCGAAGCGGCGGAGAAGCGTGCCGCTCAGCGAGCCAAGCAGAAGCCAGAACACCAAGCTGGTCATAACCGCGTTCTCGATGAACTGACGTTCGAGAGCTTCAGGCGCCAGCGCATGGGCGCCGTCAGGTGCGGCCGGTGCACCGATCAGATGCGGGATGGCGGCCAGAACAACGGCGGCGACCACGGCCCATGGCTTGCGAACCAACACGGCAAGCCCGATGCTGACGGCTGTTGCAAAGGCGGTACCCATCCACCAGATCTGACGGTCGGCGAGTGGGGCTGACGGCGCCCCGGGCAGTTCCGGCGGAAGGCCGAGCATGGGGGCGAGCATTACGCAGGCAAAACCCGCCAGGCCCCAGATGAGGCCTTCGCGCCAGGTCACGGGTTTGCCACGTATGGCAATGATGCCAGTCAGCACGAGTGCATAGCCGATTGCTGTCAGGACATTCGCGACAACGGTGTAGGCGCGACGCTCCAAGCCGTCTGCGGGCTCCCATGCTTCTGCCCGGAGGTCGTGAGCCGCCATTACGCTGTGATCTTCGCTTGAGGCTGCCGCCTGCTGTTCGGCGGCTTCGCCCGCCTTCTCATACACCTCGGCTTTCAAGATAAGCTGACTGGTGCCGAGAAACTGGGCGGCGCTGACGGCAACGCCGACGATGAGGCCGACCAGAACGGAAGCGAAGACGATGGAACGGAAAAGCGACATGTCACGTCTCCCGTCAATGGCAAGGGAATGCGTTGGCGTGACGGGTGTCGTGGGCCGCATTGTGCAAGACATCGATATGCGAGAAGCCCACGAGCCCGACGATCATCAGGCCGAAACAAACGGCGAGCGCCGATTGCAGCAGTTTGGCGATCGACGTGTCGATTCCGGACTTGGCAGTGGAGATGGAGTGAGAGGCGGACATCGGGTTTCCTTTGATCTTGATCAGGCGCGACAAGCGCCAGGGTTGTAAGATTTTGAAGGTGGGAGGATCAGGCCGCAAATGCGGCCTTGATTTCGTCGGCATCCAGGATGCCGGTCTTGACGGTGGCCTTTTCCAGCGCGGCAAGCCAGCGGTCGTAGTAATTCCACGACGAGTGGGCCACCGGATGGGCATCTTCCCATGTTTTGATTTCTGCGATCAGTTCGTCGCGGAAATCGTCCCATTCGAAATAGCCCTGCTTGGCCAGCGCCAGCGCCATGCCGAAGGCGGTGCGTTCCCATTCGCTGGAAAAACAGAGCGAACCGTTTGCCCGCGGCGGATTATCCGGCTTGCCCATCATTTCCGTCATGGCGAAGCCTTCGTATTGGGTCAGCATGGCGCTTTCTCCGTCAAGCGGCTTTGGCGACGGCGACGCCCATCATCGCCTCCGGCGTGATCAGGGCTTCCAGTTCCATCTCCGAGAGGCTTTCAGTCCCGGCCGGGCGCTCCGGCACCACAAACCAGCGGATCTGGGCGCTCGAATCCCAGACCTTGATTTCCATGGCATCGGGAACGGCGAGACCGAACTCCTTCAGGACCGCGCGCGGTTCGCGGGCGGCGCGACTGCGGAAGGTCGGATCCTTGTACCAGTAAGGCGGCAAGCCCAGCACCGGCCAAGGGTAGCACGAGCACAGCGTGCAGATGATGAGGTTGTGGACATCCGGGCCGTTGGCGACAGCCCGCATGTGCTCGCCCTCCGCACCCGCCATGCCTTCCGGCAGGTTCAATTCCGCGATCGCCTTCGGCGTATCGGCGACCAGCCGATCCTTAAAGGCCGGATCGGACCAGGCCTTGGCAACGATCTTGGCGCCGTTGAACGGCCCCATCCTGGTCTCGAAGAAGTCGAGCACCGTGTCGACACTCTTGTCAGTGATGACGCCCTTCTTGATCAGAAGGGCTTCGAGGGCCCGGACGCGCGCCGCACTATAGGCTTCGCGGTCGCCCCGGTATTGGAAACGGTCATCCATGCGTGTACTCCTCAAAATCCGTGATGTGTTCAAGCTGCCTTTGCGGCCGCAAGCTCTCCTTCGAGAGGCGCCAGGTAGGATGCGTAAAGATCGGCATAAAGACTGAAGTTCGGCTCGGCATTGCCCGGCCAAAGCTCGCTCGGTTGGAACCTGACGCAATAGACCGGCATGGCTTCGCCGACGCCGTCCGGGCCGGTGTCGCAGAGATAGGTGTAGGCGCCGTCGTAGACGGTCTCGATGATGCCCGTCTTGTCGCGCAGGAAGCCCGGCAGGCGCGTGTGTTCGACCGATGGGACGCTCCTGATCGCCACGGTGTCGCCGACCGCAAATTCGAAGGTGACCTTGACATCACGCTTCGGGCTGTCGCCTTCCACGAGATACTGCACCACGCGGTCGTCGATCTCGGTGGCGCCGGCCACGGGCAGCGGCTTCGCCGGATCCTTGTAGTATTCCTCCGTCAGGGCATCCAGCTCTTCGGCCGTGATGTAGCCGTTGGAGATGAAGTAGCCGGAAATGCCACCCAGCCACTTCTCGTAGTAGCGGTACTTGAAATAGTCGAACGGGTTGAGCGATTCCGCGCCCTTGCGCAGATCCGCCCAGGTCCAGATGGTCGTGAACGTCGACGGCGTCTTTGGCAGGGGCAGTTGCGAGGAGAGAGCCATCATCGCCGTGTGGACGCCGAAGATCCGGGTCTCCCATGGTTCCACGAACACACGGACTTCCGTGCTGACCGGGCCGAGATTTTCCAGTCCGCCGAGATAATGCTGTAGCTTCACATCAATGATCCTTCTTGAAGGTGCCTTGGGAGCGCATCAGGCCGTGACGGGTTTCTTGCTGGACAACAGCGCGGTACCCATCTCCGACAGCAGGCCGAAAATTCCGCCGAGCAGCATGGCAGCCATGGCGACAAGCGTCGGGTGGTTGAGGCCAGCGGTGGTGGCGGTCGTGTCCGTGGCGGCCGTCGTGCCGACGAAGGAGGCGAAGCCGAAGACGATCGCCGGCGGAAAATCCAGAATCTTGATGCCCGAGACGAGGATCATCGCCGAGGTGCCGAGGCCGACGAGGATTGCTGCGAAGATGGGATGCGCGGGGCCGAACTGGATGATGAGCAACGTAGTCGTGGCGATGAGGATGCCGGTCCAGTTCGAAACAATCGACTTTATCAGCCCTTGCTGCCCGCCACCGCAGGCGAAGAACGACGCCCAGGCAATGAAGGTGACCCAGACAGGGACCGGAATGATGGTTGCTGTGAGGTAGGTATCAATGGCACCGAGGACGCCAAGGCTGATCATTGGGGCAATAAGTCGCGACATGGTTTGTTCCCTCTTTTTTTCTGATGTATGGATCTCAGGAAGCGAGTGCCTTGGTCTGCGCCAGGCAGTTCATGAAGCCGCTTCGAAGTGAACGTTCATCGAGATTGCGGCCGATGAAGACGATTTCGCTGAGCCGTTGCTCGAACGGCATCCATGCCTTGCCCGGCCTGCCTTCGAGCGTCATGTGGACGCCATGGAAGACGTAGCGACGAGGATCCGCTTCGAATTGAAGGACGCCCTTCATGCGGAACATATCCTTGCCGGTTGCCTGCACGAGCCGGTTCACCCAGGCGTTGAACATGGTCGGATCGAGCGCGCCGATTTCGCGGATCGCGACGCAGCCAATGCTCTGGTCATGCTCGTGATCGTGCTCTTCAAGAATGGCGGGATCGATCGAGAGGATGTTTTTCAAATCGAAGGCGCCGATATCAAGAATGGCGGAGCGATCGACCACGCTCGACCGCGTCCTGATGATCCTTGCTAGCGGATTGAGATGTCGAAGCTTCCTCTCCGTGCGATCGAGATGCTCCTCCGACTCGAGATCGGTCTTGTTGAGCAGCAGTACGTCCGCGAAGCTGATCTGCTCCATCGCTTCATCGAGGACCAGCTGTCGCTCAACGTGGCAGGCGTCGACGACGGTGATGATGGCATCGAGTTGCAGGCGCGCGGCAAGAACTTCATCGAGAATGAAGGACTGGATGACCGGTGCCGGATCGGCGAGCCCCGACGTTTCAATAACGATGCGATCGATCTGACGGCCCGAAGCGAGTAAGGCTTGAATGGCTGAGATCAGGTCGTCTCTGACGGTGCAGCAGATGCAGCCATTGTTCAGCTCGATGATCTCGTCCTTGGTTTCGACGACCAGTTTCCCGTCGATGCCGACTTCGCCGTATTCGTTGACGATGACGGCAACGCGTTCATGTTGGGAGGTGGAAAGCAGGTGATTCAGGAGCGTCGTCTTTCCGGCTCCAAGGAATCCGGTAAGAATGCTTGTCTTCAGTTTACCCATGGCCCGTCTTTGCCCTGTTGCAAGCGAGGCGCTGCCCCGGATGGAATCCGGGTTCATCGTCGCAAATTTTGACCGTTGCGGAAGCTTAGTCCGTCGACATCTGACGGCCATGGGGTTATTACAGTTAAATTAGCTGCCCTGCACAATGGCTCTAATATTTCATTTTCGGCCAAATCACCGACAGATTCTGCCATATTGCTATATAAGTGCAGACAAGCACATTATTTATACTACATGTCTAGAGCTTAATCACTAATTGACGAATTTTTAGGCTACGCCCAAATCTTGGGCCGAAAGCGATCTGATGTTGGGATTCCGGACGGTTCTGTTGCAAACTTTTCTTGAACCCCGGAAGGGCGGGATTGCAGCGTTTTCATGCGGAGGCGAGGATGTCGAACTGCTCGGCCATGAGGGATTAGGATTGAAGGCGTACCCTGCTTGCCGTTTGCGCATCATGTGAAGCATTTCGATGCCGTCGAGGATGATGCTGGCGGTTGCAGGAGATTTGAAGCCGAGCATCGGCCGAACACGACGCTTGATCCGCCGATGGTCCTGCTCGATGCGGTTGTTCAAATATTGCTTTGGCGGATTCGGATCAGCTCCAGTCGCAGGAGGCGATCGCCTCCCGGTTGGTCTGGCTGCCGTCGATGACGACGCGATCGGGTCGGCCATGCCGGTCGCGCGCCTACCTGAAGAACCGCTTGGCCGCCGCAAGCGGGCCTTGGGAACGAGAAGGCCGATGATCGCGCCGGGCCGGACGAACGAGCGCTGGAGCCTGGACTTCGTGAGCGATGCGTTCACGGACGGACGACGGTTCCGGGTTCTGGCCGTCGCCGTGGACTGCCGAAGGACACCGGGCTGCGAGCCGCAGTGTCGGACAACCTCCTTGACCGCGCATTCGAGGCCGCAGCACCAAACCAGAAGTGGATCGCGGACTTCACCTACATCTGGACCGCCGAAGGATGGCTTGCGCGGCGACAAACAAGGTGAGACTCAGCGTCAATCAGGATGAGACTCTGCGGTGGGGGTGTGACGTAGGGAGGGCGTAGCCCGACCGGAGTTGCACCCCCGCCGCGGCGCAAATTTTCGGCGTCTGTGATCGCGGTCGGCCCGGTAGTTGGTGATTTTCTGAATGGAGAATCTGGAGGGTTCTGTGTAGTCGCGGGCGCGATGGTACGGGCTCGCTCGGGTCGCGACTACATTGAAGCCTGATTGAACTGAACCGCGGGATGGCGGGCAAGGCTATGGGGATTTAGGCTCGACGGTGTGTCCGAGGCGCTGGGGACTGGGTTCGCCAGTTGGTCTGGCATGCGCCCAGGATTGGGGTTGGATACGCTCTTGGGCGCTGGCGACTGTTTTATTTGTGCGCAGGAACTGGTGCGTCGCATTGCTCGCGATGACCAGGCCGATGACTTTTGGCTGGCGGCGCGCGAAGGTCCGGCGGCGACTGCGGCAGACGCCGATAAGGACGGTGCGAGCATGGCGGTGCGCGGCGTGTCATGAGGTGTCTGGCCAGGTCGGGGCCTTACGCGGGATCGGTCCGAGCGAGGCCATGGCGCCACCGCAGCCCGGACAGATGTCCAGGGAGCGGCCTGTGAGACATTGATAGTGCTGGCGATAATCGGCGGTCGGATCCAGCGTCGGCGGCGTTGGCGCCGCCAGCAGAAGACGACAGCGGGCGAGCTTGGCGACACGATGGCCGTTGGCCAAGAGCCCGTAATGGCGGATGCGATGGAATCCGTCAGGAAGAGCGTGCAACAGGAAGCGCCGGATGAACTCGTCGGCGCTTAAGGTCATGTGCTTGTGCTTGGACTTGTCGTGGTGGCGATAGTCCTTCCAGCGGAAGCTGACCTTTCCCTGGTCCAGGCTCACGAGGCGGCTGTTGGCGATGGCGACGCGATGGGTGTAGCGGCCCAGATAGGCGAGGACCTGTTCGGGACCGCCGAACGGGGGCTTGGCATAGACGACCCACTCGATCCGCTTTAGCTTGGTCAGGTGAGTGGAGAAAGCGGTGGGATCAGCCAGGCTGGCGAGATCGCTGAAGAAGTGAAGTTGGCCGGCGTCGAAGGCGTCCTGCAGGCGCTCCAGGAATAGCCGCCTGAACAGGCGCGACAGAACCCGCACGGGCAGGAAGAACCCCGGCCGGCAGGCTACCCAGCGCTGGCCGTCCAGCGATAGGCCGCCGCCCGGCACGACGCAGTGGATATGCGGATGATGGTGGAGGTTCTGACCCCACGTGTGCAGCACGGCGACCACGCCGATAGCGGCGCCCAGATGCCTGGGATCGGCGGCCGCCACCCTCAAGGCTTCGGATGCGGCCTTGAACAGGATCGTATAGACCGCCGCCTTGTTCTGGAAGGCGATCTCAGCGATCTGGGCTGGCAAGGTGAAGACCACGTGGAAGTATGGGACCGGCAACAACTCGGCCTGACGCTCGGCCAGCCACTGGGCGCGGGCTAGGCCCTGGCACTTAGGGCAGTGGCGGTTGCGGCAGCTAATGGGGGACGCCCATTACCTGTCTTATGGGCAAATCCAGTAATGGGGAGCTGGCGGCGACTTGATCGCGCTGTTGTGTGCGCCGCCGCCAACCCGGCTCACCATTACGAAGGGCGCTTGAGGAGCGCGATCAGCCTATCGGACGGCTGGAACGCGCCGCGTCGCAGATGGGGTGGAACGATCGATTCCATGGCGGCGAGCTTCTCTGTCGGATCACCGCGCGTGTAGATTTCAGTGGTCGTCAGAGTGGCGTGTCCCAACCACAGCGACACCTTACGGATGTCTTGCGTCGCTTGCAGGATGATCATCGCGCATGTGTGCCTAAGCACGTGAGGCGAGATGCGCTTCTTGTTTAGGCCGGGATGCGCTCGAGCGGCGGTCGCTGAATGCTGTTTGAGCAGATAGGCGAAGCCCCATCGGCTCAGCGGCTCTCCCCGGGCGTTGACGAACACCTCGGGTGCTGCAACCCGCCCGCGAACGGCGAGCCAGGCGCGCAGGGCTGCGGCCGTGGTCTTCCACACGGGAAGTGTCCGTTCCCGCCGTCCCTTGCCCAGGACACGAATGCTCGCCGACGACAGGTCGATGTCCTCGAGCTTCAACCCCGTCAGCTCGGACACGCGCAGACCCGCACAAACCGCCAGATGCAGCATGGCCCGGTCGCGGATGCCGTCGCGCGTGGCGGGATCCGGAGCGTCGAGCAGCGCTTGCAGCTCCTCCCGCAGGAGGTAGGGCACCAGACGCTGATCCGTCTTCTTGAATGGGATCGCCAGGACGCGGCGGATATGCTCCAGGGCTGCCGGCTGCCTGTATTCGAGGAAGCGGAAGAAGGACTTGATGGCCGCCAGCCGGACATTGCGCGTCACCGGCGCGTTTTTGCGCTGATCCTCGAGATACTCCAGGAAGGCGCTGACGAGGCTGGCGTCGAGTTGCTCCAGCGTCAGCGCCGATGGCGAGACCTTCAGCCTCTTTGCAGCGAACATGAAGAGCAACTGGAAGCTCAGGGCATAGGAGTCGCGCGTATGCCGACTGACGCCCCGCTGGCGGGCGAGCGTCTCATCGAGGACCGCTTCGATGAGGGGAGCAATCGGCGTCATGATGGCCTCCCTTCGGTGAGGAACCCTTCACCGGCCGCGGCGACGTCGCGCATGAGATCGGCGGTGGCCTCCAGGTACCAGTAGGTCGCATAGATGTTGACGTGGCCCATGTAGGTCGCAAGCGCCGCCATATGCGCGCCGCTTCGGCTTCGATCCGCCGGAGTGCCTTGCAGCGCGCGCACCGCAAACGTGTGCCGCAGATCGTGCAGACGCGGGCGGCGCTTCGCCGCCAGTACGATACCCGCCCTGCCGGCCAGCCTGTCGAAGGTCTCTTTGACCCCAATGTAGCGCAGCGGCAGACCACGCGCGTCAACGAACACAGGATCAGTCTCGGAACAGGGCCGGCGATGCGCCAAATAGCCCTTCAAGCCCGCTACTGCCGTATCATGCAGCGGCACCAGGCGGGTTTTCCGGAACTTGGTTTCGCGGATCAGGAGGCCGTCGCGCGTCACGTCGGCGACCGTCAACTTCAGCGCTTCGGAGATCCTCAATCCGGTGACTGAGAGCAGCGCGATCAACGCCGCATAGGTCCGTGAGCGCAAGCCGCCTTTTGGTCGAAGCCGAAGGGCGGCCTCGATGAGGCGATCGATCTCCGCTGCTGAGTAGATATGCGGCGGGCGCCGCGTCTTGCGGGCACCGAAGTGATTAACCGGCGGCAGCTCATGCCGGGCGTCTTCAACCCGGACATGTCGCACAAAGCGGCAGACGGCTTTCAGTCGAGCATCGCGTTGCGCGACAGACGGTCCCCGCGCCGCCCAATCGATTGCGGTTTGCGTGTGGACATGCGTTTGCCCGCGCTCGGTCGCAAAGGCGGCAAAGCTCCTGAGCCGGTATTCCGCATTCAGCATTGCGAATCCAGTGGCACGGCGGAGCGCCAGATAAGTCTCGATGGCCTTCAACATTAGAGAACCTCCGGCCAGGGCTGCGCGATTTGCTTCAGGAGCGTGACATCGACCTTGGCGTAACGGGCCGTCGTGTCGATGCCTCGGTGCCGCAGGACCAACCCGATCTTCTCAAGCGGAACGCCATGGCGCAGCATCTCGGTCGCCGCCGTGTGTCGCAGGACGTGCGCGCCCTTGACTGGCGCCACGATGCCGGCCCGCTGCATGAGGCGTTTCACCAGCGACGAGATGCCGTCACCGTTCCGGAACGGTCGAAACGGCGCGATATTGCGGAGGAACACATGATCGCTCGGGCAGGTCGAAGGGCGATACGCGAGGTAGTCGGCGATCGCATCCCCGACATCTTGCGGAAGCGGCAGACGCACCTCGTAGCGCGACTTGCCCGAGACCCGCAGCGAGCCCGTCTCCCACTCGATGTCGTCAAGGCGGAGTTGCGCCACGTCGCCGGCCCGCAGCCCGAGGCGCACCAAAAGCAGGACGATCGCGCGATCACGCCGGCGCGCAACGACTTCGCCATCGCATGCCGCGATCAGCCGGTTCACCTGCTCCGCCGCTAGATATCGCGGCAGGTCGGCAAGCCGCCAACTGGCAAAGCCGGGAACGACATCGGCGAGACCTGCTCGGCAGCGGCCTTCGACAGCAAGGTACCGCAAGAACGCGCGTAGGCTGGTCGTCAACTTCTCCACGGTTCCATTGCCGCAATGGCTCGCGCAGTCCAGGAAAAAGCTGCGGATAGCGGCTGGTTTCCACCGCTCTGGATCGTCCCCGAGTGCCGCCATCAAGTGGGCGGCGTCGCGGGCGTACAGCTTGATGGTGGGATCGGACGCCCCGCGGTGCTTGCGCAGCCAAACTTTGAAGTGAGCCACCAGGCGCGGCTCGGCACGCTGCGATGCAGCAGCGGCGGACCGGCAAACGCCGATTTCGACAAGGTGCTGGCGAAAGAGCCTGGCGCCGAAAATGGTGTGGTGGTTGCGGCGCCCGCCCATGGCGCGCGGACATCGACAAGTGCGCAAGTGCTCGCTGAACACCGCCAGATCAATGTCGCTGGGCATTGCCCCTTGCCGGGCCCCGACATGGCCGAGGTGAGCTGCTGCGCGCAAGTATCGCGCGGCCGTGCCGGCCCTATAGCCTTGCCGTTCGAGCGCGGCCGCGAAACTGTCGAGGTATGGTCCGCTTGGCCCGCTCCGCAGATGCCCCAGCAGCTTCGATACTGAGAAGTAGGTCTCCAACATGTTCGTCTCCGTTTGTGACCGGCCATCGGTGGCCGATCTGACGGAGGCGCAGGACCGCGCTGTTATGGAGACAAAAAGCGCAACAATTCACCGAAAATGTCGATGTCGACACGCCAGCTCCCCATTACTGGATTTGCCCATAAGGCAGGAATTATAGGCCTGCCGCACGAGGCCGCAGTCGGTGCAGTGTTCGGCGTGACCGCCCAGGGCCGCAGTCCGGCACGCCTCCACCGCGGCCATGACCCGGCGCTCGACGCGCCCGAGATGGCCGGGATGGTCGCGGCGATAATCAGCCCCGTGACGGTGGAATACATCCGCCACTTCCAGATCCGGGCGCATGGCGCGCGGCTCAGCCGGGTGGCGTGATCTCCATGTGGAGTTGGTCAAAAGCACTGGCGGTCCGGCCGATCACAGCCGTTGAGACCTGGGCGTAAAGTGTCGTCGTCGCCAGGCTGCGATGGCCCAGCAGCACCTGAATGATCCTTATGTCCGTGCCGGCTTCCAAAAGGTGGGTGGCGAAGCTGTGGCGAAGGGTGTGCACCGTCACCCGCTTCTCAACGCCCAGGAACTCGCAGGCCGTTCGACAGGCGATCCCCAAGGTCTGCGGGTGGATCGGGCCGCGGCCATCGCGTCGGGGAAACAGCCATCGCCCCGCTTGGTCAACCGCCAATAGACGCGCAAAATCTCCAGCAACTGCGGCGACAGCATCACATAGCGGTCCTTGCCGCCCTTGCCCTGCTCGATGCGAATGACCATCCGGCTGCTATCGATGTCGCTCACCTGCAGACACGCCGCCTCCGCGGCGCGTAAGCCCACCGCATAGGTGGTCATCAGAGCGACCCGGTTCCTCGTCCCCTTCACAGCCTGCAGAAAGCCGACCACCTCATCGGCGCTCAGCACGACCGGCAACTTGCGCGGCGTCCGGGCGTAAGCAATCCGCTCAGGCAGATCAGATCGACCCAGCGTCACGCCGTAGAAGAAACGCAAGTTCGGCCCACCAAGTGGGCCTGATAGGCGCGCACCTCTTCGTATCCGAGTTGATCAGGTGATCGTCCAAAAAATCGACTGAACTTCGCCACGTGATGCACGTAGGATCGCTGCGTCTCCGGTGACAAACTGCGGATCGTCAGATCTTCAATCATCCGCTGACGCAGAGGGCTCATCTGGGGTTCTCCTGTCTGGAAGGTTGGCTCAACACCAAATCTTCTCAGGCAGGAGCCTCCTCAGGCCAGACCCACGCGCCATCTACCGCAGCAGCGGTTTAGTTCAATCACGCCAAACCGCAATTTGGGAATCCCCGTCGAGTCAGATCAGCAGGCCGCTGGTATTACCCTCTTCAAGCAGCTCGAACAGGGCAGAGGCCAGTCCCGTGCGATAGGCACCCGAATTGCAGTGGATGAGGAACGGACGGGGCGCCGTCCGCAGCGTCTGCACGAGCGATGCCAGCAGCGCGGCGTCGGGCTGGGTGTTGGCCGACATCGGCAGGCTGATCAGTTGAGCACCGGCGTCGCGGACGGCGGCCCCTTCCGCCTCGTACCAAGGCTTACCTGGGAACGCGCCGCGCAGATTGAGCACGGTGCGGATGTGGTGCGCTTGGATCAGAGAGTCGAGGCGGTCGGGCGCAAGCTGGGCCGAGCGGTAGAGCACACCTGGCTCGACCTCGTGAATGTTGCCGGTGAGCTGGAGGTAGCCAGCCCATAATGCCATCCCGGCGGCAACCCCAATGGCGGCGCCAGCCAGGGTCTTAGCCGCACGACGCCATAGGGGCTTTGGCTTGCGAAAGGCCGGTTTCATGAGGATCGTACTTTCAATGGGGAAGCGTTCGAGCCAGCACGAGAAAGATACCAACCCCCAGCACCAAATTGCCACCGGGATAGGCCGCGAGATCAATCTCGCGGACGAAGAGGAAGGTGGCGGAGACGATTGCGCCGATTCCAACGATTATGAGGCGTGGCGTTGTACCGATGCCTTCCCTTTCCCCACGGGACTGGTCATCGTGGGGCGACGCTGGCAAGGTTAGCCTTAGCTTGTGCGGAAGTCCCGGTGCCATCATACGGTCATTGGTTTCTGATGTAACGGTGGTAACATATATGGAGTTCCATGAAAACACTCGAATGGCTGTTATTGACTTATAAGATCCCCCCGGAGCCGGCGCGCAAACGCATTGCGGTGTGGCGCAAGCTGAAGGGCATGGGCGCGGTCTACATGCAGGGAGGCGTCTGCCTGCTGCCAAAATCCGACGACCATCTGCGGCGGCTGAAGATGCTTGAGAACGAAATCGCCGAAATGGAAGGCGAGGCGGTGCTGATGACCACGGCCGGCCTCGACCCGAGGGAAGAGGACAAGATTGTCCGGCGCTTCAATGCCGACCGCGACGAGGAATACAAGGAGCTGATCAGCAAGTGCGAGGCATATGAAAAGGAGATCGCCGAAGAGACGCGGGTGAAACACTTCACCTACGCCGAGCTTGAGGAAAACGAGCAGGAATTCGCCAAGTTCAAGACCTGGTTCGCCAAAATCGGGAAAAACGATTTTTACGCGGCTCCCCTCGCCAAGGTGGCGCAGGACTGGCTCGCCAAGTGCGAGGGCATTCTGGACGCCTACGCCCATAATGTGTTTGCCGCCCAGGAAGAGAATGCCGGCAGCCCACCCGCGCCGTAGCGCCGGTCAGGCTTGTTCCTCCATGCCAATTTGTGCAATCTGGGACGCACCGCCGTTCAAGCGACGCAATCAGGTGGCCGACGGCCACCGCGCTGTTTAGTCCCGGCATTTGATGGATAGGATCGAGCCTGAATCGTTTTGGCTCTTTTGTCCAGGTTTTACAGATGAACTCGTATGGTGTGAGGCCTAAGGGTTTCTAGCCTGATACACTTTTGAGATAGGCGAAGACGTTCTTGATGTCGTCGGGGTTCTTGAGGCCAGGGAACCCCATTTTGTTCGTCGGCACTTTCGCCTTGGGTTGGCCAGATATTCCGTCAGGTTCGGCTCATCCCATACGAGGCCCGCAGCACCGGCATCCTTCATGGCTTTCGAATACGAATAGCCGGGGACGGTCCCCGCTGTCCGGTCGACGACCGCCTTTCAGGGTTGGCCCGACTTTGTTCGCCTCGGTATCAGCGTTGTGACAGGCGGCACATTTTTTGAAGACCACCTTGCCGGCCTCGATATCCGGGGTCCGGGCGATCAGCGGCAAGAGCGCCAACATCATTGTGGCGCCGACGAACAGATATTTCACGCGGGAACTCTCCGTGGCCATTGGTGAGAGCTTTGCCAAGCACGAGACCGCGAAGCATTCCAGCGGTGAGTATGTCCGCGACACCGTTCACGTCAATTCGGTGGAGGGTTTCAATTCCCGCGTCCGGCGGACGATCGCGGGTGTCTTTCACCATCAGCCCGCAACATGCCGACCTGTATTATTTCCATGAAATTGGCTTCCGCTGGTCTTAGCGCGTCGTGTCTGGAAGCGCCATTCGGAAAACTCGGCACGGCCGGGAAATCATGCGAATTCTCTGGTCACGGGTGCCGCCAGCGTTGCAACTGCCGACTGTCTTTCGCGCTGCCACGGGACGTCAGATGCGCCGAAGCCCCGATGGCGGCATCACCATCAAATCGGCCGTAGCTGTCTTTAGTTGATAAAGGCCTCATACGCTAAGGTCGAACGGAACGTGAACTGTCGTCTCTGACGTCTGTCGGCTGGTTTCGAACTTTCTAGCGAGAGCGGAAACGCTCATGCCGGTGGCCAGCCCTTCAAGAACATCCTGCTTCCGCGTTTCGTTGAGCCGCGCCGGTCGGCCAAGGTCTTCCTTCCGATTTTGCCCGTTTGAGGCCGGACTGCGTGCGTTCGATAAGCAGGTCACGTTCGAACTGTGCCGGTGTGGTGAAATCGATCACGACGTCGGCCATGGCAAGTGCTTCGTCCCGGCTCACCAACCCTTCGCCAACGATGCCGGGCCGGTGGAAGCGAGCAACGAGCGCCAGCCGCGCATCGGCCTGCACGGCGCAGTGGCCTTTTCCCAAAAGGTCCGCTGCGCGGAGAGAACGGTCACGGTGCTGTCAGGGTCTGCAAAGAAGTCGGGATAGTCCTCCGCCGCGTAGGGGCGAATGACCCTCTCCTCGGTGGGCCATGGATCGCCTCGAGCGCCGAGTTCGAATTATCCGCAGCGCGGTCGATACGGCACGGCGTTCGACATCGCGGGCCAGGGGATCGCCCAGCCAAGCAGCCTGCTTGAAGCAATCGATTACGCGCTGAAGCTGGGGTCAGCCAAATAAAGGCGTCCTGTAACAGCCGGGTCGATTCCTCCACGTGGTGATGGTCCCTGTGGGCTCCCGCCTCATTGGCATGTCCCGGCTGCGTATCATCCACCACGCGACAAGTGCCCGCGCACGTCATCGGGAAAGATGGGATCTCTGCTCCGCTGTCAGAGGGCGAATTTTTTGGCCGCCGAGCAGCAAGAACAGCTTTGATGTCTCCTCCAATTCCTCGGTCGCGTATTGCGCATCGAGCAAGGTCTTGCCGGCAACGACGGGTCCGTGATTGGCAAGAAGCACGGCATGGCTTTTGGCTGCCTTTTCAGACACTGCTTCGGCCAGCGCCACGTCTCCCGGCGGGTAATACTCCACAAGCGGCAGGTTACCGACCCGCATGACATAATAAGCGGTGAGGGGCGGCAGGACATCGTTGGGATCGATGTCGGCCAAAATGCTGACGGCTACCGCATAGGTCGAATGCAGATGCAGGACCGCGCCACTCATCTTTTGCTGGCAATACATGCACTGATGCAGAAACGCCTCCTTGGTCGGCTTATCGCCGCCGACATGCACACCGTCGGCGCTGAAACGAGATAGTCGCGCGGGATCCAGATTGCCCAGTGATGCATTGGTGGGCGTCATCAGGAGGTCGCCGTTCGACAACCTTGCACTGATGTTGCCGGTCGAGCCGAAAGTCAGAGAGCGGTCGAACAGCGATTTGCCGACGCTTGCAATCTGGTCCCGCAGTCTGGTTTCCTCGGATACAACAGCCGTCATTGAAGCAGATTCCATGCCTTGATGAAAACGTCGTCAGCGCCAAAGTTTCCGGACTTGAGTGCGAGCACCACGGGTTGATCGACGCCTATACTCCGGGTCCACGGGACGCCGGGGTCGATCTCAGGGCCGATCAGGAGGGCCTTCAGGCCGAGCGCATTGACCACGGCCCCCGACGTTTCCCCGCCCGCAATCAGAAATCGGTTGAAACCGTGTTGCCGCAAAACAAAGGCTACCTGCGCCAGCAAGTCTTCAACCAGTGCGCCGGCGCGATCACGGCCGAGCCGGGCCTGCGCTTCGAGCACATCCTTGGGGTCTGCGCTGGAATAGACAAGCGGCGTCTGCTCGGCGGATCTTATCCAATCGACGACGCTCCCAACGGTGATGCTGCCGTCTGCGATCCCCATCGGATCGATTTTGAGTGCCGGCGTTCCTGCGTCCATGGCCCGGGCAATCTGCCGCCGCGTCGCCGTGGAGCAGGATCCGGCCAAGATCACAGCCAGCCCTGTCGGCACCGGAAAGCTGGATTGCTCGCCCATCCCCCTGATCTTGCCAGCCCGTCGAAAATTGTCCGGCAAACCCATGGCGATCCCAGCGGCGCCGGTAATGAGCTTTAAACCGCTGGCGGCAGCGCCGATCGCGCGCAACTGTTCATCGGTTACCGCGTCGACAATGAGGATTTGCTCGCCTTTCTCGCTGGCTTGCGCAAAGGCGTGCGAAATGGCGGTGGCGCCTTTCGACACGACGTCATGGGAAACCAGCCCGACCGCAAGCTTGGTCTGCCGTTGCAGGACGCGAACGAGATTTGCATCCTTCATTGGAGTCAGCGGATGATCTTTCATGGGACTGTCGGACAGCAGTAGATCACCGACGAAAAGATGGCCGCGATAGACCGTTCGGCCGTTGGCCGGAAACGCCGGGCAGGCGAGGGTGACGGCGTCGCCGACGAAATCGAGCAAGGCCTCCGTCACCGGGCCGATATTGCCCTCGTCGGTCGAATCGAAGGTCGAGCAATATTTGAAGATGATCTGCTCGGCGCCGGCCGCCGTCAAACGACGAGCGGTATCGAGCGACAGTCGGACGGCGTCGGCCGCCGGAATGGTGCGAGACTTCAATGCCACCACCATCGCCTCGGCATCGCCGAAATCGAAATCCTCCGCCGGCACGCCTACCACCTGAACAGTGCGCATCCCCTGACGTGCCAACATCAAGGCCAAGTCTGTACCGCCGGTCAGGTCGTCTGCGATGGCTCCCAAAAGCATATTCTCTCACTCCCCAATTTAGGTTCTGTAGCATTAGGCTGTTGCGCCCTCGATGATGACGTAGCCGGTATCGACGATCTGCCTCTCGAGAGGGCGTTCGCTGCTCTCCAGCAGCTTTTCGACCGCCGTCTGACCGATCAGAAAGCGGTTGGATCGCACGGTCGAAAGCGGCGCTGGCAGCGATTGGCCGATATCCAAACCGTTGAACCCGAATAGGCCAAGCTTTTCCTTCACGGCGATCCCGGCGCTCAGGCAATGGAAAAAGCCGCCAACCGCCATGTCGTCGTTGGAAAATACCACAACCTCGATGTCCGGCTTCTTGGTCAGAAGACGCGCCAGCGTGTCACGGCCGGCAATCGTCGAGCTCGGTCCATCGACCCGTTGCTCGGCCTTAAGTGTCAGTCCCGCTTCCAAAAGTGCAGCGCACAAGCCCTCGTATCGCTTCCGTGCGCGACGGTCGGCAGTCCAGTCGTGGCCGACATAACCGAAGCGGCGATAGCCGCGCGAGATCAAATGTCTTCCCGAATCGTAGCCCGCCTTTCTATGGGAAAGGCCGATGGCGATATCGATCGGTTCGGCATCGATATCCATCAATTCAGCAACGCGAACGCGGCTGTTTTCAAGCATTCTTCGCGTCGCGTCGGTATGGTCGAAGCCGGTCATGATGATCGCGGCCGGTTTCCATGCAAGCAGCGAGGAGACGATGCCTTGTTCAGTCAAGGCGTCATAATCCGTGACACCAACCAATGCCTGGTATTCGGTCGACGCTAGAGCGGAATGTATGCCGCGGAGAACTTCGGGAAAAACAATATTGGACAATGATGGCAGCAGCACCCCCATCAGCATCGAGCCTGAGGATGCCAGCGAGCCGGCGGCCCGATTAGGCACGTAACCCAATTCCTCGATTGCCGATGTCACTCGCGTGCGCGTGCTGTCAGCGATCGGTCCCTTGTTGCGGATCACGCGCGACACCGTGTTTTCACTGACGCCGGCAAGCCTTGCCACATCCGTGAGTGTCGGAACCCCGTACATAAAACCCTTTCCGCTTTTGAACACGAGCATCGTGGCAAACATTATCTCAGCGCTAACATATTTTCCTTGAAGTCGGCTAGAGGATGTGATTACTATTTTTATGTTAGCGCTGAGATAGCGGCTAACGGGAGAGATTTCTGGAGGAATATCGTGAACATTACGAAAAAAACCATCGGTTCGATGGCAGCTAGCCTGTGCCTCTTTACCGCCCTTAGCGGCACCCTGTCCGTTGCCCATGCCGCCGATACGTTCCGTCCGGAATGCTTTTCGCCGGCGCCGGACAACAAGAAGGTCATCAGCTATGACAAACACAAGGGTCCGTACAAGATCGCCTTCGTGAATGGCTTTGCCGGCAATGACTGGCGGATTACAGCCATCCAGGGCGCGAAGGCTTGGGCAGCACGGCCTGAAAACAAGTCCGAGCTCGCTGACTTCACCGTCGTTTCGGTCGGCAACGACAGCGCGGCTCAGATCGCCGCGATCGATAACTTCATCGCTGCCGGCTATGACGGCATTACCTTCACAGCCGTCAACCCAAGCGCCTTCAAGGCTGTCATCAAACGGGCGGCCAAGGCCGGTACGGTTCTCGTGCCGTTCGACAACGTGCTCGACACCGACGAGATCGTTCAGGTCAACGAAAACCAGTTCGAACTTGGCAAGATGAAGGCCCAGGCCGTCATCGACGGCATCAAGGCAACCAAGGGCAAGGTCGAGGGCACCGTGCTTGAGGTCTCCGGCCTGCCGGGCAATGCGACAGACCGCGACAATCATGACGGCATGCGTTCCGTGCTCGACAAGGAGCCGGGTCTCAAGGTTGTCCAGGTAGTCGGCAACTGGGATGCTGGCACGGTTCAAAAGGTGACGGCCGATGCGATCGCTACGAACGGCAAGTTCGATGGCGTCATGGTTCAGGAAGGCTCGATCGGCGCGCTGAACGCGATGAAGAACGCCGGCCACCCGGTCGTTCCCTTCGGTGGCGACGCTGGCAACGGCGCGCGTCGTCTGCTCTCGGAAGGCAAATATCCCGGCGTCACAGCCGCCCAGGCTCCTGTGATGTCATCGATTGCACTCGAAGCCATCGTGGCCCTGTTGGACGGCAATTCCCTGCCGCAGAAGATTTTCCTGCCCATTCCAAGCAAGAGCAATGCGGATCTGAAGGAAGGCACCGATTTCTTCCCGAAACTTCCGGACACCTTCTATACGACAACCGGTTATCCGAACTGCATTCCGGTCTTCACGCCACAAGAACTCCTCGGCCAGACCCCGGACAACACCTGATACGACAGCATCGCGGGCGGCGGCTCCTCCGTCGCCCGAACTGTCGCGGATAGCATCATGAGCAACACATCGCGCCTTATCGAACTCTCGGGCATCACCAAGACCTATGGACCCGTCACGGCACTGAAGAATGTCGATTTTTCCTGCGCGGCTGGAACGATCCACGCCATTCTGGGTGAAAACGGCGCTGGCAAATCGACATTGATGAAGCTGCTGGCCGGCGTTATCGTACCGACGGCTGGAGAGATCAGGCTGGATGGCAACGCCATCCACTTTGCCGGTCCTCGCGACGCCGCCGATAACGGCCTCGTTTGCATGTTTCAGGAATTGTCTCTGATGCCGAACCTCACGGTCGGCAACAACATCGTACTTTCACGGCCCCAGAGCCGCTTCGGCTTCCTGTGCCGGTCCGGCTACCAGGAGGCCAGGGCCTGCCTGGACCGGATCGGCGCGGGCAAGATCGCGCTCGATTGTCCGGTGCACGAACTGACGCTTGCCGAGCGCCAGTTGGTAGAAATCGCAAAGGCGCTCTATCAGAAGCCACGCCTGCTGATCCTTGACGAGGCGACGTCTGCGCTGGGTGCGGACGCCGTCGAAAAAGTCTTTTCAGTCGTACGCGAATTGCGCGATGCCGGTACCTGCGTGCTCTTTATTTCACATCGATTTCACGAGGTCCATTCGCTGGCTGACAAGATTTCAGTGTTTCGCAACGGCAGCCATGTTCAGACATTTGCGGCCGGCGCGGTCGACCATGATGGCATCGTCGCTCTGATGATCGGCCAGTCGCTGGAGCAACTGTTCCCACCGCCGCGCAAACCCATCGCCGAAAGCGTCGCACCGCTTCTTTCGGTGCGAGACATGAGCTGGGCGGACGAGTTGAAGGATGTCAATTTTGATGTTCGCCCCGGTGAAATTTATGGTCTGGGCGGTTTGGAAGGCCATGGCCAGCAACGCGTTCTCGAAGCTGTCTTTGGCGTCCTGCGTGGCGTCTCGGGCCGGGTCGAGATTGGCGGCAAGCCGTTCGGACGGCGCACGCCCTTCCGGTCCAAGTCTGAAGAAATCGGCATTGCCTTCATTCCCGAGGATCGCAAGACCGAAGGCATGATTCCGAGCATGTCGATTACCGATAACATGCGGTTGGCCGGGCTCGGCCGCGATGGGCTACTCACACAGGACAACCAGGTCCGTGAAGCCCACTACAAGGCGCTGCTCCATCGGCTCGATCTTGTGTACGGTTCGCTGGAAGATCCCGTTGCCTCGCTGTCAGGCGGAAACCAGCAAAAGGTTCTGCTCTCCAAATGGCTGGCGCTGAACCCACGATGTATCCTGCTGTTGGACCCGACCCGTGGCATCGACGTCAAGACCAAAGCGCAAATCTATCAATTGCTGAGTGACTTGGCTGAAGCCGGAATGGCAATTGTCCTCCAGTCGACGGACTATGAAGAGCTTGTGCACCTTTGCGACCGTGTCGCCGTCTTCTACCACGGATCGATCGCTCGAGAACTTTCTGGCGAGATGCTGACGCCGACAAACCTGATCTCGGCGGCCATGGGCCTGTCCGGCATCGCCCATGCGACGGAGGCCGCAGCATGACTTTCGACAGCCTTCGGCGAAACCTTCGCTTTCTGATACCTGCAGTGGCCTTTGCCGTACTGTTCGTTATCTACATCAACACCCATCCACGCGGGTTTTCCACCTACGTCGTGACGATCTGGGCGAACCAGGGCGCACTGCTTGTCTTTGCCGCCTTCGCCCAGTTCTTTGTGGTTCTGGTGCGGGGCATCGATCTGTCGGTCGGCGCCATGATCGCGCTTTCCAATGTCGTTGCTTCCTACGCGATTGCGGGCGATGGTGCATCCCTGTGGTTCGGCATCCTGGCGGTGCTGGGAACTGGGCTTGCCTGCGGCTTTGCCAATGGACTTGTCGTCGCGCTTGGCCGCATTCCGCCGATCGTCGCGACACTTGCAACCGGTGCCGTTTATTCCGGAAGCGCCCTGTTTCTGCGTCCGACACCGGGCGGCGATGTGAACTCAGACCTCTCCGACGCGATGACCTATGCGATTGGTCCGGTTCCCACGTCACTCGTGTTGATCGCGGCAATCGTCGTGGTTTTCGCAGTCATGCTGCGCTACACGGCCTTCGGTCTCTCGCTTTATGGCGTCGGTTCTTCTGAACATTCGGCCGCCTTGACCGGCATTTCGCTGATAAAGACTCGGATTGCAGCCCATGCGCTGGGCGGCCTGTGTGCGGGTGTAGCAGGCTTTTATATCTCCATGGTAACGCTCACCGGCGATGCAGGCATTGGCCCGACCTACACTTTGAACTCGATCGCCGCGATCGTTCTTGGCGGCATTTCCCTGGGTGGGGGCATCGGTGGACCGTTCGGTGTCGTAGTCGGCGCACTGCTTCTCAAGACTGTCGCCGCACTGATGTTTTTCTCGGGCCTGCCGCCGCTCGCCCAACCGTTCTTCGAAGGACTGATCCTGGCGCTTGCGATTACGCTCGGATCGCTGGGCCTTTTGAGAGTTCGTAACCGTTTGAAGCTGTTTGCCCAATGACCCAGTCGATTAAAACTCTGCCAAGGCTGTCGCTCAGCCGCTATGCCATCGATCCTGCCATTTTCCTGGTTGCGACTGGATGTATCGTGCTGCTGGTAATCGGTGGCATTGTCTATCCCTCGTTTCTGAGTCCAGGCTACCTACTGCAGCAGTTGCAGATAGCGTCCTTTTTGGGCGTCATCGCCGCTGGCGCGACTCTGGTCATTCTGCTTGGCTATATCGACTTGTCGGTGCCCTCGGCGATTACGGCCGTTGCGGTTCTGACGACAACGGTTGGCGGATCGTCCAACCCGGAGATCGCTGTGCTTGCCATACCCGTCGGGCTTGTCGGCGGTGCCCTGATTGGCCTTATCAATGGCATCGGCGTTGCGATTTTCCGCCTTCCGTCCATGGTCTGGACGCTGGCCATCAATTCGATGCTGATGGGGGCATTGGTCTTTTTCACCGGCGGCTTTAAGCCGCGCGGCGTCACGCCACCCCTATCCATCACTTTGGCGCTCGATCGAACTTTGGGCATCCCCAACGCCTTCCTGTTTTGGATCGCCGTGATTCTCGGCGTCAGCTTGCTGCTCCGGCGCACGATTTATGGACGCTATGTGTTTGCCACTGGGAACTCCGAAAAGGCGGTCTTTCTGTCAGGCATTCGCGTGCGGCTCGTGACGGTACTGACCTTCGTTGCGGCCGGGGTCTTCACCGCAATTGGCGCGATCCTGCTCGCCGGTTACGCCAACCAGGCCTACCAGGGCATGGGGGACACCTATCTGATGCCGGTCATTACCGCTGTCGTCATCGGCGGCACATCAATTCTCGGCGGCTGCGGCAGCTATGCCGGAACTGTCGTTGGTGCCCTCTTCATCACGCTCCTGTCCTCGATCCTGTCGGTGCTGCAAATGCCGGAGGCCTTTCGGCAGATCGTCTTCGGGGCAATCATTTTGACCATGCTGCTGATGCGCAGATTTGACAGGAGTAACCGCTGATGTCCGACCCCAAACATATTGCCATTGTGGGCCTTGGTTCGATGGGCATTGGAATGGCCCGATCGCTATTGCGCGCCGGCCATTCCGTTGCCGGTTGCGATATCAATGTAGCAGCCATCGAAGACTTGACCTCTCATGGCGGCCGGGGAGCGGCCACGCCAGCATTGGCGGCCAAAGATGCTGATATTGTCGTCATCGTCGTCGTCAATGCTGCCCAAACGGAATTGGTGCTGTTCGGCGCGGACGGCGCTGCTTCAGCCATGAAACCAGGCTCGGTCATCATCTCGTCGGCAACGATGTCGCCGACTGAGGCCAAGGATTTTGCGGTGCGTGCTGCCGCCAAGGATGTGCTTTATCTGGATGCGCCGATCAGTGGCGGATCGATCAAGGCGGATGCTGGGAAGCTGACCGTCATGGCATCGGGACCATCCGAAACCTTTACCGCTGCCAAGCCGGCACTCGATGCCATGGCGGAAACGGTTTATACCCTGGGTGATGACGTCGGCATCGGCTCTTCCTTCAAGATCGTCAATCAGCTGCTGGCCGGGGTCCATATTGCCGCCGCATGCGAAGCGATCACTTTCGCCAAGAGCCTTGGTCTTGATATCTCCCGCGTCTTCGATGTCATCACGAAATCCGCGGGCAATAGCTGGATGTTCGAGAACCGCATTCCACACGTGCTGGCCGGTGATTACAGTCCGCAGAGCGCCATTTCGATCTTCACCAAGGATTTGGGAATTGTCTCCGATATCGGTCGCAAGCAGAAATTCCCGCTGCCGATCGCCAGCGCCGCGCTGCAGCTTTTCATGATGACGCAAGCAGCCGGCATGGGCCGAGATGACGATTCCTCCGTTGCGCGATTCTTGGCTCAGATTACCGGGCTCGAGCTGCCCGGCATGAAGGACTGACATGCCTCGCTTTGCGGCCAACCTGACAATAATGTTCAATGAGCACGACTTTCTGGATCGTTTCCGAGCCGCGGCCGATGCGGGTTTCGAGGCCGTAGAATATCTGTTCCCTTACGACTATCCGGCCGAAATGGTCGCCGAGCGTCTGGCGTCGGCCAGCTTGAAACAGGCACTATTCAATATGCCGTCAGGAAGTTGGGCAATTGGCGAACGCGGCCTAGCCGCTTTGCCAGAGCGTCGTGAAGAGTTTCGTGCCTCGGTTCACAAAGCGGTCGACTACGCGCGCATCATCGGAACGCCGCTTCTGCACATGATGGCCGGAATTGCAGACGCTTCCGATCAGCCAGCCATCGCGGCCTACCGCGATGCTGTAGCCTTTGCCGCCGATACGACCGGTGAGGCCGGGGTTGGCCTGGTGATTGAACCGATCAATAGCCGTGATATGCCCGGCTATTTCTTAAACGATTTTGACCGTGCAGCTACGCTTATCGCTGAGCTTGACCACAGCAATTTGAAGCTCCAATTCGACATCTACCATCGTCAGATCATGCATGGCGACGTCCTGACGGCCTTGAAACACATGATGCCGATCATTGGCCATGTGCAGATCGCCTCGGTGCCCCGGCGGCATGAACCGGGTACCGGTGAACTTGACGATTTTCGAATCTTGGCGGCGTTAGACGAGCTCGGATATGATGGGTATGTCGGATGTGAATATCGGCCGGAAGGAGAGACATTGGCCGGTCTGTCCTGGATGAAGAACATCTGACCGATGGTTTGGGAGGACTTTGATGCTGACGAAATGGTTCGAATTGCATGACCAACGTTTTGAAAGCCTCGTGCATCTAGACTAGACCGGCGCATGCAGACTGTAGCCGGTGTTGCGGACAGTGTGGATGAGCTGGATTGCGAACGGCTTATCGATCTTGGCCCGCAGCCGGCTGATATGGGTCTCGACCACACTGGTCTTGGGATCGAAATGGAAGTCCCAGACGCGTTCCAGCAGCATGGTCCGGGTGATGACGCGGCCTTCGCCGCGCATCAGCACTTCCAGCAAGCTCTGAACTCCCGCGGCTGGAGGTCGATCGCCTGGCCCTGCCTGGTGACGCGACGCATGATCAGATCCATTTCGAGATCGGCGACCCGCAACGTGGTCTTCTGCTCCTGCGCGGCCGGGCGGCGGCCAAGGGCGTTGATGCGGGCGAGCAGCTCGGAGAAGGCGAATGGCTTGACGAGATAGTCGTCGCCGCCGGCCTCGAGCCCTTCGACCCGGTCGTCGACGTGCTCACGGTCGACAATGGATTGGTCAACCCGGGGACGGACAGGATTGGTAAACCGGGTCACGGCTCCCCAGGGGCTTATTCCAGGAAGGAGCAAGTACGGCATCACCGTCGTCGGCGTGAAACGGCCGCAGACCGACTTCACCTACGCCACCCCGGAAACGGTCATAGAGCGCGGCGATCTTCTGATCGTATCCGGTCCGACAAAGCTGGTGGAGAAGTTTGCCGCGATTGCCTGACAAAAAGAGGAGTGGCTGAGCTTGGTGGTCTGCAGATGCAGAGCGCCGCCGGCAGGCTCTGATCGGCGCAAGCAACGCCACGTGAGAAGAGGCGCGCCAAGCCCGCCCCAGCAAGCCGAGGCGGGCCTTTTGTTACTGCTCTGGCGCAGCTGTGTCAGGACTGACGATGTTTCGACCTTCGGCTCCTCAATGTTGACGTTGGTGTCCCTAGGCACCGGAGAAGATGTCCGCTTCCGAAGAACAGGGAGAACAGCAATAGTGCAGCAGCATCAGAATTGCCGCAATGACGTCCCGCCACCTCAACTTTGGACGACTGTAGTAGATGCTCCCAAGCACCAGCCGCCAGCTCTGGTGTCTGGTAAGATCGGATGCGATCGACCGGCACACACCCCACGCCACAAGTCGCACGGGCAACTGTGCGAGGGCGCGGATGCCAAGGCGCTTGCGCCACTCAATTTTCCCCGCCCCGTTGTCGAGGCGCAAGTCAGGAAAGCGCGCGATGATGCGTTCGAACCCGATCGCGGCCTCCGCCCGAGCGAGTTGGAAACCGAGGCAGAAATGCACGCCTGTGCCGAAGGAGAGGTGCGGGTTTGGGTGGCGCGTGATGTCGAAACGGTGCGGATCCTCAAATTTGGCGGGATCGCTGTTTGCCGCCGTCAGGAACCCGGCGAACATCTCGCCGCGGCGGAATTGCCGTCCCTGCCAGACCATGTCGCGGGTCGCGAAGCGCGGCTTGGTCATTTGCACTGGCGATACATAGCGCAGGCACTCCTCGACGCAGGTGGGCATCAGGTTAGGGTCGCGCTGCAGCCTGCGGCGTTGGTCCTCGTGAGACAACAATGCAAAGAGCCCGCCGGAGATCAAATGAGTCGTGGTTTCCTGCCCCGCGCCGAAGAGCAGAAAGATCATCGAGACGAGTTCGTCCCCGCTGAGCTTCTGCCCATCGGTTTCGGCATCGCGCAGCGCCACGATCAATCCCTCGGGCAGCGCTCCGCCTCCCTGCCGTGACACGCGGCGAAGATGGCGGACTGCACGGATCACACCGGGAATGGCGCGGAGCACGGCGCCGATATTGGCCGTGTCCTTCAGCCCACCCAGCCAGTTCTTGAATCGATCGTGTTCCTGCTCCGGCAGGCCGAGCACCGCACAGATGACCGAAAGCGGAAGATCGCGACAGAACTCGACCATGAGATCGACCTTCGCCTTCCCTCCAGCTTGTCGAGAAGCCGATCGGCTATTTGCGTGATCATCGGCTTCATGGCCTCAACAGTTCGGCGCTGGAACGCCTGGTCGACGAGGCCACGCAGGCGACGGTGCTCCGGGTCGTCATGGCCGAGCATATTTAGCGCCAGAAGACCGAGCGACCTCGGCAGAAATCTCAGTACCCGCGCCTGTGTCCTGCTCCCCGCGTTGCCAGGATCGCGCGCGAAGCTTTCGTGATCCTTCAACAAAGTTGCGCAGGCGTCGTGTGTCACGGCGAGCCAGGTGCGGCCGACAATCGGCAGCCTCATGGGAACGACTGGTCCCTCGGCGCGCATGCGGTCGAGTGTGAGGAAGGGGTTTGCGTGGAAGCCCGGCGATAAGATGTCGAAATCGCGCGTCTCGACCATACCCTCACTCCCGATGTCGTCAATCCTTCATGAGGCGCTGCGCTTCGCCGGTTAATCCACCTCGGCCCTTCGAACGCACCGGCACGCTAGCATAAAAGATGACCGGGGGGTCGACTGATCCGAATGAAATCATATTAGCTGGCGTTCCTTGCTGCTCGAGCTACATAAATCTGGTTGGGACTGGAGCCGGTGAATTGGCGGCCGTTGAAGTCACCGTATCGGGCGGCAAGTTCCAGACCTGCCAGTGAACAAAAGTCCTGGGTTGAACCGGTCCGCTAACCGTGGAAAAGAGCGCGGATGCTAAATCAACCCCGCTTTCGTCCCACCTCAATTGCCCGGTCCTTCTTTAGCAATGAAGCCGCGGGTGGCCTGACGCTGATGTTTGTCGCCGCTTTGGCCTTGCTGATTGCGAACTCCCCACTGGCTCCCGTCTATTTCGATGTGCTGCACCGATATTTTTTTGGGCTGTCGGTTTTGCACTGGATCAATGACGCGCTGATGGCCGTCTTCTTCCTTCTGGTGGGCCTCGAAATCAAACGCGAGCTCCTCGACGGGCAATTAGCGACATGGTCGCGGCGCGCACTGCCAGGGATAGCCGCACTTGGCGGCATGATCGTGCCGGCAGTGATCTTCGTCGCGATCAACTTGAACGAGCCGCTGAACCTCAGGGGCTGGGCCATTCCCTCCGCGACGGACATTGCCTTCGCACTTGGGGTCCTGGCGCTCCTGGGTCCGCGTGTTCCAGTTTCGCTGAAGATATTCCTCACGGCATTAGCGATTCTGGATGACTTGGGAGCAGTCGCGATAATCGCGCTCTTCTACACCGCCGAACTCTCGCCACCAATGCTGGGGCTTGCGGTCGCGACGTTGTTGGCTCTGGCGGCCCTCAACCGGTACGGCGTGAAGCACCTTGCGCCGTACCTAATCCTTGGCTCCGCGCTCTGGTTTATCATGCTGCAGTCGGGCGTTCACGCGACGATCGCAGGAGTCGCACTGGCGTTAACAATCCCGTTGAAAGTTTCGTCCGGAGATAGCCCGGAATCACCGCTTCACCGACTTGAACACGCCCTCAGCCCGTGGGTGGCATTTCTCATTGTTCCGATCTTCGGGTTTGCCAATGCAGGGGTTTCCTTCGCCGGGGTCACTCCCGCCGCGTTGCTCGATCCGGCGCCACTGGGTATTGCACTCGGACTCTTTGTTGGCAAACAGGTCGGCGTTTTCGGCTTCGCCTGGTTGGCCATTCGGTTAGATCTGGCGGACATGCCACGCCGTGCTTCTTGGGCGCAACTCTACGGAGTGGCGGTGCTGTGCGGAATAGGCTTCACGATGAGCCTCTTTGTGGGGCTCCTTGCCTATCCGGGCTCTGCACTCCTTCAGGACCAAACGAAGATTGGAGTGCTTTTGGGATCGACGTTTGCGGGTATCGTCGGATGGCTGGTTCTGCGCGTGGCGAAGGCGAAGTTTCCAAAGGAAGTTTGACACCTACGCACCTCAGGAGCCATTTTCCACGTCACGCGTGACCTGTCGATCTAGAACAAAGGTGATCACAGTGACCCATTGGGAGCGTCCCTGGGAGGGCCCGCGGATGGGCATCGCTAGTGGGCTGCAAGACCCGCCACGGCCAAGCAGCTTCTGGAATGGGATCTCCAGAATGCGCGATGTGGCGACCTTGTGTCGGTCAAATTGGGTGACCTTGCCCCTCTGATCTAATCCGGTTTGAAGTTCGTTCTGGCCCATCGAGAGGACCAGGACATGAAACGCAGCCGCTTCTCTGAAGAGCAGATCATCGGAATTTTGAAGGAACACGAGGCCGGGGTATCGGTTGCCGATCTGTGCCGCAAGCACGGGGTCAGCGACGCCTCGATCTACAACTGGAAGGCCCGCTTCGGCGGGATGGATGTGTCCGAGGCTCGGCGGCTGAAGGCGCTGGAGGACGAGAACACGCGGCTGAAGCGGCTTCTGGCCGACGCCATGCTCGACAATGCCGCGTTGAAGGATCTTGTGGGAAAGAAATGGTGACGCCCGCGGCCAAGCGGAAAGCTGTCGCCCGCCTGAAGGAAGGCTTCGGGATGAGCGAACGGCGGGCGTGTAAAGCCATCGGCTGTTGCCGCATGACGGTTCGCTACGAGACCAGCAGGCCGAACGACCGCGAGGTTCGCGAGCGGATGAAGGCGATCGCGCAGGAGCGTCGCCGGTTCGGCTACCGGCGTCTTCTCGTGATGCTGAGGCGGGAGGGCCTGGTCGTGAACCACAAGAAGCTGTTCCGGCTCTATCGGGAGGAGAAGCTCGCCGTTCGCCGCCGTGGCGGCCGCAAGCGGGCGCCAGGGCGCCGATGCTGGTGCCGCTGAGGCCCGACGAGCGCTGGTCGCTCGACTTCGTATCGGACCAGCTCACCGACGGGCGCCGCTTCCGCATCATGGCCGTCGTCGACGACTGCACGAGAGAGTGCCTGGCACTCATCGTTGATACGTCTCTCTCGGGCATTCGGGTTGCCCGCGAATTGGACCGGCTCATCACCGAGCGGGGCCGGCCGAGGATGATCGTCAGCGACAACGTCCTAAGCGCGGAACGAAATGGAGCCTGCAGTCAAGGTCTCTCTATCCGCCAGCATGCTCTTGC
>NZ_JHQS01000040.1 GCF_014843845.1 Mesorhizobium amorphae | reverse complement strand
CTCGCGCCGAGAGACCAGTCACGACCGCGGCACGCGCGTCACCGGCCAGAGTGCCAGACATGACATCGGTCGGTCGCTGCACCATTGCCATGACCGGCGTTTTGTCCGTATTCGTCTGGCCTTTCCGGCCGCGGCCCGGAGGCGGGTCGTCGGGATTCTTTCTGGGCCTTCCACCGAGATGGAAATGGTCGATCTCCACCGTGCCGGCGAGCATGTTCTCCCGCGCCACCATGAGACGCAGTGCATGTCCCATCCGCCAGGCCGTTGGCTGGCTCACCCCGAGCGCCTCGGCCAGGCGCACCGACGACAAGCCCTTGTCGGATTGCAGTAACAGCCACATTGCCTTCAGCCAAACACGCAAGGAAAGCTTCGTGGAGTGCAGAGGCGTGTGTGTCGTCACCGTGAACTGGAACCGGCAAACGCCGCTGGAACATTGATAAAGACCCGGTCGGGCGCGCCGCTTGCCGGTATCGCGGCCGGCAAGCGCAATCGAGCGTTTGAATCCGCAGGCGGGGCAGATCCGGCCATCCGGCCACACCATGCTTTCCAGCAACCGACGGCAATGCTGCTCATCCCGGAAGGCCGCGATCATTTCTTCAACAGTCCGAATGCTGGAAAGCGCTGCAAGCATTTCAGGCATCCTCACCTCCTTCAGATCCGCCCGAAGAATCAATGAAAAGCCTTATATATCACAAGGATATTGCTGTCTTTGGTTGATAAAGGCCGCGTACGATTTCGCACTGCTCTTGTTCCGACCCCTAAAACGAACGATAGTCCACAAAGCCTCGCCAAGGGGCGGCAGCGGAGCGAAGCAACCACCACGTCCATCAGCCAAGCCTCAGATCAAGCCCGAGCGGACCTGATGGCTTCCTTCAGAAGCAGAGAGCGCTCCGACGCGGGGCGTTGAGCTCCATGGCTGGGGTCAAGCAGAACGGCTCTCTTGACGACAGCGGCGCTGACGCGATCTCCGGAGCGGCAGCTCTCGCCGAAATTGATCAGGCTGGGCACTTTTGGAAGGCGATGTAGGCTTGGAACCCGCCGATGGCGGTCAGGAACTTGCGCGTGTCCGGCTGACCTGTCTCGAGACCTTCCGCGTCGAACTGCTGGTCGGCGATTTCGTCACAGGCACGATAAACGTTACGATGCCGGAGATGCCATTTGATTCTGCGCAAGGTTTCAAGCAGGTCCTGTCCGGCCTGCTCGTCGTGGTTTTCGAGCCCTTGCACGAACTGGCGAAGGACCGTGATGCGCATGGTGATATTGAACCAGTCGAGGACAGGCGTGCTCGCCGGTGCGATCATTTCCGCGAGCGAGCGGACTTCCTCCCCGCCGTCGGTGACGAAGGCAATATCCTGTTTGGCCTGGACGCACTGCTTCTTGAGATGGTCGAGAATGCGCCGTTGCAGCTTGCGATCATAGCTGGACAAAATCGACGTAGCGCGGAGCGCCGTCTTCAGGCTGCGAGCGGCCTGCGATCAGCTCGAATTTTTCTTCCGGTCGTCACGGTGGCGGATGTACTCGGGAAATCCAGCATAGCTCCCCTTCAAGCGGCCAACGTGCCTCCGTAGCTAATATCTACGTCAGCATTGAAGAAGTACCCTGCACCACGGGATGTTTTGACCAAGCGAGGATTGCTCGCATCGGCCTCCAGCTTTCGGCGCAAGCGCAAGATCAGGACATCGATACTTCGATCATAGACCTCTTCTTCACGCACACGGCTCGCGAGCAAAAGCCGTTCTCTGGATAACACGTTGCGTGGGTTCTCCAGGAACGCGATTAAGAGATTGAACTCACATGCGGTAAGCTTGACCTCGCCACGCTCCTGACAGACCAGCCGCCGCTGCTTGACGCTGAGTTTCCAGGTCCCAAAGTGAAATAAGCGCTGATCTTTTTTTCGCGGACTGGAAATGCGCTGGCGTAGCGCTACTCTAATGCGGGCCAAGAATTCGCGCAGCCCGAAAGGTTTGCAAATGAAATCGGTTGCGCCGAGCTCCAGTGCAACCACTTTCTCCGCCTCATCAAGCCGGTCGCCACTGATCACTATGATGGGAATGTCCGATTTTGCTGCCAGATTGCGGACGATCGCAAGTCCATCCTCCCGGCCTAGGTTGAGGTCAACAATCACCAGATCGACTGGGTCCTGTGAAAGAAGCTGGTTAAACTGCTTGCTATCGTTAACTGCGGTTACCTTCAAGGCATGTATCGCGAGATAATTGGCGATGAGGCGCCGCATTGCGGCATCATCATCGATGACAAGAACATGTTTCAACGGCTCACCTTTCAATCTTGAAATTGTCTTCCTAAATCTGTTGCCGAGTAATTCTCGGGCACTGATGCAGGACAGCGGCCTCTGATCCCACTCGCTGCTGGCGGCCAGGAACGACGGCCCTGCTCGTCCAGAATTGGCTGGCTGGGTCTTGTCATCAATCCCGAATTGGCCGCGTGCATTCAGCCGTGCCCCCTTACAGGTTCAAGCGCATTGCCTACCGTGACGTCTTTTCGCCTTTTCGGATCGTGATTCCGTTTTGGTCAGTTTGATGCAGGCCTGCTCACACTATTCGGGTGCGACGGCATGGGTGCCGAGTTGCCTGCCATATGTCTGCTTCCTCGTCACGCTAGCTGGCGCTCGGACCTCAATCATCTCGACATCGTCCGGCTCATGGGTCGGCGTCGGACGTGGTGAGCAGCGCGGCTTTGATTGGTTCCCTCAAAGGCCGTCGGCGGCACGACCGACGGGATTCGCTGCAACGGCCTTGTGCCAAATAGTATGTCTCCTGCCAAGCCGGGTTCTTCCGAGACGGCCGGCGGCGTCGAATCTCGTTTTGGCCGAGGACGGTTACCGTCCGAGCTAACGTTTCTCAGCTTACGCGAGACCTCCACTTTGAGCCTGTCACGTCACGGGCAGCACCTCAAACTCGACAGCGCCAAATCGAACCTCATGATTATGCTCGGCGATGGGCGGTCGGGTTCCGTCAATGGCGTGCGGTTTTTCTGCCGATGGGGACAATCTATGATCTACTCATCTACATTAGCGCGCACGGCCAAACAGCTAACCAGGTTCGCCAGCGTCAGCTCTCCGATCTTGGCATGGACGGCCTTTATATCCACCTCGCTCCGATTCTCCCGCGCCGAAACACGGTTGCGGCCCTTCCAGAAGCTGCTTTCTCCAGTCCGTGATCAGTTCGCATGAACATGCTGCGCCAGCTCGCCAGCGTCTTTTCTCCATGAACAAATGTCTTTGCTTCAGTTGAAACCGAAAAGCTGAACTTGAACATCATCGAGTAACAAACCTCCCGGATAAGGGCGTGCCGGACAGGCCAAACCGTGCGGCGGCTTAGAGAGGTAGGTCATAGGAATGTTTATAGCGGCTTGGCCCCTGGCCCTTATCTTGTTGACCTCTATGTCCCTCCCGGGCGAGCCTGCGCCCCTTTCCCTGCGTGAGTTCGACCGCCTATCGCGCACATGCGCTCCCTGGGTTGCGTCGTCCACGCTCGCCGCGATTGCCACAATTGAAAGTGGCTTTGATCCGCTTGTGGCACATGACAATACCACAGGTGAGCAGCTTCGCTGGACAGATCATCTGCAAGCTACGCGTGGCGTCAAGGACCGCCTCGAAGCACACCATTCCGTTGACGTTGGATTGATGCAGATAAACAGCAAGAATTTTTCTATTCTCAATCTCACGCCGGAAAAGGCCTTGCAGCCCTGCACCTCGCTTTCGGCTGCCGCTCAGTTGCTTGAAAGCCGGTATGCCGGCGGCATGACTGCTGTGGCACAGCAACTCGCGCTTCGCCGTGCCATCTCGGCCTACAACACCGGCGACGTCACCCGCGGCTTCGCCAACGGTTATGTGCGAAAGGTTGAGTCAGCCGCAAAGGATGTCTCAATGCTCCGAAGGCTGGCGCCGGCTGCTCGAGGCATCCGAAAACTTGAGGCAGCTGGTCCGAAAACGGTGCCCCCTCTGCTCGAACAGAGCCAACAGACCAATGAAAAGCAGCCCACACAAGATTCGTGGGACGTCTGGGGCTCCTATCAGCGGAACCGCTCAGGGGCAGATCCATCCGCTTCGCCAGGCAGCCAAGATGCGCAAGGGCGGGAACCCTCAAACCCAAATAAACGCATATTCGATTGAATCGTGGAGATCCAATGATGAAGACACTCAAGACATTTCGTATGCTTGTAAGGCATGTTCCTCGTGCCATGCTGCGGATGGCGGCTGAATATATACCGGCCGCTGCTGCAGGCGCGGCGTGGACGGTCTTGTCCAGCGCGCCAGCCGCAGCTCAGGTAACTGGGGGGACGGATCCTGCCAAGATGGTCGAGAATATCTGCACGTTCATACTTGGCCCCTTCGGACAATCACTGGCCGTGCTCGGACTAGTAGCCATCGGTATCTCTTGGATGTTCGGTCGTGCTTCACTTGGCCTGGTTGCCGGTGTCGTTGGAGGGATCGTCATCATGTTCGGGGCCAGCTTCTTGGGCAAGGCGCTTATCGGCGCGGGCTGATGAGCGACCGGTTGGAGGTAAGCACCCTTTATGTGGCAGCGACACGCCCTGCACTCTTTCTGGGTGTGCCGCTGACGCTGGCCGGATTGCTCATGATGTTGGCTGGGCTCATTATCATTATCCTTCAGAACCCACTTTACGAAATCATGCTCGTGCCACTCTGGTTCGGAGCACGGCTGGTTGTTGAGCGTGATTATAACGCCGCAAGCGTCGCGCTACTCTATTTGCAGACGGCTGGCAGAAGCGTGGACGGGCCGTTCTGGGGTGGCGCGAGCGTCAGCGCTAATCCGATCAGAGTGCCGAAACGCGGAAGAGGAATGGTGTAATGTTTGGCGCCAGCGGCAGGACTGAGAGATCTGGCGAGATCTATCTTCCGTATGTTGGTCATGTAAGCGATCAGGTTGTCCTTCTGGAAGACGGATCGATCATGGCCATGGCACACGTGAATGGTCTGCCCTTTGATTTGGAAGACGCTGACATGCGCAACGCGCGCTGCCGCGCGTTCAACACTCTCCTGCGCAACATCGCCGATGACAATGTCTCGATATACGCTCATCTTGTGCGACACAATGATGTGCCAGCGTCCGCGCCGCGCCAGTTTCAAAGTGCATTCGCTGGCAGTCTGAGCGAAGCCTACGAGCGACATGTGCTGTCGGGAAAGCTCTGTCGCAACGATCACTTACTCACTGTCATCGTGTTCCCTCGCAGCGCAATCAGCAAGATCGGCTTGCGGATTTCCAAGTCCCCCAGACGGAATGACAACGATCTAGCCACCCAAATGCGAAGCCTAGAAGACCTCTGGCACATCATTGCTGGCGCACTCGGCGGTTACGGTCTGCGCCGGTTGGGTATTCGTGAGAAAGGCAACGTGCTCTTCACCGAAATTGGTGAGGCGCTTCGGCTGATAATGACTTGCCGATTTCTTCCGGTTCCAATGGTTACCGGTTCACTTGGCGCCTCGATCTACACTGACCAAGTCATCTGCGGGAAGCGGGCGCTTGAGATTCGAAGACCCGGCGATAGCTCCGTGGGATCATTGTTTTCGTTCCGTGAATATCCGGCGACGACGCGGCCAGGCATGCTAAATTCCCTGTTGTCCGCCAACTTCCCGCTTGTCCTCAGCCAGAGCTTTTCCTTTCTCACTCGCCCCCAAGCCCATGCGAAGCTTAGCCTTAAGTCCAGCCAGATGACGAGTGCCGGCGACAAGGCCCTGACCCAGATCAATGAACTTGCCGAGGCAGAGGACGCACTGGCAAGCAACGAATTCGTGATGGGTTCGCATCATTTGAGTCTGTGCGTCTACGCCGACAGCCTCAATAGCCTTGGAGATCGCGCAGCAAATGCCCGCGCACGGCTGGCCGACACGGGCGCCGTGATCGTCCAAGAGGGTATCGGCATGGAGGCCGCGTACTGGTCCCAACTTCCGGGGAACAACAGGTGGCGCACGCGTCCCGGCGCCATCACCTCGTACAATTTTGCCGGGCTCGTCTCATTTGAGAATTTCCCAAGCGGTTCCAGTTCCGGCCACTGGGGCAATGCTATTGCGCGCTTTCGCACAAACGGTGGAACTTCCTTCGACTACATCCCCCACGAGAATGATGTCGGCATGACGGCAATATTCGGGCCCGTTGGCAAAGGTAAAACGACGCTGATGACCTTTGTCCTCGCCATGCTTGAGCAAAGCCTGGTCGATCGCAATGGTGCGATCGTCTTCTTCGACAAGGACCGGGGTGGTGAACTGCTAGTGCGAGCCACGGGAGGAACATATCTTGCGTTGCGCAGAGGCGCTCCGAGTGGCTTGGCCCCTCTGCGTGGTCTGGACAACACCTCCGCCTCGCTGGACTTTCTGCGCGAGTGGTTGATGGCCCTGATCGAGAGTGATGGCCGTGGCCCGATCTCGCCGGAGGAAAGCCGTCGGTTGGAACGCGGCATTGTTCGTCAGCTATCGTTCGAACCCGTCATGCGCTCACTTGCGGGCCTACGCGAATTCCTGCTGCACAGCCCCTCCGAGGGCGCAGGAGCACGGCTGCAGCGGTGGTGTAGAGGGAACGCTCTTGGATGGGCCTTTGACGGCGATGTGGACGAAGTAAGGCTGGATGCCTCCATTACGGGCTTCGACATGACGCAGCTCCTGGAATATGAGGAGATCTGTGCGCCGGCCGCCGCATATCTTCTGCATCGAGTGGGCGCTGTTGTCGATGGCCGTCGATTCGTCATGAGCTGCGACGAATTTCGCTTCTACCTACTCAACCCCCAATTCTCGGCTGTTATCGACAAGTTCTTGCTCACCGTCCGCAAAAACAACGGGATGTTGATACTCGCAACGCAGCAGCCTGAGCACGTCCTGGAATCGCCTCTCGGAGCTAGTCTCGTTGCACAATGTATGACGAAAATATTCTACCCATCTCCGACGGCCGACCGATCCGCGTATGTCGATGGCTTGAAGTGCACTGCGCAGGAGTTCGAGACAATCCGTCAGGGAATGGCAATCGGCAGCCGCAAATTTTTGCTCAAGCGCGATAGCGGGAGTATTGTTTGCGAATTCGATCTTGGGCAGATGCGCGAGTATGTAGCCGTACTCTCGGGGCGGGCCAACACCGTGCGCTTTGCCGACCAGCTGCGTGAGCAGTACGGAGATGCCCCAGGTGGGTGGCTCGACAAGTTCATGGCCCGTTACCATGAAGTTCAAGACTGACGGAGGAAAATTCATGAAATTTGCCAAGCTTGCAGCAACGACGCTTGCTGCTTCCCTTCTGCTTCAGGGACAGGCCAGGTCGCAGTTTATCGTCAGCGACCCCCTAACAGAAACACAAGCGACCGCGACCGCGATTTCCACCGCAGCGATCCTTGAGAATGCGAGCGCGACACTCGCCAACACAATCAACATGGTGGATATGCTTACGTCGTCATTCGCTGTCGTGGGACTGTTAGGCTCACTTGACCAACGAAATCATTACCCGTCGAGCAATCAGCTAGAGAAGCAGATGTTTGACAGCCAGACGCCAGCTTCGAATATAGCGCGTCAGATTGCGCAGGAGCCAAATCGTAGCGTCATAGGCACCGACCTGGAGGCGGGACAGTTGCGGACTCAGATCGCCGGCGCTGCCAATGCTGCAGGTATTGCAGCTGAGAGTCTGGTTATGATGGACAAGCGCCTTCAGGAGAACACCCGCACTCTTGGCCAGCTTTCCCGCTCGCGAAATATTATGCAGGCCACCGTCACCAACGGTCTAGTTCTCAAGCACATCCATGATGCGATTATCCAAAATGCCCAGGCCACGAGCCTGCTGACGATGGCCACTGCACAAGCGAGCCTTCGCGCCGCAGAGGAGGCCGCGATGCAGCGTCGCGAACACCAGAAGACCGCTGGCATCTTTGGCATCCTCCCGTAAACGACGCTGAGTTCATCCGGTCCAGCTGCGCTGATCAGGAACAAATCAGGCTCACGCCATGACTTTCAGAATTGCCGCGCCATTCACGGCTATACACACGATCTTTGATCAGGCCTTTACGTTGGGGCTGCACAGAGTGCTTGAAAAAATCCAAGAGGCAGTCAGCGCGCCTCTGGTTGCGTGTGTCACGCTTTGGATAATAATCCAAGGCTGTCTGGTCATGCGTGGTCAAGTCGATGCGCGCGGGGGTATCTCGCGCGTAATCATGGTATCGATTGTCGTTGCCCTTATCTTAGGGCAGGCCAACTACCAGCAGTACATTGAATCTGTCTTCGACGACACGATTCCAAGGCTCGCTCATCAGATCAGTGGCAGCGACTTGCCCTTCATCGGTATCTCCCAGAAGCTCGACATCATGTTTGCTTCAACTCAGTATGCCCTTCAGGTGATTGCATCCGAAATTGGGCCTATGAATGGCCAGGACTTACTTGCTTTCCAGGGAGCGCAATGGATTTTCTACGGCGCGCTGTGGACAGCGTTCGAGATCTATGATGCCGTCGGAATTCTGACGAAGGTGCTCTTGGCGATCGGTCCCCTGGTTCTTGTAGGCTACCTTTTTGATCACACTCGAGACATAGCTACCAAATGGATCGGCCAACTGCTCTCGTATGGGCTGCTGCTTCTCCTCCTCAACATCGTTGCAACGATAGTTATCGCTGCCGAAGCAGCCTCGCTGACAGTCATGCTTGTGGTGATCAAAACCTCCGGTACGACAGCAGCCAAGATCATCGGCCTTTACGAACTCGACATGCTTTTCCTAGCTGGCGACGCTCTGATCGTCGCGCTTCCGACGATCGCCAGCAGCATAGCCGGCGGCTCTTGGGCAGGTGCGAACCAACCGCCTAGCAGCCTCACTCGCCACTTTGCCAAAACGGCGGGTGTTTAATCAATCGACTAGCGCGGTGCCAACATGAAATTTTGCCTAATTTTATCAATCCTAGCTTTGTCCGCGTGCAAGACAACTAGTGGGCTTGCGACCTGCGCTGGTGCGCCATTCCAACTGAATGTGGGACAATGGGAAACCACCCCTGAGGATCTTCAGGTCGAATGTGCGGAAGAGCCCAAGTGAAGTTTCCCGAACATGCCCTTCTGGTGGAGAGAGAAACGCTAGCCGCCCACTACAAGAAGGTGGAAGCGTTTCAAACTTCACGAGCGAAGTCTGCGCGGCGCCTGTCAAAGGCCCTCATAGCCTTTGCAGCCGCGGCGGTCCTAGGAAACGTTGCGCAGGCCTTCACTATCGCTGCCATGGTCCCGTTGGCCAAGCTCGTGCCTGTGTTCCTTTGGGTACGGCCGGACGGGACCGTTGACAGCGAAGTGTCAGTCTCTCGACTGCCGGCAACCCAAGACCGGGCTGTCATAAACGCTTCGCTGTGGGAATATGTGCGCCTGCGCGAGAGCTACACAGCAGATACAGCCCAATACGCCTATGATCTGGTATCCAGTTTCAGCGCACCGGCTGTGCGACAGGAATATCAAGATTTCTTCAATTACCCGAATTCCACCTCGCCGCAAGTCACAGTCGGCAAGCGCGGCAAGCTCGAGGTCGGGCACATTTCCTCAAATGACATCAGTCCGGACGTTCAACAGATCCGCTACCAACGTACGCTTATTATTGATGGGCAGATGCCGGTGGTGAGCAGTTGGACAGCGACCATCCGCTACGAACGCTTGACAGGCCTGCCTAGCCAATCGAGGCTGACCAATCCGGGAGGTCTACTCATCACTTCCTATCAAGCCTCGGAAGATAGCGTGTCAAACCTGGGGCAAGTGCAGCCATGACAACTAGAGCGTTTCTCGCGCTGGCCTGTTCACTTTTCTTAGCGACGGACGCGTGCGCGGAAGACACGCCTCTTGCCGGCAAACTTGATCCGCGAATGAGGTACTTGGCATACCGTCCCGACGAAGTGGTGCGCCTATCAACCGCAGTGGGGGCAACGCTGGTTGTTACATTCGGGGCTAACGAGACCGTCACAGCCGTAGCCGTTTCCAACAGCAAAGACCTGGCTGCGCTCCCGCGCGCTAATTATCTCTTTTTTAAGGCTAGCCGCATCCTCCCGCCCCAGCCGGTCATCGTGCTTGCCGAGAGTGAGTCCGGTACACGGAGATACGTCTTCAGCATTTCAACGAGAGCGATGCCAAAACTCGATGAGCAGCAACCTGACCTCTACTACAGTGTGCAGTTCACCTATCCTGGTGATGAGGCTGCTGCTCAGAGAAAGGACGCAGAAAGGCGCTCGATTCTTGGTCAGGCCCGAGCGAAAGTGCTGCATGAGCAGAGAGTTCAGGATTTGTTGAATCGGCCCGCCGCAACTGCCAGTCCGGACGAAAGCAATTTTCACTATGTCGCAAAGGGCGATCGATCGCTGGCGCCGCTGGAAGTTTTCGACAATGGCTTTACCACCGTATTTGGCTTCCCAAGCAATTCCCGCATACCCTCCCTCTACATCATTAATCCCGACGGCAAGGAAGCCGCCGCCAACTATGCAGTCAAAGGGGACTATGTCGAAGTATCCGCAGTCGCTCGGGAATGGCGTCTGAGAGACGGCAACACCGTATTATCCATTTTCAACAGGGCATACGACCCTGTGGGACGAGCGCCGGGTTCCGGCACAGTAAGACCCGACGTGTGGCGCGTTTTGAAAGAATCGGGCCGATGAAGGAAACAGGCCCATCGGGACATGATGTAGATGCGTCCGGATCGTTGATCTCCGAGCCGGCCCGCCGGCACGTTTCGGGACTGCAGAAGTTGGCCGTCGCTGGTCTTGTTCTGATATCATCTCTATCGCTCATCTGGCTTGGGGGACGTCCGGGCACAAAAGACGAACCACCGCCGCCGAAACCGCCAATTTTCCCGAATACCGAGCCGTTCCGTCCCGCGCCAATTAAGGTTGCTCCCGAACCTCCGGCACCCGTAGAGACGGCGCAAGTGACAGATCCTGCGCCAGCGCCGACGCCACTGACACCAGCTGATCCGCCGCCCGAGCAAACACCAATTTTTGCTTACAGCGGCAGCAGTCAACAGCCCGACAACGGTCACTTGCGCGACGACGCGCGTAAGGATGCTCCTGCGACCGAGGAGGAGATTTCCATCGGGAGCGATCTTTCAAGTCGAATGAAGGCGGATGTTCAGGAGCCAAGCCGGGCTATACTTTTGCCGCACCCTGATCTCGTGATTACTCAAGGAACTATCATCCCTTGCATTTTGCAAACAGCAATCGACACAAATCTGCCGGGCTATGTGAAGTGCGTCTTACCAAAAGACGTCCGCGGCGCCACCAACAACGTGGTGCTTTTGGATCGCGGCACGACCGTGATTGGCGAGATCCAGCGTGGTCTCCAACAGGGGGACGCGCGTGTCTTCGTGCTATGGACTCGCATCGAAACACCTGACCACGCCCTCGTTTCGATAGCATCGCCGGGCGCTGACGAGCTCGGCCGCTCCGGAATGCCTAGCACGGTGGATAATCACTTCTGGCAACGCTTTGGCGGAGCAATGCTCATGAGCGTCATTCAAGGCGCGTTTCAGGCGGCGGGTCAATACGCTGGCGGCTCAGGCGGAGGAACAGGCATCGACAGCTTCCAGAGCAATGGCGGGCAAGCCGTCGAGACGACTCTTAGGGCAACGGTCAACATTCCGCCAACCTTGAAGAAAAACCAGGGAGATGCTGTATCCATCTTTGTGGCCCGGGACCTCGATTTCTCAGATGTATACGATCTTAGAGCGACTGTCGTAGCGCCATCCCCCAAACATCGCCAACATCGGAGAGGTAACAATGCGATCGGAGGCTGACCCTCAACTGCGGTTACTTCTCGACCCCGTTCTGAAATGGCTTGAGGAGCCAGGGACCGAAGAGGTCGCTATCAATGGGCCTGGGGAAGCCTTTGTCCGACAGGCCGGCGTCTTTACGAAACATTCGCTGCCGCTCGGTTATGACGATCTGGAGGACATCGCGATCCTGGCGGGAGCGCTGCGCAAGCAAGATGTCGGACCGCAAAGCCCTCTCTGTGCGACTGAGTTGCCGAATGGAGAGCGGCTACAAGTCTGTTTGCCGCCCGCTGTTCCCTCAGGAACAGTAAGCCTGACGATACGGCGTCCTTCAAGTCGTGTGACTGAACTCAAGGAAGTTTCAACTCGCTACGAATACTCGCGTTGGAATCAATGGCGGTCACGAAAAGAGCGCCAAGCGCAGCAGGACGAAACGATTCTTCAGCACTACGACCATGGTGACTTGGAGCAATTCTTACGTGAGTGTGTTAGGGGGCGGCTCACGATGCTTCTTTGCGGACCCACTGGAAGTGGTAAAACTACGATGAGTAAGACTTTGATCAGCGCCATACCGCCGCAGGAAAGGCTGATAAGTATCGAGGACACGCTTGAACTTGCTATCCCGCACGAAAACCATGTGCGTTTGCTCTATCCAAAAGACCGAGCAGGCCTAGGTGCGGTGACGGCAGAGCAACTGTTGCAAGCTAGCTTGCGCATGCGGCCTGACCGAATATTGCTCGGCGAGATGCGCGACGATGCCGCTTGGGCCTACCTTAGCGAAGTCGTCTCCGGCCATGCGGGATCAATATCAACTATTCATGGTGCTGACCCCGTCCAAGCCTTCAAAAAGCTCTTTTCGCTCGTCAAGAGCAGTCCGCAAGGGGCGGCTGTGGAAGACCACACGCTCCTTGATATGCTGTCGGCTCCCATTGATGTCATTGTGCCGTTCCGTACCCATGGCGACGTGTATCAGGTGGGGGAGGTATGGCTCGCCGCCGATGCCCGGCGACGCGGAGAGACAGCAGCCGATCTTCTTAACAAGCACTAGATGTTCGGTCCCGCCATGTGATGGATTGGGTTTAGCCTGAACCTTTGCGGCTGCTCAGTCCAGATTTTGCAGATGTGCTCGAAGGGGGTTAGGCCGCTAAGGCTCTTCAGGCGTTTGGCGAAATTGTAGGCGTCGAGGAATGTTGCCAGGTGGGCACGCAGCTGATCATGGTTTTCATAGTAGTAGCGGCGCACGGTGGCTTCCTTGATCGTGCGGTTCATCCTTTTGACCTGACCATTCGTCCACGGATGGTTCGGCTTCGTCAGACGGTGCTCGATATCGTTGCGGGCGCAGGCCACGTCGAAGGAATGGGCTCGGAAGATTTCCTTGCGCTCGATCATCGCCCTGATCTCGGGGACGCTCCAGCTTGCGCCTCCGGGCACTGTGAAGTGAATGCCGTTGTCGGTGAGAACGGTGTGGATCTTGTAGGGCACCAGTTCGATTAGCTTGCGCAGGAAGTCGGCTGCAACACGCCTGGTGGCGCGTTCATGCAGTTCGGCGAAGGCGAACTTGCTTACTCGGTCGATGGCGACGAACATGTAGAGCTTGCCCTCCTCGGTCCAGACTTCGGCGATGTCGATATGGAAGTAGCCGATCGGGTAGGCCTTGAACTTCTTGCGCGGCTTGGCGCCTTCGACGCCTGCCAGGCGGCTGATGTCGTGGCGCTGGAACAGCCGATGCAGACTGGAACGGGTGAGATGAGGGACCGTGGCCTGGAGCGCATAGAGGCAATCGTCGAGCGGCAGCAGCGTGTGCCTGCGGAAGGCGACAACCAGCGCTTCCTCTTCCTTTGAGAGCACTGTCGAGCGCACATCCTTCGGACCCATCGGCGTGTCGGTGACGAAGTCGCGCTTCTTCCACTTCGTCACCGTCTTGGGGTTTATGCCGTAGCGTCCGCTCAATTCTTGGATCGAAGCTTTCGATCGCTGTATCGCAGCTCGGACCGCGTGAGTGGTCGTGGCGCTCCCGTGAAGTGTCTGTCCCATAGTCTGTCCTTGTCGATGGCGGCATCAACGCTACCATCACACTGTGGGACTGAACATCTAGACTAGCTGAGCGCTGAGCACGTCATGGGATCGATGAAATCGATTGTGATGTGACGGCGGCATTTTGTTTTGATTCAACGTCCACTTGACGGTACGCATACGACGAAGGCCGCATGATTGGCACACGCGCGTGCGCGTGGCGGGCTCTATGATGGCGTTGCGTGAAGGTCAGACGGCCTGCTGATTGGCGGGCTTGGCGGCTTCGCGCAAGCGCTTCCATTGCCAAGGCAGCGCTATCTGGTCACTGCGAAGCGATAAGAACACCTGGCGGATACTTTGCATTTCGGCAAAGCGGGTGAAGACCAACCCGATCGCCTCTCGCACACGCAGGTCTGGATCCATTTTGATCTTGTCGCGGCCCACTTTCATTTAGCCGACAGCTACCGTGAAGAAGAGCTCGCCCCGTCGTGCCTTCTGCTCCAAGGCTTCCATCGAACGGGCCCGCAGGAGCGACAGTTCGAGTTCGCTCATCGTCCCTTTCATGCCCAGCAATAACCGATCGTTTGGATGGCGTGGTTCATAGATTCCATCCTCATCGACAATCACCGTGCCAACCAGTCCGCAAAATTCGATCAGCGTGTGCCAGTCGCATCCATTGCGCGCCAGACGCGACACTTCGATCGCAAAAACGGCACCGACGCGGCCCTCACAGATCGCTGCCAACAGCTTCTCGAAGCCCGGAAGACTGACGCCCGACCCCGAGCGGCCAAGGTCGTCGTCGATGACTGTCACATCCGCCCAGCCAAGAGCACGGGCACGCTCGGCAAGTCCATATTGACGCCGCCGGCTCTCATGATTGTTGGCAAGCTGATCGACGGTGGATTGCCGAATGTAGATGAAGGCGCCGCGCGCCAGGTGGTCAGACGTGAACTTCATCGCCGGCCTCCGTCACTGCGGGTGTGCTGAGCGTTTCCGACAGCAGCGCGCTCACCAGTGGCAATAGCTTCGTCCGCTCGGACGCTGCTACCAGTACCGGTGGGGTCTTGGGCACGAAGAGATCGAATTGGCGATGACAGGGTTGCCGTTGCTTATGCTTGTCTCCTCCTTCGTGACGGGAATCGTCACGCAGCAAGGTTAGACAGGCATCGAGCTCAACACGAAGTTCGTGCAGATACGCCAGCGACAGACGGGGACGCTCCGTCATCATCATCGCCTCCGCTTGATCTTCCGTCATCCAGATCGGCAGATGCGCCAGGGTGTCGTCAGGCTGGCGGATGGTCAGACTGACCTCGTCACCACGACGATTGCGCCCGGCAACAGTAACCGTTTTCCCGTAACGGGGATGGAATCGGTAACGTATAATCGTCTCGCCAGACTGATAGCGGGTATTATGAAGCTGTTGCCCCGACCCCGGGTGTGCTCATCAATCTGCGGCAGACCTTGTCAGCGCGCGCGATCTTCAGCATCTCGCGATGGAGCTTGGTGAACTCGCTCCACAACGCCGTCCGCGCCGCCAGCATCGCACCAATCACTGTCTCCAGAGCGACGTGCCCTGCTGTCAGTTCCCGGATACGCGCCTCAAACCTTCCACGACTGATTTCTCCGACCTTCAGCCCGTAACCGCGCAGGATCCCGCGGATGCTCAGTTCGACGTCGAGAAGCTTGCCTTGGAGAAGCTTGCGTCCAACAAGAAGGGCTCGGCTATCCTTGCAAGTCACCGATTTGGCATGAACCGGGCGGTACCATCCCATCCGCAGTAGTTGGGCGATCCCGCGTGCATCTTTCCGGTCGGTCTTCACCGTCATAGCCGAGAGCGCCGCCTTCACGTGCCGTGTCTCGAGCAAAATCGCATCGCGTCCGGCGGCCACAAGCCCGGCATGCAGCCACTGCGATAACGGCCCAGCCTCGAGCCCAATGCGGATGACAGACAATTCCAGTTCGTCGAAATAGCGCACCAGTGCCTCCGGCGCGCTGGCGATCTTGACCTCGCGGATGATCCTTCCGGTCGCGTCCACAATGCACACGCTGCTCTCTTCCAGAGAGACATCGATTCCCACATAGTGTTCCATGGCTGTTCCTCTCATGATGCTCGGAGCCGATCGCTCGGACTCCGTTTCAACACCATCATTCTGAGGGACAGCCACCCAACCTGGCTATGCTCGCGAAGGCCGGCCCATTACGGCATCTAGAGCCATCACCCAGGAACACTTCCGGACCTGGGATATCGCTGGCCCGCTGGGCTGCGATAGCCGTATCGATCCGCATCGAGCATCGAGGATGCCGTAGCCGATGATGAAAGGACAGGAGAAAGTTGACTTGTATGGGGCGATGATTGTTAAGCCTGCTCCAGAGTCATTTCGTCAATCTCCTTTTTTGACCGACTGGGGACCATTTCCTTGTCACGACCGTACCTTCGCCTGGCGCCAGCGCGCAGAAGGATGGAGGGATGCGGGCTCCGTCCTTGACGAGCGTGGCGGCAGGCTGCCCGGGAGCCCTTTCCTGGGCTAAAGCCCACGACAGTGTTGGACGGGAACTTGCTGTGAGCCGGGTGTGCAGAGATCGCCGGACGAAGTCGTGTTCGGTGGATCCCAGCCTCCTCATTCGATTGCCTCGGTGGCCTTGTTAGCTTGAACGCGTCGGCGGCATTATCCCATCATCATCGTACGAATCGCATGGCCCATTGTCCTGAATGAGACCGGCTCGGGCAGACACAGGACGAACGTCTGATTATCAGATGGGATCGGCATGGGATCGGTGCCACCAATGACGATGATAGGCACCGTCATGAGGGTGGGGCACACTGTTTCGGCCTGTCCTCGCCCCAGGAAAGACGATTTATCGAAAATTAGGAGCTCGGCTGCCTTCCCACTCTCGATCCACTCGCAAAGACTTTCGAAGGTCGCGAAGCCAATCGGCTTATAACCCAGCGCGGCGATCCTGTCCTTGTAAATCTCCAACGCTGCTGAATCGGGCTCCACGACTGCAATGATTTCTCCGTTGCCGAGTGAACCATCGTATGGGCCGAAAGCGAGATCAGCTCTGACTGGCTCCTCCGCAGAGGCCGGTAAGTAGAGATCGAAGCGTGTACCTCGGCCAACAGCCGAGGTGACGTCAAGGCATCCTGCGAGCGCCCTCACATGGCGGTCCACTGCTGCAAGACCCAATCCAGTCCCGCCGACGCGAGAGCGCGTGGTAAAAAAGGGCTCGAAGATATGCGGTAGTACAGAACTTGCGATTCCTTGGCCATCGTCGCTGAGGGAGAGGAGAACGTAATCTCCCGGAGTCAAGGTGCCCTGAGCCAGGGGCCTCGTTCGACAGATGTGAGCGCGAGAAACGCTGACCTCGACACGACCCTCATTCAAGAGAGCCTCCGACGCGTTCTTGCACAGATTCATAAGGATCTGCTGAATCTCGCTTGGGCTGCCCTCGATCACCGTTTGCCACTCGTTGATCTTGAAGTTCAACTGAACATCCGCACGAACTGTAACCCGCAACAATGGCGCGAGATCCATTACAATCTCGGAGACATCGAAAGGCATCGTCACGCACTGCCGATTTCGACTTAATAACAAAATCTGTTCAATGATCAGCTTGGCTCGGTTACCGGCCAAGATGATTTGGTCGATGTGGCCCCGAGTTCTCGAGGGACGACGCACAAGACTTCTGGCTATCTCTGCGTAGCCCATTATAGCTCCTAAAATATTATTGAACTCATGTGCAACGCCGCTTGCGATTGTGCCGACAGCCCTCAGCCTTTCCGCATGCTCAAGCCTACTCTCAAGAAGGTTGCGTTCCGTCTGTATATGTTGCATTTCAAGATGATTGCTTAAACGCACAGTAGTGTCGGCCAGAACCCGGAGCTCGTCTGCGGATGGTACTGAGCGGTCTCTTTCAAAGACAACGATACAAACCGCGATCTGCTGATCGGAGACCCTGCAACCAACAATTTGACAAGAACCGGAAGTGCCGACCGCAGTCCGGACCACTTCCAGCGCGGGAACGACGCGAAAGACTGGCTGTCCTGCATGGACAAGTGAGACGACCTCATCGATTAACATGGCGCGCCAGACGACGCTCATGCGCGGATTGGCCACAAAGCACTCGGAAATCCTGCTGATACTCGGATCCACCAGAGCAAGCGCGCATTGATCCGCACCGAAAACGCGCTGGACGAGTCTAAGCGCTGCTTCGGTGGAGAAGCGGCGCGAGGCCTTCGTTGCTTGACGGCCGTTGAAGCAAGCTTCGATCTCACTCATTACCGCGCCAAGCTCCAACCGCCTTTCCAACCGGTTCGTCCGCACGTTCAGCCTGGAGGCTCGAAGGGTCGCAAACAGGCAAAGGCATATGGACAGCGAGCCAAAGAAAAGTCGTGTACGCTGCGCTTGCGCGCTGGCCAAGCTGTAATCTTTTAGATGTTCGCGCTCCAGTTCGGCGGCCTTGGCGAACGTGTCAGAGGATGCGATCCGATTGGCAGCGCGGTCCACTCTCGACAACGCGGACAGGATAGCGCGGCCCTTGCGGACAACATCCTCGGTGGCTTGGTCCTGGCTCGGAGGAAGTCGGCTGAGAGACTGATCGATCTGTGATGCGAGGCTGAATCCTAGTCTGGCCGAAAACTGAAGGATCAAATTGGAAAGTTCAAACCTGTTCGACGGTGTCCCCTCAAGGCGATTGGCCGAAAGAGCAAATCGTACGAGAGAGCTTTGTATAAGCTCATTTTGCGCCGCCGCGGCCGAGATGGCAGACTTTGTGATCTCGACGGACTGCTTGAGCTGTGCAAGCAAACTGGGGTCCCCTCTGGAGCTCTCATCGGGCGAAATCTCGACAAGGCGTTGCAAGTCTTCAACGTTCCTTTGCAATGCCTGTACCGTAGAAACAACGGAGCCGAAGTCCAATGCCATGCCGGTTCGAGCGCGGGCGACATCGCGCTGGAGCAATGCAGAGTTGATCTGAATCGTTCGCAGTTCAGTTAGGACCGCCTCGTTGATCTGGGGGTCCTGCCTCAGCATCGCGGCCAAGAGCCCAAACAAGGCTGCCAGCATGATTACAAAAACCGTTTGATCCGCGGTCCGCGTCTTCCGAAGGTCCGATATGAATTCTACCTCCTCATTGCTTTGGTGTGGGGCCGAATGCTGCTGGAACAAGAAAACCATGTGTATCTCTTGAGATCATTCGCCAATCGGCGAAGTGCAAACGTGTATGTTTGGACCGTTCTCTCGCTATATTTTAGCTGAGCCGCAGCGTGAGTGATCGCCTGATCAATAAGGTCCCGGTGTTCGCCGGACAGATGGGGATAGCGGGTAGCGTCGCGGGCGCCAGTCGCGACAGGATCGGCGCGGTGCGGCTCGGCCACGTGCTGCTCAAAACCCACTTGCCGGGCCTGGCCCGCTTGCCCCTCTTCCAAGCCATCGTCCTGCACCTGCGACAAAGCTGTTACACGGATGGATTACTATTTCTCGGGCCCATACTAGCCTCACATCAAACTGTATCGTCAAAGTCCTGCGCCAATTCACGCAGCGGGTCATCGAGTTGAGATTCTGCGGAGAGCCCCTCGTCTGCTATCGTCAAGGGTACCGGCTCCGGGAGGGCGCCTGTCTGGCTTTCAAAGATGCGTTTCAGAATGCGATCCGAAAAATATCGCACCTTCCTCAATTGCAATGGTGGCAGACCTTTGATGAGAACGATCTCGTACTCGTCATTGAGCAGCCGCACCTGTTCGGGACGCAACAGCGGTGCACCCTGATGTGACTTCTGAATGTTCAAATCGAACCTTCGCGCCTGACTGTAGGAAATCGATTGGGCTTGAAACGTGTATTCACCGATTGCTTTGGAAATATAGTTCGGAGTCTCGTCATCGGCCGTGGCCATGAACACTTGCAGACCGGTATTGCTGAGAAAATTCTGCTTGCCAGCCTCGCCATAGGCCCCCGTCAGTGCCGAGAGACTTTGGATGATGAGCATGAAGCGACCCTTGTAGCCCGCGATGGTCGTAATTGCGGTCTCGATCGCCTCCAGCTTGCCCAAGTGCTTGAATTCATCGAGCAGAAAGAGAACTTCGTGCTTTTCATCTCGGCGAGCCAGCGACCGCTGTAGAATTGAAACGACTTGCTGAAAGAACAGGCGTATTAAAGGCGCGACCACCTCAAGATCGTTCGGACCAACGCAAAGATAGATGCACGTTCTGCGACGGCGAAGATCATAGACCGAGAAATCCGAGCGACTTGTCGCCGCCTTTACAGCGGGATCCGCCCACAATTTGAGCCCACCATCGCCAAGCACGGACGTGTAGGAGGTTAGGATCTTTGTATCGTTCCCCGCCATGTCGTCGAAGATGCGTTGTGCCTCTTTGTTCCGGGTCTCCATGGCAAGTCGCGCGAAGAGCTTAAACTTTTCCCCCGGCTGGGCGAAGAGATCATAGACGGCGCCTATTGTTGGCGTGCCCCGCTCGATACAGGCGAGGATGCCCGCGACAAATAAATCTCGCGCGCCGTTGACGAAACCTTCCGCGCCCTCCCCCTTCGCCGTAATTAGGTTTGCGGCCAAGCGACGTGCCTCGGTGAATTGCTGCTGTGGAGACAGCGCTATAAGGTCCGACAGCGGATTATAGCAATTCGTGCGCCGCTCCGAATCCAGCGGCGCAAATTTGAATACCTCGTCGCCGGCGGCCTGGCGCGCCCTCGAGGTGAGCTCAAAAAGCTCCCCCTTGACGTCGAGAGCTATCACTGAGCCTTTGAACGTAAGTAGCGTTGGAATGACTATGCCGACACCCTTACCAGCACGGGTCGGTGCAACGATAAGGCTATGAGGCTGCTCGCCATTGGTCAGGTAGTGGCCAGGCCAGAAAGGACCACTCGACTTGCCAAATACCGGGCCTGTCACACCACGGTATCGTCGTAGATAACCTGCGCGTCGCATTTCATCCACCCGCGCCCAGCGCGCCGTCCCGTGATGTTCGAGGTTGCGCCGTGTTGCGATCTGCTGAATCAGCAAGACGACCACGGACGTTGAGAGCAAGATAGCTGTGCCCCGATAGAAGACGGGGGTTGCGAAACCCAGATAGAAGGGCGTCTCAAACCAAAAGGCACGGACGTCAAACGTCATCAACGCCTCGCCGCTACCCCCGTGGCGGAACGTTGTGTACAGACTTGCCGCGCAGAAGCCCAAGGCGAGCGAGCACGCGATGCTAAGAGCTATGTTGGGGGGCGTTGCTTTTGTTGAAGTCATCGTTCGGTAGCTAATGCTGAGCTTGCTTTCAGACACCGAACCGACATCACGCGATGCAGCCGCTCGACAGGTCGATGCGGGACCGGTGGATGCGAAACTTAGCATCGGCACCCCAGCAAATGGGGATTTGAAAGTCACGCACCGAAGAAAATGAACGGAAATTGGAGGGAGAGAGCGTCACTGTGCCATGGTCAAGACCTCAGCGGCCCAAGTTCGTTCGATCTCTGCTTCTGGAGGAAGCCATTAGGTCTCCTCGGGCGTGATCGTAGGCGTCGCTTATGGACTGCGCGACGTTGCCACCCTGCAACAGCTGTTCATGCGACGTTTGCGGTCCTACTGTATCACGGGCTGTGCGGCATTTTGTGCGGTCGCCTTGACCATGAGGTCCTGGCCAGGATGAGCGGCCAATTCCATGGCCTGCTCAAAAATGCGAGATTTATTCTGCTCATTGAACTTACCAAAGTCTTTCGCCACAAACATAACTCCAAGAGCTTGCTCCATTGGGTCCCTGTTGCCGATGCGATTAACACGAGCAGTCTGGTTCTGGGGCCCTAAAAAATGGCCCACATTACTAGCCGCTCTGACTCTGTCGACCAGATCGTTGGCTGATCGCCCGAGCTGGTTGTTGCGCCTATCAAATCTGCTGAGATCAGATTCTTGCCCGGGTGCAACGCCCTGAACTGCACGGCGCGCTTGCCTCTCCGCGGATTTGAAGCTCCCAAGATCGCGTGCTGTATCGCGCGGGTTAGCGGTTACTAACCGTTCTGCAACATTGGTCAGGGGTCCGTCTGGAAGGTCAAGGTTGTTACGGCGTTCCTCGGCCCTCATCCCGTCGCTAGAAGAACTTCCAGCTGCACGTGCCCGTTTGCTATGGCGATCCATTGCTCGGCCTCCAAAGTCGTTTCTCTACCCCATGAGATTACCACCGACGCTTGATCTGCTAAACCAATATGGTGTTACAGTTGTAGTCTCGCAGAGCTTCTCCCAGCTCTCTGGGTCACGCCGTGAGCCGTAACCGGGTCAGGTTTTCCGGGCGGAGGGGGTTTGCGGCGAGCGCGTTCGTGATTCACCATGTGCCGACGCTACGGCCGACTTCGCCTGGAGGCCTGTCTCTCGCCGAGCTCCGCTGGCTGTCTGCTGCGCTGTTCAACGAAATGCCCGGTCCTCAAGGCCGGGTCGATAGCCTTGAGATCGACAACCAGAACTGAACGTGCCTCCAATATTCAAGTCCAAACCGCCTCTTCTACGCGCCGCCTGACCCCAGTGAAATTACCTTTCTCACAGAGGACACGGAACAAACCCAGGCCGGCAACGGTGTTTGGGACCGATATTGGCAAGAACCTTTTCCACGTCGTTGGGCTCGACGCCGCCGGAATGCCGATCCAAAAGGCGACGTTTCGGCGAGATACACTCTTGCAGTTCTTCGAACGCGCCGGGCCGGCTCTGGTGGGGATGGAAGCCTGCTCCGGCTCGCAATGGTTGGCACGCAAGATCGCCGCGATGGGGCATACCGTCCGCATTATTCCGGCTCAATTCGTCAAGCCTTATGTAAAGTCCAACAAAAGTGACATCATCGATGCCGCGGCGATCGCGGAAGCAGTGACGCGACCAACAATGCGCTTCGTCGAGATACGGTCGCCTGAACACATTGACCTGCAAGCGCTGCATCGTGTTTGCGATAGGATGATTTCGCAACGGACGTGCCTCATAAATCAGATGCGCGCTTTTTGCCTGGAATATGGGATCGCTATTCACCAGGGCGCCGGCAAGTTCAAGGCTGATCTGCCGAGGGTTTTGGCAGATGAATCGAATGATCTAACGTCGGCTATGCGTCGCATTCTTGCATCTACATTCGACGAGCTGCGGCAGCTGGAGCTGCGGATTGCTGAAGTCAACCGAGATTGAGGCGATTACCTCTCAAAGCGATACCGCACGTCGATTAATGACTATCCCGGGCATTGGTCCACTCGCGGCGACGGCGCTTTTGGCAGCAGCTGGATCTGCCCGGCAGTTCAAAAAGGCCTGCGATATGGCAGCTTGGCTGGGTCTTGTTCCCAGAGAATACTCTACGGGAGGCAAAACGAAGCTGTTGGGGATAAGCAAGCGCGGGAACCGATATCTGCGCCGGATGATCATCCATGGCGTCCGCTCCTGCGTGACACATCTTGATCGCTCGCGATATCACCTTGGCGCCTGACTTGATGCACTTCAGGCACGCATGCACACTAACAAGGTCACCGTCGCCTTGGCGGCCAAGATTGCGCGGATCGCATGGGTAGTGATGACTAAGCCCGGCGCAAGCTACGAACGGCGGGATCCGGCCTTTAGCTGATCCCGTTTGTTCCAGACTGCGAGGCTCGTGAAAGTGATGACGAGCAGTCGATCGGCGCGCCGTAAGCCCTGTCCAAAAAAGCGGGTTGTGAGCCCGGACCATTTATCTGGGAACGGCACGCGCGGATCTCATCATGGCCTGGCCGCAACAGCGGCTCACTTGCAAGAGGCCGGATACATTTGTGCAGACTGCATCGTCCTGATCGAAACGACCCTTGCATGGGCGGGGCGGGTCATACATTTTTTGGAAAGCAGCTCGCGAAGGGCGGCCGCGTCGAGCATCTGCTCGGCCAGAAGCTTCTTCAGCTTCGCGTTCTCCTCTTCCAAGGCCCTCAGCCGCTTCGCCTCGGAAACGTCCATGCCGCCGAATTTGGCCTTCCAATTGTAGATCGTCGCTTCGGAGATCCCATGCTTGGGAGCCAGGTCCAGCATGTCCGATCTATCCACATTACAAGTGCAACCCGTTTCGACGTTGACGCTTCAGAATTTTGGATCTTCATTAAAGGACGCGCTCCAATCGGCGCATTCGATATTGAACGGGGGTCCATTTGCCGCTCGGAAAACTTACATCATCTCACTCGGGTCTCAGTCAAAGTGGAAACAGCGTTCGGCTATCACGTGAACTGAGTGCGCTTCTGGACATTAATGCAGACGACTATGCACCGATCGACGATCCGATTCTGTTTCTGGAATCTCGTGAACGTCGGCTTATAGCATTGCTAAGAGCTGTTAAGTCCCGAGATGAAAAACAAACGAAAAAAATTGCAGCTGAGTATCCAGGTTTATTGAAGGATCGCTTACATGGCCGATGATGATATGTCCGACGTCGAGAATCCGGGGTTTCTGCTGACGAAGTCGATGCTTCCGCTAGACGATTGTCAGCGCTTCGACTCAACGCAAATCGACGCTCCGACGCCGCCAGACTTCCTTCGAACGACGACCTTTTGATTGCGGTCAAGGATACCACACTTAGTCGTATCAAGAACATCTACATAGTGTCGTTGGATTTGAAAGGTTCATTCACGTCACTTGCTCAAAGGAGCAGCCATGGCTACCGTGAAAGTCGATATCAATAACTTCCAGTCGGAAGTTCTGGAATCCGCGGCACCCGTCGTCGTCGATTTCTGGGCCGAATGGTGCGATCCCTGCAAGATGATTGCTCCGAGCCTCGAGGAAATCTCCGTCGAGATGGAAGGCAAGATCAAGGTCGCCAAGCTCAACATCGATGAAAACCCGGAACTCGCCGCCCAATTGGGCGTGCGCTCCATTCCGACGCTCGCGATCTTCAAGGGCGGCGAAGTGGCCGATTTCTCGGTCGGCGCCAAAACGAAGACAGCTCTTTTAAACTGGATTTCGAACGCTGCCTGATCGGATATCGCTCAATCTGTACCGCGATGAAAAGACCGTAGATTCGCCCCGTAAAGCGGTAGGGTTTCATAGTGATTTATGGGCGTTTTGTACAGGGCTCAGCCCTTTGAGCTTCAGCCTGATGTCGGAGCGATCGAGTGGCGAAGAAGCTTTTCATTGCGGCGTTGTCGAGGCAGTTGCCGTTGCGTGAATGCTGCGGCTTTCAAGCATGCCGTTGCAGGCTCGCGTGACCGCACTCAAACCAATGATGCCCTGTTGTTGACAGGCTTTAGGCGACGCGTTTTGCTGGATCGGAGAGGGAATATGGGCAGCACCGGAGAGCTGGTCGGACAAGCAGGGCGTCCTGATAGCGAAGGAGGCCCGCACCGCATCTCCGACGCAATGTCGGACCAGCAGAAGACGCGCGAAGCGACGCTTGCCATCGCCGGCGCGGTGGTTGCCCGCGACGGCAATCTCGACGGATTTTCGGATCCAGAGTTGGCCGATTTGGTGAACGGCTTCAGCAGATGGCCGGACCAGCAGAAGACGCGTGAAGCGACGCTTGCCATCGCCGGCGCGGTGGTTGCCCGCGACGGCAATCTCGACGGATTTTCGGATCCAGAGTTGGCCGATTTGGTGAACGGCTTCAGCAGATGGCCGGACCAGCAGAAGACGCGTGAAGCGACGCTTGCCATCGCCGGCGCGGTGGTTGCCCGCGACGGCAATCTCGACGGATTTTCGGATCCAGAGTTGGCCGATTTGGTGAACGGCTTCAGCAGATGGCCGGACCAGCAGAAGACGCGTGAAGCGACGCTTGCCATCGCCGGCGCGGTGGTTGCCCGCGACGGCAATCTCGACGGATTTTCGGATCCAGAGTTGGCCGATTTGGTGAACGGCTTCAGCAGATGGCCGGACCAGCAGAAGACGCGTGAAGCGACGGTTGCCATCGCCGGCGCGGTGGTTGCCCGCGACGGCAATCTCGACAGATTCTCGGATCAAGAATTGGCCAATCTGGTGAACGGTTTCGGCAAGTGGCCGGAAGAAGAAAAAGCACGCAAGGCGATCGTTGCCATCGCTGGCGAGCTCGGTTCCAAGGGCCGTCGCTTCAGTACTTTCAGCACGCCTGCGCTAGTCAGGATCGCCAACGGTCTGTCGCGGGGTATCGAGGAGGGAGAGACCGCCGGCGAGGTCGCCGAACCCGCCTTGCTGAAGGACCGGCTGCATCAGCTGGCGCACTACCTCCAATATGCCGAGGATCGGCTGCAGCAGGCCGATGTCCATGCCATCGCGAGTATATTCAAGGCGTTGGGCAAGGCGCAGTTGTTGGACGATCTCGGTGCGCTGGCACAGCCGGGGCTGGACAGGCTCGAGGTGTTACGTGCCGCTCCCGGGTTTAAGCTCGACAACAACCTCGAGACGATGGGCAATCTTTGCGCCTCCCTGCTGCCACTAGCTCGCAGCCCGAAGCCGGTGTTGCGCTGGCACCGCAGGTCGGCGCTGAACCTGCTCAACGCCATCCAGCCGGTGGTGGAACACAAGATCGATGCCCATCTCAAACCAGGCCAGGCCGAGCGCACCAGCGGCGCCAATGCAAGCCGCTCCCCGGCGCTTTCGATCTATCAGGTGCTCAAGACCCGGGCGGTGCTGGAGACGCTCTACCGGCGGCCCTATGTCGAGGGCGACGAGCTCGCCTTGCAGGCCAGGCAGGAAGAGCTGCACGGCAAGACCAGGCAGATCCTGGACAGTGCCCGCGCCCTCATCTACGCCGACCTTTCCTACATGAGCTGGAACGTGATCGCCGAGATCGAGGCGAAGGAGCCGCTCGAAGCGCTCGACACCTTCATGGCGCAGAACGCATCGATGATCCAGGCCCAGCATGCAGCCGCCAGCTTCGATGTCCATCGGGTCCTTCAGGCCATGGACCACGAGCCGAGACCGCCGCAAGGCGATGCCGGACTGATGCGGCTGCCGGTGGTCGACATGCAAGGCCGGCCGCTGGCCAGCGAAGCCGAGTTGCGCTATTCCATTTTCCACCGCTTGACCTCGGGCGCGGTGAAGGTGGTGGCGGTGCAGCTAAAGGGAACTCCGACTGGCGCCATGGTGACACGCACGTTCACCGTGGAGGGCGTGCCCTACCGCATGGACCTGTTCGGCGGCAGCAAACTGAAGCCGCCGCAAAAGAGCCTGAACCAGCTCGCCTCTCACCTGCCCTTCGCGGCCGAAGAGGCCCCAAGCGGCAAGCTTTTGGCGATCCCCTATGCCGAGACGGCTCCGGGTACGGCCTTTGAGCAGCTGTCGCGAGCCTGGGCGCCGTTCAAGGAAGCCTATTACTATACCCAGCGCCGCGGATTTGCCGCGCCGCCGGGCATCCCCGACGTTGGCCCGCATGATTATGCGCTGGAAGGGTGCTTCAAGCTGTCCCTTCTGCCCGACCGCCCCGCAGGCGCAGTGCATCCCTTCCGGTTCGAGGGGCGAGACGGCGAGATCGCCTTGCGGCCGCATGACGGCTGCGGCTTCATCAGGGCCTCACTGGCCGAGCGCATGCCGGCCATTGCCCGGGCTCGCCACGACGCTCCCGAGCGGATGCCTGCCTATGCCGATAAAAGGCAATCGGCGGTACCGCCCCAGGCGCTGCAACATTATCCGCGCAGCGTCGAGGTGGCACAGGAGACCCGCGAGAAGGCTCTGGCTTGGCTCGAAACCCATCAAAGCCTCACCACCGAGGAGCTGTTCCGGACGGTCACGGGCGGGCATATCGAGGGTTCGAGCGCTATCGCCGTGCCGTCCAGCGACGAATGCCTGCATGTGCCGACGGGCAAGAGCAAGACCTTGACCCATGACGCTGGCGTGCTTGTCGGACGCTCCCCCTACGACAAGCCCAACCTGCGCCCGTTCGCCGCCGACCGGGTCAGGTCGGCGCGCGATGGCGATCGGACCGCGGCGTTCCTGGATCGGTGCGTGGCCTTCCAATACAGCTTCAACGTCGCGCACAGGTCGGGGGCTGGGCTTGCCGCCGACGATCCGACCTTCTTTGCCAAAGGCGTCTTGATCGTTGTGCCCGACGAAATGTGGCCGGCGGACTTCGCAGAGCGCGGGGTGGTGATGTCCGCCGAGGACGTAAAGTGCCATTCGCGCTGGCTGGAGGAAAAGGATCGGGTCAAGGCCGACACCGCGCTCGAGTGCGTCGGCATCCTGCAGGCGACGGAGGTGTTCGCGCCCGGCTCTTTGGTTGCGGTTCCGAGCGCCGAACAAAAAATGCTCGACGGCGATTTTGACGGCGACGCCGTCGTCATCATCGGCGACCAGCCTCGCCTTTACGAGCATGTGCGCCAGTTCGACGCGCAGCTGCAGGCGCGCGGCATCGCCTCGATGAAGCCGCCGAAGTCGCACACGCCGGCCGTTGAGAAAGGCAGCTACCAGTTCAGCCGGTCCAAGCAGATCCTGTCGGCCACCGGGCCGGTGCTGGAGACCTATAGCTGCCTGCAGCGCAACGTGCTGGCGCAGCCGCTGGAGGCGCAACGCTGGTTTGCCGAGCGTGCCATCTTCGGCACCTACGAGGGCATTCATCAAGAGCTCAAGGCCGACATCCGCGCACTGTTGCAGGAAGATCGGCCGGATGGCCAGACCCTCCATGAGCTCATCGCCAGGGCGAGGGAAGACAGCAAGGCCGCCAGGCATCCGGTGGCCTGCGAACTGGCCGCGTTGCTAGTGGCCGAGCTCCAGGACTGGAACCTGCAGCTCAATAGCGAGCCGGCTCATGAGCAGTCGGACGTCAAGCAGCAGTTTGCGCGATACGTGGCCTCAACCGGCGCGAAGCCTGCCGTCAGCGCCGACGCCGGCGCGCTCTTCCCGAAACTCAGCGAATCCTATCCGGCAACCGCTGACGCCAGGAAGCGCATCGACTTCCTGCTCAACCACTACCAGCCGCGCATTGATCCGCGGCCCGACGGCTACAACCCGGACGATCTGCATGAAAGCGCCATCAATCTGTTGAGCGTCGGCATCAAGGTCGGCACGGACGCCTACAAGTCCGATACCGGTGCGCGGGTGTTCATGAAAAAAACCGCTGAATTGCAGCGGCTCTTGGAGCGGAGGCCGGGCTTCAAGCCGGCGCCCTATGTCAAGGCGCAGGCGGCAAAGCTCCACCAGGGCCGGTTCGACGTCGATGGCAGCCTGGCGGATCTGAAGGACAACCCCACGCTAGCGGCCTCGGTCATGGAGGCCTCGATCAGACTCGCCGTCGAAAAGCGCATCCTGCCCAGCGCCTTAGCAATCTCGGCCGACGACGACCCCGCCAGTAGGATAACGCTGAGCAGCGAACAGGCCCTGGAGCGCGCCAGGCTCGAAGCCGCCCCCGCCGAAGCGCAAGAAAGCGCGATTACCGAAACTGTGCATGCGGTTGCCGAGCTTTTGCGGCAGGACGGCATCGAGGTTAAGGTGCCGCATCTTGACCAACGGTCGCGCGGGCAGGTCTGGATAGCCGACGAGTTGACCGGCCAGAGCGTGAGCGCGGCGCCGGAGGCCCAACTGGTCACCGATGCCGTGCGCCATGTCTTCGAGATCCCGGACGAGGCTTTTACGCGCGCCTTCAGGAAGGCGGCACTGGCCTTCGAGGAGCGGGACTGCAGCGAGGTCGAGACCACCAACTGGTTCATCAGGATGGACACGCCGCGGTTACGCGGCGTTCACACGGCGTTCAGAACCGCGCAGAACTATCGCTTCGAGGTCGAGTTCCATACGCCGGCCAGTTACCGGGCCGAGCTCGCGCAGCGCGCGCAGAGCGAATGCGAGCCGGTCCCCATTCCCCGTGGTGCCTGGGAGATATTACACTGGGGCTCGTCAGGAGAAAGCAGGTCGAGGGCGGCAGGGACCTCCAGGTGGCTCACCGTCGCAAGACAACAGATTGCGGTCGCTCGCTCGCCGCAAGCCGGCGAGATCCTCGCGGCCCTCGGTACGCGGCCGGTCGTGCTCGTCGGCATGCCGGCGAGCGGCAAGTCGACCATCGGCCCCCAGCTTGCCAAGGAGCTGGGGGTGCAGTTTGTCGACATCGATAAGCTTATCGTCAAAGGGCACGGCAATATTAAGGATATCTTCGAGCGCAGTGGCGAGCTGTACTTCAGGGAGCTGGAGGCTAGAGAGCTCGCCGAACAGCTGAAGAAAGGGCCCATGGTCATCGCAACCGGCGGCGGCGGCTTTGTCAAGCAGCACAATCGAGACCTGATCCGCGAGAAGGCGGTGTCGATCTGGCTCAATACTGACCTGCAAGAGATCGGCAGGCGCCTCGACGTGCAAGAGCGCCTCACGGGCGACACCGGCCGGCCGCTGCTGCAAGGCCCCGACAAAAAACAGCAGCTCGAAAACATGTTCGAAAAGCGCGGGCCAGACTACCAACAGGCCGATATCAGGGTGGTCCCGCCCTTTAAAAAAGACAAGAAGAACGCCAGCACTTGCGTGAAGGAGCTCTACGCTTTCCTGTGCAGCAGGGAGAGAGAAGCCGCCCTGACGCCCGCTGCCGAGATATCAGATGTCTCCGGTGCTTCCGGCACCGGCATCAGCATGTCCCCAACAGCGCAGCGCATGCACGATGATCATCACAACGGCTACGATTGCGGGGGCGGCGTCGTGGAAACCATCCAGGCGCCGGCGGCACCATTGAGTGAAGGGGAACGACCGCCGCCCCTCGACACCCTCACCGCCGACCCGCAGCCTTTGCTGGCCGGCAATAACGCACGAGCGGATTTAGCTTCTTCCACGAGAAGCAGAGAACGCTCAAGTCGAGGACGATAAGCTTTAGGCGGCAACAATCAAGGGTTCTTTCGCAGGTTTGGTGAAGGGTGCGGGTTCGCGCCGAATGCTAATAAAAGTGAGAATTGCATGCATAAAGTCGTGAGAAGCCTGGTGGCCGAGTTGATCCGGCCTGGATGACACAGGAGGATTCGCCGCACAAAGACGAACCGCCGGTGCCGGGTCGCGAGCCAAATCCTGGTGATAGACCGGGAAGGATCAGCTCCGAGTCTAAACGGCATCGTCAACTTAATGAAGCGTGGATACTGATGTGTGCGATGACAGGCTATGACAGAGCGTGACCCACTCTACCGCCGCGCCATCGCTTCCCGAGATCATCGCCCATGCTGTCTGGCTGTATTTCCGGTTTCCTCTCGGTTTGCGAATGGTCGAGGACTTGCTGGCGGCACGAGGGATTATTGTCTCGCATTAGACAGTCCGGCTTTGGGGAGAGTGCAAATTCCGAGGCATGTCGCCCCCTTGTTCCGAGAATTAGCCGCCCCCTTGCTCCGAGATGATGTCGCCCCCTGATTGGGGTGTTTGTCGGGAGGGGGTCCTCTGGTGACGTTCGTCCTTTCAGGTGTGCTGAGAGGGAGGAACGCAATGCCAGCGGAGAGATTGAAGATGCGGCGTGTCCGCGAGATTTTGAGACACAGATTTGGAGACAGGTAATTTCACTGGGGTCAGGCGGCGCGTAGAAGAGGCGGTTTGGGCTTGAATATTGGAGGCACGGTCAGTTCTGGTTGTCGGAAAGGCGCCCGCAGCCGGTTGCGAAGTTCGCCATTGATCTCCGCCGCCCGGACCTGCATGAGCATATGCGCACCGTGAAGCGACCAGCGCATCTGCTGTTTCTTGACCATACGTTTCCCGACGACTGAGTTGACCGCCGACTCGGCGAGAGTGGTGGCGACGCGAAGCCCGGCCCGGTAGCGCTTTCCATAGTTGACGATCGGCCGCGGTTCGAACGGACGTAGGTGAGGAGCTGCTCCCCGAGGCTGTGAAGCCGTGCGATCGAAACCGCGACTTCCTTCAGTCTTGCTAGAAGGGGCCGGAAGTCCTTCGCAAACCCCGGCATGGCCGGGAGAGCGTGCGAGCCCTTTGGTCGCGCGTGCCGCCTGCGCTGCAATTGACGAATGTTTTTCGCACAGCCACGGGTCGTCAGATGTGTCCTGGTCGACCTCGCGGCTTACGAGGCTCCGTAGCTCATGCTGGGTCCAGTTCCGGGAAATGAAAGCCGGACTGACAACGACGATGCCAAACCTCGAGTTCGCGATCCCGCGGTCGATCTGCTGCGAGATGCTGTCCCCCGAGCTCGAGGGAAAACTCGTCGTACCACACAGCGACACCAAGCTTGCGTAGCGCCTCGGCGAGCGGCCGCACAAAGGTAGCCTTGTCCGGCGAAGCGTGGCTAATAAATACATCGGGCTTTTCGCGATCCGTCTCGATCGCCGTTCGGCGTTACGAACGCCTCCGCGCACTTCGCTCGATTGCCGATAGCGCTGCCAAATTAGTCAGCGTTTTTGCGGCAGCGTACCACGAAACGTTGCGCCCGGGCACTACCGCGGAGGGGCCCGATCGAACGAAGATCTTGCTCAGCGCTTGGCTGCCCCGCTGGAGTCTAACGTGCGCCACGAACTATTGATCATGTGTCTTGCCTGCCTCGACGTTTCGAGAAAACGACGAGTAATCAATCCAGAAATCGCGCGCGACATGGCCATAGGGTCAACGTGACTGCCTGAATAGGAGGTCATCTGGAAAGCGCAGAAAACTGGCGTATGTTCATTCCAAAGGGCACGTAGCTGAATAGCTCGCCAGTTCGATTGTCGCCGGCGCGCACACAGCACCTCCGAATCTCTTCGTAGCCCAATTAATCATGATCTCTGAATGACCGCGGGCGACTTCTTCAACAGATGGGGTGATTGGGGTCTCGCCCGGGCCTAGATGCGGGCGGCTGCTCCTGTCGGGATGTTAGAACGTGGTCGCCTTGGAGCGCCACAAACATCGGGAGGAGCAGCCGTGAAGTATTTTGCTGGATTAGACGTATCTTTGGAAGAGACCGCGATTTGCGTCGTCGATGAGAGCAGTCGGATCGTGAAGGAAACACGAGCGGCGAGCGAACCGCAGGCTTTGTCCGATGCGTTGCGGAAGCTCGATCTGCCGCTGGAGCGCATCGGGCTGGAAGCGTGCTCGCTGACGGCCTGGCTTCACGATGGATTGTGTGCCGAAGGCCTGCCTGCGATCTGTATCGAGACGCGCCAGGCCAACGCGGCCATGAAGACGATGCCCAACAAGACCGATCGCAACGATGCCCGCGCGCTCGCGCAGATCATGCGCACGGGCTGGTATCGGCAGGTGCATGTGAAGAGCCGGTTGTGGCGCGCGCTGTTGGTGGCCCGCCGCACGGTGCTGAACGAGATGCGCAGCACAGAGAACGTGGTACGCGCCATCCTGCGCGAGGCTGGTGTCAAGCTCGGCAGGCCCTCGCGCACTGCCTTTGCTGATGGTGTGCGCGAGCTGGCAGACGCCGAGGCGATGGTGATGGTCGAGCCGCAGCTTTCGATCCTCGGCTCCATGCTCAAGGAGTTCGCCCGTCTGACAAAGCAGGTTCTCGACATCGTTCGCAAGGAGGAAGTCTGTCGGCGACTGATGAGCGCGCCCGGCGTCGGGCCGATCACCGCGCTCACCTTCCGCGCCACGATCGACCGGCCGGAGCGGTTCGGCTCCTCGCGGGCAGTGGGAGCGCATCTGGGGCTGACGCCGGCGCGAAACCAGTCCGGTGAAACCGACATACCGGGCAGAGTCAGCCGCTGCGGCGACGAACTCGCCCGCACCGCCCTCTACGAGGCAGCACATTCGCTGCTCGTGCGCCCGAGGAAATGGTCGAGCTTGCGCGCCTGGGCATGCTTCTGAAAGCAGAGGTCCACTCGGCGGGCATTCAGGATCGCGACGGAGCGGCACTTGTCTTCGACAAGCTGGCCAACCGCTTTCCATTCATCGAAAAAATCTGCGGCGATGGCGGCTATCAGGGCCCAACGGTCGAAGAGGCGAGCCCGCGATCGATGGAGATTATCAAACGCAATCAAGCCGGTTTCCAGGTGCTACCGAAGCGATGGATCGTCGAACGAACGCTGGCTTGGCTCGGCATAAACCGCCGAATGGCAAAGGATTTCGAGCGCTTCTCAGCCACAAGCCTCGCCTTCATCCAAACCGCAATGATCAAGCTCATGACCAGAAGGCTCGCTCGATATCCCCTTTCTTGAATAGTAAGGGAACCGAAAATACAGCCACACCGCACGGGCGATGATCTGCGGTGGAAAGCGGTGGTTCTTGTAGCTTACGGTCGGACTGTTCATCCCAACCTATTAACCGACAATCGTTAAGCCGCAGACAACGTGACATCACCGCTGAATATGCTTCTGGCCCTCAAGGAGCGACTAGGCAGTTTTGGCCTGGCGCTCCACGAAGGTAAGACGCGGCTGATCGAGTTTGGCCGGTTCGCGGCTTTGACTCGGCAGCGGCGTGGCGAGCGAAAGCCTGAGACCTTCGCCTTCCTGGGCTTCATTCACTATTGTGGAGTGACCCGTGATGGCAGGTTTATCGTGAAGCACAAGACGGAAGGGAAACGCCTGACGCGAACGCTGAAGGCGTTGCGCGAGGGAGCATGGCGGCACATGCACATGGCGTTGGCTACCCAGCACAAGTGGCTTGCCGCTGTGCTGCGTGGACACTACGGCTACTACGGCAGGCTGCATAACTATCCCGCGCTCAACGGGTTCTATCATCAAACACGCCGCATATGCCGCTGCCTGAGGCGGCGAAGTCAGAAAAGCCGGCGAATGAGTTGGTTGGAATTTGAAATCCTCACCGCACGCTTTGCGCTGCCAGTCCCACGTATTACTCGAACTTGGGCGCAGGCCAGGAGATGACGCGGGTTACTCTCGGGAAGAGCCGGGTGCGGGAAATCCGCCCGCCCGGATCTGTGAGGGCGAAGCCGAATGGCATAGCTACTCGACCATGATCCGTCGGGAAATCGCGCCGAATATGACAAAGGAAACGCAATGTCGATTTACCGGGTACCGTACGTCAAATAGTATTCCAACAATGCAAGCTTCTTGATGAACATCTAATAATGCGCCGTGGGACAGTTCCAAAGTGGAGCGATGATCGTGGCGAATCAGTGAATATAACGATCGACCGCTGAATGCTTAATTCTATTGGTTCAATGCATTAAAGCCTTAAATAGATGAGATCGAGCCAGAAGGAGATTTCAATGGACGACAATCTGCCAGATGACGTGCTGTCAAGCATATTCAGTCAGCTAGCCATACAAGCCGACAGCGCCACGCCTTTCGAAGGCGACCCCGCCGCAGCTTTCTATGAAATCAATGCGTTGCGCAGCACCAATCAGAGGTTCCGAGCACTTATTGAGAACGATGAAACAATTCGGTCTAAAATAAACAAGCTTGAGAAGATATCACTATTTGATCGTGCCACGAGGGCCATGAAGGAAGCGGAAAATCCAGCTTGCACTAAAACTACAAACGACATCATCACCTATCATGGCCTGACCGATCCGAAATTTCAGGACAGGGTCAGATCGGCAGCCGCGGCGCGCGACATCGACGCCATTCCCGACATGGTTGCCCCTGCCGCCATAGAGCTTCATGGCGTGACCCTTCCTGACAACCAGGACAGTATCAAATGGCGAGCCACGAGGCGCGACATCATTGCCGGCATGGCTGCCCCTACGGCCATCGAGCGCAATGAAATGACCGATCGGTCCATGCAGGACCGGGCCAAGATGATTCTCGGTGAACATTCTCGTCAGGAGGGAGGACGTGGGCGATGATCGGCTTCCAAAGCGTAGGACGACCCAGGTGTGATCTGACCCCTTCAAACTGGACCAGTTTTGGTTAGAGGGCACCGTAACGTGAGGTGCTCCCCGATTTTGGGCCAGCGGGAGCTGGAATTTTCCGGGGTTATGGCTCAGCTCGGCGGGGGTGCCGATGAGCCGTTCATAAGCGAAATCGGCACCTTGTTGCCGATGGCGCTGTGTGGCCGGAACTCGTTATACAACACGACGACAGAACGCCCACGGGATCGCGGAGCACGAGCTTTTTTATCCGTGGCATCCTTGGGCCGGGAGCCTGGCCCATATTCATGAAGTGGTCGAGAAGGCTGGTAGAGAGGTTTTCCGTTGCAGCCTCTCTGGTCGGGGACCCGATCGGTGGCTGGAGATTCCAGCCTGGATGTTTGATCGGGCGGCTAGTGCCGCCTGGCACGAAGCTGGGCCTGTTTCCAGGCCAAGGCCAGCGCATCACGGACTTCGCCTTTGCGAAGAAGGCCTGGATATTGGAGTCCTGGGCCGACAGGCCCATCATGATAGTCGGCTTCGAAACGGCTATATCGAGCAGACGGTTGATCACGGCTTGATTTTCGGGCGCGGCGGCCCAGCGGTTGATTTGCGAGTAGCGGCCGACAAGAAACGGCCTGTAGGTTCCCTCGTCGGCGACGGCCAACACCGCGCAGCCGTGAAATTTGATGATCTGACCGGCAAGCTCCGGCTGACGAAGATCCTCGGCGCGAACGCAGACCACGAGCTTGGGAACGCCTCCTGTCAGTTCGGCAACGGCCTTCTCGACCAGCCCGTCCCAGTTCGCCGTGGCGATGCTGGACGCACTGCCCTCGAGAACTAGAACACCCATACACAAATGCTCGACATCGGGTTTGATGGCGGGGTTCGCGAAGGTAGCGGGGACGCCCACGCCGTCCCACAGCAGATAGTCGTCGGCCTTCCCGGCAACCGTGACGTCGAGCAGCCGAGCATAATTGTTGGTCAGCCGCGCTACAATGGCGGCCTGGTCCGGCCAAGCAGCGAAGCCAAGGGTGAGATCGACCCTTGCCCATTCGTCGGCCGACAGCGGAGCGAGGCCGAGGGCACGCTTGAGAGCGACGTTATAGGGGCAGTTGGGGTTGGCCGGATCAATCTGCTGGCGCAGAAACTCGATCACACGCACGATGATGTGCTTCAGGCCATCCACCCGCCCGAATGAGATGCCCGAACCAAGCCAGAAGGCATACTGGTCCTCGGCGATGCCCGTCGCGAGGCTGCGAAAGGGACCATCGAGGATCTCGAGGGTTTGACGAACGGAAATCGTTGAAGCGCTGGCGCAGCTGGCATACTTTGGCTTCGACGCACGGATAGATATTGTCCGTAGATGAGCATGGCGCGCGCGGCTAGATAGCGAAACCGCCAAGTAGAACGCCATGCTCCGATAGGACACCCTATTTCGGCGTGTCCGCGACCGGCACATCTCCATTGATCGTCGCTTGCAGCTTTTCGACGAGCGCAAGGATCTCATCGAACGAATACGATTTCTCGTCGAACATCATCGCCTGCATGGCCTGGTAGTCGGTGCGCAGGTCTTTTAGGCGATACTCGGCCGGCATCAGGCGCAGGGTGCCCGGATGCGCGGTGTCATAGCTCGCCCAGCTCGATCGAAAGTACACGGCCTTATGCCTGGCGACCTGCGCCAACATCTCGAAGTCGATCGCCGCTGCCTGCCCCTCGGCCGTGTCGAGAAGCATCGCCACATCATAATAGTGACGTGAAAAATACTGAGGGGTGGGAGAGGCTTCGGGACGGTGCGCTTCGGAGTGAAGCGCAGTGACCTTCTCCCAGAAAGTTCTGCGCGCCGCCAGGACCGTGACGGTGCAATCCGGATTCTCGAAAAAGGTGGGGAAATCGTCGGCTGAATAGGGTCGGATGGTCTTTTGCTCGGTCGGCCAAGGATCGCCGCGTGCACCGAACTCCAGTTTGACTCGCGGGGTGATATAGGTGACGCCTTGATAGTCCTGACCGGTCAGCGCGGCCGGGTAGTGAAAGTTCAGGGTCTGGGGGTCGTTGGCGTCGACCTCCAGCGACCAGTTGCCCTTGACCGGCTCGGCAAGTTGGGCGGCGATCGCCTCTCGCAAGGCAGGAAGCATGTTGGTGGCGATATGTTTTTCGACATCTGCCATGAGCGCATCGATGAGCTTGGCGGACTGCTTCTTGCTGATCCCTTCCCGCTCGGGATCACGGTCGCCGTCATAGCCGAGGTCGGCACGGTCGAAGGAGAGGTCGATGTCTTCCGAGAAGCGTTGGATCGCACCATAGGCCTTGGAGAGAGAGGTGCCGCCTTTGAAAACCAGAGTGGGCGCACCGCCCTTCTGGAGTTCAAAGAGACGCTTCAAGGTCCAGCAAACCCAGAAAGTCCTTCTCGATGATAATGCTGGCGACGCCACGCAAAGCGCCGGACTCGCCGAAGACAGCCGCCCTATCGGACGCGTCCTGGCGAGCGAAGCTATCCATTGACCGCGTCCGATCTGGTGTCCGCAATGGCGTGCAGCGTCGGGCGCATCCAGGCCGGGGCCTGAACGGCCGTCGAGGCGAGCCTCTTCTTGTCGCTCGGCGACAGTTGGCGCGACGCGACAAGAACGATATCGGCCGCCCGTGACGGCCCCAGATGGCGCAGCGCCTGAACAACAGTCCCCGCCGCACTGCCCGGTGCGATGAGGTGCTTGGGCGAAGCGTGGCGGAGATCGACGATGCGTTTTCCGAGCACCACCCGACGGGATGGACCATCCGTCAGGTATGAACTGCGGGCCGGAACCTGGGTCGATAGACCGAGGACGTTTGCGGCGCGCGAGCCGGCGACCTGCACCTGAGAGCCCGTCTCTCTGGCCAGTGCCTGGGCAATGTCATCGGGCGCGGGAGAAAGGGGACCAAGCTTTGGATGCACTTTGGGGAAATCGTAAAGGCCGCGAGCGAGGCGACGGAGCCTGCCGCTCTTGACGAGGCGCGATAGAGCCTGATCGATCGCTGCCCGCCCAGCCAGGTCAAGGAAATCGTTGGGCGTGAAAACGCTGCCGCGTCCGCTGCTGCGGGCGCGCCTCACAATCCGATCCGGAGCTGAAGACAGGGTCGTATCCATGTGTCAGAAAATAGTGCATATTTTTCTGACATGCAAGAGATGAACCCAATCGGCAGAAAACCCCTGTTTTCTGGGCTTCGGGCGAGCCTAGAGCGGACGAGCACTGTCCCGGACATACTCTTCGAACGTCAAGAACGACAACCTGCCCTTGGCTGCGTTGGACCTGGCAATGCGGGTCTTGCCGATCCGCTCCAGGAGATAGCCGCAGAGCTCAGGCAGTCTTTCAATCGACAATGCGCGCCAAGCGGCTCGGAACCTGGCTTCGATGTTCTTGGAGGTTGCGCCGTAACTGAACTTGGTTGCCCGCGATGTGTCGGCCGAGGCGAACTCATTGTAACGCCGATCAGGTACTGGACATAGCGGCTGGCGTTTTGGTCCGCCCCTATCGTTCCTGCGGCAGGAAGGATCTTCACAGCGTTGCGGGCAGCCTTGATGTTTATGGTTCGCCCAACGATCGCCCCTGGGCTGGCGATCACAACGTTCCCGGCATTATTGTTGACCTCGACGCGCCGCATAGAATTGAGCAGGAGCTTTGCGTAAAAGGCATCGGTCTCCTGTTCGGGGCGGCGGAACTGTCTTTCCCCGATTGCCTTGAGCTCTTCGAGCGCATCGACGGAATAGAGTTCGGGTTCTTCGTCGACGATCCGGTGGTGCCGACGGCAGAGGAGAATCAGGTTCTCATAGGCGTGTCGCGCTTCCTGGGTCTGCGAAGCGTCGAATCGGGGCCCACCAGGGCTCTGCGCCCGGATGTGACAAATCTCACCAGTGAGCGTTCCGCTCACCTCGACGAGCGGGGATGGGCAGCCCAGGAACGCGCAATTATTCCCCGACATGGCGAACAACCGACGGATCGTCTTTTCCGATGGTCCCGACAATCTGCCTCCCAATTCTCGTCCCGCCCCTAAGACCGCTGCATCAAGGCTACCAGAAATACCTCTCGATCGACCGGAGACCTTCCCGCCCGGCCCAAGGCCTGGCCGATCAAGGCCGCTACGACGCGCCCCGCCAGCCTTCTGGCACGAAATCTGTCGCCGCTTGAGGTCGGCTCCATGGGTCGACCAGCGTCTTCCCGAGCCTCGCCGGCACTAAGCGCTGCCAAGGGTGCGGCCAGGTCGCTGATGCGGTTGTAATTGACGATCCGGCCATCGGTCGTGATCACGGGGAACCTGCTGATGACGCGATGCTCAATTCTGTCGAGCCCGAGCCTGTCTTTTAGAAGCTGCTCTCGCCGCTCCTCCTTGGCCAAGGCTCTAATGTAGTAGCTGGTTAGCTTGCGATTGTACCGGACATAGAGGGCACGGTCTGACTCGACCTTGCCTAGGTCAATCCAATTATTCTTGCACTGGAGGTTGTAGATGACGTCGTGACGGGTCGCCACGACGTCGAACTCCTTGCGATTGATCCGCTTGATTTCGGTAACGGTGAAGCCGAGCCTCTCAACGTCTCGCTTCACCATGTCCTCGAAGATGAAACCGGCATGGATCTGAAAACGCCGGCGGCTCCCCAGATGGATATTCTTGAAGGCGTAGAGAAAGCGGGACAGCAGGTTGACGTTTGAAACCACGGCGTTGCCCACATCGATGAAAGGCTCGAAGGCATTGGTATTGGGCGCGTAGTCGCTGGCCGAACGGTTTACCAGCAGTCGCTCAAACTCGTCGGGACCAATGCCGCCTTGTGATGTGAGGAGCGCCCGTAGCCTGTCCTTGCCGATGGCAATGACGTAATCGTCCTGGCATCGGCGCGAGAGGCTGGTGACCACTGCGGCCATCGTCGCGAAGTCCGAATCGTTCAATCCGAATGCTTCATAGGTCGCGCTGAGCAGCTTGACGCTGTTCCGCAGTTCCGCAGCGGAAATCACCTTCCTCGGATCGATGACCTCGAGCTCGGCCGGAGTGATCTGATCGCGGCGAAGCTCATTCATGGTAATGATCGAGGCACGTTCGGGATCAAGATACCCCGCATCGAGCTCTGCAGCCAATGGCTTCCGAGCGCGCCCGCGTCATCGACCTCAAGGGTGAATTCAGGAAGTACGTCGATGAGGGCGAGCTGCAGATAGAGGCCGGTGATCGTGGTGCAGCTGTGCTCGACGTGGGGGAGGAGGACGTTAAGCGTGTCAAGGGGCACCAGCCTATCTGTTCCCTGGCAGGCGCGGGGCATAAGGTAAAGCAGGGCCACGAAATGGCGCCGGCGGGACTGCAGGTATTCCACGGCATCCCCGACCGTATCGAGCGTGATGCCGGGCCCAAAACTGCGTTGACCGCGCATTAGGAAGCCTGACCTGATGGCGGCCAGTTGAACCATCAGTCGACATATGCGGTCCACCGTTCCGCCATCGACATGGATATCAAGAGCTGCCTTCACTTGCGCCCAGACCCGGGCGGGGTTTCGAAGAAGCGACTCATCGAGCCTCACCGACAGCAACCATTGAACGACATCGTCATCGTTGATCGCAAACAACGGGACGTTGATGAATTCCTCGATGGCACGAATCGTGCCGTGCCAGACGCGTACAGCGTTGCCGGACTCATATTTGCGTAGCGCTCTCAAAAGGCCACCGTTATGTGCCTCGATCTGAGCCATGATTAGTTGACGCGCCTCATCCTCTGCAACGGTGCGGTTCGCGCCGGGGTATTCATCGCTCATTGAGTGGTCTCACTGGACTGCATCTCCGATCCTCGAACCGCGGTGGATCCGAGCGCTGAGTCAACCTGTTCGGCAACTTCGGCTTCGTTTTCATAGTGAGGGTGGGTCCGATACAGGCGCTCTGACCATTCTAGGTGACCATGGGACCGTTGCCCATTGCCGGCTAGACGAGGCCGAGGGGAAGGTCGTCTGGAAGGCTATTCCGCAGTGACCCGGGTGCTACAGGATGGGCAGACCAGCCTGTCGTTCGGCCTCCTGGTGCCGCCGTAGTAGGGATCGCGGATCCAAGCGGGATGTTCGTGACCGACGACGAGATCAGGAGGAATTGCCCTGGCGAGGGTGAATGTGAAATCGCGCTCAGGCACCCAATCCGGGCGATTGACCTTGATCCGGGTCCATTCTTGCAGGAGCGCTCGGGCGAGTTCGTCCCGGGTGCCGGAGGCCACCATGTTGAGGGGGAGATCCACCAGGACAATGGTCGGGTAGCCCCACTTCAGCAGCGCATTGTGGGCGCCGAAGCCCAGGATGCATTGCATCCATTCGCTGCCATAGAGCAGGTAGTGCCCCGCATCATTTGTCTGCGTCCGGTCATCGAGCGCGAGATGGACCTGGCCGCGGTCGCGGTCGCGATTTTCGAACTGGGCAATCATCCGGTCGATATTCGCCTTATAGAACGCCAGCCCTTCCTCGGCGAAGACCAAGGCCCGTAGATTTGCCGCGAGCACGCTCGGATCGTTCAGCCGAAGGCCGTTTTGATGGTACGACCCGGGATCTGCACTTCGGCAGCCATGGAAAGCCCTCACTCGAGCGAACGACAATGCGTCTGAGAGGATTGAGATGACGTCATCGACGTCGTCATCGAGCATCCGCTGGGTGAGCTTCAGCCAATCGGAATCATCCCACGCCAGATCCTTTTCGCCGAGCTTCTGCAGATGGCGGATGCCCTTCTTGTTTAGTCCGGGACGCAACCAAGTCGAGAGCGGCGACACATATGAGGCCGGCCGCTTCCACTCGATCAGCGTTCGTTGCCACAGCTTGCTCAAGAGCTTCTCATTGTTCGTCCATTGGTTCGCTTCGAGCACAGAACATCCTCCGGCGCGGCCGGTCTTGCAACTGACAGCGGGCGCGAAGCGTCGTGGTCTCCTCCGCTCCTGCGGCTACATCGAGGAAGATGTCCGTGCGGAGGGCAATTCTTCGACGCCCCGGCAGTGTCGCGGTCCGTGGCAGCGGATATCGCGCGGAACTGCAGTTGCCGGCCACCTTGGTTGCAGCGCATATGCGCAGGGCCTACGGTCCCGGTGAGTCCGCGCTACTTTGCCAAGTCGGAGGTTTCTGGTCTGGCCCAACTTTTCGGGTTGGCAAACGAGACGGTCACCGACGCCATCGCGGCAGAGATAACGAAGCGATGGCCGAAGGCGACGGGTCTGGACTACTTCCCTGGTCGCAATCGATATGGCCGGGACGGAGACGAGCGATATGAGTTCTACCGGGAGCATATCCAAAGACATGCCTTGCTCAGTGCGGCTACAACGCTTGTCGCGACGTCGCCGATTGTGAGGCATAGTTACGATGCAGATGATGGCTCGCCTTGGGAAGACTGGCTGCGTCGCTACGACATCACCTTTGCGGACGGATCCTGGTTATCGGATAGAAAGGACAAAGTCCCAGTTGCTGCGAAAGTGAAGCTGCTCGGCCGCAGGATTGGCCAGCAGGAAACGCTTCAAGACCATGGCAAGCTGCTACTGGCTCTGGGGCTCGCTGGCGAAAGCGTTGAAGGTCTCGTCCCCATTTATGGGAGCTGGATCTCATCAGACGGTGTCTATGTGCGTATCGTATCTGGACTGTCGCCGCGCCGAGGATCCATCGGCAGATGCGAGGCGTTTTCCAAGCTGAGCAACCATGAGCTCTCTTCGTCTGGGCGCCGGAAGCCTATGGCCTTGGCATCGACATCGGAGACGAAATCGCGGCGCGAGGTCCCGCCGCAAGGCCGCGACTCGGCATCGAGTTCACCGAGCTGCTTGGGTTGAAGCCTGATTCCGATGCCCGAGCATGGTACGATAGGGATGGGGACCTTGCGCTCAAAAGTCAGGTGTGGGGCAATTGGGAGCCTGCTCCAGGGCAACGGCAGAACGACCATCACAATGACGGCGAGATTCTGTGGGCCACGCCCGCGTGGCTCGATCGCACCCTTTCCCTGCTTGGCAAGCGACTCGTTTACTCAATCAAGCTTTCAAAATACCGATCGACTCAGGAGTACGATGAAACAACAGGTGTCACGGCGATGTTCGTTGGCCTCAGGACCGACACAGCCGAACTTCGCACGTGGTACGCCAGGAAAGCCTCACGCCAAGAGAACCGAGCCTGATCTTGCAGACCCAAGGCATACTGATTCGCTCCATTCGTGGAAACTTGAACGCCTCTAGCTATGCTCGCTGACCAATTCTCCCCAGGCCGCGTCCCACAAGTCTCGCTCTCGACCGCAACCACAGCGGTCGTTTTTCGATATTCGGCGAGTACCTCCACCGCAGGTCGTCGCCGGTCTGTCACGGCATCGGCGTAGCCTGTGTGTTCATGGCCGTCAGGCTCGAACCATTGCATACGTTCGACGCTTGCCATGGGATCGCCCTTTGTCCCGCGCGAAATCCTGATGATGGCCGTGCCGCCAAAATCCATAATGTCAGCATCCATAGCGACGCGTCGCCACCGCCTGGCCATCTAGCTGCTCCACACCCATCTTGTTCCACGGTGGCTGGATCATCTTGATCAGCCCGGCTTCGAGCCCAGCGGCGGTGATCACCGGCAAGCCGTTCCACTCGAGCGCGGGGGGCATCGCGATGTAGATCTCGACGACTGTGCCTGCCGTTACGTGTTCGTTGATGATCTGGTTCACGCGGGCGCTGGTTTTTTGCCCCGCCTGGCCGAGCCGGTAGTTCGACATGCGGCTGCGGATGCCAGCCCGACTGACGCCGATGTACTTGATGAGACCGGTTACCACGAACACATAGACGCCGGCAATCGCCAAAAAGTTCAGGACGTCGTCGCGCTTTCATCTTTCTGCCCGTCCCCGTCTCCTTCACAAACACACTGCAGTTGATGATCTGTTCCCTTGCAAAGCGTCGATTGGAACGACATTCTTCTTGGGAACGCTCACGTCATCATTGGCCTATGCTGGGACCTACGAATATTTTCAGTGTTCAAAAGGGGAGGGAACATGGGGAGCGAAACAATTAGTTCCGGCAGGGAATTTGGGGAGCTTGTTTCGCTTCTCGGTCGCGTTGACCCCACTGAACTCGAACGTTTGAGAACGCGGTTCCCTGATGCTGCGGCACAACTCCGTCCTGGCGGAGTACTGGGCGATTCATCCGAAGAGATCGGATGCAGCGTGGCAATTGCCGCGCTGTCCAAGTCAAACGAAGCAGCCACGAAGCTGTTGCCCCGGCTACGCCAGCGACTGACGTGGAGTCTTCGTTTCGATCTCGTCTCGAAGCTGACTGCTACCGTCGGATCGGGAGGTGCAATCGGAGCCTTGACGGTAGGTGCCAACGACAAGGCGATCGTCGGCGCCGGCGTTGCGCTGCTCGGAAGCATTTGCAGCGTCATCTTTGGCTATCTGCAGCGCGACATCTCTTCCGGTTCAGTCACCGATGCTTATAACCGGCTCATCGTCAGCATGGTCGAAGCAGACGACTCCTGCGAACATTGCCCGCTTTGTGCGCTCGCAGTCCCTCGGCCAAGCTGGACGAGGTGCTGACCAAGGCAAATGACGTTGCCGGGAAGTTGAACGAGCTCGTGATCAGATTCGCATGAGAACCTTCCTTGCGATCGCAACTCTCATTTCGGTGGTCTCGATCGCCGATGCGCAGCGGGCCGAGCCGGTCGACAGGCCAGTCGACCCCTGGCGTTTGCCGAGCATACAGACAAGTCCCGGATTTGGCACGCCCCGTTTCAGACCTGTCGAACCAATCGAAGAGGAACTGCGGAACCCCGGCCCGAGGTCATTGAGCCACGGTTGAAGGAGTTGATGTCGACTGACAACGCTGTGTCCAACGAGGCGCTCGATCAACTCACCGCACTGCTAGTCAACGCGCCGACCGACATCATCGCGATAGAACCGTCCAGCCCCCACCTCATGATTCGCATGCCAACGGAGCCGGCGCTGCGTTCGATCGCCGAATTCGTCGCCGATTACAGGCTGAAGCGCGCTCTAGCAGCAGAGATCGACCGCGACGCGTTGATCCTGATGCCGTTGTTGATCAGCAGGGATGCCAAGGCGTTGGCCGGGAAAATCGAACCTGGACGCCAGACCCTTCGCGGCGTTCTGGGATCTGTCACCCACGGCGATTTCGATGTGCTGGACGAGCAGATGTTTATCGGGCTTCGTGGCAAGACATTGGTTGTTGTCGGCCACGTCGTCAACGGTGGTGGAGAGCTGTCTTTCGAGATTCGTAATGGGGACACCAAGCGCTACCTGCCTTTGGAAAGCCTGGAAAGGGCAGCGGTTGACATTGGCTTCAACTTGATCCCGCTCGGATGCGAAACCGGTGAAACCTTCGCCGTCGGGACGGCTGCCAAAATAACCGATGTCGAAGGCGTTGCAGCGTTCGAGCGGGCGATCTCTCGCAATGGGCGCACTTCCTATTTGGAACTTCTAAACGACCTAGCCAATGAGAATATGCGCCTAGTGATCGACGCGCGGGTTGCCAACAGCAACCTGATCCCAATCGATCTGATCGATAAGGATGGGACCTCGGTGCAGCGACCCCCAGGATCTGCGTATGTTCATCGGTCGGGGGCCCCCCGAAAGACAACCCCTCGCTCAATTTCTTGCTCGACGAGTACGGATATTCAAGTATCACCTGCGAGGCCTCGGCAACCAGCCTGGCATGGTCGCTGCTATATCATCGGTTGGTCGATCAGTCTTGCCGCTTCTGTTTGTGGCCCTGCTGGCCCTCCTCGTCATCATCGGAAGCGTTGAGGTCACGCTGAATAATCGCGGGAAACCTCGCCTCCAGACGTTGCCCAATTCCAACATGCGGCAATTTATGATGAGCAACACCGGAAACTCGAAACTCGCGTCGTCGGTCTATGACGGGCTCGCGCTAGCAGGCGGCTTGACCTTTATGGCCGCCGTGTACGGGTACGTCACCGTTTCCTGGATGACAACGGTCTTGCTGGATTCGAGCAATATTGCGATGCGGGATCAACCGATGGACATCTTCATTTTCATCTTGCTGCTTGTTCCGATCCTCTATCTCGTCGCGCCCTATCCGGTTCAAAGAATGATGCTGCAGGTACCACGCTGGGCGCGGATTGCTACGGCTTGTGTAGCTGTCGTGCTACTTTTCGGCCAAACGGGTTCGGCATTCTTTGCGACCATCGGGCTGGTGGTCACAACCTTTCTGGTCGCGATGCCTTTGTTGCTCTATCGAGGAACGAAAGACCAAAACCACAAGGTTTCAGCAGGAGTTTCACTGGCGATCGCATGTGTGCTGGTCGCGACGGTGATGCTAGGCTGGTCGTGGACAGCAGCGACCGCGGGCTGCCTGCCTGCGAGCTGGCTTCGAGACAGTGGTCAACGCCCGCTTGCGCTTGATCACCAAAGGCCTGCCGAGAACGCTTGCGAAAATGCAACGTCCTTCAGAAGCTCGTGTCTTCCCGTATTAACTGGCCCCGCAAGAGGGGCTGGCTAGACATCCGCTCGCCTTACTCAATCATCGACATCTTCGAAGATGGTGCTGCTGTCTGCAACAGCTGACGTCGCAGAAATGCTGGCCGAATTTGTCGCCTGCGCCGACCAAGTGGAGGTACCAGAAGGGGAAGCGCTCTCTTTGAGCGAGCCAATATGGATATCGATGTCGGCGTAGAACATGTCGAGCGCCGGGGTACGCCCATCTGGGAAGAAGAAGGGTTCGGCCTTTTCCATACTGTCCTTGAAGCCCTCATAGAGGTTGAGCTCGTGCTCCGAGGAGAACTGGCCGCGCAGTTGGTCGACCAGGTTCTCCGGATCGTTCAGCCATTCCTTCCGGAAGCGTGCGGCAAGATCGTCGAACTCCTCGTCACTGAAAATCTGCCGGTACATCTTGTTCGCAAACACGTCAGCCTGCATCCAGGTGATCGCGTCATCGTCGACGCCTTCCACAATCCTTCTTCGGGCTGCTTCGGGCAGAAGTCCGTAAGCGTTAAGAGCCGCCAGGATTAGTAGACTGCCCGACAACAGATCGCTGGTCCTTGTCGTTGCCGCCCATTCGAGAATGTCTGGCCGTGCGGTTACGATCTTGCTGAGAAATCGGTCACCAGCGCGGCCACCGAGGAACGCTTTAAAGCTCTCGTCGAGCGGATGGTCGTGAAGCCGCTGCAAGAGCGCTCCAAACAGCGAGACCGGGACGCGGACGTAAGCATATTCAGCGGTCAACGGTGCGCATGTGACCTCGCGCAATAGCCGATCGACCTTGGCACCATGCACATAAAGCTCGATCAGTTCGGGGGAGCGGGCGACAATCTCGGCGAATGCATCGGTCACGGTCGGATGCCGAAACACCCAGCGATCACCGTCTTCAGCCGAAAGGCGCCGCGTGAGGCTGTCATTCAAATGTTCCATGGCCATGGCGACGGCAGCCGGCTGGACGCCGAGGAGCCGTGTCACCATTTCGAGCGCCGGGTGCTGACCGATCGGTGATGGCACGCCCCTTTCCGAATTGAGGAAAATCAATGCAATCGCGCCAAGCGAGGCGCCATCAAGCTGTTCGAGCACTTCGGTCAGAAACTCGACCGGCTGCTCGACAAGCTCCTTCATCCGCCCGGCGCTCAGCTTCAACTTGCTCATGAACAGGGGATCACCGAGCCGCCGGGCGGTTTCGGGCAGAAATGCTTTGTTGGCGGCGACAGCAGGCAGAAATGGCTTCAGCCGTCGGCGCATTGCCTGGGGATGGACCCGGCGGACATGATTATAGAGCATCTGAGCACGTTCATTCTCGGTCAGCTGCTGGACGTTCACGACGACCTGGCTCTCCTTCAACAAGGGGAACGCGCTTAGCTTTAGGTGGGGCCTGGCCGCGCCCCAGACATAGTTGCGGGAGGTGAAGATGATACGGGCGCCGCCCTCGATCGCCGCCCGCAGCGTACCGAGCTCCGCATTCCACCGGCTCATTCGATCCACGTCGAAATGGTTGGATCCGAAGGCATCGTCCACCCACAGCAACTGCTTCTCGCCAGGATGCCAAAGGTGCAGTTGATCAGGCGCATTTATCTTCAGGGCGCCGACGCATCCGTCGTCGATCGCACCCAGCGCCAAGATCGCCGCGATCGTCGATTTGCCCGAGGCCGGATCACCCAGCAAGATTACGAAGCGATGTTCCTGGAGTGCCTTGACCGCCTCGCGATAGGTATCGGTCGGCACGAAACAGCTGAGATCGGATCCCATGTTGTCCAGGATGGCCTTGGCCTGCGTGTAGGCTTGGTCGGTGATGATGTGGGAAAGGTCGCCTATCCCGTAAATTCGGGGAACCAGCATGCGCAGACGAACCGTCTGTTCGAGCTGTTGCTCGATCCACGACCCGCCAAAGACCTGACATCGCTTAATGCCTATGGCCTCGAACGCGGCGCAGATCTCCTTGTCCGCCTGACCCGAGACACCGGCGTTGGTTAGGATAACATAATCCTCGGCGAGCCCGTCCTTGGCAAGCAACTCCGCCTTCGGCAGCTCGTTCTTAAGGTTGGCCAATGTCAGGTTCGCGCCCACCTTCCCCATGAACTTGCACTGAAGCGTCGACTTGACCATGCGACCGTCATCACCGGTCCATATCCCAAGAAACGCTCCGTCTCGCCCGCCGTCGTTCGACCCCAAAAAGGTCTGCACCGGGCGCTTCAAGATCTCGGCCGCGACCGCTGTAGCGAGATCCTGGAAGGCCTTCCAACCCAGTTTTGTCAGATCAAACGTCATCCCTTCACTTCGCCTGTCGCATGACAAATCATCGCGATGGCGAGTTGGCTACGATCGCTGACGACAGGATCCAGGGACAACCGCTCAAGACATCTCATCTGTAGCGCCCCCTGCCCCGTCTTCGTCCTCGTCATGCGCCCCGCGCGCCAACCCGGCCAGAATGTCGCCAGCCAGCATCTTCTCTTTCGACAGCAGCCCAGCGTCCTCAAGGGCCTCGAAATCCGGCAGGTCGCGCAGCGTGTCGAGCCCGAACTGCGACAGGAAGTTTTTGGTCGTCACATAGGTGTAGGGCGCGCCCGGCTGCGGGCTGCGCGGCCCCGATGCGATGAGGTCCTGCGCGCGCAGCACGCCGATCAGATCGCGCGAGACCTCCTTGCCGAAGAAGCTCGACAGTTCTGCGCGCGTGATCGGCTGGAAATAGGCAATACATATCAAAACGAGCACCTCCGACTGCGACAGCTCTTTTGTCCCCTGCCCCGCGGCTGTGCCGAATGCGATGTGGATGACGTCTCCAAAGGCTTTCTTGGTCCGGTGCTGCCAGCCGCCGGCGACCGACACCAGCTCGTAGGGGCGGCCGGCGAGCTCGGCGCGGATGTCGTCGATGATCAGCTCAAGATTACAATTTTTCCCCACTACCCGCGCCAGCACGTCACGTGACACCGGCTCGCTGGCGGCAAAGATCACCGCTTCGACGCGACCCATCCATTCGCGCCAGCGCAGCTCTGGCGGCAGGTGCTCGAGCTCGGTGTCGACCAGCATTCGCTGGACATCACCCTTTTCTCGCGGACGTTCGGATCGGGCGGCCTCGGCCATCGCTACAGTCCAAAAAGCCGGAAGCTGGGGCGGCCCGACAGCTCGCGCACGGCCTGGAGTTGTTGCAACCGCTCGAACAGGCGCCGCGCGGCAAAACGCGACAGGCTTTTGGTCGTCAGCGAGCCGGAGACGGCATCGTCGTTGAGCAACAGAAAGATCACGTCGCCGGCACCCTTGGCGCGCAATTTCGGCGCCACCGCCAGGAGTCTTGCGGCGCGACGCGACAGGTCGGCGGCCAGCCGGCAGGCCTCCGCCGCCGCTTGGACGAGCGCCACGCAGACCGCCCGCTCAAAATCTTTCTCCCCGGGTCGGATGCGCTTGCCGCCGCCGGCCTCGGCGCGGAAGGACGGGCCAAAGGCCTGCGCCATCAGGAGCGGCAGCGGCCGCGGCCAGCGCAGGCTTTGCGCCAGCACCAGGTCGGCGAGCCACCAGGCCAAAAGCTCGGCATCGGGACGCATGGCGACGACGTGAGCGGCGATCGCCGCGGCGGCGAACGGCGCCGGCCGCCCCGAGCGCGCCAGGTCGTCGATGTATTCACAAAGCGCGGCCAGCGCCTCGACGTCCCAATGGAGACCCAGCTGGTCGAGTATCTTTTCGAGCCGGTCGGGGGTAGCGACGGGCGGCTGCCCGGGCAACTGCCGCCAGGCGCCAAAGACGGCGCCGGCGGGGCCGGGATCGGCGCCGGCCGGGCGCAGGTGCCAGGCGTCGCGCAAGGCGGCCGCGTCCT
>NZ_JHQS01000007.1 GCF_014843845.1 Mesorhizobium amorphae | reverse complement strand
TCCTCAGCTTCATCCAACTCGCCTGCGCCATGTTATGGATGCGATGAATGTCGATTCAGCCTAGGGGTCGCGGCTGCCCTCCGTTTTCTGCAATGCTGCATTGCAACAATGTTGCTTGCGCGCCGGGCTTGTCTGCCGACAGTCTCGGTTTTTGAACCGATTCAGTCCGGACACCCCATGCCCCTGCCGATCCTCGCGCTTGCCATTGCGTCCTTCTGCATCGGCACCACCGAATTCGTCATCATGGGCCTGCTGCCCGAGGTCGCCGCCGACCTCGGCGTCTCGATCCCCTCCGCCGGCCTTCTGGTCACCGGCTACGCGCTTGGCGTCGTCTTCGGCGCGCCTGTCGTTGCGATGGCGACGGCGCATTTGCCGCGCAAGCCGGTGCTGGTCGGGCTGGCAGCGCTGTTCGTCATCGGCAATCTGTTCTGCGCCGTCGCGCCCAACTACTGGCTGCTGATGGCGGCGCGCGTCTTCACCGCCTTCGGCCACGGCGCCTTCTTCGGCATCGGTTCGGTCGTTGCCGCCAGCCTGGTGCCGCGCAACAAGCGGGCAAGTGCGATTGCACTGATGTTCGCCGGATTGACACTCTCCAACATCCTCGGCGTTCCAGCCGGCACGGCGCTTGGCGAGGCTTTCGGCTGGCGTGCCACTTTCCTCGCTGTTGTCGGCATCGGCCTCATCTCCGTCGCGGCGATTGCCTGGCTGGTGCCCGCCGAGGTGAGCCAGCCGAGCGGCGGCGGCCTGCTCGGCGAGGTGCGCGTGCTCGGCAAGCTGCAGGTCTGGCTCTCGATGCTGATCGCATCCCTGGCCTCGGCCAGCCTGTTTGCCGTCTTCACCTATATCAAACCCTACCTCATCGAAGTGTCCGGCCTGTCGACCTCGACGGTGACCTGGGTGCTGCTGCTGTTTGGCGGCGGCATGACCATCGGCAACATCGTCGGCGGCAGGCTGGCCGACTGGAAGCTGATGCCGACCGTGATCGGCACCCTGTTGCTGCTGGCCGCTTTGTTCGTCGGCTTTGCCCGTTACGGTGCCATTGGAAGCGTGGCCATCGGCATCGTCTTTGTCTGGGGCCTGCTCGTCTTCATCGTCGTGCCGCCGCTGCAGATCCGCGTCGTCGAGGCGGCCTCCGAGGGGCCGAACCTCGCCGCGACGCTCAATCAGGGCGCCTTCAATGTCGGCAACGCCAGCGGCGCCTGGATCGGCGGCCTGGCGCTTTCGCTCGGCGTGTCCTATGCAAACCTGCCATTGGTCGGCGCGGCGCTGGCCTTGCTGGCGGTCGCCGTTGCCGTGATGTCGCAGGCACTCGACCGTCGGGCACCGACCGTCGCCCTTCAGGCTCCCGCCGAATAGCCTCATTGCGCCCATAGCGGCGCAAGCTGGACCAATCGACAGCCCAGTCGCAAAAGTGCATGTGTTCCGCCTCTTTCCTGGAGGCCTCCCATGCAGAAATCGATCGAACGCATCGCTGGCGACACCGACGGCATTTCCTACGAATTCCCGGTCTTCCGCTTCGAGGGAACGGATCAGGCGGCGCCTTCAGCCTATCTGCAGGCAGCGCTTCATGCCGGCGAATTGCCGGGCGTCGTCGCCATCGACGCGCTGATGCCGATGCTGACCAAGGCCGAGGCGGAAGGCCGCCTCAAGGGCGCGATCACCGTCGTGCCCTGGGCCAACCCGATCGGCCGCGCGCAATATCATTTCGGCGAGCACCAGGGGCGCTTCCATCTGGGCACGCGCACCAACTTCAACCGTGGCTTTCCGCTGCTGGCGGCGCCCGACACCGCGCTCTTGCCAACGCATGGCACGCCCGACCAGCAGTTGAAGACGCGGCTGCTGCAACTCTCGCTCGGCCACGACATCGTGCTCGACCTGCATTGCGACGACGAAGGCCTTGCCTATCTCTACATCCACACCAGCCTGTGGCCGGCGATGGCCGATTGCGCGGCGGCGATGGGTGTCGATGCGGTGGTGCTGTGGAGCGAGGATAGCGACGGCACGTTCGAGGGGGCTTCGATCATGCCCTACCAGAACGTTCCCGCCGATGTCGCACGCTTCGACCGGCGCGTCGCCACAACGGTCGAATATCGCGGCATACTCGATGTCGATGGCGCTTTCGCCAGCTCCGATGCCGAAGGTCTCTACCGGCTGTTCGTGGCGCGTGGCGTGATTGCCGATCCGGCCCTGCCCGCACCCGGCGCGTTCACCGGTACTGTCGCACCGCTGGAAAACATCGACATGATGCCGGCGCCCCGGGCTGGCGCAATCCTCTATGACGTCAAGCCCGGCGATCGCGTCGCCAAGGGCGAACGTCTGGCAACAATCGTCCACGCGCCGGGCGAAGCCGATGGCCGCACCGAGGTGTTCGCGCCGCAGGCCGGTTTCATCCTGACCCGGCGTTCGCGGCGCATCATCCGCGCCGGCGAGGATCTTCTAAAGCTGGTCGGCGACAGGAAGAGCGCCGATGCAAGGTCGGGAACGCTAGAGGACTGAGGGTTCCGGTTTTACCACCTTCATTGAATCCAGTTGCGCGGCCGTTCAATCGCCGCTATGGGAATCTGCCATGAACATGCGCTCGAACAAGACCATTTGGTGGTGGGCTCGCTGACAGCGGCCTGTTCGAACGCGTGCGCGTGAATAGAGAGGGTGGCCGCAACGGAATGTCCGGGCGGCCATTTGTTTTTTCAAGCCATTCCCGGGTCCGTTGCCCAAGATGGAGACGGCAATGACGACGATCATTCTGGAAACCGGGGCGGAGCGCTTCGTCACCGCCGGTGGCGTGACCATCACCCGCGAGCGCCACGAGCAGCCTTATGAAGGCGCTATCGACGCCTATGTCGACGGGCTGAATTCGCGGCGCGGTGCGGTGTTTTCCTCGAATTACGAATATCCGGGCCGCTATACGCGCTGGGACACCGCCATCATCGATCCGCCGCTGGTCATCTCGGCGCGTGGCCGCACTGTCCGCATCGAGGCGCTGAACAGCCGCGGCGAGGTGCTGCTGCCGGTGATCGGCAAGGCACTGGCCGACCTTGCCGAGATCACCATCGCCGAGGCATCGAAAAAGCTCATCCGCCTCGACGTGGCCACGCCCGGCCGTGTCTTCACCGAAGAGGAGCGCAGCCGCGTTCCTTCGGTGTTTACGGTCCTGCGCGCTATCACCGCTCTGTTCAAGACCGAGGAAGATGCCAATCTCGGCCTTTACGGCGCCTTCGGCTACGACCTCGCCTTCCAGTTCGATCCGGTCGACTACAAGCTCGAGCGCAAGCAAAGCCAGCGCGATCTCGTGCTGTTCCTGCCCGACGAGATTCTGGTCGTCGACCACTATTCGACCAAGGCCTGGACGGACCGCTACGATTATTCCGGCGACGGGTTCTCGACCGAAGGACTGTCGCGCGACGCCGCCGTCGAGCCGTTCAAGAGCGCAGACCGTATCCCGCCGCGCGGCGACCATGAGCCGGGCGAATATGCGAACCTGGTGCGCCGGGCGATGGAGAGCTTCAAGCGCGGCGACCTGTTCGAGGTCGTGCCCGGCCAGATGTTTTATGAGCGCTGCGAGACGCCGCCCTCCGACATTTCGCGCAAGCTGAAGTCGATCAACCCCTCGCCCTATTCCTTCTTCATCAATCTCGGCGAAGGCGAATACCTGATCGGCGCCTCGCCCGAAATGTTCGTGCGCGTCAATGGCCGCCGCGTCGAGACCTGCCCGATCTCCGGCACCATCAAGCGCGGCGACGATGCCATTTCCGACTCGGAGCAGATCCTGAAGCTGCTCAATTCCAAGAAAGATGAATCCGAGCTCACCATGTGCTCGGACGTCGACCGCAACGACAAGTCGCGCGTCTGCGAGCCGGGCTCGGTGCGCGTCATCGGCCGTCGCCAGATCGAGATGTATTCGCGCCTGATCCACACGGTGGATCATATCGAAGGCCGGCTGCGTGAAGGCATGGATGCCTTCGACGCCTTCCTCTCGCATGCCTGGGCGGTCACCGTCACCGGCGCACCGAAATTGTGGGCCATGCGCTTCATCGAGCAGAACGAGAAGAGCCCGCGCGCCTGGTATGGCGGCGCGATCGGCATGGTCAATTTCAACGGCGACATGAACACCGGCCTGACGCTGCGTACCATCCGCATCAAGGACGGCATTGCCGAGGTGCGCGCCGGCGCCACGCTGCTCTTCGACAGCATTCCCGAGGAAGAAGAAGCCGAAACCGAATTGAAGGCATCCGCCATGCTCTCCGCCATTCGCGACGCCAAGACCGGCAACGCAGCCGGTGCCGAACGCACCACCGCGCGCGTCGGCGACGGCGTCAACATTCTGCTGGTCGACCACGAGGACTCCTTCGTCCATACGTTGGCCAATTACTTCCGCCAGACCGGCGCCAATGTCTCCACCGTGCGCACCCCGGTGCCGGAGGAGGTCTTCGAGCGGCTGAAGCCCGACCTTGTCGTGCTCTCGCCCGGCCCCGGCACACCGAAGGATTTTGATTGCGCCGCCACCATCAAGAAGGCGCGAGCCCGCGAGTTGCCGATCTTCGGCGTCTGCCTCGGCCTGCAGGCGCTGGCCGAGGCCTATGGCGGCGAACTGCGGCAGTTGCACATCCCGATGCACGGCAAGCCGTCGCGCATCCGCGTCTCGAAGCCTGGCATCATCTTCTCCGGCCTGCCCAAGGAAGTGACCGTCGGCCGCTACCACTCGATCTTCGCCGATCCGGTGCGGCTGCCCGACGATTTCATCGTCACCGCCGAGACCGAGGACGGCGTCATCATGGCCTTCGAGCACCGCAAGGAGCCGATCGCCGCCGTGCAGTTCCACCCGGAGTCGATCATGACGCTCGGCCACAATGCCGGCATGCGCATCATCGAGAACATCGTTGCGCATTTGCCGCGCAAGGCCAAGGAAAAGGCTGCCTAGCAACGATGGCCGCAACGGAAGACATGACGACGGTCGCGGCAAAAGCCGCTGCCAAGCGCAGGATTGCCAGCCTCGCCTTCTGGTCGATCGTCATCGCCTTCCTGGTGATGGGGCTGAAGTTTGTGGCCTGGCGCATCACCGGCTCTGTCGCCCTCTATTCCGACGCCCTGGAATCCATCGTCAACGTCATCACCGCGGCCGCAGCGCTGTGGGCGATCCGCATCAGCCACAAACCAGCCGACAGCGACCATCCGTTCGGTCACCACAAGGCTGAGTACTTTTCCGCGGTCCTCGAGGGCGTGCTGATCGTCGTGGCGGCGATTCTGATCATCGCCAAAGTGTGGCAGTCGCTGCAGAACCCACCAGTGCTCGAGCAGCCCTGGCAGGGTTTGATGATCAATGCCGGCGCGGCTGTCGTCAACGCGGTATGGGCCTTGGTGCTGATCCGCAACGGACGCGCCGAACGATCGCCGGCACTGATCGCCGACGGCCAGCACATCATGACCGACGTCTTGACGTCCGTTGGTGTCATCGTTGGCCTTGTCGGCGCGGTGATGACCGGCTGGCATATTCTCGACCCGCTGCTTGCGCTGCTCGTGGCGCTGAACATTCTCTACCAGGGCTGGAAGCTCACCGGAGAATCGCTGAGCGGCCTCATGGACCGTGCCGTGGACACGCAGGAGCACATGCGCATCCGCGACATCATCTCGGCCAATTCGAAGGGCGCGCTGGAAGTCCACGACCTCAAGACGCGCATCGCCGGCCGCGCCACCTTCATCGAGTTCCATATGGTCGTCGATGCCGACATGACGGTGGGCGACAGCCACGTCATCTGCGACCGCATCGAGGACGCGCTGAAGGCGGAAATCCCCTCGGTTCGCGTCACTATCCACGTCGAACCGGATGATGAGGCAAAACTGCCGAAGGGCACCACGGCGGTGCCTTTCGCCTAGTTCCCTTCTAAATTACGGCGCGCAGGCCGATTGCGGCATGGAATTCAGCCGATAGACCTTGTCGTCAGACGTGGTCTTGCCCTCGGCAGCCTTCGAGCAGAGGTCGATGATCGGCAGGCTGCTGTTCGGATTGGCCAGCATCATCGTGCCGTTCACGCCGCGGCGCAGGAAGATCTCCTTCTGGGTGATGTCGCAGGAAAAGTCGCTCATCTTCGCGCTCGCCGCACAGCGCCACTGGTCGGCCTCTCCCTGGCAGGAATAGGTCTGCGTGACCTTGCCCGACTTCTGCCGCGTCGTGACGGAAATGGCGATATCGGCGCCATCGGGCCAGTTGGCCGCGTCGCCGCCGGCAGCAAACGACGCCAGTTCCACCGATCCGCGGAAGACGCGAATCGATTGCGTTACCTGGTCCGGGTGCGAGCCGAGATGCGCGGCGTTATAGTCGCGCCCATAGCAGAAAGGCTGTTCCGGCTTCAGCCGCTCGCGCAGCGGCGGACCGAGTGCCGGATTGATCGGATCGATGCGCGCGAATTCCGCCTTGCAGGTCGCCGCAGGCATCGGGTCGAGCCGGAAATTGTCATCCTCCTTGCCAAGCGCCTGTCTGTCATATTCAGCCTTGCCAAGCTCGTCTTCCGCCCCTGCATCGAGATAAAGGTCGGGCTGCACGTCCGTGACGATCAGCCGGCCTTTTTCATCGACCTTCAGTGAGGCCAGGGTGCGGTCGCAGTCCATGCCGCAATGGATCGGCCCGCTCTTGCCATCCTCGGACTCGTGATTGCACCAGCCGCCGGCCCATTCCGGCGCCTTGGCGCCGCGCACGGTGGTGGCGATGAAAGAGTTGTAAGAGCTGTCGGCCCCTACACTCGGCTCCTCGTTCGGCCGGCTGACCGGGTCGTGGCCATAGTAGAAGAAGATCCGCGCCACCTTCTGCTTCGGATGCGCCTTGAGATGGGCTGCATCGTAGACGCGCCCGAAACAGGCATCGGCACCGTTCGGACTGAGTTCGGTGAGTTTGGGTGTGTCGTCGGCAAAAGCCGCGCCGGCAAGCGCCGCAAGCAAGACGGCACCATGTCCAGCGCCGACCATGGTCCTCGACGTCATGTGATCCCTCCTCGCACCGACAGGACGTGCCCGCGATTTATGCTAGTCTAGGAGCGAAGCCGGGGCCATGCAAACTGGCGGATGAGGAGGACGCGATGCGACGCCGCGATATGTTCCGCGCCGGTCTTGCCGGGGCCGCCGGCCTTTTCGGGCTGCGCCAGGTCAAGGCCGCGGCCGCCGAGGAAAGGCTGAAGGTCGCCTATCATCTGAGCGACGTCGACAAGGTCAATTTCGTGCTCGGCAACATCAAGAACCACTATGAAGGCACCGGCGGCAATGTCGACATTGCGCTGGTCGTGCACGGTCCGGCCCTTGCCGCCTTCAAGTCGAAAGGCATATCGGCGGCGATTTCCGGCCGCTTCGCCGGCCTTGTCCAGCAGGGCCTCAGTCCACATGCCTGCGGCAACACCATGCAAGGCATGGAGATCACGCTCGCCGACCTGCTCGACGGCTTCCATGCCGTCGACGAGGGTGGCGTCGTCAAGCTCGCCGAACTGCAGCGGCAAGGCTATGCCTATCTCAGGCCCTGAGCCGCCACGGACTTGAACGTGAGGGTGGTGAGAGCCTACGAAGGGAGAGCCGTACATCCCGGAGGAAAGTGCCCATGACCGCCCCCACCCTTGTCATCCCAGATCTCGCCGGCAAGGCGGTGCTGGTCACCGGCGCCTCGACCGGCATCGGCGCAGCGCTGGCGCTGGCCTATGCCGCGCAGAAATGCCGCGTTGCGCTGCACTACAATTCAAGCCGCGATGCGGCCGAGAAACTGACCGGGACCATTCGCGATGGCGGCGGCGAGGTCTTCCTCACGCAGGGCGATTTCTCCGTGCCGGCCGATGTCGAGCGCGTCGTCGAGGAGAGCGCGGAAAAATTCGGCCGGCTCGATGGCCTGGTCAACAATGCCGGCGGCATGCTCGGCCGCGTGCCTTATGCCGAACAGACCGAAGCGCATTACGACGCGGTGATGGATCTCAACGCGCGTTCCGTGCTCACCGCCTCGCGCAAGGCAATGCCCTGGCTGAAGCGCCAGGGCGGTTTCATCGTCAACACCTCCTCGATCGCCGCCCGCAACGGCGCCGGCGGCGGCGCCGGTCTCTACGGCTCGGCCAAGGCCTTCGTCTCCAATGTGACGCGCGGCATGGCCAAGGAACTGATCGGCTTCGGCGTCCGCGTCAACGCCGTGGCGCCGGGCACTATTCGTACACCTTTCCATGAACGCTATTCGACCGAAGAGCAGATGAAGGGCATGGTCGCCACCATTCCGCAAGGCCGCGCCGGCACCGCCGAGGATTGCGTCGGCGCCTATCTGTTCCTCTCCTCCGACCTTTTGAGCGGCTACATCACCGGCCAGGTGATCGAGGTGAATGGCGGCCAGTTGATGCCGTGAGCCGAGACCTGCATACTCCGTTCGCGCAACCCTGAAGGGAGACAAGGGAATGTACGGACTGATCGGCAAGATGCGGGCGGCGCGCGGCAAGCGCGACGCGGTCATGGACGTGCTGCGTGAGACCACAGGCGCCCTGCCCGGCTGCCTGAGCTACGTCATCGCCATCGACCCGGTCGACGCCGACGCAATCTGGGTCACCGAAGTGTGGACCGATCAGGCAAGCCACAAGGCGTCGCTGCAACTGCCCGAAGTCCAGGCGGCGATCGCCAAGGCGCGCCCTTTCATCGCCGGCTTCGAGTTCCAGGTCGAAACCCAGCCGGTCGGCGGCTTCGGGTTGCCGAAGGCCGAGCCCGGCTGACGCCTCAGGCCAGCGGCTGATTTTCTGCGACAGACAGGGGTTCGCATTTTGGCTCGTCCGGTCTAAGACGCGGGTTATGGACTCCTCGCCAGATCAGCCCCCCGTCGAGCGCATGGCGCAGTTGCACAGGCGCTGGCAATGGCTGGTCCTGCTGGTTTTCTCGCTCCTGTTCGCCGGCGCGCTCGAAATTGCCGCACTGCCCGCGGCGCTGCTGATCGGCCCGATGCTGGCGGCGATCCTCGCCGGCACCAACGGCGCCACGGTGCGCATACCGAAGCCGCTGTTCGGTTCGGCACAGGCGGTCGTCGGGTGCCTCGTCGCCGCATCGATCTCCACCGATATCTTTCCCGTCTTCTACCAGGAGTGGCCGCTATTCCTCGGCGTCGTGGTGGCGACCGTCGCGGCTTCGAGTCTGCTCGGCTGGCTGATCAGCCGCTGGCGCATCCTGCCCGGCACCACGGCAGTCTGGGGTTCGTCACCGGGGGCCGCTACTGCCATGGTGCTGATGGCAGGCGCCTTTGGGGCCGACCAGCGCCTCGTCGCCTTCATGCAGTATCTGCGCGTCATCTTCGTCTCGATGACGGCAGCGCTGATCGCCAGGATGTGGGTCGACACATCAGGCATCGAAGTCCCGGCCATCGTCTGGTTTCCGCCGATCGATCCGCAGGCCTTCGCCGCCACCATCGGCATCGCGCTCGTCGGCGGCCTGCTCGGCAAGTTATGCCGGCTGCCTTCGCCCTTCTTCCTCGGCACTTTCATCTTCGGCTCCATCATCCATCTCGGCCTCAGTGTGCCGATGCAGTTGCCGCAATGGCTGCTCGCGGTCAGCTATGCCTTGATTGGCTGGTCGATCGGGCTGAATTTCACCCGTCCGATCCTGCGCCACGCGGCGCGCGCCCTGCCGCAGATCATCGGCTCGATCGTCGCACTGATCGCCTTTTGCGGCGGCCTCGCCTTCCTGATCAGCCATCTGCTCGGCATCGATCCGCTGACCGCCTATCTGGCGACCAGTCCGGGCGGCATGGACAGCGTCGCCATCATCGCCGCCGCGGCGCAGAACGTCGACATGTCCTTCGTCATGGCGCTGCAATCGGCCCGCTTCCTCGTCGTGCTCTTGATCGGACCGAGCGTCGCGCGCCTGGTGGCAAGAAGCGTGAAACCATAAGCATTTTCCGCCCTTGACCTGACCCCGGATTCACCAGAACCGGGTGATTTTTTGCTGCCGGACAACAGTCCGGACAAGTCGTTGCGCAAACACGAGAAAATACTTGACTATCACAGTCATATTTGAGAGCGCGGGATCGCAATCAGACATGAGACAGTGGAGACGAGTTGATGCGGACGCGGACGGCAATATGGTACTGGAGACTATCGTTGTTGGCCGGCACCGCCCTGCTCGGCCACGCCCTGCCGGCCGGCGCACAGGAGAGTAGGGACGCCACCGTCCTCGGCAAGATCGAAGTCAGCGCAGAGAGCGATGAGATCCTGGTCCAGGACGGCTATGTCGCCAAGAAGGATCGCATCGGCACCAAGCTCGACACGCCGATCGCCAAGATCCCGCAGGCCGTTTCGGTCGTCACGCAAAAGCAGATCGAGGATCAGAAGCCGCGCACGCTGAACGAATCGCTTGGCTACACGGCCAGCGCCAATCCCAACAGCTTCGGCTTCGATACCCGCTACGACGCCTTCTTCCTACGCGGCTTCCAGGCCTTCTACAACGGCATGTTCCGCGATGGGCTGCGCCAGTACAACGGCCCCTCTGCCTGGTTCAAGACCGAGCCCTACGGCATCGAGGGCGTCACCATCCTGAAAGGCCCGGCATCCTCGCTCTACGGCATCAGCGGCCCGGGCGGCATCGTCAACGTCGTCACCAAGCGTCCCAAGGACGAACCTTTCCACGAGATCGAATTGCTGGCCGGCGAGCATAACCGTTTCCAAGCCGGCCTCGACGCTTCCGGTCCGGTCAACGCCGACGGGAGCATCCTCTACCGCTTCACCAGCCTCGGCCGCCTGAGTGAAACAGATCTACCTGGCTATCCCGACGACAAGCTCTATCTGGCACCGGCGGTCACCTTCAAACCGGATGAGGACACCAAGCTCACCATCCTCGGCGAGTACTCGAAATCCGTCACCGGTGGCACCGCCGCCTTCTACAACTCGGCCTATGGCGTGCTGTCCAACGTCTATGAGGGCGATCCGGCGTGGAACGATTTCGACCAGACGCAAGGCCGCATCGGCTACGAGTTCGAGCATCGTTTCAACGATGTGCTGACGGTGCGCCAGAACCTGCGCTACAACGCCGTAGACAGCGACATCGAATACAGCGGCCACTATTCGATCGGCGCCGACCAGCCGCTGCAGCGCTACTGGGGCCACTACACCGAGACCATGAAGAACTTCGTCGTCGACAACATGGCGCAGTTCGAGTTCGACACCGGCCCGGTCAGGCATACCGCGGTCGGCGGCATCGACTACGCCCGGTCGGATTATGATGCCGGCAGCGGGATCTCTTATGTCTCGGTCGACGACATCAAGTCGGCCTCGGTTCCGCACTATGGCGGGCAGGAGATGAACCAGCTCGGCGTCTACCTGCACGACCAGATGGAGTGGAACGATTTCATCCTCTTTACCAGCGGCCGCTACGACTGGGTCGACACCACCTCGACCGCTGCCGACTTCAGCAGCTCCAAGCAGAAGGACAGCGCCTTCTCCGGCCGGCTCGGCCTGTCCTATCAGACCGAATGGGGCATCACGCCCTATATCAACTATTCCACCTCGTTCTCGCCCAACATCGGCTTCGTCTTTGACGACGTCACCAGCACCGTCGGCCGGGTCGCCCGCCCGACCATCGCGACGCAGAAGGAGATTGGCCTCAAATACGAGATCCCGGATTACAACGCGACCGTCAGCGCCGCGCTGTTCGACATCGACCAGAAGGACGGCGTCGTCTTCGACGCCTCGACTGGCATCAACAAGCAGCGCCAGCTCGACCTCAACTCGCGCGGCATCGAACTGGAAGCCAATGCCTCTTTGGACAACGGCTTCAGCTTCATCGCCTCCTACACCTATCTGCGGGTCAAGATCGAGCGCGGCGCCGAATTCACCGCCGGCAAGGAACTGTCGGCGACGCCTAACCATATCCTGTCGCTTTGGGGCCACTACCAGTTCGAGAACGGCACGCTGGAGGGGTTGGGGCTGGGAACGGGCGTGCGGGTCGCCGGCTCTAGCTATGGCGACGACACCAACACCTTCAAGAACGAGGCGCGCGCTTTCGTCGACGCCTCGCTCTCCTACGATTTCGGCTACCGCAATACGAAGCTTGAAGGCGTGAAGCTGCAGGTCAACGCCAAGAACCTGTTCGACACCCAGAAGACCATCTGCTCGGCCGGCTATTGCTACCGCGACGAAGGCCGTTCGCTGTTCGCCAGCCTGCGCTACCGCTTCTGAGGCGGCGCTATCCGCGCTGCCGCCAGGCGCGGCGGCGCGGTGCTATTCCTCGCCCTCGTCATCGCTCTCGGCGCCCCGTCGCCAATAGGCGGTGACCAGATGCCGGCCGCGCGGCAGGCCCCACTCCTTGCGTACAATCTTGCGGATTTCGCGGAAATCGGCGAATTCGCACGCCGCCCAGACATAGAGCCCGTCGGGGAACGCAGCTTGATCACGTGCCCGCAGCGCCGCCGGCAACAGTGCGGCGGTGCCGGGCTCAACGCCTTGCCGGTAAAGCCAGGTGACGGCGATGTTCTCGCCCTCGGCCAGCGACATCCGGTCCTCGGGGCCATCGACTTCGATAAGCACCTCGGCGCGGGTCGAGGGCGCAAGCTCCTCGAGGATCCTGCCGATGGCGGGAAGCGCCGTATCGTCGCCGACCAGAAGCAGCGTCTCCGCATCGGGCGTTCCGCCTCCGCCAGGTCCGATCATGCCGATAATATCGCCGGCTTGCGCGTTCTCGGCGAAGGTGGCGGCCGGCGTGTCCTGGCCGGGATGCAGCACGAAGTCGACATCGAGCCAGCCGCCGGCGGCATCAAGCGCCCGGATCGTGTAGACCCGAACGACCAGCGCATCCTCGCCCGAGGGCCACACCAGCAGGCCGTCGGCGCCCATCGACGGCCAGACCGGCTGCCGGCCGCGCGGCGGCAGCAAGAGCCGCACATGCAGGCCGCCATGCGCAAACCGGCCGAGATCGCTGCCTGAGAAACGAACGCGCTGCATATGCGGAGAAATCCGCGTTGCCGACACAACCCTGATCTCGCGAAAAAAGACCGGCGTGCCTGCATCGCTGCCATCGCCTTGCCAGCGAATACCGTTCGTCGTGCCAAGATGTTCCGAAAAATGGCCGGCGACCGTCATCTTCATGTAGGACAGGCAGGTCTCGTCCTCCGCCGCGACCCGGATCAGCACGCTGCCGTCGTCGAGCGTGGCGTTCAACGAGCCGTAATGCATGCGGAATTCCCACTGGTCGGCAATGCCGGTGTCGATCTCGGTTTCGCCGTGCTCGGCGCGCAGCCTGTCCATGACGGGCCGGATGGCACCATCGACGATCCGGGTTTGCGCGCTCAGTTGCTCCATGGGTGCAGCCTTTCGAATACCGGTTGAAGCGACGCCGCCCAAGGCGCAGCCATCACCGGCATGCCACAGCGGCGGCGCCGTTTCCATAGAAACATGATGAAAGAGGTCATATTTTCTTGAGCGATTGAACCTCAAGAATGCAACGCGGTTCCTAGACGATCACCAGTAACCGGAAACTGGCAACCATCAGTCCAGCCGGTGCATCAAATCGTCATCCAGCCAGCGGCCGAAGAAGTAGACCAGCTGCTTGTGCCACCACGGCCAGTCATGACTGACGTCGCCGCCCCAATAGTCGACCCAGGCGGGGATGGATTTGTCGCGCAGCACCTGCTCCAGCGCCCGCGTCTCGGTGAGCATCCGCTCTTCCCAGGCGCCCTGACCGCAGCAGAAGATCAGCCTGAGCGCCTTCAGCCGACCAAGCAGTTTCTGGTCGACGATCCCAGGCAGATAGTCGAGCGGCGAGTTGAAGAAGATATTGCCGTCGAGCGCGCCGCCGAAGAAATCGCGGGTCGAGTAGACGCCCGACAGCGCGATGACGCCGCTGGCCAGTTCCGGAAAGCGGAAGACGAAATTCGACGCGTGGTAGCCGCCCATCGAACAGCCTGAAAACAGCGGCCTCAGTTCGCGCCCGCCATTGGCTTTTGCCGCGGTCGCCAGCAGTTCCGGCAGCGCCTCTTCGCGCACATAGCGGAAATAGGCTTCGTGGCGGCCGATACGGTCGGCCGGGTCGGCATGCTTGTCGAAGAAGGATTCCGAATCGATGCCGTCGAGCGTGAACAGCTGGATGCGGCCGGTGTCAATGAATTCCGAAAGCGCGCCGACCCCGCCGGAATCCTCGAACTGGTAAAACCGTCCCTGCGAGGTCGGGAACACCACCACCGGCCGGCCGGCGTGGCCGTAGCGCTTGTATTCCATGTCGCGGCCGAGATTGCGGGCGAAACCCTTGTGATAGGAAACGTCCATCGCCTCACACCTTTTCCGCGTGGATGTAGTCGACCGCCTGGCGCAGCGCCTTCGGATCCCTCGAGCGCATCTGATAGGCGTAATGTCCCATGGCGCGGCTGAAAACCTCTTCGATGGCCTGATGGTGGACGATCTTGTCGCCGTGGGCGGCTAGCACGTCCGCATGGCTGTGCAAATAGGCGAGGTGGCGTTTGCGGCTGGCATAGGCGGTGAAGTACTTGCCTTCATAAGGCCCGCCGGCGGCGTCCTTGACCACCATCTCGGCCCAGGCCGCATAGACGTCGATGTCGAACGTGTAGTTGATCGCATCGGTCATCCAGGCGCCGGGCGGGCGCATGTTGACCTCGAGCGCGATGACGCGGTTGTCCTTGGTCTCGAACAATTCGATGTGGAAGAAGCGCTCGCGCACGTCGAACGCCTTCAGGATTTTTCGGCCCGCCTCCGCTACCGCCGGGCTGATCTCGGGAAAGCAGGTGTAGCTCATGTGGCGATCGCGGTTGACCACCTCCATGACGCTCTGGTCGTAGCGGTGACTGGCCGCCAGCACCACCTCGCCGTCGCGGTTGACCAGCCCGTCGAAGGTCACCACCAGCCCTTCGATGAACTGCTCCATGACAAAGCTGACATCTTCGGGCTTGTCCCTGAAGAACTGGTCGAGCTCCTTCGAGTTGGAGATCTTGAAGGTGTTCGAGGCGCCGGAGCCGGAATCCGGTTTCACCACCACCGGATAGCCGACGCGGCGGATGAATGTCATGGCGCCGGCGCGGTCGGAGCATTTGCGCTGCGGAATGGTCTCGACGCCACTCTTGCGGAAGAAGGCGCGCATGCGGCTCTTGCGCTTCAGATTCTTCACGAAATCGAGCTTGGTGCCGAAGATGTTGAAGTCGGTGCGGATGTTGGCCTCGAGTTCCAGCCAATGTTCGTTGAGCGACTCGAAACGGTCGATGCGGCCCCATTTGTGGATGAAATGGCCCATCGCCCGGAACACCGGCTCGTAGTCCTCCATGTCGGCGACGCGGTAATACTCCGACAGGGCCGTCTTCAGTTTTCCGTTCAGCGCCTCATAGGGCGCATCGCCGATGCCGAGCACCGTGGCGCCGGCCTTCTTCAGCCGGTCGCAGAAATCGGCGCCGTTGGCCGGAAAATGCGGCGAGAAGAAAACGAAATTCATGGACGGCCTCCCCCGGCGTCGCTGTCAAGTCGAGGCGAGTTTGGCGTATTTGCTCCCTATGGGGAAGAGCTTGCGCATCTTGCCAGGGAGGCGGTCCCACTTGCCTCCCACAGCCTGCTCCTGTATGAGAACCGCCATGAACACGCGCGCCTCTTCCGTCGCTTCCCGTCCGACCGGCTTCTCCGGCGAGACCGTGCGCGCGCTTGCTTCGACCCTGCTTCTTCTCGGCCTTATCGGCGATCGCCGGGTTCGCTGAAGGAGCGCCCGGCGGTCGAACCGCCGCTTACGCGCACGCTCCTTGGCCAAATTGGCAAGTCACATCAAGCGAACGAAACTTTGGTAAAGGCGCCGCTCGGCACCAAATCCGCCTGCAGGTGGACCCGCGAGCCGCCGGGAGATACGACGATGAACGCACGAGAAGACATCCGTCCAAATGACGGCAACGCAGTAAGGGGCATGACAGAGTCAGCCCGGGGCATGCCGGACGCCCCTCGCAAATATCAACCCTATCCGACCGTCGGCCTCACCGACCGCACCTGGCCCTCGAAAATCATCGACAAGGCGCCGATCTGGTGCTCGGTCGACCTGCGTGACGGCAATCAGGCGCTGATCGACCCGATGGGCCATGAGCGCAAGGCGCGCATGTTCGGCCTGCTGCTGGACATGGGCTTCAAGGAGATCGAGATCGGTTTCCCGTCGGCCTCGCAGACGGATTTCGATTTCGCTCGCTGGTGCATCGAGGACGGCAATGTGCCCGCCGATGTCTCGCTGCAGGTGCTGGTGCAGTGCCGTCCCGAACTCATCACCCGCACCTTCGAGGCGCTGAAGGGCGCCACCAATCCGATCGTGCACTTCTACAACTCGACCAGCGAACTGCAGCGCCGCGTCGTCTTCGAGAAGGACGTCGCCGGCATCAAGCGCATCGCCACCGACGCGGCCAAGATGATCACCGACATGGCGGCCAATGCGGGCGGCGGCTATCGCTTCGAATATTCGCCGGAAAGCTTCACCGGCACCGAACTCGAAGTGGCGCTGGAGATCTGCAACGCGGTCACCGAGATCGTCAAGCCGACGCCGAACAACAAGCTGATCATCAACCTGCCGTCGACGGTCGAGATGTCGACGCCCAACATCTATGCCGACCGTATCGAATGGATGTGCCGCAACCTCGACAACCGCGAGAACCTGTTGATTTCGCTGCATCCGCACAATGATCGCGGCACCGGCATCGCCACCACCGAACTCGGCCTGATGGCCGGTGCGGACCGTGTCGAAGGCACGCTGTTCGGCAATGGCGAGCGCACCGGCAATGTCGACATCGTCACGCTGGCGCTCAACATGTACACGCAAGGCGTCGATCCCGAACTCGACTGCTCCGACATCAACCGGATGAAGGACGTCTACGAGTACTCGAACCAGCTGAAGATCCCGGAACGCCACCCTTACGTCGGCGAACTCGTCTACACCGCCTTTTCCGGCTCGCACCAGGACGCCATCAACAAGGGCATGAAGGCGCTGCGCAAGGCCAACACGCCGCACTGGGAAGTGCCCTATCTGCCGATCGACCCGGCCGATGTCGGCCGCAACTACGAGGCGATCATCCGCATCAACTCGCAGTCCGGCAAGGGTGGCATCGCCTATGTGCTGCAGGCCGACTACGGACTCAATTTGCCGCGCAATCTGCAGATCGAGTTCAGCCAGCACATCCAGGCGATCACCGACGCCGAAGGCAAGGAAGTGGCCGCCAGGCGCATCCACGAGGAATTCCTCGAAACCTATGTCGACCAGCCCGGCGCGCGGCTGACGTTCCTCGACCACCACACCTATCCGGACACCGAGACCAAGGGCCGCCGCGTTGTCGAGGCCGTCATCCTCGACAACGGCAAGGAAATGACCATTACCGGATCGGGCACCGGTCCGATCGACGGTTTTGTCGACGCGCTGTCGCGCCATGTCGGCGTGGAGATGTCGGTGCTCGACTATTCCGAGCATTCCATGCAGCGTGGCTCGAACGCCTCGGCGATTTCCTATGTCGAGATGGAATATCCCGCCGGCAAGCTGTTCGGCGCCGGCATCAACACCAACATCGTCGCCGCCTCGCTGGAAGCCGTGGTTTCGGCCGCCAACCGCATCGTCGGCCGCAAGGCCGGCTGATCTTTCCAAACCCCTGGCGCGCCGCATCGGCGGTGCTCCAGGGCCCTGCCTGCAAGCCGGCTCTCGCGTTAACCATGGGCAATTATCCGGTGGCTTACGCGATAGCATAATACAACCATGCTTGTGCGGCAGTGCCAGCGCTATATGATCGCGCCTCAACCTGTGCCGACTTCGAGAGGATCGACACTTGCAGCATGCCACGCCTGCCGCCCCCGCAGTGCGCGAGACATTGGAGCGACTGCTAGCCAGCGAAACGTTCGGACGGTCCGAGCGTGCGCGAAAACTGCTGCGCTATCTGGTCGAACGCGAACAGGCCGGCGAGGCTGACCGGCTCAAGGGCTTTTCCATCGCCATGGACGTCTTCGGCAAGGACGGCGATTTCGATCCGTCTACCGATGCCGTCGTTCGGGTTCAGGCTGGCAGGCTGCGCGAGCTTCTGCAGAACTACTTCGCCAATGAAGGCGTTGGCGAGCCGGTGCGCATCGCCATTCCGCGCGGCGGCTACGTTCCTTCCTATGAACTGAATGCAATTCGCCTGCCGGCCGAGTTGGAGCCGGCGGAAGGCACTGCGCCGACGATCGCCCCCACGGAACTGCCCGACCTCGACATCGTCCACGCCGCCCCGCTGATGTCGCCCGCTGCCGCGCCCGAACCTGGGCCGTCGCTCACCCGGCACCTGAAGTTCTTCTGGGGCGCGATTGTCGTGGTCATCGCCATGCTCGGGGTGCTGATCCTTCGCCAGGGCAGCGATGTCCTGCTCGGCAGCAGTGGTTCAGCCTCGGCCGTAGAGACCGCGGTGGCGACGAGCAGCGTAGCGTCACCTCCGGTGGAAACCTTGCCGCTGGTCTACATCGCCGTGAAGGCCAATGGCCCGGAGGCTGCCCGTGTGGCTGCTTCGCTGCGCGCCGGCCTCGCCGGGTTCGACACGATAGACTTCATCGGACGTGATGCCGACGGCACCCGCGATCCGGCCGGCGACGCCACCAGCTTCGTATTCGATATCCTGCCGGGACCCGCGGCGAGCGACGTGACGCTCGAACTGCAGAATGTCGCGACCGGCCGGGTGCTGTTGTCACGCAACCTGTCGGCCGTCGACAGCGCGCCGGGCGCGATCGAAGACAGTATCGCCAACATACTGACCTCGACCATCCCTGCCTACGGACCGATCTACACCTACATTGAACAGAGCGGCATCGAGACCGGCCTGATGGGGTGTCTTGTGCTCAATGACAGCTACTATCTCGACCAGAGCGCCAAGACTCACGAAGCTGCCTATCGCTGCCTGGAAAATCTCGCCAGCCAGGGCGCGAAATCATCGCTGGTCTATTCGGAACTCGCCTCCCTGCATCTCGAGGCTGTCACCGATCACTATTCCTATCCGCCCGGCGCGACGATCGAACAGGCGATGTCGTTTGCCCATCGCGCTGTTCAGATGGGGCCGACCAGCCCCTACGCACATCGCGCTTATGGCTATCTCAATTCGCGCCTCGGCAATATGGATGAATCAATCCGCTGGATGCGCAAGGCCCATGAGCTCAACCCTTACGACCTCGGCATGGCGGCGGCTTACGGCTATGGACTGATTTTCGCCGGCAAATACAGCGAAGGAACCCCGATCCTGGCCCACGCCGTCGAAACCTTCAGCGGCCACCCGACTTGGTGGGACTACGGGCTTTTTGTCGGCGCATTCATGCTGGGCGACACGAATAGGGCCGCCATCGCCAGCGAGTCGTTGCGCACGACGGCAACCAAATCGCACTATCTGGCGGCGCGCCTGATCGGCGCCAAGATAGCCGGCCGCGATCAGCTGGCGAGCCAGCTGACCAACGAGCTGGTCGCCAAATTTCCGAAGTTCGCCGCCAATCCGCGCTCGACCTTCGTCGACAGGAAATACCCCACCGATCTGACCGACCGGCTGGTCGGGGCGTTGCGCGCGGCAGGGCTCGGCAACGCCAGCTGACGTGCGCCAAGCGCGCGCTGGATCGCGAAAATTTTACTGGCCATCGATCTGGTCTGGGAGCAATCCAGCCACAATCTGGAATTCGCTATCCGTCCGGTTCAGCAACAATCATCAATTTTCATGAGTTCATCCCTCCACGCTGCCGAACGCGGTATCGGTCCGAAGACTGTCGCCTTCCTGCACGGCTTCGGTGGCTGCCATGAGGTCTGGCGCGACGTGACGTCGATGCTTTTGCCCGACATGCGGACGCTGGCCTACGACCTTCCCGGGCATGGGCTTTCTCTCGATTTCCCTGGCAGTGGTTCGGCCAGGACGGCCGCTCGGGCCGCTCTGACGGACCTTGCCGCGCGTGGCATGAAAAGGGTGCACCTGGTCGGCCATTCGATGGGCGGCGCGGTGGCTGTGCTGATGGCATTGGCCGAGCCCGAAAGGGTTGCCTCACTGACACTTTTGGCACCGGGCGGCTTTGGCCCGGAAATCAACGGCCCTCTTTTGCGCCGCTATGCGGCCGCCACCGGCAAAAGTGAGATCCGTACCTGTCTCGCCGCCATGTCCGGGCCGCTGAGCCAACCCCCGGAGCACGTCGTGGATGTGCTTGACGAGATGCGTCGACGCCCGGGTCAGTTGCAAAAGCTTGTCGAGTTTGCCGCGTCCATGACCAGGGATGACCGGCAGGGTGCCATCCCGCGCGAACAGCTCGAAACGCTGAAAATGCCGGTGATGGTGGTCTGGGGAACGGACGATGCCGTGCTGCCGGTTTGCCAGGCCGACGATATGCCCGTGCATTTTCATCTGCACCATGTTCTGGGGGCCGGCCACATGCTGGCCGAGGAAGCGCCTGACCTTGTCGCCACGGCGGTGCGTCGCAACATGAACCGCCGCGGCAGCAGACGCCTTCAGCCGAGTCTTGACGCGGCGGCGAGCTGATCCGCAGTCATCATCTCGCGGGTGCATTTTGCCGACGACTATGTTAACTCGCTGTTAACCAACCGCGAAGCAACGCCGATGAAGGACACAGGCGAGAAAATCACCCCGATCGATCCGTCGCGAAACCTGTCCGACGCCATTCGCGACGTGAAGAACGCCTTTGCCGACCGCGACGATGTGGTCGTCGACTTGCGCGAAGCGCACCGCATGCGGCTCGAATTGCTTGCCGCCGAGCTCGCTCCCGTCTTTGCCGATGTGCCCGCCGATATGGACAATTTCGACTTCGCGGTATCGTCCGGCCTGCAGCCGCGTCTGTGGATCGATGCGGTCAGCCATGTCGCCATGGGGCGGGATCGCCGCACCTACCGGTTTCTCAGGGATACCCGCATCGGCCGCGTGGTTCTCGCCGAATCGACCGACATGAAAATCGTCGCCGACCAGGTGACGCGCTATGTTGCCGAGCGTGTCGTCGAACGTCAAAGGATGATGGAGGGCGGGGTCGAGCACGCCGCCTCTGGCATGACGCGTGTCGCGGTGGCCGAAGCCGAGCCGCCATTGCGGGCTGCTCAGCGCGGCAAGGCCGGGTCGGCCTTCCTGTCCGGCCTCGGCCTGATCCTTGCCGGCGCTTTGGTTGGGCTGGCTGTGTCGATCGTGCTGTTCTGGGACCGCCTTGTGGCGATGAAGATCAGCTTCTGACCAGCTGGCGCGATGCTTCCGCATCGGCGCCAAGTTCCAGCACCTGCAGCTCCGAAGGCGGAAGAGCTGGCCCGGTCAGGCCGCGTCGCGTCAAGCGGATCCGCCAGTTGCCCTTGTCGCCGTCGACATCGATCAGATTGTACTGCGCGGCCGGGTGCCTGCCGCCAAGCCCCTGTCCGGCGGCTGCGACACCGACGGCCGGGATCTTGGCGCCACGGCCACCGATGAAGAACAGGCTCGGATCGTGCGAATGGCCGTGCAGGATAAGTTCGGCCCCATGCCGGCGAACGATCTTCTGGAAGAGCGCAATGCCGAACAGCCGCTTGTACTGCGAAACGGCGCCGCGCACCGGCGGATGGTGGATCATGATGACCCGGAACAGGCCGCGCTCGGCCGTCGCGTCGAGCATTCGGCCGAGCCTCTGCGCTTGGCCCTCCCTGAAGAAGCCATTGGCCATGAATGGGGCGGTGGCGCGCGCCGTCGAAACGCCGATCAGCGCGATGTTGTCGCGTACCCGCAAATAGGGAAAAGAATGGCGGTCGACCGGTGTGTTGACGTCGTCGCCGGTCATCCACGCCGCCCAGGAACGGCAGGACTTGTCGAAAGCGCCCGGCACATAGGCGTCATGGTTGCCCGGAACGACCGACACGTCATGCGGCGAACCCAGCGTCTCCAGCCAGTGCCTGGCCATTTCGATCTCGCCGTCGAGCGCCAGATTGACCAGATCCCCCGTCACCGCGAGGTGATCGGGGGCGCTGGCCTTCATATCGGCAAGCAGCGTGTCGATGACCGCGTCGTGCATATGGCGGCGGCGGTTGCGTTGCCAGTTGACGTAGCCGACCACGCGCTTGGAGGCGAGTTCGCGATAGGTTACACCGGGGAGCGGTCCCAGATGGATATCGGAAATATGCGCGAGCCTGAACATCCCTCATTCATAAGCGACGCGGCCCCCGCTTACCACTCATGGTTTCACGGATGACGACAACGTCAGACCCGGAATTGGCCTTGCGCCAGACCGGCTGGCCGGGCCTGAGATCAAGGCTGTTCCATCTATATTTCCTGCTGCGGCGGCCGATGACGCTCGGCGTGCGCGGCCTCATTCACGACCGCGGTTCCGACAGCGTCTTTCTGATCCGCCACACCTATGTTCCGGGCTGGCAACTGCCGGGCGGCGGCGTCGAAACCGGCGAGACACTGGTCGAGGCGTTGGCGCGCGAGCTTGCCGAGGAGGGCAACATCGCGCTGATCGCTCCGCCGGTGCTGAGGTCGATGCATTTCAACAGCCGGTCCAGCAAGCGCGACCATGTCGGCCTCTATCTGATCGAAGGCTTTAGCCAGACGGCGCCGAAGCTGCCGGACCACGAGATCGCCGAAGCCGCCTTCTTCCCGCTCGATAACTTGCCGGAAGCAACCACCCCGGCGACGCTGCGCCGGATCGCCGAGGTTTTTCACGGCGAGAAGCCCTCGCCCTACTGGTAGATCATGCAGCCTTCCCGAACCGCCCGCGATCGTGCGGCGCGGCATAATCCAGCTCCGGCCCGACCGGCACGATCCCGGTCGGGTTGATCGTCCGGTGGCTGCCGTAATAGTGCGCCTTGATGTGGTGCAGGTTGACCGTGCCGGCGACGCCGGGCACCTGGTAGAGATCGCGCAGATAGTTCGACAGGTTCGGATAGTCGGCGATGCGGCGCAGATTGCACTTGAAATGGCCGACATAGACCGGGTCGAAGCGCACCAGCGTGGTGAACAGCCGCCAGTCGGCCTCGGTGATGCGGTCGCCGGCGAGATAGCGCCGCTTTGACAGCCGCTGCTCCAGCGTATCGAGCGCGGCGAACAATTCGCCGAACGCCTCTTCATAGGCGCGTTGCGTGGTGGCGAAGCCGGCCCGGTAGACGCCGTTGTTGATTGCGGGATAGACCAGCGCATTGATGCGGTCGATCTCGCCGCGCAGGTCCTCGGGATAGAAGTCGAGGCTCGCATCGCCCCATTCGTCGAATGCCGAATTGAGCATGCGGATAATCTCGGAGGACTCGTTGGAGACGATCGTCTGTTCCTTTTTGTCCCACAGCACCGGCACCGTCACCCGGCCGGAATAGGCAGGATCGGCCTTGGCATAGATCTGGTGCAGGAAATCGAGACCGTAAAGCGTATCGCCGGTGGCGCCGTCCTCGGCCAGGAACGTCCAGCCGTCCGCACCCATGAAATGATGCACGACCGAGACGGAGATGATGCCTTCCAGCTTCTTCAGCACGCGCAGGATCAGCGTCCGGTGTGCCCACGGGCAGGCAAGCGAGACGTAGAGGTGGTAGCGTCCGGGCTCGGCCCTGAAGCCGCGCCTTCGCCCCTCCGCCGGCGACCCGTCAACGGTGATCCAGTCGCGCCATTGCGCCAGCGCCCGCACGAACCTGCCGCCGTTGTCCGCCGTATCATACCAGCGGTCCTGCCACCTGCCTTCGATCAGCAATCCCATGCAAAACTCCTTGCGTGTTAATGGTGCATGTAGGCGCAAGGTTGCCCTGCCGAAGTCGTCATGTGCTGAACAGACCGTCACTCGGCCGAAACGGCGGACGAAAACGGCCGATTGCAGCGGCCGGAATTTGATGCTAGCGGACAATCCGCATGTTCGACTTTGCCACGATCCGGTTTGACCGACGACGAAAGGGCGCCCGCGCTTGATGAAGCGCTGACTGGCGAACGCTGCCGCTTGCAGCAAACCTTTCCTCCTCTACCGGAACGCAAAGACCATGAGCCTTGCCGACGTGAAATACCTGCCGGAAACCCCGGCGCACGATCCCGAAATCGAAGCCATCAACGACGAAGCCTTCGGGCCGGGCCGTTTCGTGCTCGCTGCCTACAAGATCCGCGAATCCGGAGGGCATGAGCGCGCTTTGTCCTTCGTCGCCGTCGATGGCGATATTGTCGTCGCCTCGGTGCGGATGACGCGCATCGCGGCCGGCGTCGGCCGCGCGCTGATGCTCGGGCCGCTCGCGGTGCGGCCTGCCTTCAAGAATCTCGGCATCGGCCGCCGGCTGGTGGCAATCGCACTGGAGGCCGCCACCAAGGCCGGTATGCCGGCGGTGATGCTGGTTGGCGACGAGCCCTATTACGGCCCGCTCGGCTTCAAGAGGATCCCGCGCGGGCAGATCTCCATGCCGCGCCCGGTCGACCTCGACCGGCTTTTGTCGCACGAGATCGTACCAGGCGCCGTGGCCCGGCTGTCGGGCGAGGTCTGCCATGCGGACGTGGCGCGGGTTTCCGATCCCGTCCCGGTCATGGCTTGAGGCTATCCTGCCGGTTGCGCCTGCGCTGCGAGCTTCGTAGCATCATCCAAAATCTGTGGAGGACGCCGGCATGAACCCCAATGGCCAAATTGCGATCGTCACCGGCGGCGGCTCCGGCCTCGGCGAGGCGACAGCCCGAGCACTTGCCGCCAAGGGCGCGCGCGTCGCCATCCTCGATGTCGGCATCGACCGTGCGAAGATGGTGGCGGCCGATATTGGCGGCATTGCCGTCCAGTGCGACGTCAGCAGCAGCGAGAGCGGAGTGGCCGCCTTCGCCGAAGTGGCGGAGCGGCTCGGTGAACCGCGCATCCTGGTCAATTGCGCCGGCATCGCCATCGGCGTGAAGACGATCGGCAAGGATGGTCCGCATCCGCTCGAGCAATACCGCAAGGTGATCGAGATCAACCTGATCGGCACCTTCAACATGATCCGTCTGTTCGCCGACCGGGCGGCGAAGCTCGAGCCGCTGGCAGGCGGCGAGCGCGGCGTCATCGTCAACACCGCTTCCGTCGCGGCCTATGACGGTCAGATCGGCCAGGCGGCCTATTCCGCATCCAAGGGCGGCGTCGTCGGCATGACGCTGCCCGTGGCCCGCGACCTCGCGCGTTCCGGCATCCGCGTCAGCACGATTGCACCCGGCATCTTCAGGACGCCGATGATGGCCGGCATGCCGCAGGAGGTGCAGGATTCGCTGGGTGCCGCCGTGCCCTTCCCGTCTCGTCTGGGCGAGCCTTCCGAATATGCAGCACTCGCGCTCCATATCGTCGAGAACCAGATGCTGAACGGCGAGACCATCCGTCTCGACGGCGCCATCCGCATGGCGCCGAAATAGCCAGCCATGAGCACTCCCGTCCCGGCCAGGAGCGGCCCGCTCAGCGGTCTGGTCGTGATCGAGATGGCCGGCCTCGGCCCGGTACCGCTGGCTGGACTGATGCTGTCCGAGATGGGCACCGAGGTGCTGCGCATCGAACGGGCGGGCTCCGGCCAGCCTCTGATGGCGCGGCCGGAAGACTACGACCTCGACCGCCATGGCCGGTCCATCCTGCGCATCGACCTGAAGCGCCCCGAAGGTGCAGGACTGTTGCTCAGCCTTGTCGAAAAGGCCGACATGCTGATCGAAGGGTTTCGTCCCGGCGTCATGGAACGGCTCGGCCTCGGGCCTGATCCGGTGCTGGCACGCAACCCGGCGCTGATCTACGGCCGCATGACCGGTTTCGGCCAGGATGGGCCGTTCGCCGGTCGCGCCGGCCACGACATCACCTATCTTGCCTATTCCGGCGTGCTGCACGCCATCGGCAGCGAGGGCGGCAACCGGTGCCGCCGCTCAACCTCGTCGCCGACTATGGCGGCGGTGCCATGATGCTGATTGCCGGCGTGCTGGCCGCGCTGTTCCAGCGCTCGCGCTCCGGCAAGGGCCAGGTCATCGACGCGGCCATGGTCGAGGGCGCCTCGATGCTGGCGGCGCCAGTCCATGCCCTGATGGCGGCCGGCCTTTGGCGGGATGCACGCGGCGTAAACCTGCTCGATTCCGGCGCGCCCTTCTACGACACTTACGAGACGGCAGACGGACGCCATGTCGCCGTTGGCTGCCTTGAACCCCGCTTCTTCGCCGAATTCGCCAGGCTGCTGCCACTCGACGAGCACTTTGTGCGCGGCCAGTTCGACAAGTCGTTATGGCCGGAGATGCGTGCCACCATCGCCGCTCGGGTCAAGCGGAAGACGCGCGACGACTGGGCCGCCCTGTTTGCGGATACCGACGCCTGCGTCGCGCCGGTGCTATCGCTGCAGGAAGCCAAAAACCATCCGCACAATCGTGCCCGCAGCGCTTTTGTGAAGGCAGGCAGGCTCGATCGCCCTGCCCCGGCGCCGCGCTTCTCGCAAACGCCGTCAACGCTTGCCACCATGCCGGACGAACACGATCTCCAGCCGGTGATGGTGCTGAGGCGTTTCGGTTTTGCGCAAGGCGAGGTCGAAGCCCTTGTCAAATCAGGCGTGATCGGTTGATAAGTGGAGAAGGAAAATCGACTTATGACGGTGAACACTTTTGGTTGATCGGAACAAGGACGTCATCCGCGAGACCGACGCCGAAGCGATCCGGCTGGCAAGGACGCTGATCCGCGGCGCCCGTTTCGGCGCGCTGGCCGTTATCGAACCCGCGACCGGATCGCCATTGGCGAGCAGGGTTGGCGTCGCCACCGATGTTGACGGCGCGCCGCTAATCCTGGTGTCGATGCTGTCGGCGCATACCGGCGCCGTCCTCGCCGACCCGCGCTGCTCGCTGCTTGTCGGCGAGCCCGGCAAGGGCGATCCGCTGGCGCATCCGCGTGTCACCCTGATCTGCAAGGCACGACGGCTCGAGCGTGGATCGGACGAGCATGCCCGCGCAGAGCGGCGCTATCTCAACCGCAATCCGAAGGCACGGCTCTATGCCGGGCTTGGTGACTTCTCGATCTTCCGGCTCGAGCCCGAGCGCGCCAGCCTCAATGGCGGCTTCGGCAAGGCCTATCTGCTCGATCGTAGCGACCTGGTCACCACCGGGCCGGTCGTCGACGAACTGGCTGCCGGCGAACAATCGGCTCTCGACCACATGAATGCCGATCGCCTCGACGCAATCGCCATCTATGCGCATCACTATGCCAAGGCCGATGGCGATGGCTGGATTGCCACCGGCTTCGACGCCGACGGCATGGACCTGGCCTCGGGCGACACTATATGCCGGGTCTTCTTCCCCGAACCGCTGAAGACGGCCCGCGATTTGCGGCCGGTCCTGGTCGATATGGCCAAGGCCGGACGCGCAGCCGGCTATTCACAAGATCGATAGTTAATTGCCTTGAATCAAAAGCAAGTCTTGAGATTTGGAAGAAATGTTCTACCCTCGCACATGACGCTGATTCAGCAGCGTGCATCCACACGTGAATTTATGGAATCTGACGCTATTGCCCCCATAGCGTCAGGATGAGCTCAAAAACATGGGGCATCGATGATCTCGAGCAAGCTACTCGCCAACGCCGAATCAGCAGCCACGTTCCTCACGCTTATGGGCAACGAGAAACGGTTGCTGATCATGAGCTACCTGATGGACGGTGAAATGTCGGTCGGCGCCATCGCCGACAAGATCCAGTTGAGCCAATCCGCCCTGTCGCAGCATCTGGCCAAGCTTCGGGCGCTCGATCTTGTCGAGACCCGCCGCGACCGGCAGATGATCTACTATGCCTGCAAGTCCGAAGCCGCGCGCGAGTTGCTTCGCATGCTGGACGGCATTTTCGGCGACGGCGACTTGTCGCAGATGGCCCATCGCCTGCGCCGCGCCGGAGCTTGACCGGCAGGTCCGATCGTTCCTTATCTCGCTGACGACTTTTCGAGCGGCGTGCGTCCATCTGGGCGCACGCCGCTCTCCATGTCATATCCGCGCATCGCTTTCCGAAAATCCACATTCGGATCGATGCGAGCAGGCCGAGGCAATGCATGGACCTGATACACATTGATGATCCGCAAGACCCGCGTGTCGCTGCCTATCTCGACATACGCGAGCGCGACCTTGTTGGCCGGCACGGCCGTTTCGCTGCCGAAGGCAAGGTGGTGCTCGAAATCCTGCTGTCGGCCGGCCGCTTTGCCGCCGAATCGGTTCTGGTTCTCGAGAACCGGCTGGCCGGTCTCGACGAGACCTTGCGCAAGGCGCCGGCGGACCTCCCGGTCTATGTCGCCAGCGGCGAGATCATCGACCGGATCGCCGGATTTCACATGCACCGCGGCATATTGGCGATCGGCAGCAGGGGCGCCTCGCAGCCGGCCGAGGCCTTGCTGGAGGCCCTGCCTGCCAATGCGCTGGTCGTCGTCCTGGTCGGCATCGCCAATCACGACAATATGGGTTCGATCTTCCGCAACGCCGCCGCCTTTGGCGCCGATGCAGTGCTGCTCGATGCGACCTGTTGCGATCCGCTGTACCGCAAGGCAATCCGCGTCTCGGTCGGCGCGGCGCTGAAGGTTCCCTTCGCCTCCTTCGACGATACCAGCGGCTTCATCGCCATGCTCGACCGGCTGGGCTTCAGCCAGGTCGCGCTGTCTCCTCGCGGCGATGCCGACATTCGTGATGCAAGGAGGCCGGACAGGCTGGCGCTCTATCTCGGCACCGAAGGCGAAGGCTTGCCCGAAAGCCTGCTCACCCGCCTGAAAACGGTGCGGATCGATATGGCGCAAGGCTTCGACAGCCTGAACGTCGCCGCCGCCTCAGCCATCGCCCTGCATCATTTTTCGCGTTGCTGATCGCATAAACCCGTCATCGACAACGCGCGTCGTGCCGGTCTCGCTCGGCGCGCGGCCCCCAACTTTCAGGTCGGTGAATCCGCCTTCTGCAGCGCCCGCACGCGGTCTGCAAGACTGCGGTGGCCGGATCTGGTATCCGAGGGTGCCGCCAATGCCTTGGCGATCGGCGAATCGGGCCCTTCGAGCTTGGCCGTCAGGTGGACGACCTCCGCCGCCAGTTCATTCATCTGCTCGCGCAATGCGGCGCTGCCATTCGTAGGGCTGGACGCAGCCAGCGCGCCGAGATCCGCCTTCAACCGCTTGTTCTCGCGGGCCAGCGTCGTCAGCCGCGCCTCCAGCCGCTCACGGTCGCCATCGAGCTTGGCGATCGCCTTTTCGATGTCGTCGCTCCTGACGGCAGTCAGGCTGTCGCCTCCGCCCGCAAGCAGCGCCGCCGGAGCGTTTGCCTCGGCCTCGCCCTTCGATCGTTCGCGCAGCCGCGCCATTTCCTTCTCGCGGCGGTCGAGCTTCTCCTCACGATCGGCGAGCGTGGCGAGCAGGCGCTCGACCTTCTTGTCGAGCTCGACGGTTCTCTTCTTCTCCACCTTCAAGGCCTCCCGCGCGGCCTTGCTTTCGGCCGCGGTTTCCTGATTGCGCCTGTCCGCCTCCTTGCGCTGGCTGCGCAGCACGGCGATGTCGTTGGCAAGGCTCTCCAATTCGGATTCGCGCGCCACCAGTTCGATCTGGCGGTTGCTGGAGGAGAAGCTGGCGTCGTCATACATATGCTCCAGCTTTTCGAGCTCGAGCGCCCGCTTCTCCAACATGCGCTCGCTCTGCGCGAGCTTGTCCGAAAGGTGCTGCAACTGCTCCTCGCGCTGATGAAGCTCTTGGGTCCTGGCCTCCAGTTCGGAAAGCGCCTGCTGCTTGTCCTTCCGCTCGACCGCCAGCCCCTTCAGGGCCTCGCGCCCGCGACCGATCTCGACCAGCTGTTCGGCCGCCTTCTCCCGCAATGCCTTGACGCTCATCTCCAGCCGGCGCGCCGACATCGCGAACTCGGCCCTGATCCGGTCCTTGTCGGCCTGGATTTCGACCGGCGTCAACGGCATGGACGCCTCGAACCGCTTGCGCGTCAGCGCAACGGCCCGCCGCCAGATGGCCGGAGCGACCAGCAGCGCCAGAAAGCCGGCGCAGAGAAAGCCGAGGACGAAAAACAGGATCGACTGGATCAAGGTGACTATCCGCTATGATGGCAACAACCGCCAAAGCTCGACTTTGCCATCTTCGCATGACGGAAATCCAGCGCCGCGGCAAGAGTGTGCCGCAGGCCACGTTCAGCCTGCGACCTCACAAAATCCCCCGATGGCACGATCGCGAGCGGAACGCATGTTGAGATTCAGGCCAGGCCGGCCTCACCTGAATATCAGTATGCCCGCTCAGAACGGGTTCCAGGTCGGCCGCTGCGTGAGCTTTAGATAGCCGAGATTGACGCCAAGCCTGGCGCCGACGCCGGTGCGGATCGGCACCAGCAGCACCCTGTTGTTCTGCAGCACGTTGAAGCCGACGCCCGCCACCACATAGGCGGAACCGGCGACGCCGCCGAAGCGGTTATAGAGGCTGTTCACATCGTCGAGATTGTAGACCAGCATCATCACGCGCGAGCCTTCGCCGCCAAAATCCCAGCCGAGCGACGGACCTTGCCAGAACATCTTATGGTCGCCGGCATTCTTGGTGTAGAGCGTTCCCTCGCCATAGGTCAGGCCGCCGATCAGCGCACCGGAGCCCTCTTCGCCAAGCAGATAGCCGTTGGGCAGGCCATAGGAAGCGAAAATCTTCTCGACGACGGTGGCAAGGCCGCCCGACGTAGCGCCGAAGAATTTATGGCCGGAATCGACGATCTCCTGAGCGGTGTATTCCTGGGCCCGCAGCGCGGAGGTCGAAAAGACGAGAACGCCCATCAGGGCAATCGTCATTGAGATGACTCGGAAAAAACTCCGGTCGTAGAATCGGGAAAACATGCTTCCAATCTCCGTCAGGGAGCACTTTCGCCGACGCCTCGCACCCATGCGGCTCTTGGCGGCCGCTAGGGGTAACTGTCACAGGCAAACTATGCCGTAATCCTTTTTCAACCATTAAGCTTCCACATGAAGATGGCAGTTCGAAGGCTGAAGTTCCTCACACACCGGCTTCGAACCGCCTGCGCAGGCCGGGAATCCTGCGTGAACGCACCATTTTCGCTAAACGACAATTTTGGATTTGTTGCCGCACGCACGGGCGCTGTGTATTCAGATGACCTGGGGAGAGAGCGTGATTCGTGTGGGCAGGCGCGACAATGATCGCTCGGCCATGAGTACGTGGATTTTATCAGGGACTTCGCCCATGGCCGAACTGTTCACCCTTTCAGCACCGGATCTTGCAGCGCTTCTATGCAGCCGGGTCTGTCATGACATCATCTCGCCGGTCGGCGCGATCAACAACGGCCTCGAACTGCTCGACGAGGGCGGCGCCGACGAAGACGCCATGAAGCTGATCCGCCAGAGCGCCAGGAACGCTTCGGCCCGCCTGCAATTTGCCCGCATCGCCTTCGGCGCAGCAGGCTCGGCCGGCATGATGATCGATACCGGAGATGCCGAAGCAGTCGCCATCGCCTTCCTCAAGAACGAAAAGCCGGAACTCTCCTGGAACGGGCCCCGCGCGCTGCTGCCCAAGAACAAGGTCAAACTGCTGCTCAACCTCCTTCTCGTCGCCAACGCTGCCATCCCGCGCGGCGGCAAGCTTGTGGTCACGCTGGAGAATCTCGACACCGAGCCGCGTTTTGCGCTGTCGGCCGCCGGCCCGATGCTGCGCGTGCCGCCGAAATTCCTGGAGCTTCATTCCGGCCACAAGCCCGAGGAGCCGATCGACGCCCATTCGGTGCAGCCATATTACACGCTGCTGCTGGCGCGGGAGGCCAACATGACGATCTCGATCCACGCGACCGCCGAGGAGATCGTGCTGTCGGCGGCCTGAACCCTTCGCCCAGTCGGCAAGAACAGCCAAAGTATTTATTTCTGCTAATATTTGTTGATTCGGCGATAATTCAGGCAGAGCAAGTTTTGCCGGCTTGGTCTCGCGGCATTCGCGACGAAAAAGACTCGCGCGGCGTATCTTTGCAAAAACTTTACCTAACGGCTTTTCGGCTTCTTTACCAGATTGCTCTAGTATGCCTCGTGGTTGCCCGCAGATTGCCGGTTCGCCAGATGGCTGAGAGGACCCGGAAATGAAACGCTGCCTGTTCGTCGACGATTCGAGCGTCATCCGGAAGGTTGCAAAGCGCATCCTTGGCGGCTCCGATTTGACCGTGATCGAAGCGGCCACGGGGCTCGACGCGATCGAGATGTGCGCCGCCGACATGCCCGACGTCATCGTCATCGACGGCGCCTTGCCGGATGTGCAGGCCGTGGACCTCATCCGCCGCATCCGCGCCATGGAGAGCGTGGTCAAGCCGCAGATCCTGGTTTCGCTGGTCGAGGTCGACGTCGCCTCGATCATGAAGGCAAAGCGCGCCGGCGCTCAGGGTTATCTGCTGAAGCCGTTCAACCGGCCGCAATTGCTCGAGCGTTTCCGTGCCCTGAAAATCGCCGCCTGATTCGCCAGCATCGGATAGCGGGCGACTTCAACGCCCAGCATGCAAAAACCCGGCCGAAGCCGGGTTTTTTGTTGGAAATCAAACGAAGGTCTTTGCTCAGGCGCTGACGCGAATGTCTTCCGGTTCGCGCAGCACATAGCCGCGGCCCCAGACCGTCTCGATGTAATTTTGGCCACCGGACGCGGCGTCAAGCTTCTTGCGCAGCTTGCAGATGAAGACGTCGATGATCTTCAGTTCCGGTTCGTCCATGCCGCCATAGAGGTGGTTGAGGAACATTTCCTTGGTCAGCGTGGTGCCCTTGCGCAGCGAGAGCAGCTCCAGCATCTGATATTCCTTGCCGGTCAGGTGAACGCGCTGGCCGCCGACTTCGACGGTCTTCGCGTCGAGATTGACCACCAGGTCGCCTGTGGTGATGACAGACTGGGCATGGCCCTTGGAGCGCCGCACGATGGCATGGATGCGCGCCACCAGCTCGTCCTTGTGGAAAGGCTTGGTCATATAGTCGTCGGCACCGAAGCCGAGGCCGCGCACCTTGTCCTCGATGCCGGCCATGCCGGACAGGATCAGGATCGGTGTCTTCACCTTGGAGAGGCGAAGTGTTCTCAAGACTTCGTAACCCGACATGTCGGGTAGATTGAGATCGAGAAGGATGATGTCGTAGTCGTAGAGCTTTCCGAGATCGACGCCCTCTTCGCCGAGATCGGTCGTGTAAACATTAAAACTTTCGGATTTCAGCATCAATTCGATGCTTTGTGCGGTTGCACTGTCATCTTCAATCAGCAGAACACGCATTTCATTCCCCTTTTCTGCTGCCGGTCCATGTCACGACCCGTCCCGGACCGGAGCAGTGATTGCCTGAACAGAAGGTGCCACCGAATGGTTAACAAAACCTAATTTCGTGCCGAGGACGATACCAGATTTTTTAACCCCTTTCTACACCCTCTTGAATCTAATAACGAATCACAGACCAAAACCGCTAATGCACCACATTAATAAGTCAGCCTAAGTGACTCCAGGGACTCGCCGGTTGGCTTTCCGCCGAAAACCGGAATTTTTACCCGGCCTTAAGTCCTCGCCCGTATGATTAACAATGCCCGTAAACGAATGGTTACCGCCGGCAAAAAACTTTAGGAGTTTGTTTCCCATAGTTCGGGGAAAGCCGGGGGAAACGGGTGACGCCTGGGCCTTTCCAGGCGGTTTGGACGATATGTGCGGGTGTGCGTTTCCGGGAGTACCGAATCATGAAGTCACGTGAAAACCTCGTTCGGCTGAAGCAGTTTCAGGTGAATGAGAAGCGGCGGCAGCTGCTGCAGCTCGACATGATGATCGCCGAGTTCGAACGCATGGCTGTCGAACTGGAGCTTCAGATCACCGCTGAAGAGAAGAAGGCCGGCATCACCGACATCAACCATTTTGCCTATCCGACCTTCGCCAAGGCGGCACGCTTGCGCCGCGACAACCTCAGAAATTCTCAAAGCGACCTCGCCCAGCAGCGAAGCATCGCCGAATCATTACTCGGCGAAGCTGAAGCGGAGCTTTCCAAGGCGGAGATGCTCGAATCGCGCGACACCAAGATCCGCGATGCTGAACTGGGTGGCCGCAGCGCCATGATCGGCTGAAAACTGGTCAATCGGCGTACCCGGAACGCCGTCGACGCTGCCGCAGCCGGAACCTGACCAGGCTGATGCCGGCCTCAGCCCCGCGCCACAGAATCCTCTTGAGATTCCATCGATGCCCGCGCGCGGGCATCCTTGATGTCAGGCACATGCTGCTCCGACCAGGACCGTATCTGATTGAGCAGTCCCGCCAGGTTCTGGCCGAGTTCGGTCAGCTCGTATTCGACCCGCGGCGGAATGACTGGAAAGATCTCGCGCCGCACGATGCCGTCGCGTTCGAGGATGCGCAGCGTCTGCGTCAGCATCTTCGGCGTGACGCCTTCGAGCTTGCGCGCCAGTTCGCCATTGCGCAGCCGGCCACGGCGCAAGGCGCAAACGACCAGATACACCCATTTGTTGGCCAGCGTCTCGAGCACGGTGTGCGATGGGCACGTCCGCCGGAAGGCGTCGTAACCGAACGAAGAGTTATCTTCACTATCCATGAGGTACCTATATATAGAAAATGTATATACTATACAAGAGAATATTACTATCCAAATGATAGTGGCGCACCAACCAGCAGGAGATTTCCATGCGTGCCATTATCCAGAACTCCGTCGGCGGACCCGACGTCCTCGTCATCGCCGATCGGCCCGACCCCTCGCCAAAGGCCGGCGAGGTGCTTGTCCGCGTCAAGGCGGCAGGCATCAACCCCGTCGATGGCGCCGTTCGTGCCGGCTATTACCCGCTGCTTGGCGAACCGCCCTTCATCCTCGGCTGGGACATCTCGGGAACCATCGAGGCACTAGGCCCTGACGTGACCGGCCTCAAGATCGGCGACGCGGTGTTCGGCATGCCGCGCTTTCCCAGGCAAGCGGCCGCCTGTGCCGAACTGGCGGTCGCGCCAGTGGACGAAATCGCGCCGAAGCCTGAAGGCATCGACCACGTTCAAGCCGCTGCGCTGCCGCTGGCCGGCCTGACGGCATGGCAGGGCCTCATTCGCCATGGCCGCCTGAAACAGGGCCAGCGTGTGCTGATCCACGCGGCGGCCGGCGGTGTCGGTCATCTGGCGGTGCAGATCGCCAAGGCGCGCGGCGCCTATGTCATCGCCACGGCCAGCCCGGAAAAGCTCGACTTCGTCCGCTCGCTCGGCGCCGATGAGGTCATCGACTACACCACGGGACCGCTGGAAGAAGCCGGTGCCGCCCATGCCTTTCTCGCCACCAGGCCGATCGGCAAGGTGGTGCTGACGGTCTGAGGTACAGGGATCGTTCCAGCAACAAAAGGGCGCGGCATTGCCGCGCCCTCTATCCTTGACCCGGCCTTGTCTAGTGCCGGTATTGCTGGATGCGCGTCGTGCGCAGCCCGGCAAGGCCGTATTCATCGATCGACGCCTGCCAGGACAGGAATTCCTCGGTGGTGAGCTTGTAGCGCTGACATGCCTCTTCAAGACTCAAAAGGCCGCCGCGTACCGCAGCCACCACTTCCGCCTTGCGCCGAATAACCCAGCGCCGTGTGTTCGTCGGCGGCAGATCGGCAATCGTGAGAGGGCTGCCGTCAGGCCCGATAACATATTTGACTCGCGGTCTAACTAGATCGGTCATCGTACTCTCTACAAAAAACTCAAAGACCCAATCCCCGCCACAGTACCGCCACAGCTTTAAAAATTGCCTAAGCGAACCCTAATAGCTAGGTAAGGATCATGAACGCCGCGTTAGTCTTTTCGTCGGCATTTGAGGTATCGGCCATCGGACGCTGGATTCGCAGGCAAAAATCGCTTGGGCGCGAGATGCTGGCGCCGCGCAGGTGCTTGACCTATATTCCGGCCATTGGCATTCAGGCGCCACGCAGAACGAAAGAACCATGAACAGCCTCGACCTTCCAGGACGTCCCGAAGCCACCCGTGTCGTTGTCGCCATGTCGGGCGGCGTCGATTCATCGGTCGTTGCCGGCCTGTTGAAACGCGAAGGCTATGACGTCGTCGGCGTCACACTGCAGCTCTACGACCATGGCGCCGCGACACACCGGGCCGGTTCCTGCTGCGCCGGCCAGGATATCGACGATGCCCGCCGCGTCTCCGAGACGCTCGGCATTCCCCACTACGTGCTCGACTACGAGGAGCGCTTCCGCAAGGCGGTCATCGACCCCTTCGCCGACTCGTATGTCGCCGGCGAGACTCCGATCCCTTGCGTTTCCTGCAATCAGACGGTGAAGTTCGCCGACCTTTTGGCGACCGCCAAGGAGCTTGGCGCCGACGCGCTGGCCACCGGCCACTACATCCGCTCCGGCACCAACGGCGCGCACCGCGCGCTCTACAGGCCCGTCGACGCCGACCGCGACCAGAGCTACTTCCTGTTCGCCACCACGCAGGCGCAGATCGACTATCTGCGCTTCCCGCTCGGCGGGCTTTCCAAGCCCGAGGTTCGCACCATTGCCGAGGAGATGGGGCTGACGGTCGCCGCCAAGCAGGACAGCCAGGACATCTGCTTCGTGCCGCAAGGCAAATATTCCGACATCATCGCCAAGTTGAAGCCGGCTGCCGCCAACCCTGGCGACATCGTCCATATCGACGGCCGCGTGCTCGGCCGCCATGAAGGCATCTTGCGCTACACGATCGGCCAGCGCCGCGGCATCGGCATCGCCTCGGGCGAGCCGCTCTATGTCGTGCATCTCGATGCCGACCGGGCGCGCGTCGTCGTCGGCCCGCGCGAGGCGCTGGAGACGCACAAGATCTATCTGCGCAACATGAACTGGCTGGGCGATGGGCCGCTGTCCGACGTGCCCGCCAGCGGCCTCGAGCTGTTCGCCAAGGTCCGCTCAACGCGTCCGCCGCGCCCGGCCGTGCTGCATCACCGCGACGGCGTTACCTCGGTGGAGCTGGTCGACGGCGAGTCCGGCATCGCGCCCGGCCAGGCCTGCGTGCTCTATTCTGACGACGGCAACGAGGCCCGCGTGTTCGGCGGCGGCTTCATCGAGCGCTCCGAGCGCGGCGCCGAGGCCGAGGCCATGCTGAGCCGGCTTGCCGCCCGCCCGGCACATATCCCCGCCGAATAAGGGCGGCTTTTCAGAGACTGTTTCGAAACTCGCTCTGGCGCGTCATACGGAGGTGGTTTCGAGAACCGGAGCGCAGCGGACATTTGGGTCCGTGGGCACCGGAAGTGCAGAAAACGCCATCCGGTGACCGCCAGAGTAGAGTTTCCAAACGGTCTCTCAGGAACTGGATTTGCTGTGGGTGATGGTGCCCGCCGTCAGGATGCGCAGCACCCTGATCGCTTCCTCGCCGCTGGTGCGCGGTTCGGCCCGCGTCTCGATGCACTGGATGAAATGCGCCAGTTCCCGGGTCAGCGGCATGCCTTCGCCGACCGCCACATAGGACGGCTCGTTGGCGGTGAAGGCCCACTGGCCGCTGTCCTGCCACACCGCGTGCCGATAGACGGCAAGCTTGCGCTCCCATGGCTCGACATCGTCGAACACCGCCATCGCCTTGGTGCCGACCACGGTCAGCCGCCGCTCGCGATAGGGATTGAGCCGCGAGGCGAAGAGATGGCCGCGCAGGCCGTTGGGGAAGCGCATGTGCAGATGCGCGAAGTCGCTGAGATTGTCGAGGAGTGCGGCACCCTCGCCCCTGACCTCGATCGGCTCGGTGCCGGTGATCGCCAGGATCATCGACAGATCATGCGGCGCCAGATCCCACAGCGCGTCGTTCTCGGTATGGAACTTACCGAGCCCGAGGCGATGCGAGTGGATGTAGCGGACTTCACCGAGTTCGCCCTTGTCGATCAGCGCCTTCAGCGTCTCGAAAGCCGGGTGGAAACGCAGCACATGGCCGACCATGAAGACGCGGCCATTGTCCTTGGCCGCCTGCACCGCGCGCTCGGCATCGTCCACCGTCAGCGCGATCGGCTTCTCCACCAGCACGTCCTTGCCGCCCTCGACGGCGCGCACCGCCATGTCGGCGTGGAACTGCGGCGGCAGCGCCATGACGATGGCGTCGATGTCGTCGCGAACGAACAACTGCTCCGGCTCGATCGCCAGGCAATCCTGCTCGCTGGCAAAGCCTTCCGCGCGGGCGCGGTTGTCGTCCGAAACCGCGTGCAAGGCGCCAAGCGCCTTGAGGGTGCGGATGTGGTTGCTGCCCCAGTATCCGCAACCAAGGACTGCAATGCGCGGCTTCATTGTTTTCGAACTCTAAAAATCGTGGCCGAGACATAGCGACGTGCCGGGTCGAACTCAACCCCGCACCCCTTTTCGATTGCCTGCCCGGCAAAGCTTTTCGATGGCGAGATTATGCCGGCACGCAGGCCGCTTCGAAGCTTGACAGGCTTGCCCTCCCAACCTTATATCCGCGCGACCTTGGTGAACGCCTCGACATGCCTTGCAATTTAAGGCGGATTTCGAGCCTTTCGCCGCCCTGGCGGGGTAGCTCAGTTGGTTAGAGCACGGGAATCATAATCCTGGGGTCGGGGGTTCAAGTCCCTCTCCCGCTACCACCCTCAAATTCCGAACAATTCTCCGGTCCCCTCATGGCTTCCCTGAAGCCCAACGTTTGCCGGATGTACGGCCAAAAGCCGGGGAGAGCGGAAACACCGTTCTCCCCCAAACTGCTCTCCGAATGTCCATCATTCTCCGAAGCTGGGGAGTGGCTCCAAAAATCCCCAGGTTTTGGACAACAGCAATATCAATGCTTTAGCGCCGGCCATGCTGCGGGCAGTTTTGCGGTTCGCTCGCCTGCCAAACAAGACCACAACTATGCCATCGCTCCCTAGGTCCGGCTTGCGCCAGGACCGGACCTTGCCAATTATGTCATGTCCGCGCATGTCGCGTCTCGACCCTGCCGACTTCCTTAGGGCCTGAGCACGGGCAAATGCTGAACCCAAAGCGGTTTTCCGGATACGCATCGTAACTCCGTTGGCGCGGACGAAGGCAGCATGAACCATGTCCAGCCCTCGATTGCTCCAAACTCCGACCCTGCTATTGTGTGCGAGTTCGACTCCAGACAGGGCCGTTACCCATCAGAGGGGGTCACCCGAAATGACGGAGGAGGCAGTGCAGCGTCGTTTGACCGCCATCCTCGCTGCCGGTGTGGTCGGCTACAGCCGGCTCATGAGTTTCGATGTGGGCGGATGAGAGGTATCTGCTATGGCGCAAGCGTCCATCAAAGTCGGCATGATCGCGGAAGAGACAGGAGCACTTTCGTTCATGGGCCGCGCCAACGCCAACGTGGCAAGGATGGTGGTTGACGAGATCAACACCGACGGCGGACTGCTGGGGCGGAAGATCGAGCTCTATCTCGAGGACGGCGCAACGACCGACACTGTCGCGGAGGCCAAGGCGGCCAAGCTTGTGGCGCAGGACAAGGTGGATGTGATCTTCGGCGGCATCTACAGCTCCACGCGGCAGGCCATCAAAGGCCCAGCCGTCGTGAAGGGCAGGACGCTTTACATCTACCCCGAGCAATACGAAGGCCAGGAATGCGACCCACTGATTTTCTGCACCGGCCCAGTGCCGGCGCAGCAGCTCGACCCGCTCATTCCCTGGCTGATGCGCAAGACCGGGGCCAAGACATTCTACCTCCCGTCCGCAGACTACATCTGGCCGCACGTGATGAACGAGAGGGTCCGCCAGCTCGTCAACGCCGAAGGTGGCAGCATCGTCGGCGAGGAATACTATCCGCTCGATCACATGGAATACGGCGAAACGGTTGAGAGGATCATGTCCAGCGGAGCGGAGGTGGTGTTCAATACCATCGTTCCGCCTGGGGTCGTGCCATTTTTCGCGCAACTCCATGACGCTGGCTTCCAGAACCGCGGCGGGCGGCTAATCTGCACGTATTTCGACGAGAATCTGCTCGGCCTGCTGCCGCCGCCGCATGTGGAAGGCCTCTACGGCTGCCTCGACTACTACCAGAACGTCAGCGATCCCTTCAGCAAGACGCTGCTTCGCGCGTACGACGAGCGCTATCGCGGCAACGAGCAGTTCACGGGCGGCAGCGCTTGCTCGGGCCTCTACAGAGGGATGAAGCTTTGGGCGGCGGCCGTGAACGAGGCCAACTCGCTCCGCCAGGAGGACGTCATCGCAGCCCTCGATCACGCAAGGATCGTCGAAGGGCCGGGCGGTCCCGCAGAAATGGTTCCTGGCCAGCACCACGTCCGTATGAACATGTATATCGCCCAGGCGCAGAACGGCCGTTTCGAGATCGTCGAGAGCCTGGGGGCCATCGACCCGGACGAGGCGATGGTACCGTCCGCCGCGGATTTCGGCCGGGGGCCGATAGCGTAGTCAGTCCGTCAGGTAGGGTGCATGAGATGAGTGTCCTGTCTCCGGTGAACGATAGTGTCCTGAGCGAGCGCCTCGGCGCACTCAGATCGGCAAGAGACTGGGTACCAAACGTTCTACCGGAGCTCGAACGCTTCATCCGCACTGCCGATGATTATGATCTCTTTCGCGTCAACCCAATCCAATACGGCAGCGCTGTCGACCTTTCCGAGGCGGACGCAATAGAGTTGTTCGTGCGTGCCGCCAAGGTGGGCCTGTTCGAGATGGACTGGCTCCTCATCTGCGCATATTGCCCACAAGTCGCCGGGAGCTTTCGCGAACTTGACCAGGTCCATCCGCGCTTTCAGTGCGCGTTTTGCAACGCGATCAACGATGTCGCGCTGGACGACTACATTCAGGTCACCTTTACGATCTCGAGCGGCGTGCGGGACATCAGGTTCCGACATCCCGAAGTGCTGTCTGTCGAGGATTTTTACCTCCGCTACAACTTTTCCAAGGGCTTCATCGCGCCGCATGGGATGACGCACCAGCAATTGGTCGCCGTGCTCTCGCGGGGTTTCGCCGATATAGAGCCCCACGAGGACCGAAGCTTCGACTTCGACGTCACAGCAGGCCGTTTCGAGGTACTGGATCTGAGCCACAAACTCCTTCTGGTCTTCTTCGCAGACGGGGAGCCGGCGGATCCGCAACGGACAACGGTCCAGCTCGAGTCGGGCCGCTTCCTCCTGCCTGACCGGCCCACAGCACCAAGAGACATGATTCTCGGTGACGGAAGATTCTCGTTTCGGCAGACAGCCGATCTCAGTCCAGGTAAGCACACGATCCAGATCGAGAACCGGACCGATGATCGCGGTCGCTTCTGGTTCGTCCAGTATCCCTTCGGTTTCGAGCCTCATCTGGTCGAGTATGAACCGCTTCTCACCGGCAAGCGGTTGCTGCTCACCCCGAGCTTCAGTGAACTCTACAAGGCGCAGCTTGTGGACGAAGGCGAGAGCCTTCAAGTCTCCGACGTGACTTTTCTTTTCACCGATCTAAAGCAGTCGACTCCCTTGTATGAAGCCGCGGGCGACGTGAACGCATATTTCCTTGTTCGCCAGCACTTCGAGATACTGAACAAAATCATTCGGGAACGATCCGGCACCATCGTCAAGACGATCGGCGACGCGGTCATGGCCGGTTTCGAGCGCCCCCAGGACGCCGTCCGCGCCTCCATCGAGATGATCGAAGAACTGTCGCAATTCAACCGGACCGCTTCGCGTCCACTCGGCCTCAAGGTTGGTGTCCACAGGGGGCGGGCGATTGCAGTGACGCTAAACGACCGCATCGACTATTTCGGACACGACGTGAATATCGCGGCACGAGTGCAAGGCCTAGCCGACGTGAACGAAGTTTGCATCAGTGCAGCGGTGATGGAGGTGCCGGGCGTCGCTGACATCGTCCAATCACGTCCGGTGTCGCGCAACTACGAGAACCTCAGGGGCATCGGCCAAATGATGGAAGTCCATCGCATAGCGATCATGCCGACGCAGGTATGACCGCGGTGCTAAGGTGGAGGATGGAGGTTCCCCCAGATTGCTGCGGGCAGTTTTGCGGTTCGCTCGCCTGTCAAAAAAGACCACAACTGAGCGCTAAGGTCCGGCTTGCGCCGACTACGGACATCGCCAAGCCACTACTCGGACGTCGCGTTTTGGCCGGGAGCAGTAGGTCCGCTTGTGGTGCAGGGAAGAACGTTAGCGGACGTCGATGTCAGAGGAGCCTAGCTCTTTGCCGTGGCGTCATACGCAGCAGGATCTAAATTCGGCCGCTCGATCCCTTGCGTTTCAACATTGTAGACGCGAACGTGCCCTTCGAGGCCTTTGAACTGGCGAGTACCGAGGTCAACGATCGGCATGTTGCTAGGCAAATGGCGCGCCGCGGAATAATCGATAAGGATTTGTCCATCTTCAGCGGACGAACACAGCCTCGATGCCAAGTTCACGACATTGCCAATTGCGGTGTAGTCAGCGCGGGCCTCATAGCCAATTCGACCCACCGTTGCCCACCCCATAGCGAGCCCCATGCCGAAGCCAATCTCATAACCACGCTGCCGCCACCCAGATATGAGCTCTTGTGTGGAATCCTGCATGTCGACAGCCATTTTTACGGCATGAAGCGCCGGCTCTTCACGTGGAACCGGGGCGTTGACGAGGATCATCAATCCATCCGCCGAAAAACTAGTCAGCGTTACCTCATATCGGGTAATGATCACGCCAAGCGCCTCATAGTACTCACGCAAGAGCTGCATGAGGTTCTCAGGCTCAGCGTGTGCCGAAAATGAGGTAAAGCCACGCAAGTCGCAAAAAACGGCGACCACTTCTGCGCGCTGTCCGGCGAGCATTCTCTCGTCGCCAGCCTCTTCCACGAGTTCAGCCACCTGTGGTGCAAGAAAGCGCTTCAACCGCGTCATTCGCTCTGCTCGGTCCCGCAATGTGGCGAGTTCCTGCGCCATTTGGTTGAACCGCGCAGCCAGTCGCTCAAGTTCGTCTCCAGTAGCGATGTTGATACGGTAATCGAACTGTCCGGCACCAATCTTGAGGGCGCCTTCTTCCAGCAATCGGATGGGCCCGCTCATCCGTCTGGCAAGCCAATATGCGAGTACCGCCGCAAGGACTGTGGCGGGGAGCAACAACCCGCCGGTCCGCCACAATGAAGCGTATAGGGGTGCAAAAGCCTCTGCCTGCGACTGCTCGACAAATACCGTCCAGCCGGCCGCGGTAACCGGCGCGTCAGCGGTCACAACGCGTTCATTCTCGGCGTTGCGGCTTGCAATCGCAGTGCCGCCCGCGGCGGCGATCGCATCCCGCAATCCGCGCAGGGCCAACGCTGCTTTCTCGTCGGCGCCCTGCATCACTTTGCTGATCGAGGGGTGAGCGATGAGGCGGCCGGTCTGGTCGACGACAAATGCCCGGCCGCTGCGGCCCACGCCGATTTCGGAAACGATGAGCCAGATAGGCTTCAGACTGATTTCGGCGATGACCGAGTTGACGACGCCTGTACCGTCGTAATTGGCCATCGCCATGGTTATGGATGGTTCGGAACCCTGGCGATAAATGACTGGGCCGTACCAGACCTTCGCCGTCCTGGCGCCCACAACAGCGGGATCGCCTGAGCGATCCGCCCCGCCTTCCGTCCTGTTTGAGCCAATGCGAGAGATGTGCAGCCGCTCCGCGCCGGTACCGTCAACAAGACTGATGCTGAGAATTCCCGGGACCTGGTGCATCGCTCGTACGACAAGGAGCCGAAGATGATTCACGCTGGCCTTGGTCGACCCGCCCTGGGGGATCGCGGAGCCGAGCGGAACCTTGATGCCGTCAAGAAAGCTCTCAATTTTGTCGGCCGCCGATGTTGCCTCGGACCGCAGCAGGGCACTGAGGATCGCACGCTGGTCGACATAGCTGAACCACGTGTTGCTGATGCCACCGGCAGCCATTGGAAAAATGGCCGCCGCGAACAAGACTAGAAAATACTTCTGAAATAGCGATCGACGCATGGAAGCGGCTTTGAGATTGGAGAAAGGTCTCCCACATGATGCGACCCGACCATAAGTCGCGACAGCTCAGTCCCAGAAAGGTAACCTAAATTCTTGCGTCTTGGTATGGGCTGAGCCGTTCCTACTCATGGTCGCTGCGAAAGCGGGCAAGGTCTTCGGGCTTCATGGTGTAGACGGCAAGAAAGCGGGGCATACGTGAACTTCGGGCTGGGGGAAGCCTTGTCAGGCTGCACTCCTGTGCGGGGACCACCCTCTAGGTGCCCCGTTTGCGTCAGTTCGCGGAGCGGCCTCCAAGGGCGGCAATGAACAATGACTGCTTACAGGATCTGGAGCGCCGTCAGCGCAATGGCCGCGTTGAGGCGCGTTGCTGCCATTCACATCATGGACCATGAAGGTCCCCAAAGCCGGACCTTCCCAACCAGCAGGTATTTCGTTGGCGCTCCCACTCAACGGGAAACCCGCGCACCAGCTGCAATTGCATCGTCGGAGGCTGTCGCCCGTCGAGGACCGCCTCGACCAGGTCCGGCGCCAAGAGCGTCAATCGAAGCATGTGGGAGACGAACGATCGGTCGAGTTTCAATGCCTCAGCGAGTTCGCTGATCGTCGCGTGTTGCCCTGATTCCAGCTTATGCTGCCAGTGGAACGCCTGGACGAGGGCTCTCAGCAGCGTGTTGTCGATGCGCGGTCGCGACGGTGCCCAAGCCTCTGCTCCAGCCGGGGACACGACAACTTTGCGACCGCCACGCTTGCGAATGGCCATCGGGATGGAGACCGTCAGCAAACTGCCTTCGCGGCTGATTTCGCCGTTGTTCATCATGCTGCCTTCTGCATATTGGGTCGTTGCCGAAGCTCGGCGATGACACTGGCTATGCCCTCGGTGCGAAGGCGGATGGTGATGCCGTCTACATCGACGTCGATGCGCTCGACCAGCAGCTGGATGATGCGCGCCTGCTCGGCGGGAAAGAGTTCCTCCCAAAGGCTATCGAACTGAACCAGTGCGTCGCGCACCTCGGTCTCGCTGATCTCGTCGCTGGTGTCGCGCGCGGCCGCCCAAGTCTTCACAATCATTTCTGGGGAGCGCAGCAGGGCGCGGACCTGATCGATGACTGCATCCTCGATCTCGCCGGCAGGCAAGCGCCGTACCGAGCATGTCTCCGGCCCGAGCTTTTGCACGCTCGTCGTGACGTAGTACCTGTACAGCCGGCCCTTCTTGCGCGTGTGTGCCGGGGTCATGGCATAACCGTTGGGTGCGTAGATCAGGCCTCTGAGCAATGCCGGCGTCTGCCTGCGGCAGTGCCCTGCCCGCTTGCGCAGTGGCTCGGCGATGATCGAGCGGACATTGTCCCAGAGATCTTGTGAGACGATCGGCTGGTGCTCGCCGGGATAGCTTGTGCCCTTGTGGACGGCGTCGCCGATATACACCCGGTTGCTGAGTAGCTTGTAGAGCACACCTTTGTCGAAGGCCTTCCCATTCTTGCGCCTGAGGCCCTCCGCATTGAGGGTTCGTGCCAAAATGGTCGCGGAGCCTACCTGCAGGAATCGTTCGAAGATCGAGCGGACAGTGGCAGCCTCTTCATCTTGGATAAGGAGCTTCCGATTCTCGACCCGGTAGCCGAATGGCACGTTGCCACCCATCCACATGCCCTTCCTGCGCGATGCAGCGAACTTGTCCCTGATGCGCTCACCGATGACCTCGCGCTCGAACTGGGCGAAGGAAAGCAGGATGTTCAGCGTCAGCCGGCCCATGGAGGTCGTCGTGTTGAAGCTCTGGGTGATGGATACGAAGGTGACGCTGTTCGCCTCGAACAGCTCGACCAGCCGGGAAAAGTCGGTGAGCGCCCGCGAGAGCCGGTCAATCTTGTAGACGACAACAACATCGACCAAACCGGCATCTACATCACGCAGCAGCCGCTTCAGGCCGGGCCGCTCCAGTGTGGCGCCGGAGATGCCGCCATCGTCGTAGTGGTCAGGCACCAGCACCCCTCCCTCAGAACGCTGACTGGCCACATAGGCCTCGCAAGCCTCGCGCTGGGCATCGAGCGAGTTGAACTCCATGTCGAGCCCCTCCTCCGACGACTTTCGCGTATAGACCGCGCAGCGCAGCTTTCGCACGATCGGCTTCGAGGTGGGAGCAGCGGCATTCATCGGCTTGCTCCCTTCTGACTGCGCAGGCCGAAGAACAGCCAACCATTCCACCGTGTGCCTGTGATTGTCCTGGCAATGGCCGAGAGCGACTTGTAGGGACGTCCCTCATATTCGAAGCCATCGGCGAGCACCGTCGCCGTGTGCTGGATGCCCTGCCACTCCCGCATCAGCCGCGTGCCGGCGATCGGCCTGTTCTCGCTGGGTGATCGCGAGCCGCGAGGCCCAAGCTCCCCGGCCAGCGCGGCCAGCCGCTTCAGGGTCTCCGGCTTCAGCCCGCCATAGGCGAGCTCCTGGATGCGATATGCCAGCCGGCTCTCAAGGAATTTCCTGTTGTAAGGAGGCGGCTCCGCGGCAAACAGGTCACGCCACGTGGACTTTAGCGCGACGATATCCTTCGTCTTCAATTCGGCCAGGCGGGCCAGCACTGTGTCGGTCATTAAGCATTCTCCGTCGCAAAGGTTTCGACGGCACGACCGCTCTGGATGGCGGTGAAGTCCACGTAACTATTCTCCCGGCCGCCAGATAGTCTGCTTGACTGCCGCGCCCTAAGACGCATGAGGCCCGCCGCGAGGATTTCCGCGACCTCGGCAAGGCGCTCTTGCGCCACCATACGATCGGGCAGCAGAGGATTTGGACCCGGGGACATCGTTCGATTCCGGTTGTTCTTGGTGAGCAAGATTTAACCGTCAAAACGAACCGCTCCAGCACCCCGCGAATTGCCGTGGAAAGGCGCGAAAATAACTGTGACCATGCGCACTACTGCGAACGCTCTCACCCATTCCTTTGCCCATGCCGGACCTAATTCCCGAAGGCTGTATTTCGCTCTGTGCCGCGTATGATTCGTTCGTTTCGGGACTTTGGTCCGGCCATGACCCCGTGGCCGAGCTTCGCGATAAAGTGACATATGCCGAAAGCCCACCGCGCCTCGTAGAACGCAGCAAAGCATCGCTGGCCACTGTGGCCGATTCAATGCTTGCTGAAGTCAAACACGCGTTCGCCACCGGCTCACTTGGCGCGTTGACAAGACCGCCTGGTGCGCTTGAGAATTTTGCAATCCCCCAAGACTCGTGGGCCTCGGTGCATTTCCCCGAGCGCGCCTTCCTGAGCGAAAAGATTGTGCCCGGCCATGGCGGTTACTGGGACGGCTTGGTTGGCCGAACTCCTTTCGTCAGGCGAACTCAGTTTGAGGCTTGGTTGGCTGAGAAGGTCGCACGCAGGACTGATCCGCATGCAAGTCCTTCGCCAGCCCATCAGGCTCTCATTGATCATCTGTTGGGGCTTGCGTTGGATGGACTCCTGCCATCGACCGAGATTGAACGGATCGCGCGTCAGTGGCGTCTTTCGCCTTTTGAGTCCAACCCGCCGGCCGAGAAGTTCGACGCGGTGAAATTGCCGCGGTGGACCCTATGCATGGCCGTATCGTGGATCGTCTGGAGAACCTCTGAGGGTGCCCGAGCGGCCATGGATCAATATCGCTCCCATTGCTGGAGGTGGGTGAGGTGTCGCCGCACCATCGATCTCGGTTCAGAACGGTTCGAAGTGGACGGAGAAGAGCTAATTACACTTCCACCTCTCAACCTCACCTTGCTCGAGCTGGCTGACTCCGAGGTTACCAACGCCGATGAACTGGAGACTCTCAAGAAGATGTCGATCAGCGCCGCGCGCGAAGAGCTCTGGCAATCGCTGGGACAGGGCGAATTTTCAGCAAGAGCTCTAGATGCAGATGAACGGGTTTCAGAGATCCCTGCGCGCGAGTGGGAGCACCTGAAGTTGGCGTCTGACAGGAACGGTGCCGATTACCTGGTCTTCGCACATGCTCCGCTCAGAACTGCATACTCGAAGGTCACCGTTTCAAGCACGGCCGTCCGGGATCGTTGGCCGGGCCAAAGCCGATCGCCCCGTAAGACGGACGAGCAAATCAAGAGCACGCAGCTGGCATCGCGACGCATTGTATTTGCGGTCGATGACAAGGCCCGGCGCATACTGTTCGATGACGGCCCGGAACTGCAGGGAAGAGGCTTTGAGCTCTTCTTCCGACTTGCACTGCAATTCCGAGCTGACCTCAACAGCGGAGTAGATCGATCAAATTACGGTTTCGTTGCAAGCCGCGCCCTTGCCCAAGATCTCCAGACCTTGGATGAAAATCTGCGCCAGCGCGTCATGCGAGCTAGACAATCAATGCAACAGCAATTCGAGGCACTGGCCGGGTATGCGCTCGATGAAGAGGACATCATCCAGAGCTCGAACTGGAAGGGTTATCGCCTCAATCCTTACCTCCTGGAGACGGGCCTTCAGCAACTCGGGCGAAGCACGCAAACGTCACGTCAGAAAGTCAAAACGTCACGACTCTTGGTTGGGGCCCAGACAATCCAAGGCTAAACAGGGGGCAAGCGTCACGTCTTTATCGTTGTCTGAGCATATCTGTAAGTCGTCGCAAGATTGAGAATTGCCGCCATTCACAACGGTTCGCGCTGTCACTTTTTCGAAGCGCTGCGAACCCAGGCAAAGGAGCCTTTGAATGGTTGCGCCCTCCCCCACATACCTCAACCAGACCGAACTCGCGCTTCGCTGGCGCGTCAGCCCGCGCACGCTTGAGCGTTGGCGCTGGCTAAAAATCGGTCCACACTTTTTCAAGCTTTCGGGCAAGGTCACGTACTCCCTCGACGATGTCGAAGCGTACGAACGCCGTCGTCGCGCCGAGACCCACTCGTCGATCCTCGGATCGTGGGAGTGACCGGTCATGCTCATCAAAATTGAAGACCCGGCAGCGCTTGCAGGCGCTCGCCGGGCCGATGTCATCATGCTGTCTGGCAAGGTTCACGTCACCGATTCTAGGCCCAGCGCGATGGATCTTCAAGTCCGCAGCATTGTGGCCCAGTACGCAGTGTCCCTCTCCCTGGCGCTTGTGATCGCCGAACTGGCCTTCTCATCCGGGAGGGCCAAATGACAGTCCATCAGAAAACCCTAGTCCGACCCCGACAACTAGATGATTGTCTGGAGGGCTGCGGATTTGCCTCCCGGAACCCTATTCTCCCCGACCTCCGGCGTGTCGGTCCCGACGATCGTGCGGCCGAGCATGATCAAGACGGCAACCGGGACCAGGGCTCATGACGGGTTGTTTGAGCCAACGCCAGCCGGCGCCCGCTGGCTTGTCGTTGAGACCGAGGAGGACTTGGTCTTCTGGAATCCGAAGACTGAGCTATTTGCCACCGACTCCGGTCATGCCTTTGCCCTCGGTGAGGAGATGATCGGCGCGGCGGCCACGTACAGCTTCGACTGCGCTCTGAATATCTTTGCTCGTCCACTGGATTGGCTGCGGAGAAACCGAGACGGAATCGTCGTACTGCCGGATCAGTGGCACCGCGCGTTCGACAAGCTCCGCGACGCTCCCCGGATCGCCCTGGCGGAATCCCTGCTGCCTCTCTATCGGCGACACATGCGTCCTGCTCGACTGCCCGAGCTGTTCGTGATGACGTCGAAGCGAGAGATGGTCGCATGCTGAACCAGGGGCCGGTTCCCATAGCAGACTATGAGCGCGAGCAGACGAATGCGAAGCGCTTGGTGCGTACCAACACCACCATCCTCATGGCGACGGTGTTTCCGCCGATCCGGTGGGTGGTGATGGGTTACGTTCCCGAGGGTCTAGCCATTCTTGCCGGTCGCCAGAAACTGGGCAAGACATGGCTGGCGATCGACTTCGCCCTCGCCGTCGCCTGCGGCGGCACCGCCATGGGCGCGATCAGTTGCCAGCAGGGCAACGTGCTGTACATCGACCTGGAGAACGGTCCCCGGCGCATTCAGCGACGGATCGAGACGCTATACCCAGACGCACGCCATCGGCCTGATCTGTCCAGCCTGGACTGGGTGAGCGAAGCGCCGATGCTGAACAACGGCTTCCTCGACGCCCTCGACGACTGGCGCCTCTCCGTCGGCGAACCTCGGCTGGTGGTGATCGACGTCCTGCAGCGAATCAAGCCGCCGGGCAATGCCAATCAGAACGCCTATGAGAGCGACTATGCGATCTTGTCTGGGCTGCAACGATGGGCGACCGGGAACGGCATCGCGGTGGTAGCACTTCACCATACGAAAAAGGGTGGCGCCGACGATCCTCTGGAAGCTCTGAGTGGGTCCAATGGGATGTCGGCGTGCGCAGACACGACCCTGGTGTTGGACAAGGATCAGAACGGCGTCACCCTCTACGTCCGTGGCCGCGATGTCGAGGAGAAGGAGAGTGCGCTGAAGTTCACCGCGGGTTACTGGACGGTTATCGGGGACGCATCTGAGGTTCGACGCACCGACGAGCGCTCAGTCATCGTTGAGTTCCTTAGTGATAACCGGGGACCGATAACCCCTACCGATCTAGGCGCGGCTTTGGGGTGGAAAACAAACAATACGAAGCAGCTTTTGTTCAAGATGGCGCAGAAGGGCGAAGTTCTGCGGGACAAGGGCCGCTATTTCCTACACCCCGATAACCTTGATAACCGCGGTAACCCGGGAGGGGATTGAGGGGAGATCCATGTCAGCAGGTTATCGGGTTATCGGGGTTATTGGGCTATGGCCCGGACACCACGGGTGCGAACATCTGCGAACACTTGTCGGAAAATGTCGTTCTTACAGTGCCTTACCTGCTGCTGTAGAATCAAACTATGAGAGATGAAGCAGCCATTGCAGTGCGCTATCGGCCGGCATCGGCGCTTGTCCCGTTTGCCAAAAACACCCGAACCCATTCCGATGCCCAGGTGGCTCAGATCGCAGCTTCGATCCGCGAGTTCGGCTGGACGAACCCAATCCTGGTCGATGGTGAGAACGGCATCATTGCCGGCCACGGTCGCCTGCTAGCGGCCCGCAAGCTCGGCATGCAGGAGGTGCCGGTCATCGAGCTGATTGGCCTCAGTGACAGCCAGAAACGCGCACTCGTCATTGCCGATAACAAGCTGGCGATGAATGCCGGCTGGGATGCTGAGACGCTAGGTCTCGAACTCGCCGATCTCGGTGAACTTGGCTTCGACCTGTCGCTGACTGGCTTCGACGAGATCGAGATCGCAGCGCTCACCAGCATCGCCAATTCTGGCCTCACCGATCCCGACGATGTTCCCGAGGCACCGGAGAATCCGACTGCCCTGCCGGGCGATGTCTGGGTGCTGGGCAAGCATCGGCTGATCTGCGGTGACAGTACCAATCCCGCCGATGTCGATCGCGTACTCGCCGGCGTCAAACCCCATCTGCTGGTTTCGGACCCGCCGTTCGGCGTCAACTACGACCCGGCCTGGCGGATGCGCCTTGGCATCCCATCGGAGGGTCTGGCGAAAGGAACCGTCCTCAACGACGATCGCTCCGACTGGCGGGAGGCTTGGGCCCTCTTTCGGGGAGACGTCATGTACGTCTGGCACGCCGCCCTTCATTCGGGATCGGTCGTCACCAGCCTTGAAGCCAGTGGGTTCGCCGTGCGTGCCCAAATCATCTGGGACAAGACGCGACTGGTCATCAGCCGCGGTGACTACCACTGGCAACACGAGCCCGCTTGGTATGCCGTCAGGAAGGGCAGGAAAGGCCACTGGGCTGGTGATCGCAAACAGACCACTGTCTGGGCGATCCCGCACCGGAAGTCCGACACCGGCCACGGTACACAAAAGCCGGTCGAATGCATGCGCCGTCCAATCGAGAACAACTCCTCTCCAGGCCAGGCGGTCTACGAACCCCTCTGCGGATCTGGCACCACGATCATTGCCGCCGAGATGATCGGCCGGTGTTGCCACGCGATCGAGCTCAACCCTTCCTATGTCGACGTTGCTGTCCTGCGCTGGCAGGCCTTCACAGGCAGCGAGGCGATCCTGGAGGGCGACGGCCGTAGTTTTGCCGCTGTCGCCGCAGAGCGGGCTCAGGAGGGCGCCTGAGATGGCCAGGCCAAAACATACGCCCGACGCGCTTCATCGCCGGCAGGTCGAAGCCCTGGCCGGCTACGGCGTGCCGGAGCCCGACATTGCCGGATTGATTGGCATCGATCCGAAAACCCTGCGAAAGCACTACCGTTATGAACTTGACCACGGCCACACTAAGGCTAACGCCAAGGTTGCCGAGAACCTCTTCGGCAAGGCCACTGGCGAGGGTCGCGAGGCCGTCACCGCCGCAATCTTCTGGCTAAAATCTCGGGCTCATTGGAAGGAAACGATCGTCAACGAACACACCGGGGAACCTATCCAAGCCGTTACGAAAATTGAGCGTATCGTCATTTCACCGCCTGACTGGAAGGAGATCAAGGCATTGCGGGGAGTTGCGCCGGAGGATCTCGGCGAAGAGCCTGACTGGTCGAAGTGGAGCCCACAGTGACCGGAACCGCCGACGCCGAAGACCAAACGAAGACGCACAGGGCGTGAATCGGTCACAGCGGCCATCTTCTGGCTGAAGACGCGAGCGCGGTGGAAAGAAACCTCAGTTCAGGAATTTGCGGGCCGGTTGTCTTTCACACGATATACGAGGAAGCCCCGAAGGCTCTGGCAGGGCCAGAAACCGCCCGACCGACCGACCCGGCAAAGTAGAATTCTCATCCAAATCAACAGCTTGAACTTGCTAGTCAGGGCCGCTTGAGCAAACTGCAAACGGTGGTTTGCAGTTTGAACACCCCGGAAACAGCAGCATGACGAGCGCAGTCGCCTATTATCGGGTCTCCACTCAACGGCAAGGCCGATCAGGTCTGGGCATCGAGGCACAGCGTGCCGCGGTGGCCCGTTTTGCTGATGCCGAGGGCATTGCGGTCATCCAAGAGTTCACTGAGGTCGAAACCGGAAAGGGCGCCGATGCCCTCGATCGACGGCCCCAACTAACAGCTGCCCTCACCCTGGCCCGCCAAACCAAATGCCCTGTCGTCGTTGCCAAGCTCGATCGGCTCTCTCGCGACGTCGCATTCATCGCCGGACTGATGGTGCAGCGGATTCCGTTCATCGTCGCAGAGCTCGGTGCCGATGCCGATCCGTTCATGCTTCACCTCTATGCCGCTCTAGCCGAGAAGGAGCGCCGCCTGATCTCGGAACGCACCAAAGCCGCCCTCGCCTCTCGCAAGACGACCGGCATGAAACTCGGCAACCCGAGCAATACGGCTGAGGCCGCGGCTAAGGGCCGGAAGATATCGATTGATGAAGCTGATCGATTTGCCCAGACGGTGCTGCCAATCATCGCGTCGATTCAGCGCTCCGGTGTCACCAGTCTACGTGGTCTGGCAGTCGCCTTGAACAATCGCGGCGTGCGCACAGCGCGGAACGGCCGGTGGCAGGTCTCGAACGTCCGTAACGTTCTTGCGCGCGAATTTGTTGCGAAACTCCTTTTATAGGCGGGAACTACACGCGAGCGCGACGCCCAGATGGTTCTGCTTTCCTCCAGGCGACGCATTCACAACCGCATCGGTTGGTTCGAATCCGCCGGCGTCGAGTTCATCCCCGAGAACGGCGGCGGCGCCGGGGTGAGGCTCAGAAAGACCGACCAGGCGGCCGTCTAGCAGTCGCTAGAATAGTACTAATTGAACATCTCTTTGATTAACGCCGGCAGCGCTATCCTCTGCCTGGGTTGCTCATGTGGGTAAGGACCATGCATGGTCGGGGTTGGGTCAGAGATCAGCGGCTCGCCGAAGCCGTGAAATTGCGGAAGCAGATCGCTTCGCTGCAATGCGAACTAACCGAAAAAGCGTCTTGTGCTGTCGGAATGTTCAAGATGGCCCAGCTTGGCCAACAGTTGCGTTGGCACAAGTTTCGCCTGGAGCTTCTCGAAGATTGTCTAGCCGGGCTGTCGGTGGGGCCTGTAGCGCGCCATGTGCGCCCATCGTCGTCAGGCTTTGCGGCTCAAAATGCGAGCTTCCCGGATGAGCGACGCCCAGTCGTAGCCCAACACAGTGATTAGCTCGCGAGCTTGATCTTCGGTGATATTGGCCGCTTGCACCAAGCGTCGGATAAGCTGTTCTTCATCCGTTCGCGGGGGCGGCTGGATTGGTTCCTCCGCCATCTGAATTTCCTCTCCCAGATGGTTGCAACGTCACCCATTCGTGCTTGTTCCCTAAATGAATGCAAGGCAGAAGGCCGCGACCGCAGCCCGGTGTTCTTCACATGCGTTCCTGACTACGAAGGCCAGCAGCGGGCGCGCAACCACGACTGGAAACCGACTTTCGAGAGAAGGCCGAACTAGATCAAAAGTGTAAAGACCCGCCACCTTGCGGCAGCGGGCGGGTTGGAACATTTTGACGTTCAGCAACCAGAGGGGGTAATTTGATGAACAAGCAACCGTGGAAGACTTCGGTCGAGATCGAGGAACTTGGAAACAAGCTTTATGTTCGGGTCATCGAAGACGGCGTGGTAAGCCATTTCGAGCAGCCGAAGAGATCGACCAGGTCGTCATGCATTGAGCCGTGATCGGGGCCGAGCCTTTCGATCAGTGCTGCGATATCGAGCTTGGTCGATTTGCAGCACATCGGATGCCCGCAATTGACGTAGAGGGTTTCGCGGGCGGCCAGGGTGTCGGCGAGGGTCTTTTGGGGCATGGCGATCTCCGTTGAAGGGTCGCCGCAACTAGAGGATTATATTCCTGCATCGATGATGCGAGCAAGGCGTATTGCGATGGAAACTCGCCGGGCGAAGACCCCAACCACCTCGAGCCCGGCGAGCCTAACCTGATCAGAGTATGCGATCAGGACCGGGATCAACCGGCAAGCTGGCGGTGCAAGATGGATGCCAGGATTTGCTTCCCGGAATGGGACACAGGAGCTGTGCTCGGCGTGACCTTGCACATAGTGACAAACCGAGAATTCGCTGCCAACCGTGGGCCATGGTGATGAACAACGGCGTCGAGGATCGTCTCAGACGCTACCCGTGCCCGTCTCTTCCACGATTTCTGCCCAGCGTCAGCAAACAGTTTATCGGTCGCCGTGCCCGCTGAAATCACGTCGGCGCCGACGAGGTCGGGCACGTTGTCGGCAAGCCACCGTTCCAAGAACTCTCTTCCGCGAGTGGTCATGACCGTCAATTTCGGATCGGTCGTCAGGTTCTCTCCGAAACGAGAGATTCAACTCCGGCTCATCCGATTTGAGAGGCAGAGGGGCTAGCTCTTTGGTTTTGCTCAGCAGCCCGATCCCATGCTGTCCGTTCGAGCCGTTCTCCTGGAATCCACGTCCGTCGTCGGTAATCCGCATCACGACATGACCATTCCGACGCGTCACTTGGCCGGTTGATCGATGAGGTCGCCGATCTGGTTGGACGGGCCGCCGATGGGCAGCAACTCGTCGAGCGCGCGCGGCGGCTCAAGCCATATGCGGGCAGTCCTGGCATGGGCATGTTTCGTTATGTTGCGAAGCGCTTCCTGTGCGACCCTGTAAAGGCAAAGTTCGATGTCGTCCGCGACTTCGGACCATCCATCGGCGACCTCGACATCTACCTACCGTCGCCACCGTCGTCATTCCGTCATGCGTGAGCGCGTCAGAATGCTCGAGGGTAGTTTCGAGGTGGAGTCGTCCAGTCGAGGTATTGCCTCAGCAACCATCACATGGTCGTCCGCAAGGATCACCCGCGGTCTCAATGCCTCTCTCCCGTCGCCCCGCAAAGCCTCCAGAAATCCGACATGCTCAAGCGCTCCTGGATGCAGTTCGTGCGACAAATCCCGCAGGTCCTTCGCCAACCCCACGACCTCTTGCTGAAGTCCCGACAACTCGCTTCGTGCGGTATCATCAGGATTGAGACGCGCCGCTTGAGGCTGCTCAATCCGATTGACAGCGACGCGACGCGCTGCCCGACATCGTCATGGAGTTCCCGCGCAATTCGCGTCCGCTCCTCCTCCTGCGCGTAGATGAGCCGGCCAGCCAATTGGCGAACCTGGTCGTAGCTGACGCGCAGCTCGCTTTCCTTTGCGCGAATGCCGATCTCGGCCGTGCGCCGCCTGGCTCGTTGCACGAGAAAGCTCGCAATGAGAAGTGTCTGAAACACGATCAGCGAGATCGTTCCGACAATGTACCAGCGATAGGTATCCCATACGTTCGGCGGCCGAAAACGAACTTCGCTGTTTGGTGGCAGGATGGCTTCGCCAATCCCCCAACTCTGCAATTCCCGCCAGTCGTAGGCTGGAATCCCGAGTCCAAATAGCGGAGTCTTGATATCGGCTGCCCGCTCGCCCGCAAGAATACGCAGGGCAACGTCAGCGGTTTGCTGGCCTATGGCTTGAGTTTGATCCGCAGGCCCGCCAACCGAGCCCTGCCCCAGATGGTAGTCGCCATAGCCGAACACAGGCACGGTGGCGACTTCGCGTATCCGTGTGAAGGCTGCATCCAGCGGGTGCACGGCACCTGCTCCATCCACCGCCAGCATGAAATAGAGAACGGCTGACTGCGGCGGCAGGCGGGCGACCCTGCGTAACATTTCGTCGAGCGACAACTCGTCAAGCCATTCGAATTCCACGCGATCCGCGAACGGTTGAAACTCACGATGCAATTCACGAGCCCAGTATTGCTCGTTTGGAGAATTTCCGATGATGACTGCAATGTCTGTTGTCTCGGGCCGCACGCGCAGAATATTCTCCACGAAGGCTGGAAGATCGAGCTTGACCCCGATGTAGGTGGCATTGGGTGTATTGGCGGCATCGGCCGTGAGCCGCGCATCGACCCCTGCTATCACCATGGGTGTGTCAAAAAACAGCTGTTGCCGATATTTCTCAACGAAGGCCGCAGCCGGCCCACCTTGAGCTACAATCAAGTCAAGCCTGCGCCCGGCAAAGAGATCCTGCAGATATTTGACCAGCGAACCTTCGTTCTCGGGCTCCTGAAACCGTGCTGTAAAAATCGACGCCTCATAAAAATCAAGGGGCTCCGGCGATCGCTTCACGAGCGCCGCCTGAAAACTCTTGGTCATCTCGCTGAAAGGCGCAAAATCACGACCGAACGAATGCAGCAAAAGTACACGCTTTGGCTCTGCTGCGTTCGCCCCAAGCACGGAAAATAAGAGGAAGGCTCCAACCAGCCAGGCCCCACACAACAACGTCCTTGAGGGATAGCCCGTCATAATCTTAAGTGCAGAGCACCTCGCGGATTGCCGTTCACGTCTTCAGGATAGCAGTTACGAGGCGCGAGCGAAATCCGAACCGAGATAGACTCAAGCACCGTAGCGTCGGCTTGGGTCGCACGGCCTCATCGGCTCCTGTGGCCGGTTCCCTTTTCGAAGTGGTTCACCTCGCTGCTGAAGCGTTTGGTCGTTGAGCAGCAACCAAGACCTTCAGCGACTTCTGGAATGGCGAGCAGTGGCGTGCTGGTCCGATCAGGGGATAATTCCCCGAGGGCCCCGGCGTAGCTGGAACTGGCGGGTACCGCAGCATTTCTTGAACTTCACACCTGAACCGCAAGGACATGGATCATTGCCGCCGCGTTGCAGCCGGCCGATCAGGGGCAGCATCGCTGCAGAAGGCAGGAGCGCCGCCGCAAGGGCAGCCAACTTGGCCGAGATTCCCGGTACGACGAGGCGACGACCGGATTTGAACCCTCGCCACGCGCGTTCGGCCACATCCTCCGGATCCAGCTTGGGCAAGATACTGAAGAGCGGCGTCTGATAGGCGCGGGACCTTTCGAGAAACTCCGTCGACACCGGCCCTGGTGCCACGCATGTGACAGTCACACCGGTTCGGCGCAATTCCTGATGAAGCGCTTCTGAGAAGAAGCGCACGAAACCTTTGCTGGCGAAGTACAAAGCCATATAAGGCCCAGGAACGAACCCGGCCACGGAACTGAGATTGAGCACCCCGCCCCGCCCGCGCGCCACCATTCCCGGCAGAAAATGGAGGGTCAATTCGCTGAGGGAATGTATGTTTAGATCGATGATGCCGAGCTGGCCATCAATAGGGAGCGCCGTCGCCGCGCCCCGTAGGCCATAGCCTGCGCTGTTGACCAGGACATCACAGACCAGGCCGTGTGCGGACAGAAAGTCCTCTAGGCGCGTTGGCGCATCGCCTGCCACGAGATCCAACTCGAGCGTGAATGCCTCGCCACCCCCCTCCCGAACCTCAGCCGCCGCGGCCGCCAAACCCTCGGGCGAGCGGGCAACGAGCACAACCGCACCGCGCTCACGTGCAGCGACGCTCGCAATTGCCCGTCCAATTCCAGCCGACCCGCCAATCACGACGACCGCGGGCCGGAATTCACAGTGCGAAATCATGTCGCGTTCCTCTGCCTTGCAGGAGCGGCAACACTTTGACCGAGCAGCACCACTTCATTGGCGACAGCGCCGTTCAGAATCTTTTCGAATCTCTCTAGTGCTCGTGCGACGTTCGCTCCATCCATCACCCGGTGATCGTAGTGGATGCGGACATTCACCGATCCGTCTTCGCCGATCGGACCGTAGTTAAGAAGCGTGGTCAATGGTGTGAGCGGGTTGAGTGATTCCGCGCCGAGACCCGAATAGACAGACAGTTGGAAGGTACCGAAGTAATTTGCCCTTTGCCGGGCGATATTCAGGCCTAGCCACATAAGCAGCCACCTGAGTGGCGCGGGCGCACGTGCCAACCGCAAGGCACGCCGGAACTCCGTGACCTCAAGAATCGGCCGTGACCGCGCCGCGTGGATCGATGCCTCAAGTTCCGTGATGGAATAGCGCTCCGGGCACTTGATGCAGCTTAACAGAACGGCCGGCTCACCGTCATACTCGCGCTCGTGGGCAATCGAGGCTACGCTTACCGGATACTCGTAAAGCTGCGGCCAGGGCAACTTGACATAGGCGCGCCGTAGCTCCGGCAGCTCTCGGGCGAGAAGCGCGTATCCCTTCAGGAAGATCGCTGTCCAAGAGGGCCTGGTCTGTTGCGCCATTCTAGCCGCTACGAGTGGGCCGAGGTTCATCTGACGCTGCACTGCGACCCGTGGCACGCCGATCGAAAACCTCATCAGATCGCCAACAAGGCGCCGGGGCGCCGAAAGCTTGAGGGCTCGGCCTCGCATCAACGACCTCTAATAAAGATAAGGGACTATTCGCTTGGTTTTTTCCATATAGGCACGGTATTGCGAGCCGAAATTCTCCAGCATCATACGCTCTTCCTTATCCACTCTCAGCAGAAAAAGGACTGCGAAACCAATCAAACCCGAAATGCCCGCAACCCAGTTCGACAGCAGAAAGATCTGGCCGAGCCCCATGAGCAGGAACGAGGTGTACATCGGGTGACGGACTAGGGCGTATGGCCCGGCGCAGACCAGTTCATGCCGTTCGCGAATCTCCAGCGTAATCGACCAGTTACGGCCAAGTTCCTTGTGGGATATGCGAAAAATCCACAACGCGCAGCAGAAGATGATGGTGCCGAGAGCCACCGCCCACGCGCTGGCCGGATGGTCAGCCGCTCCAGGGATGCCGGTGGCTACATAGAAGGCAGGCAGGATCGCTAGGCCAAAAAGAGCCGATGCAAGCCCGACGGTGTCGGAACGTGAGCGGCCGCCAGCTACAATTCGCACACGCCTCGCCCGGCGCTCGAAGGGATACCGGATCACGTACCAAGCAATGACGCCGATCACCCATATGATCTCGCCAACTGAGGCAACTGCAAGGCTCACTTCAGGCCACCGTCGCCCTTTCTGCGATCTGGGACTGTACCACTTCACCCATCCCCTCGATTTCGTCACCAGCCGACCTTCAGGCGCAGCGATCCGCTAATGCGACAGCCGGGGGGCAGTACCGATCGCATTCGGCCCCATCCATTCCTCGAAACTTGGTTATGTATTCATTTCCCGAAGCTTAGTTATGAATTGTTGCGGCCGGAGCTGAATAGCGGGGGTCTTATACCCCATGGAGCGCGCGATGTCCGCCACGAAGCTGTTGCAGTTCAAGACAGTTGCCTGCCAGACATGGGACTTCGCCTGCAGCTTCCGGATGTAGGCAACGACTTTGTTGTACTCGTCCCGAGTCAGCATGACTCGCCAGCTTGCGGATCTGTATTGTTCTTCCAGATCACCGTCACTCCACCCGGTTTCGGCTGGCACCGGCACGAAATGGCCCAGAACGTAGGGAACTGCACTATTCGAAGCCGGGTGAAGGCCCGCGACTTGGGGATCGACCATTCTCCCGTCTTGGTTCAAGCGCCCAAAAACTGCGTAAGTGTGGCCGTAGCTGAGGGCGTAGCGGGAGCGGAACTCGATGAAGAACCGCTCGTCCTTATCTTGAGAGGCAGTTCTGCCATCGGCAAAAGAAACGAAATTCGGCTGGGCCGGCAGGTCTTTCGTCTGACATGCCGCTGCCGCGAGCGGCAGCAGGGCCACAAGCAAGAGACGGCCATTTACAAGCGTCATCGCCGCGTTCTCGAACTTCACGAAGCGCAGGCCTAGGAACAGCCTATGCCCGCCAATCGCGCCGTAGGCTATCGGCCTTGGCCCTGCGTATCGACGGGGAAGGGCCTGGCGGCCCTTCCCATACTCACCGAAAGCCGGTCCTTATTTAATCACGGGCTGCTCTACCGGAGCGGGTTCCGGCGGAGGAGCCTTCCCCTTTCCTTTGCCGATCCAATCGTTCGCGCAGCCGCTCAGGCTGGCAACGGCGAGCATGGCAACCATTGCAATCAAGATCCTGCTCATCAAGCAATCCTTTCCCCAGGGGCGGAATAGCCTATGAAAGCGCCACAAATAATAATGCAGCCCCGCTAAATTAGCTGCAAACTACGCCAAGGCCTAGTGCTGAAATGACACAATTGGCACCCGGTTCCCCGCGGCACGTTTACGGTGACGTGCTGGCAGAGTTCACCATCCAACGGAGATCAGGCGTGCGGCGCATCTCAGACCATCAAATAACCAGCACCGTCGTGCCCAGAGGGGTACGGTCGTAGAGGTCAATGATGTCGTCATTTATCAAACGGATGCACCCGTTCGATACCGCTGTGCCTATCGTCCACGGCTCGTTTGTGCCATGCACCCGGAAGTGGGTATCGCGTCCGCCGCGATAGAGATAAAGGGCCCGCGCACCAAGCGGATTGTTTGGTCCGCCGGGGACCCCGCCGGCGTATTGCACTAGGCGCGGCTTGCGCCTCATCATGTTGTCGGTGGGCGTCCACGACGGCCAGTCCGCCTTGCGGCCGACGGTGGCTGTACCCTTGAACGAAAGTCCCTGTTCGCCGACGCCGACGCCGTAGCGCGTCGCCCACCCATCCCTCTCGACGGCGTAGAGGAAACGTTGCGAAGTATCAACGACGATCGTTCCAGCCTGCTCGTTTCCGTAATACCGCACATGCTGCCGTCGGTAACGAGGATCCAGGCCACGCCTTGGTGCGAACGCGGATGAAATCGGCTCCGCCGCCTGTCGTAACGCTGACGTACATCCGGAAACCATCAGAGCCAGACTACCCAGCACGAGCCCCCGGCGCGCAATGTGGTTATTGTCCATTTCCACCTGCTAAGAAAATGGTCAGCCCTACCGCCGTCGTCTCTAACACTCCAAGGCCCGTCGGCCAAGTCTCGCGCCTTGCCCGAACTGACCTGGAACAACCGGAACCCGGCGTTGTTGCGTTGCCGACCGGCCATGCTCGCCAAACCGCTTCACTGGTGTGATGCCTTAATTCCAGTCAGGCCGGCTTCTTGATGTAACCTTTCATTTGGGCGCCACGCAGGTTGGCTGAGGGCGTCGGGCGCCAGGAGAGTTCACAGGACAAACAGGGGCCTTGGCTGCCGAAATCTGCTATGAACGAAGCCTCTTGTGACAACCATCTGGCTCCATTCGGTTATGTCGCTGTGGGCACAAGGATAGAGATGAAGCATGACTTCCAAGATAAGATCGCGGTTGTGACCGGCGCGGGCTCCGGAATAGGAGCGGCTGTTTCACGGCAACTCGCACAAGAAGGAGCCGAGGTTGTTGTTGCCGACCTTGATGCTGAGGCTGCGCACAGCAAAGCCGCCGAAATACGCTCGCAAGGAGGCAGGGCTCACGACTTTGCGGTCGATGTCACTGATGCGGCAGCCGTGGAAAAGCTGGTCGAGTTCGCTGTCCAGAAATGCGGCGGCCTGGATATGGCGGTAAACAATGCAGGTATCGACGGCGTTCGAAAAGCAACGGCAGACTATCCGCTCGACAACTGGCACAAGTTGATAAACGTCAATTTAAATGGCATTTTCTACTGCATGAAATACGAGATCGCCGCCATGCTGGATCGGGGCGGAGGCGCAATAGTCAACATGTCTTCCGTTCTCGGTTCCGTCGGATTGCCAACTGCGTCCGCATACACGGCAGCGAAACATGGGGTCGTTGGACTGACCAAGGTTGCGGCGATGGAATATGCGAGAATGGGCATCCGAATCAATGTCGTGGGCCCTGGCTGGATCGAAACGCCACTCGTATCGGAGCAAATGGAGGCAGCAGCCATCCGGCGCATTGCGGGGCTTCAGCCGATGGGCAGGCGCGGGAGACCTGAGGAGGTAGCGGCTCTTGTGTGCTTCCTCTTGTCCGACCAGGCTAGCTTTATCACTGGAAGCTACCATCTGGTGGACGGAGCTTACACCGCCCATTAGGTGCAGTGGCTGGCCGCAGTTCGTCCAGCTCTGGAAATAGCGGGCGGGCCGCGCCAAGACGGCGTCATGCTATTGCCGCCCGTCGACTGTGAGAGACGCCCATCTGCACGGAGCGAGGCGGAGTTTGGGGAGCCGACCAAAGCGCGGTTCCGGCGAGGCCGGTCGTCATCAACGTATCCGAGGCGCATTCAGTTGCCGTCATGGCGCGGCTCCGTAGAGAAGGTTGGTTCCCGGTTCCCCTCCCTCTACCATTTGGTCAACAAGATCAATCAGTTACGTGGACATCCGCTACCGTCTGCCACACTGATTACTCTCACTCACATCGACAACACGAACCCGCCAGTCGCCCCGTGCAGAAAAACGAGGCTCGACAACAGTGCCCTACTCGGCAGCCATTGCCAGTCGCAGTTCTGGTTCCTCCGTCGAAACCTCATGGACCTCATCCGCAGTCGGCTTGATCCGGAACCACGCGGCGTAGAGCGCGGGAAGGAAGAGCAGGATCAGCACCGTGCCGGCCGCCGTTCCGCCGATCAGCGTATAGGCCATTGAACCCCAGAAAACGGAGTGCGTAAGAGGGATGAAGGCGAGCACGGCGGCAAGTGCGGTCAAAATGACGGGCCGCGTTCGTTGCACCGTGGCCTCGATGACAGCGTGATAGTCGTCAATGCCGGCAGCGCGGTTCTCCTTGATCTGTTCGGTCAGGATCAGCGTGTTGCGCATCAGGATGCCGGCCAGTCCTATCATGCCCAGAATGGCGTTGAACCCGAAGGGCTGGTGGAAGGTGAGCAGCATCGGTACGACGCCGACAAGGCCAAGCGGTGCCGTCAGCATGACCATGAACATCGTTGAGAAGGATCGCACCTGCAGCATGATGACGATCAACATGGCAGCTATCATAGCCGGGAAGACCTTGCCGAGCGCGGTGTTGGCCTTTTCAGCCTCCTCGATCGATCCGCCCATTTCGATGCGATAGCCGACCGGAAGGGACGCAATCAGCGGCTGAAGGGCCTTCATGATCTGCTTGGAGACCTCCGGAGGCTGGGTCGCCTCATTGATGTCCGCGCGTATCGTGACAACGGGCGTGCGATCGCGGCGCTTCAGGATTGGCTCTTCCTGACGGATTTCCGAATGGCCGATCTGGTCGAGCGGAATCGAGCGGCCGTCTCGGCTCACGAGTGAGAAATCCGCCAGACGTGCCGGATCCAGCCGCTCGCCGCCGGCGCTGCGCGCCACGATGGGGACATTGCGAATGTCCTCGCGGACCTGCGTAACGGGGATGCCGGTGAGAAGGAATTGCAGTTGCTGGGCCACCTCCGCCGGCGAGAGGCCGATGAGGTTCAGTCGATCCTGATCGGGGACAAAGCGAAGTACGGGCGTTCGATTGCCCCAGTCGCGGTTGGCCTGTCGCACGTCCGGGACGCCCCGCATGATGTCGAGGGCCTTTTCGGAAATGCTGTAGAGTTGCGTGGAATCGGGTCCCATGACCCGGAACTCGACCGGGAACGGCGTGTAGGGGCCGAACACGAGCTGCGTGACGCGGACATACGCCTCGGGCGCAAGCCCCTGCGCCACTGCCTCTCGGAGTCGGTGCTTCAACGCCTCACGCGCCTCGGCGTCGGGAGTCAGCACGACTATTTTGGCAAACGCTGGATCAGGCAATTCCGGAGCCATCGCGAAGAAGAAGCGCGGAGCGCCCTGGCCGACGTAGCTCGTGACGATCTTGGCCTCGGGCTGGCTGTCCAGCCAATTTTCGAGCTTCTCGACCGCGGCGGTCGTTGTCTCGATGCTACCACCTTCCGGCAGGCGAACCTCTACCAAAACTTCGGGGCGGTCGGATGTCGGGAAGAACTGCTGTTTGACGGCGCCCATGCCGACGACGGAAAGCGCGAACGCGATGCCGACGATACCGCAGGTTACGAACTTATGGCGCACAGCAAAGGTGATGAGCCGCCGCAAACGTCGATAGTTAGGCGTGTTGTAAATGGCGTGGTGACCGCCTTCGACCGGTTTGATCGCCGGCAGCATCTTGACACCGAGATAGGGCGTAAAGACCACCGCGACGATCCAGGAGACAATGAGGGCGAACCCTACGACCCAGAAGATGTTGCCGGCGTATTCGCCGGCCGTCGAGCGCGCAAAGCCCACCGGCACGAAGCCGGCGATCGTCACCAGCGTTCCGGATAGCATCGGCGCCGCAGTGTGGCTCCACGCATAGGCCGCCGCCTTGATGCGGTCCATGCCCTCTTCCATCTTCACCACCATCACCTCGATGGCGATGATGGCGTCGTCCACGAGAAGACCAAGCGCCAGGATGAGGGCGCCGAGCGTGATGCGATCGAAGAACCGGCCGGTTTCCAGCATGATGAGGAACACAACGGCGAGCGTCAGAGGGACGGCAGCCGCCACGACGATCCCGACGCGCCAGCCCATGCTGAGCAGGCTGATCAGCAGCACGACGCCGAGCGCCATCGCGAACTTCAACATGAATTCGTCAACCGCCGAAGTGATGTTGACAGCCTGATCGGACACCTTGTCCAACGTCATCCCAAGCGGCAGTGCCTGTGCGATCGCGGCAGTCTTGTCCTCCAGTGCCTTGCCGAGCGCGCGACCATCCCAGCCTTCCTGCATAACCGCTGCAAGCATGATGGTGGGCTCGCCCTGACGCCGGATGAGGTATGTGGGAGGGTCTTCATAACCGCGGCTGACCTCGGCAATGTCGGAGAGCTTGAGCGTCCGCCCAGCAGCGACAATCGGCGTGTCAGCGATCGCCTGAACGCTGTCATAGGCGCCGTCGACCCGAATGAAGAGCCGTGGCCCCAAGGTGTCGATCGAGCCTGCGGGCGTGACGGTGTTCTGCCGCTGCAAGGCAGCGACGATGTCCTGTGCCGACACGCCGAGGGTTGCCAGTTTTGCGTAGGAAAACTCGACGAATATCTGTTCGGGACGTTCACCAAGGATGTTGATCTTCTTGACGCCGGGCACGTGCAGGAGGTCCTGACGGATTACCTCCGCCTGCCTTGCCAGTTCCCGCATCGGCATGCCTTTGGCCTTCAGCGCATAGAGGGCGAAGCTCACATCCGAATATTCGTCGTTCACGAAAGGGCCGAAGACGCCGGGCGGCAGGTTGCGGGCTTCATCTCCGAGCTTCTTGCGAGCCTGGTAGAACTCCTCCTGCACGACGGATGGCGGTGTGCTGTCCTTCAGCGTGACCGTCATATACGCATAACCTGGCCGTGTGGTCGTCTCCACCCGGTCGTACCAGGTCAGTTCCTGAAGCCGCTTCTCCAACGGTTCGGCGACGAGGTCCTGCATCTCTCGCGCCGTCGCGCCCGGCCACGCCGTCGTGACCGTCATGGTCTTGATGGTGAAGTTCGGGTCCTCGGCCCGGCCGAGCATGAGGAAGGCGTAGGCTCCGGCAGCCACCAGCAAGAGGATGAAGAACAGGGTGACGGCGCGTTCGCGAACAGCGATCGCGGAAAGATTGAAGCTCATCAGTTGCTCCCACTTTCGGACTCAGTCCGGACGCGCGCGCCCTCCTGCAGGAGGTGGGCGCCGAGCGACACAATAGGAACGTTGGAGTTCAATCCGGAGATCACAGCGGTTTCGCTGGTAACACGAACAAGCTGGACGGGCTGAAAGTGTACGGTTGAGGTGGCGCTTTCCAACACCCAAACGCCGGTCTTGCGGCCGTCATCAAGCACGGCTCCCAGTGGCACCTGGACCTCCGGCTGTTTCACCTGGTTTGCGAGCCGAATGGTGACCGTCGCACCAAGAGGTGCTGCGGCAGCCTCGCCGTCGAGCACATAGCGGGCCTCATAAGTGCGGGTCTGGGCATCGGCGGAGTCCGACAGCTGCCGGAGATGCGCTGAATATCGACGCTCGTCGCCACCATACAGGCTGGCCTCGGCTGCCGAGCCGATCGCCGGCCGGATCGTTTCGGGAAGCGCGACAACCGCTTCGCGCGGGCCGGCCTTGGCGATCCGGATCACTGGCTGGCCGGCAGCGACGACCTGCCCCGGCTCGCCAAGCGTTTCAACCACCGTTCCATCCGCGTCCGCCAACAGGACTGCATAGGCCGCCTCGTTTTCGGCTACCCGTGCGTCGGCCTCGGCCGAGGCAAGTTGCGCTTGGGCAGTATCCAACGCAGCCTTCGCCTGCTCGTAGCGCTGCCGTGGAACCCAACCGGCGCGGAGCAAGCTGGCGTAGCGCCGTTCATCCGGCTCAGTCTGAACGACTGTTGCACGCGCTGCCGCAACGGCATTGCGTTTCGCCGAAAGCGCAAGGCGCAGATCGGTATCGTCAATCCGCATCAGCGGCTGACCGGCTTTGACCTCCTGACCGACGTCTACCAATCGTTCCACGATCTTGCCGGGAACCCGAAAGCCGAGATTGCTCTGCACCCTCGCCGCGATGACGCCGGTGAAGCCGCGCTCTGATCCGGTCACTGGCGCTGCCGACACAAGTCTGACGAATGGCGCTTCCTGCCTTGGGTCGGTCACCAAAGGCGCCTCCTGCGCAGGAGTAGCAAACGTGGCGAATGCCGCCGCCCATGACATCGCCGTCAGGGTCGATCCCAATAAGATAACGGTTCTCTTTTTCACGCTCGTCGCCTCATCTCAAAATAGATTGCGTTCGACTTCTATATCGTTTATAGATTACGAACGCAATCAAAAAAGGAGAGCGACGATGCGAGTGAGCCGAATTCAGGCCGCAGAAAACCGCGAGACCGTCATCAATGTGGCAAGCCGCCTTTTTCGCGAGCGCGGCTTTGACGGCATCGGCCTCAAGGATCTGATGAAGGGTGCGGGGCTGACGCAGGGCGCCTTTTACAAGCAATTCGCGTCAAAGGAGGATCTGGCGGCGCAGGCGTCCAAGCGGGCGATGGAGAGCGCCACCCACCGTTGGTCGGACGCAACTGCGGCAAACCCGGAGAATCCGCTCGAGGCAGTGATCTCGTTCTATCTCAGTACGGACCATCGCGGAGAAAGGATGGATGGCTGCCCGGTCGTTGCGCTCGGTTCGGATGCTGCCAGGCAGGGCGACGAGGTGAAGGCGTCATTCGAGGCCGGCATCAAGGAATACCTTGAGATGCTCGGCAGTTGGGTTGGGCCGGCGGACGGCGAAAAGCCCAGCGCTAAGGCCATGGCCATTCTATCGACAATGGTCGGTGCCGTGCTTCTCTCGCGCGTCGTCAACGACGAGCAGTTGTCGAGCCAATTCCTGCAATCGGCGGCCGAGTACGTGCTGGCAGGGTCGCCTGTAGTCGTTGCCCAGCCGGGAGCGCGCACGTGACGATGTCCCCGGCGGAAACGCGCAGCGCAATTGCTTCAATCGCCGACATGGCGGGCTGGTCCGGGCTTGAGCTGGTTGCGAGGCTTGCGGAGGGGAGCATTCCCCGCCCGCCGATGGCGGAGACGCTCCCTTTCACCTTGCTTCCTCCCGAGGAAGGCAAGGTCGGGCTCCTGGCCACCCCAGAGCCGCGCTTTTACAACCTGACGAATACGGTTCACGGCGGCTGGATCATGACGATGCTCGACACCGTCATGGCACTTGCCGCCCAGACGACGCTTTCGCCCGGTGAAACCTGTCCGTCACATGAAACCACCGCTAAGTTTGTCCGCCCGATCTTCGTCGATTCCGGCGAAATGCGTGTGATCGGCCGTGTGGTCTCGCGCGGCCGGACGGTCATCACGCTGGAGGGCAGGATAGAGGACGCCCAGGGCAGGCTTCACGCGCATGGCACGTCGACATGCTTGGTCGTGAGCAGGAAGCCGTGATGTCCGCGCTTTCGATCGCGAACCCCGCGCCTTCCGAGCGCCACCTGACCGGCGGAATTCTGTTCCTGCTTGCCGGTCTGGCTGCGCTCGGCGCGCTTGCCACCAACATCATCCTTCCCGCCTTTCCGCGGATTGGCGCCGACCTCGGCGTTTCCTCCCGGGAACTTGGCCTGACTTTGAGCAGCTTCTTCGTTGCATTCGCCTTCGGACAGGTTCTGGCCGGACCACTTTCAGATCGCTTCGGCCGGAGTTGGCTGGTGCTGGGGGGCCTTGCAGTCTTTGTCGCGGGCAGCGTCGTTTGTGCCTTCGCCAACACCTTGTCCTTCATGGTGCTCGGCCGTGTAGTCCAGGCTCTAGGGGCTTGCGCTGCCTCGGTTCTGTCTCGCGCCATCGCACGTGACCTGTTCGACGGCGAGGCGCTCGCACGGGCTCTGGCACTGACCATGATTGCCGGGGCGGCTGCGCCGGGCTTTTCGCCTTTGCTCGGAAGTGCGCTCGATGGCCTTTTCGGCTGGCGGATCACCTTCCTTGTCGTTGCGGCATTCCCCGTGGCCCTCGCGCTGCATTATTACAGGCGCGTCGGCGAGACGCATCCGGCGGACCGCAGGTCATCGCTGGCGGCTTCGGCCGTGGCATCCGCCTATGGCCGCTTAGCCATCGATCCGCGCTTTCTGCTTCCCGCCCTCTCAGTCAGCCTTATCATCGGCGGGCTCTATACCTTTTTCGCCGCGGCGCCCGCGGTCCTGATGAGCGAGCTGGGCCTTACCGCCTCCGAACTCGGACTGTCCTTCGCGACGACGGTTCTGATCGTCATCGCGGCGGGGTTTCTCGCGCCCCGCCTGGCTCGTCGCTGGGGCCAGCGTACTGTTGGAACGATCGGCCTCGTCATCGCACATGCTGGCGGCCTCTCCATGTTCGCGTTCGCCGCAGCACCGACCTTCATGACCTTCACCATGGCCATCGCGCTGTATCTTTTCGGCATGGGATTGATCAATCCGCTCGGCACCGCGATCGCACTCCATCCTTTTGGCCGGCAGGCCGGGCTGGCATCCGCGCTGCTCGGTTTTCTGCAGATGGGCTGCGCAGCCATCGGCTCGTCGTTTGCCAGCATCTTGCCACTGCAACCGTCCGCTTCCCTTGCCGTCATCCTGACCACGTGTTCGGCGCTTGCCCTTCTGGTCTTTCTTCCGGTCGCGCTAGGCCGGCCCCAGGCACAGCCGAGTCGTTCTGGCGGCGCACCTGAATCGATAGGAAAATAAATGCGACGGATTGTTGTCACAGGCATGGGAGCGGTCACGCCCCTTGCTGCCGATGTTGAAGCGTCCTGGTCACGCCTTTTGGCCGGTCGTTCGGGCATCCGTAGGCTTCCGGACGATGTGGTGGGAGACCTGCCGGCGAAGATTGGCGGCGTGGTTCCCTCCTTGGATGAAGATCCGGACGCTGGTTTCGATCCTGATGACGTCCTGTCTGCCAAGGATCAGCGCAAGGTAGATCGGTTCATTCTCTTTGCGCTGGCGGCGGCGGAAGAGGCGCTTGCGCAGGCGAAATGGAAGCCTGTCCTGGAGACGGATCGCCTGCGCACAGCCACGATCATCGCTTCAGGGATCGGCGGGTTCCCAGCCATCACCGAGGCGGTGCGCACGGTCGACCTGCGTGGCGCCCGCCGCCTGTCGCCCTTTACGGTGCCGTCCTTCCTGGTGAACCTCGCAGCGGGCCAGATCTCAATCCGTTATGGCTTCAAAGGTCCATTGGGCGCACCGGTGACGGCGTGCGCGGCCGGCATCCAGGCGATCGGCGACGCGGCCCGTCTCATCCGCGCGAACGAAGCTGATATTGCCGTGTGCGGGGGTACGGAAGCGTGCATGAACATCGTCAGTCTCGGTGGGTTTGCTGCCGCACGCTCTCTTTCAACCGGCTTCAATTGGGCGCCGGCTCAAGCCTCGCGCCCCTTCGACATGTCGAGGGACGGCTTCGTCATGGGCGAAGGAGCCGGCGTGCTGGTCATCGAGGCGTTGAGCCACGCGCTGGCGCGCGGCGCAAAGCCGCTCGCCGAGCTCGTCGGCTACGGCACGACGGCGGATGCTCATCACGTCACTTCTGGTCCCGAGGACGGCGGCGGTGCGCGCCGGGCCATGGAGATCGCAATCGCGCAAGCAGGGATTTCGCCGCGCGAGGTTCGTCATCTCAATGCGCATGCGACCTCCACGCCAGTCGGCGACCTGGGTGAGATCGAAGCGATCAAGAGCGTATTCGGGCGCGATTTCGCGATAGCTGTCAGCGCGACGAAATCGGCGACCGGACACCTGCTGGGCGCGGCCGGCGGGCTTGGAGCCATCTTCTCGATCTTGGCAATCAGGGACCAGATGGCACCGCCGACACTCAATTTGAGCGCTCCCGATCCGACCGCCGACGGCATCGACTTCGTCGCAAACGAGCCCCGGCCAATGGAGATGGAGTACGCGATCTCTAATGGCTTCGGCTTTGGCGGCGTGAATGCCAGCGCCTTGTTCAGGCGCTGGACCGCGCCAGCGACCCGACGAGAGCGCCAGGGGCGCTCATAGCTGACCCCCCCTTCGCTCCGGCCTTTCATACTTCCCCAACTCCTGTCCAACACAAAGAAAGAAATGATTTCCATGAACAAGACAAATCCTGGCGTCGCCCTGGTGACAGGGGCATCTTCCGGCATCGGGCGGGCTACCGCCGTCGCCTTGCTAAGCGCTGGCTTTCGCGTATTCGGAACCAGCCGTCGCGGAGCCGCCGAAAGCTCCGGTGGCATTACCATGCTGGCCTGTGACGTGACCGATGATGAGTCCGTCGCGAAAATGGTCGATGACGTTCTGGCTAAGGCCGGACGTATCGACCTGCTTGTCAACAATGCCGGCATGGGTCTGTTTGGCGGCGCGGAGGAGTCCTCGATCGCACAGGCTCAGGCTTTGTTCGACGTGAACGTGTTCGGCGTTTTGCGCGTGACTAACGCGGTCTTGCCGGCAATGCGACGCCAAGGGGAGGGCAGAATCGTTAATTTGAGTTCGGTACAGGGGTTTATCCCAGCCCCTTATTTCGCGCTTTACTCGGCGACCAAACATGCCATCGAAGGTTATTCCGAATCACTCGATCACGAATTGCGCCCGTTCGGCATTCGCGTTTCACTGGTGGAGCCCGCCTATACCCGTACGTCATTCGAGGACAATCTCGCCGCCCCCGATCAGTTGCTTGATGTCTATGACTCCGCGCGCGCTGGCATGACCATAGCCGTGCGGAAATCGATGGAAAAAGGCGATGCGCCCGAAGTGGTAGCCAAGACCATTTTGGCGGCTGCGACGGATCCCGCGCCCAAGAGGCGCTATGCGGCGGGCAAAATGGCGCGCCAGGTCAGTCTCCTGCGCCGCTTCGTCCCCGCGTCCGCATTCGACAAAAGCCTTCGAAAGCAGCTCGGGCTGCCGGTCTGACGATTTCGGCTGCAGACAAAACGAGGCCTTCAAATCCAGATGCAGGTACTAGATAGCCAACGTCTTGCGTTGAGTAGAGGGGCTTATTCAAAATGAATCCTCATCCAAGACAACGGAGCAGGGCCGCCGTATGTGATGTGCTTGAATATGTGATGTGTTTGAATCAGCTGGTGTGGTGTTCACCGCCGCGGGGAGTAGTTTTATGGAGGACGGCACAGCCATGCCTCCAAAGCGGCTACCAAGCATCCGGCCGCGAAAAGTGCCGGGTCGGCCGAGATCGGGACTTCTGGCAGCCGGCGATTGATGACCAATCGCCGGCTGTTATTGCGTTAGTTGGCGCTTGCTACAGGCGCGACTAGTGGCGTGATGCGGCGGATGCCAACCCGCCGATTTTCACGAGCGGCTTCTTCGGTCTTCACCTTCAGATACTGCTCGCCGTAACCCTGCGTTACCAAGTTCTCCGGCGGAATTGCAAAGCTGTTGGTGAGGGCGGACGCGACGGATTCGGCACGCCTGTCCGATAGCGCGAGATTGGCTTCGTCCGAGCCGACAGCGTCGGTGTGACCTTCGATCAGAAAGGTTTCAGCCGGATTCTCGCCCAATAGTTTTTCCATGGCCTTGGCGAGACCCTTCAGCTTTCCCAATTCGCCTTCAGGTATATCAGCTGACCCGGTCTCGAAAGTCAGCGTATCGAGGTCCACGCGGCGGACAATGTCACGAAGACGGGCTGAGCGCTTCACTTCGTCAACGGAGTAAAGTCGCTGGATGCGCTCGACCGGAGGCTGGTCCAGAAACGTGTAGTATCGCTGCGGGTCGTCTTCGTCGGCCGCATCTAGGATATATTCATTCACCGGAATCGTGAGCCGGATTGGGGGCAGATCGAGGCCCGGATCCCGCCAGCTGTTGTCGCGATAGTATTGATCGTCAACATAGACCATCACGAACTCGCGGCCATCCGGAGTGATGCGGGAGCGCCGGATCACGTTGCCATATCGATCCCGCACAGTGACAATTTGATTGCCGTTCTCGCGCACGATCGTCTCGCGGATGCGGCCACGGGGAAGGTCTTCATAGTAGACCTCCTTGGCGCCGCGAGTCATGCGCGGCCGGTCGTTACTTTCGACCGTGATATGGTCGCCGAACTGGACAATGATCCGGTCGCCGATCTCGCGGACCACGTCGGTTCCCTCCGGACGCTCGCGCTTTCGCCCCTCCTCATCGGGCGAGCGGTCGCGCCGCGAGCCTTCTTCTGACTTTACGGACTCAATCTCCTTAGGCTGGGCAGCCTCGGTCGCTGAAGCGTCCGACGTCGGAGGGGGACCCGCATCTGGCGGTGCCGGTTGGGCCGTCTGCTCTCCCGTCGTTGCGGGTGCTGGTCCATTGGTCGGAGCAGATTCCTTCTGACTGTCCAAAACAGGGGCTGCGTCGGGGTTCGCAGGTGCGGCACTCGCGTCGGCGGGTGCTTGACCCGCCTTTGCGGGCTGCTCAGTTGCAGCCGGAGCCCCCGTTGCCGGAGCCTCGGTTTGCGGTGCAGTTGGCTCCTTCGCGGGCGGAGGCGTGGTAGCAGGCTGCTCGGTTGCAGCAGGCGCTTCCGGTTGAGCTTGAGGCTGCGGAGCCGGCTCGGTCGCAGCCGGAGGCGTAGCAGCAGGCTGCTCGGTCGCAGGCGCTTTGGGTTGTTCTGGGGGCTGAGGAGCCGGCTCGGCCGGGGCCTGTTCTGACGGACTGGGGGTAGGCTCTGCCGCAGGTGCAGCTTCTGCAGGGGCCTTTTCCGCAGGCACGGGTGCGGCCTCAGGCGCTGGCGCGGGTGCCGGAGCAGGTTCTGCCGGTGGTGCCGGCTGCTCGGAAGCTGGCGCCTCGTTGGCCTGGCGAGCGGCACAGGCCTCGGCGCTTTCGCCCTCCTGGCAAACGGACTGCACTAGGATAAGCGGCGTCGCCTGCCTGGAAAGGTCGGCGCTGTTTTGCAACGGGTAGGCGCCTATCGGCGAGGACGCCATCAGCAAGCCAAGCGCGGTCCCCGAGATTATCTGTTGTTTGTACTTCATGGTTTTGGAGTTCCTTTGAGACGTGTCCCGTCGCCATGAGAACACTTCTCGATCCCAATCGTTCCAATAGGCTGAGCCTGCTTCAGCTGGTACGAAGCCGTGGGGCTAACGATTTTGGTCGTTTCGCCTTTGCGCACTCCCGAAAACGATGATCCGCCCCGGGCGGTGGTTTTGGCCGAGGAGACGCTGGAAAGCGTTCAAAGGGTCGCGCAACACGCGCGGAACGCATTTTCTGCTGGAGAAGGTTGGATGTCGGTTCCTCTCCCTCTACCACCCTCAAAGTCCAAACAATTCTCCGGTTCGGTCATGGCTTCCCGAAAGCCCAGAGTGTGCCGGATGTGCGGCCGAAAGCTGGGGAGTAGCTCCAAAATCTCCAGGTTTTGACAACAGCAATATCAATGCCTTAGTGCGGGCAGTTTTGCGGTTCGCTCGTCTGTCTAATGACGACCACAACTATGCGGTCGCTCGCTAGGTCCGGCTTGCGCAACTACGGACATCGCCAAGCCACTACTCGGACGCGCGTTTCGGGCCGAGAGGACCGGCAGCTTCGGGCCTCGGATGTTCAAAGCGGACCGTCTTTCTGGCAGCCGCTTACTTGCCCGCGGGTGCAATCAAGCATCGGCTGAAGCACCCGGTGCTGGTGGGCATCATCCTATGGGCCATCGGCCACCTCCTGGCCGATGGCGACCTTGCCTCGCTCCTAGTCTTCGGAGCGTTTCTGGTTTACGCGATTGTCGATCTCATTGCCGTCATTCCACGCGGGGATCCGGCACCCGCGGTCGTGCGACCGCTTAGCGACCTGATTGCTGTGGGCATCGGCTTGGTGGCTTTCGCATTGTTCGGGCTCTGGCTGCACGGCTGGCTGTTCGGAGTCTCGCCCTTCGCTTGAACGTCCGCAGCGACGGCGCGCCTTCGAGATGGCCTGGCGAATCCCACCAGTTGCCGCGGATCGAGCGTCTCGCAGACACCACAGTGAACCAATGCTTGGCATAAGGTCGGCACATCAGAATTTTGATCCATAGACGGGCTCCAGCCGGCAACGTTGCGGTTCGGCTCGGATCGCGCCTTGCGACGCTGCAAACACGAGCGGTACAACAATTACCGGAGCGAATGCGTACCCGGGATGGCTCAAATGTCCTCCGTCGATTCTCTCGCCGCGAGATTATTGTCGGCGACATTGATGTTCGATCGGGCGTCGTTGCTGGCGCTCGAGGCTTTGGCTGCCGAATCCGACCGTCGGGTCCTGAGGCGCGGTGAGGTCCTGGTTCGCGAAGGCGATCCATCGGACAGGTTCTTCGTCGTGCTGTCCGGTCGCTTTACGGTACACAAAGGAGATCCGATTGGCTCGGTCGCCGAGATCGCACAGGGCGAACTAGTCGGCGAAATTGGTTTCTTTGCAGGGCTGCCCCGTACGGCCACTGTCCTTGCAGCGCGCGATTCGATCGTCCTTGAAATCAGTCGTAATCATTTCGAGAAGGCGGCCGAGGCTTTGCCGAACCTGAGAGAGGCGGTCACAATATCTCTGGCGCGCCGGTTCGCCACGCAATCTCCGATTTTGTCACGTCTCCAGAAACCTGCCAAGATCCGAACGCTTGCCATCATTGCAGCCGGCGGAAGTCGCATCTCACCGGTTTTCATCGGGCACCTACAGCAAGAGCTCGGCGCGGTCACGCGCGCTCAGTTCGTTTCCCGGCTTGATGTCCACGCGAAGTTCGCAGGTCGTCCGATCGACGACCAGCCGATCCTTAACTGGTTGAACGAACTGGAGGCGCAAGCTGAATTCGTTGTCTACGTCGCCGATGAAGAACCTAATGAATGGACACGAGTCTGCATTCGCCAGGCCGATACCGTCCTGTTGCTGGCGAACGCGTCCTCCTCGCCTCGCTTGAACACGTCCGAGGAATTGGTGCTATCGGTCCATCCACCATCGACCGGTCGGCTTGTCCTAATTCACGACAATCGCTCGGCTGCGGTCTCCGGCACCTCTGCGTGGCTCGATGACCGTCCCTATGTCGGCCAGCATCATCATGTTGCGCTGGAGGACGGGGCTGATATCCAGCGCCTGGTCCGATTTATTTCCTGCAAGGCACGTGGCTTCGTGGCGGCGGGGGGTGGGTCCCTGGGCAGCGCCCATCTGGGCGTCTACAAGGCCTTCGTCGAGGCGGGCGGGCGCTTCGACTACCTCGGCGGGACGAGTTCCGGAGCGGCGATGATGGCCGGCTTCGCAAGAGGGTTGGATGCGGAGCAGATCGACCGCGGCACGCACAACATATTTGTCAAGAGTCGGGCGTTTCGGCGCCCCACCTTGCCGCGTTTCGCGCTTCTGGATCACAAAGCCTTCGATCGAGCCCTTCGGGAGGAATACGGCGACGTTCTGATCGAAGATCTTTGGCTTCCGTTCTTTGCGCTGTCGACCAATCTGAGCAGCCGTCAGCCCCATGTCCACCGTCGTGGAAAACTCTGGCAAGCCGTTCGGGCATCCGGCTCGCTCCCGGGTGTCCTGCCACCGTTCTTTACGGCTGACGGCGATATGCTGGTGGACGGCGCCATCATGAACAATTTGCCGCTGGAACAGATGAGGGAACTCAAGACCGGCCCCAATGTCATCGTGAGCTTTGGGTCCAGTGGACCGCAAAAATACCACATCGACTATGACCGCATCCCCGGAAGATCGGAACTGGCGGTCGCCCTGCTGAACCCTTTCGGCCGTGCCCCCTTGCCGCAGGTTCCGAGCATGCTTCAGGTTATAGCCGCGAGTGTGCTGGCACACGGGCCGCAGGACATTGCCGTCGGCGACGAGGATGTCTTGGTCTGTCCGCAGGTTTCGAGCACGATCGGCTTCATGGATTGGAGTCGGCATTCCGAGTTGTTTTCGGACGCCTACGACCGCACGGCGCAATGGATCGAGGAACGTCTCCGCCAGAACGACTCAGGGCTCCGGGCGGTGCTCGGTAACGCACATACTTAGCGCATCACAGCGCGATACCGGCAGCCCGAACATCAAAAAAAGCCGGGCAATGCGCCCGTGGAGGTGCAGCTGGTTGCCGCGGTATAGACGCGGCGACGACGGTGCGCTCCGGCTGCTGCGGGCAAGGACCAGGAGAGAGCCGAACTATTCAGCGGGATGAAGAGCAGCCAATTGAAAGCCGGCATCCGTTCCGGCCGCGGTCTCGGTCAGGACATCCAGCGCAAACGCCGCCGAGGCGATGTCGATGAAGATGTCGTAGGACACCGCGCCAAAACGGTCGAAACGAGCCACAACCGCATCCAGATGCAAGGCGCGGGTCTGGGCGAGATGAGCCGGTTTCAGGCTCTCCGGCCTCAGATCGGCCATCGAGATCCGCCGCATCAGCGCGGGCGCTGCGGGGCCGGATATCACGAACCACGCCCAGCCCTCGTCGCGATAGGCTTCGTATCCCTTGGACGGAAGCTCACTGTCGTGCCAGGCCTTGCGCAACTCGCGCAACCGCGCACCGCTGCCACCGGGAGGCGCCGTCAGCAGCACCTCATGTTGACCCAGCCGCAGCACTGACGTGCCGCAAGGCAGGGCAAGCGCAGTATTCACCGACTCGGGTGCGGACAGACCTGCTTCACCGAGCCAGTCCATCGTACCTGGGCCACGCAACCCAAAACGCTCCGTCTGGGTACAGTCGAAAACAACGTTCTCATGCGCCCCGGGGAGCGCATCTCTTCGCGCAAGGCGTTGCGCCAAGGCGCTGTGGCGTAAGCTCGGGTCAATTCCGACCGAGATCCCAGGATGGTGGCGCGGAAGCATCTTACATCTCCTGCCGCTGGTTTTCGGGATCATAGAATGGGGTAGGCACCACTCTGGCCTCCAGTTCCTTGCCACACAGGCCACGTATGCGGAGACTGGATCCCGGCGTCGCATCACGCGGGTCGGCATAGGCGAGCCCGATCCATTTGTTCAGGGTTGGCGACAAACAGGTCGATGTGACAAAGCCCACCGGGCGTCCGTCCCGCAGCACGAGGCAGGATTCCGCCAGCCGGATGCCGTGCCCCTCGGGCAGTTCGAAGCCGCACAGCTTGCGCTTCAGGCCCAGCTTGCTGCGCGCTTCTACGGCAGTCTTCCCCACATATCGGGCCTTGGTCTTGGACAGCGCCCAACCCATGCTCAGCTCATCCGGCGCCGAGAGTGCATCGGTATCCTGCCCAATGATGATATGCCCCTTTTCCAGACGCAGGATACGCGAGGCTTCCAGCCCGTAGGGTTGCAGACCGTAGGGTGCCCCTGCCTCCAGCAGCTTTCGCCAAAGTGCCGCTCCGAAAGATTGCGGCACGTGAAGCTCGTAGCTCAACTCGCCGGTAAACCCGATGCGCATGATGCGAGCCGGGCACCCGCCGATCACGCCGCTACGGCCATTGAGATAGGGGAAGCCGTCCGGGGAGAGATCTATGTCGCCTCCCAGGGCCTTGAGGACCGTGCGGGCCGCAGGTCCGGTGACATTGATCGCGGCGAAGGCGGCGGTCACGTTCTGGATATCGACCTGCATGCCCCATTGCGTGTTCAGGAACAGCATATCGGTGAAGACGCGGGCGACGGCGCCGGTGGTGGCGGTCACGTAGAATTCGGTCTCGGACAGGCGGAAGGCCACCCCGTCGTCGATGACGGATCCCATGTCGTTCAGCATAAGGCAGTAGCGGACGCGACCCACCGGCTGCCTGGCATGGGCCATCGTATAGATCCGGTCGATGAAAGCGCCGGCATCCGGACCTCGGATCGCCAGCTTCCCCAAGGTCGAGACATCCAGCATGCCGACCTGATTGCGCACAAGCGTGACCTCATCCCGGATCGCTTTCTTGACGTCGCGATTTCCGGCGTAGTGCAGCGGCCGCCACCAGGCCCCGACCGGTGCCAGTTTCGCTCCGCCGGCGACATGTTCGGCATGCATGGCGGTATGGCGGTAGGGCACATGGTTCGGGCCTGTGAGCAGGCCAAGCTTTTCGGGGCCGAAGGGCGGACGCGAGGTGGTGATCCCCACTTCGCCCACCTTGCGCCCGGTCTCTCGAGCAACGATCCGGGCCGTTGCCAGGGCGGAATGCCGCCCCTGCGACGGCCCCATGCCTACGGTGGAATAGCGCTTCACCAGCTCAAGCTCGCGATAACCGTCGCTGACGGCGTTCTTGATATCCTTGATCTGCAGATCCTCGTCGAAATCCACGAAATCCCGCCCTTTGGGATGGGGGGACAGGTCTTGCAGATAATTCATCTCCGGCGCGCTGGCATCCGGGATGATGTCAGGGTGGACGCAGGCATGGCCGGCGCCCTGCGCCGCGGCTGCGCCCGCGATCTCGCCGCTGCGCAGCACCGATTTCAGGTCGAAATATCCTGCCGCCGATCCGGCGACATGAAACGCTTCCGGCAGATTGCTCAGCACGAATTGCCGACTGGCCTCGTCAAATCCCAGCTTTGCCCCGGCATGCAAGGGCAGCTGGTAACATGGCGTGTAGCCAGCCGCGACCACGAGGTGATCGCAGTCCAGCTGTTCCGCGCCACGCTCGGGTGTGCTGAAACGAATGGTTCTGATATGGCGATTGCCTCCGGTCCCCAATGCTTCCGTGACGGTGGCATTCGGGATGATCCGAACGCCGCGCTCGACGAGGCGTTGCGCGAGTATCTTGCCGGCCGCATCGGCGGCGGGATCTAGAACGGCGAACACCGATACGCCCGCGTCAAGAAGGTCGAGAGCCGTGAGATATCCATCCCGGTTGCCCGCAAAGACCACGGCGCGCTGACCGGGACGAACCGCATAGTGTCGCATCAGTCTCTGCGCCGCGGACGACAAAAGGATACCCGGCAGGTCGTTGTTGCGAAACACCAGCGGCTGTTCATGCGAACCTGCGGCCACCACGACCTGCTTCGCGCGAACCCGGTAGAGCACCTCGCCCTGCAGCACCGGAAGCCAGTTGTCGGCAAACCAGCCATTGCATGTCGCACCGGTCAGCACCCGCAGATTGCCCAGCTTTCCGGCCGCTTCGCGCAGCGTCTTCAGGGTCGCCTCTGCCTCTGCCGTCTCGAGCCCGAAGCGCGCATAGGTCAGTGCGCCGCCGAGTTCCGGGTTCAGGTCGACCAGCAGCACCTGTGCCCCCGCTTCGGCTGCCTTGATGGCGGCCGACAGGCCGGCCGGGCCCGCGCCCACGACCAGCACGTCGGTGTGCAGGTTCTCCTTGATGTAGTGGCCGTGACCGGCGGCCGGATCGACCTTGCCGAGGCCGGCCGACTTGCGGATCATCGGCTCCCAGAATTTCAACCAGCTCTTCGCGCCGGGGCGAAAGAAGCTGCGATAGTAGAACCCGACGGGCATGAAGCGCCCCAGCCTGTCGAGCACCGCGCCACGGTCGCGCTCGGCCGTGCCGTTGACGTTCTGGGCAGTGACCTTCAACCCTTCGCCAATCGTGCGCAGGTCGGCGCGGACATTCGGCTCATCCGGCAGCTGCACCAGTGTGTTGGCGTCCTGCCCGGCCATGGTCAGAATTCCGCGCGGACGGTGGTATTTGAATGAGCGCGACAGGATCCAGCGGCCGGTTCCAGCCATGGCGGAGGCAATGCAGTCGCCGACGAAACCTTCGAGAGGACGGCCGTCGAATTCAAAACGGATCTTGCGGGCGCGATCGAGACGCGATCCCCAGGGAAGTGGCAGCCGTTCGGTCATGTCAGGCGGGCTTTCGGCTCGGAAGATAGGTGGCAAGGATCTGGTCGCTGACGGTATGGCGTTCGGCTACGAACACGGTGTTGGACGGGGTGTGCCGCCACCACTCGCGCATCACGCCGAGCGGGTTCTCGGCGTAGAACAGGGATTCGATCAGTTGCTCGGGCTGTTCGGCGCTGGCTGCACAGACCGGCCCGAGATACTGAAATTCGGTGATGTTACGAGGTCCGTTTACCGGACAGGTCAGAAGTTTCATGGAAGTCTCGTCAATGGCTGGCGGCCGTGGCGCCCATTTCGTTCAGCAGCGCAAAACTGTCGAACCGGCGCAGGTCGAATGGTCTCAAGACATCGGGCACGCGCCCGCTGGCGATGGTCTCGGCCATGCGCTTGCCGGCCACTGGCGTCGCCTTGAAGCCCCAGGTTCCCCATCCGCAGTCGAGCCAGTAGTTCTGCAGCGGTGAGGCTCCCATGATCGGGCTGTAATCCGGCGTCATGTCGGTGATCCCCGCCCATTGCCGCAGCAGCTTGACCTTGTGCAGGAAGGGGAAGAGGTGCAGCGCGCCTTCGGCGAGATGTTCCTTCTGGTCCAGCGTCGAGCGGGTCGACGCCAGCTGGTAAGGGTCGGAGCCGCCCCCGATGACGACCTCGCCACGGGAGGATTGCACCAGATAGGTGTGCAAATTGGCGGATGAGACAAGTATGTGCAGGAATGGCTTCAACGGCTGCGTCACCATTGCCTGCAGTGGGAAGCAGCGTATCGGCAGCTTGATGCCCGCCATGGCGGCGACCTGGCCATTGAGCCCGCCCACGGCCTGCAGCACCTGCCCGGCGGCAGTCGTGCCGCGGTTGGTCTTGATGTGGGTGACCCGATCGCCCGCCCGCTCGAAGCCAGTGACCTCGGTACGCTGGTGGATCTCCACACCACGCTCGCTGGCATGCTTGGCATAACCCCATGCCACGGCATCATGGCGGGCGGTGCCGCCGTCGGCATGCCAGAGCCCGCCGATCACTTCGTGCTGGCCACCGAGATCCAGGTTCAGATGCGGGCAGAGCTCCTTCACCGTCTGGACATCGACCACTTCGATGCGGGTGCCCACATGCTTGCCCATCTCGGCACGCAGATGGAAACTGCGCAGCGTCGCTTCGGAATGCGCCAGCGTCAGCTGCCCGCGCTGCGAAAACATGACGTTGAAGCCGAGATCCCGCGACATCGTCTCAAAGAGTTCGACGCCTTCCTTGTAGAAGCGGATCGATTCCTCGGTCATGTAGTTCGAGCGGATCGTGGTGGTGTTGCGCGCCGTATTGCCGCCTGCGAGATAGCCCTTTTCCAGCACGGCGATGTTGCGAATGCCATGCACGTTGGACAGGTAGTAAGCCGCCGCAAGACCGTGACCGCCGCCCCCGATGACCACCACGTCGTAGGATCGCTTCAGCTCGGGCGTCAGAGGAATGTCGCGAAAGGAAGCGTGCCTGGCGCGCAGACCGTATTTCAGCAAGGAGAAAGGCATGGTTTCCTGCGGTTCAGCAGCTGGGATCGAGCCTTAGAAGACCCGCCAGGCCGGCTTGGCGCAAGAAATCGTTCTTTACCCAGTGACCTCGTTTTCGTAATGCATGGAAAATCTGAATGGGGTCTCCATGCGCAACCTCCCCTCAAGGCGTTTCCGGGAGGCTGGTCCCGCCATTGACCCGGCCTTGCCGTGTCGCGACCGGCTGGATGCTCTCGGCATTACAGCGTCAGGGCAACACCTCAGCACCAAGCCTCGGACATCATTGGCCCACTGAGAAACTTCATCCCAAGCCGCATGCGCAGCGTTTTGCGACAACGATGTGCATAGAAACAAGAAGCTAAAGCGCGTCGCATGAATCCGTTTGGATGCGACGCGCTTTAGAGCAATTCCAGGAAAAGTGCGCAGCGATTTTCCGTCCGGAATTGCGTAAAAACAAAGAGTTAGAGCAGGTCGGCGATTCTATCAAAGCTGAACAGCTCTAGACAAACCAATCGCTCAGCGCGTAGGCATGGATATAGTCGATCTTCATTTCCGCTGGCGTCGCGAGCCCGTCGGCGGGCGTTCCCGCGATGCCGCCAACCGCCAGATCGACCAGCATGTACATCGGGTCGTGCATGTCGGCAGGCGTTGCCGCACGGGCAACTTCGACGTCGTCGAAATACCAGACGAGTTCGTCTTCCGTCCACAGCACCCCGTATGTGTGGAACCCTTCGGTATTCGCGGCAAAGGCCGTCGAGGCCACTGTCGTTTGACTTCCCGTCTCGTTCGAGTGGCTTGTCAAAAGGAGCTTGTTTGGATCCTGACCGGTCATCTCTATGACATCCAGTTCCGGTGGCCAGGAGCCGTCCTCCGGCAGAAGCCAGAAGGCCGGCCATACGCCTTGCTTTTCGGGCATGTCGGCCCGAATTTCGAAATAGCCGTAGGTCTGCGCGAAGGATTCGTAGGTCGTCAGCAAGCCTGAGGTGTATTGGTAGTTGTTTATATAAGGCTTGATCGCCTCGGGAGCCCGGGCAGCGGTAATCGTGAGAACACCGTCATTGACGCTGAACGGGTTGACGGTACTCGTCGGGGCGTAGCTGGTATCGATATACCATTGAAGCTCATTGTTGCCCGTAAGCGAGCTGCCGTTCGCGCCTCCCCACCAGAAGTTCGAGTCCCAGGTGCCGCTCGAGCCGTTCCACAGGCTCAGCGTGTTGAACTCGTCCGCGAAGGTGAGTTCCAGATGCGACCTGTCGAGGGCCAGATCGAACTGGCTTGCGGTGAACTGGTCGACGGTCTTGTTGGCGAAGACGAGAAACTCGGTGTCGGACAGGTTAAGCCGGACGTTTGCTCCCGACTGGACCATGTTGGCCTGCACCTGCTCGAACGAGTTGAAGCCGTAGCTCCCAATGCGCACAGTATCCGTGGCGCCAAAGTCCAGGATCAGGTCACTGCCGTTGCCGGGGGCCACGACGAAAATATCCGCCCCGGATCCACCCTTGAGAACGTCATCGCCCTTCAAGCCGTCGAGTGTCTGTTGGCCGGAGCCGCCGGTAATGATGTTGTTAGCCGCGTTTCCGAAAGCATAGTGTTTGTCGCCCGTGACCGTCAGGTTCTCGAAATTCGCTGGCAGCCTGTAACTCATCCAGGTCGAGATGGTGTCGACACCCTCATTGGCCAGCTCGACCGCCTTGTTCTTCGTGGAATACAGATAGTAAATGTCGTCGCCCTTGCCGCCATACATCGTGACGCTGACGCTAGCGTCGCCGTAGATCGAGTCGTTGTAGATGCTGCCATAAAGTGCCGGGCCGGAATTCGTCGCCGAGTACCACTTTGTCGAGGACCCGCTGTAGGGGAGTGCGACGCCCTTGGCGTTCAGGACGGTGGCCATTCTGGTCTCCTCGTCTCGCTTCGATGCCGGCCCTAGCATCTATGGCAAGCAAGAGAAGCCAACCCCTTATTTGGTCGTCGACTTAGGAGAGTTACCAGGAACTTAACACGCAGGCTGTCCGGCCGCCCTCATTGCCTCGAATGCATAAGGATTGGGCCGCCAGCACTTTTTTTGGTCACGAGTCGGTGCAATCTGTGCGTCGCGACTGCGGCTTGGATGGACATCCCATCTAGCGGTGGTTTCCCATGCTGGCATACATGCCGGTGGTGCGGAATTGCGTCGGGTTGGTGCCGTACAAGCGGCGGAAGACTTTCGAAAAGTAGTTGGCGTCTTCGAAGCCGCACATGATGGCCACCTCCTTCACCGGCAGGAAATCGGCTTTCGTCAAGAGTTTCGCCGCCCGCTGCAGCCGCTGCTGCAGCACGAATTCGGCGGGCGGAATGCCTTCGCTCTCGGCAAAGCAGCGCGAGAAATGCGCGCGGCTCAGCCCGCTGATCTCGGCGAGATCGGCAACGCGGAGCGGCCTGTCGAGATTGGCCTTGATGTGGTCGACCACCGGCTGCATGGCACTCTTCTCGTCGGCAAAGGCATGCGAGCCGAAGACATCGTCATAGAGCGCCATCGCCGCCTCGTAGGCCACGGCCGACGCAGCTCCAGGCGTGACCGCTGCCGTGATCAGGCGCACGCTGCAATCGGCGAGATGATCGATCGTCGACGGCTGCAGCCGCAGCACCGGACCAACCGCGGAAAGGATCGACTTGTGGATGCGCAGCGCCTCCTCGCCGTTCATCGAGATCCAAAAATATTCCCAACGTTCGCCCTTGGCGAGCCAATAGCGGTGGTTGTGCGGCACCAGGACCAGCAGCGTATCGCCCTTTTGCAGGCGGTAATTCCGGCTCTCGTAGCGCAGCCGGCCAGTGCCGCTGATCGTATGCTGGAGCACCGTAAACGGCGTCTGGCCGCGCTTGCGCCCGTCCCAGTCATAGACCTCGTTCTCGCGCACTTCGTAGCCGGAGCTCGTCGGCATGGTGTGCAAGCGCTGGCGGCCGCGCGGCAGCGAGACTGTCCTGGCCGACGGCCCGGTGTCGATCAGCTTTCGCAGCACAAAATTACCCCTGAAAGCATAATCCTTCTCTGGTCGCTTGCTCGATTAGGCGCATAATGCGTTACGAAAAGCAAAACAAACCGCAGTGCAAAACAAATAGCGGTCGAGGAACGGACGGGAGGAGACGCCGGATTCCGGCTTGTCTTGGCCACATGCCCCGGCATGTGGAGCGGACCTCTTTTCACCGCCCTTACCCAACTTTTTTCGATCAGATCGAGGCCAGGCAGATGAGTTTCAAGATCGCTATCATCGGCGCGGGGAGCGTCGGCTTCACCAAGAAACTCTTCACCGACATCCTGTGCGTTCCCGAATTCCAGGATATCGAATTCGCGCTGACCGACCTCAGCGACCACAACCTCCAGATGATCAAGGCGATCCTCGACCGGATCGTCGAGGCCAACAGACTGCCCACGAGAGTCACGGCGACCACCGACCGTCGCAAGGCGCTCGAAGGCGCCCGCTACGTGATCAGCTGCGTGCGAGTCGGCGGGCTCGAAGCCTATGCCGACGACATCCGCATTCCCTTGAAATATGGCATCGACCAGTGCGTCGGCGATACGATCTGCGCCGGCGGCATCCTCTACGGCCAGCGCAACATTCCGGTCATTCTCGATTTCTGCAAGGACATTCGCGAGTTTGCCGAGCCTGGCGCGAAATTCCTGAACTATGCCAACCCGATGGCCATGAACACCTGGGCGGCGATCGAATATGGCAAGGTCGATACGGTCGGCCTTTGCCACGGTGTCCAGCACGGCGCCGAACAGATCGCCGAAGTGCTCGGCGCCAAATCCCACAGTGATCTCGACTACATCTGCTCCGGCATCAACCACCAGACTTGGTTCATCGATCTGCGCCTCAACGGCCGTAGGATCTGCAAGGACGAGCTGGTCGCCGCTTTCGAGGCGCATCCGGTCTATTCGCAGCAGGAAAAGCTGCGCATCGACGTCCTGAAGCGCTTCGGCGTCTATTCGACCGAAAGCAACGGCCACCTGTCCGAATATCTTCCCTGGTATCGCAAGCGGCCCGACGAAATCACCCGCTGGATCGACATGTCCGACTGGATCCATGGCGAGACCGGCGGCTACCTTCGCTACTCGACCGAAACGCGCAACTGGTTCGAGACGGAATTCCCGCAGTTTCTCGAGGCGGCATCGAAGCCGATCGACCCTGCCAAACGCTCCAACGAGCATGCCAGCCATATTCTGGAAGCGCTGGAGACGAACCGCGTCTATCGCGGCCATTTCAACGTCAAGAACAATGGCGTCATCACCAACCTGCCGCAGGACGCGATCATCGAGTCGCCCGGCTTCGTCGATCGCTTCGGCATCAACATGACCTCTGGCATCACGCTGCCGGAAGCCTGCGCCGCCACCTGCACTTCCTCGATCAACGTCCAGCGCATGTCCGTGCATGCGGCGATCAGCGGCGACATCGACCTGCTGAAGCTCGCCGTGCTGCATGATCCGCTGGTCGGTGCCGTGTCGACGCCGGAGGAAGTCTGGCAGATGGTCGACGAGATGGTCGTTGCCCAGGCTCGCTGGCTGCCGCAATACGCAGATGCAATTCCGGCCGCCAAGGAGCGGCTATCGAAATCCAAGGTCCGGACCAGGGAATGGGCGGGTGCCGCGCGGCGCGACGTCCGCTCGATCGAGGAATTGCGCGCCGAAAAAGCGGCCCTGAAACAGGCCGTCTGAGTTTCACACAGCATAGCGGCGAATTTCCGGGAGGAAGACGCAGCCACAGTGCATGCAATTCGTTCGAGGAGAAATGGAGCGGCGTAAAGCACGCTCCCAACAAATGGGAGGAAGACGATGAGGAATTTCCGCAACATCAGCATTTTAGCAGGGCTGGCGCTGAGCGTATCCGCCACGGCGCTGAGTGCCTACGCATCCGAACCGACCGTGCCGCCGGCGCCGGCGCAATTCCCCGCCGAAGGGAAGATCAAATATGTCGCGCGCGACTCCATTCTGGAGTTCAAGGCGCTGCCCGAATACCACGAGCCCGACTGGGTCACCGAGAAATACGTCAAGGCCGGCAAGCTGCCGCCCGTCAAGGATCGGTTGCCGAAGGAGCCGCTGGTCTTCAAGACCGGCAACATGCCGGACGGCATCGGCGTCTATGGCGACACCATGCGCCACGTCATCGGCGGCCGGCCGGAAGGCTGGAACTATGGCGCCGGCCAGACGCAAGGCTGGGGCGGCATCGATATCGGCCTTTCCGAATGCCTGACCCGCACCGCGCCGCTGTTCCAGGTCGAGGCCAAGGACACCGAGCCGCTGCCGAACCTGGCCAAGAGCTGGGACTGGTCGACGGACGGCCACAAGCTGACCATGCATCTGATCGAAGGCGCGAAGTGGTCGGACGGCGTTCCCTTCAATGCCGACGACGTCATGTTCTACTGGGACGACGAAGTCGTCGACCCCAATGTCTCGCCGCTCAATGGCGCGACCCAGGAAACCTTCGGCGTCGGCACGACGCTGACGAAGATCGATGACTACACCGTCGAATGGACCTTCAAAGACGCGTTTCCGAAGCAGTACCTCTATGCCATGGCCTACGGCACCTTCTGCCCGGGTCCGGCGCACATCCTGAAGCCGCAGCATCCGAAATATTCGAAGAACACCTACGAGCAGTTCAAGAACGCCTTCCCGCCGGAATACATGAACATTCCCGTGATGGGCGCCTGGGTTCCGGTGGAGTATCGCCCTGACGACATCGTCGTCATGCGCCGCAATCCCTACTACTGGAAGGTCGACGAGAAGGGCAACCAGCTTCCCTATCTCAATGAACTGCACTACAAGCTATCGACCTGGGCCGACCGCGACGTTCAGGCGGTGGCGGGCTCAGCCGACGTCTCCAACCTCGAACAGCCTGAGAACTTCGTCGCCTCGCTGAAGCGTGCGGCGGATAAGGATGCGCCGGCCCGCCTTGCCTTCGGCCCGCGCCTGATCGGCTACAATCTGCGCATGAATTTCTCGGCCAATGGCTGGGGCAACCCGGATGAACGCGGCCAGGCAATCCGCGAACTGAACCGCAACGAGGACTTCCGCAAGGCCGTCACCATGGCGCTCGACCGCAAGGCGCTCGGCGACTCGCTGGTCAAGGGTCCTTTCACAGCGATCTATCCGGGCGGCTTCTCCTCGGGCACCAGCTTCTATGACCGCAATTCGACCGTCTACTATCCATTCGATCTCGAAGGCGCCAAGGCGGAACTCGCTAAGGCAGGCCTGAAGGACACGGATGGCGACGGCTTCGTCAATTTCCCGGCTGGCACCGCCGGCGGCAAGAATGTCGAGATCGTCATGTTGGTCAACAACGACTACACCACCGACAAGAGCCTTGCCGAAGGTGTCGTCGGCCAGATGGAAAAGCTCGGGCTTCGGGTGGTTCTGAACGGGTTGAACGGTACCCAGCGCGACGCCTCGCAATATTCCGGCCGCTTCGACTGGCTGGTAAGGCGCAACGACCAGGAACTGACGTCGGTCGTGCAGAACACCGAGCAGCTCGCTCCTGTCGGCCCGAAGACCAGTTGGAACCACCGGGCGCCGGAAAGCGGCGAGGTCGACCTGATGCCGTTCGAAAAGGACCTCGTCGACATCGTCAACAAGTTCGTCTCGTCTGAGGACAATGACGAGCGCGCCAGCCTGATGAAGAAGTTCCAGAAGATCTCGACAGAACACGTCTACAACGTCGGGCTGACCGAATATCCCGGCGCGTTGATCATCAACAAGCGCTTCTCGAACATTCCCCAGGGAACGCCGATCTTCATGTTCAACTGGGCCGAGGACTCGATCGTCCGCGAGCGGGTCTGGGTCGCCGCCGACAAGCAGCAGAAATACGAACTGTTCCCCGAGCAGCTGCCCGGAAAGCCCGGGGACAAGGGTACGACGAATTGAGTTTCCTCCCTGACTGCGAAGTTCCCCGGCCGCGCTGCGGCGCGGCCGGGGACAAGGATACCCGAACCCGAATGCAAGGAGGAGAAACGGTCCGATGCTGCGATTCCTGATGATACGCATAGCATCCGCAATACCGGTTCTCGTCATTCTGAGCCTGGTCACCTTCGCCATCATCCAGGCGCCGCCCGGCGACTACGCCGACTACATCCGTTCGCAGCTCATCAACCAGGGCGGCGCCTCCTTCGCCGAGGCCGACGCCCAGGCGCAGGCCTACCGGGTCGAGCACGGTCTCGATAAGCCGATGCCGGTCCAGTATTTCAACTGGATCACCGGCATCGTCACCCGCGGTGATTTCGGCTACAGCCTCTACTACAACAAGCCGGTCGCCGACGTGGTCGGCGAACGCCTGCCGCGCACGCTGCTGCTGGCGCTGGTCTGCCACCTGCTCGCCTCGGTGCTGGGCATCACATTCGGCATCTGGGCGGCGACCCGGCAATATTCCTGGATCGACAGCGCGCTGTCGGCTGTTTCCTTCCTCGGCATGACGGTGCCGCGCTTCCTGATGGCGCTGATCATCGTCTATCTGCTGGTCTTCCAGTTCAACGTGTCCGAGATCGGCAGCTTCTTCTCCCCGCAATATGGCGGCGCGCCGTGGTCCTGGGCGAAGTTCGTCGACCTCGTCAAACATGTCTGGCCGGTGGTGGCGATCGCCACTTTCGGCGGGCTCGCCTACAACATGCGCGTCATGCGCGGCAATCTGCTCGACACGCTGAACGCGCAATATGTCGAGACCGCCCGTGCCAAGGGCCTGAGCGGCAGTGCGGTGGTCATGCGCCATGCGGTGCCCAATGCGCTGCATCCTTTGGTCATGTATCAGGGCGTCGTGCTGCCCTACATGCTCACCGGCGAGATTGAGACCGCGATCATCTTCGCGCTGCCGACCGTCGGCCCGGCGATCGTCGGTTCGATGGCGGTCGGCGACGTCTATGTCACCGCGACCTTCATGATGGTGCTGTCGGCGACGCTGATCGTCGGCAACATTATCGCCGATATGCTGCTCGCCCTGCTCGACCCCCGTGTCCGCCAGTACGGAGGGACCTGAGATGCTTGCCCGCGAGCCCTCGCTGCCGCCACCGCCCGAAATATCGGTCGAGAAAGAGAAACGGCCGCACGGCAATGAGAGCTATCTGGCGCTTGTCTGGCGCCGCCTGAAACGATCGTGGACCGGCATGGCCGGGCTCATCCTCGTCGTGCTTCTTGTCCTGATGGCGGTGTTTGCCGATTTCTTCGCACCCATGGACCCCAAGGTCACCGATGTCGGTTTCGCCCCGCCGCAGGTGATGAGCTTCCATGACAAGAACGGCAATTTCGTCTTCCAGCCGCGCGTCTATGCGCTGGCGGATTCCGAGGAACTTGACCCCGTCACCTTCCAGCCGGTCGTCGGACCGGACTATGACCATCCGCGGCTGCTCGGCTTCTTCGTCAAGGGCGCCGACTACAGGCTGCTTGGCCTGATCCCCGCGAACCGGCACTTCTTCGGCTCGACCGACGGCCAGCCGGTGCATTTCCTCGGCACCGACAAATTCGGCCGCGACGTGCTGGCCCGCGCCATCTATGGGTCGCGCATCTCCTTGATGATCGCACTGACCGTGGTCTTCATCGTCACCGTGATCGGCACCACAGTCGGCATGGTGTCGGGCTATTTCGGCGGCACGTTCGATGTCTGGGTACAGCGCTTCGTTGAACTGGTGCTCGCCTTCCCGCAATTGCCGCTTTACCTCGCGCTGACATCGCTTGTCCCGGTGACGGCGCCGACCAATGTCTTCCTCGCTTTCGTCATCGTCATCATGTCGGCGCTCGGCTGGGCGCAGATGTCGCGCGAAGTGCGCGGCAAGACGCTGGCGCTTGCCCGCATCGACTATGTTCGCGCGGCAATGGCGGTCGGCGCCACCGACCGCCGCATCATCATGCAGCACATTTTTCCCAACGTGATGAGCCACGTCATCGTCGCCGTCACGCTGGCGATCCCGAGTGTGGTCCTGCTTGAATCATTCCTGGGCTTTCTCGGTTTCGCCGTGAAGCCGCCGCTGATCTCATGGGGGCTGATGCTGCAGGACACCGCCACGTACTCGGTCATCGGCACCTATCCCTGGATCCTCGCCCCCGTCGGCTTCGTGCTTGTTACCGTTTTCGCCTTCAACGCGCTTGGCGATGGGCTGCGCGATGCAGTCGATCCGTATTGAAGGGGATGTGATGGCTGTCGCGCTCGTCAATACCTTCGCACCGCCTGTCCGGCTCGACCATGCCGGGCGTTCGGAAAACCCTGTCATCGATGCCCGCAGCATCGCCGTCGACTTCAAGGTCGAGGACGGCATGGTCCAGGCCGTCAAGGACATCTCCTTCCAGCTCTATCGCGGCGAGACCATCGCCATCGTCGGCGAATCCGGGTCGGGCAAATCGGTGACAGCGCGCACTGTCATGGGCCTGCTGTCCAAACGCGCGGTCGTGTCGCCAAAGTCGACCGTCTGTTATGACGGGGCGAACATCCTGAAATTTTCCGAGCGGGCCCGGCGCAAACTGCGCGGCGACCGCATCTCGATGATCTTCCAGGAACCGATGAGCTCGCTCAACCCGATCTATACGATCGGCAGCCAGATCGTCGAAGCAATACGGGTGCATCGCAAGACGAGCCGCAGGCAGGCCGAGGCACGCGCGCTCGAACTTCTGCAGCAGGTGCAGATCCCCGACCCCGCGGCGCGGCTGAAACAGTATCCGCATCAGCTTTCCGGCGGCCAGCGGCAGCGTGTGATGATCGCCATGGCTCTAGCCAACGATCCGGACGTGCTGATCGCCGACGAGCCGACGACGGCGCTCGACGTCACCGTCCAGGCGCAGATCCTCAACCTCATTCGCAACCTGCAGCAGAAATTGCGGATGGCGGTGATCCTGATCACCCACGACCTGACCGTGGTGCGCAAGTTTTCCGACTATGTCTATGTCATGCAGCACGGGGCGATGTGCGAGCACAATGTGACGGAAAGGCTTTTCGCCAATCCGCAGCATCCTTACACACAGCACCTGCTTGGGTCCGAGCCGCGCGGCCAGGCCAATCCGCTGCCGGAAGGGTCCGGCATCATTCTCGATGCCAAACGCGTTCGCGTGACCTTCATGCTGCGGCATGGCACCTTCTTCAAGCCTGACTGGCGCGAACTCGTCGCCGTCGACAGTCTCGACCTCAGCCTTCGCCGCCATGAGACGCTGGGGCTGGTCGGCGAATCCGGATCCGGCAAGACGACTTTCGGCGAGGCGCTGCTCAGGCTCAACAACGCCACCAGCGGCGAGATCCATTTCGACGGCCAGCCTATCCATGGCAGATCGCGATCGCAGATGCGGCCTTTGCGCTCGCGCATGCAGGTCGTGTTCCAGGATCCGTTCTCATCGCTCAACCCGCGCATGACGATCGGCCAGATCATCGAGGAAGGGCTGATCGTCAACAGCATCGGCGTCACCAGGAACGACCGCATCGAACGGGTGCGCGATGCGCTGGTCAGCGCCGGCATGCCGGGCAATATCCTGTCGCGCTTCCCGCATGAGTTTTCCGGCGGCCAACGCCAGCGCATCGCCATTGCCCGCGCCATCGCGCTGGAGCCCGAATTCATCGTGCTCGACGAGCCGACATCGGCGCTGGACCTCTCGGTCCAGGCGCAGATCATCGAACTGCTGCGCAAGCTGCAGCGCGAACGGGGCCTCAGCTACCTCTTCATCTCGCACGATCTCAAGGTCGTGCGGGCGCTATGCCACCGCGTGATTGTCATGCAGCACGGCAAGATCATGGAAGAGGGTCCCGTCAACGAAGTTCTGTCCAATCCCAAAACCGCTTACACGGAACGGCTCGTCAAAGCCGCTTTCGAGGTAGCCTGATCGCATATGCCGGAGACTGTTATGGCAAGAAATCCCAAGATCGCATTCATCGGAGCTGGCTCCACCGTTTTCATGAAAAACATCGTCGGCGACGTGCTGCAGCGTCCCTCGTTGTCCGGTGCGACGATCGCGCTGATGGACCTCAACCCGCAGCGCCTCGAAGAGAGCGCCATCGTCGTCAACAAGCTGATCTCGACGCTCGGGGTAAAGGCCAAAGCCGAGACCTACACCGACCAGCGCAAGGCGCTGGCGGGTGCCGATTTCGTCGTCGTCGCCTTCCAGATCGGCGGCTACGTGCCGTGCACGGTCACCGACTTCGAAGTCCCGAAGAAATACGGCCTGCGCCAGACCATCGCCGACACGCTCGGCGTCGGCGGCATCATGCGTGGCCTCAGAACCGTGCCGCATCTGTGGAAGATCTGCGAGGACATGCTCGCCGTCTGCCCGCAGGCGATCATGCTGCAATACGTCAATCCCATGGCGATCAACACCTGGGCGATCGCCGAGAAATATCCTGACATCAAGCAGGTCGGCCTCTGCCATTCGGTACAGGGAACCGCGATGGAACTGGCGCACGACCTTGACATTCCCTACGAGGAAATCCGCTACCGCTCGGCCGGCATCAACCACATGGCGTTTTATCTCGAGTTCGAGCATCGCCAGCCGGATGGCTCCTATCGCAACCTCTATCCGGATCTCGTGCGCGCCTACCGTGAGGGCCGCGCGCCGAAACCCGGCTGGAACCCGCGCTGCCCGAACAAGGTGCGCTACGAAATGCTGACTCGCCTCGGCTATTTCGTCACCGAAAGCTCGGAACATTTTGCCGAATACACGCCCTATTTCATCAAGGAAGGGCGCGAGGATCTGATCGAGAAATTCGGCATCCCGCTTGATGAATATCCGAAGCGCTGCATCGAGCAGATCGAGCGTTGGAAGGGGCAAGCGGAAGCCTACCGCTCCGCCGACAAGATCGAGGTCGAGCAGTCGAAGGAATACGCCTCCTCGATCATGAATTCGGTGTGGACGGGCGAGCCCTCGGTGATCTACGGCAACGTTCGCAACAACGGCTGCATCACCTCATTGCCCGAAAATTGCGCGGCCGAAGTGCCGTGCCTCGTCGATGCATCCGGCATCCAGCCAACCTTCATCGGCGCGTTGCCGCCGCAGTTGACGGCGCTGATCCGCACCAACATCAATGTGCAGGAACTGACGGTCCAGGCCCTGATGACCGAGAACCGCGAGCATATCTACCACGCGGCGATGATGGACCCGCACACGGCGGCTGAACTCGACCTCGACCAGATATGGTCGCTGGTCGATGAACTGCTCGCCACGCATGGCGACTGGCTGCCGGCCTGGGCGCGCAAGACGCCCGGGGTCCGGGCGGCCTGACATTCGCTGCCGATCCCGCCGGCTGGCGGGAGCTTGCTCGTGCGTGAGATTTCAGGTCGGGATCAGCCCAGTTCCAGGGTCGTGATCCCGAACACCTTTGACGAGGCAATCCTGGGCACGCTTCCCCGGTACATGCGGGTTGTCGTGAAGCCCGGTGTCAAGCCGCCCGCCTGAAGCGCGGCGATGAAACCGCTGTTGGCCGCGGGCACGTCGATGTGAAGCGCGTCCCCCGCCATCGCCGCTGCCAGCACCCCCAGCAATTGCAACGCGACGTGCGTATCGTCGGCCAAGAGCGGTCCGACCTTGAACCCCTCCCTGCACTGTCGCGCCACGCAATAGCCGGAAACGCCTGCTGAATTCATCGCCACGAGCGCAATGTGCGGCGGCTGCAGCCAACCGTTGAGGAAAGCTTGCCGTGGCGCGGGGAAACATTTGCGGTCGTAAGCCAGGATGTCGGCGATGTGCTCGGCTGCCACAGGTCTGATGCTACCGCCGCCGGCGAGGCCGGCGACACGCCCGCTGTAGCGGACGGTCTCATAGGCTGGCACGAACCCCATGCGCCGGTAGTTGGCCCGCTGCTCGGCGACGCCGTCGAGCCCGATGCTGCGGTTGCCGAGCCGCGCCATGCCGGCGTCCCAGACCGCCTTGCCATGCCCCTCGCCGCGCCTGTCCAGGCGGCAGATATAGAGGCCGATGAAGCCGAACCCGGCGCCATAGCCGACGGCCGAAATGCCGGCCACCATCTCGCCGTCGACGAAGGCGCCGATGAAACCCTCGGGGTCGGCCCCCTGGAACAGGGCGGCATCGCCGAGACCGGGATTCCAGCCCTCGCCCGCCGCCCAGTCGACAAGCGTTTCAACCTCCTTTGAGGTCAGGGTCCGGATCGTTCGGGGCATTTGCGATCACTCGGCGGCGACGGCACCAGGGGCAAAGGATTCCAATGCACCAAGATAGGGCTTTGCCAGCGGGTTTGCATAGGCACCGCGTTTGGATGTCGACAGGCCAAGTGCAATCAGCGCCTCTGCCTGTTTGACGGCGGCGCCGACGCCGTCGATCACCGGAACGCCGAATTCCCGCTGCAGCTCTGCCGCGAGATCGGCCATGCCGGCGCAGCCGAGCACAATCGCCTCGGCGCGATCCTCGTCGAGCGCGCGCGCAATCTCGCCGCGCAGTTTCCCGGCCGCGCCCGAAGCCGGGTCCTCAAGCGCCAGTACCGGGATGTCGGCGGCGCGAACGCGCGCCCGGCCGGCCATGCCGTAGCGCTGCACCAGCGCCTCGACGGGAACCCACGACCGCTTGGTCGTCGTCACGACGGTGAAACGCTGGGCGGTGAACGACGCTATGCTGAGCGCCGCCTCGCAAATGCCGACGACCGGGATGTTGGCCATGGCGCGCGCGGCGTCCAGCCCGGTGTCGTCGAAACAGGCGATGATGGCCGCCTGCGCCCCCGCGCGCTCGCCGGCGGCGATCTCGACCAGCAGGCCCGGTACGGCCAGCGCCTCGTCATAATAGCCTTCGATCGACACCGGCCCCATGGATGAGGTGACGGCGACGACTTCGGTCGAGGCGCCGGCGACAGATCGCGCGGCGCCGCCGATCATTGCGGTCATGCTGGCCGTGGTGTTCGGATTGACGACAAGGATCTGCACTGCGGTTCTCAAGCCCTTGCCCGGCGACGGCCGACATAGAGGATGGCGCCGAGCGTCAGCAGGATCACCAGGAAGGAGAACACGGTTGTCACCGTGCCCAGCGCGTAGAGCACCGGCGTCGTCACATTCGTCGTCATGCCGTAGATTTCGAGCGGCAGCGTGTTGAACGTGCCCGAGGTCATCAGCGTGCGCGCGAACTCATCATAGGAGAGTGTGAAACCGAACAGGCCCACACCGATCAGGCTGGGCGCGATCATCGGCAGCACGACATGGGCGAAGGTCTGCCAGGAAGATGCCCCGAGGTCGCGCGCGGCCTCCTCATAGGCCGGCGAGAAGCGGTTGAAGACGGCAAACATGATCAGCACACCGAACGGCAAGGTCCAGGTCAGATGCGCGCCGAAAGCGGATGTGTACCAGGCCGGCCGAAAGCCGATCTGCTGGAAGACGACGCCGATGCCGAGGCTGATGATGATCGACGGCACGACGAGGCTGGCGACAGCCAGATAGAACAGCGCCGTCGCGCCACGAAACCTGCGGCGGAAGGCGAGGCCCGCCAGCAGCGACACCACGACGGTGACGACCATCACCATCACCCCCAGCACCAGCGAACGCTTGAAGCTGCCGCCGAAGTCACCGACCGCCTGGCGTTCGAACAGATTGGCGAACCAGTGCAGTGACACACCGTTGAGGGGAAAGGTCAGGCCGCCATTCTCGCCCTGGAAGGACAGGATCAGGATCGCCGAAAGCGGGCCGTAGAGGAACAGCACGAACAGCGCGAAGAAGACCGCCAGCACGTAGAATTCGAGGGTGCGCTTCTCGTGGCTCACATCAGAGCTCCTTGCGGATGTCGACGATGCGCAGGATGCCGGCGACCATCAGCAGCACCAGCACCAGGAGCACAACCGCGTTGGCGGCGGCGGCCGGATATTGCAGCAGCGACATCTGGTTCTTCATCATCAGCGCGACCGAGGCGCTCTGCCCGCCCGACATCACCTGCACCGTCGAGAAGTCGGCCATGACAAGCGTGACGACAAAGATAGTGCCGATCGCCATGCCGGGCTTGGCCAGCGGGATGACGACGTTCCGCAGCACCTGCCAGCCGGACGCGCCGGCGTCGCGCGCGGCCTCGAACAGCGAGCGGTCGATGCGCATCAGCGTGTTGAAGATCGGCGTCACCATGAACAGCGTGTAGAGATGCACCATGGCGAGAACCACGGCGAATTCGGAATAGAGCAGCCATTCGATCGGCTTCGGCACCAGGCCCATATGCACCAGCGTCGAGTTGATCAGCCCGTTGCGGCCAAGCACCGGGATCCACGAGATCATGCGGATGATGTTGGAGGTCAGGAACGGCACGGTGCAGACCAGGAACAGCACCATCTGCATGGCCGTGGTGCGGATGTGGAAGGCGAGGAAATAGGCGACCCAGAAGCCGATGAACAAGGTCAGCGCCCAGACGATGACCGCGAATTTGATGGTGTTGAGATAGGTCTTCCAGGTGACCCAGGAGCCCAGCACATCGGAATAATTGGTGGTCAGGAAATCCGGATACATGGCGGCGAAGTCGTAGTCCCAGAAGGAGACGACGACGATCATGATGATCGGCAAAAGCAGGAAGGCACCGAGGATCAGCGCCAGCGGCGCCGACTGCAGATACGGCGCGACGGCGCCGAGCGAGAAGCGGCGGCGTCTGGCGGGCTTGGCCACCGTCGTGGCCGCAGGCTGGTCGAGAGCCACGGTCATGGGGAAAGGCCTCCTGACCCGCAATCCTTCGCGCCCTCCTCTGTCCTACCGGACATCTCCCCCACGAGGGGGAAGATTGAACTCTCACAACTGCCTTCGCCAATCTCCAACGTTGCTAAGGAAGAGCCGGCCATGAAGCTGCCAATCTCCCCCCTTGTGGGGGAGATGTCCGGTAGGACAGAGGGGGGCGCGAAGGATCGCAGCATCACAGTGAACGCGTCCGCTTTACGCCGCGATGAACTCGTTCCAGCGCTTCACCATGTAGCGGTCCTCGTCCATCACCGAGTTCCAGCAGGCGACCCTGCCCATGCGCTCTTCGAAAGAGCCGCCGTCGCGAACCGCGCCGGCCTTTTCCATGACGGTGCCGTCCGGCGCCCTGATCTCGCCCTTGGCCGGCTTGCCCTCGATCCAGTAGCCCCATTCGTCCTCGGACATGAACTTCTTGGCCGAGACCATGTTGGCCGAGTAATAGCCCTGGCGGTTGAGATAGCCGCCGACCCAGCCCGACGTGTACCAGTTGATGTATTCATAGGCCGCATCGAGCTCAGCACCCTTGAGATGGGCAGCAAGGCCAAGGCCGCCACCCCATGAGCGATACCCTTCCTTGAGCGGCTGGAAGCGGCAGGGGATGCCCTTGGAGCGCACGGCGGCGACGGCAGGCGACCACATCGACTGGATCACCACTTCGCCCGAAGCCATCAAATTGACGCTCTCGTCGAAGGACTTCCAGAAGGCGCGGAACTGGCCATCCTGCTTGGCCTTGATCAGGAAGTCGATCGTCTTGTCGATCTCTTCCTTGGTCATGTTGCCCTTGTCGGCATATTTGATGTTGCCCATGGCTTCCATGATCATCGCCGCGTCCATGATGCCGATCGACGGGATGTTGAGAATCGCGGTCTTGCCCTTGAAGGCCGGGTCCATGATATCGGCCCAGGTGGTGATGTCGCGGCCGACGAGGTCGGGGCGGATGCCGAGCGTATCGGCATTGTAGATGGTCGGCACCATGGTGAACCAGTTGGTCGGCGCCTTGGCGAAGACCTTGCTGTCCTGCGCCTCGACATAGCCTACCGTGTGCGGCGCCGTGCCCTGGGCAATGACGCTGTCCGGCGTCAGCTTGCCGGTTTTGAACAGCGGCACCAGCTCGTCGTAATATTTCAACTTGCTGACATCCATCGGCTGCAGCACGCCGGTGGGGAACACCTTCTTGCAGATCCAGTATTCGATGTCGGCGATGTCGTAGCTGTCGGGCTGCGTCACGGCCCGCTGGGCGGCGGCGTCGGAATCGGTCGCCGTCATCTCCAGCGTGATCCCGAGATCGGCCTTGCACTTGTCGGCGATGGCGTTGAGGTTCGACACGCCGGTGCCGAATTGGCGCAGCGTGATGTTCGTCTGCGCCCAGATGGTCGGGAAGCCGGTGATCGCGCCGGAGCCGGCGGCAAAGCCGACGGCGGCGGCACCCGTCTTCAGCAGCGAGCGACGTGAAATTCCTGCTTTCTTGTTTGTTGTGTTGGTCATGGTCAGTTCCCCTGTTCTGGTTGGTTATGCTGGTTCAGGAATCGAGACGGCCAAGGACGATTGCGTCCTCGGCATCCCATGCAATCGGCACCGCATCGCTGACGGCGACGGGTTTGGCGAAGAAGTCGGTGTCGTCGACGATGACAGTGAAATCCTCAATGCCGGCGCCGTTGACGGAGAGCTTCACGGTCGAGCCGCGGTATTCGACGTTGGCAACGATGCCGGTGAAGCCAAGCCCCTTAGCCGGCGGCTCGCCGATGCGCACATGGTCGGTGCGGATGGCGATGTCGATCGGCTCGCCGACCTCCCGGCCCTGCCCGCTGGCGGCGAGCGAAGCACCGCCCGGCACGTCGAACACCACCATGCCGTCGCGGCTGCCGGTGACGCGGCCAGCAACGACGTTGTGGTCGCCCATGAAGCGGGCGACGAAAGCGGTGGCCGGCCGCTCGAACACGGTGCGTGGATGTGCCGCCTGTTCGATGCGGCCGTCATTCATCACCACGATCAGGTCGGCCAGCGCCATCGCCTCTTCCTGGCTATGGGTGACGTGGACGAAAGTGATGCCGAGCGAGGTCTGCAGCTTCTTCAGCTCGGCGCGCATGCGGATTTTCAGGAACGGGTCGAGCGCCGAAAGCGGCTCGTCGAGCAGCAGCGCCTCGGGATCGGTGATCAGGGCGCGGGCCAGCGCCACGCGCTGCTGCTGGCCGCCGGAAAGCTGCGCCGGACGGCGCGCCGCATAAGCCTCCATCTGCATCAGCTTCAGCATGTCGAGCGCCTTGGCTCGGCGCTCCTCCTTGCCGACGCCCTTCATCTTCAGGCTGAAAGCGACGTTGTCGATGAGATCGAGATGCGGAAACAACGCATAGGACTGGAACATCATCGCGGTGCCGCGCTTGGCCGGCGGCAGGTCGGTGACGACGGTATTGCCGAGGCGGACGTCACCGCTCGAAATGCTCTCATGCCCGGCGATCATGCGCAGCGTCGAAGTTTTGCCACAGCCGGACGGGCCGAGCAGGCAGCAATAGGTGCCTGCCGGGATTTTCAGGCTGATGGCCTCGACGGCAGTCGTCGTTCCATAGACTTTCGAAACGGACACGATGTCGATTTCGGCGGCTTTGGACATTCCGTTCCTCGCTTTGGTCGCCTGAACCAAAGCATCATGCGTGCCAATTGCCCGCGGCGATCATCAAGTAATTGAATCCCTGCAAGAATCGGCACCGAAGCCCCCTGCCCGAGAAACAGCACCCTTGTGCGGTGCACAAATTATGGGCGATTGTCTGCGATGTCGGCAGAAATCGTATGCAATCTTTTCCAAGATCGCGTTCACTTTGGCTCTCGTCCAAGTAACCCGATTCAGGCTAGAAGGGTTTTGGGAACCTTGCCGCCATGAACATAGCCGACCAGACATTCCCTGCTATCGACGGCGCTAACGAGGATCGCGCCCAGGCGATCCGCGACCAGCTGCGCGACGCCATCGTCGACCGCCGTCTGGCGCCCGGAACCAAACTGTCGGAGGGCGAGGTCGGCACGCTGTTCGACGTCAGCCGCACCGTGGCACGCGCAGCCCTGCAGATGCTTTCCTTCGAGGGTCTGGTGCGCACCGAGCGCAATCGCGGCGCCTTCGTCGCCAACCCTTCGCCGGAAGAAGCCCGCCAGGTCTTTGCCTCACGCCGGCTCATCGAACCCGGCATCGCCATCGCCGCCGCCGGTCGCATGACATCGGCTGATGTCGCTGCCTTCAAGACCCAGCTCGAGGAAGAGGGCCGCTTCATTGCCGAACGCGGACCAACCGCAAGGCGGTCGGAAATCAAGGCGTCGGGCGATTTCCATCTGCTGCTGGCATCGGTGGCCGGCAACGTCATCCTGCAGCGCTTCATGGAGGAATTGGTCGCACGCTCCTCGCTGGTGATCGCGCTCTATGGCCGCTCCGGCATTTCGAGCTGCGGCCACAACGAGCATTTGCAGATCCTCGAGGCGCTCGAGGCCGGCAATGCCAGCCGCGCCAGCGCGCTGATGCTGCACCACATCGACCATATCGAGGCCGATCTCGACCTCCGCGTCAGGAGCGGACCGGCGCTGAGGCAAGCGCTCGAATTCTGAAAAGCGCTCTTCATGCCCGGCCGCAATCCGTTTGGACCTTTTTGCCGGGTTTTCGGCGCTGGACACAGACGGTTAAGGCTGAAAATGTGATGTGTGTTTCACGGTTCGGGGGGCTGAATCGGAGCACTGGAGGATGGCGCTGAAAGCCGAAGATATTGCCGGCCATCCGGCGTTGCACCGCGCTGTTCAGGCACAGTCGCGGGCGCTGATAGAGATCTTTGAAACGAGTCCGCGGCTCGCCGCCGTGTTTGCCACCCAGCAGCGCTGGCTGATGGGCCATGTCGGCCTTGCCCTGCATTTCAGGCGTGATCCGCGCGACCGCCATACCGCGCTGACGACGGCGCGTTTCATCGAGGCCATACGCCGGGATTCGGTCGCCAGCCGCAACACCGCCGAAGCCTTCCTCAAGGAGATGCTGCACTACAAGATCGCCGAATATCTTTCGACCAGCGAGGACGGGCGCGCTCATCCCATGCAACCGACGGCGGCCACCGTGCGGACATTCACTGGCTGGGTCCTCGCCCATCTGCAAACCCTGGACAGCCTCGACGGCGGCAGCCGCTTGTCCATCTTCCTCGAGCACCCTGAACAGCTCGCCAAACTGCAGCCGCTGGTGGCGGATGGCCTGCTGGCATCAGTGCCGGTGCGCGAGCCCAAGCAGACCTTCTCGCTGTTCATCTGGCTCAACAATGGCGGCATCGTCATGGACTGGCTGATGTCCGGCATCGATCCCGAGAATGCCGGGCTCGACCAGATACCGACCAGTGTGGTGTCGATCGGCGAGTTCGCCAGATGGCTGAAGCTTTCGCGCACCCACCTCGCCCGCAAACTGCACGACGCCGAGGAACTCGGCAGCATCGGCTGGGCCGGCCAGCGCGGACATTCGCTGATGTGGGTCTCGAAGGGGTTCTACCAGGAATATATGACCGTCCAGGCGGCCAAGCTCGCCATCGTCGATGCCGCCTTCGAAGCCTGTTTTCCGCCATCGGGAGATCGCTGAGCGCCAACGCGCAGCGGCTTTCCCGCGCACGCCTGATCATGTCTTCGGCATTGTCGGTCCGCAGTCTGGCGGCGGCAAATGGAAACTGCTATCGGCTTTTTGATAGTCACGAGACGTGAGCGGGATCTCGGGGGATGGCGCTGAACGCTGAAGAGATTTCCGGTCATCCGGCATTGCACCGCTGTGTCCGGGCGCAGGCGCTGGCATTGCTCCGGGCCTATCAAGGGAACCCGCGACTTGCTTCCGTCTTTGCCACCCAGCAGCGCTGGCTGATGGCGCATATCGGGCTCGCTTTGCACTTCAGGCGCGATCCGCGCGACTACCGCAAGGAGCTGACGACCGCCCGTTTCATCGACGTGATCCGCCAGCATCAGGTGGCCAGCCGCAACACCGCCGACGCCTTCGTCAAGGAGATGCTGCATTACAATTTCATCCAGCTTGTGCCGGCGAGCGAGGATGGGCGCATTCGGCCCCTGCAACCAACGCAGCTCACTTTGGAGGCGGTGACGGACTGGATGCTTGCCCATCTGCAGACGCTGGACAGCCTCGAAGGCGGGGCCCGGTTGACCCGGTTCCTCGAGCAGCCGGCAATGCTGGCCGGATTGCAGCCGCTGGTGGCGGAGGGCCTGCTTTCCTCCAACCCGGTGCGCGAACCCAGGCAGACCTTTTCGCTGTTCACCTGGCTCAACAATGGCGGCGTCGTCATGGACTGGCTGATCTCGGGCGTCGACCCCGATCATGCCGGCCTCGACCACATTCCGACCGGCGTGGTTTCGATCGGCGACTTCGCCAGATGGCTGAAGCTCTCGCGCACCCATCTCGGGCGCAAATTCCGCGACGCCGAGGAGCTCGGCAGCGTCGGCTGGCTCGGCCAGCGCGGCAATTCGGTGATGTGGGTGTCGAACGACTTCTACCGCGAATACATGACCGCCCAGGCCGTCAAGCTCGCCATCATCGATGCTGCCTTCGAAGCCTGTGTTCCGGCATAGAGCATGATCCCGACCGAAGGTCAGCGAAGCAAAAAGTGGGAACCGGTTTTCGGACAAGATCATGCTCAACAGAAGATAGCGGACGGCTGACGGCCGAGCTCACAATCCTCCGGCCCGCGTCTTCAGGATCGCCGAGAAACGCGGGTCGAAGGCGCGGCTGATAGGCTCGGCGGCGGCACCGAGCGCAATCGACCACGGGTCGGTGATGCCGAGCTGCAGGCGCGGCAATGACCGTCCGGGCCGGTCGGCGATCGAGGGCAGCAGCGGCTGCATCGCCTCCAGCAGGCGGCGCGCCAGCGTCTCCGGCGCGCCGCTGGTCAAAATCACCGTCTGCGGATCGAAGATCGTCTCGATGAGATGCACGCTCCAGCGCAGATCATGCGCGGCACCCTTGATCCAGGCCATGACTTTCGGATCCTCGGCCAGTGCCAACGCGTCCATCCGCTCATAGAGATGCGCGTCGGCGGCATCCAGTCCGAGATGCTGGTAGAGCGAGGCGAGCGAGGCGCGGTGCTCGAGCGGCGTCGAGCCCGGGCCGGCCGGAGAGAGCAGCGCCCTGCCGATCTCGCCGGCATTGCCGTTGCCGCCGGTGTAGAGCTCGCCATTCAGGATCAGACCCGCGGCAATGCCGTAGCCGACATAGAGGCAGACCGCGTGGTCGACACCGTGCGCGGCGCCGACGATGCGCTCCGCCGTCGCGCAGGCGGCAGCGTCGTTCTGCAGCCCGACATTCAATCCCGTGCCTGCCGCGAGTGTTTCCAGCAGCGGGAATTTCTGCCAGGCCGGCATCATCCATTTGTCGTCGGAATTCTTTAGCCCGAACGGACCGGGCATGGCGACACCGAGGCCGACCAGCCGGCTTTCGGACTGGCTGGAAATGCCGGCCAGTTCGCGCCGGACGCCATCGATGAGGCCGAGGATGACCTTGACGCCCTCAGATGGTTCGTCGAGCGGCAGGTTCGCCTCGGCCCGCGCCAGCACGCTGCCGACGAGGTCGACAACCACTGCTCGCGTCAGATGCCGGTCGATCTGCAGCCCGATGGCGAAGGCGCCTTCCGGAACCAGCCTGTAGGGGGTCGAGGGCTGGCCCCTGCCCTTGCGCACCGTCTCGAGGGCGACGACCAGCCCGTCGCGCTCGAGATCCTCGATGATGTTCGAAACCGCCTGCTTGGTCAGCTGCGTCGCCCGCGCCAGGTCGGCTCTGGACAGCGCGCCGTTGAGCCGCAGCGCCTCGATCATGACGCGGCGGTTATGCGCACTGGTGCCTTCCTGGTTGGTGCCGCTTTTGGCGCGGATCGAGCTGTTTTCGTTCACCGGCGTTTCCCCTCTTGACACCATTAAAGGATTGATCGACTAATTAAGTCAAGCGGATTGACTTAATAGCGAAGCCGAGCGCTCCATAAGAAGACGGCCAAGGCTCCATGCCTATCGCCTCCGATCGCTCGAGCAAGCCCAGGTCACCGCGACATCAATTCGGGAAGGCGATGCAACGCCGACTCGCCAACGCCGGAAATGGGAGATGACAAATGCTGAAATCGATCGGTAAGACGCTTCTGGGCGCGGTCTTCGTTGGAGGACTGCTGGTTCCCCACGCTTTCGCCGAAACAACGCTGAACGCGCTTTTCATGGCGCAGGCCGCTTACAGCGAGGCCGACGTCCGCGCCATGACGGATGCCTTCGCCAAGGCCAATCCCGACATCAAGGTCAATCTCGAATTCGTCCCCTATGAGGGCCTGCACGACAAGACAGTGCTCGCGCAGGGCTCGGGCGGCGGCTACGACGTCGTGCTGTTCGACGTCATCTGGCCGGCCGAATATGCCACCAACAAGGTGCTGGTTGACGTCTCGTCGAAGATCACCGACGAGATGAAGAAGGGCGTGCTGCCGGGCGCCTGGACGACCGTCGAGTATGACGGCAAATACTATGGCATGCCCTGGATCCTCGACACCAAGTACCTGTTCTACAACAAGGAAATCCTCGAGAAGGCTGGCATCAAGAGCCCGCCCAAGACCTGGGACGAGCTGAGCGAGCAGGCCAAGATCATCAAGGACAAGGGCCTGCTGGCAACGCCGATCGCCTGGAGCTGGTCGCAGGCCGAAGCCGTGATCTGCGACTACGCCATGCTGGTCAGCGCCTATGGCGGCGATTTCCTCAAGGACGGCAAGCCGGACTTCCAGAATGGCGGCGGGCTCGACGCGCTGAAATACATGGTCGCCAGCTACAAGTCGGGCGTCACCAATCCGAATTCCAAGGAATTCCTTGAAGAGGATGTCCGCAAGGTGTTCGAGAACGGCGACGCCGCCTTCGCGCTCAACTGGACCTACATGTACAACATGGCCAACAACCCGAAGGACAGCAAGGTCGCGGGCAAGGTCGGCGTCGTGCCGGCGCCGGGCATTGCCGGCAAGAGCGAGGTCTCGGCCGTCAACGGTTCCATGGGTCTTGGCGTCACCGCGGTCTCCAAGCACCCGGACGAAGCCTGGAAGTACATCGAGTTCATGACCTCGCAGTCGACGCAGAACCAGTACGCCAAACTCAGCCTGCCGATCTGGGCGTCGTCCTATGATGACCCGGCCGTCACCAAAGGCCAGGAAGAACTGATCGCCACCGCGAAGGTCGGGCTTGCCGCCATGTATCCGCGTCCCACAACGCCGAAATACCAGGAGATGTCGACCGCCCTGCAGCAGGCGATCCAGGAAGCGCTGCTCGGATCGGCTACGCCGGAAGATGCCTTAAAGACGGCTGCCGAAAACAGCGGTCTTTAAGCCGGACTTTTGCCAGACGGGCGGCCTCGTGCCGCCCGTGCTATTTCTGAAACAGTGATGACCAAGAAGAGGCGCCTCCGATGTCAGGCACCTGGATGACGACCCGTGCGTGGTTGCTGATGCTGCCGCTTCTCGTGGTCATGGTCGCCGTCATCGGCTGGCCGCTCGTCGATACCGTCGGCCTGTCCTTCACCGACGCCAAGCTGGTCGGCACGGCCGGCAATTTCGTCGGCATCGACAACTACACCAAGATGCTGTCCAGCTCGAACTTTTCACGCACGCTGGTCACCACGACCTGGTTTGCCGTTGCGTCCGTCGCCATCGAAATGGTGATCGGCGTTCTGGCAGCACTGTTGCTGAACCAGGAATTTCGCGGCCGCACCTTCCTGCGGGCGTTGATGATCCTGCCCTGGGCGCTGCCGACCGTGGTCAACGCCACGCTCTGGCGGCTGATCTACAATCCCGAATATGGCGCGCTGAACGCAGCGCTCACGCAGTTGCACCTCATCGATGCCTATCGCTCCTGGCTCGGCGAACCAGGCACGGCACTGGCGGCACTGATCATCGCCGATTGCTGGAAAAACTTTCCGCTGGTCGCCCTGATCGCGCTCGCCGCCCTGCAGGCCGTGCCGCGCGACATCACCGCCGCCTCGCTGGTCGACGGCGCCGGGCCGTTCGCGCGTTTTCGCTTCGTCATCCTGCCCTATCTCGCCGGACCGCTGATGGTGGCGCTGGTGCTGCGCACCATCGAGGCCTTCAAGGTCTTCGACATCATCTGGGTGATGACACGCGGCGGCCCGGCCAACAGCACGCGCACGCTGTCGATTCTTGTCTACCAGGAGGCCTTCTCCTTCCAGCGCGCCGGTTCCGGCGCCTCGCTGGCGTTGATCGTCACCTTGCTCGTCACCGTGCTGGCGCTCGCCTATGCCGCACTGGTGAAAAAGACCGCCGGGAGCGCCACCTGATGGAACGCAAGAGCCCCGCCTTCAACGTCTTCATCTATGCCTGCGCGGTTCTGCTCGCCGTCGTCATCCTGGCACCGATCGCCTGGCTGTTCGTCATGAGCATCTCGCCGGCCGCCGACCTTGCCGCCAAGCCGCTGCGCTGGTGGCCGCAAAGTGCCGACTTCTCCCGCTACCAGCAATTGCTGTCTACGGCCGAAAACAGCGCCGGAGCAGCCTTCACCGCATCGCTGCGCAACAGCCTCGAAATCGCCGGCATGGCGACGCTTGCCGCACTGCTGCTCGCCATCCCGGCCGGCTGGGCGGTCTCGCGCACGCCGTCGATCGGCTGGTCGCTGTCGATGGTGATCGCCACCTATATGCTGCCGCCGGTGGCGCTGGCCGTGCCGCTCTATATGGGGCTTTCCTATCTCGGCCTGCTCAACAATGTCTTCGGCCTGGCGATGGTCTACCTGACCATCCTGGCACCCTTCACCACCTGGCTGATGAAATCGGGTTTCGACGCCATCCCACGCGAAATCGAGGCGGCGGCGATGATCGACGGCGCCGGCCTGTTCCAGACCCTGCGCATCATCACACTGCCGCTGGCGGCACCTGTGGTTGCGACATCGGCGCTGTTTGCGGTGCTGCTTGCCTGGGACGAGTTTTTCTACGCCTTGCTCTTCACCTCGGACCAGCGCGCCAAGACGCTGACGGTCGCCATCGCCGATCTCGCCGGCGGCCGCGTCTCCGACTACGGGCTGATCGCCACCGCCGGCGTGCTCGCCGCTCTGCCGCCGGTGCTGATCGGCCTGGTCATGCAGCGCGCGCTGATTTCCGGCCTCACCAGCGGCGGCGTGAAAGGATGATAATGCCTGCAGGAAAACCCCGCCCGACCGGCCTCCTCGCGATCGACCGCGAAATGGCGCGCCAGCATGCGGACGCCATCGCCTCGTTCCGGCAGAACACGACTATCGCGGCAAAGGTCGCGGCCGCGATCCGGCAGAGCGGCAGTTTGCTCCTGCTCGGCATGGGCGGCTCGCACGCGGTTGGGCGCGCCGTCGAACCGCTCTACCGGGCGCATGGCATCGACGCCGTTGCGCTGCCGCTCTCCGAGCAGCTGGGCCAGCCGCTGCCGCTCTCCGGCAGGACCGTGCTCGTCACCTCGCAGTCCGGCGAAAGCGCCGAAGTCGTTAGATGGTTCGCGGCGAAAGGCGATGGCGCTGACGCTTTCGGCCTGACGTTGGAAAGTGCCTCCTTCCTTGCCAGAACCGCGCCGAGCCTGATCGGCGCCGGCGGCACGGAACTCGCCTTCGCCGCGACCCGCAGCCTCACCGTCAGTTTTGCCTTGCACCTGGCGATCCTGTCGGCGCTCGGCGATGATCCGGCCGCCGCCCTTGCGGCGCTGGAAGCCCCTGAAACCGTCGATGTCGGCAACGCGCTAGCCGCGCTGAGCAGGGTAGGAACCATCGTCACCTCCGGCCGCCGCCTGCAGGGCCTCGCCGAAGCTCTGGCGCTCGGCCTCACCGAATTGTCGCGGCTGCCATGTTTTTCCCTCGAAGGCGGCCAGCTTCGCCATGGACCGATGGAGATGCTTGGCCAGCGCATCGGCGTCATCCTGTTTCGCGGCGACGACCAGACGGCGGAACTGGTGACCGCCATGGCCATCTCCGTGGTCGAGGCCGGCGCGCCGCTCGTCATTTTCGATTCCTCCGGACAGGCGCCAGTTTCCGGAGCGGTGACGCTCGCCTTCAAGCCGGCTTCGGGGCTCGCGGCGATCTTTGCCATGTTGCCGGTGGCGCAGCGCCTTATGATCGCCTTCGCCGACGCCCGCGTCGACGATGCCGGCACGCCGGTCCGCTCCACCAAGATCACCAGGAGCGAATGAATGCGGCCGCTCGCAGTGATCGGCAACGTCAATGTCGACCTGATCGTCGGCCCGGTCGCACCGTGGCCGAAGGCAGGGACCGAGACCGTCGTCGACCATGACGAGTTGCGCGTCGGCGGACAGGCGGGAAACACGGCACTCGCCTGGCAGGCGCTGGACGTCGACTTCGATATCGCCGCCAATGTCGGCGACGACCAGTTCGGCCGCTGGCTGCGCGAAGCATTCGGCCACCGCGCCGAAAGATGGCCGGTGCGCCCCGAGGGCACGACACTGTCGGTCGGCATGACCCATCCCGACGGCGAGCGCACCTTCTTCACCACGCGCGGGCACTTGCCGCGCCTGAGCCTCGCCGATGTCATCTCCAGTCTCGACGGCAAGCGGCTGTCGGGCGGATGCGCACTGCTCTGCGGCTCCTTCCTCACCGACGATCTCACCCGCGACTATGACGCGTTCTTCGACTGGGCGGACAGGCATCGCATCGCCGTGGCGCTCGACACCGGATGGCCGATCGACGGCTGGACCGCGGCGAACTGCGCGGCTGCGCGCGCCTGGCTGTCGCGCTGCGAGCTGGCGCTGTTCAACGAGGTCGAGACGCTGACCCTTGCTGCATTGGAAGACCCCGTCGATGCCGCGCGCGAGATCAGGTTCGGCATGAAGAAAGGCGCTGTGGTCGTGGTCAAGCGCGGGCCGCAAGGCGCCCTCGCCGTCGGGCCGGATGGCGCCCTCGTCGAAGCGCCCGCGCCCGACGTGAAGGTCGTCGACACGATCGGCGCCGGCGACGTCTTCAACGCCGCCTTCCTGGCGGCACTGACGCGGGACCAGCCGCTGGCCGCGTGCCTCTCCTTCGCGACACAGGTGGCGTCTCGCGCCATCTCCACTTTGCCCCGCAACTATGGCGGAGCCCTGCAATTCGAGGACGCCAGCCATGAGCGCGCTTGAAATCCGCGACATCCGCAAGAACTACGGCGCCGTCGAAACGCTGAAAGGCATCGACATCGCCCTGGAAAGCGGCGAGTTCCTGGTGCTGCTCGGTTCATCCGGCTGCGGGAAGTCAACGCTGCTCAACATCATCGCCGGCCTCGCCGAAGCGACCAGCGGCGAGGTGATGATCGGCGGCCGTTCGGTGCTCGGCGTCCACCCGAAGAACCGCGACATCGCCATGGTCTTCCAGTCCTACGCGCTCTATCCGAACCTCACCGTTCACCGCAACATCGGTTTCGGGCTGGAGATGCGCAAGGTTCCTGTCGCCGAGCGCGACAAGGCGGTACGCGACGCCGCGAAATTGTTGCAGATCGAACCCCTGCTCGACCGCAAGCCCGGCCAGCTTTCCGGCGGCCAGCGCCAGCGCGTCGCCATCGGCAGGGCGCTGGTGCGCAAGCCGCAGGTCTTTCTCTTCGACGAGCCGCTCTCCAATCTCGACGCCAAGCTTCGCCTGGAGATGCGCACCGAGTTGAAGCGCCTGCACCAGATGCTGCAGACCACCGTCGTCTACGTCACCCACGACCAGATCGAGGCGATGACGCTGGCAACGCGGATCGCCGTCATGCACGACGGCAGGATCGAGCAGCTCGGCACGCCCGAGGAGATCTACAATTACCCGGCGACGCTCTATGTGGCGGGTTTCGTCGGTGCGCCGTCGATGAACATGCTGGAGGCAGTCGTCGAGGACGGCAGACTCGCCATTGCCGGCTCGGACGTACCGCTGCCGCTGCCGGCCCGCTTCAGGACCGCGGCACCGAACGGCGCGCCGGTCATTGTCGGGATCAGGCCCGAGGCGCTTCGCCTGGCAACCGGCGCCGCAACGGAGTTCTCGTTGCCGGTCGAGATCGACGTGGTCGAACTCACCGGCCCGGAACTGGTCACCACCGCCCGCATCGGCAGTCAACGGCTGACAGCTTGCCTGCCGCCGCGCGCCCGCGTCGCCAAGGGCGAACCATGCGCCTTCACCTTCGACGAGGACGCGCTGCGCCTGTTCGACCCGGCGACCGGCAAAGCCCTCGAAACAGCCCGCTAAACGCAAAAGCCGACAACGCCTCAGGCGTCGTCGGCTTTTGTTTGACGGTTCGGCGGTCAAGGCCGCCAGAACGGGACGAACGTCCTCAGTCGATGTCGAAGGACACGCCCTGCGCCAGCGGCAGCGCCTTGGAATAGTTCACCGTGTTGGTGGCGCGGCGCATATAGGCCTTCCAGGCGTCCGAACCGCTCTCGCGGCCGCCGCCGGTTTCTTTCTCGCCGCCGAAGGCGCCGCCGATCTCGGCGCCCGATGTGCCGATGTTGACATTGGCGATGCCGCAATCCGAACCGTCGACGCCGAGGAAGCGCTCGGACTCCTGCAGGTCGCGGGTGAAGATCGACGACGACAATCCGGCGCCGACTGCATTGTGCTCGTCGAGCACGGTGTCGAAATCGGAATACTTCATCACGTAGAGGATCGGCGCGAAGGTCTCTTCCGTCACCGGCGAGACCTGCCTGGGCATCTCGACCAGCGCCGGATGCACATAATAGGCATCCGGGTGGCCGTTCTCTACCCGCGAACCGCCGGTCACCTTACCGCCGTGAGCAGTGGCTTCCTTCAGCGCCTTCTGCATGGCCTCGAAAGCGGCCTCGTCGATCAGCGGACCGACCAGCGACGAGGTCTCCAGCGGATTGCCGACCGAAACGCTCTGATAGGCCTTTTTCAGGCGCGGCAGCAGGGCGTCGTAGACGCTGTCATGCACGAACAGGCGCCGCAAGGTGGTACAGCGCTGGCCGGCCGTGCCCATGGCGCCGAAGGCGATGGCTCGCAGCGCCATGTCGAGATCGGCCGTCGGGCAGACGATGCCGGCATTGTTGCCGCCGAGCTCGAGCACGGCGCGCGCAAAACGCTTGGCCAGGCGCGGACCGACATCGCGGCCCATGCGGGTCGAGCCGGTGGCCGAAACCAGCGGCACCTTGGGATGGTCGACCAGGATCTCGCCGACGGCGCGGTCGCCGATCAGCACCGGTGCCAGGCCCTGCGGCGCATCCGCGCCGAAGCGCTTCACCGCTCGCGCAAAAATCGCCTCGCAGGCCAGTGCGGTCAGCGGCGTCTTTTCCGACGGCTTCCAGACCACGGCGTCGCCGCAAACCAGCGCAAGGGCCGCGTTCCACGACCACACCGCGACCGGGAAGTTGAAGGCCGAGATGACGCCGACGACGCCGAGCGGATGCCAGGTCTCCATCATGCGATGGCCGGGGCGCTCGGTGGCGATGGTCAGGCCGTACAATTGCCGGGAGAGACCGACGGCGAAATCGCAGATGTCGATCATCTCCTGCACTTCGCCGAGGCCTTCGGACGGAATCTTGCCGACCTCGATCGACACCAGCCGGCCAAGCTCGGCCTTGTGCGCGCGCAATTCCTCGCCGAGCAGGCGCACCAGTTCGCCGCGCTTCGGCCCCGGCACCAGCCGCCAGGCCTGGAAGGCCTTGTGCGCGGCATCGATGGTCTTTGCCGCATCGGCCGGCGAGATCGTCTTCAGCGCCGCGATCTGCTCGCCCGTCACCGGGCTACGCACGATGAGGTCGCCACCGACAAGCGCATCCTTGGCGACGCCCAGTTTCGCCAGCAGTTCGGCCGTTTCCTTCGCTATCGTCATTTTTGTCCCTTTCAGATCCCGTCGCTTATAGGACGGAGGTCAAGCCTGGCGCCACGCACCATTGTGCCATCGGGCGCTGTCATGGCGTGGCATTACTCGTTTCAGGGAAAAACCGCCACCCCGGCATGGTCTAAGCCTGGGCCGCACGATTGAGCCAGACGGAACAGGCGTCAGCGCGCTGTCTTTGCGGCGGCCTTCGCGGCGCCGTCCTTGATCAGGCGATCGATATGCATGCGGATATGGGCGGCTTCCGCTGCGGTGTTGGCCAGCGCAATCGCACGGTCGAAGGCGACGCGCGCCTCCTCGCCGCGGCCGAGTTGCATCAACAGGCCACCCTTGAGGCCAAAGAAGTGGAAATATCCGGACAGCCTTTCCCCAAGCGGCTCGATCATGGCAAGAGCCGCTTCCGGGCCGCGCACCTTAGCCACCGCGACGGCGCGGTTCAGCGTTATCACCGGCGACGGCTGCATCTGCTCGAGCAGGCTGTAGAGCAGGTCGATTTCGGTCCAGTCGGTATCCTCGGGCCTCTCCGCCCGCGCATGCAGCGCGGCGATCGCCGCCTGCACCTGATAGGGTCCAGGCTGCTGATGGCGCAGCGCCTTGTCGACCAGCGCCAGGCCCTCATCGATCATCTTGCGGCTCCACAGGGTGCGATCCTGGTCCTCGAGCAGCACGATCTCGCCGTTTTCGTCGAAGCGAGCCGACGCTCGCGCATGCTGGAGCAGAAGCAGCGCCGTCAGTCCCATGATCTCCGGCTCGGTCTGGAACAGCCTGAGCAGCAAACGCGCCAGCCGGATCGCCTCCTCGCAGAGCGGCGCACGGGCCGGCGCCTCGCCGCTGTTGGTTGAATAGCCTTCGTTGAAGATCAAATAGACCATGGCGGCGACAGCCGCGAGCCGCTCCGAGCGCTCGACCGCGCCCGGCGTCTCGAACGGCACGCCGGCGTCCGCAATGCGCGCCTTGGCGCGGGTGATGCGCTGCTCCATGGCGCTTTCGCCGACCAGGAAGGCACGCGCGATCTGCTTGACCGTGATGCCGGAGACGATGCGCAACGCGACCGCGATCTGCTGCGTCGCCGGCAGGTCCGGGTGGCAGCAGATGAACAACAGCCGCAAAATGTCGTCGCGGTAGTGGGCGCCGTCCAGCCGCTCGGCAATATCGCTTTCGGCGTCCTCGAGGTCGGAGATCTGATCCTCTTCCGGCAGCGGCGCCTGCTTGGAGCGCTTGCGCACCGCGTCGATGCCGCTGTTGCGGCCGACGAAGATCAGCCAGGCGGCGGGATCGCGTGGCGGGCCGTTTTTCGGCCAGTTCTTGAGCGCCCTGAGGCAGGCGTCCTGGAAAGCCTCTTCCGCGGCGTCGAGGTCGCGGAAGTAGCGCAGCAGCGCGCCCATCGCCTGCGGACGGGCGGTGCTGATCGCATTGCTGATCCAGGCAAGCTCGGTCATGCGGGAACTCTGGCGGGGTTGTAGACGGAAACCGGGCGTATCTCGTAGGAACCGCCGCTGGGGTTGACCTCGGAGAGTTCGCGGGCGAACTCCACGGCCTCGTCGAGATCGGCGCATTCGAGCGTGTAGAAGCCGAGGAACTGTTCCTTGGTTTCGGCAAACGGACCATCGATGACCACCGATTCGCCCTTGACCTTGCGCAGCGTTGTCGCGGCGGTCGTCGGCAAAAGCCGCGCCACCGGGCCAAGCCGGCCGGCCTGGGCATATTTTTCCTGGACGTTGAGAAGATTGGCCATGACCTCATCGTCCTGCTCCTTGCTCCAGGAGCAAACGACGTCTTCGGAAGCATAGCAGAGGATAGCGTAGAGCATGATCGGTCCTTTTCTCTGTCAAAGGACGAGACAGTAGGACCGTTCCCGACATAAGGTCGATAAAAAAATCTGGGCTTTCGATGGCGCATCATGAGCCCGCGAGAAATTCGCCCGCCTGCATCAGCTCTCTTGCATCTTCAGCCATCGCAGGATCAGCATCTCCTCGTCATCGAGCCCCGGTATAGCCCGCTTGCGTTTGTTCGCTTGCGCCATTTCACCGAGTAGCCGCCCTTGCGACCAGGCCTCGAAGACCGTCGGATGAATGTAGCATTTGCGGCAGACGGCGCGCGTATTGCCCAGCCGCTCCGCGACCTTGTCGATGACGGCATTCGTCGTCCGCTTGATTTGCGCCTGGCTTTCGGGAACCTCCGTCTGCGCAAACAGCGAGGCGGCATGGATCGTGCCGCCCCAGGTGCGGAAGTGCTTGGAGCTGAAATCCGCGCCGGCCGCGTCGCGGATGTAGCGGTTGACGTCGTCGGAACGCACGGGACGCCTGTTGCCGTCCTCGTCGAGATACTGGAACAGCTTCTGCCCCGGCAGGTCCTGGGCGCCGCGCACGATCCTGGCGATCCGGCGATCGACCAGCTTCAGTTTCCATTCCTTGCCGGACTTGCCCTTGAAGGCAAAGCGCAGGCTGGTGCCCTTGATGTCGACATGACGGTCGCGCAGCGTGGTCAGTCCGAAACTCTTGTTGTCGCGCGCATAGGCGGCGTTGCCGACGCGGATCATGGTGTTGTCGAGCAGCCAGACAACTGCCGCGACGACGCGTTCCGCCGGCAGGCCGTGGCGGCGCAGATCGGCATCGATCCGCTGGCGCAGTTCGGGCAGGCTTTCGGCAAAGGCGACCAGGCTCGAATATTTGGCCCCGTCGCGCTCTTCGGCCCATAGCGGATGGTAGCGATACTGCTTGCGCCCGCGCTGGTCGCGGCCGGTCGCCTGGATGTGACCCTCCGGATCGGGCGAGATCCACACATCGGTCCAGGCCGGCGGTATGGCGAGCGCCTTGATGCGCGCGATGGTGCTCTCGCTCACCGCGCGGTCGTTCGGCCCCTTGTAGGAGAAGCCCTTGCCTGCCCTGAGGCGGCGGATGCCGGCTTCGCTGTCGGAAACATAGATCAGCGACGCCTGGTCGGCGGAAGCCTGGGCGCCATTCGTCGCCGCTCCATTGCCTGGTGCAACTTTCCTGTCGGCCGATTCGTGTGACGACCCGGATTTGTCCAGCATGTCCTCTCCGCGGGAACTTCCGCGTAGATAAGCAACGGATCGACGGCAGGTTCCGTCGTCAGGGAATGTTTTCGGGGTTGACCGATCAGGGTGGCCGGCCGTGCATCCCGGCTGCAATGTCGGCCATCCACAGGCCGCCATCGTCGACATGAGGTGGATGGTATTCGCGTCCAGGGGAAATGCGTTCAAAGACTGCCCCGGCCTCGTCAGCGAGGTAATCGTAGCCCACGTCCTGAAGCACATGCCCCGGATCGAGATAGTCATAAAGATCACGGCGGGCGATCCGCCGCTTGGGCTCGATCATTTTCAGATGATAGAGGTTGAGCCCACTATCCCTGGCTTTGAACCCGACACTGGAAGGATACCAGAGATCGTGAAAGTCCTTGGACTGGCAGTTTGCCGGGTCGTAGGCTTTGAACAGGCGGTACTGAATTTTTTCGCCCCATAGCCCATCGACGCGGTAGTCGGTCGGCGAATACATTTCACGGAGTCTGAACCCCCAGGCAATTCGCCTGTAGACACTCGTCAATTTTGCGATCCGCTCTGCCGCACCGCGTTCCAGCCGCTCGTCGGGATCGATAGCCAAAATCCAGTCGGCGGCAGCGTCGCGCGCCGCCGCCAGCAGCGCGTGCCGCCGAAGCGGCTCGCTGCTGAAAGCCCCCGTCGCCTTGCGATCGTCATAGGCAATCCAGCCATCGACGATCGGATCGAGGTTGGCGATAAGATCGGAAACCAGATGCGCGTCAAAGCGATAGCTGAAGACTGCGATAACTCTCTGCCGCGAGCGGAACAATCCGGGCCGTCGCGGAGGTTGGGGTTTCATGTGGGATGTTATCATTGCGGTCGCTTGCCCGCTTTCGCACCGTCGCGCGCGCCAGCATAGACGCCCACGGATTTGATCAACAGGGCCAGCCAGACAATTGGCAGCGACATCATCGCGAAGGTTCGATCCCGTCCGGAAAGCCCGATCTTCGCCAGCTTGCGGACATTATGCCGGTCGTGAAAGGTGTCGCGAAAAAATCGGAACGGCGTCTTTGGGCTGGACGCGACAAGGTAGTCACCGCGTCGACATCCACGCCGGTATTGATCGGCAAACAGCCTCACCAGGCTTGTTTCATTGCGATGCACTGTTTGCACACGCGGCTCCCAGACGGGCAGAGGTTCCCGCGGCAGCCTGTCCAGAAAGTTGGTATCTTCGCCGGCTGGCAACTCTTCGTCGAACAAGCCGTATTCATCGAACAGCTTGCGATCGAACGACACGCCGTATCGCAGCGCACGATCCGCCGGCAAACCGGGAAGTCGCCGCATGAACATGATCAGATGAGCCGCACAGGCAATCAGATTGCGCGGATGGCTGTTCACGATGGCGCTCGCCACCATGCGGTCGCCGGCCAGATGTCGCTCTATCCGGGCCTCGGCCCAGCCGGGACAGGCGAGGCAATCGTCGGCAAGAAAAGCAACGAAGGGCGCTTGTGTCGCCGCTATGCCGACATTGCGGGCCGCACCGACATACAGCCTTCGACCGATCTCGATCACCGGCACCTTGATCCCGGCGCCAGCCAACAGTGCCAGCATGTTCCCACCACCTGAGTTGACCACGACGATCTCGAGCGGCGGGTTCTGATCAAGCAGAGATGTCACCGCATCGACTATCTGAACCGGCGCGCGGTAGCCAATAACGACCACAGCAAGCTTCGGTCGGTGTGAATCAGGCACTTTGCAGCAGGGCGTGTGAAATGGAGAAACGGCGCCGCACCGCGAGCTTCAACTGGTAGCGCATGCAGCGCCATATGTCCGAGGGGACCTTGGGCGCGGCCTTGGCCACGGCAAGGAACCGCGCTGCCGTGTCAAAGTCGCCGCGTGCATAGTGGACGCGGGCGATCTTGAGCGCGACCAGGCCTTCCCTCGTTTTCAGCGTCGACTTGGCGATGCCGCAGTCGGTGAGTTGACGCAAGGCGTGGCGCCAGGCGAGGAAGCGTTGTGCCGGCTTGATCGTGAAACGGTCGTCGGAGCGCTCCGCCGAGACGAAGTAGGTCATGACGGGCTGTGTAATGACGGCAAGCGGGGCCCGGCACATCAGTCGCGCCCAGAACAGCGTGTCCTCATCATAGGCGAGCGCGGTCGGGAACCGCGTCTCGCCGATCGCGCGCCGGGACACCAGCGCACTGCCGACCGCGATCGAGCGAACCTGACCTTCCAGATAGGCAGAGGCGTTGGCGATGCCGGTAACCGTATAGCCGTACGGCAATTTGAACTGGTGATGCTCGCCCTTGGTACGCCGGCGAAAGGCGCCGACCACCATCTCGGCTCTCGGTTGCGCGTCGCTTCGCGAAAGCAGCGATCTCAGGCCGCCTTCCAGATGCAGATCATCGGCATCGATCATGTATATCCATGGGCAGTCCGCCTGCGCCAGGGCCAGATTGCGGGCGCCGCCGGCGTCCCGGCAATTCGACGCAATCACGCGCAGCGGCAAGGCCAGCCGCGATGCAGCTTCCTCAGCCACGGCGGCCGTGTCGTCCGAGGACGCATCGTCGACCAGCAGCACTTCGCCAATGACCGCCGCCTCTGAACGAAGCGACGCCAGCGTGCCGGCAATGGTGGCCGCCGCATTATGTGCCGGAATGATAACGCTGACCGTTTTCAATGATAAACTCCGCGCCGGCGCATGCGTCCGGCGGCCCCAATCCTTGTGCCCAAGATAACGGCAGCATCGGCTTTTGAGAAGCAGTCTTTGCTCGCCCGGAGACTTACGAACAGCCTGAGCCTGGGATCCGGTCAGACTTTCTCGAGGGCAACTGGAATGACGTCGACCGCCTGCTCGCCGACCTGTCCGCCCGTGGTCTTCAGCACGCCGACGATCGGCGCCACGTCGGAATAGTCGCGGCCGTAGCCGACGGTGATGTGGTCGTTGCTTGCCCGCATGCCGTTGGTCGGGTCGAATTCCTGCCAGCCGGCGTCGCGCCCGCACCAGGCCTTGACCCAGGCATGCATGGCGTCGGCGCCCTCCAGCCGGGGTTTGCCCTTCGGCGGAATGGTGCGCAGGAACCCGCTGACATAGCCGGCGGGAATGCCGAGACCGCGTAGGCCTGAAATCATGATATGCGAAAAATCCTGGCAGACGCCCCGCTTCAGGCCGAAGGCGTCGCTGGCGCGCGTCTGGACCGTGGTCGCCTTGCCGTCATAGGTGAAATCGCGATGAATGCGGTTGCACAAATCCATGACCGTGCCGGCGGTCGAACCGGCGATGCTCGCTTGCGCGTATGCCGTGATCGCCGCATCGATGCCGGCGTGATCGCTGGCGGCGAGAAAGTGATGCGGCGCATCGGGCGCCAGTGACCGCACCGCGCAGAGTTCCTCCTTAAGCCGGTCTATCCCGGGCGACACGTCGAGCCCGGGCTCCGGACGAGACACAGACACGCGCGCGCTCATCCTGATGTCCAAGGCATCATGCGCATCGCGAACGGCGATCGAGGTGACATTGTTGCCGAAAAAGTCGGAAAAGTCCGCGCGTTCGCTGGGCGCCGGCGCGAAGGACAGGGACGCGGCGACCACCCGCTGCACGCCCGATATGGTCGGTGGCAGCACGCGCACCTGATGGCGGCCGCCGCCGGCCGCGGCATCGTAGTCGTAGCTGAGATGAAGCCTGATGTCGTAGAGCATGGCTGCCTTGGTCTTATCCGAAATAGGCCTTGGCGACGCTGTTGTAGAGGCCGCCGATCTCGCCGGCGAGATCGTCGAGTGCATTCGCCGTCATGTCCGAAGGCTCCATCACGGCGATCGCCGTGTTGAGCTGCAGGATCTCCTTGGCCGCCGGCGACATATGCCCCTCGCCGCCGACGGTGGGCAACAGCCCGATTTCGGCTTTCAGCCGCTCGAGCTGAAACAGGATCGAGCGCGGATTGAGCGGATCGAGCGCCAGGAGATCGATCACCGTGCGCCGCCCGGCCTGCACCGGATATTGCCGGCGATGGGTCATGACGCTGTCGCCGATCTCCAGCATCATATCGAGCGCGCCGTCCGGCGCTCCGGTCCTGGTCAGGCAGGCCAGCGTGCGGGCGATCTGGATGCCGCGCTCCAGCCGCCTTCCGATCTCGAGGAAACGCCAGCCGGTGAAGCGGTACATGTTCTCATGCAGCAGGCCGGAAAAGCCCGAGAGTTTGCGCAGGATCACCGTCATTGCCCGCGTCGCGTCGTCGCCCGGCGCCACAGTGGTCGCGAACTGATGGATGGTCTTCGACAGATCCTTCAGCGCCAGCCAGCCATCGGGCGAAAACCGGTCGCGGATCTGGCCGGCGCTGTAGACGGCGCTGTCCAGCGTGCTGATCAGGCCGAGCGGGATCGCCGAATCGACGTCGATGCCGAAAGGTTCGAGATAGTCCCTGACGTCGGCAAGCAGCGGCATTTCAGGATCGGAGGTCTCGGCCAGCCGCACGTGATAGGCGCGCAGGATGCGCACCGTGTCTTCCGACCGCTCGATATAGCGGCCGAGCCATGTCAGGTTTTCCGCTGCCCGGCTGGGCAGGTTGCCCGGCATGGTGCGGGTGAAGCTGTCGTGCTCCTGCGGCAGCAGCGTCTCGCGCTCCACCGGCCGGTCGCTGACAACCCACACATCCGCTGCCTGGCCGCCGCGCTGCATGGCGATCGCCGTCGGATCGAGCGAAAAGCCGATGCGCGCAAAGCCGCCGGGCATCACCGTCCAGCCTTCCGGTGTTCGGGCCAGATAGACGCGCAGGCTCGCCGGCCGCGGCTCCAGCCAGCCGCCGATATAGACCGGCGTGGTCGACAGCGTCACCGCTTCCTGGCCGACGAAGCCGCCGCCATCGCGCTCGATACGGGCGACCAGTTCGGCCCGCTCCTCGTCGGACAGTGTCGACCCGAGCCGGGTCGACTCGTCATCCTCGAAGGCAAGCCGCGTCGACAGCGCCGGACCGACAACCATGCGGTCGAAATTGGCGAGCACATGCCGGCGCTCGCTCTCTTGCCCGCACCACCAGGTGGCGACGCTTGGCAAGAGAAGCTCCTCGCCCCGCAACTCGCGCGCAATCCTCGGCAGGAACGACTGCAGCGCCCGCGTTTCCAGCAGGCCGGAACCGAGCGCGTTGACGGCCGAAACCGCGCCCTGGCGGATTGCCTCGACCAGCCCCGGCGTGCCGATCTGCGAGTCCGGCCTGAGCTCCAGCGGATCGGCGAAGGCGGCGTCGAGCCGCCGCCACAGCACGCCGACCGGCTTCAGCCCCGAGACCGTGCGCACCATTAGTCTGCCGCCCGAGACGGTCAGGTCCTCGCCCTCGAGCAGCATGATGCCGAGATAGCGGGCGATATAGGCGTGCTCGTAATAGGTTTCGTTGAGCGGCCCCGGCGTCAGGATGGCGACGCGGCCGCCCGATACCTTGGCCATGCCGATCAACGCATCGCGAAAACGGCGGAAGAAGCCGGCAAGCCGATGCACATGCATCTCGCCATAGATGTCGGACAGCGCGCGCGTGGTGGCGACACGGTTCTCCAGCGCAAAGCCCGCTCCTGAAGGCGCCTGCGTGCGGTCGCCCAGCACCCACCAACGTCCGTCCGGGCCGCGACCGAGTTCGAAGGCGAGCATGTGGAGGAAATGGCCGCTGGCAGGCCGGACGCCGACGACGGGCCGCAAATATTCGGGGCTCGCCGCGATCAGGCCGGCCGGCAGAATGCCTTTGTCGATCAGCCGGTTCGACCCGTATATGTCGGCCAATATCTCTTCGAACAGATCGGCGCGCTGGACGAGGCCGGCACTGATGTCGGCCCACTCCCTTTCCTCGATCAGCAGCGGGACATGCGCCAGCGGCCATTCCCGCTCGTTGGCGCCGGCCTTGTCGTAGACGCGGTAGTAGACGCCGGCGTCGCGCAGATACTGGTCGGCGCGGGCGAAACGCTGGCCGAGCTTTTCCGGCCCCAGTTGCTCCAGCGCCTCGATGAAATCCTGCCAGACCGGACGCGGATTGCCAGATGCATCGACCATCTCGTCGACGACGCCGTCGATCGGCTGGTAGTGCTCCAGCAGACTGTGCGTCAGCGGCTTGTCACGTATCTTTTTCTGATTCCCCTTTGCCATCGCTGATCAGAGTCTTGGTGGCCGCCGGAGGTCAAGGGTCATCGGAAAATCTTCAGAGGCTTCTTCGTTGCGCAGCGCGTAGCCGGACGGCGTATGGCCGCGCGGCTCGAAGCGGGCAAGCCGCCGCGCCTCGGCCTCGTTGCCATTGACCGGAAAGGTGTCGTAGCTGCGCCCGCCGGGATGCGCGACATGGTAGACGCAGCCGCCGACCGCGCGGCCCGACCAGCGGTCGTAGATGTCGAAGATCAGCGGCGTGTTGACCGGCAGCGCCGGGTGCAGGCCCGACGCCGGCTGCCAGGCCTTGAAGCGAACGCCGGCCACCGCGATCTCGCGGTTGTCGGTCACCTTCATCGGCACGGTGCGGCCATTGCAGACGATTGCATGGCGCTCAGGGTTGAGGCCTTCGGTCTTGACCTGCAGCCGCTCGACCGAGGAATCGACGAAACGCACGGTGCCGCCGATGGCGCCTTGCTCGCCCATAACGTGCCAGGGCTCCAGCGCCTGCCGCAATTCCAGCTTTATGCCCGCATGCTGGACCTCGCCGCAGAAGGGGAAGCGGAATTCGAGCTGCGCGTTGAACCATTCCGGGCGGAACTCGAAGCCGTTGAGCTTGAGATCGTCGAGCACGTCGAGAAAATCCGCCCAGACATGGTGCGGCAGCATGAAGCGGTCATGCAGCGACGTGCCCCAGCGCACGAAGCGCCCGTCGAGCGGGTTCTTCCACGCGCGGGCAATGATCGCCCTAACAAGCAATTGCTGCGCCAGGCTCATGCGCGCATTGGGCGGCATCTCGAAGCCGCGGAATTCGACCAGGCCGAGACGGCCTGTCGGTCCGTCGGGCGAAAACAATTTGTCGATGCAGATTTCCGAGCGGTGCGTGTTGCCGGTGACGTCGGTCAACAGGTTCCGGAACAGCCGGTCGACCAGCCACGGCAAGGGTGCCGCGCCTTTGTCCGGATGCGGCACCTGCGCCATGGCGATCTCGAGCTCGTAGAGCGAATCGTGGCGCGCCTCGTCGAAGCGCGGCGCCTGGCTGGTCGGGCCGATGAACAGGCCCGAAAACAGATAGGAGAGCGAAGGGTGGCGCTGCCATTGCAGCACCAGGCTCTTCAGCAAATCAGGACGGCGCAGGAACGGGCTGTCGTCAGGCGTCGCACCGCCGACCACGACATGGTTGCCGCCGCCGGTGCCGGTATGGCGGCCGTCGATCATAAATTTGTCGGCGCCAAGCCGCGTCTGCCGCGCCTCCTCGTAGATCGCCGTCGTCGTCGCCACGCAATCCTGCCAGTTCGCGGCCGGATGAATGTTGACTTCGATGACGCCGGGATCGGGCGCCACGCGGATGACGTTGAGGCGCGGATCGTGCGGTGGACCATAACCCTCGATATGCACAGGCAGGCCTAATCCCCTGGCCGCGTTCTCGGCTGCCGCCACCAGTTCGAGATAGTCCTCGAGCGCCTCGACCGGCGGCATGAACACGCAGAGGCGCCCGTCACGCGGCTCGACCGAAAGTGCTGTACGCACCGCGCCGCCGATCTCGGTGATCTCCTGCTCGACGCGGTCCTGCTGGCCGGTTGTCGCCGTGAAGGATACCGCCTGCTGGCGGCGCGCCATCTCGTCGGCGCCTTCGAGCTCGGCCGGCGACTCTGCGGGCAAGATGGCCGCGCGCGCCGGCAGCGGGCCGCGCGGCAGCGACGGGTCGACCGGCACGATGTAGGGGAATTGCGCCGGCGGCACATAGGGCAGCGTGCCGAGCGGCAAGCGGTAGCCGACCGGTGAATCGCCGGGCACCAGGAACAGCCGGCCGCGCCGCGTCTTCCATTTCTCCGAACGCCAGCGCTGCCCGGAAGCCTGGCTGTTCCAGCGCTGCACCGGCAGCACATAGCCCGACGGCTTGGTCAGGCCGCGTTCGAACACGCGCGCCATGCGGCTGCGCTCTTCCGGGTCCTCCAGCTTCGAGTTGGAGGGATCGACATTGTCGGGCAGCTTGCCTTCCTTGAGCAGCCATTCGGCCGGATCCTCATAGGCTTCGCTGACCATCTCCTTGTCGATGCCGAGCTCGCCGGCGATCGCCGTCAGCAGGCTTTCGGCTTGCTGCGGCCCGACCTTTGCGTCGCTCTTTTCGCGCGCGATCAGCGACGGATCGCTCCACACTGGCTCGCCATCGGCGCGCCAGTAGAGCGAGAAGGTCCAGCGCGGCAGGCTTTCGCCCGGATACCATTTGCCCTGGCCATAGTGGAGAAAACCGCCCGGCGCAAAGCGCTCGCGCAGTTTTCGGATCAGCGCATCGGCCTTTTCGCGCTTGGTCGGGCCGACGGCGGCGGTGTTCCATTCGGCCGATTCGAAATCGTCGATCGACACGAAGGTCGGTTCGCCGCCCATGGTCAGCCTGACATCACCGGCCTGGAGCGCGGCATCGACCTTGTTGCCCAGTGCATCCAGTGCCTGCCAGCTTTCGTCCGAGAAAGGCTTGGTGATGCGTGGATGCTCGGCGATGCGGTCGACCCGCATGTCGAAGCCGAATTCGACATTGGCGAAGCTCGCCATGCCGGAGATGGGGGCTGCGTTGCGGAAATGCGGCGTCGCCGCCAGCGGCACATGGCTTTCGCCGGTGAGCAGGCCGGAGGTCGGGTCGAAGCCGATCCAGCCTGCACCCGGAATATAGACCTCGCACCAGGCATGCAGATCGGTGAAGTCGATCGCGGTGCCGGGCGGTCCGTCAAGCGCGACGAGATCAGGCTTGAGCTGGACCAGATAGCCGGACACGAAACGCGCGGCGATGCCAAGGTTCCTCAGGATCTGCACCAGCAGCCAGCTCGAATCCCGGCACGATCCCTTGGCGGCGGCAAGCGTCTCCTCGGGCGAGAAGACGCCGGTTTCCATGCGCACGATGTAGGCGATCTCGCGCTGCAGCCGCGCATTGAGGTCGACGAGGAAATCGACGGTATTCTTGGGGCTGCGGTCGATGGTCTTCAGGAGGGCTGACAGCAGCGGACCCGCCGGCTCCGGCGTCCGGTAGATGGCGAGATCGTCGCGGATCTCTTCCGGATATTCGAACGGAAACGTCTCGGCCGACGGCTCGACGAAGAAATCGAACGGATTGTAGACCGTCATGTCGGCGACGAGGTCGACCTCGATTTTCAGTTCGGTCACCGGCTCCGGGAAGACGAAACGGGCGAGGAAATTGCCGTAGGGGTCCTGCTGCAGATTGACGAAATGGTTCTTTGGCTCGACCTTCAGCGAATGGCTCAAGACCTTGGTGCGGGAATGCGGCGCCGGCTGCAGTCTGATGACCTGCGGGCCGAGAACCACCGGCCGGTCGTATTTGTAGTGGGTCAGGTGGTAGACGGCTGCCAGAATTGCCATGGGGCCCCGGAGATCGGCGTTTCAAACGAATTCGCCGAACCCTGACACATCTGGCGGTCATTCTCCAAGCAGAGATGTTGCGCTGCACCTAATTTAAGCAGCGTTGCCGGCTAAGCTGTGTTGAGATTCAGGTCAGGCCGAGCCGAAAATGGTGACTTCCGAGAACCGGAGCGGAGCGTACTCAAGTACGTGAGCACCGGAAGCGCAGGAAGTTGCCGTTTGCAGGCCGGCATCACCTGAATATCTACCCAGCTTAGAAAAACGCCTGGATACCCGTCTGAGCCCTACCGAGGATCAGCGCATGCACGTCATGCGTGCCCTCATAGGTGTTGACCGTCTCCAGGTTCTGCGCGTGGCGCATGACGTGGTAACCGATCTGGATGCCGTTGCCGCCATGCATGTCGCGGGCCTGGCGGGCGATGTCGAGCGCCTTGCCGCAATTGTTGCGCTTGACGATCGAGATCATCTCGGGCGCCAACTTGCCTTCGTCCATCAGCCGGCCGACGCGCAGCGAGCCCTGCAAGCCCAGCGCGATTTCGGTCTGCATGTCGGCGAGCTTCTTCTGGAACAACTGCGTGCCGGCCAGCGGCTTGCCGAACTGCTTGCGGTCGAGGCCGTATTGGCGGGCCCGGTGCCAGCAATCCTCGGCCGCGCCCATGGCGCCCCAGGAGATGCCGTAACGCGCCCGGTTGAGGCATCCGAATGGACCGCCGAGGCCCTTGGCATTGGGCAGCAATGCGTCCTCGCCGACCTCGACGCCTTCCATCACCACTTCGCCGGTGATCGAGGCCCTCAGGCTGAGCTTGCCGCCGATCTTCGGCGCCGACAGTCCCTTCATGCCCTTCTCCAGCACGAAACCGCGAATCTCGTCCTTGCCGTTCTCGCCCTTTAACTTCGCCCAGACGACGAACACGTCGGCGATCGGCGCGTTGGAGATCCACATTTTCGAGCCGCTGAGCTTGTAGCCGTTCGCCGTCTTTTCGGCCCGCGTCTTCATGCCGCCCGGATCGGAGCCGGCATCCGGCTCGGTCAGGCCGAAGCAGCCGATCCATTCGCCCGAGGCCAGCTTCGGCAGATATTTCTTGCGCTGTTCCTCCGAGCCATAGGCATGGATCGGATACATGACCAGCGACGACTGCACGCTCATCATCGAGCGGTAGCCCGAATCGACGCGCTCGACTTCACGTGCCACCAGCCCGTAGGTCACATAGTTGGCGCCAAGGCCGCCATATTCTTCCGGAATGGTGATACCGAGCAGGCCCGCCTCGCCCATCTCGCGGAAGATGCCGGCATCGGTCTTCTCCTCGAGGTAGGCCTCCTCGATCCGCGGCGCGAGCTTGTCGGCGGCAAAGGCCGCGGCACCGTCGCGCACCATGCGCTCGTCTTCCGAAAGCTGGTTCTCAATCAGGAAAGGGTCTTCCCAGACGAACGCGTTCTTGTCGGCGGCCATGGCCTCGGTCTCTCCCAAACGGAAATCTTGAATGCCGGGCTTATCCGCCTCCGCCTCGAAAAAATCAAACGAAATTGCATCACCGATCAATGAGCGATAGTAATGGATCATGAACGTCCAGCGACGCCTTTTGCCCAACATCAGCGCCCTTGCCGCTTTCGAGGCGGTGGCGCGCCTCGGCTCTTTCACCGCCGCCGCGCGCGAACTCGACCTGACCCAGGGCGCCGTTAGCCGGCAGATAGGGCTTTTGGAAGAGCAGTTCGGCCGCCGGTTGTTCGAGCGTGACAGCCGCAATGTCAGGCTGTCGACCGCAGGCGAAATCTACGCCGAAGCAGTGCGTTCAGCCCTAGGCCAGTTGCGCGACGCAGCTCTTGGATTGATGAGCAATCGGCATAGTGGTATCCTGAACCTGGCCATATTGCCGACCTTCGGCACCCGTTGGCTGATGCCGCTGATCCCGGATTTCGTCGAAAACAACCCCGACATCACCATCAACTTCGTTACCCGCATCGGCCGTTTCGACTTCGCCCGGGAAAGGCTGGATGCCGCCATCCATTACGGCCTGCCCGACTGGCCGGACGCCGACTCCACGCTGCTGATGCGCGAGACGGTGGCGCCAGTCGTGTCGCCCGAATTCCTGGCCGGCCGCGAGATCGCCACCGCTGCCGACATCGGCCGTCTGCCGCTGCTCCACATGGCGACCCGCCCCGGCGCCTGGACCGAATGGTTCGAGCATCAGGGGCTGAGCGCGCCGACAGGGCCCGGCATGCAGTTCGAACAATTCGGCACCGCCGCCCAGGCCTGCATGGCCGGGCTTGGCGTGGCGCTGCTGCCGCAGATCCTGATATCAGGCGAATTGCAGCGCGGCCAGCTCGTGCCGGCGCCGGGCCGGCCGATGCAAAGCCGCAGCGCTTATTATCTCGTCGTCCCGCACGACAAGCGCGGCCATCCGCCGGTTGCCAGTTTTCGTGACTGGCTGCTCACGCATGTCGCACAGATTTGACTTGGCCAGCTTATCAAAAATTGGTAACTTTGGATAAACTGAGAGGAAACCCATGCCTGCAAGCTACAGCATCGGCACCCATTATGAGACATTGGTGCGCGAGTTGGTGGAGAGCGGCCGTTATGCCAGCGCCAGCGAAGTCGTGCGCGATAGCCTGCGCCTACTGGAAGAGCGCGAAGAGCAGCGCGAGGCAAAGCTTGCGGCGTTGCGCGAGGGTATTCGCAAGGGGGTGGAAAGTGGCCCAGGCATCCCTGCCGACCAAGTGTTTGAACGGCTGGAAGCAAAGTACAGCAGCAGAAAGTCGTAATTGGTGGCGCTCATATTTGCGCCCGCCGCTTCGCAGGACCTTGAAGAGATTGGCGATTACATCCATGCCGAAAATCCGGCAGCGGCTGGACGCTTCATAGCCGCGCTCAGGGTCCGTTGCGGCCGGATTGCAGACACACCGCGTGGTGGCGCTCCCCGCCCCGCCCTATGGCCCGGCCTGCGCTCCATCGCATTTCAGCGCTACGTGATTTCCTACACTGCCAACGGCGATGAGGTGCGTATTGAGCGCATTTTGCATAGTGCCCGCGACATCCCGACAATTCTTGAGGGAGGAGAACCCGCCTCCGCTTATCTGTCCTTTGGACTGGACACTCAAAGCAACATGAATCCCATCGGACGCGGAGGTGCTTGGGATCTGTCGCAGATAACTACTTCCGCTTCAATGCATCCGCCAATGCCGCACCGAATGCGCCTTGCTGCGCCGGCCGCTCAGGTTGGCGCTGCGGTGTCGGCGAACGTGGCGCCGGCTTGCCGCCGGTGTCGCGCGGCCCCTTCGATGCGCCACCGTCGCCGTCCTTGCGCATGGAGAGAGCAATGCGCTTGCGCTTGATGTCGACGTCGACGACGCGCACCTTGACCACGTCGCCGGCCTTGACCACCTCATGCGCATCCTTGACGAAGCGGTCCGCCAGTTGCGAGACGTGCACCAAGCCGTCCTGATGCACGCCGATATCGACGAAAGCGCCGAAGGCCGCGACATTGGTGACGGTGCCTTCGAGCAGCATGCCGGGCTTCAGATCCTTGATGTCGTCGACGCCGTCGGCGAAGGTCGCGGTCTTGAAGCCGGGGCGCGGGTCGCGACCGGGCTTTTCCAGCTCCGCCAATATGTCACGCACCGTCGGCAGGCCGAACCGCTCGTCGACGAAGACACGCGGATCGAGCGCCTTGAGCGCGGCACTGTCACCCATCAGCGCGCGCAGGTCGCGGCCGCAGGCAGCGACGATCTTCTTCGCCACGCCATAGGCTTCCGGATGCACGGAGGAAGCATCGAGCGGCTCGCTGCCGTTCGGGATGCGCAGGAAGCCGGCGCATTGCTCGAAGGCGCGCGGTCCAAGGCGGGAGACTTTGAGCAGATCCTTGCGGCTGGCGAAGGGGCCGGTGGCGTCGCGATGCGCGACGATGGCGTCGGCAAGCGACGCGCCAAGGCCGGAAACCCGCGCCAGCAGCGGCGCCGACGCCGTGTTGAGGTCGACGCCGACGGCATTGACCGCATCCTCGACCACCGCTTCCAGCGAGCGGCCGAGCCGGTATTGGTCGACATCGTGCTGGTACTGGCCGACGCCGATCGACTTTGGTTCGATCTTGACCAGTTCGGCCAGCGGATCCTGCAGGCGCCGCGCGATCGACACCGCGCCGCGCAGCGACACGTCGAGGCCGGGAAATTCCGCCGCCGCTGTCGCCGACGCGGAATAGACCGAGGCGCCGGCTTCGCTGACGATCACTTTGAGCGGTTTGGGACCGCTGTCGGCCGGCAGATCCGACAGCATGTCGGCGACCAGCTTTTCGGTCTCGCGGCTGCCAGTGCCGTTGCCGATCGAAATCAGCTCGACTTTGTGCAGCCGAACGAGCTTCGCCAGCTCGGCCTGCGTGCCGCGCACATCGTTCCTGGGCGGGAACGGATAGACCGTCGTCGTCGCCACCAGCTTGCCGGTGCCGTCGACTACCGCCACCTTGACGCCGGTGCGGATGCCCGGATCGAGCCCCATCGTCGGCCGCGACCCGGCCGGTGCTGCAAGCAGCAAGTCCTTCAGATTTCGGGCAAAGACGTGGATCGCGTCTTCCTCGGCCCGCTCGCGCAGATCGCGCATCAGATCGAGTGTCAGGTGCAGCGACAGTTTGATCCGCCAGGTCCAACCCGCCACCTCCATCAGCCAGCGATCCCCCGGCAGGCTGCCGCCGATGGCATAGGCATTCGCGACCATCCGCTCGACCGGCTTCACCGGCGACGCATCGTCGGCGTCGACTTCGATATCGAGCGACAGCACCTCCTCGTTGCGGCCGCGCAGCATGGCGAGAGCGCGATGGCTCGGCACGTTGGCCCAGCGCTCGACATGGTCGAAATAGTCGGAGAATTTCGCGCCGGCCTCCTGCTTGCCATCGACCACCCTGGCGCGCAGGAAGGCGCGCTCCTTCATGTAGGCTCGCAATTTGCCGACCAGATCGGCGTTCTCGGCGAACTGTTCCGACAGGATGTCGCGCGCGCCGTCGAGCGCCGCCTTGGCGTCGGCCACGTCTTCGGTGACATAGGCGAGCGCCAGTTCGGCGGGCACCGCCGAGCGGTCGGCAAGAATGGCTTCGGCCAGCGGCCCCAGCCCACGCTCCCTGGCGATCTCGGCCTTGGTGCGGCGCTTGGGCTTGTAAGGCAGGTAGATGTCCTCGAGCTCGGCCTTGGTGGAGGCAGCCGTGATCTTTTGCTCAAGCTCCTCGGTCAATTTGCCTTGCTCGCGGATCGAACCGAGTATGGTGTCACGGCGGGCGTCGAGCTCGCGCAGATAGGCAAGCCGCTCGGCAAGGTCGCGCAACTGCGTGTCGTCCAACCCGCCGGTGACCTCCTTGCGGTAGCGCGCCACGAACGGCACCGTCGCGCCCTCGTCCAGCAGGCCGATCGCCGCCGCTGCTTGCTCTGGCCGCGCGCCGATCTCGACCGCGATGATTGCCGCGATGCGCTTGATGTCGGATGCCATGCTGTGTCTCATGCCTTGTCGAAAAGAGCGGCGACCATAGGCCGGGATGTCCGCCCCGCCAACCGCGCTGTTTTCAGCCAGCCGGCGGGTCCACAGGAAAGCGTGCTGCGAGCGGGGCGCGGAACGCCTCAGACCATCCGGCTCAGCGCCTCGAAAAAGGCGACGGCCGCGACATCGAGTTGGTCGTCGACCGGCACCGGCTGCGACGACATCTTTGCGATCACCACTTCCGTCTTGGGATTGACGTAGAGCCACTGGCCATGGATGCCGATGCAGCAGAAGGCGCCGCTTTGCGCCCCTGTCTGGTACCATTTGTTGCGGTAACGTCCCTGCGGAAACAGGAAGGCCATCGTGCCGCGCTGCCAGGCTTCGGAACTGCCGCCTGTTTCGACCGTGTCGCGCACCCAGGCCTCCGGCACGATGCGGCGGCCATTGGCCGTGCCGCCCTGCCGCATCATCTCGCCGACACGCGCCAGATCGCGCGGCGTCACCGAAATACCGCCGGCCGTGCGCGCCGTGCCTTCCATGTCGACCGTAATCGAGGCTTCGCTCGCCGCACCGAGCGGCAGCCACAACTTCTCGCGCAGCAGATCGGTCAGTCGCTGGCCGGAGGCGCGCTCGACCAGCATGCCGAGCAGGTCGGAATTGGGCGAGCGATAGCGGAAGGTCTGGCCATGTGGTTCGGCCAGCCGCTGCAGCGTCAGGATGAATTCGCGCAGGCTTTCCGTGCCGCCGCCCGGGTTCCAAAGCGTGGCGCGGCGATAGCGGGCAAAGGCGCTTTCCGGATCGAGATAGGCCTCTTCGAAGTCGAGGCTGACACTCATGTCGAGCACATGCCGGACGCTCGCATCGCCATAGGCCGATCCCTTGGCTTCCGCAATGTAGCTGATGACAGGTGCTTCCGGGTCGAACACCCCCTCGCCTTCCAATATGCCGGCGAGAATGGCGGTGAACGACTTGCTGATCGAGAAGATGATGTGGCGTCCGCCGAAATCCATATGCGGCGCGAACCAGTCGCCGACGATCGTACCGGCCTTCATGATCGTCAGCGCGTCGGTGTCGGAACGCGCGAGGAAGGCGGCCACCGTTTCCGGGCCATTCGCCAGGCTGACTTTTTCGCCAAGCAGACTTCCGAGTTCTTGCCGAGGCGGCTCTGTGCCGCTTGACGCCGCGACAGGCGCGCTTGGCACCAGCTCGCCGACATTCTGGAACGACCAGCGGTTGAACGGGTTTTCGCGCCAGTTGGAAAGCAGCACCGCACGGCGGGCAAAGCCATATCTGGTCTCGAACGCGGTCTTGCCGGTCATGGCATTCCTTCCGGCTCTTTTTCCTGGAGATTAGGCGAGCGCCGCGGCGATGGCGTGCACGGCCTTCAGCGTCGCCACCGAATAGGCGATGTTGGTGAAATCCGGATAGGTCGACAGCTTCACCACCACCGTCCTCGTGTCCCAGTCGATATGGATCATCTGCCCGAACACCCCTCGGCACATCAGCGCGCGCGAGCGCGGGTCCTCGATCCAGAACTGGTTGCGATAGCTGCCTTCCGGCAGGCTGGGATTGAAATCCGGCGCATGCTTGCCATTGCGCGTCGCCTCGATCCAGTCGGCCGGCACGACGCCGCCGCCATGGTCGAGGATCAGCTGACCGAAGCGGCCATAGTCGCGCAGCGTCGCGTTGAAGCCACCGTCGGCCACCGCGTAGCCGGCGCTGTCGACGGTGAAGCAGGCGCTCTCGTCCGCGCCGAGCTTTTGCCAAAGCTCTTCGGAAACCAGTTGCGGCAGCCGCTTGCAGGTCACCCGTTCCATGATGAAGGCGAGCACGTCGGTTTCGATCGAGCGGTACTCGAAGGCCTCGCCGTGCGGCCGGGTCTTCTCCTTCAGTCCCAGAATCAGCTCGAACATATGCGACGGCCATTGGAACGCCGGATCGCTGTCCGGCGGAACCGGTTTCCAGCCGCCCGCGACATCGACCTGGCCGATGTCGGAATAGGGATCGGTGTATTCCTCGGAAAAGCGCACGCCTGTGGTCATGTCGAGCACATGCTGCACGCTGGCGCCCGCCCAGCCGGTCCCGCTCAGTTCCGGAAGGTAGCTGGTTGCCGGCGCCGCCGGGTCGATCAGCCCGCGCCCGACCAGTATGCCGAACACCGAAGCCGTAACCGACTTCGCCATCGACTGCGACAGGTGCAGCGTCCGCTCGTCCATGCCGTTGAAATAGCGCTCATAGGCGACCTTGCCGTCCTTGAGCACGAGGAAACCGTCCGTATAGGTCTCGTCGAGCAGCCCGGCGAGTGTCGTTGCCAAGCCGGTGCTGTCCTCCACCGGCAGCGCGTCGAGATCGACCTCGGCCAGTTCGAGCCGGCGGCGATGGCCGTGACCGCGCCAGACCTCGGCGGTCGGCAGGAATTCGCGGATGTGCTGGAACGCCCAGCGGTTCCAAGGGCCCCTATCCCAATCGAGCTTCGGCGGCACCATCTGCGGCGGCGAGCCCTGCATGATCGGCGGCCGCGGATCGGAGTTGCGGTAGGATGTCATCGAGCCTCCCGGAAGCGAAGAAGGGAGGCCAAAAGCCCCCCTTCCATTGGCTTCTAGACCGAACCTATTTGCGCAGGTTGGTCCAGATCTTGTTGTAAATCTCGACCACCTCGGGCGGGCATGGCGGGACGAATTCCGCCGCAGGCGCACCAGCCGGCGGGTTGAGTTCCGGCGAGGCCGCGAAATCGGCGGGAAGGAATTTGTGGCTGCCGACAATGCCGTTATCGTAGCCGGCGAATTCCGAGATCAGCGCCGCATTCTCCGGAGCCATGATGAAATCCTGGAACAGCTTGGCATTCTCGAGGTTCTTGGCGCCCTTCAGCACCGCCACATTGTCCATCCAGCCTTCGATGCCTTCCTTCGGATAGGCATATTTGATCGCCGGGACCTTTTGGCGCGCGCGATAGGTGGCGCCATTCCACGCTTGCGTGACGATGACGTCGCCGGAGGTGATCTTGGTGATCGTGTCATAGCTGAAGGTCTTCCACGACGGCTTGGCCGCCATCAGGACGTCGTTGACCTTCTTGAGGTCGGCCTTGTCTGCGCCGCAGCGTGGCACGCCGGCATAGCGCTCGGCCGCATGCATGACGGTGTTGACGTCGTCGAGCATGTTGATCTGGCCCTTCAACTCGTCCGGCGGGTCGAACAGGATCGCCAGCGTGTCGATGTCGCCCTTGAACTTGTCGGTGTTGACTTCGAACGTCGTCGTGCCGAACTGCCACGGCGCGGTGTAGTGACGACCGCTGTCCCAGTAGATGTCGAGGAAGCGCGGGTCGATGTTCTTGCCGTTCGGCATCGCATTGGGCTCGGTCTTTTCGAGCAGGCCCTCGTCGATCATGATCTTCACGGTGTAGTCCGACGGCACCACGATGTCGTAGCCGGAATTGCCGGCGCGTACCTTCGACAACATGGTTTCGTTGGAATCGTAGTCGTCCAGCGTGACCTTGACGTTGTACTGTTTCTCGAACTTTTCGATCAGCTTGGGATTGGTGTAGTCACCCCAATTGTAGATGTGCAGCTCGCCGTCGGCGAGCGCGGGCACTGCCCACAACAGCACTGCCGTCGAAACGGCCGCCATCAGTTTCCTAGACATTTTGTTCTCCTTTGCCTTCCCATTATTATTCATTTGGCGCGCCGGCGCGCGATCAGGAACGATACCGAGACGAAGAGGATCGAGACCAGCAGCAGGATGGTGGAGATGGCATTGATCTCCGGCGTCATCGGCCGCCTGATCTGGTTCCAGATGTAGAGCGGCAGCGTCGTCTGGCCGGGACCGGCGACGAGCTGCGTGATGGTGAAATCGTCGAAGGACACGATGAAGGCGAGCGCGGCACCCGACATGATACCGGGGACGAGCAAGGGCAGCGTTATGCGGCGGAACGCATGCCACGGCGTGGCGTAGAGATCGGCCGCGGCGGCCTCGAGAGTCAGGTCCATGTCCTCGAGACGCGCCCTGATCGGCATATAGGCGAAAGGAATGCAAAAGACGGTGTGGGCGAGGATCAGATTGCCAATGCCGAAATTCAACCCGAAGGCCCCGGCGATCAGGGCGAAGAAGGACAAGGTCGCTACCGCCGTGATGATCTCGGGGACCATCAGCGGCAGGTTTATCACCATGAAGGCGGCCGGAAGCCCGCGCCACGGTTTCACCCTTGTCATGCCGATCGCCGCCAGTGTTGCGACGATCGTCGAAATGATGGTCGCGCTCGTCGAGATGATCAGCGTGTTCTGGGCGGCGCGGTGGAATTCCTCGTTGAGCAGCGCACTGCCGTACCAGCCGAACCCGACACCCTCCCAATGGGTGACGAGCGAACCCGTGTTGAACGAAAAGATCATCAGGATCAGGATCGGCACGTAAAGCACGCACAGGCAAAGGATGGCGATCGAGCGGAAGCCCGGCTGGTCCTTGATGTCGATGGTGCGGGGGTCAGCCATGCTGGATCTTCCCCGACGTGTTGCGGACGTAGAAATAGAGCGCGACCAGCACCGCGGCCATCAGGATCAGCGCCTGGGCGCAGCCAAGCGGCCAGTTGCGTCCGGAGCCGAACTGCTGGGCGATGAGATCGCCGATCATCAAATGGATGCCGCCGCCAAGGATCAGCGGCGTCACATAGGCGCCGAGGGCCGGAATGAAGACCAGCAGGCAGCCGGCGATGATGCCGGGCAGCGACAGCGGAATGATTACCCGCCAGAGAACCTGCCGCCGCGTCGCGTAGAGGTCGTTCGCGGCCTCGACCAGCCTGAAATCCAGCTTTTCCAGGCTGGAATAGAGCGGCAGGATCATGAACGGCAGGAACGAGTAGAGCAGGCCGAGCTGGATGGCGAAGTTGGTGTAGAGCATGGTGATCGGCTTCTCGATCAAACCAAGTCCCATCAGCGCATTGTTGATGAGGCCCTCGTCGCGGATGATGAACATGATCGCCAGCGTACGCACAAGAAGGTTCGACCAGAACGGAATGGTGATCAAAAGCACCCACCAGTTGCGCTGCGCCGGCGGCCGCGTCGCCATGAAATAGGCGGTCGGAAAACCAAGCAGCAGGCAGATCACCGTCGTCACCACGGCATACAGAAACGAGCGCAGGTAGATGATCAGGAAGTCCGGCGTGAACTGCAGGGTGTCGTCGAAAATATCGCGCTGGAACAGGAAGTTCAGATAGGCGTCGGTCGAGAACTTCCATTGCACGCCACCGTAGGGTGCAGCCTGGAGAAACGAATAGACGAAGATTATCAGCAGCGGCAGCACGCCGAAAATGCCGATGATGACCAAAGCCGGCAGCGCAAGCAGACGGTTGCGCCAGCTGGTGGCCTTTTCCGCCTGGGCTTCGAACATCGCAGCTTTTGAAAGGGTGATCGACATCAGTCCCTCAAGATCCGGGCGCCGTCGTCCTCGAACACGATGCCCACCTTGGCGCCTGGCGCGAATGCCACCGCGCCGGACCGGCTGTTCTGGTGGCGCACGATGAAGTTGTCACCGCCGTCGAGCTTGACGTGGTAGTGGGTGTCGGTGCCGAAATAGACGACATTGGCCAAAATTCCCGCGACCGTACCCTTGGCTGCATCGACGATCAGATCCGCATGCTCGGGCCGCACCACGACCGTCACGGCGCCGGAAGGATCGAAACCTTCGGGGAACCCGGCCGCAACCGTTGCGTCGGAGGCAAGCTTTACCGTCGCGACGCCGGATTTCTTCGACACCACGGTGCCCTTGAGGAAGTTGGTCTCGCCGATGAAGTCGGCGACGAAACGCTCGGCCGGACGGTCATAGATGTCGCGCGGCGCGCCGACCTGCAGGATCTTGCCCGACGACATCACCGCGATGCGGTCGGACATGGTCAGCGCTTCCTCCTGGTCGTGGGTGACGAAGATGAAGGTGATGCCGGTCTCGTGCTGCAGCCGCTTCAGCTCGATCTGCATTTCCTTGCGCAGCTTGTAGTCGAGGGCCGACAAAGGCTCGTCGAGCAGCAGCACTTTCGGCTGCGGCGCGAGTGCCCGCGCGAGTGCCACGCGCTGCTGCTGGCCGCCGGAGATCTGGCTGGTGCGGCGACCGGCGAGGGCCTCCATCTTGACCAGCTTCAGCATCTGGGCGACGCGGGCCTGGATCTCGGCTTTCGGCTTGCCCAGCATCTCCAGGCCGAAACCGATATTCTGCGCCACCGTCATATGCGGGAACAGCGCATAGGACTGGAACACGGTGTTGACCGGCCGCTTGAACGGCGGCAGCGGTGCGATGTCCTCGCCGTAGAGCAGGATCTCGCCTTCGCTCGGAAAGTCGAAGCCGGCGATCAGCCTCAGAAGCGTCGTCTTTCCGCAGCCGGACGGCCCAAGCAGCGTGAAGAACTCATTTTCGCGGATGGCAACGGAGACGGTGTCCAGCGCGGCGACTTGCGCCTCTCCGGTGCCGAACACCTTGCGGACGCCACGCACCTCGATTGCATTCTTACCCGGTTGTTCCGGCACGATTACCCCATTGAGAAAGCCTGCTCTTGGCGGCAGGTTTTGTTCCGGTTTAATTGTCATCACAAGCCAATCGGCTTGGCAACTGTAGAGCTGGACCTTGATCTAAAAGGCAATTCCCATGCCTGTCAGGCTTGATAGGTGATCTTGCCTCCACAGATGGTCGTCACCGGTCGCACCGTATGCAGCGCTTCCGGTGCAGTTGCCTCGATATCGGCCGACAGCACCACGAGATCGGCCATGTAGCCCGGCTTCAGGCGGCCCTTGCGATGTTCCATGAACTCGGCATAGGCCCCTTCCACCGTGTAGCCGGCAATCGATTCATGCAGCGAGAAGCTCTGGTCCGGCAGCCCCTCTGCCCAAGGTTTGCGCATCACCGCCGCCTGGATGCCCAGGATCGGATCTACCGGCGAGACCGGCCAGTCGGACGCGAACACGACACGCGCACCGGCATTTTTCAGGGTGCGCCAGGCATAGCTCAGCGGCCACTTCTCGCGGCCGATGCGCGAAAGCGTCGGCTCCAGCGGGAAGTTCATGGCGCCGGGCGGATGCGGCGGCTGCATCGAAGCGATGACGCCGAGTTCGGCAAACCGCGGCACGTCCGAGGGGGTGGTGACCTCGATATGCTCGACCCGGTGCCGGCTGTCGCGCTTGCAGTTCGCCTTCTGCGCCGCCTGGTAGCCGTCGAGCACGGCCCGCACCGCGCCGTCGCCGATCGAATGCACGGCGATCTGCAGGCCGCGCCTGTCAGCTTCCACCGCCACTTGCGCGAAGTGCTCTGGCGTGAACAGCGGCTCGCCGCGCCAGCCCGGCCGGTCGGCATAGTCGTCGACCATCACGGCGGTCCATGAATCGAGCACGCCGTCATAGAAGACCTTGACCATACCCGACGACAGCCATTCGGATTTGTAGGCCGCGGCCATACGCGAGGCTTTTTCCAGAATGTCCAGCGTCATGAAATTCTTGAAGTGGAACGGGATCTTCGTCCGGCAGAGCAGCCGCCCTTCTTCTTCCAGGCCGGCAAGCAGCTCGAGCTGGTAGAGATTGCCGTCCATGTTCTGGATCGACGTAATGCCGTGCTGGGCGCACCACTGAAGCCCGCGGTGCATCAGGTCGCGGTCGGAAGCGAGTTCTTCAGCGGATGGATAGGGCTCCGGCTCGCCGCCCGTAAGACCGAGCCGCGTGCGGTTCTGCCCGAAGTGCTCCAGGATCGGGCCGAATGCCTCGCCCTCGCGCAGCTCGCCGGCGGCAAGCCCGTCCGCTCCCATCACGATCTCGTTGCCCGGCCCCAACTGCCTGCCATGCAGGATGCCCGCCTGCTCCAGCGCCTTGGTGTTCGCCCACATCGTGTGGTGATCGGAAGCCGACATGGCGAAGGGCCGGTCCGGAATGATGCGGTCGAGATGATGACGTGTGACCGGCTCATCGCTCGACAGGATGGAGTAATCGACCCCGGCGCCGAGCAGCAGTCTGGCGTTGGGCCGCGCCGACGCATAGGGGCGGATCGCGTCGCGCAAGGCATCGAAGCCATGCACGCCTGCAAGATGCAGATTGTCGAGTTCGGCCGCGCCGCCGAAAAGATGCATATGCGCTTCGATGAAGCCGGGCAGGACGGAGCCGCCGCCGGCGTCGATGACGCGGGTGCCCGGGCCTTTGTAGTCCAGCACCCTGGCGCGATCTGCGATCGCAATGATGTCACCGCCCTTGATGGCGATCGCCTCGGCGCGGGGGGTATCGGGATCCATCGTCAAAATGCTGGCATTCTCGACAATCAGATCGGCCGATGGCGGCATAATTTTCTCCCGTTTGAGCTAGGCTAGCAGAGAATTGGCGTCTGGCAAGCCATCCCGTGCTGCCCCCAAGCAACAATTCGCTATGGCCCTTGGCGACACCGAAACTCTCTGTCACAAAGCAGCGAGAGACCCGCAGACACGCAACCCGAAGAGCGAGCCAACTCCCAAAATGAAGACAGTTTTTTCCCCTCTCCATGCCGGTCATGCCGGCCAGATGGAACTGGTGACGGCGGCGATCGTGCCGGGTTTCGAGAAGCCGTCGCGGGCGGAATTCATCAGGGCGCGGGTCGAAAGCGAGAAGCTCGGGCCGATCATCGCTCCTGCCGAGCATGACCTTGCCGCCGCCAAGCGCATCCACAGGGCAGACTACATCGACTTCCTGCCGACGGTGTGGCCGCAATGGACGGCCGCCGGCTTCAAGGGCTCGGCCATGGCCTTCACCTGGCCGACACGCGGCCTGCGCGGCGACGTGCCGCCGCAGCGCATCGATGCCTTGCTGGGCTACTATTCGTTCGACGCCGGCGCCACCTTCGTCGAAGGCACCTGGGCCGCGATCAAGTCCTCCTACGACGTCGCCCTGACGGCGGCCGGCCTGATCAAGGCTGGCGAACGATCGGCGTTCGCGCTCTGCCGTCCGCCCGGCCATCACGCGGGTGCTGCCTTCATGGGCGGCTATTGCTTCATCAACAACGCCGCCGTCGCCGCGCAATGGTTCCTGGACCAGGGCGCAAGCCGCGTCTCCATCCTCGATGTCGACTACCACCACGGCAACGGCACCCAGGAGATCTTCTACGACCGCGGCGACGTCCAGGTCATCAACCTGCATGGCGACCCGATGACCGAATATCCGTTCTTCCTTGGCCATACCGACGAGCACGGCGCGGGCGATGGTGAAGGCTTCAACCTCAACTACCCGATGCCCTTCGGCACCGGCTGGGACGCCTGGATCGCCTCGCTGGAGGACGCCTGCGCCAAACTCGCCGCCTATGCGCCCGATGTCGTCGTCGTCTCGCTCGGCGTCGACACCTTCGAGAAGGATCCGATCAGCCAGTTCAAGCTGAAAAGCGCCGACTACCCCAAGATCGGCCGCCGCATCGCGCGGCTCGGCCTGCCGACGCTGTTCGTCATGGAAGGCGGCTATGCCGTGGAGGAGATCGGCATCAACGCCGTCGGCGTGCTGACCGGCTTCGAGGATCGCTAACAGCCAAGACCGGGCGGCAACCCCGCCCGGCTCTCGCGATCAGGTCGGGGCGCCAACGCCTGGCGCGGCTGCCGGAGCGGCCGGTCTGCGCGACCGGCCGAGATAGTAGACCGCCGCCGCGGCGATGAGGCCTGCCGCCAGTATGCCTGCCGCCAGAAGCGGCCGGTACCAGAACCAGGCGATGGCAATCGTCGTCGTGCCGACCAGGATCGCCAGGAAGAAGGCGATGATGCCGGTGCCCATCCGTGCGATGCTGCCGAGGAACGGAATGACGTCGAGGATGACGCCGATCGGGCCAAGCAGCAGGGCGAAGCCGATCGTCAGCAGCAGCAGACCGGCGGCACGCAACAGCCAGGTAATCAATGTGTTTTCCGAGACCGCGTCGGCGAACATTTTTCCGGCCGGCACGTCGCCGGTATCGACCATGAGCAACTGGTCGCCCGCCACCGTCTGATAGGGTTCGAACTGGCTGCCGGTCTGGCGCGCGACGATGCTGATTACACCGAGCGGCGCCAGGTCGTAACCGATGCGATAGTCGCCCAGCGCCGGCGATGTCGCATCGGCGCCGAGGTAGATCCCGCCATCGACGACGCCGACGGGCTTTGTCCCGGTATAGGCGGCCTTGATCGCGGCCGCCTGGCTGGACGACAGCGAAAATTCCTTGTCGCCTTCGATGCGATCGAGCACCGGCGTGTCGAGCATGAAGGCGCCGAGCTTGCCGTCCGGAATCTGGAAGGTCCTGCTGTGGATCGCCATCGGAGGATTCTGATGGCCGTCCGGCTTCTTGAAATTCGAGGAATCGATCTGGCTGTCGTCCCACACCCTGGAATAGCTGTAGGTCGTCACCGTCTCCTCGCCGCCGCCAAGCTTCTTCGTCGTCTCCGACTTCTGCTCTTCCTTCCACTGATACATCTCGACGCTGCGTGACAGGCGCAGCCCTTGCGCCGCAATGCCGAAAGCCGGATCGGCAAGGCCGCTGTCCGCCGTTACTGGTCCGGTGACATGCACGAGCTTGCCGTCATTGCCGGCATCGACGCTGTCGGCGCTGACCGAGACGACGGCGCCCGACCCCTCGGCCAGCGAGCGCGCCGTCTGCACCGCGCGGCCCTCGTTCCAGAACAGACCGATGACCATCAGCACGATCAACAGCAGCCCGAAGACCACCCCGCCCAGAGCGCGCTTGATCCGCCCGAACCACGAAACGGATGTCACTTCCCGAAATGAATCGCTCATTGTTGCCCCCGCAAAGTCGCCGGCATGGACGCCCATCCTTTGCCGCTCCCGCAAATCCTACCGGAATCAGGCGCCCGCCGATACCGCCGGCCCGCACCGGCCCCTGCTTTTCCGTCGAAAAATCCGGCCGAAGGCTGCATGAAACGGCCGCTGAGTCGCGACCCGAGTCCATCGGATTCGATTTTGTCAAATCGCGTTTGATGTCGGATTCATCTGCGGGTAGATTAGACCCGAATCAGCCGGTCCTTGGGGGGCGCGGCGACCAACCCAAAGTCTCAAGTACCGGCATCGTCCGGCACCAGACGCGGACGGCTTCGCGTTCCCTGAATGGATTCGGCATGGTTGGGCGCTGACCGCGCCCAGAGTGTGTCTTCGTCAAAGTGATGCGTATTCGGGTTCGGCCGCTGGCAAAGCCAGCACCGGGCACATGGATCGATTCCGGCCAAAGCATAAAAATGGGCAGTCCCGCCGCGCTTCTCCAATCCGAACCATCGCGCCTTGCGTCTCGCGGCGACCTCACCAGCTTTTTCATGCAGCTTGCCGCAGAGATCGGCGCCGACAGCTACATGCTCGTCGCCATCGTCCACGACCAAGACCGCAACGACGCGCGCATCGTGTCCTCCAACTGGATTTTCGACGCCATCGAGCTCATCGGCAAACGGCTGATCGGCGGCCTCGCCCAGGGTCCGCTGACCGCGGCGCCCGGCATCCGCCCGCAGGCGCTGGTGGCAGCCCATGCCCCCGACACCGGTGGACTGCTCACCGGCGAGGAGGCTCGGCTTCTCGACGTGCTCGGCCATGCCGAGATCTACTCGCTCAGGCTGAACGTCGGTCGCCAGCGTCTGTTCGCACTGTTTTCAGCTGCCGAACCGGGCAAGATCGACCAGCCGGCGCTGATGAAGGCTCAGTTGAAGTGCTGCTACGCGCTCTCCACCATCCCGCAGCTGATCGCCGCCGCCGCCATGCAGGATCCACTGTCCGACCGCGAGCGCGAATGCCTGTTCTGGGTGTCCGAGGGCAAGACGACGGACGAGGTCGCGCTTATCCTTGGCGTCTCGTCGAACACCGTCAACAGCTACATCACCCACGCCATTCAGAAATTCGCGGCCAGCAACCGCGCGATGGCCATCGCGACGGCGATCAGGAGCGGCATCATTTGAAACACGCACACGTCAAGGAGGCGGCCGAAGCCCTTTTCAACGAGCAGCGCAATCCGTTCGGTGCCTTCTCGCTCGGTTCCGAAACGCATCACGCCGTCACCATTCCGGATGCCGTGCGCCGCTGCCGCTGGATCGCCGTCGACATCAACGCCTCGGCCTTCGGCCTGTTCTTCGTCAGCCCTTCGGCGGAGCGGGCACGCCTCGTCCCCTGCTTCGATTCCGACTATCCCAGCACGGCGGTGGCGACAAAATTCATCTCTGGCGCCAATGGCGAGGAGATGGTGCGCCACACCCGCATTTCGACGGCGCCGCGCTGGTGGGCCGACAACGGCATCGCCAGCTCGCAGGAGACCTTCAAGGACCTCGCCTGGTCGGAACGAACCGCACCCTTGGCGCCAGGCACCAATGGCATTGCCTTCCCCGTTCATGCCGATCGCGGCCAGTGCGGGCTGGTCGTGTTCCTGGGCTCGGAGATCGCCTTGCCGCAAGACGCGCTCTACGAAATCCATGCACGCAGTTTCACGCTGTTTGCCGCGGTCGCCCGCATGCGCCCGAGCGACGCCGGCAGGATGCGGTCGATCTCCAAGCGCGAGCTCGAATGCCTGAAGCTGACCGCCAACGGCAACACCAGCGAGGAGATCGCCAAGCTGCTGAAGCTGTCGGTGCACACCGCCAACCAGTACTTGACCCAGTCGACGCAGAAGCTCAACGCAGTCAACCGCAACCAGGCGGTGGCCAAGGCGCTGCGGCTGGGGTTGATCGAGTAGGCCTGGAAATTCGCTCTCGGAAATGACCGAAGGTGGCGCGGCGGCGGCGCGGCAACATCGACAAGCGCGCAGTGCACGCAGCGACTCCGACGTGCTCCCACCAACAAGCGTCTGATTTTCAGAAGGCGAGCGGCTCGGTCCTGCGGATGCGCGCCTGCTCGATCACGGCCTCCAGCAAGGCGGTGTTGTGCTCGGGGTTTTCGCCCGGCTTTTCGAATGACACGTAGTTGACGGCCACCGACGATTTGTCTTCGTTCAACGTCAGCTGGAAATAGACAGTGACGCCGGGCGGCCTGAGCTCCAGATCCAGCACGATGCGCGGACTGCCGCTCCAGTCGACATGGGCCTCGCCGCCGTGGCCGAGCCTGAGCGTGCCGGCCATGAAGAACAGTTCGGCCGCCGAATCCACCAGGTCCGACAGGCAGGCGAAATGCTCCAGCCGGATGAAGGCGATGTAGTCGGCGACATCGATCAGCCTGAGCTCGGCAATCACCTGCTCGATGGCGTTGGCGACGATGATCTCGCGGGATTTTGCGTAAGGTTGCCGGTTCATGAGGTCAGTCTGCGCTCAGCCTTTTTCGAGTAGACGATCCGCACCAACTCGGCGACGGCCTGATAGAATTGCGACGGGATCACGCTATCAACCGAAACTTGCTTGTACATGGAGCGGGCAAGCGCCACGTCCTCGAAGATCGGGATGTTGTTCTCTCTGGCGATCTCACGGATCTTGAACGCCACCAGATCCTGGCCCTTGGCCAGCACCAGCGGCGCCGCATCCTCGTCGCGGACGTATTTCAGCGCGATCGAGAAGTGGGTCGGGTTGGCAATGATCAGCGTGGCGCGCGGCACCGCCGTCATCATCCGCTTGCGGGCGCGATCGCGCGCCAACGATCTGAGCCGCGACTTGACGATCGGATCGCCTTCCGCCTGCTTCATTTCGTCCTTGACCTCCTGCTTGCTCATGCGCAGGTCGCGCCGCCAATGGAAACGTGACCAGACCAGGTCGACCGTCGCAATCAGTCCCATGACGAAGACGATCGCCACCAGGATGTCGATGACGATGCCCCTGATGACGAGACCGAAGGCGACCGGGTTGGTGATCATCCCGGCGAGCAGCTTGCGGTGGTCCTCCGACAGCGTGAAGAAAAGCACGACGACGGCCAAGCCGAGCTTGCCCAGCGATTTCAGGAACTCGACAAAGCCCTGGGCGCCGAACAGGCGGCTCCAACCCTTGGTGATCGAAATGCGCGACAGTTGCGGCCTGACCCGCTCGCCGACGAATTGCGGCATGTTCTGGAACACCGAAGCGCCGACGCCGGCCACCACCAGCAACACCAGCAGGCTGACCACGGCGCGGCCGATCTCGAACATGACGGTCTTGTAGAGCGCGATGACGTCGGTCTCGGTGTCCATCGGCCAGGCCTCCGGCTTCTCCAGGAACATCGACAGGAACATGCCGAGATCGACAATGGCGTCCTTGGCGTAGAAGACAGTGAACACCAGTATGGCGACGAAGGACGTGAAGATGGCGGTCTCGCGCGAATTGGGCAGCTTGCCCTGTTCGATCGTGTCACGGATCTTCTTTTCTGTGGCTTCCTCGGTTTTCGAGTCCTTGTCGACCGCCTCAGCCATATTGGACTAGCCGGCGCGTCGCCATCAGGCTGCGGCGTTCTGCGTCGAGGAGGGCAGTTCGAAAGCCCCCTCGCGCGACAGACGGATAGTCGCCACCGCAATCGTCTTGCGGGCCGTCATGATGTCTGCAAGGGCGATACCTTCCGAGCCCTGCCCGAGTTCGGATTCGATCATGCGCCGCGAACGTGCGCCGATCGCCGACAGCACCGATTCGGTCAGCGCCGGCGGTGCGCCGCGCAGCGCCAGCGTAACCAGTTCTGTCGACAGCCCGTCGAACAGAAGCACCCGCGCCTTCTGGGTCAGCAACGGCAGGTCGTCGAAGGCGAACAGCCGCGACCTGACGCCGTCGAGGTCGGGCGTGCCCGCCTCTTCCAGGTCCTGCATGACCTCTTCGAGCTGCGGCTTGTCCATTTCGTTGAGCACGCTGGCGACCCGCGCCTGCCCGGCAGAAATGTCCTTGGTCGCGGCTTGCGACAGCAAACTCGAGCGCAACTGGCTTTCGACGATCTTCGCGGCCGCATCCGGAATGGTCGCCATCGTCACCATGCGCTTGATGATCTCGCCGCGCATCGGTTTTGCCATGGTCAACAGCACGTTCGCCGCAGCTTGCGGGGCAAGCTTCGACAGCACCATGGCCGCGGTCTGTGCGTGCTCGCTGGCGAGGAAGGTGCCGAGCCGTGCCGGCTCGAGCTTCTCCAGATCGGGCCAGATCGGCTGCGGCCGTTCCGGCGCCACCTCGAACTTCTTGTCGCCCATAATGGCGCTCATTTCTTCCGGCGACAGCGACTCATTGAGGATCGTGTCCATCCTGTCGGCGGAATCGAGCAGCCCCGCGCCTTCGGTGAACTCGGCCTCGAATTCGGCGACGATGCGTTCGAGGTCGCTCTGCGGAATCGTGCGCAGCAGCCGCGCCCCCTCGATCAGCGCCTTCAGTTCCTCCTGCTTGAAGAATTTCAGCAGCCGGCTGGCCGAGGGCTTGCCCATCGCTACCAGTATGGCGGCGGCCTTCTGCGGACGCGTCAGCGCGGTAAGCGTCGTCATGCTGTCTGTCCCTGCGACACGCCGGTTATCCTATGCACTCTTCGTAGCCGCGATGATTTCGGTCAGCCTGATGCCGAAGCGCGACGGGTCGCTTTCGAGCACGGTGATCTCGCCGCGCGCGATCTTGCGGCCGTTGACCACCACGTCGACGGGTTCGCCGATGCGCCGGTTGAGCGCCACCGTCGAGCCCTTCTGCAACGCCATCAGGTCGGACACCGGCATTTCGGTGCTGCCGAGGATGATCTGCACATCGACCGGGATGCTCATGATGATGTTCGAATTGGCGCCCGATGCCGCGCGGAAGGCAACGTCCGGACGCTTCTCCTCTTCCTGGAGAACGCCGCGCAATTCCTCGATGGCACGGTCGAGTTGCTCGTCCGGCTGGTCGAGTTCGGCTTCCACCTTGGTCTTGGCCATTGATCGTCTCCCAAAAAACTCGAGCCTGCCGGCGTCAGCCCGGCATCAGCCCATCGATGAAGTCCTGCCCAGCATCGTAGGGATGGCGGACGCGAACGGTGTAATTCTGGCCGAGCTTGCCGAACTCGCAAACGAACAGCGTCTTGTCGCGTGCGCTGAGCCGCGCCTGCGATTGCGCGGTCTCCTCGAATTCGATGATCTGCCCCACCTCGAGGCTGGCGAGGTCGCCAAGCGTCAGCCGCGCGAGCGGCATGGTCGCCTTCAGCGTCACCGTCGAGCGCATCACCTCTTCCGAGAACCGCGCCCGCCAGTCCGACCCCGTCGTCTGGTCGTCATTGACACCGGCCGCGCCGCCACGGGTCGCCAGCAGGATGCGTTGCGGGATCATCACCGTGACCGTGCCGCTATCGGTCGGCGTCGAGATGCCGAAGACCATGCGAACCGCCGCTCCGTCGCGCAGCACGCGCCGCTTGGCTTCCGCACCGGACATCGCGCGCTGTACCGGCAGCCGCAGGTCGAGCGAGCGCCTGCCCGATCCGTTCAAGGCCTGCGCCACTTCCTGGAACACCATCGTCGCCACGTCGGTCTCGATCTGCGACAGCTCACGCTCGATCGGCGAAACCGCCAGGTCCGGATCACCCCCGAACAGCGCACAGACCATCACCGCGATGGCAGGCGCATCGATCACCAGCGTCATGGCGTCGGAGGACGTCGGCGAGGCAATGATGGTCATGGCGAATGTGTCGCCGGCATACGCGCGCGCGTCGGGTACGCGGCTTACCTCTACCGCGCGCAGGTCGACGGTGACTGGTGCGCCTAGTTCACCGGCGAGGCTCTTCTGCAGCAGCGGTACGGCGCGCTCGGCCATCCCGCGCCCGGCGCCAATGACATGGGCGGCTTCGCCGCTGTCGCCGACCAGACGCTCGATGATCAAGGAACGGGTCTCGGACGGACTGCCTGGGCTGGTCATGACGACGAACGGCCTCTGTCGCTGCGCATGCTCAGGCCGCTTTCTTCTCGGCCGTGCCGGTGTTCATCGTGCTCTGCTCGACGGCGTCGATCGTCGGCCGCTCGTAAGACGAGATGGTCTTGCGCCCGAACTCGATCGCGACCTGCGGCAGGGCGCCGTTCATATAGGCCAGCAAGGTCTGCTTGACGATGATATAGAGCCGGTTCCGCTTCTCGCGCACGGTCTTGATCTTGGTGGCGACCGGCCCGACCAGAGCATAGGACAGGAAGATGCCGAGGAAGGTTCCGACAAGTGCTGCGCCGATCAGGCCGCCGAGGATTTCCGGCGACTGGTCGAGCGCGCCCATTGCCTTGACCACGCCGAGCACGGCGGCCACGATGCCAAGCGCAGGCAGGCCGTCACCCACCGCCACCAGGGCATGATAGGCCTTCATCTTGTCGGCCTTGATGGTGTGTATCTCCTCGTCCATCAGCGCCTCGATCTCATGCGAGCGCGCATTGCCGATGATGATGATGCGGCAGTAGTCGCAGATGAAATGCGTCAGGTCATGGTTGTGCAGCACCGTCGGGAATGCCTGGAAGATCGCCGATTCCTCCGGATTGTCGATATGCGCCTCGACCTCGCTGCGCGACTTGGACCGTAGCTCGCGCATCAGGCTGTGCAGTACGCCGAGCGTTTCAAGATAGTCCCGCTCCTTCGGCACCGCCTGCTTGAAGGCTTCGAGAATGCCTTTGCCGGTATCCTTGACGGTCTTCATCGGGTTGGCCACGAGGAACGTGCCAAGCGCCGCACCGCAGATGATCACCGCTTCCCATGGCTGCATCAGCACGTGAAGATGGCCGCCCATGGCCATGAAGCCGCCGAGAACGCAGCCGAGCGTCACCACCAGTCCAATCAGAATGCCCACGCAAGATCCTTCCGCATGTCGCTTCAGGATCAACGGATAATCCCCGTGCCTTGTGTGAGGCTTGAATCGTCGCGAAACATGTCCCGACACGGATTCAGCTTCGCGCAAGGAAGGGAGGATATTGTCCTGACATAGCTTCGGCCGGAGGCGCAGCGTGTTGGACACTTATACGAGCTATCAGCTCATCACCAAGGACATCACCAAGTCACTCGACCAGGTCGAGGCGCAGCCTGTCGTGAAGCGCGACACCGACTATTATCTTGCCAATATCGGCAACGTCAAAACCATCGACGATTTCGTCAAGGACACACGCCTGTTCACCTATGCCATGAAGGCATACGGCCTCGGCGACATGGCCTACGCCAAGGCTTTCATGGTCAAGGCACTGAAGGAAGGCGTCTCGGACGAGGACAGCTTCGCCAACAAACTGACCGACAAGCGCTACGCCGCCTTCGTCAAGGCGTTCAATTTCGCCGCCTATGGCGAGACCGCCACGCTGTTCCCCGCCGCCCAGCAGGACACGGTCGACAAATACATGCGCCAGACGCTGGAGGAAAACGCCGGCGAGACCAATGAAGGCGTGCGGCTGGCGTTGTACTTCGACCGCAAGGCGTCGAGCATCACCAGCTGGTACGACGTACTTGCCGACACGGCACTCTCCAGCGTGGTCCGCACCGCGCTCGGCCTGCCGGATTCCTTCGCCTCCGCCGACATCGACAAGCAGGCGCAGGCGTTCGAGCAGAAGCTCGACATCGCCGATTTCACCGACCCCGAAAAGCTGAGCAAGTTCCTCACCCGCTTCACCAGCATGTGGGAGATCAACAACCCGACCTCGACGGCGCAGACATCGGTCAGCGTGCTTTTCGCCCAGCCGACCACAGTCGGCATATCTACCGATCTAATGATGGCCATGCAGAAACTGAGGTTCTGAGAACACCATGCAGGACAGCCTCTACGTAGCCCTGTCGTCGCAGATCGCGCTCGAGCGCCGGCTCGACACCATCGCCGACAATGTCGCCAACGCCTCGACCATCGGCTTTCGCGCTACCGGCGTGAAGTTCGAGGACGTCGTCTCCGGCACCGGGCCAAGGTCCGTCTCTTTCGCCTCTTCCGGCAACACCTATCTTTCCAATGCGCATGGCTCGATGACCGAGACCGGCAATCCCTTCGACTTTGCCATCCAGGGTGACGCCTGGTTCGCCATCGAGACGCCCGTCGGCACGGTGATGACACGCGACGGCCGCTTCTCGATGAACGATGCCGGCGAACTGATGTCGATCGAAGGCCATCCAGTGCTCGACAGCGGCGGCGCGCCGATCCAGCTCGACCCCCGCAACGGCCCACCCAAGGCCGGTGCCGACGGCTCGCTGCGCCAGAGCGATCAGCTCGTCGGCGCCATCGGTCTCTACGATTTCGACCCCGGACAGAACTTTGTCCGCTACGGCAATTCGGGCATCGTTCCAGCGCGTACGCCCGAGCCGGTCACCGACCGCTCCGATGTTGGTGTCGCGCAAGGGTTCCTGGAGGAATCCAATGTCAATCCGGTGCTGGAAATGACCCGGTTGATCATGGTCCAGCGCGCTTTCGAGAACACCGCGGCGCTGATACGCCAGGCCAATACGACCACCGACGACGCGATCAAGACGCTCGGCTCCAAGTAGCGGCATGTCGACCGGCCTGCCCTCGATACGCCCCCTGGAAAAGCAGCCCGACGCCGCGCCGCAAGACCGGCTGGCGGCGCTGGAGCATATCTGGCGCCGGTTCGATGACCCAGATGCGTCACTGCGGCGCGGCGGCCGCGTCGCCGAAATCTCGCCGACCCATTACAAGGTGCGCGGCCTGTCTGGCATCGCCAGGCTGGGCGACATCGTCGAGCAGCGCGGCCATGCCGGCACGCGCCGTGGCGAAATCGTCAAGATCGGTCGCGACGAGGTCGTCGTGGCGCCTTTCGAACGCAGCGCCGATGCCGGCATCGGCGACGCCGTGTTCCGGCGCGGCCCGCTGACGGTGACGCCGCACGCCTCGTGGCGCGGACGTGCCATCGACGCGCTCACCCGCGTCATCGACGGCGGTCCGCCGCTGGTGAGATCGGGCGTCGCCGTGGGGGAAGGCACGACGACACCGGGCGCCATGGCGCGGCAGCGCGTCGGCACCGCTTTCATGACCGGCGTTCGGGTCATCGACATCTTCACCCCGCTCTGCTTCGGCCAGCGTCTCGGCGTCTTTGCCGGATCGGGCGTCGGCAAGTCGACGCTGCTGGCGATGCTCGCTGGCGCCGATGCCTTCGATACGGTCGTCGTGGCGCTCATCGGCGAACGCGGGCGCGAGGTGCGCGAATTCCTCGAGGACACGATCGGCGCCGAAAGCATGGCCAAGACCGTGGCCGTCGTCGCCACCAGCGACGAGAGCGCGATGATGCGCCGGCGCGCACCCGACACCGCCATGCGCGTCGCCGAGCATTTTCGCGACCAGGGCCATCGCGTGCTTCTGGTGCTCGATTCGATCACCCGCTTCGCCCATGCGCTGCGCGAGGTGGCGACGGGGACCGGCGAGCCGCCAGTCGCGCGTGGCTACCCGGCCTCGGTGTTCACCGATCTGCCCAAGCTGCTCGAGCGGGCCGGACCCGGCATCGAGGGCCCGGGGGTCCAAGGCAAGGGGTCGATCACCGCCATCATCTCGGTGCTGGTCGACGGCGACGACCACAATGATCCGGTCGCCGATTCGGTGCGCGGCATCCTCGACGGCCATGTCGTGCTCGACCGCGCGATCGCCGAACAGGGACGTTATCCGCCGGTCAATCCACTATCGTCGATCTCGCGATTGGCCGACAAGGCATGGAGCCCCGAGCAGCGCATGCTGGTGACCCGGCTGAAGTCGATGATCTCGCGCTTCGAGGACACGCGCGACATCCGTCTGCTCGGCGCCTATCAGGGCGGCGCCGATGCCGAGCTCGACATCGCCGTGCGCCAGGTGCCGCTGATCTACGAGGCGCTGACGCAGTCGCCAAGGGACCGCGCGTCGGTCGATCCGTTCGCCGATCTCGCCCGCCACCTGAAGGGAAAGCAGAATGGCGATGCAGGAGAGTGAGCGTCAATACACCGAGCGCATCTTGCGCGAGATGATCGCCGAGGCCAACGCCAAGGAACAGGCCAGGGCTGACGAAGCGAGAATTGCCAAGGCACTTTCTGCCAGGGCCTGGGTTGCCAAAGCCGAGGCTGCACTGGCCAGGGCTGGCAAGCCCCCCCTCCCTAGGGGTCCCCAGGCCGAGGCTGTCGAGATGACAGAGGCCAGCCGCGACTCGGTCATCGACGGGCTGTTTCCGAGCACCGAATGGCCGCAACCGCCAAAGGTGGAATTTCCCCGATTGGGAAAGAAGCCCGACCGGCGCAGCGACTTTGTCGTCGCGGCCCTTGGCATCACGCTCGGCCTGATCTGCGCACTGTTTCCCTGGTACATCTTCTTCAACCAGGAACAGTTCGGCGTGCAGGCGCTCAACTTCGGCGGCAGCGGCACCAATGCCGGTCGTGTCAGCGGCGGCTCGCAGCTGGAAAATCGCGGTGCGCCGTTGACGGCCAAGGATGTCCCCCCCGATGTCGACCTGTTCGCCACCGGCACCTTGCCCGACCAGACCGAGGATCCCGACCAGGCGCCTGGTCTCGAGCAGCAGCCCTTCCCGGCCGATGCCGGCAAATTCCGCATGGTGCACGTCGCCAACGGCCGCGCCATGATCGAGGACGACGCCGGCCTGTGGATCGTCCAGCGCGGTTCGGTGCTGCCGGATTCCAGCCGCGTCTCGTCGATCGAGCAGCGCGGCGGCAAATGGGTCATGGTCACCAGCACCGACCAGGTGATCGAGCTCTCCAAATAGCCGCGTCAGGGCCACGCCCTGCTGACGCAGGCTCAGCGCAAGGTCCGCGCAAGACTGGCAGCCTAGTCTTGTGCGTACCCGCCCGGAGATTCCCATGGAGCCCGTCAACCTTTTCGATCTTGCCACCAAGCAGTCGCAGTGGCTGGCCGTGCGCCAGTCCGCCATTGCCTCCAACATCGCCAACGCCAACACGCCGGGCTACACCGCAGGCGATGTCGAGCCTTTCGAAAAGGTCCTCGACCGCACGGCGGTGTCGCTGCAGGCCACCCAAGCCGGCCACCTCGGCACCGAGGCGACCAATGCCGGCTTCACCGTCAAGCCGGAGGAAACCACCGGGTCGATCATGCCGTCGAAGAATACGGTGGCGCTGGAAGACGAGCTGATGAAGGCCGGTGAAGTCCGCCGCTCCTTCGAGCTGAACACTGCGATCGTCAAGGCCTTCCATTCCATGATGATGATGGCGGTGAAGAGCTGACATGGACGCGCTGACCGCAGCCCTCAAAGTCGCCGCATCCGGCCTCGGCGCCCAGTCGGAGCGTCTGCGCGTGGTCTCGGAAAACCTCGCCAACGCCCAGTCGACGGGCACGACTCCGGGCTCCGATCCTTATCGCCGCAAGACCATCAGCTTTGCCTCCGAGCTCGACCGCTCATCCGGCGGCTCGCTCGTCGAGGTCAACTCGATCGCCCGCGACCCCTCGGATTTTCCCGTTGAATTCCAGCCTGGCAACGAAGCCGCCGACGACAAGGGCTACGTCAAGATGCCCAACGTCAACGTGCTGATCGAAATGGCCGACATGAGCGAGGCCAACCGCTCCTATGAGGCCAATCTTCAGGTCATCAAGCAGGCGCGCGACCTGATTTCCATGACCATCGACCTGATGAGGAACCAGTAATGATCAGCGGCATCGGCAACATTGGCGCACTTCAGCTCAAACCGGTGACCGAAGGCGCCGAAGGGGCGACAGGGCTGTTCCAAGGCATCGTGTCGCCGCAGGCCACGGAGAATGTCGGTACGTCCTTTGCCGAGGCGCTGAGCCAGGCTGCGTCGAAGACCGTCAACACCTTGCAGAATGCCGAGCAGGTATCGATCAAGGCGCTCAGCGGCGACGCCGATACGCGCCAGGTCGTCGACGCCGTCATGAGTGCCCAGCAGGCCCTGCAGACGGCGGTCGCGATCCGCGACAAGGTCGTCTCGGCCTATCTCGAAGTCAGCCGCATGGGCATTTAGGAGCGCATCATGAAAGCACTCGCCATCGCCGCCACCGGCATGAACGCCCAGCAGACCAATCTGGAAGTCATCGCCAACAACATCGCCAACATCAACACCACCGGCTACAAGCGCGCCCGGGCCGAATTCTCCGACCTGCTCTATCAGGTCGACCGCACGCAGGGCGTGCCCAACCGCGCCAACACCTCGCTGGTGCCGGAAGGCGTCTCGATCGGTCTCGGCGTCAAGACGACGGCCGTCCGCAACGTTCACACCCAGGGCGAATTGACCAGCACCGGCAACAGCTTCGACATGGCGCTGACCGGCAGGGGCTGGTTCCAGATCGAGGGTGCCGACGGCGGCACGCTCTACAGCCGCGCCGGCGCCTTCAACACCAACGCTACGGGACAGCTGGTGACTGTCGACGGCGCCAATGTCGTCCCGGCCATCACCGTGCCTGCCGATGCGGTCGAGGTCATCGTCAACAAGACGGGCCAGATCTTCGCCCGCATCGATGGCCAGACCGATCTCCAGCTTCTCGGCCAGCTCCAGCTCGCCAACTTCGCCAACGAGGCCGGCCTCGCACCACTCGGCGACAATCTGTTCCAGGAGACTGCGGCTTCGGGCCCGGCCAATGTCGGCGTGCCCGGCGACCCGGGTTTCGCTACGGTCGAGCAGGGCTATCTCGAGGCGTCCAATGTCGATCCGGTCAAGGAAATCACCGAACTGATCTCGGCGCAGCGCGCCTACGAGATGAACTCGAAGGTCATCCAGGCGGCCGACGACATGGCCTCGGTGGTGTCCAAGAACATCAGGTAACGGATGATGGCCTCGCCGACCTCCCGCTCCGCATTCCTCCGCACCGCGCTGATCCTGGCGCTGGTGGCCGGCGGCGTGCCCGCTGTAGCCCAGGAGTCAGCAAATCAGTCGGCCAATCAGATCGCCAGCAACCAGGCCGTCAGCGAAGTCGTGCTGATCCCCAACCGGGTGATCTATCCGGGCGAGACGGTCGAGCTTGGCGCCCTGAAGCAGGTGACGCTGCTGCCGGGCAAGCACAAGCCCGATGCGGTCGCCACGCGGGCCGAGGAGCTTCAGGGCAAGGTTGCCAAGCGCACGCTGCTGCCCGGCCGTTACATTCCCACCGCCGCCGTCCGCGACGCCTGGCTGGTCGAGCAGGGCGCTGCCGTGCAGATCTATTTCACCGCCGGCGCACTGACCATCTCGGCTTCGGGCGTTTCCTTGCAGCCAGGTGCTGCCGGCGACCTGGTCAAGGTCCGTAACGTCGACAGCGGCAAAATCGTCTCAGGTACGGTGATGGCCGACGGGACCATCAGGGTCAGCGCTACATGACGCGCGGACTTGCCTTATTGCTGGCGGCCGTTCTCGGCCTGCAGCCGGCACTGGCCGACGGGCTAACCCCCAAGGCCAAGCGCGAGCTCGCCGCCAGGAACGGCGGCGTCTACAACGATCCGGAATACGACCCGGCCACCACCAGCCGTATGTTCCGGGTGTCGAACGGGCCGAGCTCGCTGCCACCGGGTCAGGTGGCGTCGCGCATCAAGGACATCGCCCAGCTGCAGAGCGCGCGCGACAACCAGCTTGTCGGCTACGGTCTGGTCATTGGCCTGGCCGGATCGGGCGACAGCCTGCGCAATTCGCCTTTCACCGAACAGTCGATCCGCGCCATGCTGGAAAACCTCGGCATCGCCACCGAGGGCGGCAGTGCCCGCGCCAAGAACGTCGCCGCCGTCATCGTCACCGCCAACATGCCGGCCTTCGTCCAGTCGGGGGCCCGCATCGACATCGACGTCTCCTCGATGGGCGATGCGACATCGCTGGCCGGCGGCACGCTGATCATGACGCCGCTGAAGGCCGCGGACGGCGAGATCTATGCCGTCGGACAGGGATCCGTCATCGTTTCGGGCTTCACCGCCCAGGGCCAGGCCGAGCAGCTGACACAAGGCGTGCCGACCGCCGGACGGGTGCCGAACGGTGCCATCGTCGAGCGTTCGGTGCAGGCCGAGTTCGACGACCAGGCCGTGCTCACTCTGCAACTGCGCAACCCCGATTTCTCCACCGCCATTCGCATCGCCGACGCCATCAATGACTACACCGCGCAGCGTTTCGGCATGCGCGTGGCCGCCGAACGCGACGCCCGCACGGTGCAGATCAGAAGGCCGAAGAACGTTTCGGCGGCGCGCTTCTACGCCGAGATCGAAAATCTGGTCGTCGAATCGGACACACCGGCCCGCGTCGTCATCGACGAGCGCACCGGCACCATCGTCATCGGCAACGACGTCAAGATCTCGCGGGTCGCCATCAGCCACGGCACGCTCACCGTGCGCATCACCGAGGCGCCGAGGGTCGTTCAGCCCGAGCCTTTCTCCAAGGGCGAGACCGCGGTCGAGCCCTTCACCGCCATCGAGGCCACCCGGCCGGACGCGCGCGTCGCCGTGCTCGACGGGCCCAACCTCGAAACGCTGGTTTCCGGCCTCAACCGCCTCGGCGTCAAGCCCGACGGCATCATTGCCATCCTGCAAGGCATCAAGTCGGCCGGCGCCCTGCAGGCCGACCTGGTTCTCCAATAGGCCATGCCGATGATCGATCCTTTCTCCGCGAAACCGAACTCTCGCTTCGCTGCGCCGGCGCTTCTCGCTTCGGCCCTCGCCGCCATGCTCCTGACCATCGGCCCGGCCGGCGCCGAGGACACGGTGCGTCAGGTGCTGCCCGGTGGGCCGCCGCCGGTGGCCGGGCAGCAACTGACGAAGGAAAAGGCGCCGGACGAAAGCGAGATCCAGCGCTTCTGCTCCAACATCGCCGACGCCGCGCGCGACCGCCGCTATGCGCTGCAGGCGCAGGAGCTGAAGGAACTGCAGGCCGGCATCGACCAGCGCATGAAGGCGCTGGAAGACAAGCGCGCCGAATACGAGCAATGGCTGAAGCGGCGCGAGGTGTTCCTGGCGCGCGCCGAGGACGGCGTCGTCAAGATCTACGCCGGCATGAAGCCCGATGCCGCGGCCGAACGCCTGGCGATGGTCAATGTCGACCTCGCCGCCGCCATCCTGATGAAACTCGATTCGCGCAAGGCCGGCGTCATCCTCAACGAAATGGACCAGAAGGCGGCGGCTGCGCTCACCGGCATCATGGCCAGCGCGGCGCGAAGGGTAGATCCGTCATGATCCGCAGAATGCTCATCCTGCTTGGCGTCGCCGTGCTGTCCGGCTGCGGCACCGATCTCAAGGAGGTCGGCCGGGAGCCTGCGCTGTCGCCGGTCGGCTCAGGCATCACCGGCAGCGTCAACGCCCCCTATAGCTATCCTGAAGCACCGCCGGCGCCTGTGAAGAAATTCTCGCTTTGGGATGATCGCCAGAGCCGGCTGTTCACCGATCCGCGCGCACTGCGCGATGGCGACATCCTGACGGTCAAGATCAAGCTCAACGACAAGGCGAACTTCAAGAACCAGAACGACAGGAGCCGCACCGCCGCGCGCAAGCTCGGCTATGACGTCACGCTCGGATGGGAAGGCAACAGCACAAGCGGCAAGGGCGATGCCGGCCTGAGCTCCAGCACCGAGACCAACGCCGACGGCGAAATCAAGCGCTCGGAAAACCTCGAGCTGAACGTCGCGGCCGTGGTCACCGAAGTCCTGCCCAACGGCAATCTGATGATCCGGGGCTCGCAGGAAGTGCGCGTCAACTACGAGCTCAGGGTGCTGACCATCGCCGGCATGGTGCGGCCGTCCGACATCGGCGCCGAGAACACCATCTCCTACGAACGCATCGCCGAGGCGCGCATCTCCTATGGCGGCCGTGGCCGCGTCAGCGAGGTCCAGCAGCCGGCTTACGGCCAGCAGGTCCTCGATCAGGTCCTGCCTTTCTAGGACGGGCCGGAGGGGGAAAACCAAGCCATGGCGAATGTCGAACAGGTCGAGCCAAAAAAGGGACCTTCCCTTGTTATCCAGCTCGCCATGCTCTTGGGGATGACGGGCGCCGCCATCGGCATGGGCTGGCTGTCCGGCGGCTATCTGAAAGCCGCTGGCGGGCCGGTGCCGGTACCGGTGGCCCCGGAAAACGAAGGCAGCACCGGAAAGGCCGCGGGCGCCGAAGGTCACGGAACCGGGGCCGGACCGGCGCTTGTCGCGCTTCCACCGATCACCACCAACCTCGCCTCGCCGTCGGAGATCTGGATAAGGCTCGAGGCATCGGTGGTCTATGACGCGCCGCAGCCGTCGGCGATGACCGACGAGATCCACCAGGATCTACTGGCCCTGGTGCGCACGTTGAAGATGCATCAGATCGAAGGCGCCAGCGGCTACCAGCACCTGAAGGCCGACCTCGAGGAGCGCGCCGCCATTCGCAGCGGCGGTCATGCCAAACAGATTCTGATCAGGACATTGCTGCTCGAATGAGAAGATTTCTTGTCGCCGCGGCGCTGTTGATCGTCGCCACATCCGTCGCCAGAGCCCAGCAGCTGGATCTCGGCGGCATCGGCAAGGCCGACGGCACCACCGTCGGCTACATCATCCAGATGTTCGGCCTGCTCACCGTGCTGTCGGTGGCGCCGGGCCTGCTGATCATGGTGACGAGCTTCACCCGCTTCGTCATCGCCTTCTCGATCCTGCGCGCCGGCATCGGCCTGCAATCGACTCCGGCCAATTTGATCCTTATCTCGCTGTCGCTGTTCATGACCTTCTATGTGATGGCGCCGACCTTCGACCAGGCCTGGAACACCGGCGTCAAGCCGCTGATGGACAACCAGATCAGCCAGACCGAGGCATTCGAGAAGATTTCGGACCCGTTCCGTACCTTCATGCTGCGCAATGTGCGCGACAAGGATTTCGACCTCTTCGCCGACCTTGCCCGCGAGCGCGGCCAGGTCGTTGCAAAGGAGACCGTCGACCTGCGCATCCTGGTGCCGGCCTTCATGATCTCGGAGATCCGCCGCGGCTTCGAGATCGGCTTCCTGATCGTGCTGCCGTTCCTCGTCATCGACCTGATCGTCGCCACCATCACCATGGCCATGGGCATGATGATGCTGCCGCCGACCGTCGTGTCGCTTCCCTTCAAGATCCTGTTCTTCGTTTTGATCGACGGCTGGAACCTGCTCGTCGGCAGCCTGGTGCGATCCTTCACCTGACCGTCCGGCCAAACGCGGCGCCTGCAAGAATTTCCCGCAATATATTTTCGGTTAACCGTCCGATTTAGCGCTTTGGTAGGGACTTGCCACCATAGTCGCGGCAGATGGCGGGTGATCTGTTTCAGCGATCATTGGCATGATGCCGCACCGTCATACCGGACAAGCCGGTATGTCAAAAAAACACGTGTAAAAACAAGGTACGAGTAGCCATGTCCAGTATCATGACCAACGCCTCGGCGCTGACCGCGCTGCAGAGCCTGAACTCCACCAACAAGCAGCTTGAAATGACGCAGGCCCGCATTTCGACCGGCTACCGCGTCGCCACCGCCAGCGACAACGCCGCCTACTGGTCGATCGCCACCTCGATGAAATCCGACAACAAGGCGCTTTCCGCCGTTCAGGACTCCCTCGGCCTCGGCGCCGGCAAGGTCGACACCGCCTACACCGCCATCAATGACGTCAAGGACCAGGTCGACCTGATCAAGTCCAAGCTCGTCACCGCCCGTGGCGCCAGCCAGGAAGACCAGCAGAAGATCGCGACCGAAATCAACGCCATCCAGGCGCAGATCAAGTCGTCGGTCACCAACGCCAATTTCGCCGGCTCGAACCTGCTGCAGAACGACGGCGCCGCCGCTTCGGACCTGAAGATCGTCGCTTCCTACAACCGCACCGGCGCGACCGTCACCATCGACACGATCGATGTCGCGGCTGCCGACACGCAGGTTCTCGACGTCGCCGGCACCGGCGGCATCGTCGGTGGTCTGCTGGCCACGACCTTCTTCGATCCGAGTGCAGCTGCGGTTACCGACGCCGCCATCGACACCGCACTCGGCAACGTTGAAACGGCGCTTAGCTCACTGTCCACCGGCGCTGCCTCGCTCGGCGCCGCCAAGTCGCGTATCGACACCCAGAAGAGCTTCCTGTCGAACCTCAGCGACTCGATCGACAAGGGCGTCGGCGCTCTGGTCGATGCCGACATGAACAAGGAATCGACCCGCCTGCAGGCCCTTCAGGTCCAGCAGCAGCTCGGTATCCAGGCGCTGTCGATCGCCAACGGCAATTCGCAGTCCATCCTGTCGCTGTTCCGCGGCTGATCGCCTTCCAAACTCCAACTATCTGGCATCGGGCCGCGCCATCAGCGCGGCCCGATTTTCGTTGTGAAGATGTTACCGTTTTTCGTTGTCAAAGCATGGTGTTAACGCGCCATTAACGATATCGCGATACTCATGGTTAACCATTCGCTTAGGACGGGCAGACCACCAGTTGGTCGACAGGCATGACGCTCCCGCCGAACAGGTTGACCGGCATGCGCGAGGCATGCCTGCTTTGAGAAGAGGTGTATCTTGGCAAGCATCATGACCAACGCCGCGGCGCTGACCGCGCTGCAGAGTCTCAACGCCACCAACAAGCAGCTTGAAACGACGCAGGCCCGCATTTCGACCGGCTACCGCGTCGCCACCGCCAGCGACAACGCCGCCTACTGGTCGATCGCCACCTCGATGAAATCCGACAACAAGGCGCTTTCGGCTGTTCAGGACTCGCTCGGCCTCGGCGCCGGCAAGGTCGACACCGCCTACACCGCCATCACCGACATCAAGGACCAGGTCGACCTGATCAAGGCCAAGCTCGTCACCGCCCGTGGCGCGAGCCAGGACAACCAGCAGAAGATCGCGACGGAAATCAAGGCCATCCAGGACCAGATCAAGTCGTCCGTCACCAATGCCAGCTATGCCGGCTCGAATCTGCTGCAGAATGACGGCTTGGCCGCTTCTGACCTGAAGATCGTCGCTTCCTACAACCGCACCGGCACGACCGTCGCCATCGACACGATCGACGTCACGGCCGCCGACACCCAGGTTCTCGACGTCGCCGGCACCGGCGGCATCGTCGGCGGCCTGCTGGCCACGACCTTCTTCGACCCGAGCGCCGCCGCGGTCACCGACACCGCCATCGACACTGCACTCGGTAACGTTGAAACCGCGCTTGCCAGACTGTCGACCGGCGCTGCCTATCTCGGCGCCGCCAAGTCGCGCATCGACACCCAGCAGAGCTTTCTGTCGAACCTCAGCGACTCGATCGACAAGGGCGTCGGCGCCCTGGTCGATGCCGACATGAACAAGGAATCGACCCGCCTGCAGGCGCTCCAGGTCCAGCAGCAGCTCGGCATCCAGGCGCTGTCCATCGCCAACGGCAACTCGCAGTCCATCCTGTCGCTGTTCAAGAGCTAGGCCCAGGCAAATTTTTCCATTCGGATTGACAAGCATTTCTCTTCGGATTGAAAGGCCGCGCCCGGGGCGCGGCCTTTTCGTTTCCGCCTATCATCCTCGCACAAGCTTCGCGGTCTAGTGTTCCCACGGACAGTCTTGCTGGGAGCCGTAGAATCGTGCCGGAACAGATCCAGAGCATCATCTCGAATCTCCAGGGATTTGGCGTCAAGCGCCTCGCCATGCTGGGCGGCATCGCCGCGCTGGTCATGGCCGTCATCGGCGTTGCCTCGGTCTATCTCAACCGGCCGGCCTACGAGACGCTCTATGTCGGGCTTGAACGCTCCGACGTGAACCAGATCGGCCTGGTGTTGGGCGAAGCCGGCATCGGCTTCGACGTCGGCCCCGACGGCACCACCGTGCTGGTGCCGGCCGGCACCACCGCGCAGGCGCGCATGCTGCTTGCCGAGAAGGGTCTGCCGACCAGCGCCAATGCCGGCTACGAGCTGTTCGACAATGTCGGCTCGCTCGGCCTGACATCCTTCATGCAGCAGATCACCCGGGTGCGGGCACTGGAAGGCGAGATCGCGCGCACCATCCAGTCGATTGCCGGCATCAAGGCGGCGCGCGTCCACATCGTCATGTCAGAGCGCGCCAATTTCCGCCGCGACGAGCAGCAGCCCTCCGCCTCGGTGGTCATCCGCTATTCCGGCATCGATGCCGAAAAGAGCGCCATGTCGATCCGCCATCTCGTCGCCGCCGCCGTTCCCGGTCTCTCGGCCGACAAGGTGACGGTGCTCGATTCCAACGGCAACCTTCTGGCGGCCGGCGACGACCCTTCCAACACCAGCGCCGCACGCACGCTGGGCGTCGAGCAGACGGTGGAGGCGCAGATCGGCGACAACATCCGCCGCGCGCTGACCCCCTATCTCGGTCCCGACAATTTCCGTGCCAGCGTCAAGGCCGACGTCAACACCGACACCCGCCAGACCGAAGAGACGATCTTCGATCCGGAGTCGCGCGTCGAGCGTTCCGTGCAGTCGGTGCGGGCCAATGAGAACAACAACCAGAAGCAGGCGTCGGCCCCGACAAGCGTCGAGCAGAACCTGCCGGAGACCCAGACCACCAGCACCGAGGGCCCGCAATCCTCCTCCCAGAACGACCGCAAGGAGGAGATCACCAACTACGAGATCAATTCGAAGAAGATTGCCACCGTCTCCAACGGCTATTCGGTCACCAAGATGTCGATCGCCGTGGTCGTCAACCAGCAGCGGCTGGCAACCATCCTCGGCAAGGACGCAACGCCCGAACAGATCGCCAAGCGCGTTGCCGACATCCAGAAGATGGTGGCTTCGGCCACCGGTTTCGACGACAAGCGCGGCGACGTTATCGACGTCTCGGCAGTCGAGTTCATCGACGGGCTGGACGGCGAGCCGATCGAACAGCCTGGCATGCTGGCATCGATCGGAACGCATGCCGGCACCCTCATCAACGCCGGCGCCTTCATCGTCGTGGTGTTCCTGGTGGCTTTCTTCGGTCTGAGGCCGATGGCAGCTGCTCTGACGGCAAGGGCAACGCCAGCCCTCGCCGGTCCGAGCTTCGAGGACGTGCAGCGTTCGCTGCCGCCCCCCGACCCCGCCGCTCTCGAAACGGCGGCCGCTCCGGTCGCCTTGCCGGGCACCCGCCCCGGCTCCACCCCGCTTGACGACCTTCGCCAGAAGATCAGGCCCGCGCCGCAGGACCGCCTTGCCCGCATGGTCGACATCAATGAGGAGCGCACCGCGCATATCCTGCGCAAATGGGCCGCCCAGGAAGTCGCGGGATAAACCATGGCCTCAGTCGCCCTCTTCGACCTCCTGCCGGATTTCGGCACGCGAGCCCAGCGCGGCGCTCAGCCTCAGGCCACGAGCGAAGCCGAGCGCAAGCCGGAAGCGCCCCCGCCGCAGGCCGATATCGGCACGCTGATCGCCGAAGCCGTCGCCGTGGCCGAAGCAGCATTGGAAGCGCGCCTTGCCGTCGACCATCAGGCCGCGCTCGACGCCGAGCGCCAGGCCAATGCCGAGGAAGCGAAAGCCTTTCTCGACAGCTTCGGCGGCGATCTCGGCGCCGCCGTCGCCGCGCGCATCGAGGCAATGGAGGCACGCTTGACCGGCCTTGTCGGCGCCACGGTCGGCCGCATCGTCGGCGGCATCGTCACCGACGACCTGCAGAAGCGCTCGATCGAGGCTCTTGCCCGCACCATCGGCGAGGCCATCGCCGATTCCGAGGCAGTGCGCATCTCCGTGCGCGGCCCGCTTTCGCTGTTCGAAACACTGAAGACCTCTCTCGGCCCGCGCGCTGCGCAACTCGACTTTGTCGAGAGCCCAGGTTTCGACCTGACGGTTGCCATCGATGAAACGGTCTTCGAGACGCGCATCGCCGAATGGTCGGCCTCCCTGTCCGAGATCCTGTCATGAGCGCTGTCGAGGCCGGCGAAGCCAGGCACGAGATCATCATCGTCAAGCGCAATCATGACGACCATGACGACGGCCATCATGGCGGCGTCTGGAAGATCGCATTTGCCGATTTCATGACCGCCATGATGTGCTTCTTCCTCGTCATGTGGCTGATCAACGCCGCCAACGAGCAGACCAAGGCGGCCGTCGCCAGCTACTTCAACCCGGTCGAGTTGATCGACCGCAATTCCAGCCGCAAGGGGCTTGAAGATGTCGGCGATGGCCCGAGCAAAGTCGGGCTGACGGCCGACAACCCGCAGGACGGGGCCAGCAAGGCCGGCGAGGACGGCCAGGGCGCTGCCGGATCTTCGGACAAAAGGCAGGCCAAGGAATCCTCGCAGGCATCGGACCGCTCCGACGAACAGATGTTTGCCGACCCCTACGCGGTCCTGTCGGAGATCGCCGCCGACACCGGCGTGATGCAGAACGTCAGCGAGAAGGGCGATGGCGGGGTGCAGAATGCCGGCCCGGCGACCGGTGCCTCCGGCGGCGTATCCTACCGCGATCCGTTCGCGCCGGACTTCTGGTCGCAGCAGGTGGCCGCGCCCGGCGCCGAGGCAAGTGCCGAACGCACCAGGATCGAAGGCGATCCGGTGAAGGCCGGCGACAAGGTCGCCGAAAGTCAGGTGCCGAAGGTCAAGGCCGTGCCGCCGGCGCCGCCCGTGACGGCTGCACCGCTCGAGCCATTGGCAAAATCCGCGCCGGACAAGACGGAGCCGAAACCGGCGTCGACGGCAAAGACCGAAGCGGCAAAACCCGAAACCATGGCGAAGGCCGAGCCGGCGCCGAAGACCGAGCCCGCAGCAAAGGTCGAAACCGTCAAGGCCGAGGAGACCGCAAGGACCGATGCCGGCGAAAAGGCGCCGAGCGCCGCCACCGTCAAGGCCGCGGCCGAGGTCAAGCAGCAACTGGCCGAGGCCTTCAAGCCGGGCGACAAGCTGCGTGACGGTGTCTCGGTCGAGGCAACCGACAAGGGTGTCGTGATCTCGATCACCGACCAGCTCGATTTCGGCATGTTCGAGATCGGCTCGGCCATGCCGAGGCGCGAGCTGGTGCTGGCGATGGAGAAGATCGGCCGCATCGTCAACGGCCAGAAGGGCACGATCAGCATCAACGGCCATACCGACGCGCGGCCGTTCCGCAGCGACACCTACGACAATTGGCGGCTGTCCACGGCGCGTGCCCATTCCGCCTATTACATGCTGGTGCGCGGCGGCGTCGACGAGCGTCGCATCACCGAGGTCGCGGGCTTTGCCGACCGTCAGCCGAAAGATCGCGCCGATCCGATGGCGGCCGCGAACCGCCGCATCGAGATCCTGATGACGAGCGGCGGATGAGAGGTGCGACCATCATCGGCCGCGCCATCGGCCTGCTGCTGCTGACCGCCGGGCCGCCCTCGACCGGCTTCGCCGAGGGGGCCTTGCAACCCTATCAGCTGGTGCGCTCACTGCAGCTCGTGCAGGACAGTATTGCCGCCGGCGACCATGCGGCGCTGCCGATGCAGGCCAAGCTTCTGGAAATGGTCGACACGCGCCTGCGCGCGGCGGATGCCGAGGATTTCAAGGAGCCAAAGAATTTCCGCGCCTTGCTCGTCTACGGCATGAGCGGCGGCAACCCGGTCACGGTCGAGGCGGCGACTTCACGCGCCGAAGCGGATCCGCAAAGCCACGCCATCGCCAAGGGTATCATCGACTATCTGAACGGCCGGCCCGCCAAGGCGATAGAGGCACTGAAGCCGATCGACCCGATGACGCTGCCGAGCGACCTCGGCGCTTTCGTGGCGCTGGTCAAGGGCTCGCTGCTCGCCACCGACGAGCCGGCCGAGGCACTCGCTCTGCTCGACGACGCCCGCCTGCTCAGCCCCGGCACGCTGGTCGAGGAAGCAGCACTTCGCCGCTCCGTCGGCATCGCTGCGGCGCAGGGCGACGCGGCGCGCTTCGCCCTTGCTTCCACCCAGTATGTCGCGAGCTATCTCTATTCGCCCTATGCCAGCCAGTTCGCGGACTCCTTCGTTTCGGGCATCATCACGCTGCACATGGCGATCAGCCAGGACAAGCTCGCCGACATCACCGCGATGATGGATCCCGAACGCGAGAAGGTGATCTATCTGCGTATCGCTCGCCGCGCGGCGATCGACGGACTGACGGATCTCTCCGCCTTTGCCGCGGCCAGGGCCGAGCAGGGCCGCAACGGCAACAACAACGAGAACGATCCGCGCGCCCAGCTCTACTCCAGCCTGTCCACAGTGACGTCGGGCACAATCGACGACGTGCGCGCCAAGCTGGGCAAGATCGACCGCAGCAGGCTTTCGCAAAGCGACCGCGACCTGCTCGATGCCGCGCAAGCCATTGCCGGCGAAGTGGTCGCGCCGCCCGCCCCCCTTCCCGCCCAAGAACCCGGCCCTGCCGCCGCGCCGAAACCCGAGACCGAAACCGCCGCAACGGACAAATCCGACGAGGCCGGCCTGCCGCCGGTCGAAGGCGTGATGTCCGAGCAACCGGCAGCCGAAGCATCGGCCCCTGCCGCAATGCCGTCGGAGGCGCCGGCCGTGGCCGCCGCGCCGCCGGATAAATCGTCAGCGGCTTCTGCTTCCCCGACGGCGGCGGCGCAGGGCTCCGCGCCTGCCGCTGCACCGGCTGTCGCGTCCGCGTCCACCGATGCCCCGGTGCCGCAACCGGCATCGGCATCGGCTGGCGGCCTCGATCCGCACGATCCCACCGACGCGGTGATGATCAACACGCGCCATCAACTCGACCTGATCGACCAGATGCTTGGAGCCGCTCCGAAATGACCACCAGCCTCGGCCAGGCCCTTCCGGGACTTGTTTCCACGCGCGCGCCATCCAAGGCGGCGGCGACGAACGGCAGCAGCGAGACGTCAAGCTTCGACGACATGGTGCGCGGCACCGAAAAGCCGGCCGGACCGGAAAGCCAGCCGAACGACGCCGGGCCGCACGGCGCACGATGGGCCAAGGGTGCGTCGGTGAACCTTGGCAAGGTGCAGCCCGACCACGAGCCGTCAGCCAGGGCCGCTTCGCCGAAACAGCCCGCCGGCAGGATCGCGAAGGCGGATGCCGACACCGATACGGGCAAGGCCAGTGACGACGCGGAACCGGCCGCGCAAAGCGCGAATGTGGCATCGCTTCAGGACCGCCTGCCGTTGCTGATGGCCCTGCATGACATCCGGCAATTCTCGGCGGCGGCCAAGGCGGAAGGAAGCGCGGCCACGGCCAACGGGGAGACAGCCGAGTCGACGCTCGAAAGCCAGCCACTGCCCGCGCAGCAACAGCTTTCCTCCTTGAAGAAATCCCGCTCAGGCTCCGGCTCCAATGCGCACGATGTCGGCTCCATCGCAAAGGCCGAACGCATCGCCAACGGCGTGAGCCTTCCAGGACAGCTCCGGCAGCCGGACGTCGTTGGCTCCGTCCTCAACGGGCCGCCGCGTCCAGATGACGACACTACGATCCCGTCGAAGGACAAGATCGCGACAGACGTGCCGGCATCACCGGCAAAGCGGCCCGCGCCTGGGTCGAAGAGCCTTGAAGCCATCAGATCGGCGATGCCCTCCGAACAGGGCAAACAGGCTACGTCCGCCGCACGCATCGACGTCGTCGCCGAGCAGAGCTTCCCGGCCCCAGCGCAAAGCCCGATGAGCCAGACGACATCGGTCCTGATTGACGCCATCACGTCCGACAGCGGCCTGCGTCAGGCCTTTTCGACGGCCTCCGCGAGCCCGCAGATGGCCAGCTCTGTTGCCGTTCCGACACATATTCTGAGGATCGAGCTTCACCCGGCCGAGCTTGGCATGGTCACCGCCAGCCTACGGCTTGCCGGCGAGCAGCTTTCGATCGAATTGAAGCCCGAAACCCATGAGGCATACCGCCGTCTGGCGGCCGACAGCGAGGCCATCGTCAAGTCGTTGCGCGGGCTCGGTTTCGACGTCGACAAGGTCGCGATCCTGCAACCTTCGATAGCAGTCCCCACGGCCGCCCGCGCCGATGCAAGCAGTTCCCTGCCGATGTCGACGGGGCGCGAACAGTCCGCCTTTCAGTCCGGCGACCCGAGCGGCGGCAATGCCGGTTCCGGTGGCCAGCAGCCGGGAAGGAACTACCCCAATGACGCACAGGAAATCGGCCGTGCTGTTTCGCCTGCTCGCGAGCGCACTGGCGACGGCATGTTTATCTAGCGTCACCGCCGGCGCCGCGAACGCGGCCGGCAACCCTTGCGAGCCGGAGATCCTGCGCGCCGCCGACCGTTACGGCGTGCCCGCCGGCATCCTCTATGCCGTCGGACTGACCGAGACCGGCAACAAGGGCAGCCTCCAGCCTAACGCTTTGAACATAGAAGGAAAAGCTGTCTTCCCCAGGAGCCGGGCCGAGGCCCTGGCAACGTTCGAGACTGCCCGCCGCGAAGGCAAGACGCTGATCGATCTCGGCTGCATGCAGATCAACCACCACTATCACGCCTCGCATTTCCGCAGCGTCGCCGACATGCTCGACCCGCGCCAGAACGTCGACTACGCGGCGCGGTTCCTGGCCAGTCTCCATGCCCGTCACCTGACCTGGTCGATGGCGGTGGCCCGGTACCATGCCGGGCCCGACAACGATCCGGCGCAGAAGATCTATGTCTGCCGCGTCATCGCCAACATGGTCGCCACCGGCTTCGGGAAATGGACGCCCAACGCTCGCGATTTCTGCAATCCATGATTGCAGATCGCGCGACAGCCTCGCCGACTTTCTCAGCCCTGCTGGAGGCAGCCGCGCCCCCGCAAGACGCAGCCGCCGATACACCGCCGATGCACCCATGCGACCGCGCTTATTTACGCGTCCCAAAAAAACTCCCAAGAAAATAGCTACAAGAAATGACGGTTGTTCAGGATTCCCGCCACCGGATACGCCTTTTTCCACGGGGCAAATGAGCTGATTCGGAGGGCGGGCCGATGATCGTGATCGTTGACGAGCGAGAGCTCGTAACTGAAGGCTATAACTCACTTTTCGATCGCGAAGGCGTCGCCTGTGCAGGCTTCGCTCCGGGCGAATTCGGGGAATGGGTGAACTCGGCGGCCGACACCGATTTGCGCTCGGTCAGGGCCTTCCTCATCGGCGACTGCCGGGAAGGCGCGATTTCTCCACGCCAGATCCGCGACCGCACCGGTGCTCCGGTCATTGCGCTGAGCGAGCAGCACTCGCTCGAAAACACGCTTCGGCTGTTCGAGAGCGGCGTCGACGATGTCATCCGCAAGCCGGTTCACATCCGCGAGATCCTGGCCCGCATCACCGCCATCCGCCGCCGCGCGCAGGAAGACGCGCCCTATACCGAGGTCGGCTCGATGCGCATCTTCATGGACGGCCGCGATCCCGAGATCGACGGCCAGCCGCTGCCCTTGCCGCGCCGCGAGCGCCGTATCCTCGAATATCTGGCCAGCAATCGCGGACGGCGCGTAACCAAGACCCAGGTCTTCAACGCCATCTACGGCATCTTCGACGAGGAGGTCGAGGAGAACGTGGTGGAAAGCCATATCAGCAAGCTGCGCAAGAAGCTGCGCGAAAAGCTCGGCCACGACCCGATCGATTCCAAGCGCTTCCTCGGCTATCGGCTGGTGTTTTGATGCTCGCGCCCGCTCGGCCCGCGCCAGCCTCGCGCAAGACACAGGGCATAGGCTCGCGACCACTGTCATGGACCCCACTCTCGGGGCATTGAGGAGACGTTTCGATGAGCCTGTACGGAATGATGCGGACCGGCGTTTCCGGCATGAACGCGCAGGCAAATCGCCTGTCGACCGTCGCCGACAACATCGCCAATTCCGACACCACCGGCTACAAGCGGTCCTCGACGGAGTTTTCGACGCTGGTGATGCCGAGCACCGGCGGCGCCTACAATTCGGGCGGCGTCACCACGACGGTCCGCTCCTCGATCAGCGCCCAGGGCGTGCTCCAGTACACCACTTCGGTGTCGGACCTGGCGGTCAATGGCGACGGCTTCTTTGTCGTCCAGGATCCGAGCGGAACGCCTTACCTCACCCGCGCAGGTGCCTTTGTTCCGAACGCCGAGGGCAAGCTGGTCAACGCCGCCGGCTACCAGCTGATGGCCTACAGCTACGACAACGGCGTGCCGGCCGCCACCGCCAACGGCTTCGAGGGCCTTGTGCCGGTGCAGATTTCCGACCAGGAAATGACGGCGACCCCCAGCACCGAGGGCACCTTCACCGGCAATCTGCCGGCGGGCGCAACGACGGTTGCTGCCGGCAGCCTGCCCTCGACCAACAGTGCGACCGCCGAATACACGTCGAAGTCCTCGCTGGTCGCCTATGACAATCTCGGCAACAAGGTGCTGCTCGACGTCTATTTCACCAACACCGGAACCGGCACCTGGGAAGTCTCGGTCTTCGACCAGTCCCAGGCCACCGCCGGCACGTCCTTCCCCTATACGGGTGGCGCACTGGGTTCGGCCAACCTGACCTTCGACACCACCACCGGCAAGCTCACGGGCGCCGTCGACAGCATCTCGCTCACCGTGCCGAACGGCGCGGCCCTGAGCATCGATCTGTCCAAGCTGACCCAGCTCGGCACCGGCTACACGGTTTCAGAAGCTGAGGTCAACGGCAACGCCCCGAGCACCATCGAGAGTGTCCAGATCGGCGAGGACGGCGTCATCTACGCGCAGTACGAGGACGGCTCCACCAAGCCGCTCTACAAGATCCCGCTGGCTGACGTGACCAGTCCCGATCGCCTCACCGCATTGCCGGGCAATGTCTATTCGCAGAGTTCGGACTCCGGCGCCGTGCGCATCGGCTTCGCCAGTGAAGGCAAGCTCGGCTCGATCGTCTCAGGCGCACTCGAGAATTCCAACGTCGATATCGCCGAGGAACTCACCAACATGATCGCGGCACAGCGCAGCTATACCGCCAATTCGAAAGTCTTCCAGACGGGTTCCGACCTGATGGACGTCCTTGTCAACCTGAAGAGATAAACGACGGGCGTCCGCCCGTGAAAGAGCCGCATGTCGCTGTCTTCCGCATTGAGCATCGCCCAGTCGTCGCTTCTGGCCACGTCGAAACAGACCAGCATCGTTTCCCGCAACGTCGCCGATGCCTCCAATTCGGACTACGCCCGCCGCACCGCGGTCATCACCAGCACGGCGCCCGGCGCCCGTTCCGTGGAGGTCCAGCGGGCGGCCAACGACCTGCTGTTTCGCCAGAACCTCAGCGCGCTCTCGGCATGGAGTGGCCAGAGTGCGCTCTACAGCGGCATGGACCAGCTGGATCTCGCTGTAAACGGCGTCGACAACGCCTCCTCGCCTTCGACCGCGATCGCCAATCTGCAGAATGCGCTGCAGCTCTACGCGACGACGCCGTCCAACCAGAATCTCGGCGCCAGCGTCATCGACGCAGCCAAGGATGTCGTGCGCTCGCTGAACGACGGCACCACGGCGATCCAGGATTTCCGCACCCAGACCGACAGCCAGATCGCCACCGCCGTCGATGATCTCAACTCGCTGCTCAGCCAGTTCCAGGATGCCAACAAGGCCGTCATCTCCGGAACGCGTTCGGGCACCGACGTGTCCGACGCGCTCGACCAGCGCGACGCGCTGCTGAAGAAGATTGCCGAATATGGCCCCGTCTCGACCTTTACGCGCGGCGACAACGACATGGTCATCACCACCACCGACGGCACGACGCTATTCGAGACCGTGCCACGCTCGGTGAGCTTCACGCCGTCGGCCGGCTACACCGCCGGCACCCCTGGCAACACCGTCTATATCGACAACGTCCCGGTCTCCGCCGGCACCGGCGACAACACCAGCGCCGTCGGCAAGCTCGCCGGCCTGATCACCTTGCGCGACAGCGTCGCCGCAACCATGCAGAGCCAGCTCGACGAGACCGCGCGCGGTCTCATCACCGCCTTCGCCGAAACCGCGCCGTCGCAATCCGATGCTGCCGGCCTGTTCACCTGGTCCGGCGCGCCCGCCGTGCCGGCGGCCGGCACGCTGGTCAATGGCCTTGCCGGTTCGATCAGCGTCAACATGGCGATGGATCCGAGCGCCGGCGGCGACCCGGCGCTGCTGCGCGACGGCGGCGCCAACGGTGCGGCCTATATCCTCAACACCAGCGGCTCATCCTATTCCGACCTATTGATCGCCTATGGCGACAGGCTCGACCAGCCGATGGCCTTCGATGCCGCCGCCGGCATCACGACGACATCCAGCGTCTCCGACTATGCCGCCAACGCCATCGGCTGGTTCGAAGGCGTGCGCCAGCAGGCCTCGACGACCGCCGACGCCAAGGAAGCGCTGGCCACGCGCACGGCCGAGGCGCTGTCCAACGACACCGGCGTCAATGTCGACCAGGAAATGTCGTTGCTGCTCGATCTCGAACACACCTATCAGGCCTCGGCGCGCATGATGAAGACTGTCGACGACATGCTGTCAGCCCTGCTCGATGCCGTGGGATAATCCATGAAAGCCACATCCGTCTCCTCAGCTGCATTGTCCAATGCCATGCGCTATCAGCAGATGCGCATGCAGGCCGAACTGGTCAAGGCGACCAAGGAGTCGTCGACGGGTCAGGTCGCCGATGTCGGTCTGGCGCTTGGCGGACGCACGACTCAGGCCGTGACCTTCTCGCGCGATCTCGACCGGCTGAACGGCATCATCGATTCCAATGCGCTGGTCGCCGCCCGGCTCACATCGACCCAGGATTCGCTTGGCCAGCTCTCCGATGTTGCGCAGAGTTTCCTCTCGGCCCTGACCAGCGCCGTATCCGGCGATTCCTCGACCAGCATCACGCAGGCCGCCGGCGCCTCGGCGCTGCAGCAGATGACGGGAATCCTCAACACCGGCGTGAATGGCGAATATCTGTTCGCCGGCACCAACACCGACGTCAAGCCTATCGATGATTTCACGGCCGCCGGCTCCCCCGCCAAGGCTGCCTTCGACGCTTCCTTCGTCGCCTATTTCGGTTTCGCGCAGAACGACCCGGCCGCAGCCAGCATCACTGCTGCCCAGATGGACGACTTCATCACCACCAGCGTCGAGCCGCAGTTCCTCGGCTCGGGCTGGCAAGGCACCTGGTCGAACGCCACCGATGAACAGATCACCAGCCGCATCGCGCTCAACGAAACCACCGAAACCTCGGTCAGCGCCAACGAAGAAGGCATCCGCAAGCTCGCCATGGCATCGGCCATGGTCGCCAGCCTGCTTTCCAGCAGCACCATCAGCCAAGCGGCGAGGACTGCGGTCACCAGCCGCGCCCAGACGCTGGTCGGCGAGGCCATCGGCGGACTTGTCCAGGTGCGGTCCGAGGCCGGCCTCGCCCAGAACCGCGTGTCCGACGCCACCGATCGCATGAAAACCCAGGTCGACCTGTTCGAGAAGCATATCATCGACCTCGTAGGCGTCGATCCCGCCGAGGCCGCGACCCGCGTCGCCGACCTGACGCAGCATATCGAGACGTCCTTCGCGCTGACGGCGCGCCTGCAGCAACTCAGCCTGTTGAATTACCTGACCTGAAACCACCCACCGGAACGGCAGAGCTCCCAAGATGTACCAATTCTCCTACGCCGACATCCAGACCGACTCCGTCGCCGACGCGAAGGACCGGGAGCGGCAGCTGCTCACCCGCTCGATCGACATGCTCGCGGCGGCGGCGGCCGTCGGCCATGGTTCGATGGAAGCAGCCGAGGCGCTGCACTTCACCAACCGGGTATGGACCACCTTCGTCGAGGATCTCGGCTCCAGCGACAATGCCTTGCCCAAGGAATTGCGCGCCAACCTGATCTCCATCGGCCTGTGGCTGCTGCGCGAGGCCGAGGACATCCGTCAGGGCCGCACGAACAATTTCGAAGGCCTTATCGAAGTGTCCCAGATCATCCGGGATGGCATTCAATGACCAACACGCTGAAGATATCGCTGAAGCCGAACGAGAAGATCTACATCAACGGCGCCGTCATCCGCGTCGACCGCAAGGTCGCCATCGAGCTGATGAACGACGTGCAGTTCCTGCTCGAAAGCCATGTCATCCAGGCCGACGAGGCGTCGACACCGCTCAAGCAGCTCTATTTCATCCTGCAGGTCATGCTGATGAACCCGCAGGCGGCCTCCGAGGCGCGCGACATGTTCCGCCGCTCGCTGCCCATGCTGCTGGCGAGTTTCGAGGACGAACGGATCTGCAGCGCGCTGAAGCAGATCGACCGCATGGTCGGCGAGGACCATATCTATGAGGCGCTGAAGGCGATCCGTGCGCTTTATCCGCTCGAACGCCGCGCGCTTGGCGGCAATGACGATGTTGCGGGTGCGCCGCGCCCGCTGGCCGTGGGAGCCCGATACTAATGACCGTTGACATGACGACCACCATACCGACCGGCGCCAATTCGACCACCACGTCGACCTCCAAGACAGCGGTCGACTACCAGTCGTTCCTGAAGCTGCTGATCGCCGAGATGAAGAACCAGGATCCGACCAAGCCGATGGATTCCACGCAATACGTGGCCCAGCTCGCCACCTTCTCGCAGGTCGAGCAATCGGTGCAGACCAACACCAAGCTCGACCAGATCATGCAGTCCTCGGCCTTGTCGCAGGCCGATGCCCTGATCGGCCGTTCGATAACCTCGGCCGACGGCAAGACGTCAGGTACCGTGGCGTCGGTGCGCCTCGCCAGCAGCGGCCTTATCGCGGTGCTGGCGAACGGCACGGAAATTCCCGTGACCTCGGGCATCTCGGTCAAGGCCGCGAGCTAGTCGCGAACCATAGCCGAGGCCCGTGCCATGAACGAGGCAGACGCCCTCGATATCGTACAATACGCGGTGTGGACGGTGCTGACCGCATCCGCTCCCGTCGTGCTGGTGGCAATGGCGGTCGGCATCGGCATCGCCCTGATCCAGGCCTTGACGCAGATCCAGGAAATCACCCTCACCTTCGTCCCCAAGATCGTCGCCATCATGCTGGTGGTGGCGCTGACCGGCCCGTTTATCGGCGGCCAGATATCGGCCTTCACCAATGTTATCTTCGAGCGCATCGAAAGCGGCTTCTAGGCCCGCGCGGAAATTCCAGCGCCTTCGCCAGGTACCATTCAGCATGCCCGAAATCTTCGACCGGCTGCAGCGGGCACCCTCACCGACGCACTGTACACCGCTGCGAAGGACGCGCGACCAGGCTCTAAATTGGTCCAGAGCGCCAGGACCTTTGGATTAGTTGCGTCCCGACGTATTTTTGCCGTGCTATCCTGTTGTTGGACCATGGTCTTTTTCGAAGTGGTGTTCGCCTCCCGCGCTGCCGTGTTCCACCTCCATAGGTGGCATGACGGTGAGGGGTACGGACGTAATCAGGCGGGACAGCATTGATGATCGATGACGAGCCGGGCGGCGACCGCGTCTCGGCGTTGGCGCCCTTCCGGCACGGCATTTTCCGGGCTGTATGGTCGGCCAGCCTGGTGTCGAATTTCGGCGGCCTGATCCAGGGCGTCGGCGCCGCCTGGATGATGACCTCGATCGCCACCTCGTCCTACCAGGTCGCGCTCGTCCAGGCCTCGACCACCTTGCCGATCATGCTGTTTGCGCTGGTTGCCGGCGCCATCGCCGACAGCTTCGACCGTCGCAAGGTCATGCTGGTCGCACAGACCTTCATGCTGGTCGTTTCGGTGCTCCTCACCGTCTTCACTTACCTAGGCCTGATCACGCCGTGGACGCTGCTCGCCTTCACCTTCCTGATCGACAGCGGTACGGCGTTGAACAATCCGTCATGGCAGGCCTCGGTCGGCGACATGGTGCCGCGCGCCAAGCTGCCGGCGGCTGTCGCGCTGAACTCATTGGGCTTCAATCTGACGCGCAGCGTCGGCCCGGCGATCGGCGGCATCATCGTCGCCGCCGCGGGTGCTGCCGCTGCCTTCGCCGCCAACGCAATAAGCTATGTCGGCCTGATCATCGTGCTGTTTCGCTGGAAGCCGGATCTGCCGGTGTCGACGCTGCCGCGCGAGACGCTGGGAGCGGCGATGGGCGCCGGCCTGCGCTATGTCGCCATGTCGCCCAACATCGGCAAGGTCCTGGTCAGGGGTTTTGCCTTCGGCTTCAGCGCCGGCGCGGTGCTCGCCTTGCTGCCGCTGGTGGCGCGCGACGTCGTCAAGGGCGATGCCCTGACCTACGGCATCATGCTCGGCGCCTTCGGCATCGGCGCGGTCGGCGGGGCGCTGATCAGCGTGCGGCTGCGGCAGTTGCTGTCGAGTGAGTCGATGGTGCGCATGGCTTTTGCCGGCTTCGCCGTCTGCGCTTTCAACGCCGCCATCAGCGACCACGCCTGGCAGACCTCGCTCGGACTGCTCGTCGGCGGCGCCTGCTGGGTGATCGCGCTGTCGCATTTCAACGTCACGGTGCAGATGTCGACACCGCGCTGGGTGGTCGGCCGGGTGCTCTCGGTCTACCAGACGGCGACCTTCGGCGGCATCGCGCTGGGCAGCTGGATCTGGGGCGTCGTCGCCGACGCGCATGGCGCCGAGACCGCGCTCATCGTGGCAAGCATCGCCATGCTGGCAGGCGGCACCATCGGCCTGCTGCTGCCTTTGCCGCAGCAGGCGGTGCTCAATCTCGACCCGCTCAACCGCTTCAAGGAGCCGCCTCTCGGGCTCGACCTCAAGCCGCGCAGCGGCCCGATCGCCATCATGATCGAATACATCATCCGTGACGAGGACGTGCCGGAGTTCCTCGCCACCATGGCCGAGCGCGGCCGCATCCGCCGCCGCGACGGCGCCCGCAACTGGACATTGGCGCGCGACCTCGAAAATCCGGCGATCTGGATCGAGCACTACCACACGCCGACCTGGCTCGAATACATCCGCCACAACAGGCGCGCCACCCATGCCGACGCCGTCATCGGCGAGCGCATACGGGCGCTGCACAGCGGCAGCGAGCCGCCCCGCGTCCGCCGCATGATCGAGCGGCCGACGACCGCCGGCACCGCGCTCGTCATGCCGAAGGGGCCGATCGAGCATTAAAGCCGATTGTCGATCAGTTCGCGGTCTGGATCATGTACAGCTTGCGCGTGGTTTCTCGGATGCGCCATTCGCCCTTCCACCCCTGGGGAAGGACAAGGAGATCGCCTGGACGAAGTTCGCGCGTCTCGCCATCGGCGCGGCGCACTTCCACCAGCCCCGAGATGATGTGGCAGATCTCCGACGAGCGCGAACGGTCGGCGGTGAAGCGGCCAGGCGTGCATTCCCAGATGCCGATTTCGACCGTTCCGTCCTGCGACTGGAACAGCGTGCGCACGGCCTCGACCTGGTCCCCTTCGATGGAGGTCGGCTTGGGCGAGAACTGACTGATCTCGGTCCTGGCGAGATCGTGGAAGGTCGAAAGATCGATCAAGTTGGGGCTCCATGGATTAGAGCAATTCCAGGAAAAGTGTGCAGCGGTTTTCCGTCCGGAATTGCATGAAAACAAACAGTTAGAGCCGTTCGGCGAACGCCGAGCCGCTCTAGTGGCCTGTGATGCGGTCGGCCAAGGCGGCAAGCTTCGAGGTTTGTGCCAGACCGGCGGTTTCGCGGCGGTCGGCGATGCTGTAGAGCTGGTACATCGCGTGCACGCCCAGCCATCGGAACGGCTCCGGCTCCCAACGCCTGACCGTGCGGTTGACCCAGGGCAGGCGCGCAAGGTCGGTGTCCTGGCCGAGGATCAGATCGGCAAGGGTGCGCCCCGAGAGGTTGGAGCTCGACACGCCGAGCCCGACATAGCCGCCCGCCCAGCCGATGCGGGTGCGGGGATCGAGGCCGACCGTCGTGCACCAGTCGCGCGGCACGCCGAGAACGCCGCACCAGGCGTGCTCGATGCGGCATCCCGTCGTCTGCGGCAGCAGGCTCGTCAGGATCGCATGCAGCTGGTCGATCGTAGCCTGCTGCGTCTGCCCGTTGACGTCGGTGCGCGAGCCGTAGCGATAGGGCACGCCGCGGCCACCCATGGTGATGCGCCCCTCGCGCGTGCGCTGGGCATAGCAATAGGCGTGCGCCGCATTGCCGAGAAGCTCGTGCCCATCCCAGCCGATCTCGCGCCAGAGTTCAGCTGACAACGGTTCGGTCACGATCTGGGCGCTGTTGAGCGCGAGCCAAGTCCGCTCCTCGCCGGGGATGCCGGCGGTAAAGCCCTCCGTCGCGCGGATGATGGTTTCCGCCCGCACCGCGCCACGGTCGGTCGTCACGCTGCCCTTGGCGATGGAAGTCACCGTGGTCTGTTCGTAGATCGGGACGCCCAACCGCTCGACGGCGGCGGCAAGCCCGCGCACCAGCTTGGCCGGCTGCACGCGCGCCTGGCCGTGGACGACAAAGCCGCCCATGACACTGCGGACGTTGATGCGCGCCCGCGTCGCGGCGGCATCCAGCATCTCGACGCGGCCGGGATCGACATCCCATGAGCGGATCGTCTCGCACTCCTCGCGCGCTCGTTCGAGCTGCGCCGGGTTGGTGGCCACCGTCAGATTGTCGACGCGGCGGATGTCGGCGTCGATGCCTTCCGCTGTCGCCACTCGGATCACTTCGTCGACGCAGCCCGCCATGGCCTTCTGCATCGCCATCACGCCTTGCCGGCTCGACGTCTTGAGATACTTTTCGCGCGACCAGCTGAAGCCGCCCGACAGCCAGCCGCCATTGCGGCCTGACGCGCCGAACCCGGCAAATTCGCGCTCGATCACCGCGACCCTGAGCGAAGGCCTCGCCTTCTTCAGGTAGTAGGCGGTCCACAGCCCGGTATAGCCGGCGCCGACGATCGCGACATCGGCTTCGATATTGCCGGGCAAAGGTTGCCGGGGAGCGGGAACCGCTCCCAGATCCGCATACCAGAACGATATGTCGCCGTTACGCTTGGCTTGCATGGAATGGCTTTCAGATGGGATCAGGTGAGTGTCGTGTCGGCCGTGCTGTCGTCGGCCAGCAGCTTGGCGTCGGCGCCGTCGAAGCAAAGCTCTACCTGTTCGCCCAGGCCAAAACTTTCGCCGGTCAGCGGCGAGCGCACGATCGCGGTCGAGCCGTCAGCGAGCCGCACTTCGTATTTCGATCCCGAGCCGAGATAGATGGCTTCAGCGATCATGCCCGACAGCCGGTTCGTGCCGCTTGCAACACCTTGACCGGGCCGGCCGATGGCTAGCTTTTCGGGGCGCAGCAGCATCACCGGACTGGCCTCGCCCGCGAGCCGCCTTGGCGCCGTCACCGTCTCGCCCGCGATCCGCAGCGCGGTGCTGGTAGCATCGCTTCGCGCCTCTCCGCGCAGCACCGTGGAGTCGCCGATGAAGCGGCCGACGAAGAGCGTTGCGGGCTCGTCATAGAGCTGGCGGCCGGTGCCGATCTGCTCGATGCGCCCGCGATTGAACACCGCGATGCGATCCGACAGCACCAGCGCCTCCTCCTGGTCGTGCGTCACATAGACGAAGGTGGTGCCAAGCTCGCGGTGAATGCGCTTGATCTCGAGCTGCAGCCATTCGCGCAGCTTCTTGTCGAGCGCGCCAAGCGGCTCGTCCATCAAGAGCAGCGGCGGATCGAACACGATGGCGCGGGCCAGCGCCACGCGCTGCTGCTGGCCGCCCGACAATTCGCTCGGATAACGATGCGCGAAGTCGCCCATCTTGACCATGTCGAGCGCTCTTGCCACGCGCGATTGCCGCGTCGCCCGGTCGATGCCGCGCAGCGTCAGCGGATAGGCGACGTTGCGGCCGACCGTCATGTGCGGAAACAGCGCATAGTGCTGGAAGACGACGCCGATATTGCGCTTGTGCGCCGGCACGCCGACGACGCTTTTTCCCCCGACCAGAAGCTTGCCGCTCGTCACATCCGTGAAGCCGGCCACCACATTGAGCGTCGTCGTCTTGCCGGAGCCGCTTGGGCCGAGCAGCGTCATGAACTCGCCGGGCTCGATCCGTAGCGAGACGCCGTCCAGCGCCTTGAAGTCGCCATAGGCCTTGGTGATGGACTCCAGGTCGATCGCCGCGCCTCTGCTCTCCTGCCCCGGGTTCATAGGCGTCCCTTCCGCTCGCGGCCAAGAAGAAGCATGCCGCCGCCGATCAGGATCGTGGTGGCGAAAAGCAGGATCGTACCGACGGCCGCGACCGTCGGGTCGGCGTCGCGCGTGATGGAGGCGAATATCTGCACGGGCAATGTCTTGAGGTAGGGGTTGGTGATGAACAGGGAGACGACGATCTCGTCGAAGGACGTGGCGAAGGCGAAGAGCAGGCCCGACAGGATGCCGGGCAGGATCAGCGGCAGCGTCACCGTGCGGAACGTGGTCAGCGCACCCGCGCCGAGGCTCGCCGCCGCTGTCTCGAGGCGCCTGTCGAACACTTCGAGATTGGCCGAGACGGCGATCAGCACGAAGGGAAGCGCAAGGATGGTGTGGGCAAGCACGAAGCCGAGCAGCGTTCCGACAAGCTTTGTGTCGAGATAGACGGCGTAGATGCCGATGGCAAGCACCACGCCCGGCACCACCATCGGCGTCAGCATCAGCATCCGCAGCAGGTTCGCCGGCCGCGCCTTCATGCGATCCAGACCAAAGGCCGCGAGCGTGCCGAGCACCGTCGCCAGCACCGCCACGATCGAGGCGACTTTCAGCGAATTGAGGAAGCTGGTCGACCAATCCGGGCTGGTGGCGAAATTCTGGTACCACTGCCACGAAAAACCTTGCGGCGGAAACGCCAGCGACTTGTTGGCGTTGAACGACATCGGCACGACGACGAGCGTCGGCGCCACGAGCCATATCGCGACCAGCAGGCAGACCAGTCCCAGCAGCACGCGGGTGAGCGGCTTCATCTCCATCAGCGCCGCCCCGCTTCCCGATGCCGCGACCGCATCACCGGCGCCGCGAGCGCCAGCAACAGGAAGGTGGCGGCGAGCAGCACCACGCCCATCGCGCCGCCCCTGCCCCATTGCAGCAGGCTGAGCACCTGGGACTGCACCAGCGTCGACAGCATGGTCGAGCGTGGACCGCCGAGCAAGGCAGGAGTGATGTAGAAGCCCAGCGCCAGGATGAAGACGATGATCGCGCCGGCATAGACGCCCGGCAGCGACAGCGGCAGGTAGACGGTGAAGAAGGCGCGGGACGGCCGCGCGCCAAGGCTTTCGGCCGCCCGCATCAGCCTGAGGTCGATGCCTTTCATGACCGAATAGAGCGGCAGGATCATGAACGGCAGCAGCACCTGCGCCATGCCGATCACCACGCCGGTCTGGGTGCGGATCAGGCGGACGCCGCTGAATCCGACCGACCGGAGCAGCGAATTGATGACGCCCGAATCCTGCAGCAGGATCACCCACGACAAGGTGCGCACCACCCCGCTCACCCAGAACGGGATCAGCACGCACAGCACCAGAACGAGCCGAACGCGCGGTCCGACCGCGGTCATCAGGTAGGCATAGGGATAGGCTGAGACGATGCAGACCAGCGTGACCCACGCCGAGATGGTGAAGGTCCGCTGGAGCACGGTGAGGTTGACGGGTGCGCCGAAGAACCAGGCATAGTTCTGCACGCCCCATTCGGGCTCCGACAGGCTGCGCAGCACGATGGTGAGCAGCGGATAGCCGATCACGGCGGCGAGCAGGACGAGGGCCGGCAGCGTGAGCGCGAACGGCTTCCATGCCCCTGCCGGCCGTCCGCCGGCAGGTTGGCTCGTTGGCTCGGACGCGCTCACGGCTTGCTTCTCTATCCGCCGCTTAGTTGCCCGCCATCAGCGCGGACCACTTCTCCTGCGCCACAGGGAAGTTCTCGACCCAGAACTTGATGTTCTGCTTGTAGCCCTGTTTCTCGCGCTCGGGCGTATTGGTCAGGAAGGCGGCGACGGAGTCGTCGACCTTGGGCTGCGCTTCGTTGTTGATCGGCGTGTAGGAGGTCTGCTGCGCCAGGATCTCCTGCGCCTGCTTGCCGAGATACGCATTGAGCAACGCATAGGCCGCGTCGGTATCCTTGACGCCGACGGGAATGGTCATCTGGTCCATCACCACCAGCCAGTCCTGCCAGGCCGGCGTATATTTGGCGCCGTTCTTGACCGCCGTCATGGCGCGGCCGGTCCACATCATCAGCATGTCGGCCTCGCCGGATTCGGCGAGTTGCTGGGATTCAGCGCCCGTCTTCCAGTAGATCGTGTCGGGACCAAGCTTGCGGATCACGTCGATGGCCTTGTCGATGTCTGCGACCGTCATCGCCTTCGGATCTCCGCCCGACGCCTTGAGGGCCTGTTCGAGCAAGCCGCCGGTCGGATCGCCGGAGCCGTCGAGGCCGCGCACGCCCGGGAACTTTTCTGTATTGAAGAAGTCGGCCCAGTCCTTGGGCGGGTTATCCTTGTACTTCTCGGTGTTGTACATCAGCACGACGCCATAGTTCATCGCCGGCACCGAGCATTCGCCGACCTGGCCCTCGGGAACCTTCGAGATATCGAGCTTCGAGAAGTCGAGCTTCTGGAACAGCTTTCCGCAATAGACGTAGGGCGGCAGATCCGCGGTGTCGACCACGTCCCAGGTGACGTTGCCGGATTCGACCTGGGCCTGCAGCTTGGCGATCTCCGTCGGTCCGTCGTTGAGCAAGGTGACGCCGGATTTCTCGACGAAGTCCTTCAGCGCGGCCGCCTGGCCGTCCTGGTAGATGCCGCCGTAGGAGACGAGCGTCAGGGTCTTGCCCTTGAGCGACCCCTCCTTGACCTCGCCCGCGACGGGCTTCTCCTGCGCGAACGCGGCGGTTGCCAGGGCACCCAGCACCACCATGGCGCCAAGACCCAAACCTTTCGTTTTCAGCATGACTGTCATTCTCCCATTGATGCCCGCGTTTGATCGGACCTACCTGGCCGCGAGCGGTTTCCAGGCCGTGTATTGGTCGAGTTCGGCGCGCGCCGAAGTCGGCGGCGCAATGATCCACATCACTTCGGCGCGGCCGCTGCCGATGTTCTCGCTGCGATGCGGGGTCGACGTCGCGTATTCGATGCTGTCGCCTTCCTCCAGGACATGGCGCGCGTCGCCGAGAGAGACCTCGACAATGCCGCGCAGCACGACGAGCATCTCGTGCGCGTCGCCATGCGTGTAGAGAGCCGAACCGGTCGAGCCGCCTATGTCGAACTCCCCGACATAGACTTCCATGTCGCTCAACGGGGGACGCGAGAGCAGCATCTTGCGGCAGCCGTCGCCAGGCGGCAGGCTGGGCCGCTCGCTGCGTCGCAGAACCCCGTGGTTCGCGTTCGCGTTTTCTTCGAACAGCATCGCCACGCTGACCCCGAGTGCCGAGGCCATCTGGTTGAGCGAGGCCGTGCTGGCGCCGGTCAGGCCGCGTTCGAGCTGGCTGATGAAACTGGCGCTCGTCCCGGTCATCTCTGCGAGCTCGCGCAATGAGAGCCTGCGGCCGAGACGGAGGCTTTTGAGCCGCATGCCCAACACTTGATGAGCAAGCGTCGCACCCGATGCGGCGCCGCCATTCTTTGCCAGAGCCTGGTCTCGATCAGACGTCTTGCCCATGCCGTCCTCCCAAACCTCACTTAACAGCTTGTACAGTACCACTGTACATTTGGCAAGTGGCGAGCGCGCGCGGCCGAGTCCGGCTCGCGCCGATGGGGATCGCCAAGCTTACAAGCTGAAGCATGTCAGGCGGAAAAGAGGGCTGGTCGGCCAGTCGGCACTGACGCGTCTGGCTAGCCCTCGCCGGACAGATCCCGCCGCGCCTTGTCGAGTTCTTCGGCATAGCGCCGCATCAGATGGCTTTCGGTCAAAAGCCCAAGCACGACGCGGTCGGCGAAATCCTCGACCACGGCCAGTTCCTCGGCGCCGGCGCGCTGGAAGGTTTCGGCCGCCGACTGGACGTTCATGGTCGGCACCAGAACCGCATCCTTGAACTGGGCAAGCGTCCGCACCGGCGTCTCGCCGTTGGACAGTTCGCTGTGCAGTTCGGCCACGATCAGCACGCCGACATAGTGCCGGCCCTCGTCCACCGCGATGACGCGTTGCGCTGAGCCGAGCGGGATTTCCTTGCGGAAGGCACCAAGCGTCGTCGAAGCGTCGATGGTGCGGACGTCCTTGCGCATCATCGAGCCGACGGTGAGGCTGCGCATCCAGCCGACGTCGTGCGCGCTGCGGATCGTCTCGCCGCGCAGATGGAAACGCCACGTCGAGAACGAGTAGCCGAAAGTCTCGCGCACCAGGATCGCCGCCATGATCGAGGCCGCCAGCACGACGCCGGTCAGCGTCAGGTCGCGCGTCGATTCCAGCGCCAGGAACGTCATGGTCAGCGGCCCACCGACGACACCGACGGCAAGCGAGGTCATGCCGACGACGGCGGCAACCGCCGGATCGATGCCGGTTGCCGGCGAGACGAAGGCCATCACCCCGGCAAAGATCTTGCCGAGCAGCGCACCGAGGAACAACGAGGCGAAGAACAGGCCGCCGCGAAAGCCCGAGCCCAGCGAGATCGCCGACGCCGCCAGCTTCAGCACGAAGACGCTGGCGACGACGGCGATGCCGTAATTCATCGCGAACTCGCGATGCAGGGCGCCATGGCCGCTCGATAGAACCTGCGGCGTGACCAGCCCCAGCAGTCCGACGAGAATGCCGCCGATGAAGGGTCGCAGCGAGGCGTCGATCGAAAGCCTGGCAAAGCCGCGCTCGATCAGGCTGACCAGATGCATGATGGCGATGGAAGCGGCGCCGCCCAGAAGCCCGAGTAGCAGAAACGGCAGGTATTGGCTGGCGGTGAGTGCCGGCAGGCCGGCGAGCTCCAGCGGAAAGGGCACGCCGCCAAAGACCTCGGCGGTCAGCGAAGCGCAGATCGCGGCGGTCATCACCGGCGCGACATTGGCGACCGAATAGATGCCGATGACCAGCTCGAACCCATAGAAAGCCCCCGTCAGCGGTGCATCGAAGGCGGCGGCGATCGCGCCTGCCGCGCCGCAGCCGACCAGGATACGCACGTCATTGCGACGCAGCCTCAAGGCGCGCGCCAGCCGCGACGCCAGCCCGGAGCCGACCTGCGTGTAGCCGGCCTCCAGTCCGACCGAAGCCCCGAAGCCGCTCGAGATGATCGTCTGCCCGGCGATGATGAAAGTGTCGGTGAGCGACATGCGTCCACCGTAAAGCGCGTTGGCCTCGATCGGATCGACCGGGGTGCGGAACTTTCGCTTCCGCAGCCAGACCACCGACAGACCGAGCAGGATGCCGCCGATCGCCGGGATCGCCGCCTGAATCGGGTCGGACAAGGAAAACATCGCCGACAGCCGGCCGCCCGGCTGGACCCCGAACAGCAGCCCATGCATGCCCTGCACCACCTGGCTCATCGCCGTGACCAGCACGCCCGCCATCACGCCCACGACACCGGCCAGGACGACGATCACGATGCCGCGCGCCTCGAGCAGCGGGATCGATCTGATCAGCACCGCGCGAAGCCGGCGGGCATAGACTTGAGGTTCGTTTCTGGAAAGCACCGGAACGGCTCGCCATAGAGCAAGAGGTGGAAGCTGCCGCCTGATACGCCCGGCAACACTGCGTGGCAATCGCAATGCCGACTGCTAGTGGCGCCATTTTGGCACCGGCGCGGCATCCTTTTCCCACCCCAGCAAAGCTCAGCCGCGCGGGGCCGGCATCACCGAGACTGTCTTCGATCGATCAGGTCGGCTTGGCATTGCCCGCTTCGTAGAGCATCAGATTGCGATCACCGATGCCGAGCGTCGCCCAGCTTGCACGCCAGTCCGCGATATGCGCCGAGCTGAAATGCGCGTCGAGCGCGGCGCGGTCGCGCCAGACTTCGGAGACGTGGATAAGCCCTGCGTCGAGGACATCCTGCGCATAGGAATATTCGATGCAGCCGGGCTCGGCGCGGCTGGCGGAGATCATCCGCTGCATGGCCGGTCTTGCCTCAGCGAGCTTGTCCGGCGGCAAACGGACCGTGCCGATGATCAGGAGCATGCGATTCCCTTCTTCTCTCAGGGCGCATTCTCCCACCCTCGCGCAAGCTTGGCCAGCTAGGCTTACAAGGCTGTCGCGCGCGGCAGGCTTATGATTTGAGGACGATTATGGCGATCAGCGAAAGCATTGCAGCCGGCACCGTTGCCAAGAACGGCCGCGACGTCTTCTTCGCCATCGGCATCGTCATCATTCTGGCCGTGCTGTTCCTGCCGATCCCGGCCTTCCTTATCGATATCGGCCTTGCCTTCTCGATCGCGCTGTCGGTGCTGATCCTGATGGTGGCGCTGTGGATCCAGCGCCCGCTCGATTTCTCGTCCTTCCCGACCGTGCTCTTGATCGCCACCATGCTCAGGCTGTCGCTCAACATCGCCACGACGCGCATGATCCTGTCGCATGGCAATGAAGGCACGCATGCCGCCGGCTATGTCATTGCCGGTTTCTCCAGGCTGGTGATGGCCAGCGACTTCGTCATCGGCCTCATCGTCTTCCTGATCCTGATCGTGGTGAACTTCATCGTCATCACCAAGGGCGCCACCCGTATCGCCGAAGTCGGCGCGCGCTTCACCCTCGACGCCATTCCCGGCAAGCAGATGTCGATCGATGCCGACCTTTCCGCCGGCATGATCGACGAAAAGACGGCGCAGCTGCGCCGCCGCGAACTGGAGGAGGAATCCTCCTTCTTCGGTTCGATGGATGGCGCCTCGAAATTCGTCCGCGGCGATGCCATCGCCGGCCTCATCATCACCGCCATCAACATCGTCGGCGGCATCGCCATCGGCTACATCCGCCACGACATGGGCATGGGCCAGGCCGCCGACGTGTTCATCAAGCTGTCGGTCGGCGACGGCCTCGTCACCCAGATCCCGGCACTCATCGTCTCGCTCGCCGCCGGCCTTCTGGTCTCCAAGGGCGGCACGCGCGGCTCGACCAACCAAGCGGTGTTCGGCCAGCTCGGCGCCCATCCGCGCGCGCTTTATGTCGCGGCGTCGCTGCTCGTCATTCTGGGTCTGATGCCCGGCCTGCCGCTGTTCCCGTTCTTTGCTCTTGCCGGCGGCATGGCCGGTCTCGGCTACATCATCCCGCTGCGCCACAATCGCGCCGTCGCCGCCGCCGAAGCGGTGAAGAACCAGGAAAAGGCGAACAAGGCCGAGGAAGAGAAGAACTCGGTCAAGGCATCGCTGGCCACCGCCGAGATCGAGTTGCTGATCGGCAAGCAGCTTTCGACAAGGCTGCTGGTGTCGCATCAGGAACTGGTCTTCCGCATGGGCAAGATGCGCAAGAAGTTTGCCACGCAATACGGCTTCGTGGTGCCGGAAGTGCGTGTCGCCGATGACTTCGCCATTCCGCCGAAGAGCTACCAGATCAAGGTCCACGGCACCGTGGTCGCCGAATACCAGATGCGCGTTGGCGAAATCATGGTGCTGCTCGGCACCCGCGACGTGCCGGAACTTCCCGGCGAGGAGATCCGCGAGCCGGCCTTCGGCATGCGCGCGTTCTCGGTGCTCGAAACCTTCGCCGAGGACTTGAAGCGCGAGAACTACACCTTCGCCGACAACATGTCGGTGCTGCTCACCCACCTCTCCGAGGTCATCCGCAACAACCTGCCGCAGCTTCTGTCCTACAAGGACATGAAGGCGCTGCTCGAACGCCAGGACCCTGAATACCGCAAGCTCGCCGACGAGATCTGCACCACGCATATTTCCTATCCGGGTCTGCAGGCGGTGCTGAAGCTCTTGCTGGCCGAACGCGTGTCGATCCGCAATCTGCACCTGATCATCGAGGCGATCGCCGAGATCGCCCCGCATGTGCGCCGCACCGAGCAGATCGTCGAGCATGTCCGCATCCGCATGGCGCAGCAGATCTGCGGCGACCTCTCCGAAGGCGGCGTGCTCAAGGTGCTGCGCCTCGGCAACCGCTGGGACCTCGCCTTCCACCAGAGCCTCAAGCGCGACGCCAAGGGCGAGGTGCGCGAATTCGACATCGACCCGCGCCAGCTCGAGGAATTCGGCCAGGACGCTACCAAGGCGATCCGCAAGCATCTCGAGGCAGGCGAGCGCTTCGTCCTCGTCACCGCGCCGGATGCGCGTCCCTATGTGCGCATGATCATCGAGCGCCTGTTCACCACGCTGCCGGTGCTGAGCCACGTCGAAATCGCCAAGGGCGTCGAGATCAAGGTGCTCGGGACCATATCGTGAGCGCGCTCTCGCAAGGCGTTGTGATCGCCGCCTTCCTCGCCTTCTGCCGCATCGGCGCCTGCTTCATGCTGATGCCCGGCCTGTCCAGCGCCCGCGTACCGATCCAGGTCCGGCTGTTCGTGGCGGTGGCCGCCACCGGCGGCCTGCTCGCCTTCCTCTGGGACCGAATCTATCCGTTCGTCGATCCGCGTCCGCAGATCCTGGCGCCGATGATCGTCTCGGAATTGCTGGTCGGCGGACTGATCGGCGCCATGACGAGGCTCTACATGGAGGCGCTGCGCTTCATGGGCTCGGCCATCGCCATGCTGATCGGCTATGGCGGCACCGGCGGGCCGGCCATCGAGGAGGCGGAGCCACAGGCGGCCCTTGCCGCCATCATCTCGTTTTCGGCGCTGCTTTTGCTGTTCGTCTTCGATTTCGACCATGAGATCGTGCGGGCGCTGGTCGCCTCCTACACCGTCGCGCCGGTCAATGTCTTCTTCAACCCGCAGGCGGCCCTGGTCGATCTCACCGACACCGTGTCGGACGCCTTCTTCCTGGTCATCCGCCTCGGCAGCCCCTTCGTCGCCTATGCCATCCTCGTCAATCTGACGATCGGCTTCGTCAACAAGCTGACGCCGCAGATCCCGGTCTATTTCATCTCGCTGCCCTTCGTCATCGCCGGCGGGCTGATCATCTTCTATTTCGCCATCGGCACCATGCTGTCGCTGTTCGTCGACGGTTTTGTCGACCTGACGCTCGCGCGGTAGGCAGATGACCACGCGCAAGGACCGCCTCAGGAAACTGGTCAAGGTGCAGGAGCAGCTGAAGGCGCTGCACGAAACCCGTCACGCGACATTCCTGACAACCGCCGCGGCCGCCGAAGCCGAAGCCAGGGAACTGGTCGAGCGTTTCGACGCCGACCGGTCGCTCGCCGGCCTGTTTCCCGACCTCTACCATCGCCGCATCGCCAATGCGCTGGTTCGCCAGGAGGCGAACCAGGAAAGCGCCAGGCAGGAGGCCGCGCTGATCGCCACGGCGACCGCGCGCACCAACATGGTCGAGCGTGCCTACAAGGACGTGCGCCGCCGCGACGAGCGCGAACGCTCCGACCGCGAGCGTCTCGACCTGATCGCCCAGAAGCGGGAACACGAGTAGCTGCGGAATTCTGCGTGGGGCTGAACTTCGAGCTGAGAAGCCTCAGCCGCCCGTCGCGGTCGTCTCGATAGGCTTGGCGCCGCCGATCCGCTCCCAGCGTTTGCCATTCCCCTGCGCCTGTCGGGCGAAGTAGCTGTAGGGAGTGCTGGACCAGTCACGGACGGAGTTCGTGAGATTGTCGAGCACCAGGTCGCCCTCGCTGGTGCGCACCGTCAGCACCGTGTGCCCATCGCCGGCGTAGCTTGCCACGGTCAACAGGAGCGCCGAAGCCGGCCAGCCGCGCCTCATCAGTTCAAGCTTCTTCAGGATCGCAATATCCTCGCAATCGCCAGAGACGGTCGGCAAGCGCCAGTCGTCGTCCTTGCCGACAGCGACACGATCGCTGAGCTCCGTGATGCGTGAATTGACCGATCGGTTCACCTGCTTCAATTCCGAGCTGAGCTTGGGCTGCAGGGCGACGACCTTCTTTCCGCCGGCCGTGCTGCACAAGCTGGGTTGTCGGCTACAGAACGAATAGAAGGCGGGCGGTGCGAACGCCTTGCCCTTGGTTTCCATGGTCGTCCCTGCCTGCGCAGCAAACGGGCAGGCAAACGACAGCAAAAATGCGATCAGCGCGACATCGCGTTTCACAATCAACGTCTCCGGTGCATGGATTTGAGGATGAGCGGGGCGGGTTAATGAGGGGTTTCTAAACTGCTCAATTTGGTCCCAAACGAGGCAGTCTCGTTAACAGATTAATACTTTCTAAAATAAGACTTGAGGTTATCGGCAGACAGCCAGCGTACTTCCAGCAAGAGGCCGCAAGGGCACGCGGAAATCGGATCTGCCCAATCTGCTCTGAAATTGACCTTCTTATGCTGTATTTGTCTCTGCAAGGAACCGCTGGACCTCGTCCATGAATACCGGCCAGGCGGGTTCGTGGCCTAAGATGATGTGGCTTCGGCTCTCCAGCACGACGAAGCGTGCATTCGGAATGCCGATGGCAAGTTCGCGGCCTTGATTGAGCGATATGCGTTGATCGTGTCGGGCGTGCAGCACCAGGGTTGGCACGTGCAGCTGCGCCAACTGGTCGCGCACGTCGATATCGCCGAATGCATCCTGGAACCGGACGGCATTGTCCGGCGAGGTGGTCTGCCGTTGGAATTCGTCGAACCAAGCAAGTTCGTCGGGTGTGCCGTCCGGCATGAAAGTCTGCGAGAAGATGTGGCGATATGCGGGATTGTTGGTGCCCCAACCGAGCTTGGTCAAGGTCATCACCGCCTGGCGTCGCTCCTGCTCTTCTGCCGTGCAGCCGATGCGCCAGCCTGCCGCGTAGCCGCCTATCAGTACAAGCGCGGACACCCGCTCGGGATGGCGCACGGCATAGGCGATCGACACCGCGCAGCCTTGCGACATGCCGAGCAGCGGGAAACGCTCCAGCCGCAGCGCGTCGACAACGGTTTCGAGGTCGCGCACGAACGCCTCGAAGCTGATGTCGTCCACTTCCCAGTCGGAAAGACCGTTGCCGCGTTCATCGTAGCGGACAAACGTGCGTCCCTCGGCCAGCGCCTGAAAAGTCTTGCTCCAAATCGGACTCTGCCAGTCGAGTTCAAGGTGATTGAGCCAGTTGGCGGCCTTGACCAGTGGCGGTCCCGTGCCCACTGTCGCGTAGGCGATACGCACTCCATCTGCCGACTGACAAAAACCGATCGACTGGCGCTTCAGAAGGCTGGGCACCGTTGTGGCCGTCTCGGCCGCGGAGGGTGGGGGCCCCACTTCCGACAGATCGTCTACCGGCGCTAACCCGGTATCCTTGGCCATGCGCTGGTAGTTGCTCACCACCCCGGCGGCTTCGTCGCCGCGGCCGAGTCGCTTGAGCGTTCGAACCAGGATGCCGGCGGCCTGTTCCGAAGTAGGGTCCGCGCTTTGCCACTGGCGCAGCCATTTGACCGCGTCGCGATCGCTGGTTTCGGGGTGAAGCGTAATGCGCTCCAGCACGCCGAGACGGAGTTGCAGCGCCTCCTCGCGCTCGGCCGCGAGCCAGGCCTGGTAGGCGTCAAGCTGCGGCAGATCGAGCCCGTCGAGCAAAGGCAGCGCCAGAAGCTTCCCCATTTCGTGCAGTTCATCGAGTGTGGCGGGCGGCGAGGAAGCCTGCAGTCGGCGGACGATTTCGACATAGTCCACCGTCGCCGAGTCCTGGACCAAGGAGACTCGTTCACGATCGGCGCTCAACTGCGCGGAGCCGGGCACGTCGACCAGGGCACGGATCTTGCTCAGCGCCCATCTCAGCGATCCGCGTGGATCGTCGGGCAGCTCCCAAAAAATCTCGCACAATCGCTCGCGCCGGTGCGGGCGACCGGTCAGCGCCAGATAGGCCAGCAGCGCGCGCGTCTTCTTGGAAGGCGGCAGGTCGAGCTGGCGTCCGTCCGACACAATACGCAGTTCACCCAGAAGGCAGATCTGAATGTGCGATGACATCACGCCCCCGGCTGCGTTCCCCCGCTCCCGGTTGCTTTCAACGCAAAATACCACATTTGCGGTCGCTCTTACCACGCTCGCTACCACGCTCGCATAAACGCGGCTCCCTGATCCTGCGACCACGTTGATCGCGTTAGATCGTCGGCGGGATTTTGTTCCCGTGCCGTTGCGGGGCGGCAGATATCAAAGCAACTCGGACCCGGTTACCGGCCCAGGACATGTTCTGGGCGAGGTGGAGCATGAGGCTCCGCCCGGCCGTAGGGATCCGAACGTTGTCGACAGCCCCCCAGCAGCAAACCGATTGTTGAGGAGACGGGGCAGTGGACACCAGCTTTGTCGAACGCCGGCCAGATGGCCGGACCAAAACCCTTGATACCAGACAGTATACGCTCGGCTATTCCGAAGGCGAATTCAAACGGCTGCAGCTGCAGGGCGACTTCGTGCGAGACCTGACAGAGGATGTGCTGCGCCGGGCCGGACTGAAGCAAGGCATGCACGTGCTCGACCTGGGCTGCGGCGTTGGCGACGTTTCTCTGCTTGCCGGGCAACTGGTTGGCCCGAGCGGGTCGGTGCTGGGCATCGACCGGTCGCAGGATGCGGTCGAGGCCGCCGAACGGCGCGCGGTCGAAGCGGGACAATGCTACTGGGTGCGCTTCGCCTCGGCGGATCTTGCAAGCTTCGTTCCGGAGCGGAAGTTCGACGCGATCATCGGGCGGCTGGTCCTGATGTATTTGCGCGAACCGGCTGAGACGCTGCGACGTCTGGCAGGGTTCTTGCGCCCGGGCGGCATCGTCGCCTTCCAGGAGATGTCGATGCCGTTCGCACGAAGCGTCCCCACAACACCGCTCTTCACACAGGTGCTCGGCTGGATCGTTCGGGCCTTCGCGCGAACCGGTTTCGAGACCGACATGGGCGGAAAGCTGTTTTCGACCTATCTCGCTGCCGGCTTGCCCGTCCCGCAGATGATCTCCGGCGCCCGCGTCGAAGGCGGCGGGGAATCGCTTGGCTTTGAATACATCGCGCAGACCGTCAGAAGCCTCATTCCGGCGATGGAGCGGACAGGCATCACCACGGCCGCGGAGATCGGCATCGACGACCTTGCCGACCGGCTGCGCGAGGAAGCTGTCGCACATGGAGCCTGCATCATGTTTCCGCCCATGACCGGCGCCTGGATCTGCTCGCAACAGTGAGGATCCGAGGCATTCACTCTACGACGCAACGGTAATCGGGAACCGCCATTCCCCACAGGCCGCATTGACGTAGCCGAATGGTTCGGCCGCGACCTTGGAAGAAGGACCAGAGTTCTCGATGATTCCGGCTGCCGTAAGCAGCCTCACGAACAGCGCACGACCAAACCCAAGACGATCGTACGCTGAACAACCTTGCCGCCGCGCGTCCAGAAGGATGACGGCTGGGAGGTTGTGCTAAGTGCCTGAAAAGACGGCCATATCAACGCAGTGCAAGGCACAGCGCGGGCCGCCAATTGTTAAGCTCTTAACGATGGAGAATTGAAATGAAGAAGATCATTCTTGCCACTGTTGCGCTCCTGTCTGCCGCCGGCATGGCTTTCGCCGGCAGCGACCACTATGGCTCGCACTTCATCCCGGGCCCCGACAGCTATCCGGTCACCGGCCACTCTTCGATGGCGTCCGACAACGGCTACTCGATCGACCCGAACAGCACGAAGAGCATCGGCACGAACGATGGCGAAAAGGCGCTGGGTGGAAATTCGGCTTTCGATAAGCCTGCGCCGGGTTATGGCCAGGGAATCTGGGGCCGTTGATGGCGAGATCGACCATCACGGTCGACATCCGACGTCCAAGCGGCGGGCTCACCCGCCGCTTGGAATCACCTCGCGACCGAGGAGCAAACTTAATGTCTGATTTCCCCAGTTCAGTTCTGGTCACCTGCGCCGGCGGCGCCCAGGGATCAGCCATCGTGCAAGCCTGCCGCGCGGCGGGCGCGACCGTGCGCCTTCTCTTGCGCAAAGGCTCGCCCGACCCGTTTGGCGACGGCGTCAACATCGTGCGCGGCGACCTTGCCGATGCCGACCGTGTCGGCCTCGCCTGCCTCGGAGTCGATGCGGTGGCGCTGACACTGCCGCTCAATGCCGGCCCCAAGGAAATTCTCCGCTACGGTCGCAACATGATCGACGCGGCGCTGGCGGCAGACGTCAAGCTTATGGTGTTCAACGCCAGCGGTCATGTTTCCAGGCATTCCGGCACGGCGCTGATGGAGGCCAAGGTCGAACTCATCGACCGTTTGAAGGCTTCCGGTCTGCCGTCGATCGTCCTCAAGCCGACGCTCTATATGAGCAACATCGCCGCGCCCTGGAGCGCGCCTGCGATCGTTCACCGTGGCGTGTTCGCCTATCCGCTGCCGTCGGACTTTCGAACCTCCTGGATCTCATGGGAAGACATGGCGGCCTATGTGGTCGAGGCAATGCGCCGACCGGAGCTTGCCGGCGCGAGTTTAGACATTGGCGGCCCCGAGGCGCTCACCGGACAGCAGATTGGCGATGTTCTGTCCGACATTGTCGGCCGCCAGGTCCAGTACTATCCGGTGCCGCTGGCGGACTTTGCCACGGGCCTCACCGCGATGCTGGGCAAGGAAGCGGCCGAACAGGTCGCCGCCAATTACGCCTGGGTGCACCGGCAGCGCTCGATACTGTTCGCCGTCGATCTCGCCGACACGATCGGCATGCTGCCGATCAAACCAACCTCGTTCGCCGACTGGGCAAAGGCTCAGGACTGGCCGGCGCTGGCCGGCACCGAGAGGGCGGCATGACCATGGCAGCGATCCTAATCCAGGACCGGGCCGGTTCATCCGGGCTCGAAAATGTGCCTCACGAAGCCGCCGAAGTCATCGACTTCTGGTGGCTGGTGGGACCCACCGCGTGGTTCGCCAAGGACACGGAGTTCGACCGCGTCTTTCGCGACCGCTTCCTGCCGCTGCACGAGGCGGCGGCACGCGGCGACTGCGACGGCTGGGCGACAACACCATACGGCGCCCTGGCGCTGCTGGTGTTGCTCGACCAGTTCCCACGCAATGCCTTTCGCGGCACGCCGCGCATGTATGCGACCGACGAGAAGGCTCGCCGCATCGCGACCGACGCCATCGATGCGGGTTTCGAGCACGACGTGCACCCGACCTGGCAGCTGTTCTTGAGGCTGCCCTTCGCCCATTCCGAGAGCCTTGCCGACCAGGACCGCTCGGTGGCGCTGGCCGGCGAGACCGGCGGACCAAACCTGGAGCGCGCCGAGCACCACCGCGACATCATCAGGCGGTTCGGACGCTTCCCGCATCGCAACCCGATCCTCGGCCGCGCCATGCGGCCGGAGGAGCAATGCTTTCTCGATGAAGGCGGTTTCGCCGGCTGACAAAGGCATCGGCTCTCTCGCAAGCCTGCCGCAAGCTTGTTGGGGCATTGTCTTGACACGAAAACGGGCAAAAGGCGGACCTTCTTGGCCATTTCTCCACCCAGCGACATCGTTCTGGATGTTGCCCGCGCAGTCGAGCCGGCGGACATCGAAGCCGCCCGCGCCGCGCTGACAAAACGGGCCGGCGGTGTTTCCGGGACCTTTTCGGTCGATACCGCCGCTTCGGCTTGTCCTGGCTCGATCCTGTCGCGCAGCACGGCTGACGCAACCGGGGCGGCCAACCCGGAGAAAAAATTCCAGCGCTTCGAGGCGATGGTGCTGCAGACCTTCATCCAGAACATGATGCCCAAGGACACCGAGGGCGTTTACGGCAAGGGCCTGGCCGGCGACATGTGGAAATCGCAGCTCGCCGAGCACATGGCCGATGTCATGGCCGCGCGCGGCGGCATCGGCATCGCCAAATCGCTGCTCGCCGACCACTACATGGACGGCAAGCGCATGGTGCCCGTCGGTCCCGTTTCGGGCGGCCCGGACAAGGCCGAGATCGACCAGCAGACCCGGCTGTCGACCTCCATGGTCCAGGAACTGCAGCGCCAGGCCGCGCGGTCGATGACCGGCGATGAGACAACCATAAAAACAGATAAAGAGATCTAGGGACCTACATGGCCGACAAATCGGACTTCTCCAATCTGCCTGCCCGCACGGTCGCGCCTGACGCGCCCATCCCCTTCGCGCGCCCCGGTAACCTTGCCGCCATCATCGGCCGCATCGAGGAAGCGGTCGAAGAGGAGACGGCGGGCATTCGCACCGGCACCGGCTTCGACCTCAAGGCGTCGAACGCCCGCAAGAGCCGCTACCTCTATGAACTGACCCGCGCCATCAAGGGCGGCAACGAAATCGAGTTCCTGGAACAGCACCGCGAGGGGTTGACGCGGCTGCGCCAGAAGCTGGCGCGCAACGAGGCCGCGATCCTCGCTCATCTCAACGCCGTCAACGAGGTCGCCGGTCTTTTGAAGAACGCCATCCAGCGCGCCGAAGCCGATGGCACCTATTCGGCCGGCGAATTCGGCTGGGCGAGAGCGTGATCCCGAACCGCAGGACCGCGTCAGCGAAAAGTGGGACCCGGTTTTCGGACAAGATCATGCTCAAACAAGAAAAAAAGACATGATCAAATTCATCGCCGCCGCGATCTGGATCTGCGCCGCCACGCTCGGCGCGGTGTTCTATTCGTTCCAGGCAGCCGGCGAAAATGGCGTCGGCGAGACGCCCAAGCCGATGCTGGGCGGTCTCGATTACGTCAAGACCGACATGATCTCGGTGCCGCTGATCCGCGATTCCCGGATCGACGGCTATTTTCTGACCAAGCTCGTCTATACGGTCGAACCCGCCGAGATAAAGAAACTGTCGATCCCGGCCGCGGCACTGATGACCGACCAGGTCTATTCCTACCTCTATGCCAATCCGCAGATCGACTTCACCAAGAAGGAAACGATCGATCTCGACGCCTTCCGCAACGCCATCCGCGAAACCGTCAACGCCCGTGTCGGCGTCGAGTTGGTGCATGATGTGTTGGTCGACCAGGTCAACTTCCTGACCAAGGACGAGATCCGCGACAACGCTATGCGCCGGCGCAAGAATGACGATGAGCCAGCGACCACGGAACCGGCCAAGCCAGCCTCGGGACATTGACCTGCAGCAATGCGGATCGGCCACGAGCGCCAGTCTGGTTTCGGGCGAAAGCTCAGACGGCGCCTCCCATATCGGCCGAAAACCAAGATGACGCATCCCGGCCGCGTTGACGTAAACGTCAACTCAAAGCTATATGCGCATCAACGCAACCAGACGAGGAGAACAGCCATGGGCGTTCAGGAGATTGCCGACCGGATCAAGTCGCGCGTGGCAAGCGCCGGTTTCGAGCATTCGGTGAAGTTCGACACAGGTAGCGACGGCGTCATCGTCATCGACGGCGCGACCGTCTCGACCACCGACGCACCGACCGATTGCACCGTAAAGCTCTCGCTCGACGATCTGGACTCGCTGATTGCAGGCGATCTGAACCCGACCATGGCTTTCATGTCCGGCAAGATCAAGGTCGAGGGCGACATGACGGTCGCCATGGCGCTCAGCCAGCTGCTCGGCTGATCCGCTCCGGATCAAGATAGAACGCCGCCCATCGGGCGGCGTTTTGCTTTCTGCCTGGAGGCCTTACGCCGCGAACGTCAGCGGCAGCGCCTTCAGCTTGCGCCCCGCCGCCCGCAGCGTGCCCTGCGCGCCGTCAAGCGCGCCTTCCGTCAGCTCCAGCGCCAGCAGCCGGTGCCGCTCATAGGGGCCCGGCATGGCAAGTGCGCCGGTCTTTGCCGCCGAGAAGCCGAAGCGCCCATAGTAGGGTGCGTCGCCGACCAGCAGGATGGCGCCGTGGCCAAGGCGCGCCGCCTCGGCCACCGCGTGCCGCATCAGAGCCGAGCCGATGCCGGCATTCTTGAGGGCGGGGTCGACGGCGAGCGGGCCGAGCAGCAGCGCTGCCCGACCGCCCTCGCCCAGCCTCACGTCCCAAAGCCGCACGGTGCCGACGACGGCGCCCGAGGCGTCGCGCACGACAAAGGCGAGGCCTTCGGAAGGCCGGCGGCCGCGCCGCAGCTTCTCCGACGACTTTTTCCGCCGCTTCGGCCCCATGGCTCGATCGAGCAAAGCCTCGCGCGCCGCCTCATCGGCGGCGGTTTCGGCGACCATCACAAACGCCGGCGAGTGGTTCACCATTTCAACTGGCATTTCCATTTCCGCGATCCTTCACGAGCGGAGATCTGTTCCACAGGCGAGCCCGGGCGGGCGGCGGGCGCCCACCTGGGATGATCTGAGCGGTTCTTTCGAACCGTCAGATCACGTAGGATCGGAGCGGCTCGAAGCCGTTGAAGGCGACCGAGGCGTAGGTCGTCGTGTAGGCGCCGGTGCCTTCGATCAGCACCTCGTCGCCGATGGTCAGCGACAAGGGCAGCGGATACGGCGTCTTCTCGTACATCACGTCGGCCGAATCGCAGGTCGGGCCGGCGAGCACGCAAGGCGCGGTCTCGGTACCGTCATGCGCGGTGACGATCGGGTAGCGGATCGCCTCGTCCATCGTCTCGGCGAGACCGCCGAACTTGCCGATGTCGAGGAACACCCAGCGCACATTGTCGTTGTCGGCCTTCTTCGAGATCAGCACGACTTCCGACTTGATAACGCCGGCATTGCCGACCATGCCGCGGCCCGGCTCGATGATGGTCTCGGGCAGCGCATTGCCGAAATGCTTGCGCAGCGCCGAAAAGATCGCCTGGCCGTAGGCCTGCGCCACCGGCACGTCCTTCAGGTAGCGGGTCGGGAAACCACCGCCCATATTGACCATCTTCAAGACGATGCCTTCGTCGGCGAGCGTCGCGAACACATGCTTGGCGTCGCCCAGCGCACGATCCCACGCGGTCAGGTCGGTCTGCTGCGAGCCGACATGGAACGACACGCCATAGGCGTCGAGGCCGAGCGTCTTGGCATGGCGCAGCACGTCGACGGCCATTGCCGGCACGCAGCCGAACTTGCGCGACAGCGGCCACTCGGCGCCCTCGCCGTCGGTCAACACGCGGCAGAACACGCGCGCGCCGGGAGCGACACGGGCGATCTTCTCGACTTCCTCGACGCAGTCGACCGCAAACAGCCGAATGCCGAGCTGGTAGGCGCGTGCAATGTCACGCTCCTTCTTGATGGTGTTGCCGAAGGAGATGCGGTCCGCCGGCGCACCGGCGTCCATCGCCATCTCGACTTCGGCAACGGAAGCGGTGTCGAAGGACGAGCCCATCGCAGCAAGGAGGCGCAGGATTTCCGGCGCCGGGTTTGCTTTCACCGCATAGTAGATTTTCGAATCGGGCAACGCCTTCTCGAAGGCGCGGAAATTGTCGCGCACGACATCGAGGTCGACGACCAGGCACGGGCCGTTCGGACGTCGGGTGGCGAGGAAGTCAAGGATGCGCTGGGTAGCCATCGGGGTCTCTCCATCAGCGCCTTGCGGCGCGCAGTAAGGCTGCGGGACGCGGGCTGTCGGCCTCGCGAACACGCGGTGGACAAAGGCGGGACGGAAATCCATGGAACCAGCCGGTGGAGACCCCGGAACCATGAAGCGCCGTCTCGCGGCGGTGAACCTTGGCCTTGCCCGGCCTCGGTTCGCTTTGTCTGCCTTGGCTTGGATGGGAGACCCGTCCGCACTGCCGGCAATGAAGGTGTGCCTCTTCAGTAACCCCGGTCTTTGGACAACCGGCAGAACACCAGAAAGGCCCGCACCGTCGTTGCTTCAAGGTGTCCTCGGTCTGGCGGTTGGCCGCTAAACCGACTGGAGGGGTTAGCTCCAGTTACCTTACCGATTGCCCTCACCATTCGAGGATCGGCGGACACCCACAGGCACGTGCGACTTTGGGCAAGCGCGATATAAGAGCGAAGGATTTCACAATCAATAAAAATCGTATCCCCCGGTTGTAAAATTTCCGGCACCGAACAATCTACGCATGACCGTATCCGGATATTGAACGATGACAGGCACGCACGGCCGGCTCAACGCTTTCCTCGACCTTCGCCAAATGCCGGTGGAGCATGCGCAGTTGGGCCCGCTCGCCGGCCTCAGGCTGGCCGTCAAGGACATCTACGACGTCGCCGGCTACCGCACCGGCTGCGGCAACCCGCGCAAATTCGCCGAGGCCCACGCCGCCTCGCAGACGGCCGAGGCCGTGCAGGTGATTCTCGATGCCGGCGCGCGCTTCGTCGGCAAGACCCAGACCGACGAGCTTGCCTTCTCGCTGATGGGCCAGAATGCGCATTTCCCGTTTCCGGTGAACCCGGCCGCGCCCGACCGCGTCACCGGCGGTTCCTCGTCCGGCTCGGCCGCCGCGGTGGCGGGCGGGCTCGCAGACATCGCTGTCGGTTCCGACACCGGCGGCTCGATTCGCGCTCCGGCCAGCTTCTGCGGGCTGATAGGGCTGCGCACCACGCATGGCCGCATCTCACTTGAGGGCGCCATGAAGCTGGCGCCTAGCTTCGACACGTTCGGCTGGTTCGCCGACGACATCGAGACCTACGAGGCGGTCGGCAAATTGCTGCTCGGCCGCGATCCGCATCAGCACGCGCTCAACCGCCCGCTTTCGATCGGCTGGCTGGACGCCTTCGTCGCCGGACCGGCCGAGGCCGCCGAATATGCTGAAATGAAGGCGCGGGCGGCAGCCGTTTTCGGTGAGCCGGCGCCGGTCGACTACAGCTTCGCCTCTTTCCCCGACGAGCTCTACTGGTGCTTTCGCCGGCTGCAGGCCTACGAGGCCTGGCTGGTGCATGGCGACTGGATCGCGGCTGGCGAGCCTCGCCTTGGTCCCGGCGTCGACGAGCGCTTCGGTTTCGGCCGCGCGGTCGACGCCAGGACCGCTGAAGCAGAGGCGGCGCGCCGGCTGGTCTTCCGCTCCGAGCTCGCCAGATTGCTTGGCAACCATGGCTTTCTCGTGCTGCCGACGGTTCCCGGCCCGGCACCGCTCATCAACGGCACGGCCGAGCAGCTCCAGGCCTATCGCGAAAGGGCGCTGCACCTATTGTGCCTTTCGGGCCTGTCCGGTTTTCCGCAGATCACGCTGCCGCTCGGATCGGTCGACGGTGCGCCCTTTGGCCTCTCGCTGCTCGGCCCTTCCGGAAGCGACATCGCCCTGATACGGCTCGGCCGCAAACTTCTCGACGCCGCACGAAAGGCCTGAGCCATGGACACGCTGACCCGCATGCGCGCCTTCATCGACGTGGTCGAGGCCGAAGGCTTTTCGGCGGCCGCGCGCAAGATCGGCCGCTCCAAGGCGCTGCTGTCGAAATATGTGCGCGAACTGGAGGACGAGCTGGGCGCATTGCTGTTGAACCGCACCACGCGGCAGTTCTCGATGACCGAAGCCGGCCATACCTATTACCGGCGCGCCTCGGAGATCGTGCGCGAGGTCGACAGCCTGGCAGATGCGGTGCGCGAATCCTCCGGTGATGTGCGCGGCCGCATCAAGCTTTCGGCGCCGCGCACCTTCGCCGACGCGCCGATCGGCCAGTCGCTGATCGACTTTGCCAAGCAGCATCCCGACATCGTTCTCGACATTCAGCTCGACGACCGCTTCGTCGACCTGGTCGAGGAGGGCTTCGATCTCGCGGTGCGCATTTCGCGGCTGGAGAATTCCTCGCTAATCGCCAGACGTCTGGCGCCGTTTTCGGTGCGGCTGTGCGCCTCTCCGGAGCTCATCGCCAGGCACGGCATGCCGGCGCGGCCGCAAGACCTTGCCCGAATTCCCTGCATCGTCGACACCAACGGTCGCGGGCTGAACAATTGGCAGTTCAAGGGCGACGGCAGCGACACGGTGAGCGTTTCGGTCTCCGGTCCGGTCGAGGTCAACAGCCCGATGGCGGCAAGAGCTGCCGCTGTGTCGGGGTTGGGGTTCACCATACTGCCGGATTTCATCGCCGCGCCCGATCTCGAGAGCGGCCGATTGGTGACCGCGCTGGACGACCGTATCCTGTCGGGCGCCGGCATCTTCGCCGTCTATCCGCATCGGCGCTATTTGCCCGCCAAGGTCCGCGTTTTCGTCGATTTCCTGGTGCAATGGTTCAGGGTGCGCGACGCCGCCTGACTGGCCTCGTGCCCGGCGGTCCCAATTTCGCCCCCTTTGTGATAACTCTCGGGTCCACCTCCGAAGTCGATGGAATCGCGACCGAGAATGCAGCTGAAACGGCAGGCAATTGTAATGGCTTCGGCCATGGCGGCGACATTTGCCGCGGTCGGGTCGGCCGCTGCGCACCCCCACGTCTTCGCCGAGGCCCGCCTCGACGTCATCCTCAGCCCGGATCACCAAAGTGTGAAAGCGCTGCGCCATCTCTGGCGCTTCGACGATCTGTTTTCGAGTACGGTGATGATGGAGTTCGACAAGAACTCCGACCTGAAGCTTGACGACAAGGAGCTGAAGGATGTCGCCGACACCGTCCACGCTTCGCTCGCCGAATTCAACTACTTCCAGCTCGTCACCGTCGACGGCAAGGACGTGGCGATGACGCCGCCGCCGCACCTGATGGCCAATTTCGAAAACGATCAGTTGATCATCCTGTTCGAGTCCGAGCCGAAGCAGCCGATCAAGCTGTCCGGCAAGATCGACATCGGCGTCTACGACCCGACCTTCTATACGGCGATCGACTTCACCGAGGATTCCAACATCACGGTCGCAGGCCTGCCTTCGACATGCACCAAGAAGGTCGTCCGTCCGGATCCGGACGAGGCCATCGCAGAGAACCAGAAGTCCTTGACGGAAGCCTTCTTCAACGATCCGACAGGCACCGACATGAGCAAGATCTTCGCCACCAAGCTCGAACTGAACTGCCCGCCAGAAGGATAGATCCGGTGATGAAACCGTCCCTGCGCCTGGCGCTCGGCCTCGTGGCCGCCGCTCTGCTGATGACGCACTTCCTCGGCTCCGCCCATGCCCAGAGCTCGCTCGGCATCGGCACCAATGACGGCATGGGCCCCACCGCCAGCGGCCCGTTCGCCCACATCCTGATGTGGATCAATCTCAGACAACAGGAGTTCTACCGCGCGCTGGCGACGGCGATGAAAGCGATGCGCCAGGACGGCAGCAAGATGTGGCTGCTGATTGCGCTCTCCTTCGCCTATGGCATTTTCCACGCCGCCGGTCCCGGTCACGGCAAGGCCGTGATCTCGTCCTACATGGTGGCCAACGAAGTCGCGCTGAAGCGCGGAATCCTGCTGTCCTTCGTCTCGGCCCTGCTGCAGGGGTTGACGGCGATCGCCGTCATGTTGCTCGCCTATTTCGTGCTGCGCGGCACCAGTGTCTCGATGACCGACGCTGCATGGTTCATGGAGATCATGAGCTTTGTCTTCGTCACCCTGTTCGGTGCCTGGCTGCTGTGGCGCAAGCTCGGTCCCACCGTCCTGCGCCTGTTCGGCGCCGGCCCGGCCTACAGTCTCTCGGCTGCTCACGCCCATTCGCATGGTGGCCATTCGCATTCCGCGCATGCGCATTCGGCGCATTCCCATGCGCGTCACGACCACGATCATACGGACCATGACCATTCGCATGATCACGACCACGGGGCACATGCCCACGATCATCACGGCCATGGCGCCCACGATCATCACGATCATGGCGCGCATGCCCATCACGACCACGCGGCGGGCGAGGTCTGCGAGACCTGCGGCCATTCGCATGCGCCCGATCCGTCGCTGCTGTCGGGCGATCGTTTCGACTGGCGCACGGCCTGGTCCGCGGTGGCCGCCGTCGGCATCCGCCCCTGCTCCGGCGCGCTGATCGTGCTGAGCTTCGCGCTGCTTAACGGGCTTTGGCTCGGCGGCCTGCTGTCGGTCCTGGCGATGTCGCTCGGCACGGCGATCACGGTCTCGGCGCTGGCGACGCTTGCCGTCACCGCCAAGAACTGGGCCGTCTATTTCGCCGGTGACGGCCGTATGGGCAACCGCATCCACTCGATCGTCGAGATCGGCGGCGCGGCCTTCGTCTTCCTGTTCGGATTGCTGCTGCTGTCGGCAAGCCTGACTGGCGGGGTATAACGCCCGGGCGCGATCAGGCTTAGTTCGCGACCTTGCCGTCGAGCTCATCCTCGATATGAGCGTGGATGATCTCGTCGAAACTCTTTTCGGCTGTAAAGCCAAGCTCCCTCGAACGCCGCGCCTCGAACCGCGTCGGCCAGCCCTTCACGATCGCCCAGATCGTTTCGTCGGGTTGCTCGCGGATCAGCTTCACCGCGCCGGCCCCGGCGACGCGCTCGAGCGCCTCGATCTGCTCGCCGACCGTGACGGCGACGCCGGGCATGGTCAGGTTGCGGCGCGGCCCGACGGCGCTGCCGTCGATCCCGGCGGCATGGATCAGGAAATTCACCGCCGAGCGCGGGCTGGCATGGGTGTGCACAACCGAGCGTGGCACCGGCAGGATCGCTTCCTGACCGCTCAGCGGCTCGCGGATGATGCCGGAGAAGAACCCGGAGGCGGCCTTGTTCGGCTTTCCGGGCCGCACGCAAATGGTCGGCAGCCTGACGCCGATGCCGTCGAAGAAGCCGCGCCTGGAATAGTCGGCAAGCAGCGCCTCGCCCATCAGCTTCTGCGTGCCGTAGGAGGTCAGCGGCGTCGGATGGAATTCGTCCGGAATGATTTCGGGAAACGGCGCGCCGAACACGGCGATCGACGAGGTGAAGACAAGGCGCGGCGCGAACGCCGCCAGCCGGACGGCATCGAACAGCGCACGCGTGCCGTCGAGATTGACGCGGTAACCGAGATCGAAATTGGCCTCCGCCTCGCCCGACACCACACCCGCGAGATGAAAGACCACGTCGGGACGCGAAGCGACCAGGCTTGCCGTCGCTCCGGGGGCTGCGAGATCGCCGGTGTGGATGGAGGCATCGACGCCTTCGATGGCGGGCGCCTGCGGCGGCACGATGTCGTGCAGGTCGAGCGCGGTGATCCTTTGCCCGCGCAGCGTCTGGTCTTTTGCCAGCCGGGCAATGAGCTTGCGGCCGACCATGCCTGCCGCGCCGGTGATCAGAATGCGCATTTTCAAAGACCCTTTTTGCGTTGGCTGCGGCCGCGCAGCCAGAACACGATGAACAACGCCAGCAGGAAGACAGCCGCGACAAGGACTGCAAGAACGGTCGAGACGCTGCCGACCGCCAGCATCACCGTTGGCAGCCAATAGGCGGCGAGGCCGAATAGCAGCATGATCCACGCCGCCGCGATCAGCGCATTGCGCGTGTCGCGATCCATCACGCGCGCCCGACGCGGCGAAACTTCGTTGCCAATGTCATGGGACTCCCTGCGTCAGTGATAGTGGCCGTGATGCGGCGCCGTACCGTGTGCATGGTCATGGTCGTGGTCATGCTCGTCATCGGCGCAATGCCCGAATTCAGGTTCGACAGTGGCATGGCTGATGCCGTGCTCGGCCGCAAGCCGTTTCTTGATGGCACTGACGGCGGTATGGGCATCGACCCCGTCATTGAGGCAGGCGTGCAGCGTCGCCATGTTGGCCGAGCCGTCGAGCGACCACACATGCATGTGATGCACCTCGCGTACGCCCTTCACCGTCCCCTCGATATCCTTGGCGATGACATCGCGATCAAGGCTCGCCGGCACGCCTTCGAGCAAGACATGGGCGGCCTCGCGCATCAGCGACCACGCCGTCGACAAGATCAGCAGCGAGACAAGCACCGACAGGATCGGATCGATGGGCGTCCAGCCGGTCGCCAGGATGACCAGGGCCGCGACGATGGCCGCCGCAGAGCCGAGCAGGTCGCCCAGCACATGCAGAATGGCGCCGCGCATGTTGAGGCTATCACGGTCGCCGCCATGAAGCACGAAGAACGAGCCGATGTTCACCAGCAGGCCCACGATCGCCACCACCAGCATCGGTCCGCCAAGCACCGGCGCCGGCGTCAGCAGGCGTCCCCAGGCCTCGTAGACGATCCACAGGGCGATGGCGAAGATGGCGATGCCGTTGGTGTAGGCGACCAAAGTCTTGACGCGGCCGAAACCATAGGTGAGCCGGACTGTCGCCGGCCGCCCGGCGAGATGGAAGGCATACCAGGCAAGGCCGAGCGCGATCGAATCGGCGAGCATGTGGCCTGCATCGGCGAGCAGCGCCAGCGACCCCGTCAGCAGGCCGCCAAGCGCCTCCGCGACCATGAAGCCTGCCGTCAGGCAAGCGGCGATCAGCACCCGCTTCTTGTCGGTCGAGCCGTGCACATGGCCAGCGCCGTGGCCGTGGGCGTACCCTTGCGAACCATGATCATGGCTATGCGCCATACATGTAACTCCTGCTAGAGCCTGATCCATCCCGACAAAATCGGGATGGAAGCTCTAACTTCTTGTTTGACCATGATCTTGTCCGAAAACCGGTTTCCACTTTTCGGGATCATGGTTCAGGCGCCGAACTCGGCGCGAAAGTCCTCGAGCCGCCGCTTCTGCTGGCCTTCAGCATCAAAATTGGCCGGATCCAACCATGCCTCATAGGCTCTGCGCAGATCAGGCCATTCCTTGTCGATGATCGAGTACCACGCGGTATCGCGGTTTTCACCCTTGACGACAAGATGCTGGCGGAAAATGCCCTCGAACTTGAAGCCGAAACGATCGGCCGCGCGCTTCGACGGTTCGTTGCGGTTGTTGCATTTCCATTCGTAGCGGCGATAGCCGAGCTCGTCGAAGATGTACTTCATGAACAGGAACTGCGCTTCGGTCGCCGCCGGCTTGCGCGAGATGATTGGCCCCCAATAGATGTTGCCGATCTCGATGACGCCATAGGCCGGATCGATGCGCATCAGCGTCTGGCGTCCGGCGACTTTGCCGCTGGCCTTGTCGATGACGGTGAAGAACAGCGGATCCTCGCTCGCTTCCACCTTGTCCAGCCATGGCTGGAACTCGGCGCGGGTTTCCGGCGGATAGTCGGGCAGCCAGGCGAAGCGGCCGCCGACGTCAGGCACAGACGACGCTTCGTAGAGGCCGTCGCCATGCTTTGCGGCGCTCAGCGGCTCGAGCCTGACGGTGCGGCCTTCAAGCACCTTGCGTTCGGGCCGCGGACGCGGCTGCCAATTCTCAAGACTATCCGACACGCAAGGCTCCAATCCGTTTGACTTTTGTGAGCGGACGCTCACAAAAACGCACGCAGAGTGAAAGAACCACAGGGACGGGAAAAATGCTCCACACGATTTCGGCCTTCGACCGTCTCGGCGAGGAAAATGCCTTCGCGGTGCTCGCGCGGGCGACAGCATTGGCGCACCAGGGCCGCGACATCGTCAATCTCGGCATCGGCCAGCCCGACTTCAAGACGCCGCAGCACATCGTCGAGGCGGCGATCAAGGCGCTGCGCGACGGCCACCATGGCTACACACCGGCCAACGGCCTGCTGGCGACGCGCGAGGCGGTGGCACGCCGCACGCTGACCACCACCGGCGTCGAGGTCTCGCCGGAGAGCGTGATGATCCTGCCCGGCGGCAAGCCGACCATGTTCGCGGCGATCCTGATGTTCGGCGAACCGGGGACGGAAATCCTCTATCCCGACCCCGGCTTTCCGATCTACCGCTCGATGATCGAATTCACCGGAGCGGCCCCTATTCCGGTGCCGATCCGCGAACAGAACGGCTTTGCCTTCCCGGCCGAGGAGACGCTGGCGCTGATCACGCCGAAGACCAGGCTCCTGATCCTCAACTCGCCGGCCAATCCGACCGGCGGTGTGACGCCGCGGGCCGAGATCGAGAAACTCGTGAAAGGACTGGAAGCCCACCCGCATGTCGCCATCCTCTCCGACGAGATCTACGACGTGATGACCTATGACGGCGAGACACATTGCTCGCTGCTCACCTTCCCCGAAATCCGCGACCGGCTGATCGTGCTGAACGGCTGGTCGAAGACCTGGGCGATGACCGGCTGGCGCATGGGCTGGTCGATCTGGCCGAACGGCGACAAGGGCGCCCATCTCTACGACAAGGTACGCAAGCTGGCGGTCAATTGCTGGTCCTGCGTCAACGCGCCGAGCCAGTTCGCCGGCATCGCCGCCATCGACGGGCCGCAGGACGACGTCGACAAGATGATGCGCGCCTTCGACAACCGCAGGAAGGTCGTGGTCGAGGGGCTGAACGCTCTGCCCGGCGTTTCCTGCATCGCGCCGAAAGGCGCCTTCTATGCCTTCCCGAATGTCTCCAAGACCGGCTGGAAAGCGAAAAAACTCGCCTCGGCGCTGCTCGAGGATGCCGGCGTGGCGCTGATCGGCGGCCCCGATTTCGGCATTCTCGGCGAAGGCTATATCAGGCTCTCCTACGCCAACTCCGAGGAGAACATCCTGCGCGCGCTGGAGCGGATCGAGGCGTTTTTGAAGAAGTAAGCAAGGTCGCCCAGCCGGGTCCCCGGTGCTTCGCAGCGTCCCGGCGTTCGCTGGCCTTTCATCGTGCCACTGGCACGATGAATTCGCTTACGCGAACCGACCGCTCACCCCCGCCCGACGAACGGCATCTTGGTCGCCATCACGGTCATGAACAACACGTTGGCATCGAGCGGCAGGCTCGCCATGTGGACCACGGCATCGGCGACGCGCTCGACGTCCATCACCGCTTCGGCGGCGATCGAGCCGTTGGCCTGCGGCACGCCGACCGTCATCGCTTGCGCCATGTCGGTCAGCGCATTGCCGATGTCGATCTGGCCGCAGGCGATGTCATAGGGCCTTCCGTCCAGAGCCAGCGTCTTGGTCAACCCGGTGATGGCGTGCTTGGTCGCGGTGTAAGGCACCGAGCCAGGCCGCGGCGCATAGGCCGACACCGAGCCGTTGTTGATGATGCGGCCACCCATCGGCCGCTGCCGGCGCATGGCGCCGAAGGCGGCGCGCGCGCACAGGAAAGAGCCGGTGAGATTGACACCGACGATGTCGGTCCACACCTCGACCGGGATCTCGTCGATCAGCGTCGACTTGTAACCCATGCCGGCATTGTTGAAGAGCAGATCGACACGGCCGAACGCCTCCAGCACCGTCTCGAAGAGATCGTCGACCTGGTCGGCCTTGCTGATGTCGCAGGCAACCGCCAGCGCCTTGGCGTCCGTCTTCCCGGCCTCAGCGATCGCCTCCTCCAGCACCGCCTTGCGGCGGCCGCAGAACACCGTGTTCCAGCCCGCCTTGAGCAATGCCGTGGCAACACTCTTGCCGATGCCCGTGCCGGCGCCGGTGACGATGGCGGTTTTCTCTGTGATGGCTGTCATCGCCGTCCTCCCTGATCATGGCTGGAAGAACATGTGCCATCGCAAATGACGGCTCCCATGGCAAGCCGAACCATTCGTGATCGGTTCAACAAAAAGGGCGGTCATTGGCGACCGCCCCTGATCTGAACCGGGCTTGGGAGGAGGAGAAGCCGGTCCGACTGCTTAGAATGATGCGCTTGCTCGGTTAACGAGGCACTAACGCAATGGCGTCCACCTCGGCGGCCAGCAAGTGCTCGCTCGAAGCTACCAGCGCGGATTGGGCGAAGTTCCGGCCGGCACCTTCGCCGCCGACACCGTCGCCTCGACATGATCGACCAGCGCGTCCGGCAGGCCGAGACGTCCGGCGAGCAAGTCGAGATAGCCGCGCTCGGTCCGAGTGTCGGGATCGATGGTGAGGCGCGAGGCCGTGTAGAGTTCGAGCTTCTGCGCATCGGTCTTGGCGCCGGCGACCAGCGTATCGAGGTCGAGCGGGCTTTCCAGTTCCGCCATCAGGAATTGCTCCGCTTCCGTGCCGATGCCGGACAGGCTGAGCTTGCCGGCGATCCTCTGGCGTTCTTCGTCGTCGACATGGCCGTCGGCTTTCGCCGCCGAGATCATCGCCCGCACCAGCGTCAGCGTGAATTCGTCCTCGCCTTGCGGCGCCTGTGATGGATGGAAAGCGGTGTCGGCGGGCGGCGGCAGCAATTCCGGCTCGCCGGCGGCAGGCGTTTGCGCCGGCGCGTTGCCGGCCTTGTAATTCTGGTAGGCCTTGTAGGCGAGGCCGCCAATGGCGGCCAGTCCGCCAAGCTTCACGGCCGTTCCGGTGACCTGCCGGCCGGCGCCGGTTCCAAGCAGCACCGCGGCCAGCGCGCCGGCCGCCAGCGGATTGTCCTTGGCCATCTGCACGGCCTGCCCCGCCTTGTCGCGGACGGTGCCGCTTGTGCCGGGGATTTGCGAGCCCAGCAGATCGTCGAGGAGCTTCTTGGGATCGAACATCAGTGCCTCCAGAATTTGCCCGGCCGAACGGGCAGGTTTCGAACGTCGAAGACGTAGGGCCCGCACATTGACATTACAATGACGGGTGGTCGCTTTGTCGGAAATGCCGGCAGCGGCGCAATGTGAAACCGCTGTGTCGAAACCGCCCTCGGCTTCGGCTAGTGTCGCGGCCTTGCAGACGAGGGAGGAGTTCACAGTGACCGATGAACCAGACCGCGCGCCGGCGCGTGATCCGCAGGATCTGGAGCGCTTACTAATCGCCCGCCAATGGGTGGGCGACATTGACGGGATGATAGCGCTGTTCGATCCCGACGCCGTTGTCGACAGCGGCGAAGGTCAGTTGACGCGTGGCCGGGAGGCAATCCGAACGCTCTTCGCGGAGATCACCGCGACGGGCCGGAAATTCGCCGCCGGAGAGCAGCGCCCCGCCCTCATCAATGGCGACCTGGCGCTCACCTCAACCAAGCTACCTGACGGGAGCATAACCACCGAGGTCGCCCGCCGGCAGGACGATGGCACTTGGCTTTGGGTTATCGACCGCTACTCCGTCGCGTGGTGATGCAGCCGAAGCCGGCAACAGTTGTTACACAGGTGCTATCCGCCGATATGCGGACCGTCACCACGCGCCTCAGCCAGTTCGACCTGGCGCTGGCGCTCGGCGTAGCGGGCGCGATCCTCATCCGAGCGCGCGTCGAAGCAATGCTGGCATGAGATGCCCGCGACATAGCGCGGCGACAGCAGGTCCTCCGCGATCAGCGGATGCCGGCAGGCGCGGCAGAGCTCAGCCTCGCCCTCGGCGAGGCCATGCGATACCGAGACACGCTCGTCGAAGACGAAGCATTCGCCTTGCCACAGGCTCTCCTCGGCCGGCACCTCTTCGAGATATTTGAGGATGCCGCCCTTGAGGTGGAACACGTCCTCGAAGCCGAGCGACTTCACATAGGCCGTCGCCTTCTCGCAGCGTATGCCGCCGGTGCAGAACATGGCGACCTTGCGCCCTTCCAGCTCTTCCCGATGCTTTTCCACCCAGGCCGGGAACTCGCGAAAACTCGATGTCGCCGGATCGACGGCCCCCTTGAATGTGCCGATCGACACTTCGTAGGCATTGCGCGTATCGATGACGACGGTGTCGGCGTTCGAGATCAGCGCGTTCCAGTCGGCCGGCGCGACATAGGTGCCGGCACTCGCTGCCGGGTCTATATCCTCAACGCCCATGGTGACGATCTCACGCTTCAGCCGCACCTTCATGCGGTGGAAGGGCATCTCGGCTGCGCTGCTGTATTTGACCTCAAGGCCGGCGAGGCCTTCGATCGATTGCAGATGATCGATCAGCGCGGCGATATCGGCCTCGCTGCCGGCAACCGTGCCGTTGATGCCCTCACGCGCAAGCAGCAGCGTACCCTTGATGCCGCGTCCGCAGCAGAAGGCGGCGAGCGGCGCACGCAGCGCCTCGAAGCCGTGGAGCCTGGCAAATTTGTAGAGCGCGGCAACGCGGAGGGGTTGATCTTGGATGGAAATTGTCATCGCCAAGCCACTAAACTTTGCTGAAAGCCAATTCAAGGCAGAGCGAACAGCACAGCCTTGGGCGTTGCAAGCGGCCCGGTGCGCGTGACATCGCGACACGCCTCGTTTCGTGGACTCGGAATCTGCCTTCTGCTAATCGGTTGAAATTATCGAAACCGGAGAGACAAGCGAATGCCCAGCAAGACCGAAAAGCTCCTGTCGCTCCTCAATGGCCAGCCGGTCATCCCGGTGCTGAAGATCGCCGACGTCAAGGACGCCGTGCCGCTGGCACGTGCACTCACCGCAGGCGGCCTGCCGGCGATCGAGATCACGCTCAGGACCGCCGACGCACTGGAAGCGATCCGCCGCGTGGCCGGCGAAGTCGAGGGCGCCGTCGTCGGCGCTGGCACCATTCTCGATGCCCGTCAGTTCGACGAAGCGGCCAGCGCCGGCTCTAAATTCATCGTCAGCCCCGGCATCACGAACCAGCTTCTGGCGGCGGCAAAGGACAGTGCCGTGCCGCTGCTGCCCGGAGCCATCACGCCCGGCGAGATCATGGCCGCGCGCGAAGCCGGCTTGCGCTTCCTGAAATTCTTCCCGGCCGAACAGTCCGGCGGCATCGCCTCGCTGAAAGCCTTCGCCTCGCCGCTCGCCGACGTGAAATTCTGCCCGACCGGCGGCATCACCGGCAAGAACGCCGCCGACTATCTCGCTTTGCCCAATGTCATCTGCGTCGGCGGCTCCTGGGTGGCGCCGGACGATTTGGTCAAGGCCGGCAAGTGGGACGAGATCGAAGCCCTTGCGCGTGCGGCGAGCAAGCTCGGCCGATAACGCTCTTCTCCCGAAGGAATGGAAAAACCCGGCCGGCTTGCGCCGACCGGGGTCAGGGTTTCCTGCCGCGAACAGGATCAGTGGCAGACTTTGACCTTTTCAACGACCTTGTGGTGATGCACCCAGTGCGTGACCAGCTTGGTCCTGCAGTGATGCTTGCCGGTCTTGATGATCACCGTCTCGGCCTGCGTGGGAGCGACAGCCGCGGAAACGGCAGCCAGAGCCAGGACTGATGCGAATAGAATGTTCTTCATGAATATCCCCGAGGTTGGAACGCACGCATTCTAACCCGGAGAAGAGTGTGCTGTTCCGCCATCACGAGAAGTTTTGTCCGCCGTGATCTTGCCGGTTCGGGCCTCAGTCAGCCCCTGGATGATTGCTGTTGCCGGCTGGTTCCCGCTCATGGGCTCGAACCACGATTCACGCCTTCAAAGGGCGCTGTCCTACCATTAGACGAAGCGGGAGAAGTTGAGCTTGGTTAGCATCTCGATGCAACGAAAGCCAGCGAGGCTGTGACGGTGCTGCCTGTCTGCAACAGCAGGCCGCGTCCTGAAAAGCAAAAAGCCGCGCGGGTTGCCCAGCGCGGCTTTGGTTAGTTTGATCGATCCGTTACTTCGTCTGGAAGCGAGCGACCGAAAGGAACTTGACCGCATTGCCGGTGAAGCGGTTGGGATCCACCGTCTCGCTGTCCGGCTGGAAGCCGGCCGTATAGACCTCGCTCGGCGGCGTATGCACGATGTTGTAGGCATAGCGCGGCGCTGTCGTTGGGCTGGAAACGGTGGCGACGTATTCGTTGCTGTTCAGCGCCCAGCGCGCCGCCTGCGGCGCGGCGGCAACCACCACCGCTTTCGGGTCGGGCTTCAGGTCGCGGGCGGTGGCCCTGGCTTCCTTGCGCGTCGTCTTCACGCCAGCGCCGATCGCCAGTGCGGGATCGGTGCCGGCGGGGCGGGCAACAATGGCATCACGCGGCGATGCCGCATCGACACCGGCCGGATCGTTGAATGCCGAACGCGGCTCGGAGAGCGAGGCGACCTGATAGTCGCTGCCCGCAGCGGCATCACTCGTTGCGCTGACCCGTTCGAGAACCGCCTTGACCTCATCCTGCCCGACCTGATCCGGCTTGACCTCATCCGGACGCGCGGACGGCAGAACCGAGAACGCGTCGGTCGCGGTCGTGTTGTGCTGGGCCGTATCGGCCAGCGCCAGCAGAACGTTCTTGTCCTGCGGTGCGAGATCGGCCGGCAGGTCCGGACGCCAGGACGGCAGCGGAATGTTGTTGACCGCAACCTGTGCCGGGTCGGCGGCAGTCGCGTTGGCATCGGTTGCATTGGCCGGGTCGGTCATGCCGAACGGAACATTGACCGGCGCATGCGCAGTCGCCACCGCCTGCTCGGTGCTGGCGGTGGTTTCCGCCGTGCCGAATGGAACGTTTTCAGGTGTCTGCGCACCAACGTCGGCCTTCGGACGCGGGGCGAAGTCAGGCAGCGGAATCTCTTTGGCCGGCAGCGCCGCGATGATCGTCTCCGGCGTATCCTGCTGCGGCTCCGGTTCGGCTGCGTTCTCGTCGGCAAGCTGCGGGATGTTGGCGCGCTGCGCATCCTTCGGCGACACGATGGCTATGCCAGGCAAATTGCTCGTCTTGGCGCTCGCCGCCGGCTTTGTGGTCTTCGGCTTGGGCGCGGGCGCCGCGCTCGCCACATCGGCACTGTCGTCGGCCTCGTCGTCGCCGCCGCCAAAGAAGGCAGAAAGGAAGCCACCGGATTTCTTGTAGCTGCCGCCGGCGCTGGCCAGTTCGATGGCGGGAGAGCCGGAGCCCTTGCGCGCCTTGTAGGAGGCCAAGGCCTGCTGATAGCCAGGCAGCGGCTTGCCATCGCTCGGCACATGCAGCGTCTTGCCGTTGGGAAATACCCTGACGAGTTCCTGGCGGCTGATGCCCGGCCAATGACGCACATTGCCGATATCCATGTGCACGAAGGGCGAGCCCGACGACGGATAATAGCCGACGCCGCCGCCTTGCATCCTCAAGCCGATGTCGCGCAGCTTCTTCAGCGGCACGCCTGGAATGTAGAAGTCCATGGCCTTGCCGAGCATGTGCTGGCTTTTCTCGGCGACGCCCCGGCTGCGGCTGCGCAGCATCGAGTTCGTCGACGGCGAGCGATAGCCGCAGACCACCTGGATATAGTCGGTGGCACCACTCTGCCGATAGGCTTCCCACACCAGATCGAGCAGGCGCGGGTCCATCTTGGTCGGCTCGTTGCGGCGCCAGTCGCGCAGGATGATGTTGATCTTTCGCAAACCCTCCGGAACGTAGCGGCCATTTCGCTTGTAGACGATCTCGGCCTTTTCGTGCGTGTGGAGGTGATAAAGCTTCAGCGAACGTGTATCGGCGCTTGCGCCGGTCGCGGCTGCGGACAGGAACGAAACAGCAAGGATCACCGCTGCCAGCCATCTCGGCCAGACGCTCATGTGATAGTGCCGCCCGTCTTTGTGTCGTTCGACTTTGTTCAAATCAAAAGGCCTTGCAGGCTGCCGTTTGTCCCCGGATTTGCCCAAACGGATGCGTGGTTGATCACATCCGAATATCGATCCTAATGGTTAATCATCGCTTATTGAAGCCGAAATGCGGTAACACCGTGGCGATATCCCGTCAAAAATAATGCACGGGGTTTCTTGGTAAACTGCTGGTTTAGATCATTATTCCGCCTCCGATCGAAACACGATCTGTTACCGCCAGCCTTAATGCGTGAACGCAACCGCCACTATGCCCGGCCAGCGCCTTGCCCGGTCGAACCGTCGATCTCGTCACGACAACTAAGGGTGCAAGCTGGCCCGGACCTTGCGGGACAAGGCCTTGCCCGTCAGGAAGCGAGCCGTTCGATGCGGCCGCTTTCCGGGTCGATACCGTATTCCTTGAGCTTCCTGTACAGCGTCGAGCGGCCGATGCCGAGACGGCGCGCGACCTCGCTCATCTGGCCGTTATAGTGATCGATTGCCAGCTTGATCATTTCAAGTTCGACATCGGCCAGCGCGCGCACATTGCCGCGCTCGTCCAGCGCCCTGAGCGTACCGAAACGCGGCTGCAGCCTGGTAGGCGGATCAGCTTCGCCGACCGCAAATCCTTCATCGGCGGCCGCAACACCGTTGGCGCGTGGCGAATCGTCAGAAGCCGGGCCGGGACCGGGCATCGCGACCTCGGCATCGAGATTGACCGTGCCTTCCAGTTGCGCGCGGATCTGCGGGAATTCCTCTTCCGTCAGCACATCGCCCTCGGCGAGCACCGAGGCCCTGAAGACGGCGTTTTCCAATTGCCTGATGTTGCCCGGCCAGTCATAGGCCTCCAGCATGGCAAGCGCCTTGGCCGAAATGCCGTGCAGGCGACGGCGCGGATCGGCCGGCGCGACCTTCTCCATGAAGTGCCTGACCAGATAGGGAATGTCGTCGCGGCGGTCGCGCAGCGGCGGCACGAAGATTGGATAGACGTTCAGCCGGTAGAACAGATCCTCGCGGAACTTGCCGTCCTTGACCTGCTGCAAGAGGTTACGGTGCGTCGCCGAGATCAACCTGATGTCGACCCTGACGGTTGAGCGGCCGCCGACCGGATCTACCTCACCATCCTGGACGGCGCGCAGCAGCTTGACCTGTACGTCGAGCGGCAGGTCGCCGATCTCGTCGAGGAAGAGCGTGCCCGAATGCGCCTCGACGAACTTGCCGGTGTGTTTTTCGGTGGCGCCGGTGAACGAGCCCTTCTCGTGGCCGAACAGGATCGATTCGACCAGATTGTCGGGGATGGCGCCGCAATTGACGGTGACGAAAGGCTTCGAGCGGCGGTCGCCGCTGCCCTGGATGGCACGCGCCACCAGTTCCTTGCCGACGCCCGATTCGCCTTCGATCAGGATCGGGATGTTGGACGCCGCCGCCTTCTGGCCGAGGCGGATCACGCGGTCCATCGCCGGGCTGTGGGTGATCATGTCCTTGAAGGTCAGATGGCCGCCGCGCCGCCGCGACGTTCGCTTCATCTCGTCCTCGACCGCCTCGACTTTGAGCGCGTTGCCGATCGCTGTCTGCAGCCTGTCGGGAGAGGCCGGCTTGACCACGAAATCGAACGCGCCATGGCGCATCGCCGAAACGACGGTTTCGATGCCGCCCTGCGCGGTCTGCACGATGACCGGCACATGGATGCCGCGCTCGCGCATCGCCTTGAGCACGCCGATACCGTCGAGCCCCGGCATGACCAGGTCGAGGATGACAACCGAGACCTCGCGTGCATTGGGCCCGTCGAGGACGCCGAGACCGGCTTCGCCGCCGTCGGCGACGATCGCGCCGTGGCCGAATTTCGTCACCGCCGCCTCGAGCAGCCTGCGCTGCACGGGATCGTCATCGACTATGAGTATGGAACCTGTCATGACTGTCTTGCATGCCCGCCTGAGAAATTCCCCATGGATCATCTTGGCACAGGGTTCTAAACAAGGTTTCAAAAAACCCGGTGAACGAATTCCTTAGGATTTGACCGGCTTCTCCTTTCCCCTTGATTCCGGAAGGTATTGTTGATGCGCATGATGTTCGATCGGCGGCTTGCGGCGCCAGCAATCGGTCACGGCGCGTCCGAGTTGGGCGATCTGCCGGAATGGAACCTCGCCGATCTCTACTCCGGCATGGAGGCTCCCGAACTGAAGCGCGACATTGCGAGCGCCGCAAGCGATGCCACCGCCTTCGAGAGCCGCTGGAAGGGAACGCTGGCCGCCGAGGCCGAGCGCGGCAGCGCCGGCAGGCTGGGCGAAGCGCTGCGCACCTATGAGGCACTGGAGGAACTGATCGGCCGCATCGTCTCCTATGCCGGGCTGGTCTATGCCGGCAACACGGCCGATCCGCAGCGCGCCAAGCTCTATGGCGATATCCAGGAGAAGATGACCGACGCCAGCGCGCATCTTCTGTTCTTCGCGCTCGAATTGAACCTGATCGACGATGCCGTGATCGAGAGCGCGCTCGCAGCCGACGCTGGCTTCGCCCATTACCGGCCCTGGGTGCTCGACCTGCGCAAGGACAAGCCATTCCAGCTCGAAGACCGGGTCGAGCAGCTCTTCCACGAAAAGTCGATCACCGGGCGCGGCGCCTGGAACCGGCTGTTCGACGAGACGATGACGGATCTGCGCTTTGACGTCGACGGCGAGGAACTGGCGCTGGAGCCGGCGCTGAACCGCCTGCAGGATGCCGACGGCGAGGTGCGGCGCCAGGCTTCCGAAGCGCTGGCCGCCACCTTCCGCAAGAATTTGCGCACCTTCACCCTGATCACCAACACGCTGGCCAAGGACAAGGAGATTTCCGACCGCTGGCGTGGCTTCGAGGACATCGCCGATTCACGCCATCTCGCCAACCGCGTCGAGCGCAGCGTCGTCGACGCGCTGGCTTTAGCCGTACGCGAGGCCTATCCGCGCCTGTCGCACCGCTACTATGCGATGAAGGCGCGCTGGCTGGGCATGGAGGTGATGAACCACTGGGACCGCAACGCGCCCTTGCCCGAGACCCCGCAGGCGGTCATCCGCTGGGACGACGCCAGGGACACGGTGCTGTCGGCCTATCAGCGCTTTTCGCCCGACATGGCGGAAATCGCCCGGACCTTCTTCGACCGCAACTGGATCGACGCGCCGGTAAGGCCAGGCAAGTCGCCCGGCGCCTTCGCCCATCCAACCGTGCCGTCGGCGCATCCCTACGTGCTGCTCAACTACATGGGCAAGCCCCGCGATGTCATGACGCTGGCGCACGAACTTGGCCATGGCGTCCACCAGGTGCTGGCCGGCGGCCAGGGTGCGCTGATGGCCTCGACGCCGCTGACGCTTGCCGAGACGGCATCCGTCTTCGGCGAGATGCTGACCTTCCGTTCGCTGCTCGACCAGACCACCGACAGGCGTGAGCGCAAGGCCATGCTCGCCCAGAAGGTCGAGGACATGATCAACACGGTCGTGCGCCAGATCGCCTTCTACGAGTTCGAGCGCAAGGTGCATGCCGAGCGCAAGAACGGCGAACTGACCTCCGACCGGCTCGGCCAGTTCTGGCTGGAGGTGCAGGCCGAAAGCCTCGGACCGGCGATCAAGCTGCGCGATGGCTACGAAGTGTTCTGGACCTACATCCCGCACTTCATCCATTCGCCTTTCTACGTCTATGCCTATGCCTTCGGCGATTGCCTGGTGAACTCGCTCTATGCGGTCTACCAGAATGCCGAGCGCGGCTTTCAGGAGAAGTATTTCGAGATGCTGCGCGCCGGCGGCACCAAGCACCATTCCGAGCTTCTGGCGCCCTTCGGCCTCGACGCCACCGATCCCGCCTTCTGGCAGATCGGGCTCAGCGTGATCGGCGGCCTGATCGACGAGTTGGAAGCGCTGGACAAATGACAGGCGGTCTCGAAGCTCGGCTTAATCAAAATAGATTAGCCGAAGCGTATGTTGGGACCGTTCTATTCTTGTCCTAAATATCTGTTCTTGAACAACTCTCGGTGGAATTTTTCCGTTAGCTTTCCGCAGGCCGTATGATAGCGTCCCGCCTCAAGCTCAGCCGGACGCACCGCTCAGGCCAGGGGACAATCTCGGCCGGTCGTGGCGCCTTGGCGAATGCGATGGCGGCCGTTGGCCATGGGTGCGCAAAACCCGATCGCCGACAGCTCGATTGAAGCCGGCAGTTCCGTCAACCGCGGAACCACCTTTGAATGGTCCTTGCGCCAAGGTCATCACTCCGGCCACGGCAGACGGATCGGAGTGGAGAGAGACAATGGGCACTTTTTTCTACATGCTCCTAGCGTTCGTTGTAGGTGTGTTGGTTGGCTGGTTCCTCTGGGGTCGCCTGCGCGGCGAGCTCGACAGTTTGCGCGGCGATCTGGACCGCACGCGCGGCGAACGTGACAAGCTTCGTGCCGAGCTGGATGCATGTGGCCGCGCCCGCGCCGATCTCGAGCGCCAGCTGCGCGAAGCGCCCGCCGCATCCGGCACCGCGAAGGCCGCCGGGCAGGCACCTGCCGCGCTGATATCGACACCCGCAACGGCTCCGGCCAAATCCGCCGCCGCCAAGCCCGCCGCTAAGCCCGCTGCCACCAAGCCCGCTGCTGCGGCCAAGAAACCCGCCGCTGCCAAGTCGGCAGCCGCGCCAAAGCCGGCAGCGAAAGCCGCCGCCCCCAAGGCTGCTACACCGAAGCCTGCTGCGCCAAAGCCAGCCGCGGCGAAGAAAGCAGCCCCTACCCCGGCCAAGGCGGCAGCCGGCAAGGCCGATAATCTGCGTCGCCTGATCGGCATCGGCCCGGTCAACGAAAAGCTGCTGAAGGGCCTAGGGGTCACAAGCTACGCCCAGATCGCCGCCTGGACGGAAGCCGACGTCAAGCGGATCGAGGACGTGCTGAATTTCGACGGTCGTATCGCGCGAGAGCAGTGGATCGACCAGGCGAAGCTTTTGGCCGCCGGCGACGAAAATGAATTCGCCCGACGCTTCCCGACCGCGGGAACCGCCAACAACACCTGAGCGTATTCAGCCTGCGGGCCACAATGGCGGCGCCCCGTGCCGCCATTGTTTTTGCAGCCGTGCAACCTTTGCGTCCTTGGACGCCGCTCCCTCGATTGCACGCGGGCGAGCCCCCATATAGAGCGATCGCTGGCGTCACAGACCGCAGCATCCGAGCCCCAATGTCCCTGCCCTCCGCCATCTTCCGCAATGATGCGAGCGCGCGTCAGCTCGTCTTCGACCATCCGGCCGAAATCATCACGGCGCATGAAGCGCGCGATTTCCTGCCGGCGCTGGAAGCCGCGCAGGCGGCGAGCGACGCAGGCAAATGGCTGGCCGGCTATTTCTCCTACGAGGCGGGTTACCTGCTCGAGCCGAAATTGGTGCCGCTGCTGCCCGAGGGCCGGCGCGCGCCGCTGGTCTGCCTCGGCGTCTTCGATGCCCCGCTCGAGCAGACCTTGCCGCAAAACACTGCGCCGGCCAACAATGGACCGATCTTCGACGCCAGGGCCGCATGGTCCGCCGAAGATTACGCCAGACGTTTCGCACGGCTGCATGACCACATCCGCAAGGGCGACTGCTATCAGGGCAACCTGACCTTTCCGGTCAACGCGCAATGGTCGGGCGATCCGCTCGCCGCCTTCAATGCGTTGACCGAGCGCCAGCCGGTGAAGTACGGCGCGCTGGTTGCGCTCGGCAATCCGATCGTGCTGTCGCGCTCGCCCGAACTGTTCTTCGAGATCGACGCCGACGCCATGATCGAGACGCATCCGATGAAGGGCACGGCGCCGCGCGGTGCGACCAAGGCCGAGGACGCCAAGCTCAAGGCGTTCCTGCGCAACGACGAGAAGAACCAGGCCGAGAACCGGATGATCGTCGACCTCCTGCGCAACGACATTTCGCTGATCAGCGAGGTCGGTACGCTGGAGGTGCCCGAACTGTTCCGCATCGAGACCTATCCGACGGTGCACCAGATGGTGAGCCGTGTGCGGGCGAAGCTCCTGCCGGATGTCGGCATCCGCCAGATCCTGGCGGCGCTGTTTCCCTGCGGCTCGATCACCGGCGCGCCGAAAATACGCGCCATGGAGATACTGCACGAATTGGAAGGCGTGCCGCGCGACGTCTATTGCGGCGCCATCGGCTGGATCGCGCCCGGCGGCACGATGCGCTTTTCCGTGGCGATCCGCACCATCTCGCTCTTTTCCAGCGGCGAGGCCGTCTACAATGTCGGCGGTGGCGTCGTCTTCGATTCCACGGCCGAAGAGGAGTATCGGGAGTGTCTGCTGAAAGCACGCTTCGCGACGGGAACGCCGCCGATTTCGAGCTGATCGAGACCATGCGCTGGGAACCCGGCGCGGGCTTCCTGCGCTTCGATCGCCATCTCGCACGGCTTTATGGCTCGGCTGCGGAGCTGGGCTTTGCATGCGATCCGCAACGGGTCGGCGAAGTGCTCATGAATACGGTTGGCCGACAGGAGACGGCATTGCGCACCCGCCTTGTCCTGGCGCGCAATGGCGAGGCGACGGCCTCGGTGCAGCCTTACGAACCGCTCGCGGCCGACAAGGTCTGGAGGCTGCAACTAGCGCGGGTGCGGCTCGATACCGGCGATACACTGCTGCGTCACAAGACCAGCCGGCGACAGACCTACACCCATGCCCGCGCCGAATATCTCATCACCCAGGCCGACGAGGTGCTTTTAGCCAACGAGCGCGGTGAACTCTGCGAGGGCACGATCACCAATCTCTTCGCCGACTTCGGCGACGGCGTGCTGATGACGCCCCGCCTCGATTGCGGCCTGTTGCCTGGCGTATTGCGCGGCGAGTTCCTGGACGAAGGCCGCGCCGCCGAAGCGATCTACAGCTTTGACGATCTGAAATCGGCCAGGGCGATCTACGTCGGCAATTCGCTGCGCGGGCTGATCCCGGCCAGATTGGCCTGACGCAGGCGGGAGGTAGCGATGTTCGTCGTTTCGCTGAACTACAAGGTGCCGCTCGCCGAGATCGACAAATTGGCGCCGGCGCATGTCGAATGGCTGAAGGCCTGCTACGTCGAAGGCATCTTTGTCGCGTCCGGACCGAAGAACCCAAGGACTGGCGGCGTCATCATCGCGCGCGGTCCGCGCGATGTGCTGGATGCCAGGCTGGCAGCCGACCCGTTCGCCAAGGCGGGTGTCGCCGACTACGACGTCACCGAATTCACCGCGAGGATGACCGCCGCCGGGTTGGACGCCTTCAACGAAGCATGACCTCTCGCCAGCCCACCCATACGCCCTATGACGGTTCGTCCAAACTCTTCACCATTGGGCTGAAGCCGCTCGACCCTGACCGGTGGATCGAGGTCGACGAACATCTGCTGCCGCATCTCGCCGAGAAACGCCGGCTCTATGCGGAAATCCCCGAAAGGGTCTTTGTCGAGGAAGACGGTACTCGCGACGCGCAGCGCGAAGTGCTCGACCTGCTCGGCGAGCATCTGCTGACGAAGCATCCTGACATCTATCGGCGCTCCGGCGACGGGATCGAGGTGGTTGGCGCCGGGAAATTTGACGGGCTTGATGCAGGCTTTCGACACGCGCCGCTCATCGCGGCGTCCCTGCTCGTCCAGGAAGACCTGATCCTGATGCGGCGAGACGAAAGCGGCTGGCGCCTCGTCGCTGGATCGCTTTGCTTTCCCTCGTCATGGTCGCTCACCGAAAAGTTCGGCAAGCCGCTGCAGCAGATCCACGCGCCGGTGCCGGGTTTCGGCCCGGGCACGCGTCCGGCCGATCTCATCAACCGCATGTTTGACGGCCTCCAGGGTCAGGCGGTCGAGCGCTACAACTGGTCGATCCAGGCAGGCGACGCTCTCTACCATCCACTCTCCAACGTTGAGCGCATCGACCGCGCCACCAGCCGCCCGACGCGCTTCCCCGACGGCGACGTCGACGCCCACGCCTTCATCCGCGTCGAGCGGCAGACGCTCAGGAAGCTGCCCGTCTCGCGCGACGTGCTGTTCACCATCCGCATCCATCTCGATCCGCTCAAGGTGCTAGCCAGCCATCCCGACAGGCAGGCGCTGGGTGTGTCTTTCGCCGCGCAGCTTCAGGAACTCGACCAGGCCCAGCTCGACTACAAGGGGCTGACCGCCGACCGCGACCGGTTGGTCGCCTTCCTCGACGACATGGCCAAGATGGCTTAACCAAATGCGCAAGCCGGCCTGGCCGGCGGTTGGCGCTTTTCACTGGTTTATGACAATGATCTGTGGTGTAGCGCTTGGCCGTCCGGCGCAAATGCCCGGCTTTGCCCCCGTGTTTTGCCCGGCTTTGTCTATGTACTGAAGGAGTGTTCGATAAAATGGCGAATGAAAACTGGCCCGTTTACGGTGAAATCACCGGCCCGGTCGTGATGGTCGGCTTCGGCTCGATCGGACGGGGAACGCTGCCGCTGATCGAGCGCCATTTCAAGTTCGACAAGTCGCGCATGACGGTCATCGACCCGCGCGACACCGACCGCAAGCTACTCGACGAGCGCGGCATCGCTTTCGTCCAGGAGGCGGTGACCGAGAAGAATTACAAGAAGCTCTTGACGCCGCTTCTGACCAATGGCGGTGGCCAGGGTTTTTGCGTCAACCTGTCGGTGGACACCGGCTCGGTGGACCTGATGCGGCTCTGCCGCAAGCTCGGCGTGCTCTACATCGACACGGTCGTGGAACCCTGGCTCGGTTTCTATTTCGATGCCAAGGCCGACAATGCCAGCCGCACCAACTATGCGCTGCGCGAAGCGATGATCAGGGAAAAGCATGAGAAGCCCGGCGGTGCGACGGCGATTTCGACCTGCGGCGCCAATCCCGGCATGGTCTCCTGGTTCGTCAAGCAGGCGCTGCTGAACCTCGCCACCGATCTCGGCCTCGAATTTCCCGAGCCGGTGCAGGACGACCGCGAAGGCTGGGCCAGGCTGATGAAGAAGGCCGGCGTCAAGGGCATCCACATCGCCGAGCGCGACACCCAGCGCACCAAAAAGCCTAAGCCGATGAACGTGTTCTGGAACACCTGGTCGGTCGAGGGCTTCATCTCGGAAGGCTTGCAGCCCGCCGAGCTCGGCTGGGGTACGCATGAAAAATGGATGCCGAAGAACGGTAAGAAGCACAAGCACGGCTCCAAGGCCGCCATCTATCTGGAGCAGCCCGGCGCCAACACGCGCGTGCGCTCGTGGTGCCCGACGCCCGGCCCGCAATATGGCTTCCTGGTGACGCATAACGAGGCGATCTCGATCGCCGATTTCTTCACCGTGCGCGGCAAGAAGGGCAAGGTGCAGTACCGCCCGACCTGCCACTATGCCTATCATCCCTGCAATGACGCCGTGCTGTCGCTGCAAGAGATGTTCGGCGCCGCCGGCAAGTCGCAACCCGTGCATCACGTGCTTGACGAGAACGAGCTGGTCGACGGCGTCGACGAGCTTGGCGTCCTGCTCTACGGCCACGATAAGAACGCCTACTGGTATGGCTCGCAGCTGTCGCTGGCCGAGGCGCGCAAGCTGGCGCCCTATCAGAACGCCACCGGCATGCAGGTCACGTCGGCGGTGCTCGCCGGCATGGTCTGGGCGCTGGAAAACCCTGAGGCCGGCATCGTCGAGGCCGATGAGATGGACTACAAGCGCTGCCTGGAAGTGCAGTCGCCCTATCTCGGGCCGGTCAAGGGCTACTACACCGACTGGACGCCGCTCGATAATCGCCCGGGGCTTTTCCCAGAGGATCTCGACCACAACGACCCGTGGCAATTCCGCAACATCCTGGTGCGATAGCGGTTCCACCAGCATGTCCGACTGCCTTGCAATCGCCCGGAAATCGGGCGATTGAAGGGATGCGGCCTAGAGCGACGTGCCTCCATTTGGAAAGTACGCTCTAGCACTTTGGATGCACGCATCGTGCTTTCCGAAAATCGCATCGATTTTCGGGCCGATGCTTGAGGAGAGGTTTTTAGAAATGACGATTGCGCGCAAAGTTCTTTCTGTGGGCGCCGCGGGCGCCCTGGCGACGATGCTTGCCGGCTGCATGACGGGCGGCCCCGAGGCGCCGCCGATGGCGTCTGGACCGAAGGGCGTTGAAGGCTCCTGGATCGATGCCAAAGGCACCGGCCTGTCGACCTTCGCGGCCGGCAGCTTCGCCACCGTCGCGACCGATACCGGCCAGAAGCTCGCCGAGGGCAGCTACACCATGACCGGCGCCACCTCGGTCGAGATCCACGGCACCTCGCTGATCCGCCAGACGCCGGTCAGCTTCAATTGCCTGATGGTCTCCACCAGCCAGCTCAACTGCACCAGCGCGGCCGGGCAGAATTTCGTGCTGACGCGCCGGGCCTAAAGCATTTTGCAGCCCAGGTGAATTCACTTGGCGTCGTATGAAATGCGGCTGAAATAGCCTGGTACGACATCGATCCATCCAAAAGACGGCGGCGCGAGCCGCCGTCTTTTTTATGCCGGCAAACATCTTCCTGATTTCCGCTTGCATCGATGAAAACGCGATGTGAACATGACGCAAAAGCTGGCTGTTATGCCCCAGTCAAGCAAGGGCGTTAAATGCCTCTGGTCAGGTTCATCCGGGAGACGAATATGAAGAAGTTTGCCGCCATTGCCGCCCTGTCGGCATCCACGCTTGGCCTGTCGGCCGGCGCATCCTTTGCCGACTACACACTGAACATCCTGCATATCAACGACTGGCACAGCCGCATCGAGGGCAACAACAAATACGAGTCGACCTGTTCGGCCGAAGAGGAGACCAAGGGCGAATGCATCGGCGGCGCCGGCCGCCTGATCACCGCGATCGCGCAGGAGCGCAAGAAGCTGGAAGGCCAGAACGTGCTCCTGCTCAGCGCCGGCGACAATTTCCAGGGCTCGCTGTTCTACACCACCTACAAGGGCAAGGTCGAAGGCGAGTTCCTCAACGAGATGAAATTCGACGCCATGGCGCTCGGCAATCACGAGTTCGACGACGGCGAGACCGCACTTGCTCCGTTCCTCGACATGATCAAGTTCCCCGTGCTGGGCGCCAATGTGAAGGCCAACGCGCAATCCAAGCTCGGCGACCGCGTCAAGCCATCGATCGTGGTCGAAGTCGGCGGCCAGAAGATCGGCATCATCGGTGCCGTCACCAACGACACGCCGGAACTGGCTACGCCTGGCCCCAACATCACCATCGAGGACGACGTCAAGTCGATCACATCAGAGGTCGAGAAGCTGAAGGGCGAAGGCGTCAACAAGATCATCGCGGTGACCCATATCGGCTACAACCGCGAGCGCGACGTCATCGCCAAGATCCCCGGCATCGACGTGGTGGTCGGCGGCCACAGCCATACGCTTTTGTCGAACACCGATCCGAAGGCGGCGGGCCCCTATCCGACGATGGTCGACAACCCCGACGGCTATAAGGTGCCGGTCGTGCAGGCGGCGTCCTATTCGAAATATCTCGGCGAGTTCAAGGTCGTGTTCGACGACAATGGCGTCGTCAAGGAAGCCAGCGGCGATCCGATCTTTCTCGACAAGTCGATCACGCCCGATCCCGCCGTGCTGGCCCGCATCAAGGAACTCGGCGCGCCGATCGAGGAACTGAAGAACAAGGAGGTGGCCGAAACCACCAAGCCGATCGACGGCAGCCGTGAGAATTGCCGCACCCGCGAATGCGAGATGGGCAATCTCGTCTCCGACGCGATCCTCGATCGCGTCAAGGGCCAGGGCGTCGAGATCGTCATCTCGAACGGCGGCGGACTGCGCGCCTCGATCGACCAGGGCACCGTGACCATGGGCGAAGTGCTGACCGTGCTGCCGTTCCAGAACACGCTGGCGACATTCAAGATCTCGGGCAAGGATCTGGTGGCCGGGCTGGAAAGTGGCCTCAGCCAGATCGAGGACGGCGCCGGGCGCTTCCCGCAGGTCGCCGGCCTGAAATATTCCTTCGACAAGTCGGTCGCGCCGAACGCCGGACGCGTCAAGTCTGTCGAAGTCATGGAGGGTGGCGCCTGGACGCCGCTCAATCCCGACAAGGACTATCTGGTCGCCACCAACAACTATGTCCGCCAGGGTGGCGACGGCTACAAGGTGTTCGCCGAAAAGGCCCAGAATGCCTATGATTACGGTCCGGGCCTCGAGCAGGTGGTGGCTGACTATCTTGGTGCACACCGGCCCTATACGCCGAAGCTCGACGGCCGCATCACCGAGATCGCCGCGACCGTTGCGGCGGCTCCCGCGGCAGAGCCGGCCAAGCCAGCCGAGCCTGCAGCACCGGCTCCGGCAGCGGAACCGGCAAAGCCCGCGGAAGCAGCTCCCGCCGAGCCGGCGATGCCAGCCTTGCCGGACAACTCTGGCGACATCGCCACGACCCCGCCGACGGTCCCGGCCGAAACTGCTCCTGCGGCGCCTGCACCGGCGGAGCCGGCCAAACCCGCAGAAGCGGCACCGGCCCCTGCCCCGGCCGCGGAACCCGCCAAACCGGCAGAGGCTGCCGCGCCAGCCGAAGCCGGCCATGTCATCGTCGCCGGCGACACCTATTGGGATCTGGCCAAGAAAGCCTATGGCGACGGCACCAAGTGGAAGGCGATTTCCGAAGCCAACAAGGGCTACGAGCCACGCCGGCTGCCGCTCGGCGCGACCCTGACGATTCCGCCTGCGGCGAAATAGTCCTTTCGTAGAAACTTACAACACCCGCCTGGGACACCAGGCGGGTGTTCTGCTTTCAGGCGGGAACGAGCTAAGGTGCGGCCAGACGCAGCATTTGAAAACCGGCGCGGCATCGTTAGGTTCGCCGCGACACCGCCGGTGTGGCGCAGTGTCCGGAGACCTTTATGACGCTTTCCAGCCCCGCCGATTCCAAAGCCGCGAAGGCGCCTGCCCCGGCGGGTCATGCGCCGGTCAAGGCGGGCAAGATCGGCGTCATGCTGATCAATCTCGGCACGCCCGACGGGACCGACTTCACGCCGATGTGGCGCTATTTGAGGGAATTCCTCTCCGATCCGCGGGTGATCGAGTTGAATAAGGCAATCTGGTATCCGATCCTCTATGGTCTGGTCCTCACCACCAGGCCGAAGAAATCGGGCGCCAACTACGCCAGGATCTGGAACCGGGAGAAGAACGAGTCGCCGCTGCGCACCTACACCCGCGCCCAGGCTGAGAAGCTTGCCGAGGCCCTTGGCGATCTACCCAACGTCGTCGTCGAGTGGGCGATGCGCTACGGCAACCCCTCGACCGCGAGCGTCGCCCAAAGACTGGTCGAGCAGGGCTGCGACCGCATTCTGTCCTTCCCGCTCTATCCGCAATATTCGGCAACGACGACGGCGACCGCCAACGACCAGCTGTTTCGCGCGCTGATGAAGATGCGGGCGGCACCCGCGATCCGCAGCGTTCCGCCCTACTATGCCGAACCTGTCTACATCGACGCGCTCGCCCGCTCGATCGAGCGACACCTGGCGACCCTCGACTTCAAGCCGGAGGTGGTCATCACCTCCTATCACGGCATCCCGAAACCCTATTCCGACAAGGGCGATCCCTATCAGGCCCATTGCCTGGAGACGACGCGGTTGCTGCGCCAAAAGCTCGGCTGGAGCGACGACAGACTTATCACCACCTTCCAGTCGCGCTTCGGCGCGCAGGAATGGCTGCAGCCCTATACCGACAAGACGGTAGAGAAACTCGGGCGTGACGGCGTGAAGTCGATCGCCATCGTCAATCCCGGCTTTTCCGTCGATTGCATCGAGACGCTGGACGAGATCGGCCGCGAGGCCGCCGAAACCTTCCATCACGCCGGCGGCGAGCAATTCGCCCACATCCCTTGCCTCAACGACAGCGCCGAGGGCATGGCCGTGATCGAGGCGATGGTACGGCGCGAGCTGGCGGGTTGGGTCTGAAGTGGCCCATCTCCGGCCGCTGTGAAAAAGTCTATGCACTAATAATCCGCGATCACCTGATTGTAACGTTATTGAAACATACATAAGTCTTTGGTGAAGTCGGTTGCATGGAATCAACGCCATGGCCGGCATCTGAGGGAGATTTAAATGGACTTCAGTGGTTTCGGTATTGCGATTGGTGCGCTTGCCTTTCTGGTATTGGTGCTTCTTATCAAAGGCATCAGGACAATCCCGCAAGGCTACAATTATACGGTGGAGCGCTTTGGCCGTTACACCAAGACACTGAGCCCCGGCCTCAACCTCATCGTGCCGTTCGTCGACCGCATCGGCGCCAAGATGAACATGATGGAGCAGGTGCTCGACGTTCCGAGCCAGGAAATCATCACCCGCGACAACGCCATAGTGGGTGTCGACGGCATCGCCTTTTACCAGATCCTCAATGCGGCGCAGGCCGCCTACCAGGTCTCTGGACTTGAAAACGCCATCCTGAACCTGACGATGACCAACATCCGTACCGTCATGGGTTCGATGGACCTCGACGAACTCCTGTCGAACCGCGACGCCATCAACGAACGCCTGCTGCGTGTCGTCGACGAGGCGGCGCATCCGTGGGGCATCAAGATCACCCGCGTCGAGATCAAGGACATCAATCCGCCAGCCAACCTCATTGAATCGATGGGCCGGCAGATGACCGCCGAGCGCAACAAGCGCGCGCAAATCCTCGCCGCCGAAGGCCTCAAGCAGTCGCAGATCCTCGAGGCCGAGGGCCGCAAGGAAGCCGCCTTCCGCGATGCAGAGGCGCGCGAACGCTCGGCCGAGGCCGAAGCCAAGGCGACGCAAGTGGTGTCGGAGGCGATCTCCAAGGGCGACGTCCAGGCGCTCAACTACTTCATCGCCCAGAAATACACCGAAGCGCTGACCAGGATCGGCTCGGCCACCAACAGCAAGATCGTGCTGATGCCGCTTGAGGCCTCGTCGCTGATCGGCACGCTGGGCGGCATTGGCGAGATTGCCAAAGAGGTGTTTCGCAGCGAAGGCACTGCCGGCGCCGCGCGGCAGGCTGCCCGCCCTCCGGTGGTTCGCCCAAGCGATAACTGAGATCAGGCGACAACTGAGATCATAGGAGTACACTCCGATGCTCGACCGCATCATTTCCGAACTTGGTCCGTGGAACTGGATGGTTCTGGGCTTCGTCCTCCTGGTCATGGAGGTCATAGCGCCAGGCATCTTCATGCTGTGGATCGGCATCGCCGCGCTGCTGATCGGCTTGGTTTCCCTGCTCATCTGGGATGCAAGCTTCTGGACCTGGGAAGTCCAGGTCCTCGCCTTCCTGGCGTTGTCGCTGGTCTCGGCCTTCGTCGGCAAGAAACTGGTTGGCGGGCGTCATGACGCGACCGACCAGCCGCTGCTCAACCGCCGCGGCGCGCAGATGGTCGGCAAGATGGCCACGCTTGCCGAGCCGATCAAGGACGGCCGCGGCCGCATCAAGCTCGGCGACACGCTGTGGCGTGTTTCCGGCCCGGATTTGCCGGTCGGCACGCAGGTGCGGGTGACGGGTGCTGCCGATACCGATCTGGAGCTGACCGTCGAAGCTGTATGAGTCGACGGTTTGGGGTGTGTTGAGATTCAGGTCAGGCCGGCATCACCTGAAGATCGACAAGCCTAGGCTGCGCCGATGCGCAGCAGGTCATGCAGGTGGACGAGCCCGACCGGGCGTCCGCCCTCGATCACCATCAGGCTGGTGATGGCCGAAGTGTTGATGGTCTGCAGCGCCGTCGCCACCAGGGTGTCCGGGCTCGCCGTCTTCGGCTTCCTGGTCATCACCTGATCGACGCTCATTGCCAAGAGATCATTGGCGATATGACGGCGGATATCGCCGTCGGTGATGATGCCTATCAGCGCGCCGTCCACGGCCGTAATCGCCACGCAGCCAAACCCCTTGCGCGACAATTCGAGGATCGCGTCCTGCATTCCGGTGCCCGTCGGCACCAGCGGCAGCCTGTCGCCGACATGCATGATCTCGCGGATCTGCGTCAGGTTGGCGCCGAGCTGGCCGCCGGGATGGAAGGTGCGGAAATGATCCGGCGTGAAGCCGCGCGCCTCGAGCAGTGCGATGGCCAGCGCATCGCCCATGATCAGCTGAAGCAGCGTCGACGTCGTCGGCGCTAGCCCATGCGGACAGGCTTCAGGCGCCGGCGGCAAGAGCAGCACCACGTCGGCCGCGCGCGCCAGCGCCGATGTCGCGCCGGATGTGATGGCGATCAGCGGGATCGAAAAGCGCCGGGAATAGGCGACGATCCCCATCAATTCCTTGCTCTCGCCGGACCATGACATGGCGATGATGGCATCGTCCTTGGCAATCATGCCGAGATCGCCGTGATTGGCCTCGGCCGGATGGACGAAGAAGGCGGGCGTGCCGGTCGAGGCAAGCGTCGCGGCGATCTTCGAACCGATATGGCCGCTCTTGCCGACGCCGGTGACGATGACGCGGCCATCGATCCGCGAGACGATGGCGACGGCCCGCGCGAACGGCTCGGCCAGTCCGTCTTCGAGCGCCGCGGCAAGCGCCTCGACACCGGCCTGCTCGGTCGCCACCGTTCTCAACGCCGAATCGATCGCGGCCTGCCTGTCCGGCTGCTTCTTTTCTGGGGACCCCGCATGCATGCCGATGCGATTAGCGCTTTGCCGCACGCCTGTCCAACAGAAATGGCTGTTAGCGTCCCGATCTCGAACCGCGCGGACTTCGAAATCGTGCCACCAGACCGTGCTGGACGCCACCGCCTCAACCCTCCGTTAACCATCCCCATTTACGGTTCGGTAAGTATGGCGCGCGCATGCGCCGCGCAAGCAGTGGTGACGATGTCGCGGGCCCAGCCTGAAACGAAACGAGGTCTCAGGGACAAAACCGTCAGCACCTTGCTGCTGGCGGCCAGTGTCCTGGCTTTGCTGCGGCCAATACCGCTTTACGCCCAGGAAACCGAGCTGCGCGGCGAGGTTTCGGAATCGGCGATCCTGGCCGACCAGCAGCGCAGGGCCAGGCAACTGGGCATGGCCAGTTCCCAGGATCAGCAGGCGCAAGCGAACGCAGCCGCAATGGACGACGCGCCGGCCGACACCTACCAACCGGCCAGCCCCGGCGCGGTGCCTGACGACACCGACGCGACAGGCGCAACCAGCATTTTCGATCAGCCCGCTGCCACCGACGACACATCGGCCGACGAGGCGGCTCCGGTTAAGCCCCGCCGGCTCTCGACCGCACGACAGCGCGCCGCCGACCAGGACAAGGTCAAGGACGCCAAGGCCAAGGCCGCCGACAAGAAGAAGGCGAAGAAGACCACTGACGCGACAGCGAGCACAACCGGCACGGACGACACCGAGACCACCGACGCCGAGCAGGATACGGCCAATCGCCGCGCCGTTACGGTCGACAGCGCCGACAGGCAAAAACTTGACCCTGGCGCCGAACGCACCGGCTCCATCGAAGGGCAGGACAAGAAACCCGAGGACGACCCCTTCGCCGCGACCGGCATCAAGGTCGGCTCCTTCCTCATCCGGCCAACGCTGGAGCAAGGCCTGACGTCGTCGTCCAATGCCGATTCCAGCAGCGGCGGCGCACCGGCGCTGCTTTCGGAAACGGCGCTGCGTTTTTCCGCCGCCTCCGACTGGCGTGAGAATTCGGCGCTCATCAACGGCTATGGCAGCTTCCGCAAGACCGTATCCGGCGACGAGGTCTCCGACGCGCAAGGGCGGATCGAGGGAACGCTCAACGTCGATCTCGACAACGAGCTGCGCGCCATCGCCAAGCTCGGTTACGAAGCCGTGCCGGAATCGGCCTCCTCGCCGGACGCCATTGCCGGGGTCTCCTCGCAGCCGCTGCGCCAGACCGTCAACGGCAGCCTCGGCATTGAGAAGGATGTCGGCAAGATGCGCTACACGCTGACCGGCGCGGTGACGCACGATTTCTACGGCGACGCCGATCTTTCAGACGGCACCTCACTGTCGCAGAAGGACCGCGACTCCACCCTCTACACCGCGACCTTGCGCGCCGGTTACGAAATCTCTCCGGCCCTCATCCCGTTCACTGAGATCGAGGTCGGGCGCAGGGACTATGATCTGCGCTCAGACAGCAATGGGTTCGAACGCTCCTCGACGCGGCTTGGCGCGCGCGCCGGCCTTGAGATCGACATGGGCGACAAGCTTGCCGGCGAATTCTCGGCCGGCTGGCTGCGGGAGGCGATCGACGACAATAGCCTGGAAGCGATTTCAGGCCCGACGGTGAACGCCGATCTCAAATGGTCGCCGGAGCGCGGCACCACGATCGGACTGACCGGCCAGACCACCATCGAGGACACCACGACCGCCGCCCAAAGCGGCGACATCCTCTATTCCGGCCGGCTCACCGGCGAGCGGCAGATCCGCGCCAATCTGACGGCGAACGCGGCACTCGGCGTCGACTGGCGCGACTATGTCGGCATCGATGGTCATGATTTGGTGCTGAGCGCCGAGAGCAGCCTGACATGGTGGCTGAACCGCTACGCCGGCCTCACCACCCGGGTCAGGACCGAGAAACTGACCAGCAACTTGCCTGGCCGCGACTACACGGCCAACAGCATCTTCCTTGGCGTGAAGGTGCAGCGGTAACTTAGAGGGCGGCGCCGCGCCGCTCCGATGGCTTCATCTCATCGAGCAAGGTGCGGATGACACCGCGCATGTTCTCATTCATGTCGTTGCGCCACAGGGCGAAGGCGACATTGGCCTCGACGAAGCCTTCCGGCGAACCGCAATCGAAGGTGCGGCCCTGATAGTGGTAGCCGTAGAAGGGTTGCTGCTTTTCCAGCTTCAGCATCGCGTCGGTAAGCTGGATCTCGTTGCCGGCGCCGCGTTCCTGGCTTTCGAGGATGCCGAAGATCTCCGGCTGCAGGATATAGCGGCCGTTGATGAACAGGTTGGACGGTGCGGTGCCGGCCTTCGGCTTCTCGACCATACCGGTGATGCGGAAGCCGTGATGCGTATCCTCGCCGCGGCCGACGATGCCGTATTTATGCGCCTCGGCCGGATCGCATTCCTGCACCGCGATGATGTTGTTGCCGGTCTCGGCGTAGAGCTCGACCATGTCCTTCATGCAGCTCTTTTCCGACTGCATGATCATGTCGGGCAAAAGCAGCGCGAATGGCTCGTCGCCGACCAGTTCGCGCGCGCACCAGACGGCATGGCCAAGCCCCATCGGCACCTGCTGGCGGGTGAAGCTGGTCTGGCCCGGCGCCGGCTGCAGCCGTTGCAGGCGAGCAAGCTGGTCGTCCTTGCCGCGTTGCGCAAGCGTGTCGTAGAGCTCGAACTGGACGTCGAAATGGTCCTCGATGACCGCCTTGTTGCGGCCGGTCACGAAGATGAAGTGCTCGATCCCCGCATCGCGCGCCTCGTCGACCACATATTGGATGACCGGCCGATCGACGACCGTCAGCATTTCCTTCGGGATGGCCTTGGTGGCCGGGAGGAACCGCGTGCCGAGGCCGGCGACCGGGAAGACTGCCTTGCGAACTCTCTTCATGCTGTCAATTATCCGTTTGAGGGCCTGCTCCGCAATCCCGTTCTGACATTTTCGCGCCGGAATCGAGACCTGGACAAGAGCAGGGCTGAACATTGCAGTGCGTAAAGCATCGAGGCGTCTTTTCGTTCCCGACCCCACCTATGGTAAACTAAATGCTAACCGGGTTCGGCGAAGAATGATCTTCCTGATATGACGAAGGAGGAAAAGATGTCCGTTCGCAGCACCGCAAAGCGCCTGGCAAGCGCCGTGACGGCGGCCAGCCTCTCGCTTGCCCTGCTGATGCCCGCTGGGCCCGCTTTCGCCGATGCCGGGTTTCGGCAATGGGTTGCCAGCTTCCGCGCTACGGCGGTGCAGAGCGGCGTTTCCGGGGCGCTTTACGACCAGGCCTTCAAGAATATCAACGATATCGACCCCGTGGTGCTGGAGAAGGCCCGTACCCAGCCCGAATTCACCGCTCCCGCCTGGGACTATTTCGACAACCGCGTCCATGACCAGTCGGTCGCCGTCGGCCAACAGATGGCCAGGAAATGGAAGCCTTGGCTGGACAGGATCGAGGCCAGATTCGGTGTCGACCGCAACATTCTGCTCGCCATCTGGTCGATGGAATCGAATTATGGCGAGATCCTCAAGCGCGACGACATCATGCGCAATGTCATCCGCTCGCTGGCGACGCTCGGCTATGCGGATCCCAGGCGATCGAAATTCGCCCGCACCCAGCTGATCGCGGCACTGAAGATCCTGCAGAGGGGCGATATCGACGAAAGCCATCTGAGCGGCTCCTGGGCCGGCGCGATGGGCCACACCCAGTTCATCCCGACCAGCTATCAGGCCTATGCGGTCGACATGGACGGCAACGGCAAGCGCGACATCTGGAATTCGATTCCAGACGCCCTGGCGACAGCCGCAAACCTGCTCAGGAAGAATGGCTGGCAGGCCGGCAAGACCTGGGGCTATGAGGTCACCTTGCCGGCCGGCAAACTTCCCGGCGGCTCCAAGACGCTGGCGCAATGGCAGGCGCTCGGCGTTGTCAGGGCCAGCGGCAAGCCTTTCAAGAACGGCTCCGACAAGGCGACTTTGAAGGTGCCGGATGGCCGTGGCGGGCCAGCCTTCCTGATGGTCAAGAATTTCTCGGTCATCAAAGCCTACAACAACGCCGACAAGTACGCGCTCGCCGTCGGCCTTCTTGCCGACGAAATCGCCGGCTATGGCGGTCTGGTGCAGGACTGGAAACGGCCTTTCACCAAGCTCACCTTCGAGGAAAGGCAGGAGCTTCAGCAACGGCTTTCCGAGCATGGCTACTATGACGGTAAGTTCGACGGCAAGATCGGTGACGGATCGAAAGCTGCCATCCTGGCCTTCCAGGCAAAGACCGGCTTGACCCAGGACGGCTATCCAAGCATGGAAGTGCTCAAATCGCTCCGGCAAAAGTAGAAGCCGACTTAGAAACGGGGGGAATACTTGGTTTCGGTTGCGCGTATCCGGGTGATCCTTCGCCGCATGCCGATCCTGATTCTGGCGATCGCCGTCCTGGCTGTCGCGGCGGCCAGTGCCTTTCACACGCCGGCCCTGGCGCAGGAACAGCAAAATCGCGGCTGGTCACTGCGCGATCTCCTGTTTCCGCGCCGCAGCGAGCGGGTCGAACCACCGCTCGACATCCAGAAGGCAAGGCCGAAGTCCAAGGCGAAAAAATCCCGGCCCCGCCTTCCGGCCGAACCGGCGACGCCGATCGTGGAAAAGACGCCGGATGCCCGCGTCGTCCTGGTGGTCGGCGATTTCATGGCGGCGGGTCTCGCCGAAGGTCTGGATACCGCCTTTGCCGAGAATCCCGGCGTCAGGATTGTCGCGCGCAGCAACGGCTCATCCGGTTTCGTGCGCGACGACTTCTACAACTGGCCCGAACAGATCAGATCGCTGATCGACACCGAAAAACCGGCAGCCGTGGTCGTCATGCTCGGCTCCAACGATCGCCAGCAGATGAAGGTCGCCGACGTGCGCGAGCAGCCGCGATCGGAGAACTGGACCAAGGAATATGAACGTCGGACCGATGCATTCGGCAGCGCCATCGCCGCCGCCAAGGTGCCGTTCCTGTGGGTCGGCATGCCGGCGTTCCGGGTCTCGAAAATGACCTCCGACATGCTGGCCTTCAACGACATCTACCACTCGGCGGCGCAAAAGCATGGCGGCGAATTCGTCGATGTCTGGGACGGCTTCGTCGACGAGAACGGCGCCTTCGTCACCAGCGGCCCCGACATCAACGGCCAGCCGGTGCGCCTGCGCTCCGACGACGGCATCAACGTGTCGAAGGCCGGCAAGCGCAAGCTTGCCTTCTATACGGAAAAGCCGCTGATGAAGATTCTTGGCATCACCGCGCCGGGAGGCGCGGTGACAGCCTCCGCCCCCGCTGGCGCCCCGGTCGAAGCGCCAGCGCCGGCTGCCGCTCCGATCGTGGTCGACCGCACCCCGCCAATGCTGCTTGGCGATCCGGCGCTCGACGGCGGCTCCGAGCTTCTCGGCGCCGCGCCGCCGGTAAAGGGCAACCCGAACTTGCCCGGCGAAAAACTTGTCATCGAAGGCAAGGCGCCCGACGCCTCGCCCGGCCGCGCCGACGATTTCTCCTCGCCACCGAAAATCCCGCCCGCCACGGCTGCCGTCGTGACCGACAAGACGACGGCAATCACTCCTTAGCGGGGCAGAACGCTCGATCCCATGAGCGCCTCGTCGATCGAACGCGCCGCCTGGCGGCCTTCGCGAATAGCCCAGACCACCAGAGACTGGCCGCGGCGCACATCGCCCGCCGCGTAGAGCCTGTCGACGCTGGTCCTGTAATCGAGGTCATTGGCCTCGACATTCCTGGAACGCCGGCTGTCGGTGGCGATCTTCATCTGCCCGTCGAGTTCCGTGACCACGCCAGCGGCTGCAGGCCCGGCAAAGCCGATGGCGATGAAGGCAAGATCGGCGCGGATGACGAATTCGGTGCCGGCGATCGGCTTGCGCTTGTCGTCGACCTCGCAGCACCTGACTCCGGTCAGCTGGCCTTCTTCGCCGATGAATTCGAGCGTCGCCACCTGGAATTCGCGCTCAGCGCCCTCGGCCTGCGACGACGAGGTGCGCATCTTGGTCGCCCAATAGGGCCAGACCGCGAGCTTGTCTTCCTTCTCCGGTGGCTGCGGCCGGATGTCGAGCTGGGTGACGCGGACCGCGCCCTGGCGAAAGGCCGTGCCGACGCAGTCGGATGCGGTATCGCCACCGCCGACGACGACGACATGTTGGCCGCTGGCGATGATCGGATGCGAAGGCCAGGCAACCGACTGGATCGGCTCGCCGCCGACGCGCTTGTTCTGCTGCACCAGGTAAGGCATTGCGTCGTAGACGCCGCCGAGATCGTCACCGGGGATGCTGGCGGCGCGCGGCGTTTCCGAACCGCCGCAATAGAGCACCGCGTCATACTCGGCGAGCAGTTCAGCCACGGGCTTGTCGACGCCGACATTGACGCCGCAATGGAAGGTCACGCCCTCGCCCTGCATCTGCTCGATGCGGCGGTCGATATAGTGCTTCTCGATCTTGAAGTCGGGAATACCGTAGCGCATCAGCCCGCCCGGGCGGCTCTCGCGCTCATAGACATGCACGTCGTGACCGGCGCGGCCGAGCTGCTGCGCGGCCGCCATGCCGGCCGGGCCGGAGCCGATGACGGCAACACGCTTGCCAGTCTTCTTCTCCGGCGGATAGGGCCGGATATGGCCGGTCTCGTAAGCCTTGTCGGCGATAGCCTGCTCGACGGTCTTGATGGCGACCGGAATGTCCTCGAGGTTCAGCGTGCAGGCTTCCTCGCAGGGTGCCGGACAGATGCGGCCGGTGAACTCCGGGAAATTGTTGGTCGAATGCAGGTTGCGGATCGCATTGTCCCAGTCGCCATTGTAGACGAGGTCGTTCCAGTCCGGGATCTGGTTGTGGATCGGGCAGCCGGTCGGCCCGTGGCAGAACGGAATGCCGCAATCCATGCAGCGCGCGGCCTGTTTCTCGACCTCCTTGTCCGACATCGGCAGCGTGAATTCGCGGAAATGCCGGATGCGGTCGGAGGCCGGCTGGTACTTGTGCACCTGCCGGTCGATCTCGAGAAAGCCTGTTACCTTGCCCATAGTCCAGTCCCTGCTGTCCGAAGGCACGCTCGTCGGCGCACCCGTTAACCTCATAAGGCAGCCATGGCAACCTTCAGTCCGAGGTCAGGATTGTTGATGAGGTGTCGGCCGGGAAGCCTTGCTCCCCGACAACGCCCAAAGCCTATTCCGCCGCCACGCTCATGCGCATGCGCTCCATCTCGATCAGCGCGCGGCGATACTCGACCGGCATGATTTTCCGGAATTTCGGCCGGAAAGCCGTCCAGTTGTCGAGGATTTCGCGACCGCGCACCGAACCCGTAAAGTGGACATGGTTCGAGATCAGCTGATAGAGCCGCTCCTCGTCGTGGCTGGTCATGTCGCCGGAGACGTCGACGCGGCCCTTGTGGTCGAGGTCGCCGCCATGATGGAGCAGCTTCTCCATCAGATCGTCTTCCTCCGGCACCGGCTCAAGCTCGACCATCGCCATGTTGCAGCGCTCGGCGAAGTCGCCTTCCTCGTCCAGCACATAGGCGACGCCGCCCGACATGCCGGCGGCGAAGTTGCGGCCGGTTTTGCCGATGACGACGACGATGCCGCCGGTCATGTATTCGCAGCCATGGTCGCCGACGCCCTCGACGACGGCGGCAACGCCCGAATTGCGCACGGCAAACCGCTCGCCGGCGACGCCGGCGAAATAGGCCTCGCCCTCGGTCGCGCCGTAGAGCACGGTGTTGCCGACGATGATGGACTCGGCCGCGACAATCTTGGCCTCATCCGGCGGACGGATGACGATGCGGCCGCCCGACAGGCCCTTGCCGACATAGTCGTTGCCGGCGCCGACCAGCTCGAACGAGATGCCGCGCGCCAGGAAGGCGCCGAAGGACTGGCCGGCGGTGCCGGTGAGCTTGACCGAGATCGTGTCCTCGCGCAGGCCCTTGTGCTTGAAGCGCTTGGCCACTTCGCCCGACAGCATCGCGCCCGCCGAACGGTCGACATTGCGGATCGGCAGCTCGATGGTCACTGGCTGCTTCGCCTCCAACGCCGGCTTCGCCAGTTCGATCAGCTTGCGGTCGAGCACGTCGTCGATCGGATGCTTCTGCCGCTCGGTCCAGTGCACGGCCTCATGCGGGGCGTCCGGCTTGAAAAACATCTTGCCGAAATCGAGCCCGCGCGCCTTCCAGTGCTGGATCACGTCGCGCTTCTCCAGAAGGTCGGTATCGCCGATGATCTGGTCGAGATGGGTGAAGCCCATTTCGGCGAGCAGCCCGCGCACTTCCTCAGCAACATAGAAGAAGAAGTTGATGACGTGCTCGGGCGTGCCCTTGAAGCGCTTGCGCAGCACCGGGTCCTGCGTCGCCACGCCGACCGGACAGGTGTTGAGATGGCACTTGCGCATCATGATGCAGCCGGCCGCGATCAGCGGCGCGGTCGAGAAGCCGAACTCGTCGGCGCCGAGCAGCGCGCCGATGATGACGTCGCGGCCGGTGCGCAACCCACCATCGACCTGCAGCGCCACGCGCGACCGCAGGCCGTTCAGCACCAGCGTCTGGTGCGTCTCGGCAAGGCCCATTTCCCACGGGCTGCCGGCGTGCTTCAGCGAGGTCAGCGGCGACGCGCCGGTGCCGCCGTCATAGCCCGAGATGGTGATGTGGTCGGCGCGCGCCTTGGCAACGCCGGCCGCAACCGTGCCGACACCGACCTCGGAGACCAGCTTGACCGAGACGTCTGCCGCCGGATTGACGTTCTTCAGATCGTAGATCAGCTGCGCCAGATCCTCGATCGAATAGATGTCGTGATGCGGCGGCGGCGAGATCAGGCCGACGCCCGGCGTCGAGTGCCGGACCTTGGCGATGGTGGCATCGACCTTGTGGCCGGGCAGCTGGCCGCCCTCGCCGGGCTTGGCGCCCTGCGCGACCTTGATCTGCATCATGTCGGAGTTGACAAGGTACTCCGCCGTGACGCCGAACCGCCCGGAGGCGACCTGCTTGATCGCCGAGCGTTCGGGGTTCTTGCCGCCGCCGGGCAGCGGCAGGTAACGGTCGGACTCTTCGCCGCCCTCGCCGGTGTTCGACTTGCCGCCGATGGCGTTCATGGCCCGCGCCAGCGTGGTGTGCGCTTCCCGGGAGATCGAGCCGAACGACATCGCCCCGGTCGAAAAGCGCTTGACGATATCAGCCGCCGACATCACGTCGTCGAGCGCGACCTTCTTGCGACCGCTCTCTTCCGCCAGCTTGATCTTGAACAGGCCGCGGATGGCTTGCGCCCGCGCGGTCTCGCTGTCGATCTGCGCCGAATACTCCTTGAACGTCTCCCACGAGCCCTGGCGCACGGCATGTTGCAAGGTGGCGACCGCGTCGGGTGACCACATGTGGGCCTCGCCGCGCATGCGGAAGAGATATTCGCCGCCAACCTCCAGATTGTTGCGCAGCACCGGATCGTTGCCGAACCCGTCCGTGTGACGGCTGACAGTCTCGCCCGCAACCTCGTCCAGCCCGACGCCTTCGATCAGCGTCGCCGTGCCGGTGAAATACTGCTGCACGAAATCGGTCTTCAGCCCGATGGCGTCAAAGATCTGCGCGCCGCAGTAGGACTGGTAGGTCGAGATGCCCATCTTGGACATCACCTTGAGGATGCCTTTGCCGATCGACTTGATGTAGCGCGAGACGACTTCGTAGGCGTCGACCTCGGCCGGCAGCTCGCCGCGCTTGTGCATGTCGAGCAGCGTGTCGAAGGCGAGATAGGGATTGATCGCCTCGGCGCCATAGCCGGCGAGGCAGCAGAAATGATGCACCTCGCGCGGCTCGCCGGATTCAACGACGAGACCGACCGAAGTGCGCAATCCCTTGCGGATCAGGTGATGATGCACCGCGGCCGTAGCGAGAAGCGCGGGGATAGCGATACGGTCCGGTCCGACCTGGCGATCGGACAGGATGATAATGTTGTAGCCACCAGCGACCGCCGCTTCCGAGCGCTCGCACAGTCGGTCGATGGCGCCCTGCATGCCGGCCGCGCCCTCGTTCGAGCCATAGGTGATGTCGATCGTCTTGGTGTCGAAACGGTCCTCAGTGTGGCCGATTGAGCGGATCTTTTCGAGATCGCCATTGGTCAGGATCGGCTGGCGTACTTCGAGCCGCTTGCGGCGCGAATTGCCGACCAGGTCGAAGATGTTCGGCCTGGGACCGATGAACGACACCAGGCTCATCACCAGCTCCTCGCGGATCGGATCGATCGGCGGGTTGGTGACCTGGGCGAAGTTCTGCTTGAAATAGGTGTAGAGCAGCTTCGACTTGTCCGACATCGCCGATATCGGCGTGTCGGTGCCCATCGAACCGACCGCTTCCTGGCCGGTGGTGGCCATCGGCGACATCAAAAGCTTGGTGTCTTCCTGGCTGTAGCCAAACGCCTGCTGGCGATCGAGCAGGCTGACATCCTTGCGCAGCGCACGCGGCTCGACCGGCTTCAAATCTTCCAGGATGAGCTGCGTGTTGGCGAGCCAGCTCTTGTAGGGGTGCTTGGTCGCGATCTCCGACTTGATCTCCTCGTCGGAGATGATGCGGCCCTTTTCCAGGTCGATCAAAAGCATGCGACCGGGCTGCAGCCGCCACTTCTTGACGATCCGCTCCTCCGGCACCGGCAGCACGCCGGCTTCCGAAGCCATGATGACGCGGTCGTCATCGGTGACGATGTATCGCGCCGGGCGCAAGCCATTGCGGTCGAGCGTGGCGCCGATCTGGCGGCCATCGGTGAACACGACCGCCGCCGGCCCGTCCCACGGCTCCATCAGCGCGGCGTGGTATTCGTAGAAAGCCTTGCGGTCTTGATCCATCAGCTTGTTGCCGGCCCAGGCTTCCGGGATCAGCATCATCATGGCGTGGCTGAGGCTGTAGCCGCCCTGGAACAGGAATTCGAGCGCATTGTCGAAGCATGCGGTGTCGGACTGGCCTTCGTAGGAGATCGGCCAAAGCTTCGAGATGTTGTTGCCGAACAGCTCGGAATCGACCGACGCCTGCCGCGCCGCCATCCAGTTGTTGTTGCCGCGCACCGTGTTGATCTCGCCATTATGCGCGACCATGCGGTAGGGATGCGCCAGCTTCCACGACGGGAAGGTGTTGGTCGAGAAGCGCTGATGGACGAGGATCAGCGCCGTTTCGAAGCGCGGATCGGTGAGATCCTTGTAATAGGCCCCGACCTGATAGGCCAGGAACATGCCCTTGTAGACGATGGTGCGCGCCGACAACGACACGCAGTAGGAACCGATGTCCTTGTTGTCGTTCTCGGCGTAGATGCGGCCCGATATGACCTTGCGCAGCAGATAGAGCCGGGCCTCATACTCCTCGTCGTCGGTAATGTCGGCCGTGCGGCCGATGAAGACCTGCCGGTGGAACGGCTCGGATGCCACGATGTTAGGGGCCTTCGACAGGGACGAATTGTCGACGGGCACGTCACGGAAACCGATCAGCGGCAGCCCCTCGGACTGCGCCGATTCGGCGATGATGTCCTCGATATGGGCGCGCAGTGCTGCGTCCTGCGGCATGAACCAGTGTCCGACGCCGTACTGACCCGCCAGCGGCAGGTCGATGCCCTGCGCGGCCATCTCCTCGCGGAAGAAACGATCTGGAATCTGCACCAGAACGCCGGCGCCGTCGCCCACCAGCGGATCGGCACCGACGGCGCCGCGATGCGTCAGGTTTTCGAGCATGGCCAGCCCGTCCTTGACGATCTGGTACGACTTCACGCCCTTCATGTTGACGATGAAGCCGACGCCGCAGGCGTCGTGCTCGTTGCGCGGATCGTAAAGGCCCTGTGCGGCGAAACCGTCGGCGGTGCGCCCGACGTTGGTCGGGGACGTATTTTTGACGGTAGCCGCTTTCGTCTGCGCGGCCTGGCCGTTGATCGCAGATAGCGTCAATTCCGTCATCGTCCTGTCCTCCGTTCCCAGCCCTTCAGGCGCTGGTTTGCCTCGGGAAGCGCGTTGCTTCCCCTTCATCCTTGCTGCACGTCTTGCGAAATCCTTGCCGAACCATGCGGCGCGCCGCCCGGTTCGTATCCGGTATCGTACAGGCCAGAGCCGAGCCGTCTACCCGTCGCTCGCGGCAACGGCCGGAGTGGCCCAAATGATACGCCAATCCAGCCTGATTTGTGCGACAAAATAAGACAGCACTACTGTCCTAAATTTTTATGGCAGAAATCGCAGGCGTGCACAAGACCGATTCACAAAAATCTCGAGCGCTTTGCGACAGAAAATTACGCATGGGAGGGCACAAACGTAACCTTCAATCGCCACCCGCGCGGCCCTGGCTTGGCTGGCTTTACTGCTTTTCCAGCGCTTGGCCCTTGCGCGTCAAACCCCGAAGCAGCCATGGTCCCGCCCGTTTTTCAAACCAGATACGGACCTCTCAATGTTCTTTGCATCCGACAACTGGGCGGGCGTCCATCCCGACATCTCGGCCAATCTGTCCCGGCACGCCGCGGGCATCGCGACCGCCTATGGCGACGGCGAACTCGACCGCGCCGTCTACCGGCGCTTCAGCGAGATTTTCGAACGGGAGGTCGCGGTGTTCTTCGTCGCCACCGGCACGGCGGCCAACGCGCTCTCCATGGCGACATGCAATCGTATCGGCGGCGTCGCCTTCTGCCAATCCGAGGCGCATATGAACGTCGATGAATTCGGTGCCGCGGGCTTCTATACCGGTGGAGCGCGCATGTCGCCGGTCCCTGGGCCATTGGGGCGCATCAATCCGCAGGCTCTCGACCGCGCCATCACACGCTATTCGCAGGACCTCGCACCCGCCGGCCAGCCGATGGCGGTGACGATCACCCAGGCGACCGAGGTCGGCACCGTCTACACCGTAGACGATGTCAAAGCCGTGTCTGAGGTGGCTCGCCGCCATGGGCTGCCTCTGCACATGGACGGCGCGCGCTTCGCCAACGCGGTTGCCGCGACCGACATTTCGCCTGCGGAAATGACCTGGAAGAGCGGCGTCGACGTCATCTCCTTCGGCGGCACCAAGAACGGCTGCTGGATGGCCGACGCGGTCGTGGTCCTCAACCCCGACATTGGACATGATCTGCGCCTGCTGCGCCAGCGCGCCGGACAGACCTTCTCGAAGGCGCGCTTCATTTCGGCCCAGTTCGAAGCCTATTTCACCGACGATCTCTGGCTGAGGATGGCGCGCCACGCCAACGCCATGGCCGCGCGACTGGCCGAGACGATCGAAGACGCACCGGCCGGCCGACTGGCCTGGCTGCCGCAGGCAAACGAAGTCTTCGCAATCCTCGACCGCCCCAGTGCCGAAAATCTGCAGGCGGCCGGCGCTAAATTCTACGAATGGGGCGTACCCCAAGGCTTCGACGGCCACCTCGGCGACAATGAAGCGATCTACCGCTTCGTCGCCAGCTTCGCGACGACAACAGAGGAGGTCGACCACATCGGTCATTTGCTTATCGGGCAAGGAAATGACTAGGCCAGAAAGGGCCGCGCCAGCAGTTCCAGGCCGAGCAGGATCAGGAAGATCAGGAACCAGCGCCGGAAGGTCGCCGGGCTGATCCTCTGCCTGAGCAACTGGCCGAGCCACATGCCGAGCAAGGCCGGTGCCACGGCCTGCGCCGACATCGCGATATGCTCGACCTCGAATGCACCATGCGAGGCGAGGCCGACTGCCAGCGCAATGGTCGACACCGTGAAGGAAAGACCCAGCGCCTGGATCAGGTCGTCCCGGCTCAGCCCCAGCGCCTGGATGTAGGGCACCGCCGGTACGACGAACACGCCTGTGCCGCCGGTGACAAGGCCGGTGAGGAAGCCGATGGCCGGCGACCACCAGCGCTCTGCCTTGGTCGGAATGCTGAGCTGCCGGGCCAGTAGCGTGTAGGCGGCATAAAGGACCAGCGCGGCACCAAGGCCAGCGGTCGTCCATTTGACGTTGTCGCTGGCCAGCAGCCTTGCCCCGGCGACAGTGCCAATAAGAATGCCGGCCATCATCAGCCACAGCCGGCGCAGGATCGATGCAAAGCTCGGGCCGGCGAACAGCTGCCAGACATTGGTGACGAAGGACGGGACGATCAGCAGCGACGCGGCCGTGACAGGCGGCATGACGGTGCCGAGAAGCCCCATTGCCAGCGTCGGCAGGCCCATGCCGGTGACACCCTTGACGATGCCGGCCAGCAGGAAGGTGATGCCGATAGTGCCCGTCAGCACCAGGGAAAAATCAGACATGCCCTCGATCCGTTCGCAGGACGAAAACCTCGTTCAGCGAGGCTTGCCGCGAAAGGGCCAGTATCCTTGGTTGGGGATGGCACAGACATCGAGGCAAACAAAAAGCGGCGCCTTTCGGCGCCGCTTTCGTCTCGGGAGGAGACGGTTTGTAGTCAGCCTGCATTACGCAGCGGTCTTGGCCTCGATCTGCTTGGCCTTGGCCGAAGACGCGGTGATCGCGATCTTGCGCGGCTTCAGCTCCTCGGGGATGTTGCGCTTGAGGTCGACGAAGAGCAGGCCGTTCTTCAGCGTGGCGCCGACGACATCGACATGGTCGGCAAGCTGGAAGCGGCGCTCGAAGGCCCTCGAAGCGATACCGCGATAGAGCAGCTCGGAACCTTCGCCATTGCCCTCTTCCTTGCGCTCACCTTTCACGGTCAGCACATTGCGGTGGGCCTCGATCGAGATCTCGTCTTCCGAGAAACCGGCAACCGCCATCGAGATGCGATAGGCGTCCTCGCCGGTGCGCTCGATGTTGTAGGGCGGATAGGTCTGCGCGCTCTCAGGCTGGGCAAGCGAATCCAAAATGGTGAAGAGACGATCGAAGCCGACGGTGGAGCGATAAAGCGGGGAAAAATCAACGTGACGCATGAGGTGTTCTCCTGTTGAGCAACATGGTTTGCGTTTGGCCGGTGCGAAACCCTTGAGCGGCGTTCCGGATGGGCCAGCGGCCCCGACATTGGCGACCGCATCCAACATTTGGGGAGCGCAAAAGCGCATTTCAAGATTTTTGCCGGACGGCGAATTCGCGCTTCGATGAACGGCAGATGAACCGCTGCTTCGGCGCCCGTTCAGGCAGGCAGCGCTAGCGTGCAGCCAGCATCAAGAACAAGCGGCACCAGATAATGCGCCGCGACGAGGCCGAACCGGGTGTAACGTCCCTTCCTCCCGGATCGACAGAGGCCGGAAGCACGCCGCAAGCTGCTTCCGGCCTCATTCGTTACCGGAAGTTGCTGCCTTCCCCTTCCAGCCGGAAGCCCTTTGCTTTTGCCACGTTGGCGTCTATCACCGTGCCACGCCTCGCTAGGTTCGGGCACGACACGAAAAACGAAAACGCCGAATGACGGACCTCTTCCACGAATTTCCAGGCAATCCGTCACCGGTAAACGCGGCAGGCGGTTACTTCACCACCCACGACCGCAAGCGGATCCGCTACGGCCTCTTTGGCGCCGTAACCCGCCCGATCAAGGGCACGGTGGTGGTGCTGACCGGCCGCAACGAGTGCACCGAGAAGTATTTCGAGACCATCCGCAACCTTACCGAAAGAGGCTTTGGCGTTGCCACCCTCGACTGGCGCGGTCAGGGCGGTTCCGACCGGCTGATCCGCGACCGGCAGCGCGGCTATGTCCGCAGTTTTCGCGACTACGCCAGCGATCTCGAGCAGTTCTTCGAAGAGATCGTGCTGCCCGATTGCCGCGGGCCCTATTACATCCTTGCGCACTCGGCAGGGGCCGTCGTCGCCCTGCTTGCCGCGCCTTCGATGGTCAACCGGGTGCGCCGCATGGTGTTGATCGCCCCTTTCCTGACCTTGCCCGACCTTCCGGTCTCGATAACGACCGTTCGCCGCGTCTGCACACTGTTTTGCCTTCTGGGCCTCGGCCGGCTTTATGCCGCATGGGGACCGCGGCCGAAGCAGACCACCCCCTTCGCCGTCAACAAGGTGACATCGGATCCGGAACGCTACCGGCGCAACACGGGGATCTACGAAGCCTATCCGCAACTGGCGCTTGGCGGCCCGACGATCCGCTGGCTGAAAGCCGCCGCGCAGGCGTCCGAAGCCGTAAGCGATCCGGACTTTGTCGCCGCGATCCAGGTCCCGATGCTGGTGATTGCCGCCGGCGCCGACAAAGTCGTTTCGACCAAAGCGGTGGAGGCCTATGCAAGGCGCTTGCGACTCGGCTCGCTGCTGATGATCGACGGCGCACAGCATGAAATCCTGCAGGAGGCCGACATGTATCGCGAGCAGTTCCTCGCCGCCTTCGATGCCTTCATCCCCGGCACCGGTGACGACGTCTGAGCGGTAGCAATCTGCAGGCGCGGCCCGTCGGAGATCAGGCCTGGCGGGCGAATTCCATGATCCAGTTAGTTTCCCAGCTCTTGCCGCCATCCGGCGAAAAGGCCTGCTCCCAGCGCGCAGACTTTTCGGTGATCCCCGACCAGAGGAAGCGCACCCGGATCGGGCGGCCCTCGAAAACGTCGTCGCACAGGAACGTGCCGACGCCGTCCTCGAACGACCCGCGCATCGGCACATCGATGGTCAGCGGATTGCGGCCGTCGATCCACCAGATCGACCACTGTTTCGTCGCCGGATCGAAGGTCCGGACCGTGGCGGCGCGATAGGTGCCGCCGGGCAATTCAATCACATTGTCGTCGACATTGCCGAGACCGCCGAGGATCGGGCGCACGTCGCACGTCCCGCCAAACATGTCCCAGTTGGTGTCGCCAGCCAGCCGCGTGCGCAGCCGTCGATGGCTGACCGACCAGCGTCCGTGGAAGAAATCGAAATCGTTGCGGCCGTCCGCCGGATCTTTGTCGGAACGGCTGGCTGTTGTCTGCGTCCGCATATGCGATCCTCCCTCAGGTGAAATCCTTATAGCGGAAGGGTACTGACACCTATCTGTCAGGAGGATTGGGCAGGCATGGCGAAAAGACGGGGGCCTTGCCCGGCTCAGCCGCGCAGCGCCGCCATCGCGGCAGCGTGCAACTCGGGTGTTGCAGCCGCCAGGATATCTCCGCCTTTTTCCGCCGGTCCGCCGTCGAAGGTGGTGACGACGCCGCCGGCCTTTTCGATGATCGGGATCAGCGCCACGATGTCGTAGGGCTTCAGCCCGGGATCGGCGACGATGTCGACGCTTCCCGCCGCGACCATGGCGAAGGCATAGCAATCGGTGCCGTAGCGGGCGAGCTGGACCCGCTTTTCGAACTGGTCGTAGCGGGTGCGCGCCTCGCCCTTGAACAGTGCCGGCGTGGTGGTGAACAGCGTCGCTTTGCTGAGCTCCGTCGTCTTGCGCGTCGCAAGCTTGCGCGGCCCGCCCGGCCCCTCATAGTGGGACCCGGAGGCGTTGGCGTAGAACAGCTCGCCGGTGAAGGGCTGCGACATCAGGCCGGCGACGGCATCGCCGTCGACCGTGAACCCGACCAACGTTCCCCAGACCGGCAGGCCGGAGATGAAGGCGCGCGTGCCATCGATCGGATCGATCACCCAGACATGCCTGCTGGAGATGTTCTCGCTGCCATGCTCCTCGCCCAAAATGCCATGATCGGGATATTCCGCCGATATCAGCGCCCGGATCACCCGCTCGGCCTCACGGTCGGCCTCGGTGACCGGGTCGAAGCCGCCCGCCTCCTTGTTGGCGACGGCGCCTCGGCTACGGAAGCGCGGCAACGTCTCGGCGGCGGCGGCATCCGCGATGCGCCGCATGAAATCGATGCTAATGTCCAACTGATTCTCCCGCGTTGCAGCATGTCGTCATTGCCGGTGATTTCGCGCCGGAGCAAGGGCTTGGGAGCCCTCCGGCGTCACGAGCACTGTTGCCCGAATGTCACGCAAGCGTCATCGAAACGCAATTTCCACTTCATAGTGAATTAAAAAAGCCGCAAGTCGGTTGACATTTGTGCAGCGCACAATAGATTTGTTCTCGGACAGGTTTTCCTGTCCATGCCCTCCTTGGGCGTTTCCTCCCTAGACTTCGACCGTGTCGTGCAAACGATGCGGTCTTTTTTTGGCCGCGACACCGGCGCGCGGCGTTGACCTGTGCTGCCTGGTGCCAAACCTATTCGGCGGCGAGCGGCAGGTCGATGAAATGGTGATCCGGCATCGCCATCAGGTCGGCCGAGAACCGCGCCAAATCGTCGGCAAGCGCATCGAAGCCAGCGGATTTCTGGAACGTCCGCTCATTCATGTAAAGCCCGCGATTGACCTCGATCTGCAGCGCGTGGAGATGGCGCGCAGGCCGGCCGTAATGCTCGGTGATGAAGCCGCCGGCATAGGGCTTGTTGTGGGCGACGGTATAGCCCATGCCGGTAAGCAGACCGATCGCCGTCTCGGTCAAGGCGGCCGTGGCGGAGATGCCGAACCGGTCGCCTATGATGAAGTCCGGCCGCACCCCATTGTCGCCGACCCTGATGCTGGCGGGCATCGAATGGCAGTCGATCAGCACGGCATACCCGAACCGCGCATGGGTCCTGGTCAAAAGCCGCTTCAGCGTCTCGTGATAGGGTTTGTAGACGGTCTCGATACGCGCCACGGCCTCGGCCAGCGGCAGGCGGCCGGAATAGATGTCGAGCCCCTCCCCCACCAGCTTCGGCACGGTGCCAAGTCCTCCCGCCACCCGCGCCGAGCGGATGTTGCAGAAGGACGGCACCGGTTCGGCGAACATGCGCGGGTCAAGTTCCCAGGGCTCTCGATTGACGTCGAGATAGGCGCGCGGGAAATTCGCCGCCAGCATCGGCGCGCCAAGCGCTACGGCGCCGCCGAACAGTTCCTCGACATAGCAATCCTCGGACCGGCGGATGGCGTTGCGGTCGAGCCGCGCCATGGCCAGGAAGCGGTCGGGATAGTAGCGACCGCTGTGCGGCGAGTTGAAGAGGAAGGGAACGCGCTGCTCGGCGCCCGATCGGATTTCGAAGGGTGGAACGACCGAAAAATCCTCGGCTGCCGTCTTCAAATTGAGCGAACCCGGAAACAGCACTGCATCATGATTTGAAAGTGCCATCTCGCCAGCCGCATGTCCAGCATTTCAGCACCCTCACAGCCAGCCAAAGTCAGGATAATGCCGCCATCGTTCACTTGATGTTTACCGTCACCTCCTCATATACAGGATGGTTAACGGGCTTGCCCGGCGCCAATGTCGGGGCGGGTGATTCGGACGGGATATGATGGCACGCATTCTGCTGGCGGAAGACGATGACGATATGCGCCGGTTCCTCGTCAAGGCGCTGGAGCGAGCCGGCTACCAGGTGAGCGATTTCGACAATGGCGCCAGCGCCTATGAGCGACTGCGCGAGGAGCCTTTCTCACTGCTGCTGACCGATATCGTCATGCCAGAGATGGACGGCATCGAGCTTGCCCGCCGCGCCACCGAGATCGATCCCGACCTCAAGGTCATGTTCATCACCGGTTTCGCCGCCGTTGCGCTCAATCCGGATTCAAAGGCCCCGAAGGACGCCAAGGTCCTGTCGAAGCCGTTCCACCTGCGCGACCTCGTCAACGAGGTCGAAAAGATGCTGCAGGCCGCCTGAAGCCCTTCCGGCTCGATCCCGGCGCCACCTCGGCGGCGCGACAAAACGAGCCTTTCTTTCCCTTTTCGACCTATTGACGCGCTGGATCAAAAGTGGTGTATGCGCGGCTTCGGATGGGCGTGTAGCTCAGCGGGAGAGCACTGCATTGACATTGCAGGGGTCACAGGTTCAATCCCTGTCACGCCCACCATCCTTTCAAAGATTTGCCGCTAGTCACCACTGTCTGGCACGGAAACTACCGGCCCAGTGCGGTTAGCAGTATGGCCAGCGCAATGCTCACGCCGGCGATCATTCCCGCCATCGAAGCTAATTCCACTGGCGCGCCAAGCCAAAGAAAGCTCCCGCAAACAAGGCCGAAGCAAATCGCGCAACACCAGAGATACCCCTTCGGATCGGAAAATGGTGGGAAGCTGCTCAGGAATCTGCGCACTTAGACCTCGGCCGCGCTTCTTCTGAAAGTCGACGTGATGATGGCCATATACCTTGTCCAGCGTCTCGGCCGGCATGCCGAGCGCTGCGAACTAGTTTTGCCCGTCGACTTCTGAAATGTCCAGCCAGTCAACGCCATCCCGCGAGATGATGATGCTGTTCGGGCTGTACCGTATGCTTTGCGACCCCGGCAAAGGGTCGTTGTGGACACTCCGCAAACCCATCCCGGCCTGAGCCGGGACAGGCACGGCGTGGTCAACTCATTGAGGTTCCGGATCGGGTGAAGGCGACTTGTCGCCGTTCCTGCCTTCCTTGCAAGGCGCGTCGCCGATGCCGCAGCATTTGGCATTGTGGGTGATACCGGGCTTTGTCTTGTCGCAATCTCTTGGTGCCGTCGTCTGACAGCCGGCCAGCACCGAGACGGCAATGGCGGCAAGCACGACGCTTCTTGATCGAATAAACATGGATGTTCTCCTTGATGAACCACGTTGTTGCGCAGCGCTTGGTCGCGCGCCGCGAGCGATTGGTTCAAAGGAACGAAAAAATAGTCTGCGGAACTTTTCTCGTTGCCCGAACAGGCAAGTGCACCGATAGCGCCAGAGGCCGAATTGAGCCGTGACGCACGACGTGCAAAAGGCTAGGAGACGACTGAAGGTTTGCAGGAGAGAAGCAGGAGATGGCGGCAATCGGATGGTCCATGATGACATGTGATCCCGATCGGCTCCGCCTGCTCCCTGGCGGACAGCCATGACCCCAGTTCCAGCCAAGCGACGGTCCACCTGGCAACGAATACTCCTCGAGCTCGAGCGGTCGAAAAAGCATCTCAAGTCGCCGCTCACGAGCCTTGGCGCGGTGCTGGTTTCGGCAAAACGCAGGTTCGAACACCGGCATGTCGTGAGGCTGCGCATAAAGGCGGCGCGTGACGGCTACGCGGCCTCGCCGATTTCGCGCGTGAAGGACAGCTTCATGCTTGTCCGTATCATCGGCAATGACCTCGAGCCGCGACACCGCAAGGGCCAGTCATACGACAACGCCCTGTTCATCCTGGACAACGAACCCGCCTTCCCGGACTGCGAGAAATTCTGGATCGTCAACCGGATAACGGACCCCGAGGAAGAGGCCCGCATCATCGGCCTGCTGGAAAGCCGGAACCAGAACTTCGACAGGATCCCTTTCGACCTCGATGCCTATCGGCAAATTCCCTGGAACATGGACGAACTGGCCACGGGCCTGTTCAGGTCTTCGGACAGCGTCCGATCGGCCGAGCCGAATGCCGCGCGTTATGAAACGCACATCCGGCGCGGCAAGAACCTCTATGTGATGAACAACAACGGCGCGCGCAACACGGCGCTTGAGATCGCCCGCGGGCGGGCCAAGTGGCTGATGCCGTGGGACGGCAACTGCTACCTGACAATGTCGGCCTACCAGCAGATCCGCGCGGCAACCGGAGAAAACCCGCATTTCCACTATGTCGTGGTGCCGATGGCGCGCATCGTCGACAACGCAGTTCTGCTCGACGCGGCCTTCAAGCCGCAGGCAAACGAAGAGCCGCAAATCATATTTCGAACCGATACGACCGAACTGTTCGACGAAAACTATCCCTATGGACGCCGGCCGAAGGTCGAAATGCTGTGGCGGCTTGGCGTTCCCGGGCAGTGGGACCGGTTCCGCGACGACCGGTGGGATTTCCCGCGTCGACCCCTCTCGCCCACCGCCGGGCTTTTCCAGAATGCCGGCTGGGTCGCGCGCCTGGATTCAGGGCGCTCGCATCTTGAAATCGGCAAGGCAGGCTTCCTCGCCCGCTGGACCAGCCGCGACGAGGCGATCGTCGACATGCTCGACCGCTGTGACGCCAGGGCGGTCTCTGCCAGGCTCGATCCGTCGCGCCTGGCCTTCTACGACGAGGACGCGCTCACCGCCGCGTCCGGAAACAAGAACGCCGATCTTCAGCGGCATTTGCGGATCTGCGCCGACCAGGCGCTGACCCGCGGTCCGTTCAGCGTGACGGATAAGACCGGCACCGCACCAAGCGGCGATCCGCACGACTATTTCCAGCCGGCGCCCTATTGGTGGCCCGATCCCGACAAGCCTGACGGACTTCCCTTTGTCGGGCGCGACGGCCAACGCGCACCCGGCACCACAATGTATGAAGCAGGCAGCGAAGCCTACGATCGTACGCGCCTGCAGCGATTGCTGGACGATACCACCGTGCTTGCCCTGGCGGCGACCGTGCTTGGCGAACAGCACTATGCCGGCCACGCCGCCGGGCTCATCCGCACATGGTTCATCGATCCCGCGACAAGAATGAACCCGCATATGCGCTACGCGCAGGTGCGGTTCGGTCACGACGACAACGAAGGCAAGGGGCAAGGTATCATCGAGCTCAAGGATCTCTATTTCTTCCTCGACGCGGTTCGTCTGATTGAACGTACAGGCGTGTTGGACGCAAGCGAAGGTGAAGCATTCAGATCCTGGCTTGGTTCATACCGCCAATGGCTGGACACGGCGCCGGCCGCGGTGGCGGCGTCCAAGCGCCTCAACAACCACGGTGTGTTCTTTGACCTGCAGCGGGCGTCGATCGCCGCATTTCTGGCGGAAAGCGCAACGCTGGCCGGCATCAGCCGTCGCGCCAGGGAGAGACTGACGGATCAGATCGCGCCCGACGGCTCGCTGCCGAGGGAATCGTCGCGCACCCGGCCCAGACACTACACACTGTTTACCTTGCAGGGCTGGACGACGCTGGCGCGCATCCTGTCCTCGGTCGGCGACGATCTTTGGCAGCATCGTGCTGGCGAAGGACAGGGACTGGTCCGTGCCCTGCGCTGGCTGGCGGCGAATATCGACAGCCATGACACCACGCCGATGGATGCGGTCGATCCGCACCGGCTTTGGCCGCTATTGCTCGATCTTGCGCGCCACGATCCCGAAGCAACGATCCCCAACGCCGAGGTGCAGACCGTCACGCCCGTCTTCCACCCGGACGAAGGCATCGCTCCGTTCTGGATGTGGAGGAGGGCCTAAGCAATTCCAGGAAAAGTGCGTAGCGGTTTTCCGTCCGGAATTGCGCAAAAACAAACAGTCAGACTCTTACAGCGGCTTTCCAGAGCCGCGACCGCAGCTTCGACAGGAGACGGCCGCCCAGACCGTCATCTCTCGTGGCGGCAATCAGCGCCGATCGAGGTTCAGACCGCGCCGAGGCGGACATCACCTTTCTCAACATGCTGGAGAAACCACGCATAGGTCTGTTCCAATCCACTGCGAAGCGGGTAGCCCGGACGCCAGCCCGTGGCAAACAGGCGCGACACATCCATCAGCTTGCGCGGCGTGCCGTCCGGCTTCGTCGGATCGAATGCGATCGCTACCTCCGAGCCGACGACGGATACGATGGTGCGGGCCAGGTCCGCAATGCTGACCTCCTGCCCCGAACCGACATTGACATGGCTGTCTCCGGCATAATTTTTCAGCAACCAGACCAGGGCGTCGGCGGCGTCGTCGACATGCAGGAACTCGCGCATCGGCGTGCCCGATCCCCAGACCTCCAGCGTCTTACTGCCGGTGCGCTTGGCTTCATGCGCCTTGCGCATCAATGCCGGCACGACGTGGCTGGTGGAGAGGTCGAAATTGTCGCCCGGACCATAAAGATTGGCCGGCATCGCCGAGATGTAATCGACGCCATACTGGCGGCGGTAGGCCTGGGCGAGTTTCAGCCCGGCGATCTTGGCGACCGCATACCATTCATTGGTCGGCTCGAGCGGGCCGGTCAGCAGCGCGTCTTCGCGGATCGGCTGCGACGCGAGCTTCGGATAGATGCAGGACGAGCCGAGAAACAGGAGTTTCTCCACTCCGTTGCGAAAGGCGGCCTCGATGACGTTGGTCTGCAGGACGAGATTTTCATGCAGAAAATCGACCGGGAACCTGTCATTGGCGAGGATGCCGCCGACCTTGGCCGCCGCCATCACCACCGCGTCCGGCCTGCGGTCGGCCATCCAGCGCCGCACGCCGGCCTGGTCGAGAAGTTCTAGCTGCTCACGCGGCACGGTCAGGACCTCGCAATCCTCGGCCGCCAGCCGGCGCACGATTGCCGAACCGACCATACCGCAATGTCCGGCGACAAAAACCCGCTTGCCCCGTAGCTCGAAACTCATCGCTGCATCCTATGACTGGTGGCCGTTGCGTCGGATGTCGTCGACGGAGCGGACCAGGTCGGCCTGCACCATTTCCGCAACCAGCTCCTTGAAGCCAATCGTGTGCGACCAGCCAAGCCTGGCCCGCGCCTTGGATGCGTCGCCGACAAGGATCTCGACCTCCGTCGGCCTGAAGTAGCGCGGGTCGATGCGCACCCGCACGGCGCCCGAACCGGCATCCACACCGACTTCGTCGACGCCTTGGCCTTGCCAGCGAATGGTGCGTCCGGTCTCGGAAAAAGCCAGTTCGACGAACTCGCGCACGGAGTGCATCTCGCCCGTCGCCAGCACGAAGTCATCGGCCTCGCTATGCTGCAGGATGCGCCACATGCCTTCGACATAGTCGCGCGCATGGCCCCAGTCGCGCCTGGCGTCGATATTTCCGAGATAGAGCGTGTCCTGCAGCCCGCGATGGATCGCGGCGACGGCGCGCGTGATCTTGCGGGTGACGAAGGTTTCGCCGCGCGTCGGGCTCTCATGGTTGAACAGGATGCCGTTGGCGGCAAACATGCCATAAGCCTCGCGGTAGTTGACCGTGATCCAGTAGGCGTAGAGCTTGGCCGCCGCATAGGGCGAGCGCGGATAGAAGGGCGTGGTCTCGTTTTGCGGGGTTTCGGCAACCTTACCGTAAAGCTCCGATGTCGACGCCTGATAGAAACGCACCGACTTTTCGAGGCCAAGGATGCGGATCGCCTCCAGCAGCCTGAGCGTGCCGAGCGCATCGGCATTGCCGGTGTATTCCGGTGTCTCGAAACTCACCTGGACATGGCTCTGGGCGCCGAGATTGTAGATTTCACCCGGCTTCGTCTCCTGCACCAGGCGGATCAAATTGGTCGAGTCGGTCAGATCGCCATAGTGCAGGAAGAAACGGGCGCCATGCTCATGCGGATCGACATAGATGTCGTCGACGCGCTCTGTATTGAAGGAAGAAGAACGGCGTTTGACGCCATGCACGACATATCCCTTCTGCAGCAGCAACTGTGCCAGATAGGCGCCGTCCTGGCCGGTCACGCCGGTGATCAAAGCTACTTTGTCGGTCATGCCCTGCTCGTCCCTCCCATGGGCCATAGCGAATACAGATTTGCCCAAGCAAGGCAAATCGGAACATCGGCCAAGGGGAGAGACGAAGCCGGTGTGCTCAGGCGCCTGCGACGGCGCAGAGGTGCTTCATCCTGGCGACGGCAAGCTCCGGGTCGGCCAGCAACCCGGCCCGATCGGCGAGCCGGAAGACATCGGCATAGTGAAGGATGCCGCGCGCCGATTGCATGCCGCCGACCATTGAGAAATGGTCCTGGTGGCCGTTCAGCCAGGCCATGAAGACGATGCCGGCCTTGTAATATTCGGTCGGTGCTTCGAAGATTTTTCGCGACAGCGGCACGGTCGGAGCCATCAGCGCGTCGTAGCCGGCATGATCGCCATCGGCGAGCTTCGCCAGCGCGGCATTGGCGACCGGCGCGATGGCGTCGAAGATGCCGAGCAGCGCGTGTGAATGTCTCCTGCCGTCGCCGGCGATCAGCTCTGGATAGTTGAAATCGTCGCCGGTGAACATCACGACGCCTTCCGGCAGCCGGTCGCGCAGCAACACCTCCTTGCCGGCATCGAGCAGCGATATTTTTATGCCCTCGACCTTGCCGGCATGCCGCTCGATGATGGCGACGACCGTGTCGAGCGCCGCCTCAAAATCGTTGCTGCCCCAATAGCCTTTCAGTGCCGGATCGAACATGTCGCCCAGCCAGTGCAGGATGACCTTGCCGGAGGCCTGTGAGAGGATGCGGTCGTAGACGCGGGCATAGTCGTCCGGTCCGTTCGCGACGGCCGCCAGCGCGCGGCTGGCCATCATGATGGCCTTGCCGCCCTCGCCTTCGATGAAGGCGAACTGCTCCTCATAGGCGCGGATTACATCGTCGAGCGTATTTGCGGCTGCAGGTGCCAGATGGTCGGTGCCGGCGCCCGAAGCGAGGTCGGCACCCGGCACCGTGCGCGCCTCGGCGATCGAACGCCGGATCAATTCCTTCGCGCTTGCCCAGTCGAAACCCATGCCGCGCTGCGAGGTGTCCATCGCCTCGGCGATGCGGAAGCCGAGCGCCCACAGATGATGGCGGAACGCCATCGTCCTGTCCCAGTCGACGACGGGTTGCGACCACGGATCGGTCATCGCCAGAGGATCTGCAACGACATGGGCCGCGGCATAGGCGATGCGCGAAAACCGCGCGTCGGCCACTGTCTGCACCGGCAGGCCGACCAGCCGGTAGCTGGCGCGACGACCGCCCTCTTCGGGCAAGGTGATGTCCATGAAACTCTCCCTTTGTCGCGCCTATAAATGGAACGTTCCAATAAATCAAGGACCTTTATGATTCTCCTACCCAGCGCAACCGGATGCTGCATCGCAACACAGGAACCCTTGTCCGGAGGGGCATTTCAATGGGATTCGATCAATTTTTCGCAAGCGAGAAAAATCCGGATTGACTCCTATTCCCGATGATGATTAGAACGTTCCAATAAATTCGACCAAAAATATCGGGAGGACGCATCTGGATGGCCAGCCGGGCCAAGGCGACGATACTCGACATTGCCCGCGAGGCGGGCGTGTCCAAATCGACGGTATCGCTCGTGCTCCAGGGCAGCGGACTGATCCGGCCTGAAACCGCGGTCAAAGTGCGCAAGGCGATCGAGGATGTCGGCTATGTCTACAACCGCGGCGCCGCCAATCTGCGCAAGGCCCACTCCAATGTCATCGGCATGGTCATCAACGATCTCACCAACCCTTTCTTCGCCGAACTGGCGGTCGGCATGGAGCGTGTCTTCCAGTCGGCCGGCATCGTGCCCTTCATCGCCAACACGGCGGAGAACCCGGTGCGCCAGGAGGAAGTGCTGAAATCGCTGATGGAACAGGGCGTCGCCGGGCTGATCGTGTCGCCGGCGCGCGGCACCGCGCCGGGCGCTTTCCGCCGCCTGGAGACGGCTGGTCTTCCTGTCGTCTTCGCCATGCGCCGCTTGCCCGAAAGCCGCATCCCCGTGATCGCACCCGACAATCATCGCGGCGCCTGGCTCGCCACCGCCCATCTAGTCGGCAAGGGCCATCGCCGGCTGGCCTTCTTCGGCGGCTCCTCCGACCTAGTGGTCTATCACGAGCGTCTCGGCGGCTTCCGCGAGGCCTGCGAGACGCTCGGCATCGCGACGAGCGACAGGCTGATCTTCGAAGGCGAGACCAGCCGCAAGGGCGGCATCGCCTGCATGGAGACGGCGCTCGCCATGGCCGAACCGCCGACGGCGGCGCTGTGCTTCAATGACGCGGTCGCCTTCGGCGCCATGCTGGCGCTGCGCAAGCGCGGGCTTGAGCCGGGTGCGGATTTTGCCGTCGTCGGCTTCGACGACGTCGCCGAGGCCGAGCATTACATGCCGGCGCTGACCAGCGTCGCGGTCGACTCGGCAGGCCTCGGCGAGCGCGCCGCCCATGTCATGCTGAAGATGATCCAGTCGCGCACCACGCGCGCCGAGGATCATATCGGCGCGGTCAATCTCGTGGTCAGGGACAGCTGCGGTCCCGATCGCCGCGCAGGAATGGGAGACGCGGCATGAGCGTCAGATGGGGTCTGATCGGCGCCAGCACGATCGCCAGGCAATTCATGATCGACGCCATCCGTGCCCAGGCCGATGGCGAGATCGTTGCAGTGATGAGCTCCAGCCAGGAGCGCGCCGCGGCCTATGCCGGCGAGAACGGAATTCCGGTCGCGGTGTCGACACTCGACGCACTGCTCAATGCCGACATCGACGCCGTCTACATCTCGACCACCAACGAATTGCACCTCGAACAGGCGCTGGCAGCGATCAAGGCGGGCAAGCATGTGCTGTGCGAGAAGCCGCTGGCGCTGAGCAGCGCCGATGCCCGCAAGATGGTCGCCGCCGCCAAGGCGGCGGGCGTCGTGCTCGGCACCAACCACCATCTGCGCAATGCCGGCGCGCACCGGGCCATGCGCGAAGCGATCGCCGCCGGCCGCATCGGCAAGCCGATCGCCGCGCGCGTTTTTCACTCTGTCTATCTGCCGGAGAACCTTCAAGGCTGGCGCATCACCAGGCCCGAGGCGGGCGGCGGCGTGGTGCTCGACATCACCGTGCACGACGCCGACACGCTGCGCTTCGTGCTCGGCGACGATCCGGTCGAGATCTCCGCCTTTACGCAATCGGCAGGCATGGCCGGCAGCGGTCTGGAGGACGGCGCGATGTGCATCTGGCGCTTCAAGTCGGGCGTCATTGCCCAGTCGCATGAGGGCTTCACGACCAAATTCGCCGGCATCGGCTTCGAGGTGCATGGCTCGGATGGCTCACTTTTCGCCAGCAACGTCATGACCCAGAAGCCGGTCGGCTCGGTGCTGCTGCGCACCGCAAAAGGCGAGGAAGAATTGAGCTTCGATCGCGAGGATCTCTACACGAGGTCGCTGCGCCGGTTCCATGCCGCCATCCACGGCGACGGCCAGCCATCCGCGACGGGTGAAGACGGCGTCTGGTCGCTGACGTCGGCCGAGGCAGCGTTGCAGTCCGCGAAAACAGGCAAGGCGGTCGCAATCGACCCGAAGCTCGGGAGTGCAAGTTGAGCAAGGTCGTTTCCGCCGCGCAAGCTGCCGGCTTGATCAAAGACGGCATGGTCGTTTCCGTCTCATCGTCGAGCGGCCTCGGCTGCCCGGACGCAGTACTTGCCGCCATCGGCGAGCGCTTCGACAGCGAAGGCCATCCGCAGAACATCACCACGCTGCACCCGATCGCCGCCGGCGACATGTACGGCATCAAGGGCATCGATCACCTCGCCAAGCCCGGCCTGCTGAAGCGCACCTTGTGCGGCTCCTACCCGTCCGGCCCGTCGTCGTCCGAGCCGCCGCAGATCTGGAAGATGATTGGCGAAAATTCCGTCGCCGCCTACAACGTACCGTCAGGCATATTGTTCGACATGCACCGCGAGGCCGCCGCCAAGCGGCCGGGCGTGCTCACCAAGGTCGGTCTCGACACCTTCGCCGACCCGCGCCACCAGGGCTGCGCCATGAACGCCGCCGCCAGCGAGCCGATCGTTTCGATAGAGCAGTTCGACGGCGAGGAATGGCTCTATTTCCGCGCGATCGTTCCCCAGGTCTCGATCATCCGCGCCACCACGGCTGACGAGCGCGGCAACCTCACCTATGAGCATGAGGGCGCCTATCTCGGTGGCCTCGAGCAGGCTTTGGCCGCCCGCAACAATGGCGGCATCGTCATCGCGCAGGTCAAGCGCGTCGTCGAGAACGGCACGCTGAAGCCGCATGACGTGCGCGTGCCCGGCGTGCTGGTCGACCACATCGTGGTTGCGCCCGACCAATTGCAGACGACACTGACGCCCTACGACCCGGCGATCTCGGGTGAGATCTTCCGGCCGCTGTCGACCTTCCGCAATGCCGAGATGAACGTCCAGAAGGTCATCGCGCGCCGTGTCGCAATGGAGTTGCGCGACGGCATGGCCGTCAACATCGGCTTCGGCATTTCGGCCAATGTGCCGCGCATCCTCCTCGAGGAAGGCCAGCACGGCAAGGTCACCTGGGTGATCGAACAGGGCGCGGTCGGCGGCGTGCCGCTGCTCGACTTCAAGTTCGGCTGCGCCTCCAATGCCGAGGCGATCATGCCCTCGCCGCACCAGTTCATCTATTTCCAGGCCGGTGGTTTCGATGCCTCGCTGCTGTCCTTCCTGCAGATCGACCGCCATGGCTCGGTCAACGTCTCGAAGCTGTCGGCAAGGCCGCATGTCACCGCCGGCGCCGGCGGTTTTGTGGACATTACTGCTCGCGCGAAAAAGATCGTCTTCTCCGGCTTCTTCAATGCCGGGGCCAAACTCTCGCTGGCCGATGGCGGCATCCGCATCGACCAGGAGGGCAAGGTCAAGAAGGTGGTCGACGAGGTCGAGCATATCTCGTTCTCGGGAAAACGCGCGGTCGCGCAGGGACAGGACATCACCTATGTCACCGAGCGCTGCGTGATGAAGCTGACGCCGGATGGGTTGATGGTGACGGAACTTGCACCCGGCATCGACCTGGAACGCGATGTGCTGGCGCAGGCCGAGATCCCGCTCGGCATCGCCAACGACCTCAAGGTGACACCGTCCGCACTCTATCAGGATCGGCCGATCGGCCTGTCGCTCAATGGCGGCGCCTCGCTCGGAGGCACGCATGGCTGAGCATCTTGTCACCTTCGAGCAGGACGGCGCCATCGGCATCGTCACGCTGCGTCGGCCGGAGAAATTCAACGCCCTCGATATCCCGATGCTGCGGGCGCTGGAAATGGCGATCGACGAGGCGGAGATGGCCGACGGCGTTCGCGTCGTGTTGCTGCGTGGCGAAGGCAAGGGCTTCTGTGCCGGCGGCGATGTCGAGGCCTGGGCACAGATGAGCGCCGCCGATTTCCAGGTGCAATGGGTCCGCTACGGCCACCGCGTCTTCGACCGGCTGGCGCGGCTCAGGCAGCCGACCATCGCGGTGCTGTCCGGCCATGCGCTGGGCGGTGGGCTGGAACTGGCGGTCGCCTGCGACTTCCGCGTCGCGGAAACGCAGGTGAAGCTTGGCTTCCCTGAGACTTCGATCGGCGTCGTTCCCGGCTGGTCCGGAACGCAGCGCGCCGTGCGCCGCTTCGGCGCGCAGACGGTGCGGCGCATGGCGCTCGGCGGCGAGGTTTTTCTCGCCTCTGACGCACTCGCTTTGGGCATTGTCGATAAGGTTGTCGAGACCGGCAAGGCATTCGATGCGGCGAAAACCTGGGGAGAAAAAATCGCCGAGCGCGGGCCGCTGGCAACTGAAGCCGCCAAGCTGATGGTCGCGGTCGCCGAAGGCGAGGAAAGCGCTGCCGCGACCGAAGCGCTGGCCAGCGGCTTCATCGCCCTGACCGGCGACCTCAAGGCCGGCGTTGGCGCCTTCAAGACCAAACAGAAGCCAGCCTTTTCGCGATCCTAGACAAGAGTGGAAATCCTATGAACGCGCCTCTCAACATCGCCATGCCCGCCGAGGCATCCGCCGCGCCGAAGAGCTACCGGCTGCTGATCGACGGCAAGCATGCCGACGCCCGCGACGGCCGCACGCTTGAGCGCAACAGCCCCGGCCACGGCTTCATTGTTTCGCGCTATGCGCAGGCCGGCGAGGCGGAAGTCGAGGCGGCGGTCCAGGCCGCGCACAAGGCATTCGAGACCGGCCCCTGGCCGCGCATGAAGGCCGCCGAACGCGCCGCGATCCTGCTCAAGGCCGCCGACCTGATCGAGGCTCAGCTGGAGGACATCGCCAGGCTCGATGCGCTGGAATCCGGCAAGCCGATCGCCCAGGCGCGCGGCGAGATCGGCGGCGCCGTCGACATCTGGCGCTATGCCGCCTCGCTTGCCCGCACGCTGCACGGCGAGAGCTACGCCAATCTCGGTGACGCCATGCTGGGTGTGGTGCTGCGCGAGCCGATCGGCGTCGTCTCGATCATCACGCCATGGAATTTCCCGTTCCTCATCGTCAGCCAGAAATTGCCCTTCGCGCTCGCCGCCGGCTGTACGGCGGTCCTCAAGCCGAGCGAGATGACCTCGGCCTCGACCTTCGTTCTCGGCGATATCCTGATGCAGGCGGGCCTGCCAAATGGTGTCGTCAACATCCTTGCCGGTCTCGGCGGCGATGTCGGCGCGCCGATGGTCAGCCATCCCCTCGTCGAGATGGTCTCCTTCACCGGCTCCACCCGCGTCGGCAAGATGACCATGGCCTCCGCGGCCAGCTCGCTGAAGAAAGTGTCGATGGAACTCGGCGGCAAGAACGGCCAGATCGTCTTCCCGGATGCCGACCTCGCAGCTGCCGCCGACGCGGCCGTATTCGGCGGCTTCTTCAACGCCGGCGAATGCTGCAACGCCGGCAGTCGGTTGATCGTGCATGAAGCGATCGCCGAAGACTTCCTCGCCGCCGTGAAATCGCTCACTGCCATGGTGACGGTCGGTGATCCGCTCGACGACCGCACCAAGGTCGGCGCCATGATCTCGTCCGACCATCTCACCAAGGTAGCCGGCTATGTAACGGCGGCGGCAAGCGACGGCAGCATCGTCTACAGCGGCGGCAAGCAATTGGCGTCCAATACCGGCCAATACCTTGACCCAACCATCATTCGCGGCGTGACCGAGGACATGGCGATCGCGCGCGAAGAAGTGTTCGGCCCGGTGCTTTCCGTGCTGACTTTTGAATCGATTGAAAAGGCATTGCACATCGCCAACAACACGCCCTATGGTTTGTCGGCAGGCGTGTGGAGTGCCAGTATCGACACCTGCATGTCGGTGGCGCGGAATGTGCGTTCGGGGACCGTTTGGGTGAACACGTTCATGGAAGGTTATCCCGAACTGCCTTTCGGCGGCTACAAGCAGTCCGGTCTCGGACGCGAACTCGGCAAGCGCGCAGTCGAGGACTATACAGAGGAAAAGACAATCCAGTTTCATCGCGGCCAGCGCACCGGATGGTGGGTCGGCTGAGTTGGGAGACCCCGGCGGACATCCGCCGGTTATGTGCATGCAACAAGGGAGGAAGTACATGTTGCGCAAACTGCTTATCGGAACGGCTCTCGCATCGGGCCTTGTGTTCGCGGCCCATGCCGAGGACGTCAAGGAAGTCCAGATGCTGCATTGGTGGACGTCGGGTGGCGAGGCCGCTGCCCTGAACGTGCTCAAGGAAGATCTGTCCAAGGAAGGCTATGCCTGGAAGGACGTGCCGGTGGCTGGTGGTGGCGGCGACGCTGCCATGACCGCGCTGAAGGCGATGGTCGCGGCGGGCAATTACCCGACCGCCTCACAGATGCTCGGCTACACCGTGCTCGACTATGCCGCAGCCGGCGTGATGGGCGACCTGACCGAAACGGCCAAGAAGGAAGGCTGGGACAAGTCCGTTCCGGCGGCCCTGCAGAAGTTCTCCGTCTATGACGGCAAGTGGGTCGCGGCTCCGGTCAACGTCCACTCGGTCAACTGGCTGTGGATCAACAAGGCGGTGATGGACAAGATCGGCGGCACCGAGCCGAAGACCTTCGACGACTTCGTCGCGCTGCTGGACAAGGCCAAGGCGGCGGGTGTCATCCCGCTCGCGCTCGGCGGTCAGAACTGGCAGGAAGCCACTATGTTCGACTCGGTCGTGCTGTCGACCGGCGGGCCTGAGTTCTACAAGAAGGCCTTCAACGACCTCGACGAGGAATCGCTCAAGTCCGACACGATGAAGAAGTCGTTCGACAACCTCGCCAAACTCGTCACCTATGTCGACCCGAACTTCTCGGGCCGCGACTGGAACCTCGCCACCGCCATGGTCATCAAGGGCGATGCCCTGGTGCAGGTCATGGGTGACTGGGCCAAGGGCGAGTTCAACGCCGCCAAGAAAACCCCGGGCACCGACTTCCTGTGCTACCGCTTCCCGGGCACCGACGGCTCAGTGGTCTACAACTCCGACATGTTCGGCATGTTCAACGTTCCGGACGACCGCAAGGCCGCCCAGGCAGCGTTGGCCACCGCCACCCTGTCGAAGAGCTTCCAGTCGGCCTTCAACGTCGTCAAGGGCTCGGTTCCAGCCCGCACCGACGTGCCTGACACCGACTTCGACGCTTGCGGCAAGAAGGGCATTGCCGATCTGAAGGCTGCCAATGACGGCGGCACGCTGTTCGGCTCGCTCGCACAAGGCTATGGTGCACCTCCGGCGGTCGCCAACGCCTACAAGGACGTCGTCTCGAAGTTCGTCCATGGTCAGATCAAGACCTCCGACGAAGCCGTGACCGAACTGGTCAAGGCGATCGACGACGCCAAGTAAGAACCGCGCACGAAGAGACCTTCCCCGCTCCGGCGGGGAAGGTTTCCAATCCGCTGATATGGTCGGCCTCGCGTCGATCAAAACCCCGTCTATACGGGGCCGTTCTCCCGCCCGGCGGTGAAGGACGGACTGCCGAACGGGAGGAGCTCATGAGTACGGTTGCGACAAGCCAGATCAAGCTGACACCGGAGCATAACGCCCGCCCTGGTGCCTCCATGCGTTCGCGTCTGCAGGACGCACTGCCAAAGATCGTGCTGGCGCCAAGCTTCGCGGCCACCGTCGTCTTCGTCTACGGCTTCATCCTGTGGACGATCTACCTGTCCTTCACCAACTCCAAGACCTTCCCGTCCTATGCGCTCACCGGGCCGCGCGCCTATCAGCGGCTGTGGCGCTGGACCTTCGAGAGCGATCCCCCGTCGAGCTGGTACACATCGATCATCAACATGGGCATTTTCGGCTTTCTCTACATCTTCATCTGCCTGGCGCTCGGCCTGTTCCTGGCGATCCTGCTCGACCAGAAGATCCGCGGCGAAGGCATGCTGAGGCCGATCTACCTCTACCCGATGGCGCTGTCCTTCATCGTCACCGGCGTTGCCTGGAAATGGTTCCTCGATCCCGGCCTCGGTCTCGAGCAGACAATGCATCAATGGGGCTGGACGAGCTTCCATTTCGACTGGATCAAGAACAAGGATTTCGTCATCTACACGGTGGTGATCGCCGGCGTCTGGCAGGCCTCCGGCTTCATCATGGCGATGTTCCTGGCCGGCCTGCGAGGCATCGACGGCGAGATCATGAAGGCGGCGCAGATCGACGGCGCCACCACCTTCCAGCTCTATCGCCGCATCGTCATCCCGCTGCTGCGGCCGGTGTTTCTCTCGGCCTTCATCGTGCTCGCGCACCTCGCCATCAAGTCCTACGATCTTGTCGTCGCGCTGACCAGCGGCGGGCCGGGCGGCTCGGCCTGGCTGCCCTCCAACTTCATGTATGAGTACACCTTCAAGCGCAACGAGATGGCCGTCGGCTCTGCCAGCGCCGTGATCATGCTGATGGCCATCACCGCGATCATCGTGCCCTATCTCTATTCCGAACTCAGGGAGAAGCCGCGATGAGCGCCGTTGCCACTCCCGACCGCCAGAGCACCGGCGGCATCATCAGCACCAGGACCCTGAACCGCATCGTCATCTACGGGCTGCTGGCGCTGTTCGCACTGTTCTACCTGATGCCGCTGTTCGTCATGCTGGTCACCTCGTTCAAGACCATGGACGAGATCCAGAACGGCAACATGCTGGCACTGCCCAAGGCGCCGACCCTCGAACCGTGGTTCAAGGCCTGGGGAGAGACCTGCGTCGGCCTGACCTGCGCCGGCATCAAGGGCTATTTCTGGAACTCCATCAAGATGGTGGTGCCGGCGGTGCTGATCTCGACCCTGCTCGGCGCGCTCAATGGTTACGTGCTGACCAAATGGCGCTTCCGCGGCCACACGCTGGTGTTCGGGCTGATGCTGTTTGCCTGCTTCATCCCGTTCCAGTCGGTCCTGCTGCCGATGGCGACGATCCTCGGCAGCCTCGGCCGCTTCGGTGTGACGCTGCAAAACGCGACCGGCATGTCGTTCGGTCTCGGAAATCCGACGGTCAACCTCGTCTTCGTGCACGTCGTCTACGGCCTCGGCTTCACCACGCTGTTCTTCCGCAACTACTACGAGGCTTTTCCGACCGAACTGATCAAGGCGGCGCAGGTCGACGGCGCCTCCTTCTTCCAGATCTTCCGGCGCATCATGCTGCCGAACTCGATGCCGATCTTCGTCGTCACCGTCATCTACCAGTTCACCAACATCTGGAACGACTTCCTGTTCGCCTCCGCTTACGCCGGCACCGGTGACGCAATGCCGATGACGGTGGCGCTGAACAACGTCGTCAACACCTCGACCGGCGTCGTCGAATACAATGTCAACATGGCGGCAGCGATGATCGCCGCCCTCCCCACCCTTCTCGTCTACGTCGTCGCCGGCCGCTATTTCGTGCGCGGGCTGATGGCCGGCGCGGTCAAAGGATAATCTGATGGCTTTTCTGGAAATTGATGGGCTGAGGAAGCGTTTCGGGACGGTCGAGATCCTGAAGGGCATCGATGTCGAGCTCGAAAAAGGCGGCTTCCTGGTGCTGGTCGGCCCGTCGGGCTGCGGCAAGTCCACGCTGCTCAACACCATCGCCGGGCTGGAAAACATCACCGAGGGCGAGATCCGCGTCGACGGCCGGGCGATCAACGATCTCCACCCGTCCAAGCGCGACATCGCCATGGTGTTCCAGAGCTATGCGCTCTATCCGAACATGACCGTGGCCGGAAACATCTCCTTCGGCATGGAGATGCGCGGTGTACCGGCCGAGGAGCGCCAGAAGGCGATCGACAAGGTGGCCAAGGTGCTGCAGATCGGCCACCTGCTGCTGCGCAAGCCGAGCCAGCTTTCCGGCGGCCAGCGCCAGCGCGTCGCCATGGGCCGGGCGCTGGTGCGCGATCCGAAACTGTTCCTGTTCGACGAGCCGCTCTCGAACCTCGACGCCAAGCTGCGCGTCGACATGCGCATCGAGATCAAGCGCCTGCACGCAACCACCGGCACGACCATCGTCTACGTCACCCACGACCAGATCGAGGCGATGACGCTGGCGACCAAGATCGCTGTCATGCGCGACGGCGAGGTGCAGCAATTCGGCACGCCGGCCGAGATCTACAACAACCCGACCAACATCTTCGTCGCCGACTTCATGGGTTCGCCGGCGATGAATCTGGTGCCGGCGACGATAGGCGGCAATGGCTCTGCCTTGTCGGTGGTGCTGCAACGCGACGGGCGTGAGCCGATCTCGCTGCCGCTCGCCGGTGCGCCAACAGGCCTGTCGGCGTTCAAGGACAAGCCGATCATCTTCGGCGTTCGCCCGGAAGCGCTGACCGATCCGGAGGGCGCCGAGCGCAATGCGTCGAACATAGCCACCGCCGATTGCCACATCGAAGTGATCGAGCCGGCCGGCTCCGACACGTTCGCGGTCACCAATCTTGGCGGCAAGGCCGTGGTGGCGCGGCTGCGCGCCGATGCCAAGATCCAGCCGGGCACCATCACGCCGCTCGCCTTCAACCTGACCAAGGCAGTGTTCTTCGATCCGGCGACCGAGAAGCGCATTCTCTGACGGCCATGGCAAACCCCGATATCGTCATCATCGGCTCCGGCATCGGCGGCGCCACGATCGCCTCCGGCCTTGCCGGCAGCGGTGCTTCGATCCTGATGCTGGAGCGCGGCGAGAAGCTGCCGGCGACGCCCGAGACGCGCGACACCCGCGCCATCTTCGTCGACGGCCATTATCGGCCGAAGGAGATGTGGCGCGAGGCCGGCGCTGCTGCCTTCAATCCGGGCAACTACTACTATGTCGGCGGCAATTCGAAATTCTATGGTGCGGTGCTGATCCGCTACCGCAAGGAAGACTTTTCGACCATGGAGCATTTCGGCGGCGTGTCGCCGGCCTGGCCGTTCTCCTATGACGAGTTCGAGCCCTGGTATTCGAAAGCCGAGCAGCTGTTTCGCGTGCGCGGCACGCTTGGCGAGGACCCGACCGAGCCGTTCCATTCGATCCCGTATGCCTTCAAGCCGGTACCCGACGAGGCGCCGATCGCACGAGCACGCGCCGAACTGAAAGGGCTCGGCCTGCATCCCGCTTCGCTGCCGCTCGGCGTCGACATCGACGCCTGGCTGAAGGACGGCAAGACAGGCTGGGATGCTTTTCCCAACACCGGTCAGGGCAAGATCGACGCGCAGTCCGGCCCGCTGACGGCGGCGCTGACGGACGAGAACATCCGGCTCGAAACCAGCGCCTATGTGGAGTACCTCGAAGCCGCCGCCGACGGCAAAACCATCGCCGCCGTGCACTACCGACAGAACGGCACACTGAAGAAAGTATCGCCGAAGCTGGTCATTCTGTCGGCCGGCGCGGTCAATTCCGCCGTCATCCTGCTGCGGTCGCCTTCTCCCAATGGCAAGGGAGGCGGCAAGGGCCTCGCCAACACTTCCGACCAGGTCGGCCGCAACTTCATGAACCACAATTCGAGCGCCATGCTGGCGATTGATCCACGCCGAAGGAACGACGCCGTCTACCAGAAGACGCTGATGCTGAACGACTACTATCTGTCGGACGGCAAGGGCGGCAAGCCGCTCGGCAACGTTCAGCTTCTCGGCAAGATCGACGGCAACATGCTCAGGGCCAATGTGAAGCTCGCGCCGAAATTCGCGCTCGATTTCATGGCCGGCCACGCCGTCGACTGGTACCTGATGTGCGAGGACCTGCCCGATCCCGAAAGCCGCATCATGGTCGATGGCAAGGACATCGTCATGCAGTGGCGGCGCTCCAACATGCAGTCGCTGGATGGCCTGACCAAGGTGATGCGCGAAAACTTCCGCGCCTGCGGCTATCCGATCGTGCTGTCGCGCCCTTTCGACAAGCGCACGCCGTCGCACCAGTGCGGCACCGTGAAGATGGGCAACGATCCGGCGACGTCGCCGCTCGACCCGTTCTGCCGCGCCTTCGACCACCGGAACCTGTTCGTCGTCGACGGCGGCTTCCTGCCCAACTCGGCGGCCGTCAACCCGGCATTGTCGATTGCGGCTCAGGCGCTGCGTGTCGCCGACCATATCCGCAAGACGGATCTTGCCGCATGACCCGCCCGGCAGTCATCGTCACCGGCGGCGCGCGCGGCATTGGGCTGGCCTGCGCCGAAGCGCTTGCCGACACCGGCTTTGATATTCTGGTCGCCGACCTTGCCCAAACGGCCGACGAAGGGCTCGCCGCCAACATCGCCGCGCGTGGCGCGAAATTCGCTTATATCCGCTGCGACATCGCCGATCTTTCTGCTCACGCCACGGTCGTCGATGCGGCGAAGCGCGCCTTCGGCCGCATCGACTGCCTGGTCAACAATGCCGGCGTCGGCGCCGTCGTTCGCGGCGACCTGCTGGAGCTGAAGCCGGAGAACTTCGACCGCGCGCTCGGCATCAATCTGCGCGGCACCGTCTTCCTCAGCCAGGCCGTTGCCAAGGCAATGCTTGCGGCACCGGGCGATAACCCGAAATCGATCATCACCATCACTTCGGTCAGCGCCGGAATGGCCTCGCCCGAACGCGCCGACTACTGCATCTCCAAGGCCGGGCTTTCCATGTGGGTGAAGAATCTGGCGCTGCGGCTCGCTGCCGAAAGCATCGGCGTGTTCGAGCTGCGTCCGGGCATCATCCGCACCGACATGACAGCAGGCGTGACCGCCAAATACGACGCGCTGATCGACGGCGGTCTGGTGCCGGCAAAACGCTGGGGCGAAGCCGCCGATATCGGCGCCGCGGTGGCCGCCCTTGCCGGCGGCAAGCTCGGCTTTTCCACCGGTTCGATCATCAATGTCGACGGCGCGCTGTCGGTGCCGAGGCTCTGAACGGATGAGACCATGAGCGACTACATAATCGTTGGCGCCGGCCCGGCCGGTTGCGTTCTTGCCAACCGGCTGAGCGAGGATCCCTCGAATTCGGTTCTGTTGCTCGAAGCCGGCGGCAAGGACTGGCATCCGTTGATCCATATGCCGGCGGGCTTCGCCAAGATGACCAAGGGCATCGCTTCCTGGGGCTGGTCGACCGTGCCGCAGAAAAACATGAAGGACCGTGTCTTCTGGTACACGCAGGCCAAGGTGGTGGGCGGCGGCTCTTCCATCAACGCCCAGATCTACACGCGCGGCAATGCCCGCGACTACGACGCCTGGGAGAAGGAGGAAGGCCTTGCAGGCTGGGGCTATCGCGACCTGCTGCCCTATTTCAAGCGCGCCGAGAACAACCAGCGCTACGCCAACGACTTTCATGGCGACCAGGGTCCGCTCGGCGTCTCCAACCCGATTTCGCCGCTGCCGATCTGTGAGGCCTATTTCCGTGCCGGCCAGGAGATGGGCATTCCCTTCAATCCCGACTTCAACGGCGCCAGCCAGGAAGGCGTCGGCTATTATCAGCTCACCCAGAAGGACGCGCGACGATCTTCCGCCTCGGTCGCCTATCTGAAGCCGATCCGCGCCCGCAAGAACCTCACCGTCAGGACGGACGTGCTGGTCACCCGCATCGTCGTCGAGAAGGGCCGCGCCATCGGCGTCGAGATCGTCGATAAGCCCGGCGGCGAGACAAAAATCCTGCGCGCCGAGCGCGAGGTGATCGTCTCCTCCGGTGCCATCGGCTCGCCCAAGCTTCTCATGCAGTCGGGCATCGGCCCGGCCGATCATCTGAAAGCGGTCGGCGTGACGCCGGTGCACGACCTGCCCGGCGTCGGCTCCAACATGCAGGACCATCTCGACCTGTTCGTCATCGCCGAATGCACCGGCGACCACACCTATGACAACTACGCCAAGCTGCACCGCACGGCATGGGCCGGCCTGCAATATCTGCTATTGAAGAAAGGCCCGGTGGCCTCCAGCCTGTTCGAGACCGGCGGCTTCTGGTACGCCGACCCGACCGCCGCCTCGCCCGACATCCAGTTCCATCTCGGCCTCGGCTCCGGCATCGAGGCCGGCGTGGAGAAGCTCAGGAATCCGGGCGTGACGCTGAACTCAGCCTTCCTGCGCCCACGCTCGCGTGGCACGGTGCGGCTGAAGAGCGCCGACCCGGCCGACCACCCGCTGATCGACCCGAACTACTGGTCCGATCCCTATGACCGCGACATGTCGATCAAGGGACTCCGGCTGGCGCGCGAGATCATGCGCCAGAAGGCGCTGCAACCCTATGTCCTGCGCGAAGTGCTGCCCGGCCCTACCCTGCAGAGCGACGACGAACTGTTCGACTATGCCTGCCGCAGCTCCAAGACCGATCATCATCCGGTCGGCACCTGCCGCATGGGCCATGACGAGATGGCCGTGGTGACGCCCGAGCTCAGGCTGCGCGGCATCGAAGGCTTGCGCGTCTGCGACGCCTCGGTGATGCCACGCGTGCCCTCCTCCAACACCAACGCGCCGACCATCATGGTTGGCGAAAAAGGCGCCGACCTGATCCTCGGCCGCGAGCCCTTGGCGCCGGCTGTTTTCTCTGGAAACCGCGCGGCTTAGTCGGAGGCAAAAAAGATGATCAGGCACTGTGTCTTCGTCCGTTTCCGCAGCGATGTCGCCGACGACGAACGCGCGGCAATCCACGCCGATCTCGAAGCGCTGCGCTGGGCGATCGATGGCATGGACGTGGTAAAATTCAGCGCCAATGTCAGCCCAGAACCTTTTGCACGCGGCTTCTCGCACGGCTTCACCATCGACTTCCGTGACGCCCCCTGCCGCGACGCCTATCTGGTGCACGAAGCGCATCAGCGCGCCGGCGCTCGCCTGGTCGCGGCGCTTGAGGGCGGCACGGATGGCCTGATGGTCTTCGATCTGGAAATCTAGAACCAATCCTCGAGCTGCGTCCCGGACTTGTCATTCCAGGCGGCGTTCGATCACATGAGCCGCGCGAAAAAGTGACCACCGGCCTTACGCAAACTGGCCGATAGTTCCTCGCATCCGTGAAGATGGAAGGAGGAACAATTTGCCCCTTAATTCGCAGCAGAAGAAAACCGTACTGGCGTCATTTCTGGGCTGGACCCTCGACGCCTTTGATTTCTTCCTTCTGACATTCCTGCTCACGGATATTGCAACTGAATTCCATGCTGACGTCCCGGCAGTCTCCAAGGCGCTGTTCCTGACACTGGCGACGCGCTTCATCGGCGCATTCTTCTTCGGCATGCTTGCCGACAAATACGGCCGCAAGCCGATCCTGATGCTCAACATCGTCAGCTATTCGGTGATCGGCGCACTGGCTGCCTTCTCCCCCAATCTCGGCATCTTCCTGGCGATGCGCGCCTTGTTCGGCATAGCCATGGGTGGCGAATGGGGGCTGGGCAGTTCGCTCGCCATGGAGTCGATCCCGCCCAGCGCACGCGGCATGGTCTCGGGCATCCTGCAGTGCGGCTATCCGGCCGGCTACCTGCTGGCGGCGGTGGTCTATGGCTTGCTCTATCAGCAAACGATCGGCGGCTATACGATCGGCTGGCGGGCCATGTTCCTGCTCAGCTTCCTGCCGGCACTGATCGTCCTGTTCATCCGCTCCCACGTGCCGGAATCACCTGCCTTCGTCGACGCACAGAAAACGGCCAGGCCGGGGCTCCTGGAAACGCTGCAAAGGCACTGGGGCGTTGCTCTCTATGCGGTGGTGCTGATGATGTTCTTCAACTTCTTCAGCCATGGCACCCAGGACCTCTACCCAACCTTCCTGAAGAAGCAGCATGGCTTCGACCCGCATACGGTGAGCTGGATCACCATCGTCGCCAACATCGGCGCTATCGTCGGCGGCCTGGCGTTCGGCGCGCTGTCCGAGAAGATCGGCCGCGTCAATGCAATCACCATCGCCTGCTTGATCGCCTTGCCGTCGATTCCGCTGTGGGCCTACTCGACCACGCCCTTCATGCTGGCCATCGGCGCCTTCATCATGCAGGTCGCGGTCCAGGGCGCCTGGGGCGTCATTCCGGTGCACCTCAACGAGCTTTCGCCCGGCGCCGTGCGCGCGACCTTGCCCGGCTTCATCTACCAGGCCGGCAATCTCGCGGCCTCCTATGGCGGCCCCTACCAGGCCGGCATCGCTGAGGGTCCGGGTGGTAGCTACGGCTACGCGCTGGCGCTTTTCGCGGGCGTGGTCGCGGTCTGCATCATCGTCGTCATTCGCTTCAGTCCGGAACGGCGCGGCCAGGTGATGACGGTGCTTGGTTAGCCAAGCCTGAGCGCCACGACGCCGGCGACGATGCTGAGCGCGGCAGCACCACGCCAGCCCGTCATCTTTTCGCCCAGCGCGAAGACCGAGATCAACATGGCGAACAGGATGGAGGTCTCGCGCAGCGAGGCGACCGAGGCGATCGGCGCCTTGGTCATCGCCCACATGACGATCCAGTAGGCGGCACCGCTGAGCACGCCGGTGAACAGACCCGCCTTCCAGTCGCGCGCCAGCACCGGCAGCGCTTGGCGTCCACGGAAGATGAGGCACAGTACCAGCGCCCCGATGGCATCGCAGATGAACAGCCAGGCGGCATAGCTCTGCGCGGTGGCGGCGAGCCGCGCGCCGCTGCCGTCGGATAGCGTATAGCTGGCGATGAAGATCGAGGTGCCGAGCGCAAAACCGACCGCGCGCAAATTGAGCCGCTCCAGATGCGCGCCGCCCCGAAACGACATCACCAGCGTGCCGGCCGACAACAGCAGAATGCCGAGGATGGCGAGCGGTGCCGGCACCTCCTTGACCACCACCATGCCGCCGAGTGCGGCGAGCAGCGGCGCGGTGCCGCGCGCCAGCGGATAGGTCTGGGCGAAATCGCCGGCCCTGTAGGCGCCGATGAGGAAGGTTCGGTAGCCCATGTGGAATATTACCGAAGCGATGATGTAGGGCCACACTTCGGCCTTCGGCACCTCGACGAAAGGCAGCACCACCAGTCCTGCCGCGCCCATGCCGAGCGTCATCAGCGTGATCGACAGGAAGCGGTCGAGATGCACCTTGACCAGCGCGTTCCAGATCGCGTGCATGGCGGCGGCGGCAAGCACCGCGAAGAACACGAACAAGGTCATCGCTGCCTCATCCGCCTCCGGCTGTCGCAGCGGCGAGCGGCGTCTCCAGGTCGATGTCGACACGCAGCGGAAAATGGTCCGAGGCGACCTCGCCGATGTCGGCCCTGACCGAGCGCACGCGATCCGCAAAAATGCCGCCGACGAAGCAATGGTCGAGCCGGCGCTTGGTCACCTTGCCATCGATTGCCTTCACATGGGTGTGGAAATCCGCCACCGGCTCTGCGGCGACGGCGGCGGCATCGACAAAGCCGTCGAGATACGCGGCACCCCGATGATACGGCGTGCTGCCGACGATGCGCCGGTATTCGGCGCTCCCGGGCTCCATGTTGAAGTCACCCAGCCAGATCGCGGCGAGCGGGTTCTCCGGCTCGGGCTCGCCATTGCTCCAGTTGCGCTCGGGCTCATCGTCGGCGCCGCTCCATGGCCCGCCTTCGGAAGGCGCCCGGCGATGTTCGTTGAGCAGATAGTCGATCTGCTCCAGCCGCTCCTCGGCAGCGATGTGGGCGAGATGCAGCGACAGTACCCGCACCGGACCTGCGGGGGTGCGGATCATGCATTCGAGCGCCGCATTGCGGGTGTTGAGAGGCCGCAGCGTGCGGCGCAGCGGCAGCGTGTGCAGGCGCGACCAGACGATCGGCAGCCTGGACAGCAGCATGGTGCCGAACTGCCGGCGACGGGTGACCATGCGGCCATCGCGTTCCTGGCTCGCATCCATGTCGAAGGCCGGGCCATAGACCCAGTGATAGCCGGGCAGCAACCGGGAAAGACGTTCCGGCTGATCGTCCTCGTTTGTGCGCTGCCAGTGCCGCTCCACCTCCTGCAAGGCGATGATGTCGGCGCCGGCAACGACCTTGGCACAGCGCGCGAGGTCGTAGCGGCCATCGCCGCCGAAGCCGTACTGGATGTTGTAGCTGACGAGCTTCATTGCTTATCCGGCTCAATTTCGTGATGGCAGTAGCGGTTCGGCGATTGCGACGCAATGTGCCGGGCGGATGACGGAACTGGGCCAGCGGCTAGGTCGTCAGCGGCTGGAACCGTCCGGCTGGAGAGGCGGCAAGTTCCGACCAGTCGATTTCTTCCTCCAAGCGATGATACGCTTCGTCGCCGATCGTTCCGTCGCGGCGTAGTTCTTCCAGCGCATCCCGCTGGCTCTTGATGGCATAGAGACGCAACCGGTCGTATTCGGTCGCTGCCTCGGCATCCTCGGGATTTTCGGCGATCGTGCGCTGGGCGGTATATTGCTCGCGCACCGCAGCCGCGGCATTCGACGTCTTGCGGCTCAAGACGTCAAGCGCCGCCTGCATGATGGCGACGCGTGCCTGCGCAACCTCACGGTCGATCGTTTCGTCCGGATCGAGATCAAGCCAGCGCAACAGTGGCTTCAGGCTCATGCCCTGCAGCACCAGCGTGCCGAGGACGACTGTGAAGGCGGCGAGCACGATCGGGTCGCGGCTGGGAAAGTCTTGCGGCAAGGCAAACGCCGCGACAAGGGTCACCAAGCCGCGCATACCGCACCAACCGATGAGCACGCCGCCGCGTAAAGACGGAGCCTCCGCCCGGCGCTCCGCGTCACCGAAGCGAGCAAACCACCTGAGGATCACGCCGCAGCCCAGCACCCAGACAAGACGCGAAACTATGACGACGGCGAGAACCGCTGCGGCAAACACGAACGCTTCGGCTTGCCCCTGCCCGGCAAGCCGCTCGACGATCGAGCGCGCCTGAAGGCCCATCAGCACGAAGGCCAGCACGTTGAGCACGAACACCGCCGACTCCCAGACCGAATAGGTGCTGACGCGCCTTCTGGCCGACATGAGGCGCGGTGCCGTGCGCGCAATGGTCATGGCATAGACGACGATCGTGATGATGGCTGAAAGCCCCAGCTTGTCGGCTAGTATCCAGACCCCGAATGTCCCGGCGAATTGCACCACCGTACTGCTTGCCGCATCCTCGATACGGGTGAGCATCAGCAACGAGAGACGGCCAAGTACATAACCGGCAGCGAGGCTACCGACCGTCGATAGCAAGATCGTTGGCACGGCGTCACTCAGAAGGACCGGACCGAGTGCAGCCGTAACCGCGAACCGGTAGATCAGCAGCGCAGTGGCGTCGTTGAGCAGGCTTTCGCCTTGCAGGATGGCGGTGATGCGGTGCGGCACCTTGAACTGTCCGAGCACCGCCGCCGCCGCGACCGCATCGGGCGGCGCGACGATGGCGCCAAGGGCAATGGCCGCGGCGATCGGCAGGCCTGCCATTTTCCAGCCGACCAGCGCGACAGTCACGGTGGTGAAAATGACGGCGCCGAATGCCAGCAAGGCAAGCGGCAGTCGGTAGCGATTGAGATCGCGCAACGAGGTGTCATAGGCGGCATCGAGAAGCACCGGCGCGATGAACAGGGCAAGTGCCAGTTCCGGATCGATCTCGATTGTCGGCGCGCCGGGCAGGAAGGCGATACCGGCGCCCGCCAACGCCAGCAAGGCTGGATAGGGAATCTGGATACGCCGCGACAAGGCCGTCAGCGCAACGGCAATCAGCAGGAGAACAAGGGTCAGTTCGAAAAGGGCCATACCCTATCGTAGCGGGACTATTGGTAGCGGCAAAGCCGCGGGATGCTGTTGATTGTCCACTATGCTCAGCCTGGCTGGCAGTATGCTTCGACCCGATTGCCGGCGTATAAGCCTTGGTCATGATCCTCATCGGCCAGTACGACTCGCCCTTCGTCCGCCGCGTCGGCATCGCGCTGACACTCTACGGCCTGCCCTTCGAGCATCGGCCATGGTCGGCCTTCGGCGATGCCGACAAGATCCGTCCCTATAACCCGCTGACGCGCGTCCCGACGCTGGTGCTGGACGATGGCGAAGTGCTGACGGAAAGCCATCTGATGCTCGATTATCTCGACAGCCTGGTAGCGGCCGATCGAAGGATGTTTCCGACAGGCGAGCCCGCCCGCCATCAGGCGCTCAGGATTGCGGCCCTGGCCACCGGGCTTGGCGACAAAAGCGTCAGCCTGTTTTACGAAAAGCGCCTGCACGAGAAGGCCTCCGACCTTTGGGTCGGCCGCTGCCGAACGCAGATCGAGAGCGTCCTTGCCGCATTGGAAGCGGACCGCGCCGCGAGACCCGGTGCCTACTGGTTCGGTGATCGTATCGGCCATGCCGATGTCGCGGTTGCCGCCGTGCTGCGTTTCCTCGGCGAAGCGCATCCGGGCCTGGTTCCGCTGGCCGGCTTCCCGGCGCTCGAGGCTCACGCCGCGCGGTTGGAGGCATTGCCCGTCTTTCAGGCGATCTTCCAGCCCTTCATCCCGCCGGCTTGAACGCTTCGGCCCTGCCGGCTTCTCACCGGATCAGTGCAGCACCAGCATGTCGCTTGAGGCGAACGAAATCTCGGCCTTTTCGCCAACCGCTGGCGGCGGTGTCGCCGGGCTGTTGAACGTGTCGAGCGAGACGGTGCTGCCGCCGATGCCGACGCGAACCCGGATGACGGAGCCGAGGAAATGCACTTCTGAGATTTCGCCCGCAAGGCTGGAGTCGCGGCCGGGCTGGCGTCCGAGCGAAATCGCTTCCGGCCGCAGCGCCAGCGACAGCGTGTCGCCGGACTTGGAGCCGTTGAGCTTGCCCTTTAGCGCGACCTCTTGCGAATTGACGCGCACCATGCCTGAAGCGGCGTCGGTCACCGTGCCTTCGAGCACGTTCAGCGTGCCGACGAAATTGGCGACGAATTTGGTTGCCGGGCGGTTATAGATTTCGAACGGCGTGCCGACCTGCTCGGCCTTGCCGCCATACATCACCGCGATGCGGTCGGAGATCGACAGCGCCTCTTCCTGGTCATGGGTGACGAAGATGGTGGTGATGCCGAGCTTTTTCTGGATCGAGCGGATTTCCTCACGCAGCGACACGCGCACCTTGGCGTCGAGCGCCGACAGCGGCTCGTCAAGCAAAAGCAGCTTCGGCTTCGGCGCAATCGCCCGCGCCAGCGCGATGCGCTGCTGCTGGCCGCCGGAGAGCTGGTAGGGATAGCGGTCGCCCATCTGCGGCAGCTTGATGATGTCGAGCATCTCGGCGACGCGTCTGTCCGCATCTGCCTTCGGCATGCCGGCAACCTTCAGCCCGAAGGCGATGTTCTGCGCCACCGTCAGGTTGGGGAACAGCGCATAGGCCTGGAACACCATGCCGACATTGCGCTGGTTGGGCTTCAGCCTTGTGATGTCCTTGCCGGCGACGACGATCTTGCCGGCCGAAGGCTCCTCGAAGCCGGCAACCATGCGCAGCACCGTCGTCTTGCCGCAACCCGACGGCCCGAGGAAGGAGACAAATTCACCCGGTTCCACGTCGAGGCTGAAATCCTCCACGACCGTGGTGGCGCCGAAGGATTTTCGAACGTGCTGGATAGAGAGGAATGGGTCGGCCATGGCGTGGTTCTCTCGATCAATTTGGGCGGTTCGCCGATTTCGGCGCGAAGCGGGACAGGATCTGGATCAGCGACATGCAGCCCCAGGTAATGGCGAACGAAATGATCGCCAGTGCTGACGGTTCATAGGCACTGTTGGCGCCGATGTTCTGCAGGTAGGGACCGAAGGCCGGGCGGTTCAACAGCGAGGCCATGGTGAACTCGCCGATGACGATGGCAAAACTCAGGAACGCGCCAGACAAGACGGCGATCAGTACGTTCGGCAGGATGATGCGGGCGATGATGGTGGTCCAGCCGGCGCCGAGGATTTGTGCGGCTTCGGTGAGCGTTCTGACGTCGATGGTCCTGAGACCCGTATCGACCGCCCGGTACATATAAGGCAGCGCCAGCACTGCATAGCCGATGACCAGCAGAACATCGGTGCCGCGCGCTGTCGCCAGAAAAGGTAACGTCGAATTCGAACCGAACATTCTGATGTAGCCGAAGACGATGACGATAGCGGGAATAACCAGCGGCAGCAGGGTGATGAACTCTACAACCGGCCGCAGATTCGGTAGCCGCAGCCGAATCCAGTAGGCCGTCGGGACAACGAGGAGCACGCCCAAAAGAATGGTGAAGATCGCCACGACGACGGAGTAGGTAAATGTCGTCTGGAAATTCGGATCTTCGAAGACTGAGCGGTAGGCGTCGAAGGAGTATTCCCCGCGCCGCTTGCGCAAGGAGAATTCAAAGGTCGCTAAAAGCGGCAGGATAAAATAGGTGGTTCCCACGCCAAACACGAGCCAAGCCCAAAAGCGGCTGCCCTGCTTCATTTCAGCCACCGTTCGGCTCGCCGTTGGAACAAGATATAGAAGAGGTTGGCCAGGCCGGTGATGACGATCATGCCGAGTGCAAGCGCGTAGCCTAGATTCGGATTGTAAAGCACGTCGCCACGAATCTGCGCGAACAGCTGGATTGGGACGATGTTGAGGGACGGCCCCGTCAGTGCATAGGCCGTTGCGACCGCTCCGAACGCGTTGGCAAAGAGGAGAACCGTCGTACCGAGAAAACTGGGCCACAAGACCGGGATGACCACCATGCGCCAATATTGCCAATTGGTTGCGCCGAGCGTGGCGGCAGCTTCGCCCCATTCCTTCTTCAACCCATCGACCGCCGGCGTGATGATGACGATCATCAATGGAATCTGAAAATAGAGGTAGGTGAGGACCAGGCCCCAGAACGAAAAGATACTGAAGCCGAGCGAATAGATGTTAATGCCAAAAATGTCTCGCAACAGGATCGTCGCCACTCCGAGCCGACCTAGCGTCGCGATGAACGAGAATGCCAGCGGTACGCCGGCGAAATTCGAGGCGACGCCAGAGAAGGTCAAGGTTGCCGAGCGTAACCACGAGGGCAAGCCTCCGCGAACGACTGCTACTGCCATTGCCAGGCCGATCAAGGCGCCAAGGACCGCAGAAACAACGCTGATCTGAATGGATACCAGATAGGCCGCGGCGAGCTTGGGTTGCGACAACGCTATAATGTTTTCGAACGTATAGTCGCCAGCTGCGTTTTTGAACGCGCCGGCGATCAGCCCAACCGTGGGCAAGATCAGAAAGAGCAGCGCGAAAACGAAGAACGGAGCTACGCCTAACCAATGCAGTGGCAGCCGAAGGCGGCTGATCTCCGGCGCGCGTGGACTGACGCTGGCTGTCTGGGGCATTGTCGAGTCTGCCATGGAATTCCCGAAATTTTGCATAGGGCGCCGGGCAGCGAACCGGCCGGCGCCCTATGCATTACTTCACGACGGCGCCAACGATGGCGTCCCAGTTTGTGCTAATTTCCTTCTTGGCAGCGTTCTGTTCCTCCAAGGTAGGGAAGACCGCCTTTTCGTAGTTCTCGGCCGCCGGTAGCTTGTCCAGCATTTCCTTCGGGATCGCGTTCTTCTTGGCGAGGTCATTGAAGCGGATCGGGTGGCAGTAGCCCTTCAGCCAGCCGAGCTGGCCTTCGTCGGAATACAGATACTCCATCCACAGCTTGGCTGCGTTCGGATGCGGCGCATAGGCACTGATCGCCTGTACGTAGACGCCTGCGACCACCGCTCCCTTTGGCACGACAATTTCGATTTCCGGATTGCCAGCCATCTTGTCGCGCATGGCAAGCAGGTTGTAGTCCCAGTTCATCACGATCGGGGTCGTGCCCTGGGCGACAGCCGCCGCTTCACCGTCGACCGGCACGAAGTTGCCGGCGTCGTTGAGCTTCTTGAAGAACTGCAGCCCCTTGGCGGCGGCGTCCTGGCCGGCGGTGCCGCCAGCCGCGAGGCCCGCAGCGTAGACCGACATGACGGCGTTGTTCGACGTGCGCGGATCGCCAGCGAGCGCCACCGAGTTGGCATATTCCGACTTCTCCAGGTCAGCCCAGTCCTGTGGTGCATTCTGGACGACGGCCTTGTTCACGCCGAAGGCGAGCACGCCGTAGTAATCGCCGTACCAGTAGCCTTCAGGGTCCTTGGCACTGTCGGGGATCGAGTCCCAGGTCGATACTTTGTAGGCCTGGATCAGGCCGTCAGCCTTGGCGGACGGGCCGAAGGACAGGCCGACATCGATGACGTCGGGCGCCTGCGGACCCTTATTGTCCTTGTTGGCCTTGATCGCTTCGATCTCGTCGCCGGAGCCGGCGTCGGGATTGAGCTCATTGATGGTGATTCCCGGATATTTCGCCTTGAAGCCGGCGATGACGTCGCCGTAGCCGCACCAGCTGTGCGGCAGCGCGATGGTCGTGAGCTGGCCCTCGGCCTTGGCGGCCTTGACGAGATCGTCCATCGCATCCGCGGACGAAATCACCGTCGACGCGAAAAGCGCCGCGGCCGAAAGGGAAAGCACTTTCCCCGTGAATTTGAACATGTGTTCTCTCCGTTGAACTGACGTCGTTGGACGCCTGCGATGCGGTATCGTTTTCGTGTGACAGCCAGATGAAAACTATGTGAAACCAGTGGCCGGCAGCGCGAAAAGTTAACTCTTTTTAACCGGCTGTAGCAATTAGCCATCACTTAATTTTCCGGCTAATTACTTTCCGTCTTGCATTTCACCCTTTCCCCCTTGGTTTGCCCTCATTTCACAGATCAATTTTCGACTTGAAATTCGCGTTACACCGTGCCGGCGATGGCGTTTTCGAGCAGCGTCAGCGCCGCCTTCTTGGTCAGCTTGACCGGGTTGCCGCCGGCGGTCGGATCGACCACCGCCATGTCGGCGATCAGCCCCTTGCGCATCTTGTCCATGTCGAGCCCCTTGATCAGGCCCGGCAGCGCATGCGGCACCTTCAGCTCCTTGCGCAGCTTGATGATCGCCTTGGCGAAACCATCGAAGCCGCCCTTGATGCCGCAATAGGCGGCGAGCCGGGCGATGCGCTCATCGATGGCGTCGCGGTTGAAGGTCAGCACATAGGGCATGAACACGGCGTTGGTCATGCCATGATGGGTGTCGTAGAGCGCACCGATCGGATGCGACAGCGAATGGATGGCCCCCAGTCCTTTCTGGAAGGCGGCCGCACCCATGGCCGCCGCGCTCATCATGTGGGCGCGGGCGACGATATCCTTGCCGTTGGCATAGGCCTTCGGCAGGTTCTCGAAGACCAGCCTTATGCCTTCCACCGCGATGCCGTCGGCCATCGGGTGATAACCCGGCGCGCAATAGGCCTCGAGGCAGTGGGCCAGCGCATCCATGCCGGTGCCGGCGGTGATGAAGCCTGGCATGCCGACCGACAGTTCCGGATCGGCAATGACGATTGCCGGCAAAAGTTTCGGATGGAAGATAACCTTCTTGGTGTGTGTCGCCTCATTGGTGATGACGCCGGCGCGGCCGACTTCAGAGCCGGTGCCGGCTGTGGTCGGCACGGCGATGATCGGTGCGATCGCATCCGAATCGGCTCTGGTCCACCAGTCGCCGACATCCTCGAAGTCCCAGACCGGGCGCGTCTGGCCGGCCTGGAAGGCGATCAGCTTGCCGAGATCGAGCGCCGAGCCGCCACCGAAGGCGATGACGCCGTCATGTTTGCCCTTCTTGAACACGGCGATGCCGGCGGTCAGGTTCGAATCGACCGGGTTCGGCTTCACCTCGGAAAACACGCCGTAGGGCACCTTGGCATCGTCGAGGATCTTCAAGGTCGAGGCGACGACCGGCAGCTTGGCCAGCCCCGGGTCGGTGACGAAGAGCGGCCGCTTGATGCCGGTGGCCGCGAGCACATCGGGCAATTCCTTGATGCGCCCGGCGCCGAAGCGAACGGTGGTGGGGTAGTTCCATTTGGAGATGAGCTTGGACATTTTTGTCTTTCGAAATTCAGATGGCTTGACGCAGATGATAGGATTTCGGCCTCGTCAAATTGTCGTAGCCGATGGCCGAAAGGGCCGCGCCCTTGCCGGTGTCCTTGACCCCGGTCCAGACCAGAGCCGGATCGAGATAGTCGCAGCGGTTCATAAACACGGTGCCGGTCTCGACGCGGTCGCCGATCGCCACCGCATGCTCGATGTCACCGGTCCAGATCGAGGCGGTCAGCCCATAGGGGCTGTCGTTCATCAGCGCGATCGCCTCCTCGTCGTTGCGCACCTTCATGATGCCGACGATCGGCCCAAAGCTTTCCTCGCGCATGACGCTCATCTGGTGGTCAACCCCGGTCAGCACTTCCGGCGCCAGATAGGGCGAGCCGGCTCTGTCGTCGGCCACCTTCATGTTGATGTGTGCTGTAGCACCCTTGCGCAGCGCCTCGGCCTTCTGCTCGCGGATCAGGTCGGCGAACCGCGCCTGCGCCATCGGCCCCATCGTCGTCGCCTGCTCCAGCGGATTGCCGACGACATAGTTCTTCGTCTCGGCGATGAAGCCTTCGACGAATTCGTCATAGACTTTCTCATGCACATAGACGCGTTCGATGCCGCAGCAGCACTGGCCGGAATTGTAGAAGGCGCCGTCGACCAGGTTGGCGACGGCGTGGTCCATCTTGGCATCCGGCAGCACATAGGCCGGATCCTTGCCGCCGAGCTCGAGGCCGAGCGTCATGAAGGTGCCGGCCGCCGCCTTCTCGATGGCGCGGCCGCCGCCGACCGAACCGGTGAAGTTGACATGGTCGATCTTGCCCGAGCCGAGCAGCTTCTCGGTCTGGGCATGGTTCAGCACGACGTTCTGGAACAGGCCCTTCGGCAGGCCGGCCTTGTCGAACGCCTGCTGGAAGCGTTCGCCGACCAGCAGCGTCTGCGCCGCGTGTTTGAGGATGACCGCGCTGCCTGCCATCAGCGCCGGCACGATGGTGTTGACGGCGGTCAGATAGGGATAGTTCCACGGCGCGATCACCATGACGACGCCGAGCGGCACCTTCTTCACATAGCGGCGGAAGCCGTCCTTCGGATTGGAGGCCAGAACCGGCTTCAGCGCCGATTCGGCGATCTCGACCATGTAGTTGGTGCGGTCCTTGACGCCGCCGAACTCGCCGCCGTAGCGCACCGGCCGCCCCATCTGCCAAGCGATCTCCGGCACGATCTCGTCGCTCATGGCGACCAGCGCTTCCAGCATGGCAAGCATGTACTTGCCGCGCTCGACGATCGGCGTCTCAGCCCATTTTTCCTGCGCCGCCTTGGCGCGTTCGACCGCGGCGTTGATGGCCTGGTCCGTGGCAATCGGACGCTCGGCATAGATCGAACCATCGACGGGTGATTTGAGTTTGACCGTTTCGGTCATTTTCTAAGTCCTCGCACGTTCTAACAATCGAAATCATATGGGTTGATGCTGCCCCTCATCCGCCTGCCGGCACCTTCTCCCCGTATAGTGACGGGGAGAAGGAAGAAGCTCCGGCGCTGACGCCGTCCGCCCATTGTTCACGGGGTTAGGGTGAGGGGCAACGCCGGCGTTCCCGGCAACCTTAATACCGCTCGAACCCTCTGTGCAGTTCCCAATCCGTGATCCGGCGGTCGTATTCGAACTGCTCCCACTTCGCGGTGTGGACATAGTGTTCGAGCACGTCCTCGCCGAGCGCCTGCTTCAGCATTTTCGACTTGGCCAGCGTCTCGGTGGCGTCTCGCAGTGTCTTCGGGATCTCCGGCAGGCGCGAGGCCTGGTAGGCGTCGCCGACGAACGGCTTCTGCAGCTCCAGCTTTTCGTCGATGCCGGCAAGGCCGGCCGCGATCAGCGCCGCGAAGGCGAGATAAGGGTTGAGGTCGGCGCCGCCGATGCGGCATTCCATGCGGATGCCCTTGGTGCCCTCACCGCACAGCCGGAAGCCGGCGGTTCGGTTGTCCTCGCTCCACATGATCTTGGTCGGCGCGAAGGTGCCGGCCTGGAAGCGCTTGTAGGAATTGATGTAGGGCGCCAGGAACCAGGTGAACTCCTTGGCGTATTTGAGCTGGCCCGCCGCCCATTGCTGGCCGAGCGTCGACAGCGTCCAGTCGGCCTTCTTGTCGAAAAACAGCGGCGTCTTGCCGTCGGCGCTCCACAGCGAATTGTGGATGTGGCTGGAATTGCCGGCGAGCCCGTAATTGTACTTGGACATGAAGGAGATCGCCTTGCCTTCGGATTCGGCGATCTCCTTGGCGCCGTTCTTCAGGATGACGTGGCGGTCGGCCATCTCGAGCGCCTCGGCATAGCGCACATTGATCTCTTCCTGGCCCGGACCCCACTCGCCCTTGGAGTTCTCGATCGGGATGCCGGCCGCATCCATCTCGTTGCGGAGCCGGCGCATGACGCCTTCTTCCTTGGTGGTGATGCCGATCTGGTAGTCGCCAATATAGGGAGAGGCGGTGTCAAGGCCCTGCCAGTGCTTCTTGCGGGCGGAATCGTAGGTCTCGTTGAACAGATAGAATTCGAGTTCGGAAGCGAAATAGCCGATATAGCCGCGTTCCTTCAGCCGCTTGACCTGCTTCCTCAGGATGGCGCGCGGCGAATGCGGCAGGTCGTCATGCGTGTGGTGGTCGAGCACGTCGCAGATCACCAGCGCGGTCTTTTCCAGCCAGGGAATGCGCCGCAGCGTCGCCAGGTCCGGCTTCATGACGAAGTCGCCATAGCCTTTCGACCAGCTTGCCGCCTTGTAGCCGGGCACCGGCTCCATATCGATGTCGGCGGCCAAGAGATAGTTGCAGCCATGCGTCTCGTCATGGGCGGAATCGACGAAATACTGCGCCAGGAAACGTTTCCCCGCGAGCCGGCCCTGCAGATCGACGATGCAGGCCAGCACCGTGTCGATCTCGCCGCTGGAGACCGCCTTCTTCAACTGATCGAACGAGAAATTTCCGGCCATTCTTGTGGCACTCCAGCGCTTGTCGATTGAAATGGATAAACGAAACCATGGCCGGCACGATGCCGGCCATGGTTGATTTGACGACGTTAGTGGCCGGTCTCGCCGACCGCCTGTTCCGCTACCTTGATCGCCGCCTGGCGTTTGGCAATCTGGTCGCCGATCGGCGGGCCCTGGAAGCGGCGGTTTTCGAAGCCGAACCAAAGCACGGCGGTCAGCACGATGAAGGCGAGCGTGATGTAGAGCACCTTGTCGTTGGGCGGCTGGACGGCGATGTAGAAGATGATCGCCATGCCGATAACCGACAGGATGCAAAACAGCTTGAACAGCCCGGCGCCGAGATTCCACGGGCCGGGAGTCGGCCATTTCGCCGTCCCGAAAGCCAGCATGCCAAGCACGATCGGAATGGTGAACGACAGGAACAGGAACACCAGCGTCGAATTGACGACGATGGTGTAGATGTTGGTGCCGCCGATCGAGATGAACTGGGCAAGAAACACATAGATGATCTCAAGGATCGCCGCGGTCCAGATGGCGTTGACAGGCGTGCGCCAAGTCGGGCTGACCTTGGCGAGCCCGGCCGAGCCGACCGGCATGCCGCCGTCGCGCGAGAAGGCAAACAGCATGCGCGAGGCCGAGGTCACCGTGGCCAAACCGCAAAGAAACTGCGAGATCAGGATTGCCAGGTAGAGCAGCTGCTTCAGCCAGCCCGGCAGGATCGCATCCATCGTCGAGAAGAATACGCTCCAGCCCTGCTTGGCGCCGGCAGCCAGGTCCGGAATCGCCAGAACGATGGCGCACAGCATTGCCCAGCCGATCAGCGAAGACCAGAGCACGGACGAAACGATCGCCCGCGGCACGGAATGCGCTGCCTTCAGCGTTTCTTCCGAAGTGTGCGCCGACGCGTCATAGCCGGTGATGGTGTAGACCGGCAGCAGCAGGCAGAGCAGGAAGAGGTAGGTCATGGAGTCGGTTTGCGGGAAGACACCGCCACCCGCGTCACCCGAATAGTTGGTGAACGTCCACAACCGCGTGATGTCGATCGCCGGTGCAAACACCAGGCAAGCCACGATCAACACAGCCGTGGCTCCGAGAATCAGGAAGCCGGAAGCGTCCGTCAGCATGGCGGTCAGCTTGATGCCGAAATGGTTGAACAGCGCTTGCAGCACGGTGATGAAGGCAACGAACCCGACGATTTCACCCGCCGTTCCAGTAATGCCGAAAGCTCCGCCGAAAGTGCCGACGAAGAAGAAGGCGGTGCCGATATTGATGGCGCCGAGCACCGTGATCAGGCCGAGCAGGTTGAGCCATGCCGTAAGCCAGCCAGTGAAGCGGTTGCCGAGGATCGACGCCCAGTGATAGAGGCCGCCGGCAGTTGGGAATGCCGAGGCGATCTGCGCCATGGCGAGAGCAAAAAATCCCGACACGCAGCAGCCGACGATCCAGCCAATGCCGGCGCCGGCGCCGCCGATCGACGAGGTGGCTTGCGCGAAGGAGTTGATGCCACCCGACAGGATGCAGATGATAGAAAACGAGATGGCGAAATTCGAGAAGCGACTCATGCTTCGCGATAGTTCCTGGGCATAGCCCATTCCGTGAAGGACCTTCAGATCCTCCTTCTTGTCGACGTCCGAATAGTCTTGCGATGACATTTTTTGTCCCCTTTTAAGTTCTTAGCTGGCCGATTGTACTGACTTTCCCACTGCACGTTGTCGGGAGCCGCTGGCCTCCTCGGGCTCCAGATCCAGAAAAATACCGGTGAGCATATCCGCCCATTTCCGCTGCCCGGCTTCGCCGGAAATTTCGTCGTTGCGGATTTCGATCATCGCGCAGGCAAGGCCGCGCGAACGCGCGTGGCGTTCCAGCGTGAAATAGACGCGGTCGGCCGGCGAATAGGGTTCGTTGACGCCGACCGTGACGCCGGTCAGCCGCTGCAGCGCTGATATCAGCGGCGCCGCCAGCCGGCGGTCCTCGTCATGGATGATGCCGATATGCCAAGGCCGGCTCTTACCCTTGTAGACGGGCGTGAAGGAATGCACCGATACCAGCCGCGTCACCTGCCCGCGCGCCAGCCTTTTGTCGACGATCTCTGCGATCGTGTCATGGAAGGGCCGCCACGACAAAGCGACACGCTCCGCGCGCTGCTTGTCCGACAGGCCGGCATTGCCGGGGATGATCGTGGTCTCGCTGACCGGCGGCACAAGGTCCGGTGCGTCGAGCGGACGGTTGCAGTCGATGACGAGGCGCGAGATGCCGGTCTCGACCAGCGTCGCGTCGAGCGCCTCGGCCATGCGCCGGGCGACCGGCAGCGCGCCGGGATCCCAGGCTATGTGGCGCGAAAGGTCCTCGGCAGGCAGGCCGAGCGTACCGAATTCGGCGGGCAGATAATTGGAGGCGTGGTCGCAGGTGAACACGAACGGACTTGATCCGCCGGGGTTGGTCACCCTGACGGTTTCAGGCGATGCAAGGCTGGCGGGCCGTGCTGTCTCCATAGCCTACGTCCCCAGGGGGAGCGCTGTATCGTATGTTACGTATTTTGTCTCATTGCGTCCCTGTGGATGATTTCATACAGTTTGTCCGGCTTTGTCAAACGCGATTTCGAGAAAGCGGTTTCGACTGAGCCAAAGGCGGGGGAAAACATGATTTCCAGCATTGCCGAACTGATCTCGGACCGCATTGGCACGATGCCGGCAGGCGAGCGGCGCGCCGCACAGACGCTGATCGCCAACTACCCGCTGATCGGCCTGAAGACGGTCGCCGAGTTCTCTACAGCGGCAGGCGTGTCCTCGCCGACGATCCTGCGTTTCGTCGCCCGGTTGGGTTTCCAGAACTATCCCGAATTCCAGTCGGCACTGCAGGACGAACTGGCGGCGCAATTGCAGTCGCCGGCGACGCGGACGCTCAACCCGGCCTCATCGGGCGGCGCGGTGTCGCCGATGCTGGAGGCGACGCTCGACAATATGCGCGAGACATTCAGGCATCTGTCCGAAAGGCAGCTTGCCGACATCGCCGCGACACTTGCCCATCGCCGCGGCAAGACCTTCCTGATCGGCGGCCGCTTCACCGATCCGCTGGCGCGCTACATGGCCGCTCACCTCGCCATCGTCCAGCCCGACGTCCACCACCTCGCCGGCCAGGAAGGCATCTGGCGCGACCGGCTGATCGACATGGGCAAGCGTGACGTGCTGGTGATTTTCGACATCAGGCGCTACCAGGACAGCCTGGTGCGTTTCGCCGAAACCGCGCATCAGCGCGGCGTGCACATCGTGCTGTTTACCGACCAATGGCTGTCGCCGATCGCCCGCTTTGCCCGCCATGTCATCGCCGGCCGCACCGCCGTGCCCTCGGCCTGGGATTCCTCGGCGGCGCTTTTCGTCGTCGCCGAAACGCTGATCGGCGCGGTGACGAGACAGCTCGAGACCGATGGCGCCAAGCGCATCCGCGAATTGGAAAGCCTGCGCTGACCCCGGCTTTCCTGGCGGCGAGCCCGCCAAGGTTACGCAGATTTAATGTGCATGCCAGCGGCAGAATTGCCATAAAGCCATGATATTTTGGTGGCTTCGCACAAACCGGGTGCGTTGCTGCGTTTTATGCTTGGGGAAACCGGTAGACGTTTGCCAACCGGAGTGCCGATGGCCGCCTGGAGACAGATCGTTTTTGCGCTTGTGGTCCTGGTGGCCGCGGCTGCCGCCTGGGTTCGCTTCTTTCCGGGCGCGCCGGAGGTGCTGGCGCGCTGGGGTATCGACTGGGCTTATGCCGCGGCGCCCAATGTGACGACAGGCGCGGTCGACACGTCGAGGCAGGCAACAGGTAGCAACGGCGCCGGCCAGCGAGCCACCGTCATTGCGTTGCCGGCGGGCACAGCCACCATCAACGACCGCCTGCAGGCGATCGGCACCGGCCGCGCCAACGCTTCGGTGACGGTCAATCCCTACAGTTCCGGTCGCCTCACCGAATTTCTAGTCGAATCCGGCACCCGTGTCGAAAAGGGGCAAATCATCGCTACCCTCGATTCCGAGACCGAGGTGATCGCGCAGGACCGCGCCAAGCTCGTTTTACAGGACTCGCAGAACAAGCTCGACCGGGTGAAATCGCTGCAGGCTTCCAACACCGCGACACCGGTCGCCGTCGCCGATGCCGAAGTGGTGCTGGCGGTCGCCAAACTGGTACTTCGCGATGCCGAACTTGCCCTGCAGCGCCGCTCGATCGCCGCGCCGATCGCCGGCACCGTCGGCATCCTGCCGATCGCCGCCGGCAACTATGTTACCAATGAGTCGGCCATTGCCACGCTGGACGACCGCTCTTCGATACTGGTCGACTTCCTCGTGCCGGAGCGCTTCGCCGCCGCCGTCAAGGTCGGCGCACAACTGTCGGCGACGCCGATCGCCAACCCGGCGCAGGCCTATACCGGAACGGTTTCGGCCATCGACAACCACATCGACGAGAACAGCCGCACCCTGCTGGTCAAGGCAACGATCGCCAATCCGGCCGACTCGCTGCGCGCCGGCATGTCCTTCCAGATCAGCATGAAATTCCCCGGCGACTCCTATCCGGCCGTCAGCCCGCTGGCGATCCAGTGGGGCTCTGATGGCGCCTATGTCTGGGCGGTGCAGAACGGCAAGGCGAAACGCGTCGCCGTGCGCATCATCCAGCGCAACACCGAGACGGTGCTGATCGACGCGCCGATCGTCAGCGGCGACATGGTGGTGACCGAGGGCACCCAGAGCGTCAGCGACGGCGGTGAGGTCCGCATCGCCGGCGAGGAACAGCGCGCCGCCGACGCTGACGGCTCATGACCGGCACCGTCAACTCCGCCAGCGAAACCGGCTTTACCGCGCTGTTCATCCGCCGGCCTGTCATGGCCCTGGTGTTGAACACGCTGATCGCGGTCGCCGGCCTTGCCGCCTTCTACGGCGTCGAGATCCGTGAATTGCCGGATGTCGACCGCCCTGTCATCACCGTCAGCACGGTCTTCGAGGGTGCGGCCGCCGAAACCGTCGACCGCGAGCTGACCGATACGATCGAAGGCGCGGTCGCCCGCGTCTCCGGCGTCAAGTCGATCTCGTCGACCTCGTCCTTCGGCTCGAGCCGCGTCACCATCGAGTTCAACGACGGCGTCGACCTCAATGTCGCCGCCTCCGACGTACGCGACGCCGTCGGCCGTGTCGCCAACCAGATGCCGGACACCGCCGATCCGCCGCGCATCGTCAAGGCCGACGCCAATTCCGAACCGGTGATGCGGCTGGCCGTCACCTCCGACACCATGTCGGTGCAGGACATGACGGTCATCGTCCAGGACCAGATCGAGGATGAGCTTGCCGCGGTGCCGGGTGTCGCCGATGTCCAGGTCTCCGGCGACCGCGACAAGATCTTCCGCATCGACGTTGACCAGAACAAGCTGGCCAGCCACGGCTTCACCGTCGCCGATCTTAGAACAGCATTGGCCTCGGTCGCCTTCGATTCGCCGGCCGGCTCGATCACCACCACCAACCAGGACCTGATCGTGCGCACGACGGCGGACGTGACCACGCCTGACGAGTTCGAGAACATCATCATCGGCGGCAAGGCGCGCATCCGCGACGTCGCCACCGTCACGCTCGGCCCCGACATCGGCCAGACCACCTTGCGTTCGGACGGCAAGACCGGCATCGGCCTCGGCATCATCCGCCAGGCGGAATCGAACACGCTGGACATCTCGACCGGCGTCAGGGCCGCGGTCGCCAAGCTGCAGGAGAACCTGCCTCAGGGCATGGCGATCAAGGTCACCAGCGACGACGCCGTCTTCGTCAACGGCGCCGTGCATGAGGTCGAGATCGCGCTGGCCCTGTCGGTCTCGATCGTGTTGATCGTCATCTACGCCTTCCTGCTCGACTGGCGCGCGACGCTCATTCCGGGCCTGTCGATGCCGGTCGCCATGATCGGCACCATCGCCGCGATCTATCTCGCCGGCTTCTCGGTCAACATCCTGACCTTGCTCGCTCTGGTGCTGGCCACCGGCCTTGTCGTCGACGACGCCATCGTCGTGCTCGAAAACATCGTGCGCCGGCGCAATGAAGGCATGGGCCCGCGCGCCGCCGCCGTGCTCGGCGCGCAGGAGGTGTTCTTCGCCGTAATCGCCACCACGCTGACGCTGGTCGCCGTCTTCGTGCCGATCTCCTTCCTGCCCGGCCAGACCGGCGGCCTGTTCCGCGAATTCGGATTCGTGCTCGCCATGTCGGTGCTGTTGTCCTGCGTGGTGGCGCTGACACTCTGCCCGATGCTTGCCTCGCGCATGCTGTCCAGCGCAGCGCTCCACCATGAGGGCGGCAACGGCATCGGTGCCCGCATCGGCGGCGCGCTGAACACGACCTACCGACGCTGCCTGCATGCCTGCCTCGACGCGCCGTGGATCGTCGTCCTGGTGGCGCTGTTGTTCGCCGGCACCGCCTTCAGCCTGTTCGGCACCATCCGCCAGGAGCTGACGCCGAGCGAGGACCGCGCCGTCGTGCTGTTGCGCATCAGCGCGCCGCAGGGCGTCAGCCTCGATTACACGACGCAGCAGATGCAGAAGATCGAGAAACTGATCCAGCCGCTGCGCGATTCCGGCGAGATCCGCAGCACCTTCGAGAATGCCGGCCAGAACGGTGCCTACAACAACGGCTTCATGGTGATGACGCTCGCGCCGTGGAACGAGCGCACGCGCAGCCAGCGCGAGATCATGGCCGAGATCAGCCAACTGACCCGGCAGGTGCCGAGCGTGCGCGTCTTCCCGGTGCAGCCCAACAGCCTGGGCATCCGCGGCGCCGGCAACGGCCTGCAATTCGCGCTGGTCGGCAATGACCGCAAGTCGCTCGGCGAAGCGGCGGTCAAGGTCATCGACGAAATGCGCAAGGATCCGGGCTTCCAGTCGCCGCGGCTCTCCGTCGACCCGACACAGCCGCAGCTTGCCGTCGCCATCGACCGTGAGCGCGCCTCCGATCTCGGCATCGACATCACCGGGCTTGCCAACACCATGCAGGCAATGCTCGACGGCAATGATGTCGTCGACGTCTACATCGCCGACCGCAGCTATGGGGTGAAGCTGGTCTCGACGACCAATCCGATCAACGACCCGACCGATCTGGAGAACATCTTCCTGAAGACGGCCGACGGCCGCTTCGTGCCGATGTCGACCATCGCGACGCTGACCGAACGCGCCGTGCCGCCATCGCTGACGCGCGAACAGCAGCAGCCGTCGGTGGCGATCACCTCGAACCTGGCGGGCAATTTCGCGCTCGGCGACGCGCTGAGCCGCGCCGAGGAGATCGCAACGCCGCTGCTGCCGCCGGGCAGCCGCATCCTGCCGCTCGCGGAAGCCGCGACGCTCGGCGAGACCAACAGCGCCATGATCACCATCTTCGGCTTCGCGCTGGTCATCATCCTGCTGGTGCTGGCCGCCCAGTTCGAAAGCTTCGTCAGCGCCATCATCATCATGGCGACGGTGCCGCTTGGCCTTGCCTGCGCCATCTTCGCGCTTCTGCTCTCAGGCACCAGCCTCAACGCCTACAGCCAGATCGGGCTGGTGCTGCTGGTCGGCGTCATGGCCAAGAACGGCATCCTAATCGTCGAGTTCGCAAACCAGCTGCGCGACCGCGGGTTCGGCGTGCGCGAGGCGATCGAGCAGGCTTCGATCATCCGCCTGCGCCCGGTGATGATGACGATGATCTGCACCGTGCTCGGCGGCGTGCCGCTGGTGCTGGCCGCGGGCGCCGGTGCGGAGGCGCGCATCGCGCTCGGCTGGGTGATCGTCGGCGGGCTCGGCCTCGCCACCGTCTCGACCCTGTTCCTGACCCCCGTCGCCTATCTCCTGCTCGGCCGCTTCGTGACGCCGAAGACGCACGAGGAAGCGCGGCTGAAGCGCGAGTTGGAAGAAGCCGCCTACACCAATGTCGAGCCGGCGGAATGACTAGCCTTCCTCGCCCCGTTTACGGGGAGAGGATGCCGGCAGGCAGGTGAGGGGCAGAGCCAACCTCACAAACGGAAGCGCCGCCCCTCATCCGCCCTTCGGGCACCTTCTCCCCGTGAACGGGGAGAAGGAAGATCACGGCCGAATAAACACCTTCCCGTTCGGCTTGGCCAGCTCCGCCGGAATCTTCGCCATCGCCTCGGCCAATGGCACCACCGCCGTCACATCCGTCGACCAGCGCCCGTCGGAAAAGCGCTTCTGTGCCTCCAGGATCGCCGGGCCGCGCTTGTCACGGAACTGGCGCATCCATTCGCTCAGCCAGAAGCCTTCGATATGCTTGTGCTGGAAGATCAGCTGGCCGGGCTCGCGGATCACCGTCGCCTCGGCATCGAGCCGTCCGTAGATGATCCAGCGCGAGCGCTTCGGCATGGCGTCGAAGATGGTCGAGGCCAGTGGCCCGGTCACCGCATCGAGGAAGATGCGCGGCTGCTCGGCCTTGATCACCTCGCGCAGAGCAGCCTTGAAATCCGCCGCCTTCTCGTTGAGCACATGGGCCGCGCCGATTTCCTTCAACAGCGGGATCTGCTCGTCGCGGCGCACGGTGACGATCGGCCTGTAGCCCTCCTCCTTGGCAAGCCCTGCGATCAGCTTGCAGAGCTGAGAGGCGCCGGCGGTCATGATGAAGGCTTTTTCGCCCGCCTCTTTGACGATATCGAACATGGCGAGCGCGGTGAGCGGGTTGACGATCATCGCCGCACCATCCTCGTCGTGAACCGTGTCGAGGAGCGGAATGCAGACGACCGCCTCGGCGACAGCATAGTCCGCCCAGGAGCCCCAATTGGTGACGCCGGTGGCGAAGGCGACGCGCTTGCCGACCAGGCTTTTTGGGTAGGGCTCGTCACCGCCGGCGACGACGATGCCGACCCCTTCGAAGCCAGCCGGCTGGCCCTTGGCGCGCGGCTGGCCGTACTGGCCCTTGATGAAAGCGACGTCGGACGGGTTGATCGAGGCGAGGCTGACCTTGATCAGCACCTGCGTCGGCCCGGGCGCCGGCACCGCAATCTCGCCTAGCTCGAGATAGGGCTCCATCGCTTCCAGTGCGAAGCCTGAAGGCGTCCTGCTGTAGCCGTCGCCGACAAGCAGCAGTGCCTTCATCTCGGACGGGATGGCCATCGGGAAACTCCTTGCTTGCCGGCGGATTTCAGTGGTGGTTGGCCAAACCGCGGCTCAGACCTTTTCCTGCGTGTACTTCTTCAGCTCGGTCCGCGCCACCTGCCGGCGATGCACGGCGTCCGGCCCGTCGGCCAGCCGCAGCGTCCTGAGATGCGTCCACGAGCGGGCGAGCGGCGTGTCCTGGCTGATGCCTTGCGCGCCGAACATCTGCACCGCCTCGTCGGTGACCTTGAGCGCCACACGGGGTGCTACCACCTTGATCTGACTGATCCAGGGAGCGGCGGCGCGGGCATCGCCCTGGTCGATCATCCACGCCGCCTTGAGGCAGAGCAGTCTGGCCATCTCGATCTCCATGCGGCATTCGGCGATGATGTCGAAATTCGCACCGAGCCTGGCCAATGGCTGACCGAACGCCTCGCGCCGCACCGAGCGCTGGCACAGCATCTCCAGCGCCATCTCGGCCTGGCCGATGGCACGCATGCAGTGGTGGATACGGCCAGGCCCCAGCCGCCCCTGCGCGATTTCGAATCCCCTGCCCTCGCCGAGGATCAGATTCGATGCCGGTACGCGCACGTTGTCGAACCTGAGATGCATGTGGCCGTGCGGCGCATAATCGTCGCCATAGACCTGCATGGGCCGCACCTTGGTCACGCCTTTCGCCTCCGACGGCACCAGGACCATCGAATGCCGGCGGTGCTGCGGCTCGTCGTCGCCGCCGGTCCTGACCATGACGATGTAGATGGCGCAGCGCGGATCGCCGGCGCCGGATGCCCACCATTTCTCGCCGTTCAGCACATAGTCGCCGCCCTGCCGTGCGCAGCGCATCGATATGTTGGTGGCGTCGGAGGACGCGACATCCGGCTCGGTCATCAGATAGGCCGAGCGGATTTTTCCCTCGAGCAGCGGCTCCAGCCATTGCTGCTTGTGCTCGGCCGAGCCGTAGCGCTCCAGCACTTCCATGTTGCCAGTATCGGGCGCCGAGCAGTTGAAGGTCTCGGCGCCGAGATGCGCCTTGCCCATCTCTTCGGCCAGATAGGCATATTCGACCGTGGAAAGCCCGTAACCGCGCTCGGAACCGGTCAGCCAGAAATTCCACAGGCCGCGCTCTTTGGCGGTCCTTTTCAGCCCTTCGAGGATTTCCGTCTGGCGTTCAGTGTAGACCCAGCGGTCGCCGCCCTTGCCGATCTCGGCCAAAAATTCCTCGCCGAGCGGCATGATCTTGTCGCGCACCATCGCCGCGACGCGCGCGTGGATCGGCTTCAGCCGCTCGGTCATGCCCAGATTCATGTCCGCCATCGATCTCCGGCCTCCAACGCGCATCCAGGCCCTTTACCCGTGGCAAGGATGACCGTACTTCGGGTAGCCTTGTCAACGCGAGCCCTTTCGCCCGGCCGCGAGACAGGGGCAAGGCGGAGGAAATGCGATGAGCTATCTGGATGAGCTGTTTTCGGTCGCCGGCAAGACCGCGCTGGTCACCGGCGCCGCGACCGGCATCGGCCGCATGGCGGCAACCGCCCTGGTCAAGGCCGGCGCCAGCGTGATGATCGCCTCGCGCAAGGGCGAGGATTGCGTCAAGGTCGCCGCCGAACTGAACGGTCTCGGCGCATCGGGCCGCGCGGAGGGCTTTGCCGGCGATGTCTCCAGCGAAGCAGGCATTGCGGCTCTGGTCGCCGAGGTGAAGTTGCGCGCGGAAAAACTGCACATCCTGGTCAACAATGCCGGCGTCTCCTGGGGCGCGCCGCTGGAAAGTTTTCCTTATTCGGCCTGGGCCAAGGTGCTCGGCGTCAACGTCACCGCCGTCTTCCACCTGACGCGCGAACTGCTGCCGCTGCTCGACGCCGCGGCCAGCGACGACGATCCGGCAAGGGTGATCAATCTGGGTTCGGTGATGGGCACCCAGCCGCTGGCCGACGACGCCTATTCCTACACCGCCTCAAAAGCCGCCGTTCACCATCTGACGCGCACGCTGGCGATCGAGCTCGCCGGTCGCTGCATCACCGTCAATGCCTTTGCCCCAGGCCCGTTCCAGAGCCGCATGACCGCTTTCGCCACTGGAACCGAAGAACAGGCGAAACATGTCGGCAACCATGTTCCGATCGGTCGTATCGGCACCCCGGATGACATTGCTGGCGCAACCCTTTATTTGTGCAGCCGTGCCGGCAGCTATGTTACCGGTTCCATCCTGCCGATCGACGGCGGGCAGTCGGTGCAGCATGGGCTGAAACTGTTCAAGGAATGACATGTCGGCCGGAGAAGCCGGCGGGCGAAGTGGAGGACATCAGCGTGGAACCGATCAGTCTCGATGTGCTTCTGGCCAGCGTCGGCAAGGAAGTCGGCGTGTCGCCGTGGCGCATCGTCACTCAGCGCATGATCGACCAGTTCGCCGACGCCACCGACGACCATCAGTTCATCCATTGCGACCCCGAGCGCGCCGAGCGCGAGACGCCGTTCGGCGGCACCATCGCGCACGGCTTCCTTTCACTGTCGCTGCTTTCGGCGATGACCTTCGAGACCATGCCGCCGCTCGAAAACAGCAAGATGGGCGTCAACCACGGCTTCGATTCGCTGCGCTTCCTGGCGCCGGTGAAGACCGGATCGCGAATCCGCACCCGTTTCGTGCTGGCCGACGTCAAGGTCCGGCCGTCGGGCTGGGTGCAGACGGCGCATGACGTGACCATCGAGATCGAGGGTTCGAAGAAGCCGGCGCTGACCGCCCGCTGGCTGACCCTGACGCTGATCGAGCGCCAGCCAGAGACGGCATGAGCGGCGACACCAACGCGCACGACAAGTCGGCGCTTGCGATCGATCAGGCAGCGCTTGGGCCTTATCTCGAAGCGCATATTCCGGGCTTCGCCGGGCTTTCCGCGATCGAGAAATTCAAATCCGGGCAATCGAACCCGACCTATTTGCTGACGGCGGCAAGCGGCCGCTACGTGCTGCGCGCCAAACCGCCTGGACAGTTGCTGAAATCCGCGCACCAGGTCGACCGCGAGTTCCGGGTCATGCGGGCGCTTGCCGGAACAGCCGTGCCGGTGCCCGCCATGCTGCATCTGTCCGGCGAGGATTCCCTGATCGGCCGCATGTTCTACGTCATGGAATTTATAGACGGCCGCATCTTCTGGGATCCGGCGCTGCCCGACGCGTTGGACAATGGCGAGCGTGCCGCGATCTACGACGCCATGAACGCAACACTTGCCGCCCTGCACGACGTCGACATCGAGAAGGCGGGCCTCAGCGACTTCGGCAAACCCGGCAATTATTTCGAACGCCAGTTCGCCCGCTGGACCAGCCAGTACCGCGCCTCCGAAACCGGAGAGGTGGCCGACATGGACCGGTTGATTGCCTGGCTCGAGACGCATATGCCGGCTGATGACGGCCGTGTCTCGCTGGTGCATGGCGACTATCGGCTGGACAACATGATCTTCGCAGCCGGCGAGCCCAGGGTACTGGCGGTGCTTGACTGGGAGCTGTCGACGCTCGGCCACCCCTTCTCCGACCTCGCCTATCAGTGCATGCAGTGGCGCCTGCCGCATGCCTCGGGGTTTCGTGGCCTCGGCGGCATCGACCGCGCGACGCTCGGCCTGCCGTCCGAAGAGACCTATGTCGACGCCTATTGCCGGCGGCGCGGGCTCTCCGGCATCGGCAACTGGAGCTTCTTCCTTGCTTTCTCCTTTTTCCGGTTGGCGGCAATCTGCCAGGGCGTCTACCGGCGCGCGCTGGACGGCAACGCCTCCAATCCGGAAAAGGCGAGAACCTATGGCGAAGCGGTCAAGCTGCTGGCCGGCCTGGCGGTGAGATTGATCGACAAGAATACTTGAAAATTGGGAGAGCTGAGCGATGGGTCGTTTCGACGGCGCGACGGTGCTGATCACGGGCGCTGCCGGCGGCCTCGGCCGCGGCGCGGCAAAGGGCTTTGCCGCCGAAGGCGCGCGGTTGGTGCTCTCGGATCTGAACGAAAAAGCATTGGCCGCCTTTGCCGAAACACTAGAGGCCGAGACGGCGATCCTTGCTGGCAACATCGCCGAGGAGAAGCTGTCTGAAGATCTGGTGACGCTGGCGACGGAACGGTTCGGCCGCCTGGATGTCGCCGTCAACAATGCCGGCATCGTCCACAGCTTCGTGCGCCTGCCGCAGGTGGCATCGGACGAGGCCCGCCGCGTGCTCGAGATCGACCTTTTGGGCGTTTTCTTCGCGATGAAGCACCAGATCCCGTGCATGGAGCGACAGTTCAAAGTGAGCGGCAAGGGCGGCACGATCGTCAATATCGCCTCCGTCGCCGGGCTTGGCGGCGCGCCAAAGCTGTCGGTCTATGCCGCCGCCAAGCATGGCGTCGTCGGACTGACCAGGTCTGCGGCCGCCGAGTACGCCACCAAGGGCATACGCATCAACGCCATCTGCCCGGCCCATACGCGCACGGCGATGGTCGACGGTTTTGTCCGCGGCAGCGGCGCGCCGGAGGCCGAGGCGCTGGCAGAGCTGACGCGCGGCGTGCCGATGAAACGGGTCGCCGAGGTGGATGAGGTCATCACCGCCATCCTGTTCGCCGCCGACCCGACCAACTCGTTCATGACCGGCCATACGCTCGCCATCGATGGCGGCATTGGCGCGATCTGACGTAACGCCGGGGAACCAAACCCGCCCTTGTCGGTTTCCGTACACCGTATATAATTTAGTCAGGCAACCAACAACAAAGGCAGGCAGGAATTGCCGCTTAGCGTCCAGAACCGCCGAGAAAGACAGAAAGCCGAGTTGCGCTCCGAACTGGTCGAGGCGGCGCACAAGCTTGTGCAGGAAGAAGGCTATGAAGGCCTGACCATCCGCAAGCTGGCCAAGCGCGTCGGCTATGCACCGATGTCGGTCTATTCCTATTTCGCCGACAAGCAGGACATCCTCTTCGCGTTGGCCGAGGATGCGTTCGAGACGCTTGCCCGCCGGATCGAGGAGCATCCGTCCGACGATCCAATCGAGGCATTGCAGGCGGTCATGACCGAATACGCCGCCTTCGGCCTCGGCAATCCCAACGAATACCGCACCGTCTTCATGACCGAAAAGACCAAGCCGCCGGAAGGCAGGTCCTACGAGGAGATGGAAGAGAGCAACCCGGCGATGAAGGCGCTGATCAGCAGGGTCGAGGCCTGCGTCGCCGCCGGCAAGCTCAAGGGCGATCCGCGCGCCATCGCCACCATGCTGTGGGCGGTGGGCCACGGCACGATCTCGCTGCTGATCACCTTTCCATTCTACCCCTTCGGCGACCCGCAGGCTTTCGTGAAGCGGATGTGCGATTTCACTCTGGCCACGCTGTCGACACAGGATGTGCCGCCGCTGACCGAGACTCCGGTCAACTGCTGATAGGCCTGCGTCCAACATCGTTTGATCCAGCCAGCGTCTGGAGCATGATCCCGAAGTAGAACCGGATTTGCTGCGTTAACCTTCGGCTCGGAAAAAGATCAAGCTCAAACAGCGAGATAGAGCCCATCCCGATTTCATCCGGATGGACAGGCTTTTGCCGTGCCATGCGGCATTTTGGCCTTTTATGAATATTGATCGTACGTGTACGATTTCTGACTTGAAGTTCCGATCTCCGAGACGTATATGTACGCTGTATCGTACATGTACGAAGAAATTGAACCGGAGACAAACCATGAAAAAGACAATCCTCACCCTCGCAGCGGTGCTGGCGTTTTCAGGTGCGGCCTTCGCCGGCTCCACCCAGCCGACCAAGCAAGCGCCGGCTACAGCCTGCGTCCATACCAGCGCCAATCTGAAGCTCGATTGCGGCACGACGGGCTCGGTCGAAAAGACCGGCGCGACCAAGACCGACGCCGCCAAGGGCCCGCGTCTCGGCATCGAGATCGACCCCTGGATCGTGCCCAGCACGTTCTAAAGCATGATCCCGAAAAGTGGGAACCGGTTTTCGGATAAGATCATGCTCAAACAAGAGGTTTGATACCGCTGCGGCGGCGCTCTCCCCCCAAGGTCGACGACGCCATGGCGGCTCAAATATGCGGATGAAGAAAAGGGCGGCAGGAGAATCTGACCGCCCGTTTTCATGTCAGCGCGCGCCCTGCCGAATTACTTCTTGCGCTGTTTTCGCCCGGCCACAGTCTTGGCCTTGCCGGGTCTTGCGGGAGCGCCGGAGATGGAGGTCGAGGTGATCGATATCGGATCGCTGGCTGGGAACGTGTCCTCGAGGCCTTCCTCGAGTTCCTCTTCCGCGCTCACCTCGTGATCTCGTTCGCGTTCGAGCGAACGGACGGCAGCGGTCTTCCTGGCCGACTTCGGCGTGGATTTCGGCGGCATCGGCATTCTCCCTCGGCCGGCGGAAGCAGAACGAGCCTGCGCGGCAAACGTTCCTGACTCGCGCTACGCTGCCGCGTCGCTCGCTGCTTCCGATAGCAAAGTAAAGACATAGTCCGAGAACGAACGCCAGCATTCGACCCGGAAGGCGTCTGGTCCGCTGCGGAGCAGCACGATCTCGGACTTGCCCAGGATGGTGCGCGAAGCAGCACCCACCGGAAAGACTTCAAGCGACAGATCCTGCGGGCAGCCGCCATTGATCGCTGCGGCGGCGGCCGGACCGGTGACGGAAAACGCGACGTTGCGGTGCGAGATGCCGACCGCCGAATGCAGCGCGGTAACCTTGGCGCAATCGGCGAGCGGGTCTTTCCCGGCCTCGTCGATGACCAGCCATTCGTCCGGCCCAAGCCACAGCGCCGTGCGGCCGGCTTTGGACGCAGAGGTCTTCGGCTTTGTCGGCAAGGTCACGCCGAGCGCCTTCGAAAGCGCTGCCACGGAAGCCTCCGGCGCGCGCAGCGAGATACGCTCGGCCGGCGGCAGCACGGCGAGTGCGACGCCGGTCGCGGAAACCGTCTGGCCGGCGAGTGCGGCACGGCGTTCGGCCGACGGGGTCGCGGATGCGGTTGTCTTTGCGGCAGCCTTAACCATTGAGGCGCTCCCCCTTCTCGTCGAAGAACACCATGCCGGTGACCTCCACTTCGATCACCCCGTTCGGCATCGGCACGTAGAGCGTCTCGCCCATGCGGTCGCGGCCGCCGGCAACCAGCGCCAGCGCGATCGAGCGGCCGCAATTCTCCGACCAGTAGCTCGAGGTGACGTGGCCGATCATCTTCATCGGGATAGACTGCTTCGGGTCGGCGACGATCTGCGCGCCTTCTTCCAGCACCACTTTCGTGTCCTTGGTCTTCAGGCCGACAAGTTGCTTGCGGCCCTTGGCGACCAGGTCCGGCCGCGCCAAGCCGCGAATGCCGACGAAATCGGTCTTCTTCTTGCCAACCGCCCAGTCGAGCCCGGCATCGTTCGGCGTCACCGTGCCGTCGGTGTCCTGGCCGACGATGATGTAGCCCTTTTCGGCGCGCAGCACGTGCATGGTCTCGGTGCCGTAGGCGACGGCGCCGTGCTTCTGGCCCTCGGCCCACAGCGCTTCCCAGACGGCCTGGCCGTAATCGGCCGGCACATTGACCTCGAAGCCGCGCTCGCCGGTGAACGACATGCGGAACAGCCTGGTCGGCACGCCGCAGATCTTGCCCTCGCGTACCGACATATGCGGCAGCGCCTCGTCCGACATGTCGATGCCCTCGACCAGCGGCGCGATGATGTTGCGCGACTTCGGCCCCTGCACGGCAATCACCGCCCATTGCTCGGTGATCGAGCTCAGCCAGACATTGAGATGCGGGAACTCGGTCTGGAGATAGTCCTCCATATGGTTCATGACGCGCGGCGCACCGCCGGTCGTCGTCGTCACATGAAAACGGTCCGGCGCCAGCCTGCCGACGACGCCGTCATCATAGATGAAGCCGTCCTCGCGCAGCATTATGCCGTAGCGGCAGCGGCCGGGCTCCAGCTTCTCCCACGGATTGGTGTAGAGCAGCTCCATGAACTTGGCCGCATCCGGCCCAACCACCTCGATCTTGCCCAGCGTTGAGGCGTCGAACAGGCCGGCCGTCTTGCGCACGCCGACGCATTCGCGGTCGACGGCGGCATGCATGTCCTCGCCGCCCTTCGGGAAATACCAGGCGCGCTTCCACTGGCCGACATCCTCGAACACGGCACCTTGGGCCTCGGCCCAGGGATGGATCGCGGTTCTGCGGGTCGGATCGAATAGCGGACCCCGCGCGTGTCCGACGATCGAGCCGAAGGTGACCGGCGTATAGGGCGCGCGGAATGTGGTGAGGCCGACCTGAGGGATCGGCTTGCCCAGCGTCTCGGCGGCAATCGCCAGACCATGCATGTTGGAGGTCTTGCCCTGGTCGGTCGCCATGCCGTTGGTGGTGAAGCGCTTGACGTGCTCGATCGAATGCATGCCTTCATGCACCGCCTGGCGGATGTCCTTGGCGGTGACGTCGTTCTGGAAATCGACGAAAGCCTTCACCGTCGTATCCGGCCCGGCGCCAGGTGCCGCACCCAGCATGCCGCGCGACCAGCTCTCGCCGGCGTCGACTTTCGGCTTCGTACCCTTGGCGGCTTTGGCGCCCGCGTCCTTGGCCGCCTTGGCGCCGGCCGCATAGGCCTCGTCGACCGTCGCCGCCAGCCCGTCGGTGCCGTTGCAGGCGCCGACCGAGACGCAGTCCTGCGCGTAGGTGCCGGGCACGAAGCGCTTGGTCTCGTCGTTGAAGGCGACCTTGCCGCGCGATTGCGAAAACAGATGCACAGACGGCGTCCAGCCGGCCGACATCAGGACCGCGTCGACCGGGATGGTGCGCTCGCCGCCGCCATTCTTCGGCTGCACGGTCATCGAGGTCACCCGAAATTTGCCGCCGGCGCGAACCACCGCGCGGCCGAAATTGATCTCGATGCCGAGCGCCCTCGCCTCGTCGATCACCGGCCCGGTCGGGTTGTCGCGCAGGTCGACGATGGCCGCGATATTGACGCCGGCCTTCTTCAGGTCGATCGCCGCCGCATAGGCTGAATCGTTGGCGGTATAGACGCCGACATTTTTGCCGACCGCCACGCCATAGTGGTTGAGATAGGTACGCGCGGCGGAAGCCAGCATGATGCCGGGACGGTCGTTATCGGCAAACACCATGTGGCGCTCGATGGCGCCGGTCGCCAGCACGACGCGCTTGGCGCGAACCTGCCACAGCCGCTCGCGGGCCAGTTCGCGACCAGGGTTCTGCAGATGATCGCTGACGCGCTCGACCAGCCCGACGAAATTCTGCGCGTAGTAGCCGAACGCCGTCGTGCGCGAGAGCACGCGGACGTTGTCCATGGCCTTCAGCTTGGCGATTGCACCTTGAGCCCAGCCAAAACCGTCCTGGCCGTCGATCCTGGCGCCGGTCTCGAAACGCAGGCTGCCGCCGAACTCCGCCTGCTCGTCGGCCAGCATGACGCTGGCGCCGGTCTCGGCTGCCGCAAGGGCCGCGGCGATGCCGGCAGCACCGCCGCCGAGCACCAGCACGTCGCAATGCGCGAAGCGCGCCGCATAATGGTCGGGATCGGGCCGGTCCGGTGACACGCCGAGGCCGGCCGCGGCGCGGATCTTCGGTTCGTAGAGGCTTTTCCACGCGGCCTTCGGCCACATGAAGGTCTTGTAGTAGAAGCCGGCCGAAAAGAATGGCGAGGCGATGTCGTTGACCGCGCCGACGTCGAAGGCGAGCGACGGCCAGCGGTTCTGCGACTGCGCGGCGAGCCCATCATAGAGCTCCTGCACGGTTGCCCGCACGTTCGGCGTCTTGCGCGCGTCGTCGCGCGCAATCTGGACCAGCGCATTGGGCTCTTCCGCGCCGGCGGACAGGAAGCCGCGCGGACGGTGGTACTTGAACGAACGGCCGACGAGGTGAACGCCGTTGGCAAGCAAGGCCGAGGCCAGCGTGTCGCCCTCGACGCCGGCGTAGGCCTGGCCGTCGAAGCTGAAGCGCGCCGTCTTCGCCTGCTTGAGGCGCCCGGCCCCGGGAATGCGGAATGCGCCGCTCATTTGGCAACTCCAGGCAGCTTCGCGGGCTTCGGCTCGCCGGCCTTGTAGGTCATGATGAACTTGTCGGTCACGGTGTCGCGCACGGCGTTGAAGAAGCGCGCGCAGCCATGCATGTGCCGCCAGCGCTCGTGGATGACGCCCTTGGGATTCGAGCGGATGAAGAAGAACTTCTCGAAATCGTCGTCGCTTTCGCCGGCGATGTTGGCCGAGCGCGCGATATGCGCCTCGCCGGCGTTGCGGAACTCGAGTTCCGGGCGCTCTTCCTCGCAATAGGGGCAGCGGATGAGAAGCATTGTGCTTGGTTCCTACAATTCGCCGTGGCCGACATGAGCGCCGGCCGGTTGATCGCAAAGCTTCTGGCCCAGCGCCGCGAAGGGCGCGACCATCCGGATGCGTTCCTCGATGTTCGCCGCCGGACGGAACAGCTCGCGATCGGCCATATTGCCGAAAGTGAGCAGCACCGGATCGGTCGTTACGATGACGTGGCGCGGCTGGAATGTCTCACCGTCCTCGAGATCGGCCGGCCTGTTTTCCAGGAAGCTGACCACTTTCTGGCCGCCGCTCCAGACGCAGGCCAGCACGCCCGCATCGACGGAAAACGGCCATCCGGTCTCGTTTTCGGCGCGGCTGATGGGCTGCAGGCGCACCTCTTCAGCCAACGGAAAATGAAACATCCCCTGCTCGCTAGCGAGCACCAGCGGCACCGCGACAGCCATCTCGGTCATCATCAGTGCGCCACCGCCGCCGCCGCCGCCTCGTCGATCAGGCGGCCGGTGCGGAAGCGCTCGATGGTGAAGGGCGCGTTGATCGGGTGCGGGTCGTCCTTGGCGATGGTGTGGGCAAAGACGTGGCCCGACCCCGGCGTCGCCTTGAAGCCACCCGTGCCCCAGCCGCAATTGACATAGAGGCCGGGCACCGGCGTCTTGGCCAGGATTGGTGAGCGGTCCGGCGTCACGTCGACGATGCCGCCCCACGAGCGCAGCATCTTCATGCGCGTGAAGATCGGGAACATCTCGCAGATGGCGTCGAGTGTGTGCTGCAATATGTGCAGGCCGCCGGTCTGCGAATAGGAGACATACTGATCGGTGCCGGCGCCGATCACCAGTTCGCCCTTGTCGGATTGCGAGATATAGGCGTGCACCGTGTTCGACATGATTACGCACGGCACCACCGGCTTGACCGGCTCCGAGACCAGCGCCTGCAGCGGATAGCTTTCCAGCGGCATACGCACGCCGGCCATGTTCATGATCACCGACGAATGACCGGCCGCCACCACGCCGACCTTCTTGGCGCCGATGAAGCCGCGCGTCGTGTCAACGCCGGTGACGGCACCGTTCGCCGCGCGCTTGACGCCGGTGACTTCGCAATTCTGGATGATGTGGACGCCGCGCGCCGAAGCGCCGCGCGCATAACCCCAGGCGACCGCATCATGGCGCGCCGTGCCGCCGCGCCGCTGCAAAGCGGCGCCCACCACCGGATAGCGGGCCTGCTTGGAGATATTGAGCGGCGGGCAGAATTCCTTCGCCTGCTCGGGCGTCAGCCATTCATTGTCGATGCCGTTCAGCCGGTTGGCGTGGACATGGCGCTTCAGCACCTGGATGTCGTGCACATTGTGCGCCAGCATCATGACGCCGCGCGCCGAATACATGACGTTGTAGTTGAGCTCCTGGCTCAGCCCGTCCCACAGCTTCAGCGCATGGTCGTAGATGCCGGCGCTTTCGTCATAGAGGTAGTTGGAGCGGATGATGGTAGTGTTGCGGCCGGTGTTGCCGCCGCCGAGCCAGCCCTTTTCCAGCACCGCAACATTGGTGATGCCGTGCACCGTGGCGAGATAATAGGCGGTGGCCAGGCCATGGCCGCCGGCGCCGACGATGATGACGTCGTATTCCTTCTTCGGCTCGGGCGAAGACCATTGCTCTTCCCAGCCCTTATGGCCGCGCATGGCCTCGCGGGCGATGGCGAATACCGAATATTTCTTCACGTTCTAGCCTCGCGGATGGGACGGCCGGGCCAGCAATCGGCCGGACGAGCGAGGTGTATCACTAGCGAAAAGGCGTTGCCACCCTTGCGCTGTTTGCGACGGCACTTGCCGTTTTGCGCCGTGACGAAAAAGACCCATATGGATGCCTTCGCGGGTATCGGGTGGCTCGCATCGCCTCGACCTGCGATCAAGCATCCCAATTGCCGGCAAGACCGGCGCCATGCAGAAGGATGCAAGAAAATGTTCGCACTCGCCAACAAGGTCGCCATCGTCACCGGCGCCAGTTCCGGCATCGGCCGCGCCACCGCCAAACTCTTTGCCGAGGAAGGCGCCAAGATCATCGTCGCTGCCCGCCGCCAGGCGGAACTTGACGACCTCGTCGCCGAAATCGAGGACGCCGATGGTACGGCGATCGCCCTTGCCGGCGACGTCACCGAAGAAGCCTATGCAAAGGCCCTTGTCGAGCTGGCGGTCGGCAGGTTCGGCGGGCTCGATATCGCCTTCAACAATGTCGGTTCGGTCGGCAAGATGGGTCCGATCTCGGAATTGTCGCTCAAGGGATGGAGAGAGACGCTCGACACCAATCTGACCAGCGCTTTCCTTGGGGCGAAATATCAGGTGCCGGCAATGGTCGAACGTGGCGGCGGATCGCTGATTTTCACCAGCACCTTCGTTGGCCACACAGTCGGCATGCCCGGCATGACGAGCTATGCCGCCAGCAAAGCCGGGCTGATCGGATTGACGCAGGTCCTCGCCGCCGAATACGGCCCGAAGGACGTGCGGGTCAACGCGCTGATACCGGGCGGCACGGACACGCCTGCAAGCATCACCAACGCGCCGGATGCCGGCCCCGAGGTGCTGGCTTTCGTCGAGGGCCTGCATGCCCTGAAGCGAATGGCGCAGCCCGAGGAGATCGCCAGCTCGGCGCTCTATCTGGCCTCGGACGCGTCGAGCTTCACCACCGGAACCGCGCTGCTTGCCGATGGCGGCGTCTCGATCAACCGGACGTGAAGGGGTTTTCGCGGCGAACAGGCATGTTCGTCGCCGCAACGCAGGTCCCCGGTCTTGCTTTTTCAGCGCGATTTGGCGATTCCGTTTCCCTGTCGAAAACAGGCAGGGACCCATGCTGCTGATCAGAACCTATGTCGCCCAGAGCGCAATCGAAGGCGTCGGCGTGTTCGCCGCCGAGCCGATCCGCAAGGGCGCCTCGATCTGGCGCCTCGATCCGGATTTCGACCGGCTGATCCCGGTGGAGAAATACGAGGCGGCACCCGCGCACCTCAAGGAATTGCTCGACCGCTATGCCTATCCAAGCCCCGACCGTCCGGGCTTCATGGTCTATGAAGTCGACAACGGCCGTTTCATGAACCACGCCGAAAGGCCCAACACGGATTTCTCGCGCTATGGCGGCGCGACCGCGACCCGCGACATCGCCGCCGGCGAGGAGATAACCTGCGACTACGGCGAGTTTTTCGAAGGTTTCGAGCAGCTCCATCTGGCCACTGCCTAGGTTGAAAACCCAATCCGACGGCGACCGGCCGCGGTTTGGCCGCTCAGCCTCATTTCGGCTGTGGACAGCGCGGCCTGATTCTGCTATCAGCCGCCACAATTCGTGGTGTAACTCGCCGCGGAGGCTCGTGGCTATGGCCGCTTGCCTGTTGATATCAAACCCGAAAGACAGGATTGCCCGTGCAGGTACTCGTCCGCGACAACAATGTTGATCAGGCGCTTCGCGCGCTGAAGAAAAAGATGCAGCGCGAAGGCATTTTCCGCGAAATGAAGATGCGCGGACATTACGAGAAGCCTTCCGAGAAGCGCGCCCGTGAAAAGGCCGAGGCCGTGCGCCGCGCCCGCAAGCTGGCCCGCAAGCGCGCCCAGCGCGAAGGCCTGCTGCCGATGACGCCGCGCCCGGTTGCAGCCGGTGCTGCCGGTGCAGCGCGTCCGCCGCGCTGATACCGCCAATTTTTCGTCCTTTTCGAAGGATATCCAAGGTGGCGCGATGCGGAATCGCCGCCACCTTTTTATTTAGAGCGACGTGCGTCCACCTGGACGCACAAGGTTCGCTCTAGCACTTGCGACAATTTTCGACCCGGTTCGGAGAGGGAACGGACCTGACGGCGCGGCGGGCAGTGAGGACAGAGCAGACATGAACGCAATTTCCGTGGAGCGCAGAACCGCCTTGCGCGGCTTCGCCCTGACGGCAGCCCTGCTTTCCGGCTTGGCGCTTGCCGGCTGCCAGACGGCCCCGACCGGCGAATTCAACAACATCGACAAGGCGCAAGGCTCGACCGAGAACATCTCCTCGCTCTCGGCCGTGATCCAGCGCAATCCCCAGGATCCGGAAGCCTACAATGTGCGCGGCTCGGCCTATGGCCGTGGCGGCCAGTATCAGGCGGCGCTGAAGGATTTCGACACCGCCATCCAGCTCAATCCGAATTTCTACCAGGCCTATTCGAACCGCGCCTTGATCCAGCGCTTCCTCGGCAACCAGGAAGCCGCGCTCGCCGACTACAACCGTTCGATCCAGATCAATTCGAACTATGACGCCGCCTATATCGGCCGCGGCAACCTCTATCGCAAGGCGGGTCGCACCACCGAGGCCTTCAACGATTTCCAGAAGGCAATCCAGCTCGACACGACCGATGCGCGCGCCTATCACAATCGCGGCCTGATCTATCAGAGCCAGGGCCAGCACAAATTCGCCATCGAGGACTTCTCGACCGCCATCTCGCTGGCCCCGGACGCCGCCGAGCCCTATAACGGCCGCGGCCTTTCCTATCTCGCCATGAACGACGAGGACAACGCGTTCTCCGACTTCAACATGGCCATCAAGCTCGACGGCAAGAACGCCGAGGCCTGGGCCAACCAGGCGCTGATCTACGAGCGGCGCGGCGACAAGGTGAGAGCCGCCAAGTCCTACCGCGAGGCGGTCCATCTCGATCCGACCTACCAGCCGGCCAAGGACGGGCTGTCCCGCACCTCAAGCGCCACCGCCAGCTAGAGCAATTCCAGGAAAAGTGTGCAGCGGTTTTCCGCACGGAATTGCGTCAAAACAAAAAGATGGTAGCCGTTCAGTCCGACCTTGAGCTCGTACGGGCTCAAGGCAGCGTTTCGCCACGCGTCGGCGTCGCCCCGATAACGGCACATTAACTCTTGCCATGTTCGCGCCAAGTTTTCGGCGGAACGCTCCGCGTACCTCGATCGTTAATCGAGGCTTGCGAAGTTTGCGAAAGGACCATCCCGATGATCAAGATACTTGTTTGTGCCTCAGCGCTGGCCACCACGGTCCTCGCCTCTCCCGTCAGCGCCGGCGCGCTCCGGCTCGGCACGCTCGATTGCACCATCGACGGCGGCGTCGGCTATGTCATCACGTCAAACAAGGGCGTGTCCTGCACCTTCCGTCCCTATAATCGCGGGCCGTCCGAGCAGTACACCGGGATGATCTCGAAGCTCGGCGTCGATATCGGCCAGACGCATCAGGGCCAGTTGGCATGGGCGGTTCTGGCAGCCACCCGCAGCCATGACGAGGGCGACCTCGCCGGCAGCTATTACGGCGTCAATGCCGAGGCCAGCGTCGTGACAGGCGGCGGTGCCAATCTCCTGGTCGGCGGGCTGGACGGCGCCTTCATGCTGGAGCCGCTCAGCGTCCAGGCGCAGACCGGCGTCAATCTGGCGGTAGCCGTGGCCTCGCTCCAGCTGATCCACTCGTTCAAATAAGCGCATTTGATCCCTCTACGCGCGGCGCGCAACAGGATACTGTTTCCGCGCCGCATGCTTTTTGGGGGATCGCCTTGCACAAAACCATCATCGCCGTCGCCGTGATCGCGGCCGCGCTTACAGGACAGGCTCACGCCCGGGATCAAGGCATCGAACTCGGCACACTGGAATGCGCCATTGGCGGCGGCACCGGCTTCATTTTCGGCTCGAGCAAGGATCTGAGCTGCACCTTCACCCCCGCCGACAAGACCTTCGCGCCGGAAGCCTATTTCGGCGCCGTCAACAAATACGGGCTGGACATCGGCACCACCAAGCAGAGCGTGATGCAGTGGCTGGTGCTGACGCCGCTGAAGAACATCTATGCGCCCGGCGCGCTGGCCGGCGATTACATCGGCGCCAGCGCCGAAGTGACAGCGACGGTCGGCGCAGGCGCCAATCTCCTCGTCGGCGGCTCCTCGCAGGCCTTCACGCTGCAGCCACTCAGTCTGCAGACACAGACCGGCATCAACATCGCCATCGGCGTCAGCCAGTTCCAGCTGCGCAGTTCCGCGAACTGACCGTCCGCAGCTTGGCAGCGTCTCAAAAACTGCTTGAGCTCAACCACGGTTGAGGTTCTACAAGCGCTTCCCGACGGGCGGCGCATCGTTTTCGACGCATGCTGCGACCCTTTCAATGGCCGGCAAGTCGGGAGAATGATGTGAGCAGTGAAACCAGCAACAGGGTCGATTGGCAGGCGCTGTGGGCGAGCGGCGATCTGGCGCGTTTCTGCTTCATCAACCTCGGCATCCTGCTCTACGCCACCAACGAGACGATGGTGGCGACGGTGATGCCGGCCATGGTCGGCGAACTGGACGGCGTGCAACTGGTCGGCTGGTCGCTGGCGATCTACGAGCTTGGCGCCATCGTCGCCGGAGCCGCCGCCGGCCGGCTCGTCAGCTATGTCCCGCTGCGCACCAACATGGTGATCGCCGCCTTGCTCTACGCGACGGGCGCCCTGGTCAGCGCCATCGCCCCATCCATGCCCCAGTTTCTCGCCGGGCGGCTGATCGAAGGATTGGGCGGCGGCGCGCTCGTGTCGCTGGCCTTCGTGTCGGTCGAGCGGTTGTTCCCACGCAACATCTGGCCGCAGCTTTTTGGCATCCTGTCGGCGATCTGGGGTATCGCCGCCTTCAGCGGGCCGATGATCGGCGCGATCATGACCGAGCTTTTGTCCTGGCGCTGGGCCGTCGGCATCTTCACCCTGGGCGGGATCGCGCTCGCGCTCGCGAGCCTCATCGTACTCAACACGCCGGAGGCTACCCGGCTGCAGGCAACCGGCGGCACGGCGCCGCCCTTCCCCTATGTCGCGCTCGGTTGCCTCGCCGTCAGCGTCGTGCTGATCGCCATGGCGGGCGTCGACATTGCCCTGCTGCGCTCGTCCCTGCTGCTTGGCTTCGGCCTGATCGGCCTCGCGCTGTTCTTCCGCGTCGACGGGCTGAAGCCGCAATCGCGGCTGTTCCCGGCCAGGCTGTTCTCATGGCGCTCGCCGGTCGGCAGCGGCATGACCATGGTCGCCGCCTTTTCGGTGGCCACCATCTCCTTTGGCGTCTACGGACCGCTGCTCCTGACCAGCCTGCACGACATACCGATCCTGACCACAGGCTATATCATCGCCGCCGAGTCGATCTCCTGGTCTATCCTGTCGATCCTCGTCGCCAACGCACCGCAGGAACGCGAACGGCCGATCATCGTCGTCGGCGCGCTGATGATCGCCTGCGGCATTGCCGGCTTCGCCTATACGATCCCGGCGGGTTCCATTCCGTTGATCCTGCTGTGCGCCCTGCTGCAAGGCGGCGGCTTCGGTGTCGCCTGGCCGTTCCTGACCCGCGTCATCGTCGCCTCGGCCCGGGACGACGAGCAGACCATCGCGTCGGCCGCGGTGCCAACCATGCAGCGCATCGGCTATGCGGTGGGCGCTGCCGTGGCCGGCATCATCGCCAATGCCAGCGGCTTTTCGGAAGGGTTGAACCGTGAGGCAGCGGCCAGTGTCGCCAGCTGGCTGTTCCTCGCCTTCGTACCGCTCGGCATTGTCGGATGCGTGGCGGCCTTGAGGATTGCGGTACCGGAGACGCCTCTGGAGAAGACTGCCGGCTGATCGAGACCTCAGACCACAATGGTTTTGAGGCGTTCGGCGATCAAGGCGGCGAGCCGTGCCGCCACCTCGTCCTTATCCATCTCAGGCCATTCCTCGACGCCGGTTTTGGAGACGATCCGTACCTTGTTGCGGTCGCCACCCATCACTCCCGAAGGGCCAACGCCGCTTTCATGCGAGACGTCGTTGGCGACGATGAAATCGGCGCCCTTCTTCCGGAGCTTGGCCTCGGCGTTGCTGACGAGATCCTGCGTCTCGGCCGCGAAGCCGACGACAAGCCCCGGCCGCTGTTTGTGATGGCCGACGCCGGCAAGGATGTCAGGATTTTCGATCATCTGCAGGGCCGGCGGTCCCTCACCCGCCACCTTCTTGATCTTCTCGCCGGCGGCACTGGCGGTGCGCCAATCGGCGACCGCGGCAACGAACACTCCAGCGTCGGCCGGCAAAAGTTGCTCGACCGCCTCCTTCATCTCTGCCGCGGTCTCGACATGCACCGTCGTGACCCCGGCCGGATCGGCGATATTGACCGGCCCGGAGACCAGGCGCACGTCAGCGCCGAGCCTTGCCAACGCGGCCGCGATGGCGTGGCCTTGCTTGCCGGACGAGCGGTTGGCGATGTAGCGCACCGGATCGATCGGCTCATGCGTCGGCCCGGAGGTGACGATGATCCTGCGGCCGGCAAGCGGCTTCGGCCTGGTGTCGAGCAGCGCCTCGATGGCGGCAACGATCTCCAGCGGCTCGGCCATGCGGCCCTGGCCGGCTTCGTTGCTCTCGGCCATCTCGCCTTTCGCCGGCCCGACGAAGGCAATGCCGTCCTTGCCCAGCGTCGCGCGATTGCGGCGCGTCGCCGGATGCGACCACATTTTTGGGTTCATCGCGGGCGCCATCAACACAGGCTTGTCGGTGGCGAGAAGAACGGTCGAGGCGAGATCATTCGCATGGCCATTGGCGAGCTTCGCCATCAAGTCGGCGGTGGCCGGAGCCACGACCAGCAGGTCGGCCTCGCGCGACAGGCGGATATGACCGACATCGTGCTCGTCTTTGCGGTCGAACAAATCGGTGAAGACATGGTCGGCCGAGAGCGCGCCGACCGACAGCGTGGTGACGAACTCCTGCGCCGCTGATGTCATCACCACGCGCACCGCGGCCCCTCGCTCACGCAGCCGGCGGATCAGGTCGAGCGCCTTGTAGGCGGCGATACCACCGCCGACGATGAGCAGGATGCGCTTGCCGGAGAGGCCGCCGCGCGGCAGGACCTTGCTCGCCGCGGCAGCGACCGGCGCCGCCACGCTGCGTGCGCTCGCCAGTTCGCGCAGCGTCTGTTCGATCTGGTCGATGCGGCCGGAAGGACCAAGCTGGCCTTCGACCGCGGCGCGGATCATAACCCGTGCCTGCTCCTCCATCGAGCGGTCGTTCTCCGCCGCCAGTTTCCGCAGCAGATCCTTGACCTCGTCATCGAGGTTGCGAATGGTGATGCTGGCCATATGATTGCACTTTGCTCGACTTCTCTGGAAGCAATGATAGCAATGCAATCAATCTCTGACAAGACGCCGATAATCACTCCAATTCGGTGCGAGCAGAATGATCCTTGCGCCAGAAACGCGCGTCGAGAAGGGTGAGCGATTTTTAATCGTATCTCCCTTAGCCATCGATTCTTCGTGACCCAATAAGGCCTAGGCCATCGGCCACATACCGGAAAACATCCCGCGCCAAGTGGTGAAATGCGTTGGGTTCTGTTTCTGCATAATTGTTGAAGAATTCAAGCAATTTGGAAACTTCACCAATCTCCCGTAAATTTCCAGAAATCAACTCTTTGTTGTCTCCAAATGGATGCTTCATAACAAATCGCATCCTCTGTAAAGCATCTTGATATTTTTCGAGATATATATCCAGTAAAGAATCAATTTCCTGTTCCAAAAAATGCTTACCCATCAATAGAGCCTATCGTTTAACCTGTGGCCACAGTGCCTTGAGCCCTACCTCGACCATAGGTATGGATAGGCTCTAGAAAATCCGCCACGAAATATAGAGCAACGTCAGCGCGATGACCCACAGTGCCAGCCGGCCCGAGCGGGTGTAGCGCGCCTCTGCCTTGCCGATGGCGCGCGCCGTCGTTTCGTCGAAGCGCAGGCCGTGCTCGGCCATCAGGTCGATCTCGCGCGACAGCCGCTCGGTGCGAACGGCAAGGTCCGGCGCCTGGCGGGCCAGCGCCAGCATCGCCCTGGCACCGTCGCGCGCATCGACCAGCAGGCCGCGCGGGCCGAGATTGCCGGCGATCCAGTCGCCGACCACCGGCTCGGCCGTCTTCCACATATTGAAGGCCGGGTCGAGCGTGCGGGCGACGCCTTCGACCACCACCATGGTCTTCTGCAACAGAATCAGTTCCGGCCGCGTCGCCATGTCGAACAGTTCGGTCACTTCGAACAGCAGCGTCAGCAGCTTGGCCATCGAGATGGTCTCGGCCGGCTGGCCATGGATCGGCTCGCCGATGGCGCGGATCGCCTGCGCGAAGGCCGAGACATTGTGCTGGCGCGGCACATAGCCGGCCTCGAAATGCACCTCGGCGACGCGCAGATAGTCGCGGGTGATGAAGCCGTAGAGGATTTCGGCAAGGAAGCGGCGCTCCTTCTTGCCGAGCCGGCCGGCAATGCCGAGATCGACGGCAACGATGGTGCTGTCGGCCTCGACGAACAGGTTTCCCGGATGCATGTCGGCATGGAAGAAGCCGTCGCGCAGCGTATGGCGCAGGAACGACTGGATCAGGTTGGCGGCGATCGCCTTGAGATCGTGACCCGCCTCGGCGAGACCGGCAATGTCGTTCATCTTGACGCCGTCGACCCATTCCATGGTCAGCACATCGCGGCCGGTCCGCTCCCAGTCGACCGACGGCACGCGGAAGCCCGGATCGTCCTTGGTGTTCTCACCAAGCTCCGAAAGTGCTGCCGCCTCTAACCTCAGATCCATCTCGATCTTGGTGGTCTGCGCCAGCGTCTCGGTCACCTCGACCGGCCGCAGCCGGCGCGACGACGGGATGTACTTTTCCTGCAGGCGCGCGGCGAGGAAATAGCTTTCGAGGTCGTGGAAGAAGCGGCGGCGCACACCCGGCCGGATCACCTTCACCGCCACAATGGAGGCAACGCCGTCATGGATGGTCTCGGCGCTGTGCACCTGGGCGATCGACGCGGCAGCAACGGCACCGTCGAAGCTGGCGTAGAGCTCGCCGATCTTGCGCCCCAGCGAGGCTTCGATGGCGGCGATCGCCTCGGCCTGCGGGAACGTATGCATCTTGTCCTGCAGCAGGGCGAGATCGAGCGCCATGTCGTTGCCGACGACATCCGGCCGCGTCGCCAGGAACTGGCCAAGCTTGACGTAGGACGGCCCCAGCCGCACCACCGCCTTGGCCAGCCGGTCGCCGCGCTTGTAGGCAAGCGCGCGGCGGCGGGTGAACAGCCTGGCCATGCGCCAGCCGAATTTCGGCAGGCCGGAAAGCTCCTCGCCCGGCAAGGCGGCGATGACGCCCTCGCGGACCAGCACCCAGCCGGCCCGTGCGAGCCTGAAAGCGGCGCCGACTGTGCTCATCGCTGCACTCGCCTCAAAGCTTCCAGCCCGAATGCAGCGCGGCAATGCCGCCGGAATAGTTGCGGAACGTGACGCGGTCGAAGCCCGCGCGGGTGATCATGGCAGCAAAATTCACCTGATTGGGGAATTTGCGGATCGACTCCACCAGATAGGAATAGGGCTCGCCGTCGCCGGTGACCGCCTGGCCGATCTTCGGGATGGCGTTGAACGACCAGGCCTCGTAGACCTTGTCGAGCAGCGGCATTTCGACTTCGGAAAATTCCAGGCACAGCAAGCGCCCGCCGGGCTTCAGCACGCGATAGGCCTCCGTCAGCGCCACGTCGATGCGCGGCACGTTGCGGATGCCGAAGGCGATCGTATAGGCGTCGAATGTACTATCAGCGAAAGGCAGTTCCTCGGCATTGGCTTCGACGAAATCGGTGTTGTCGGACAGGCCTTTCTTCTCGGCCCGGTCGCGGCCGACGGCGAGCATAGAGCCGTTGATGTCGAGCACCGTCGCGTGCGCGTTGCCGTGGCTCGCCTCGACGATGCGGAAGGCGATGTCGCCGGTGCCGCCGGCAACATCGAGCACCTGCCAGCCAGGCCGTTTCGGCGGATTGAGCCATGTCACCATGGCTTCCTTCCACAGCCGGTGCAGCCCGGCCGACATCAGGTCGTTCATCAGGTCGTAGCGGTTCGCCACCTTGTGGAAAACGTCGTTGACCAGCGACTGCTTGTCGTCTGCCCCTACCCGCTTGAAACCATAGGAGGTTTCCATGCCGCCCGCGGCCGTGGTTCTCTCAACTGACATTATTTTGATCCGTCATAAAACCGGCGGGACCATAGCCGATCGATTGTGCGGGCGCTATTGTTTAAGGCGCGGTGTTCGGCCGCGCTTCCAGGTGGTGGGCCTATGCGACCTGGACCGACGTGACGGGATGATTGAATGCCTTTGAAAGCGGAACTGCACTGCCACATAGAAGGGGCAGCGGCGCCCGAACTCGTCGTCAGCCAGGCGCGCAAATACGGCAAGGACACGTCGCCCTATATCCAGAACGGCTCCTTCGTCTGGCACGATTTCACTTCCTTTCTGGCCGCCTACGATTTCTCGTCCGACCTGTTCCGCACCGAAGAGGACTATGCGCGCCTCGCCGACCACTACCTGACCAGCCTTGCCCGCGACGGCGCCATCTATTCCGAGGTCTTCACTTCACCGGATCACGCCAAAAAGGCCGGCCTGTCGGCCAAGGCATATACGGACGCGCTCGGCGAAGGCATGGCCCGCGCCAAGGCCAAGACCGGCATCGAGGGCCGCATGATCGTCACCGGCGTGCGCCATGTCGGCGTCGAATCGATCGAGCAGGCGGCACGCTTTGCCGCCCGCTGCGGGCATCCGCTGGTGACCGGCTTCGGCGTCGCCGGCGACGAGCGCATGGGAGATTTCGAGGACTATGTCCGCGCCTTCGAGATCGCCCGCGAGGCAGGGCTCGGCATCACCATCCATGCCGGCGAACTGATGGGCTGGGAGAGCGTCAAGGCAGCGCTCGACCACATCCGCCCCTCCCGCATCGGCCACGGCGTGCGCGCCATCGAGAATCCCGACCTTGTCCGCCGCATCGCCGACGAGGGCGTGGTGCTCGAATGCTGCCCGGGCTCGAATATCGCGCTGAAAGTCTTCGACAGTTTCGCTGACCATCCCTTTCCGGCGCTCAAGGCGGCAGGCTGCAAGGTGACGCTCAACTCCGACGACCCGCCCTATTTCTGGACCTCGCTGAAGCGCGAATACGACATCGCCGCCGAGCATTTCGCCATGAACGACAAGGCGCTCACGGCTGTCACCAAGACGGCAATCGAGGCGGCATTCGTCGATAGGAAGACGAAGACGGCGCTTCTCGCCCGGCTCAACGGCGCTTCGCGCTGATCTTTTCACCGGCAAATTTCCGCCAAAAACTGTGATCGGTGGCGGCCAAGCGGTTCCTTGCCCGCCGCATTGCCGCTAGGGTCTTTCGAATTGCCGGAATTCCAGGAGAGCACCATGCAGGGCGTCACCGTCGTCGACCACCCGCTTGTCCAACACAAGCTGACCATCATGCGCAAGAAGGAGACCTCGACAGCCGGCTTCCGGCGGCTGCTGCGCGAGATCTCGCTGCTTCTGGGCTACGAGGTGACCCGCAATCTCGAATTGACGACGACCGAGATCGAGACGCCGATCGAGACCATGGAAGCGCCGACGCTCGAGGGCAAGAAGCTGGTCTTCGCCTCGGTGCTGCGCGCCGGCAACGGCCTGCTCGAAGGCCTGCTCGACCTGGTGCCGGCGGCGCGCGTCGCCCATATCGGGCTTTACCGCGACCATGAAACGCTTGAGGCGGTGGAATATTTCTTCAAGGCGCCAAGCGATCTCGCCGACCGGCTGGTGATCGTCGTCGACCCGATGCTGGCGACCGCCAATTCGGCGATTGCGGCGATCGACAAGCTGAAGGGCCGCGGCGCCACCAACATCCGCTTCCTGTGCCTTCTGGCGGCCCCCGAAGGCATCGAGCGCTTCATCAAGGCGCATCCGGATGTCCCGGTCTTCACCGCCTCCATCGATCGCCAGCTCAACGACAAGGGCTATATCATGCCCGGCCTCGGCGATGCCGGCGACCGCATGTACGGAACGAAGTGACGGCGACTTGAGCCTTCCGCCGACAGCTGCCGGGTTGTTTACCAATCGTTTACGCAAAGGCGCGGTTCCCGCGCGCGTTAAAGCTGAAAGCACCATGTCGGCGTAGAAATGCGGCCTTCACGAAGGTCCATTCATGCTGCGCAAGCTTCTCTTCCTTGGCGTCTTTGCCGGAACCTCGGCATCGATCCCGATCGTCTATCAGTCGAACCCTGAGATGCTGGACGGACTGCTGAGATCGGCCGTCGCCTCCAAGCCGGCAGTCGAAACGCAGCCGGACCTCAATCTCGCCTCGGTGCCGGACAAGCAGGTCGCCCCCCTGCCGCTTGGCCGCAAGGTGGTGGTCAACGCCGACGCGCGCGGCCATTTCACTTCGGCCTTCAAGTTCAACGGCCGTCAGGTCGACGGCATGATCGACACCGGCGCCACATTGGTCGCCATCAACACCTCCACGGCGCGCCGGATCGGCATCTCGCTCAATCCGTCGGATTTCATCCATCAGGTCAACACCGCCAACGGCGCCATCAAGGCGGCGGTGGTCACTCTTGACCGTCTGCAGATCGGCAAGATCTCGGTCGATAACATCCAGGCGGTCGTGCTCGACGACAAGGCGCTGCGCACCAACCTGATCGGCATGAGCTTTCTGCAGAAGCTGCAGAAATATGAGGTCGAAAACGGCGCGCTGCTGCTTGTCCAGTAGGACAACGACACCCTATCCGCGCGGCAGGATCCGCCGCATCACGGTCTTTTCAGCCGCCGGCTTCGAAGCGCCGATCGTATAGGCCGCAAGCACGGCGGCCGCAGCCGCTTCCGCATCCGACTCTGAACGGGCATGAACCACCGCCAGCGCCTCGCCGGCCGGCACCTCAGCCCCGACCGGCAACAGCCTTGTGATGCCGACCGCATGGTCGATCCTGTCGTCGGGCCGGGTGCGCCCGCCACCGAGGCCGACGACGGCAAGCCCGATGTCGCGCGTCGCAATGCCGGTGACAAAACCGTTTTCTGGCGCCTTCACGGCCAGTTCCACCGGTGCCTTGGCCAGATATTTTTCCGGTCTGTCGACGAAATCGGCGGGACCGCCGAGTGCCGCCACCATGCGCTGGAAGGCAGCGGCCGCGCGACCGCCGGCAAGCGTCTCGGCGGCGCGCCTGATGCCGTCCTGATTGGACGCAGCCAGCCCGGCCGATTGCAGCATTTCGGCGGCCAGCGCCAGCGTCACATCCTCCAGCCGCTTGTCGCGAAAACGGCCGGTGAGAAAATCGACGGCATTGCGCACCTCGACCGCGTTGCCGGCGGCGGACGCCAGCGGCTCGTTCATGCCGGTGACCAAAGCCGAAGCCTTCAAGCCCGCACCATTGGCGACCTCGACCAGGCTGTTGGCCAGTGCGGTGGCATCGCGCGACTTCTCCATGAAGGCGCCGTTGCCGACCTTGACGTCGAGCACCAGCGAGCCGAGCCCCGCGGCAAGCTTCTTCGACAGGATCGAGGAGGTGATCAGCGGCACCGATTCCACCGTCCCCGTCACGTCGCGGATCGCATAGAAACGGCGGTCGGCGGGCGCCAGATCGCCGGTCTGGCCGATAATGGCGCAGCCGGTTTCGAGCACGGTCTTGCGGAAGAGCGCCAGATCCGGCTGGCTGATGTAGCCGGGGATGGCATCCATCTTGTCCAGCGTGCCGCCGGTATGACCAAGGCCGCGACCGGAGATCATCGGCACATAGGCGCCGCAGGCCGCGACGATCGGCGCCAGCATCAGCGAGACATTGTCGCCGACGCCGCCCGTCGAATGCTTGTCGGTGACCGGACCGGGCAGATCCGACCAGTCGAGCACGTCGCCGGAATCGCGCATGGCAATCGTCAGCGCCACCGCCTCCTCGCGGCTCATGCCGTTGAAGAACACCGCCATGGCGAAAGCGCCGACCTGTCCTTCGGTGACGCTGCCGGCGGTGAGTCCGTCGACGAAGCTGGCGATCTCAGGCACGGACAATCTGTGGCCGTCGCGCTTGCGGCGAATGATTTCCTGGGGAAGCATCCGGCCTAGACCTTACTCTCCGGCAGCCCGTCCTGGAACACGCGCTTGAGGATTGTCGCCAGCCGCGCGCCGCCGTGCGGCGCCATGTCCTTGGTTTCCTGATGCGAAAGCTCAGCCCCGGTCATCCCGGCGGCGAGGTTGGTGATGACCGAGCAGGCGGCGACGCGCAAACCGAGGAAGCGGGCGAGAATGACTTCCGGCACCGTCGACATGCCGACGGCATTGGCGCCCATGATGCGCGCCATGCGGATTTCGGCCGGCGTCTCGAAGCAAGGGCCGGAAAACCACATGTAGACGCCCTTGTGCAGGCTGGTGCCGGTCGCCTTGGCCGCCTTCTCGATCGCCTTGCGCAGACCCGCATCATAGGCTTCGGTGAGGCCGACGAAGCGGCGGTCGCTGGGTTCGCCGATCAGTGGGTTGGAGCCCGAGAAATTGATGTGGTCGGTGATAAGCATCACCGAGCCCGGCCCCATCTCCGGATCGACCGAGCCGGCGGCGTTGGTGAGCATCAATTGCGAAATGCCGATGCCGGCCAGCACCTCCAGCGCCGGACGCATCGCAGCCGCGTTGCCGTGCTCGTAATAATGGGCGCGGCCGGACAGCATCAGCACCGGCGTACCGGCAAAATGCCCTGCCACCACCTCGCCGGCATGGCCGCTGACGCCGCTTCTCGGGAAGCCCGGTAGCTCGGCATAGGAGATGCGCCGGGCGTCCTCGACCTGATCGACGAGGCCGCCAAGACCTGAACCCAGCACCAGCGCGACTGTCGGTGCCAGCCCGTCCAGCCTTTCGACGAGATGATCCAGAGCTTTTTCAATCATTTCAGCCAGCTCTTCATTTCAACCAACTCTTCATTTCAGCCAACTCTTCATTTCAAAATATCGCCCTTGAAGCCGTAGGGCAGCATCTCGCCCATCGTCACGGTCTCGACCACGCCGCCATTGTCGCAAAGGTAGAGTTTCGTCTCCGGCCGGCAGAATTCCGCCAGCCTCTGCCGGCAGCCGCCGCAGGGCGAGCATTTAGCCATCCGCTCGGCAATGACCGCGATTTCGGTGATCTTGCCGCCGCCGCCCATGATATAGTGGCCGAGCGCCGTGGTCTCGGCGCACCAGCCCTCGGGATAGGACGCCACCTCGATGTTGGCGCCGGCAAAAACCCGGCCATCCTCTGTACGCAGCGCCGCGCCCACCGGGAATTTCGAATAGGGTGCATAGGCCTTGGCCATCGCCGCTTTGGCCGCTTCGAACAGATCATGCGACATTCAGGTGTTCTCTCCCACGATCTTGTTCAAAAGCCGGTATTCGTTGGCAGATGCCGATTTCCGCGTCGCGATCGCTCAGCGTTCCTTGACATAGGGCACGCCGCCGGCGCGCGGCGGGATCGCCTTGCCGATGAAACCGGCAAGCAGGATCACGGTCAGCACATAGGGCAGCGCCTGCATGAACTGCACCGGCACCTTGCCGATCAAAGGCAGCGGCGTGCCTTGCAGGCGGATCGACAGTGCGTCGAGGAAGCCGAACAAGAGGCAGGCGAACATGGCGTTGACCGGCTTCCATTTGGCGAAGATCAGCGCCGCCAGCGCGATATAGCCTTTGCCGGCGGTCATGTCCTTTACGAAGCCGCCATTCTGCACCATCGACAGATAGGCGCCGGCGACGCCGGTCAGAATGCCGGTGCAGATCAGCGCCCGGTAGCGCAGCCAGGCGACCGAGATGCCGGCCGTGTCGACGGCCGCCGGGTTTTCGCCGACAGCGCGCAGCCTGAGCCCGAAGCGGGTGCGGAACAGCACCCACCAGGTGAACGGCACCATCAGGAAGGCGATGTAGACCAGGATCGAGTGGCCGGAGATCAGCTCCGAATAGATCGGCCCGATGATCGGCACGCCCCGCACCGCGTCGACGCCGGGCCAGGTGATCGCCTCGAAGCGTTCGCCCGGCGCCAGCGCCGGCGTACGCCCGCCCTGCTGGAACCAGTGCTGGCCGAGCATGATGGTCGAACCGGCGGCGATGAAGTTGATCGCCACGCCGGAGACGATCTGGTTGCCGCGATGGGTGATCGAGGCAAAGCCGTGGATGAGGGCGAAAGCAACCGAGATCAGGATCGCCATGCCGAGGCCGAGAAAGGCAGAGTGGAAGACCGAGGCGGCCGCAGCACCGGCGAAGGCGCCGACCAGCATCTTGCCTTCCAGCCCGATGTCGAAAACACCCGCCCGCTCCGAATAGAGGCCGGCAAGGCAGGCCAGCAGCAGCGGCACCGACAGGCGGATGGTCGAGTCGAGTATCTGCACGATGGCGATGAAGATATCCATCTCAGGCGCCCTTCCCCTTGACCGCTTCGATGCCCACCGTTTTCGGGCTGATCGAAGCGAACAGCGCCTGGATGTAGGGCCGGAACATGTGCTCGAGCGCGCCGGCGAACAGGATGACCAGGCCCTGGATGATGACGATCATGTCGCGGGAAATCGCCGGCATCTCGAAGGCGAGTTCGGCGCCGCCCTGGTAGAGCATGCCGAACAGGATCGCCGCCAGCACGATGCCGACCGGGTGCAGGCGCCCCATCAGCGCCACCGCGATGCCGACGAAACCGGCGCCGGAGACGAAATCGAGCGCGACATTGTGCTGGTCACCCATCGTCGGGTTGAGCGCCATCATGCCGGCCAATGCGCCCGAGATCATCATGGCGACGATGACGATGCGGGTTTCCGAAATGCCGGCATAGCGTGCCGCCTTCGGGCTGTGGCCGTAGGTGCGCATCTCGTAGCCGAGCTTGGTGCGCCAGATCAGCAGCCAGACCAGATAGGCCATGACCAGCGCCAGCAGGAAACTGATGTTGAGCGGGGCCGAGCGGATCTTGGCGCCGAACAGTTCGATGACCCAGTTGAGCTTCGGCAGTTGCGCGCCGTCGAGGAAGGTGCGCGTCTGCGGCGCCATCGAAATGGCCGGCTTCAGGAAGCCGACGAGTGCATAGACCATGACGCTGGCGGCGATGAAGTTGAACATGATGGTGGTGATGACGATGTGCGAGCCGCGCCTGGCCTGCAGATAGGCCGGGATCAGCGCCCACAGCGCCCCCATCGCCGCGGATGCAATGATCGCCAGCGGAAAGGTCAGCCACCACGGCAGCACGCTGTCGAAGGCCAGGCAGACGACACCAATGCCGAGCCCCGCAATGTAGCCTTGGCCCTCGCCACCGATGTTGAACAGGCCGCAATGCGCCGCGACCGCCACCGAAAGCCCGCTGAAGATGAAGGTGGTGGCGTAGAAAAGCGTAAACGCAATGCCCGTGCCCCTGCCGAAGGCGCCTTCGACCAGGATGACCGCGGCGCGGAACGGATTTTCTCCGACCAAAAGCACCACGAAGCCGGCGACGACGAAGGCGACGAACAGATTGATCACCGGGATCAGGCCATAATCGGCCCAGGCTGGCAGCTTGGCGTAAGGCGTGCTCATTCCGCGGCCTCCCGCTGCTCGACACCGGCCATCAGCAGGCCGAGTTCGCCCTCGCTCGCCTCCGGGCCTCGCTCGCCGACGATGCGGCCGGCAAACATCACCAGGATGCGGTCGGAGAGCGATCGGATCTCGTCGAGCTCGACCGACACCACCAGCACTGCCTTGCCCTGGTCGCGCATGGCGATCAGTCGCTTGTGGATGAACTCGATGGCGCCGACATCGACGCCGCGCGTCGGCTGGCCGACGATCAGCACGCCCGGATCCTGTTCCATCTCCCGCGCCAGCACGATCTTCTGCTGGTTGCCGCCGGAGAAATTGGCGGTCTTGAGCCGGCAGTCCGCCGGGCGGATGTCGTATTTGGTGATCTTGTCCTTGGCATCGTTGCGGATGGCGTCGATGTCGAGCAGCGGCCCCTTCAGGTAGCGAGGGTCGTCGTGATAGCCGAGAATCGAATTCTCGTTCTCCTCGAAGGCCAGCACCAGGCCGACATGATGGCGGTCCTCCGGCACATGGGCGAGGCCGCGGTCGCGCAATTCGCCCGGGTCTGCCTTGCCGGTAAGGTCGATCGGCTTGCCGTCGAGCATGACCGAGCCGGAGACGGCGTGCCTAATGCCGGATATCGCCTCGAGCAGTTCGGACTGGCCGTTGCCGGCGACACCGGCGATGCCGACGATCTCGCCGGCGCGCAGGTCGAAGGAAACGTCGTCGACCATGGTGACGCCGCGAGTATCCTTCACCGTCAAATTCTTGACCGCGAGCTTGACGCCGCCGGCTTCCGCCTCGCCCTTCTCGACCCTCAGCAGCACACGCCGCCCGACCATCAGCTCGGCCAGTTCCTCGACCGTCGTCTTCTTGGTTTCCCTGGTTGCCACCATTGTACCCTGGCGCATCACTGAGACCGTGTCGGTGATGGCCATGATCTCGCGCAATTTGTGGGTGATCAGCACCACCGTTTTTCCCTGTTCCTTCAATTGCTTGAGGATGCGGAACAGGTGGTCGGCCTCGGCCGGCGTCAACACGCCCGTCGGCTCGTCTAGGATCAGGATCTCGGCGCCGCGATAGAGCGCCTTGAGTATCTCGACGCGCTGCTGCAGGCCGACCGGCAATTCCTCGATGATCGCGTCGGGATCGACCTCGAGCCCGTATTCGCGCTCGAGCCGCTCCAGCTCGGAACGCGCCTTGGCGATGCTCTTCTTCAACAGCGCGTCGCTTTCAGCACCGAGAATGACATTTTCCAGCACCGAGAAATTATCGACCAGCATGAAGTGCTGGTGCACCATGCCGATGCCCAGCGCGATCGCATCATTGGGCGTCTTGATCGATGCCGGCTGGCCGCCGACGCGGATCTCGCCGCTGTCGGCCTGGTAGAAACCATAGAGGATCGACATCAGCGTCGACTTGCCGGCGCCGTTCTCGCCGACGATGCCGTGGATGGTGCCGCGAACGATTTCCAGATTGATGTCGCGATTGGCGCGCACGGCGCCAAAACTCTTGTTGATGCCGATCAGCTCGATTGCGGCTTGCGCCATGTCCCACTCTTATTTTTATCGCTTGGTCAAAACGCCTAGCATGACACCCCGCCCGTGCCAATTGGCCGGAGTGCCGTCCACTCTCGACAAATCCCCGCGCGCTTGTCAATTTCGAACGTGCCCGGGACCTTCACATTCGCTAATATGGACATGCGGTATGGGAGCCGCGCAACGGACCGGGGTTTTGAATGATTATGCCTGCCGACCGGCTGACGACGCTGGAAATCCGCGCCGCCGAGCAGGAAAAGACGATCGAGGAACTGTCCGGCCAGATCGCCGAGCAGTGGAAGGTGATCGAGCGCATGCAGCGCAAGCTCGACGCGCTGACCGACCGGTTCCTGGCGCTGGAGGAGCAGGCGGCGCCCGACGTGCCGGTGACCAAGCCGCCGCACTGGTGAGGGAGGGAGAAGCGCCATGGCCAGTGAAAGCGACCGCATCGCTCGTGCCGGCGACTATGTGCTTGGCCTGATGAACGACAGGGACCGCCAGCGCGCCGAGCGCGATCTGGAGATCGACCCTGCTTTCCGCGACACGGTGCTGCGGCTCGCCGAGCGCATGCGTGTCTTCGACGACGCTGCACCTGTGAACGGAGCGTCCGATAATCGCTGGAAACAGGTCTCGCAGCGCATAGCCGAACTGCCGCAGATGCGGCTGGCCGCCCTTGGCGAGGCGGAAGAAGCCAAGCCGCCCGTCATGATCCACAGGCTGGAGCGCCAACCCTACGGCGTCGGGCTGCATTCCTCCGGCGGGCGCCGCGGAACCGTCATCGCCATTGCCCTGGTCACCGCCTTCGCGCTCGGCTATCTGGCCGGACAGCTATAGGCGGAGCTTGCGCGACATCAACTGCATCGGCCCGCTGTCCTGTTCGAACGTCTCGACCGCAGCCCAGCCAAGCCTGGCGTAGAAATCGCGCGCTTCCCAGGTGTAGAGATAGAGCACATCGACGCCGAGCGACGCGGCACGCGCCTCGACCGCACCGACCAGCGCCGTGCCGATCCCGCGGCCGCGATATCCGGCATCGACGACAAGCCCGGCGAGCCAGGGCGTCAAATCATGCGCCGATTCCAGTTCGTTGCGGACCAGCAGACAGGTCCCGATCGCGACATCACCGTCACGAGCCACGAAAGCGGCTTCGAAGCTGTCTCCTGCCGAAAGCCTGTTGAGGTCGGCGATGTCCTGCTCGAGAGTCCTTCCCGTTCCCTCGAAGAAGGCATCGAGGCGCATCCGTGCAACGGCCTCGACATCGCGAGCTTCCATGAGGCCGATTGTCGGCTGCATCGTTTCTCCAGGTTCCGACCTTAGCGGACGCTGCCCAGTCGACCAGTTCCAGTCAAAACAAAACCGCCGGACGATGCCCGGCGGTTTGCAAACTGATATTGGCCGATCAATACGGGCAGGCGTTGTCCGACATGTAGTCGTGCACCTTGACGGTGCCGGCGATGATGTCGGCCTTTGCCTTCTCGACGGCCGTCTTCATCGCGTCATCGACAAGCGCCTTGTTGTTGTCGTCCATGGCGTAGTCGACGCCGCCTTCCTTGAGGCCGAGGTCGTTGATGCCGCCGGTGAACTTGTCGTTCTTGGCGTCCATGAAGGTGTTGTAGACAGCGACGTCGACGCGCTTGACCATCGAGGTCAGCACCTTGCCGGGCTGCAGACCGTTCTGGTTGGAATCGACGCCGATGCCGAGCTTGCCGGAATCGGCAGCCGCCTGCAGCACGCCGACGCCGGTGCCGCCGGCCGCAGCGTAGATCACGTCCGCGCCCTGGTCGATCTGCGTCTTGGCGATCTCGCCGCCCTTGGCCGGATCGTTCCAGGCGGCCGGCGTGTCACCCGTCATGTTCTGGATGACGTCGGTCGCCCCTGCCGACTTGGCGCCGCCGACATAGCCGCAGCCGAACTTGCGGATCAGCGGAATGTCCATGCCGCCGATGAAGCCCACCTTCTTGGACTTCGAGGCCATCGCCGCCATCACGCCGACCAGGTAGGAGCCTTCCTGCTCCTTGTAGACGACGGAGCGGACATTGGGCTTGTCGACGACCATGTCGATGATGGCGAACTTGGTGTCGGGGAATTCGGTGGCGATCTTGTCCAGCGCGTCAGCCCAGGAGAAGCCAGCCATGACGATCGGATTGCGGCCGTCCTCGGCGAAGCGGCGCAACGCCTGCTCGCGCTGGGTGGCGTTGGAGACCTCGAATTCGACATAGGCAATGCCGGTCTCGGTCTTGAATTTTTCAGCGCCGTTGTAGGACGCCTCGTTGAAGGATTTGTCGAACTTGCCGCCAAGATCATAGAGAATGGCTGGCTGGATATCGGCGGCGAAGGCCGGAAGAACCATTACGGTTGCGGCCAGGAGGCCGAGAACGATACGTTTCATGTGATCCACACCCTGTCGGTTATTTTTCCGTTGTACACCGCGTCCTGCCCGGTTCTCCGGCAGGCACGCGACGTCAGGCAGGAGTGTACTCCCCTCCCGCTCCGGGCCAATCTGGCACGGCCCGAAACAAAATTCACGCGGAATTTTGACCTTTTGGAAAAGCATGCCGCGGGCGGGTTGCGGCGCGCACCATTCCATTCGCCAGGCCGCCGTAAGGTTGTTCGTGCTGGTGGTCCGCAAACGTCAGGTCGCGGCGAATTCATTGCGCCGCTGCCGCCGGTAGCCGACGGCATAGAGCAGGAAGGCCAGCACCGCGAACACGGCAAAGCCGGGCTGGCCGAGCACAAAGGCGATGGCGCCGTCCCACAGCAGGGGGCTGGCCTTTTCGCGCACATAGCTTTCGAAGGCCGCGCGGGTGTCGGGGGAAACCGCCAGCCAGCTTGCGTTGAGCGGCGTCATGACAAGCGCCGAGGCCGCCACCGAGCGCGTCGCGTCGATCACCGCCATGATGACGGAAATCGAAAGCGCGACCATCGCCGCGAGACGAAAGATGAAACGGAACATCAGACTTCCTCCCCAGGATTTCCCTGGCCCTCCCTCGGACCCGGGTATCTCCCCTTCCCAACCGAGAGATAGAACGCGCCTGACCGGACGGCAATCGTGACACGCGAATTTGAAAGCGCTCTAAGTCGCCGGCTTGCGTCTTCGCCGGTTGACACGCCAGACGGCGAACAGCCCGCCGGCGATAGCGCCGACAACCAGCCCGGCCAGGCCGATGAACACGGCGAAATAGCCGCAGGCGCCTTCGAAGCAGCTCATGTCCGTAATTTCGGCGATCAGCGAGCCGGCGGCAAATCCGACGCCGGCGCCGAGCACAGCGCCGAGGAGGATACCGAGCAAGGCGGCAACGACCGACACCAGAACCGACGGGCTCTCGCTTTCCGGACTGGCATAGACCGTCTCGGAGCCCGAGCCGCGGCGCAGGAGATAGATGCAGAGCACGCCGATGGCGATTTCGCCCAGGCTGAAGACAAGCCCTCGCGCTGAAAAGCCGAAATCCGGCGCGAGCAGCACATAGGCCAGCCTCGCCGCCAGCCAGACGATGGTGACGACTTGCCAGATGATGAAATGACGCGGAAAGCGCGCCGAGCGGTTGAAGGCAAGGCCGAGCAGATAGAGACCCCACAGAATGGTGACGATACCGCCGGCAAGACCGCTGTAAACGAAGTATGCGACACTGTCCGGCAGGTCGTAGCCGCCGATCACCCGCCATGACGAGACCAGGCCATAGGCCGAAAGCGCCATCGTGATGCAAAGCCACGCGACCGGCACATAGGACAGGCCGCTGTCCGGCCGTCTGGCCGGCTCCTGGTTGATCGATGTCATATGCCGACAATGCCCCCGCAAAGCCCTACATCCACTCGACAGGGGACGGCCGGCGAAGTCAAGCAACGAACAGGCTCTGCCGCACCGCCTGTGCACATCATTCGCCCGCCGGCATGGCCGAAAAGCACCGCGCCGGCGGCATCGCTAACGATCCGTGCGCGGCAAAGCCGGCGAAGCGCCATTATGGCTTGGCATTCGCCGCGGGATCGACTAGATGAGCCCCGCGCCTGTTGCTTTGACGGCTTCAGGTGCGGGGAAGGGTCGCTCGCCGGTTGACGGCACCCCACGACGCGGAGGTTCCGCCCCCAAGGGAATGCATGTCCCCAACCCGCGCGGCAAAACCGGCCGGCGCGCCATGCAAGGACGGAGAGGTGGCCGAGTGGTTGAAGGCGCACGCCTGGAAAGTGTGTTTACGGGAGACCGTAACGCGGGTTCGAATCCCGCTCTCTCCGCCAGCTCACTCAGCTAAAAACCGTTTGTTTTCAAAAAGTTCGTTGTGACTCTTGAC
>NZ_JHQS01000038.1 GCF_014843845.1 Mesorhizobium amorphae | reverse complement strand
ACCTTGGGCTTCGAAACGCCGGCTGATAGATTGCGAGCGGTGTTGCGTTGACCGGTTGAACCCGCCGGTCTATTGAGGGCATCCCTGGCTGACAGACTGGCGGGCAAGATTGCTATCATCACAGGCGGCGGACGCGGCATTGGCGCCGGCATCACCCAGCGCTTTGCGGGGGAGGGGGCAAAGGTCGCCGTTGTGCAGAGGAACGCGCCGCCTGAGACGATGCTCAACGAGGGCATCATTTACGTAAAGGCGGACCTCTCCAACTCCGAGGAAATTGCCTCGGCTGTCCAGACTGTCGTCGAGCGGTTCGGCGGCCTGGACATCCTCGTCAACAACGCAGGTATCATGTTCGAGAAGACGGTCGACGAGATGACCGAGGCGGACTGGGACCAGATGATGGACATCAATCTGAAGGCCCCATTCCTGATGACAAAGGCGACAATGCCGCATCTCCGGCAGCGGGGCAAGGGAAGCATCGTCAACATCGGCTCAATCGAAGGGCTGGCGTCCAACCCAGGACATCCCGCCTATTCGGCCTCGAAAGCGGGCATTCACGGCTTCACGGCGGCGGTCGCCGTGGACCACGGGCACGAGGGCATCCGTTGCAATGCCATTGCGCCGGGCTGGATCAATTCCGATCTGAGCGAAGTCTATATCGACCGCATGGCGGACAGCGCCCGCGTCCGCAGGGAGCTGCTTGCATGCATCCGGTCGGGCGCCTGGGCGAACCGAAGGACGTGGGCAATCTCGCAGTCTGGCTTGCCTCGGAGGAAAGCGACTTCGTGACCGGTCAGGTCTACGTTATCGATGGCGGCCGCACCAAAAAGCTGCCGCTGCCGATCGCGTGAAGAGTCGAACAACGACAGCGAAGCCAGCTTCGACGCCTCGTCCGACCTGCAGGCGAGAGATCGATCGGGTGATCTCGTCGCCCAGACCGCACCGGCGCCGATCATGGACACGAGGATGACCATCGACAAGACATCATCACACATTGATTGACCGGAAGCCTACCACGCTTGCATAAACCTTGCCCTAACGACGAGTTCCGGGAGCCATCTAAGCTGGGCAAGTGCCCCTGCGTACTTAAGTGGATAGCTGAGAGGACGTTTGGAAAATCGAGGAACGGGTTTTGCGGTGCGGCGATTTGTGATTGCGGGATGGCCCGCCCCTCTCCGAGATATCCGTTAGAATTGCTCTTTTTTGTAACGAGAGAGGAACGGACTGATGTCGATCTTCGTGCTTGGAATTTGATCTTGGCAAGAACGTGTGCAGCCTCGTCGGGTTGGATAAAGCTGGTGCTGTGGTTCTGCGCCGGCGTCTTCGTCGTGACGGCGTTGCGGATTTCGTCGGCAAGCTGCCCGCTTGCATTGTGGCCATGGAAGCATGCTGCGAAGGACAGCCGGTCCTGGATCTGAAACTCGGCCTGATCGTCCGAGTGACTGCAGAGCGCCTGCAGCACCATGATCTTGAACATCATCACCGCATCAAAGGGCGGCCGGCCGCCTTTGGCGTCATCGCAGCGCTTCAGCGCCTTGGCCAAAGGCTTGCGGAAACCTCCCAAGGCACCACCGCATTCAGCTTCTCCAGTGGATCGCCGGCCTCGCTCAGCCGCACATCACGCTATCAATGTCCCAGAACCCCCGCCTGTCCCCGCATCCAACGCCTCCGAGCAAACCACAAGGCGAAGTGAATCAAAATGCGTTCTCGATTGCGAGGTTTTTCGAGGTGTCCAAATGGAGGGGGTGTTCTCATCAACCCAGCCGCCGAGGGGAGCGACAGATGAAGCGTTTCAGCCCGACGGACAGCGTTTTCTGTCAATTCATTTGATCCGATTAGCTTGTTTCACTGCCATCGCCTGACCGCAGCTGACTAGAGCGCAAGCGGCAGCCTTCGAAATAGGAGCGGTCATCTCAACTGCGGCACTCGGGACCTGAAACCAACCCCCTTCGCAGCGCGAATTCCTCGCGGATCGATTTCAAATGCAACGTCCAGGCAAAAGCTTGGGAATGGAATTGTTACAAATATATATCAGAGTACTTCCGGAATTGTGAATGGGAGATACGTATATATAGTTAAACATTCGTTACATAACGTAATGTAAAAGTCGTAAAAATCATCTTTTAGCAGCTGCATGCTGCTGGTACGGTCGCTACTGAGAATATAAATTAGTTCGTCTCGGCGAGTTTTTTGCCCTCGTCTTGGGGAACGTTGACGGCTTATCCTGGAGAGCTTCGATGCGAGACCGGCATCAGCCAGATCAAGAAATCCTCCCTGATCCCGTCGGACGGATCAACCCGAGGGGTGGACATATGTTTTCGCTAGAGGACGTCCGACTGAGCGACTTTCAGGTACGCTCATTTGAGTCTTTGTCTGGCGACCCCATCCACATCGATTGCCTGATCATTAACGGGCCGTCCGATCTCGGATGCGGCATGATCCCGAGTGATGCGCGTAGTTTGGTGTCTAGGCACCTTCGCATGGTTCATAGCCATAATCCGCATAGTGGCAAGGAACACAGTTTCAGCAGCGGCCATTGCACGCCCGTGAAGACTGTGTCGCACCCATCTGCCTACATGGAGGAACTATCATGAACCTGGATCGACAGACCGCACTTGAGGAAGCCGCACGAGAGCGCATCAAGGCTTCCCACGTGCTCGACGGTGACGCCGCTCGCTTGGCCCACTTCTATCGCGGTTGGGCGAGTTCCTATGAACTGGATGTCGACCGCGAGGGGTACTGCGGGCCGACGGTGGTTGCGGAACTGGCTGGCGCCGTGCAGACAGCGTATTTGGCCAACGACCGAGCAGCCATCGCAATCTTGGACGCTGGGTGCGGTACGGGTCTCGTGGGCGCGCAGTTGAAGCGCCTCGGTTTCCAGTTGCTCGACGGGTTCGACCTCTCCGAGGAGATGGCCGAAAAGGCCCGAAAAACTCGCGTCTACCGCCATGTCAAAGCCAATGTCGACCTTAACGGGCCGCTCTCCGACTACTCCAGTGCGATTTATGACATAACGGTCTGCTGCGGCGTCTTCACGCTCGGGCACGTCCGACCGGACGCGCTGTGCGAACTGGCTCGCGTCACACGGCCCAGCGGATTCATCATCGCAAGCACGCGCAAAAGCTATGCGCAAGCCGCATCCTTTGAAAATGAGGTGCGGCGTCTGCAGGATGCGGGCGTGCTTGTGACGGCACAGTGTCTAAGCGACGGCAAATACGTCGCGGAGGAGGGCGCGCACTACTGGGTTCTCCGTGTGCCCCATAAGGCCAGCGGTCCGGCAGGATAGTGCACTTCGGATGGGAAATGACGCGAGTGCCGAATAGGGCCGGCGCCTGCAAACGGAATCTTCATCGGCATGGGTGGCCAGAAATGAAAAACTCTCTTCCTGAGGTCAAAACCTTACTGAACGTCGTAAAGAGCTCGCTCGAACCGTCGTATCGGATATTTTGCTTCCCGCATGGGGGTGGCAGCGTCCAATCATTCCGTAATTGGTCTGACTATCTTCCCGAAGACGTTGAGCTGATTTGCCTGGATCTTCCCGGGCGCGGTAAACGATCAGCTGAGACTGCCATTCGCAGCATGGACGTACTGGTATCCATGGTCACTCAGGCGCTCCGCGGGTACAGCGACCGGCCTTTTATATTCTTCGGTCATAGCACAGGTGCCCTTGTGGCTTACGAAATCGCTCGCTCCCTTGAGAGCGCCGGTAGGCCCTCTCCCTTTCATGTGGTCGTGTCTGCTCACAAATCGGCAGATGTACCGGCGGACGAGCCACCGATGTACAGGTACGCGGATGATGAGTTGACCGATCTGGTCGGGACCCTTGGCATGGTTCCTCCGGAGGCCCTGGCAAATGAGGAACTCCTACTGGATTTCATCTTGCCACCACTGCGGGCCGACTTCGAAGTCGCGGAGACTTACGATCGCAGCCTGCCAACGCCTCTTAACGCGGCGATCACCGCAATGGGGGGCGTTGAGGATCAAATGCTGAATGCTGATGACTTAGACGAGTGGCGCCGATTTACGACGTCGCGCTTCGCCCGGGTTATGTTTGATGGGGATCACTTTTTCACCCACTCCATGACTGAGGAAGTGGTGTCGACCCTCCTGCGAGAGGTGCGGGAAGTGACGGCACACCTCCCGGCTTCGATACAAATTTCCGAGGCCCTGCCTTATCCTGACCTGCCACTGCATGACCGCCTCCGCAAACAAGCGGCCCTCAGCCCGGAGGCGCCCGCCGTTGTCTCTGAGGCTGCCATCCTCACGTACCGCGATCTTGATGACCTGAGCGAGACGCTATCCAGATATCTCCTCGAACGCGGGCAGAGCCTAGGTTCACATGTGGGTATTCTTATGGATACTTCACCCGAATACGCCGTCGCACTGTTCGGTATTCTTAAGTCAGGAGCGGCCTATGTCGTGCTTGACAAAGCTCAGCCCGTTGCGGCGCTCAAGCGGATACTCGAGACGGCAGCCGTCGAAATCGTTGTTACAAATAGCCGATTCGCAGCTACCCTTCCGCCTGACTGGCTGGGTCTTGCGCTGTCGCTCGACGAGGATTGGCAAGCGCTATTCAGCGACCCCGGTCCGGCCAGTCCGCAATCGGTCCATCTCGATGCCCCGGCCCAGATTGTGTTTTCATCCGGCACGACTGGCGAACCGAAGGGGATCGTCTGCCCCCACCGAAGCGCTGTGTGCTCTTACCAATGGCGCTATCACGCGCTGCCGTACGCGCCTGATGAGCGCGAGGCGGTTAATATCTTCTTGGTCTGGGAGATAATGCGACCGATCCTCGCCGGGACGCCAGCCTACCTGATTCCCGACGAGGTCATTTACGATCCACCCCGGCTGGTTGAATACTTGGAGCGCAATCGAATTTCGAGAGTACTGTTTACGCCTTCATTGCTGGATGTGCTTGTCAGCAGCGGCGTCTTTGATGTCGCTTCCCGCCTTCCGGATCTTCGGTTGATTTATCTATCAGGTGAAGTGGTAACAGCAGCGTTGGTTGCGCGTGTAAAGGACGCGCTGCCGCACGTCAAAATCATCAATCACTATAGCGTGGCAGAGACCTATGACGTTACGCATATTGACCTGAGCGAGATCGATCCTGCGACAACACCAAAGGTAGTCCCGGTCGGACCGCCTCAGAACAATGTCAGTGTCTATGTCCTCGGGGAACAGCGCGAACCCGTGCCGCTCGGCTTCGTGGGCGAGGTCTTCGTCGGAGGCGATGCAATTGGTGACGGATATCTCAACAGCCCGGAGATGACACGGGAAAGGTTCCTTCCCGACCCGTTCCGTGCTGATGGCACGATGTTCCGCACGGGCGATCTTGGCCGCATGCTGCCCGGCGGCCAACTGCAAATAATCGGGCGCTGCGCTTTCATGATAAAGATCCGAGGTTATAGCGTCGTCCCAGGGTCTGTAGAAGCTGCTTTGCTCCGGCACTCCGCCGTCTGCTCCGCTGCAGTCATGCCGGAGCTCGATGCGACGACCGGCCAGCCTGATCGACTGATTGCCTATGTAGTCTTGCGAAATCGGTGCAAGGGGTGGCAGGCTTCTTTGCGTGCGCATCTGAAGTCTGAGGTGCCCCACTACGCGATGCCGTCAGACTTCGTTGCCGTGAAGGAATTGCCCATCGCGGCGAACGGGAAACTCGATTGGTCGCGCCTTCGCCACGTTGGGGAAGAGGCGTGCATTCCCGTGACAGGTGCCGGCGAGATCGAACCCGCACTTCGCGCTGCCTGGCGCGACCTTCTCCAGGTAGAAGCTGAAGATCCGGGCGACAACTTTTTCGACTGCGGCGGACATTCTCTTCTGGCTGCCCGTCTCTGCGCGCAGCTTCGCGAGAGTCTGAAGATGGAGCTCCGTGTGGTGGAGGTTTTCCTCAACCCGACTTTCAAAGAGCTTGCGGCTCTTCTCCGCAAGCGCCTCGGCGAGCAGGGACGGCCCCAAAACCGGGCGCTCCCCAAAACACCGCCAGTCTCGCCGGGCACGGCGCATACTAAGGCGGTCGAGGGACGACGCGGTACCGCAATGGACATTGCGGTGATTGGCATGAGCGCGCGTTTCCCTGGCGCGGAGACTATTGAAGCGCTCTGGGGCAACCTCTGCCAAGGTGTCTGCTCGATCGCACCCCTCTCGGCGCAGGTCCTCAAGGAGCGGGGGATTCCGGAGGGGGTCCTGAAGCGCCCCGATTATATCCGCGTGGGCGCCCATCTCGATGATGTAGACGTCTTCGATCCGGGTTTTTGGGGCTTATCGCCACGTGAGGCGACGTTGATGGACCCGCAGCATCGACTGTTCCTCGAATGCTGCTGGAAGGCACTAGAGTCGGCTGGGTACACACCAACCCAGCACGAGGGCCGGACGGGGGTCTTCGCCGGGTCTTTCCTGCCACTCTATCTGCTACACCATTTGAAAGTAGAAGGCCTTCTCGATCCCACCGACGCCCTGCTCGCTTGGCTGACGGAACTCGGCAACGACAAGGACTATCTCGCCTCGCGCGTGTCCTACATGCTGAACCTCAGCGGCCCAAGCATTGTGGTGCAAACCTCATGTTCAACAGGGCTGGTCGCTATCGCCACTGCCGCTCAGTCGCTCGCTGCGGGTCATTGCGATATGGCGCTGGCAGGCGCAGTCAGCATCACGTTCCCTCAAGCGGGATATCAATATGTAGAAGGCTTCATCAATTCCTTGGACGGCGTATGCCGCGCCTTTGATGCCGATGCCAGTGGCACGGTGGTCGGAGATGGGGTCGGGGTCGTTGTTCTCAAGCGGCTTGAAGATGCGCTCGCGGCGGGCGATCCTATCCACGCAGTGATGAAAGGATGTGCCATTAACAACGATGGCCACACCAAATCATCTTTCTCGGCGCCGAGCGCGCAGGGACAGGCCGCTGTTGTGCGCCAAGCACTTGAGTCCGCAGTGGTCGACCCTGCCGACGTGGAATACATTGAAACTCACGGGACCGGCACCAAGGTCGGCGATCCAATTGAGGTCCGCGCTTTGGCAGAGGTTTTCGCTGGGCAAGTGGAAACTGGCAAGACCTGTGCCCTCGGATCAATCAAACCGAATATCGGCCATGCCAATATCGCCGCCGGGGTCGCGAGCTTCATAAAGACAGTGCTCAGCCTGCAGCAAGGCATGATCCCCCCGACCATCAACATCAACCGACTGAACGAGGATTTGAATCTGGAAGAGACCCCCTTCTTCGTCAATGAGCAGCTTAGACCCTGGCCCCGTAGGCAGGATCGTGCCCGAACCGCTGGTGTCACCTGCTTGGGTATTGGCGGAACCAACTGCCATGTCGTGCTGCAGGAATGGATTGACGAGAAGGCAAGGGCCTGGCCTGGATCGGTCGCGCGGGGTTCGCACGCGCTATGCTTGTCCGCAAAGACGCCGTCCGCGCTAAGCCGAGCCTGCCGGAATTTAGCCACGTTCCTGCGGCGCAACCGGGAGGTCGATCTCGGTGACGTCGCTCATACGCTCCGAGTGGCAAGATGCCATTTCGATCATCGGACGGTCGTTGTGGTGCGCAACCTAGACATGGCCATCAAGAGACTAGAGGAAGAGGCTGATCGCGTGGCTGATCGAATCCCTTCCTCGCCGTCAATTGCGTTCATGCTGCCAGGCGGTGGAGTGCAGCACGCGGGAATGTTCAAGGACCTGTTTGATAACGTGTCCGACTTTCGCGGAGCGTTCCTAACTTGTGCGGCCGCTAGTCGCCCCATCCTAGATCGTGATCTGGAGTCACTCGTGTTTGGGGAAAATGACGCCTACACGGACGCTTCCTTCGAAGAAATCAACGTCATGATCTTCTCCGTGCAGTACGCTATGGCACAATTGCTGGAAGCGTTTGGCGTGCGTCCCGACTATCTTGTCGGACACAGCATGAGCGAATACGTCGTGGCCACCCTAGCAGGCATTCTGAAACCGGAAGATGCTATGGCGCTGATGGTCGCTCGTAGTCGCGCGATGGCGAGTCTTGGCGTCGACGGTGCTATGCTTGCGGTCAAATGCAGCCCAGAGGACGCTCAACGCATTCTGGAGGAAAACGCTTGGCGTGACCGGGCTGAATCCGGCGATATTAGTATCGGTGTCGTGAATTCCAAAACCAGTGTCGTGTTCACCGGAAGACGGGAACTGATTGAAAGGCTTCAGGCGGGGCTCGAAAAAGCAGAGATTCCCAACCAGATCCTCAATACAGCTGGCATCCCCAGCCATTCTCCGCTGATGAAACCGGCAGCTGATACTATCGACGCACACGTCCGCACGCTCGAGAAGCGAGTACCGGATTTGGCCATCGCTCTGAATTCAGGAGGCTATCTCCACCGGGCGAAGGTGCCTCTACCCGAGACCTACTGGAGCAGGCAAGCAAGCGGAACGATCCGATTCGATCGGTCTCTTGCGGCCATCGTTGCGGCCGGTGCAACTGCGCTCATTGACCTTGGCCCCTTGTGCAATCTGGCGCGTTTCGCACATGAAACAATCAATTCAGAGGATCGTAAGGCCAGAATTTCTGCGGTGGTTTCAGCCACGCGTGGGAAGAATGACCAGGAGTTCACCGATCGTCATGTTCTTCTGGAATGTCTTGGGAACCTCTGGTCCTTGGGTGTTACGGTGGATTGGAAACGAGCCAGTGATCAATTGGAACCCTTCGGTTCTCGCCGAAGGGTCTCGCTTCCGACGTACTCGTTTGATCGTCACCGTTGCTGGCCGGACGGTCAGCCTGCTGGCTTGGCGGTGGTGCCGCAGACCGCGGAGCGAGAGCGGCGCAGGGGAGAGGCGTTCATCTACGCACAGAGTTGGACAGAGAAAATCCTCCCCCGCACGATTCTCGGTGACGGGAGTACAAAGGCGCAGCGTTGGCTGATACTCGCAGATCGGTCGTCCGGAGACGTGGATTGCGCGGGAGACGTGCTGGCAAACAGCATAACGCAGCAGTTGGCGGATGCTGGTCATGAGGTTGTTCGTGTTTGCCGACGAGCCAGACCCTCGAATCCGCCCATGAAAGTCAAAGGGTCAACCGTGATGATTGATCCAACCCGAGAAGGTCTGAAGGCGCTCTTCGACGCCGAAATCGCTTCGAGCCGTCCCGCTGACCGCATTCTCTGCCTTTGGCACCTGAGCGGCTGCGCCGACGCGTCCAGGGATTCCGGTACGGTGCAGACCGATCTTTTCCGGAGCTACGACGCGATATTCGATTTGGCGCGAGTTCTCTCTACACTGGCATTGCAGACTCAGGTCGATGTCTGGATTGTTGGTGACCGGATGGTCCAAGTCGGTGAAGAACCTATAGATCCCGAAAAGGCGTGCATCTTCGGTCCCGCCATCGTCCTGCCGCAGGAGAATCCGATGGTCGATTGTCGGGTTGTGGACCTGAATATCGACGACCCGGGTATCACTAATAGGCTCGTTGCTGAAATCTGGCGCGGCGTGCCCGGTCCCGATGGGGTCGTCGCCCTCCGAGGGAACCGGCGGTGGGTGCTGCACTTCCCCGAGGTAACCCTCGCCGAACAAACCTCGGGGGGAGGGGAGGTCCTGCGACCAGACGGCGTGTATCTGATCACAGGAGCTCTCGGAAAGATAGGTCTTTCCCTGACTGAGCATCTTGTAGCCCTTGGAGCGACGGTGGTCGCATTAACCCGCCGTGCGGTACCCGACAGTTCGGATTGGAAGTCCGCAGATCTCGATGACAATGGTTGGATGTCTCGATTGGCCGCTCTGGATAGCGCAAAGGGTCAGGTGATTCTGCGCCAGGCCGACGTATCCGATTTCGAGAGCCTGTTAGGAGCGCTCGACACCACCATTCGCGAGCTGGGGCGGATCGACGGTGTCTTCCACGCCGCTGGACTGGCCGATCTGAGGTTCCTTTCAGAGATGGAAGATACGACCTTCGCCAGTGAGTTCGCCCCCAAAGTCGTCGGAACCCGCAACCTTTACAGCGCAATCAAGCGGATCAAGTCCACCTACGCCCAAATACCCGAGTTTGTCTTCCTTTTCTCGTCTTTGGCGTCCATTCTAGGCGGGCTAGCGATGGCAGATTTTGCAGCCGCGAACAGGTTCATGGACGCTTTTGCACGCCAGGTGCCGGGCAAACTCGGCGTCCGGTGGATCAATTCCAACTGGGATGACTGGGATTACTCCTATGGGGAGCAGGTGACTTCCGCATACGAGACATCTAAGGCGAAGGATTTGGCACTCAGTCCCGATGAGGGGATCGACATCATCAAACGAATACTGGCAACGGTCGACAACAGCCAAGTAATCATAGCGACACGACCGTTATCTTCCCGCATAAGGCAATGGGTTGACCAGATTCGGACAATCACGACCGACGATCAGGACGAGGAGAAAATATCCCTGTCCAAAGGAGTCGGAAAAAATAAGGGGAACGCGCTCGTTGGCGATAATGTGAAGAATGCATTTCTGGATGAAATTAAGTCTCTCCTGAGCGTAAAAGAAATAGGGTTGGACGATAACTTCTTCGAAATGGGCGGAGACAGCCTTCTCGCCACAGCACTTCAAGTCCGTTTGACGAAAAGCGGCCGCTGGAGGGCGCCTCATCTGCATGAGATTTTTAAGGCGGCAACCTTCGGGGATCTGTACGAGCAGATCTGTCAGACCTCTTCGCACATGGCGGAAGGAGAGAAGCATCATACTTGAAAAAGGCGATCGGTCCGCCGTGGGACGTATCGTCGAGGACGCCCGACCATAAATGGAAGATGTTAAACACATCGGGCCGGCTCGCTTTGGCGGAGGAGCTAGGCGGCGGAATGATCGCATGCGACTGCTGGATCTCATCGATCCGACACCGGATACGCGGACCGAACAGTATGTCTGATTGAGGGACAGCAATCCGGCCCTGTGGCCGGCAACGGTTAAGACAGTCACGGCCCGTGCAGTTTCAATTTTGAGCACCATTGCTGCTCTCTGGAGATTGACGATCACGGTCAAAAATTGGCCGGCAAAGGCTCGATTGCGGCCCAGTTCGCGGCGGTGGGCTACCGAGCCAGTCCCCCAATCCGCGACGAGATCATCATGAACCTTCGAGCTATCTTGAAGAATGGACCCGATTTGTTGGTTGCTCTCTCAGTCAGTCGATCGCAGTTTCAGTCTAAAACCATTCTCGGCTTCATGCTGGAGCTAGTGATCACGATCCTTATCTATAATGTCGGGCTGGCGGCAAAACGGCCCGTGTGCTCCTGTCGCAAATTACTACTCGATGACAATTGGGCCGATCACTTCCAGGCTGCGCCCTATGGCTGCGGTGCCCCCCAGGTTCCGGAATGAGCACCCGAGCCGCCACGCACCTCATTATCCTCTCAGCCCGCTCGCGCGGATTTCTTAACAATGTAACCTTGCATGATACTGGCTACCCGGACGCGGTCTTAGTGCATGGCCGGTTCGATTTCGAAAGATACACGGAGAACTTATTTCACGAACTCGCATTAGCCTGCCCTGACAGCCTGTCCACAGCGTTACCCATACGCCGTGCCGAGTTTCTGGCCGGTAGAGCGATCGCGCGCGCAGCATTGCTCGCGCTGGGCCAACCCGTCCCCCAGATTCCTATCGGTCCCGACCGCGCTCCACTGTGGCCTCGATATTCCGCAGGTTCAATAACCCACGCGCGAGGTCATTGCGCATGTTTCGCCATTGCCGATGGAAGCTGGCAAGCGGGTGTGGATGTCGAGGCGCTGGCCAGTGGTCATGCGCTGGAATCGATCCTGCGCATGACCGCGAACAAAGATGAACGTGCCTTAATCGCTCGACAGACGGCTCTCCCTCCAGATTGGCTGGCGACGCTGCTTTTTTCCGCCAAGGAAACACTTTTTAAAGTGCTCTACCCGTTGACCCGGCGTTTTTTTGGATTTGACTGTGCCGAACTACGCACCATTCCTGCAAATGGGCGCCTACGACTGCATCTAACTCAAGCTCTGTGCCCAGAATTACCTGCGGACGAACACTATGACATTCGCTTTGATATGGTCAGGGATCACGTATTCACTTGGTTGGCCATGCGCAGATTGCAAGAGGAACGTGTTTACCCAATGTAGGCATACCATTCTAACCGGCATCGCCCGCGCCGGCGCGGCCACGCGCGATGAAATGGCGCGCGAAGTGAGTCCCTTGTATTTGAACGCAACGAAGCGCTGCGCAATTCGTCAGCTGGCGAACAATTCCTTGAAGCCGCTCGTTTGCTGCGCGTCTGACGGCTGCCGCCGGCTGCTCATCTTTACCGCCAGCCAGTCGCCGAAGCTGTCCCACCGAGCGTCCTTAGGCAGGCGGATCTCAACCTTCGGCCCGCTTCTATCGCCAACGCGGACTAATTTTTCGAAGTAGACCGGTTGCTCGATGAACCAAAGCGCCCCCTCTCATTTGACGCTCCAATCGTAGCAGGCGCCCGCGCGCCTTAGGGCGCGCCGGTGCGCGTCAACCGAACCGGCCTTTCTTCGGTAAGCTCAGACGGTCTCGGCCATTTGGCTTCGAGGCAGCCTTTCGGCTGCTGACAGTCGCCCGTCAGGCTGATCGCCCACGCCATTCTGTCAGCTTTGTCGGGCGCCGCGATACAAGCTTATTTACCCAAATTGTTATTTTCCAGCCCAAATAACTGAAAACAATCACCAAAAGCTATTTTCTGTGCCTCGTTCGGCCAATTGGCACGAGTTTTGATGCGTCGTTTGCGAGTGGGCAGCAGGTGCCGGACGGACGCGCCGCCGATGATCATCTCCGCCTATATACAGGAACAGCATGAACACTTCCGATCAGCAGACGGCACTGAAACAAGCCGCACCCAAGCGCATCAAGGATTCCCGCCCTCAACGGCAACGCCGGTCGCGTGGCCCACTTCTATCGCGAATAGGCAGTTCCTGCGATTTGGATGTGGGCCGCGACGGCTACTGCGGGCCGATGATCGTGGCGGAACCGCCGGGCGCCGCGCAGACGGTGTATTTGGCCAGGCAGCGGGCAGCCATCGGAATCGTGGACGCAGGCTGCGGAACAGGCCTCGTTGGCGTACAACTGGAACGCCTCGACTTCCGGCTGATCGATGGGTTCGATCTCTCCGAGGAAATGGCCGAAAGGGCACGCCAAACCCGCGTCTACCGCCATGTCCGAGGCGATGTCGACCTTAGCGGGCCACTCTCCAGCGTGAGCTATGACATCGCGGTCTGCCGCGGCGTCTTCACGCTCGGGCATGTCCGACCGGATGCACTGCGCGAACTGGCTCGCGTCACGCTCCCGAACGGATTCGTCGTCGCAAGCACCCGCAAGAGCTATGCAGAAACCGCATCCTTAAGACGAGGTGCGGCGTCTGCAGGATGCGAGCATCCTTGTGCTGGCACAGCGTTAACCGACGGCAGATACGTTGCCGAGGAGGAGGCGCACTACTGCGTTTTCCAGGTGCCCGAAAGGGCCAGTGCACCAGAGGAACGGGGCTATGAGCATGCAACCGCAAATCTCGCTGGCGAAACTCGGAGCCGATGCAAGGGGCAACAAGCGCGAGCGCCTACGCATGCCCTGCAGGAGTTTGGGTTCTTCTACATTGTTGAGCTGACACCAAGAAAGAAAGATCGCACCAGCTATCCAGCTTCGCGAAGCTCCCAGCTACCTGTCAAATATGAAAATGCCCAAATCCTTGCGCAAACGAAGGTGTACTCATGCATAAAGATCTCGTAGTCAGACTGGACGACAAGCTGCGGGCGAAACGCGAAAGCTTTGACAAGATTCCTGTGGTTGATATAGCGCCGCTTCTCGATGGCACGAAGAAGCAGTGGGTGGCCAAGGAGATACGTTGGGCGTTGTCGAACACCGGATTCATGTATGTGAAGAACCACGGGATTCCGCAGGACTGTATTGATTCAATGTTCGACGTGGGCCGTCGATTCTTTGACCTGCCCTGGGCGCAGAAGACGTCATTGCATATTAGCAAATCCGATATGGCGCTGCGCGGATATATCGAGCCGTTCGGGGAGAACACAGATCCGGGTAAGACGAAAGACCTCAAGGAGTGCTTTGACATCGGCCCTGAACGTTCGACACTGGAAGGTCCGTTTTTTGGCCCCAACCAGTGGCCCTCAAGCTTGCCCGAGTTTCGGGCACTCACATACGGTTACCTTCAAAAGATGGTGGGCCTCGCCACAAGACTCTTGAAGGGCATCGCGCTCAGTCTGGACCTGCGGGAAAACTATTTCGAGAACCTCATGCGCGACCCGATCAGTATTCAGCGCCTAATTCATTACCCGCCGCAGACTGGTTATATCACCGAAGACATTCTTGGGATTGGCGCCCACACGGATTACGGCCTTCTGACTATCCTCGCTCAGGACGACGTGGGTGGTCTTCAGGTCTTGAACCGAGATGGCGATTGGGTAGCGGGCACGCCGATCCACGGCACTTTCATAATCAATATTGGTGACCTAATTCAGCGCCTCACCAACGATGTGTACTTGGCGAACTTGCATCGCGTGGTGAACACCTCGGGCCGCGAGCGATACTCAATCCCTTTCTTTATCGATGCTGATTTCAACGCGATCATAGAGCCATTGGCCTCATGCATCACAAACAGCAACCCGCTTCGCTATAAGCCGGTAACGTGCGGCGAGCATAAATTCGACCGTTTCGCAGCAAGTTACGCTCACTTGGCCAAAGCGTGATGAGGGCGGACAGCCACTTACCCACGTGACACGCCTGCCGCGCTTCATTGCGGAGAGCTACAATGATTCGAAATTCCTCGGCGGGCCAGTCCGCAAATAGGGCTTCCGAAGCAGCCTGCAGGCGAATTTGGAAATCGCCTTGGGCAGGGCAATACTGTCAGCACAGCGGCGACGGCAGCGCGGTCATCGACAACGGTTAGAGTTTCGGGCCCAAGCGACCGTAAAGGATCCGTGTCCGGAGCATCTGCGCCGAACGCGTGATCATCGCCGCTTCGTCGAACTGTGTTGCAGTTCGGTCAGACGCCTGGGCCTCTATCAGGACTTCTCGCCCAACGGCCGGATACACCTCGTCAACGCGAACGATACTGCGCATCTCCATTCACAAACCTGTTGTCTGAAGCTGGACAAGAATGTCGGAACCCGACGAAACGGTCGGGGGGTCGGCCTTTCAGTACGGACGAGTGGTGCAACTCACAACGGGGCGCCAACCGGCACACAACTTGCGGGGATCACGGCGGACGGCCGCACTCCCGTCACGGAGCCCGGTGGTAACTGATCAGTCTCTCGACTTGCCGCGTGTAGACTGGCGGCAGTCCTTTATGGCCAGAGGACGACGTGGATATCCGGTCGTTCGGTTCGCGCCTGCCGATCTGATTGGAGTGTTCAATGGCCCATCGCCATTATGATCTACTGTCCCTCACTGTCCTCACTGCCCTCGAGGTATTCGAGGCATCGGCACGCCATCTTTCGCTCGAGCTTGCAGCTTCCGAGCTGAACGTGACATCGGCAGAGATCAGTCGGCAGATCAAAGTCATTGAGGATGAGCTTGGTGTTCCGCTGTTTGTGAGGCCAGGAACAGGCGTGGTGCTTACCAGCGCTGGCAAAGACCTCTACACCGAGCTAGCAGGCATTTTTTCCAAGGCGTCCGATGCCGTCACGACCATTAAACTCGGCGGTCGTTCCCGGATGTCACAATTGCCTTTACCGACGCGTTCGCGTCGATCTGGCTGATGCCCCGCATGCCGCGCTTTGGAACACAGTACGATGAATTAGAGTGACCATGTGATTTCCGAAAGTTCGAGCGACTATGACCGCGCTGAGGTTAAGCTATGGCTTCGGCTCATGGGCTAAGGAGAGAGAGCGGACCTCTTGTTGGTCCCGGTTTCGCCCGGGGTGCACCGCAATGCGACCGCCCGGTGCTTGTCCGAACTGCCATTCCTGCACGTCGAATGGATCAACCCGACTTCGCCGGCTGGGACGAGTTGGACCAGGATTGCCCACGGTCCGCTTCATGCGCCCCGCCTTCTGGCCGAATATGAAGAACCTAAGCTCGACGTCGCGAAGGACGAGGAATTGCGCGCTTATATTGACCCGTCGCTCGCGGGAAATCCCCGCCGTCGACGCGCTCAACGAGGAATACTGAGCATCCTCATGCGCATTGATCAGATCAACGTCTATAGGATCCAGATGCCTGTCAGAGGCGGCACCTATCGAATGGCAAGCGACGACGTCGACGTGCCTGACAGCACCCTTGTCGAGGTTGTGACCGATGACGGGCTGACTGCCCGATCGGGCCGGTTTATCAGCCGCATCATGTACTCGGCGCACGCGCGGCAATTGCCGAAATCGCACCTGGCCTCATCGATTCTGAGATTGCTTCGATCAGGCCTCTCGCCAAACGCATGGACGAGCGCTGGAACGGGCATGGCTATGCCAAGGCGGGTACGACATAGCATTCCTTGATGTTCTCGGCCAGCGGCTGGGAGTGCCGGTCTCGACACTGCTGGGCGGGGCGCTGACGGACCGTGTTCCGGCCTACTATTCGCTTATCGTCGACCCGCCAGAGGAGACGGCTCGGATTGCCGCCGAGAAGGTGAAGGTGGGGTATCTGCGGCTTCAGGTGAAGATCTCGGGAAAGGATCTCGAAGAGGATGCGGCGACCGTCCATAAGGTCTGGAAGGTGGTCGGGTACAGGTCGCGCATCGCGGTAGACGGTAACAGGGGCCTCACGGTTGCTGCCGCCATTCATCTCGATCGGCTATGCCAGGCAATCCCCTTGTTTTCGAGCAGCCCTGCAACACTATGGATGAGGTCGCAACTCTGAAGGGCAGGGTCACGCATCCGATCTATCCGGATGGGAATACCGAAGATCAGAATGCAGTGCTCCGGGCGATCTCCCTCGGCATAGCAGATGGCTTCGGCTTCAAGGTCACCCGGCGGCCTCACCAAAATGGCGACAAGGCGCGACCTTTGCGCCATCCGCTCGTTACCGCACAGCTGTGATGACGCATGGGGTGGCGACATCATCGCGGCGGCGTGCGTCCAACTTGCGGCGACCGTCGAACCGCGCCGCATGGAAGGCGTCTGGATCGCGCAGGAATATGTTGAATGACATTTCGACGCGAAGAATCCGATCGTCATCGAAAAGGGTCACATCGCCGTACCGCAGTTGCCAGGCCTCGGCATCAAACCGGAACCCGGCATGTTCGGTGAGCCGGTGGCCACGCACGGATTCTAATGAACGCACCTGCCAACATCAGCGCAATAGGGGCATCACGCGGCCATCGAGTCGAAATAAAAATAATGCGGCTTCTGCGCGTCAAAGGAATCAATCTCATATCCGCCGCCCCTCGATTGGCAGAGCGTCGAGCCCCGCGATTCGCCACCGGAACAGCGGCAGCCTCGATACCGTGTTGGCGATGCGAAAGGGTTCGATATAGGCGTGAAGCGCCAGGTGCGAGAACCCGGGTAACACCAGACCACCAGGTCAAACGGCCGATCGGCCGCCGCCGAAATTTTCGGCGTGGCCAACGACCTGACCGACGCCTCCGTGCTCTGTGTGCGGGCTTAGCTCATGAATTGGGAATGCAGCCGACAAGCCGGATTGGTGGGATGAAGAGTCATATAACTACACCGCCCATCTGGCCCGGTGAGACTGGGCCTGGGAGTTCTGGCTGCGCAATCCGCATTCCGGCAGAACTTGCGGCCGCATGGCTGGAATGCCGGAAATTGCTCGAATATCATTGTGCAGCGCGTCAACTTGGCGTGTTGGGACGTTCGTCGCAAACTCTTTCAGGCGTGATGCCGCGGTATGCTGGTGTTCAAGCCGAACGCCCATACGTACTGACTAGGACGTCCAGCCTGTCGTGCGGGCGCTGGCTTTTTGCTGTCCGTCCCGCTCCACATCGACGCAATCTGCCCCACTGGGCAGTTGAAACACCGCCTATGGCACTCGCATGTCTCAGCAGTCTCAGTGCGGACGGACGCCCGCCAAAGACCCTGTTTTCAGCCGGAAGCGGGTGGCCGCCATCTGCGCTTCGTCTTCCAGGCGACGGTTCGCCTGCGGAGGCTTCGCTCCGGGAAACTTGCCGAAGCGCTGATCAGCAAACCGCGGGTCCAGGTCGACTGAAAAATCCCGCGACCATCTGCATGGCCGCATCCGTCCACCGCGCCACTCGCCGCGGCGCTCATGAATGGCGGGTGCAGGGAGTTCGTTTTGAAAAGCGCACACTGCGCAATTCGTCAGTTGCCGAACAATTCCTTGTAGCCCGTGGTCACAATCCAGTTCACACGGTCGAGATGACTGCGGAGAGCCTTTCGGGCGCGCTCCGGTTCCTTTGCCGGATCAATGCCGAGGATCAGATGCGCCATTTCCTCTTCGCTGGCGTCGTCAGCGGATGCGTCCAGTAGCCGCATATAGATCGTGAAATGCTCTTTGTCGTACGGCGTGAGGCTTTCGGACCAGGGGACTTCGTCGCGAAGCGTTGAGCTTTGAGTCCCATCTGTTCCCGTTAATCGATTCATGTCTGCTGTGAACCTCGCCTGTTGAGCACTGGATGCATCGCAGAATATCCCAAAATGGGATAATCCGAAACCGGGATTAGTCGCTGAGCCGGTCTTTACCTGACCGGTTCGCCTACATGCCCAAATCTCTTCGATCACCCCGCCACCAGCGGTTTCTGGCCCAGCTAATATCGCTGCGCAAGGCCAAAGGCCTGACCCAGGCGCAGGTGGCTGAGAAGCTTGGTCGGCCGCAATCCTTCGTGGCCAAGTACGAGGGTGGAGAGCGGCGTCTCGATATCATTGAGTTTCTCGACGTAACTGTGGTGCTTGACGCTGATCCGTGCGAGATTCTGTCCAGCCTGCGGACGTAGCGGGCGCCCGCGCGCCTCACGGCGCGCGCCAGGTGCTCGTGAACCGAGCCCGTTTCTTCGGTAAGCGCAGGCGGTCTCGGCCATTCGGCTTCGCCCCCTGGCGCGGGTCGTCTAACCCGCGCCATTCTTCTCCTGTTGGGCCTTTCCCGGCGGCGCAAGGTGGGCGGCCCTCCCTTCTAGACCCGCCGCGGCATCCCGCAACCCTCCGCTCTCGCTTCGGGTCCTTCTCTTCGTTCCGGTCCTTCGGATGCGGTCCGACTTAGACGACGGGCCCTTCCGGTCGCGAGTCACCGCCCACCCCGCCTCCGGGGAATGCCGCGATTGGCGAGCAGAGGACAAACGATGCATGCAAGACAGAAGCGTACCGCCAGCGGAGAGGCAGGCAAGGCTGGGCGCTCGGGCGCCAGCCTCTATCAGGAGATCACAGACCGCATCATTGCCGAGCTGGAGCGCGGCACCGTGCCATGGGTCAAACAATGGGGCAGGGCAAAGGCCGGCGTTGGGCTGCCGAGGAATGCTTCCGGGGCGCCAGCCACCGCTACTGCAGCAAAAGAACAGCCAGCTGTCGTCGCAGCATGGCTGAACAAGGCATCTTGTCGGCGTCGAGGAGCTCCGTGCTCGCCCTTTGCAGGCGCATAAGCTCAGACATGACGTCGGGGAGACTGATGCCGGCAAAGAGTCTGGCCAGCATTCCACAGTATCAAAAGCCATCCCGATCCAAGCGCGTCTAAGCACTTCCATTTCAGGCGTTAGTCGAGGCCGCGTTGACAAGGGGTCCCCTTCTTGGTTCGCTGGAAGAAGGCGGCCGCCCTCTCGACAACGGCTTCTTCAAGTGTCGCCCGTGCAGCGCCGGCGGTAAAAAGGGCGCACGAGGCGCCCTTCATTTTCAGGTCGGCTGTCAGCCAAGCCGCCGTCGCCTTCGCTGTCAGAAGCGGTAGGTGACACCTGCCCCTATCAACCACGGATCGAGAGCGGCCTTCCCCGTCAGCTTCGCGCCGGCCACGGTGACGTCGAAGTCTGGCTTCAGGAAAAGCTTCTTCACGTCGAAGTTGACGCCCCAGTGCTGGTCCACCATGTAGTCGAACCCGACCTGCAGCGCGGTGCCAAACGTGTTCTTAACCTTGAGAGCATCGGCACTGCCGGTATTCTGGTTATAGAAGACCGTGTAGTTAACGCCGGCGCCGACATAGGGCTTGAAAGCGCCGAAATGGGTAAAATGATACTGCAATGTGAGCGTGGGCGGCAGCAGCCAAACCTTGCCGACCTTGCCCAGCCCGCCGATCGTTCCTTGGCCGTCGATGTTGGCATAGGTGGTGCCGAGTATGAGTTCCGCGGCGATGTTGTCCGTGAAGAAATACGAGATATCGAGTTCCGGGATCACGGTGTCCGAATAGGAAAGATCGGAGCCGGGCACCGCATTGACGTAGCCCGAATCCTTAGTGATGACCCCCAACCCACGCAGGCGGATCTGCCAAGGGCTTGGCGCTTCGGTGACCGGGGCTCCTGCCTGCGGGACGCTTGCGGCTTGCACAAGGTCCGCCCCGACGGCCTGCTGTCCCACCACGATGAAGACGACGGCCGCTGTTACTCCCCGCGCCACGCCCATTCGCTTTCTCGCCATGATATTCTCTCCTTTACCTTCAGAAATGATGCATCGTACTATTACGAATACTGCTAGACTTACTTGAGATTACGGATGCTAACGCTCCTCTTGCCTGAGGCGGTATTTGCGCGTTCCCGCAATCATCGACCTGTGCTCACTTTATTTGAAACGATGCCTGTGTCTGGTTGCGCCTACCTATCGAACGCCATCGGTTTGCTAGCCGATCGCACTGCCAAGGAAATTGGTGCCAAGGGCAATGAATGCTGCCCGCTCCCGATTGTCCTTGCCGTAGCCGTGCCCGCCTGCGCCGGGCTCGTAGAAGTAAGCGGGATAGCCCAGAGCCTGCAGCTTTGCGGCCATCTTACGCGCGTGGCCCGGATGGACGCGGTCGTCCCGCTTCGTGGTGGCGAGCAGGATCGGCGGATAGGGCTGTCCCGGCATCGCGGCGTGATAGGCGAAGATTTCGTTGAGGAAAGTCCAATCGTCCGGCTTGTCGGGATCGCCATATTCGTCAATCCCGGCTGCGCCAAAAGCTTGGTGTAGCGGCGCATGTCGACAAGCGGAACTGTGCAGAACAGCGCGCCGAAAAGCGGGTAAGCATATTGGCGATCAGCAGGCCGCCATTTGAGCCGCCCTCGGCGGCAATCCGTCTCGACCGCGTAATGCCCCTTCGCACCAGGTCGGCGGCAACGGCGGCGAAATCGTAGTGGGTGAGGCGCTTGCCCTCCCTGCGCCCGGCCTCGTGCCAACGGGTGCCGAACTCGCCGCCGCCCCGGATGTTTGCCACTACGCACGTGCCGCCGCGTTCGAGCCACAGCTTGCCGATTGAGGAATTGTAGTAGGGCAGCAGCGATATGCCGAACCCGCCATAGGCGGTGAGGTGAACCGGGGCATCCCCGTTTCCGTTCGCCGGGCCGACCTGCGTATAGGGGATCATCTCACCGTCGGTCGAGACTGCCTCGTGCCGCGTGACCACCAGCCCGGATGCGTCGAAAGTCTCGGGGTTGCGCTTCAGGATTACTGGAGCGCCGAGGGGGGGCGGGACATTGAGGTCGAATAGGAGAAGCTGCGGCGGTGTGATCGGGTCCTGAGCCGAAATGAGGACCTCTCCATTCGTCTCGTGATGCCCCGCATCGAGCGACGACAGGTGAACAGTCCCTTCGGCGGGCACGGCGTCCAGCGCTCGGCGCGTCCATTCCTGGCGTTCGGGCGTGAACATCTCGAAACGCGGAACGAGGTTGACGAGGTACGAGATAATGAGCTTTCCGTTATTCCAGAAGAATGACTGCAGGGCGCGCCTGTCGCCTGGTTCAAAGACGGTGACAAAACCGCGCCCGCCGGCGATGAAGGAGGAAAGCGAGATGCCGATCAGCGCGTCTGCGGCATGGGTCGTCCCTCCCACCGTCCAGGGCTTGCGCGGCTTTACCGCCAGCCAGTCGCCGAAGCTGTCCCACCGAGCGTCCCGAGGAAGATCGATCTTCATCTTCGGCCCGCTCCTGTCGCCGATCCGGCCTATCACCCCGAAGAAGGCCGGCTTTTCGATGAACCAAAGGCGCTCGCTCTCGGCGGTGCGGTCCAGATAGCCAGACACGCCGAGGGATTCGGAGCCGGTCTCGAAGATTGCCGGCGCGGTGAGCGGATCCGCGCCACGCTTCCACAGCCGTACGGTGCGCGCGTAGCCGGAGCGGGTGGCCATGCCATCACCAAGCGCACTTGAAAGCAGAAGCGTGTCAGGGTCGAGCCAACTAATGCCGCCCTTGGCCTCTGGGAGATTGAAACCGTCGGCGACAAAGCTCAGAGACCCCAGATCGAATTCGCGATGTACGACCCCATCGCTGCCGCCGCGTGACAGGCGCAGAACGGCTCTTTCCCGTTTCTCCGGCTCGAGGTACGCGCCGCCCCAGATCCAGTCCTCTTCGTCGCTAGCGGCGAGGGCGTCCAGATCGAGCAGTAGCTCCCATTGGGGATCCGCCTTCATGTAAGCGGCAAGGGTGGTCCGGCGCCACAGTCCGCGCGGATTTCCCGCATCTCGCCAGAAATTGTAGAGGTACTGACCACGGCGCGTGATCAGGGGAATCTTGTCAGGACGGTCGAAAATCGCTGTCAGGGTGTTGTGGTCGCGCTCGAACTGCGTTCCACCGAAGTGCTCTAGAGTCCTGGCCGACTGGCTGGCGGCCCAGTCAAGTGCCCGTTCGCCTTCTACATCTTCGAGCCAAAGATAGGGGTCATCATCAGGGGCATTCAGCGTTGGGCGGAAATCGAATGCGGTCATGCATGGATAACCTGAAGAGTGATGTCGACTGGAAAACAGGCACAAAGTCGTCCGTCGGCTCGGGAAAGTTCAGTTTGCGCGGCGGCGAGCGCATGTTCGGCGAACGTGATCATTGGATGATTTCCTCCTCAGTGCGTGCCGCAGCGCGTTTGCGGATAGCTCTGCATGTGCCGTGCCAAATGGAAAATCGTTTCAGAACAATGCTATGGCGCTGATAGCGCTGTGTCTCATGTCCGACATCGTCGAATATCCGACAATGAGTGCAACCGTAGGCGTCGCCATGGCGCCAGCTAGCGCCACCGCCGCCGAAAATATCTGCACCAGGTCTTGCGGGCGGCCAATCTCGCGCGTGGCGGTGCGGCGGGAAAGTCGCGGCGCAAGGTAACTTTCCATGGCTTTCGCTGCTGGCGAGCCGGTCAGCCGCGAAACGCTCGCCCCCATTGGCAAGAACTGCAGCATCGATCTCCTGATCGAAGACGTTCGCGAGGAGTTGCGCGGTCGCCCCGACGATCTGGTCGCTGTCGCCAGCGGCTGGAAGCCGTGAGGAGAATGGGTTTTCTGCGGCTTTTGCCGACGGCGCTCTTGGCCCAAGCCTCAAAACATTTCCACCAGCAGGCCCTCCCGGGTGTGGCTCGCGGGGAAGAGCCTGAACGGCAGCTCGCCGGGCGAGCTCGCGCAACGCGTGAGCAGTCTTCGTGACGGAAATCACGTGGCATACGGCATAGGAAGGAGGACGTTCACCCCGAAAATCACGGTGACCGATCGTGCCAGCTACACCAGTTGATCGGTACGATCGTTTTCAGCCATCAGCTTTCCGTCAGATAAAACGAGTAGGGAGCGTCGCCCGGCACGCGACTATCGTCCCGTTCGGAGAACGGATTCATTGAGGACAGGCAGCGCTGTGCCGTCTACATCGGCGCTCGTCTGCGGCCTGCTGGTAGTCGTGGCGCCAGCTTAGGGGAAGAAAGGACTCTGCGGGATCCGGATCAAAACTTAACTGCGAAGAGGGTTGATCCTCCGTTTCATTTCTCTTCCGAACGATCCCGTCGCCAGACTGCCGGCGGCGGTTCTGTTTCCAGCATCCGAACAGGGAGGCTATCCCCAGGTTCGGTCAATTGATCATCGACCTCGTGCCGCTCGGCTCGATCCGCCTCGCTCAAACCGCTCTGCTCCCGCCACACACATTCGTCGCCTGCTGGCCATGGCGGAATGGAAGACTGTGACGGCAGCCAGCTGGGATCAGCGTTAAAGTCTCATTGCGTTCAAATGCAGATAACGTGACATCGCTGGCGATCGCTCTTTGAGATCATGCACGACCGTATGCAGCCACCGCAAGGACGCGTAGTTGCCGGTCAGGAGAATGCCGGCGTGATTTTTCAGCAATCGGTATGAGAGCAAACCAATCCTTCCTTTTCGCCGGTCGCTTCCACGGCCTTATATGCGGCGCCGAGCGGTTCATCCGACCCACGGATCAAAGAGCTCAATTCCAAAACCCTCGAAATCCTTCGTATTGCGCGTTGCCAGGGTGAGTTCCTGGGCAATCGCGGTCGCTGCGATCATGCCGTCCATCGACGAAAGGCCGCGGCCACGCCGCTTCGCGAGGCCCATCAGGTCGCCCCAGGCTAGGGCAACAGGTTCGTCCACGGAGAGAACCCTCTGCTCGAAGCGCTGCGGCAGGTCCCGGGCGAGCCATTCGGCCAGTGCGTCCCGTTTCCTACCCTCGTCCATGAGGGCAACGCCGCGCCGGATCTCGGCCATCGACACGACGCTAATAAACGAGCGATCCTCATCGAGCCCGTCCAGCCATTCCAGCACGCGCGCATTTGGGGCAGGCCTGGTCACCTCCGACAGAACATTGGTGTCAAGTAGAAGCCTCACAGCGACAAATCTCGCGGTTCGTCGCGTAGGCGCTCAAGGTCCAAGTCGGCGCCGCGCAGCGGCGACTCCAGTAGGAACTGGGCAAGCGTGCCTTTGCGCGCTGTCTTACGTTGCCACTCTTCTGCCGAGACGACAACTACGCTTGGCTTGCCGTTCCGCGTGATCGTTTGCGGCGCGGCCTGCGCACGCTCGATGACTTCCGAGAGCCGCGCCTTGGCCCGAGCGACGGTCCAGTTGGTCTCCTCTTTGGGTATAGATAGCATATTTGGCCTCCTTGACCATTATGACTATCTTGACTATATGGGAATCGCGATGCGGCCGCAACAGGGCAGGGGACTTTCAGAGCCAGGGCGCCTCGGCCCACAGCCATGCGTATCGCCACGCCGCATATTGCGGCGGCACTGCAATCGGCAGCGGAACTGATCGATGCGAGGGGACTTTTGCCGCCCGCTCTCGAGGCCCTTGGCAATAATAGCATAAGCGAGCTGCTGGGAAGACGGCACTATTTCAGTTCAACGTCACCCGCAGGCGACAGGCATAGCGGCAAGGTGCCTCTGGCAAATAGCGAGTTTCTGACATTCAGTCCGACGAGTTGAACGTCTGCGTTGCTCAACCGAATTGATCGATCTGAGCAGCATTTCCAGTCTGCCCAGAAACCTGACGCTGCGCACAACCAGCCTTCATGATCGTGACAGCGGCCGGGCTTCCAGTCAGACCCGCGGAAACGACAGACCTGTCGTCTGAAGATAGTCGACGGAGAGCCGCCGGATGCGTCCCGGTCGGGATGGTTCGTCCCTTCCTTCGTTTTGCGATTGGCCTGAAGACTAAGCCAAGGCCTCGAAGAAGCTCCGCCACCGAGTTGGCAGAGATGCTGTGCCCAAGATCCTGCAGGCCGAGTGCGAGCTTGGCAGACTCTTGGCCGTCCACAACAGCGGCGCCATTGGATCACCGCGGGTGACCGGGTCCAGCAATCCCCGCAGATCATCCACCAACGTCGTCGGTGGCCGTCAGCGGTTTGCGACCGCCGCCCACGCGACGCAGACGTTCAAGCGGTGCGGGATCGACCGCCTCGCCGCGGATCTCCTTCAATCCACGCCCAATCGAAACTAACTGCCGCCCCGCACGGTAGTTTCCCGCGCGCGGCCGAAGTAGTCGACCCTGTATATTGCGCCGCTGAACAGGCTTCTCGGAGATGGTCGCTCGAAGTGTCCAGCAGTAGCTGCGGTTGACGACGCTTTCCTCGCTGGGCGGGTGCGGTCTAGTCAACCGCAAGTACGACACAAATGAGAGGTCTTTCGTGGATGGCGGCATACCGGGTCAACGGGCAAGCGCTCGGCCTTTCACGATGTCGTCGCCCGAGCGGGCTTATCTCGAAGTTCTCATGGACGTGCCCGGCGCCATCTCGTTCGAGCACGCCGACCAGCTTCTCCAGGGTATGACCACGCTCTCGCCAAAGCGCATGGAGCAGCTCTTGCGCAAATGCACGAACGTCAAATTGCGCAGGCTGTTCTATTGGATGGCTGAGCGCCACAGAGTGCTCGTCAGAGGCGGCCGACTTGATCCAAAATATCGCATAACGGTTCCGGAGGAGATGTGGCCACAACCAGCCCTTACTACAAACAAGTCCGACTCCTGACGCGTGTCTTGCCGCTCGTTGCGGCGGAAACGTGCTTCGCCCTCAAAGGCGGGACCGCCATCAATCCCTTTATTCGCGATCTGCCGCGGCTCTCCGTCAACATCGAGCTTGTCTACCTGCCCATGTACGAGCGTGATGAGGCGTTCAAGAAAATCGCTGAAGCGCTCTCTCGCATTTCAGACGCGATCTCAAAGGCGATGCCCAGATCATCAGATCATATGAAGATCAGCGCGACGCCTTGCGTCTGTTCGGCAACCATCCGGTCAGGGCCGCGTTGGCTGATTTGGGGCGATTGGACGCTGGCGCACCCTTCCAGACTGTCGTGTATGGCCCGACGGTCAGCGCAACTCCCAACCCGTTTGCACGACAGCGGCCTGAGCATTGTCACGGGCGCGTATTAAGACCGGCGAGTCGTCGTTGATCGATATCGTCGGGGTACTGCTTCGGCCGTGAGCCAGGCGACATGTCCGACGGCGTGATTCTCTATCAGATTTCTTGGTACGGGATCCTTCTCGATCGGGGAACACACGAGTCTTTATCGCCGCCCAAATCCTCGGCCGCCCAAGCCTGGGCGCTCTATATCTCGATTTCTTTCCGAGGCGGCAGACTCGCATTCAACGTCAATACTGCCGAAGGAACACCTGGCTTTGTTGTTTATGGTGTGGCTCTCCTCGGCAATGCCGCCCTGCCGCGCCTCTCCCTAGCCGAGGCCGTGCTCGGAGCCGCGGAGCTCGTTCATTGGCGCCGGCCTGGCTCCCTGTTGGAGGCTCTCAATCAACGGCGAACCTCTGTTGGCACAATCCCGGCGCGATCGACATGAGCTGGTTTCCGGGCAGGGCGATCAATGCCCCTTGAGCAGGACCGCCGCGGTCAAAAATAGCAGCTTCGGCCGCTCCGACCCCTGAGCCGTTTATGCCGGTCGTTTAGTGAAGCTTGCAGATGGGAGCAAGGGCCAAGAACCAAAGCAGAACGCATGCTTCGTGAGCCTTGAAGCTGATTCCTGTCTTCGGTGTGACCAGAGGAGATGCCTTGATCCACATCAAGGCACCTCCTTCAGCATCTTGTACGGTTCCATCGTTCGCGAGACGAACGGGCGCGCGGTATGAAGCGTCGTCCTCACGCCGGCGCTTTGTGAGACCTCGCCGCAGAGCGGGTTGCCGACGGAGGTGACTAGGCACCGGCTGAGAGCGTGGATGCCGCCTACGTCACAACGACTTCCTGCCTCGGCTTCTTCGAAATGTGCTGGCGCGAGTGCAATGAATTTCGATGTCGTATTCGGCGGACGAGTGCCGGTGATTCTACGATGAGGAGACAGCTTGTATGGAGACAGGGATGTTGGACGAGTACAAACTGCGGCTCAATAAATTAAGGCGCTTAATCGAACACAAGGAGTTTGATGCTGCGTCGATAACCTCCACAGACAGCGTCTTTTATCTCACCGGTTTCCGCTATCAGCCATTCGAACGCCCGTTTTTCCTTGTTGTCCGACCCGAGGGCGATCTCGTCTTTGTGACGCCCCGGCTCGAGGCCGGGAACATCGCCACGATCCCGTTGGAGCATCGCACCTTGGAATACGCCGAGTACCCGGCGCGCGAGGGCGAAACCTGTCTCGATGCGCTTGCAGAGGTGATTGGGGGGCATGATGTGATCGCAGTGGAGCCTTCCATGCCTGCGGCACTCCTGCAATCGCTCGATCATTTTTCGCCGATGGTCGAGCCGCTGGTGGAGCGCTTGCGACTGGTCAAGTCGCCCTACGAGATCAGTCGGATCGAACGGGCTGCGCACTTCTCTGATCTCGGCCTGCGGATGATATTGGATGCGGCGCGGATCGGCGCCTCCATTCAGGGCGGCTATGACCGGATCCCGGAGCTTCGCGAGGCCATCGTCGAAGGCGAGGGAAAATTCGACCAGTACACCAGCTCGATCTGGCTCGGCGTCTGGGCGGCACCCTTCAGCGCCCAGCCGCATCGCTTTCCGGAACCGACGGACATATTTGGCGAAGGTCCCAATATCGGCTTGTCGTTTCTTCGGGCGAACGGCTATTCGGCGGAGACCGAGCGCACCTTCTTCCTGCACCGCCCCTCGGCCGATCAAGCCGCTGTCTTCGCTATGATGCTCGCGGCCTGCAACATCGCCTACGACATACTTCGGCCCGGCGTTAGCGCCCATGAAGTCGATCACAAGGTCATGTCCTTCCTACGTTCCGAAGGATTCGGAGGGAACCTGCTGCATCGGACCGGCCACGGTATCGGCATGGGCGGGCACGAAGGACCCTGGGTTGCCGAGGGAAGCGACGACATCCAGCAAGAGAACATGGTGATCAGTGTCGAACCGGGCATCTACTTTCGCGGCCAAGGTGGCTACCGCCATTCCGACACCGTTTTGATCACGGCGGACGGCTACCGAAAGCTGACCGATTTCCCATCTGACCTGGAATCGTTGACTCTCGTCTGACCAGGCCCGTCCCAATCAGCCAGGCGGGAAAAGATGAAACATATAATGCCAGCCTGATGAGGCTTGATGGCTATCGCCGCAATCACGCGACTGACGCAGCGTGGTTACGCGCAAGCTGTCGCGCGAATACGCCGCGAACGACGGCGCGCATCCGGCGCAGCTGATCCGAGCGGAGCGGGGAGCACAACGATCGCGCCAGGAGCGCAACTTGGAGCCTATGTAGCAACGGCCGGTCGACTTCCTCCATTTTGCGGAGCGCCAGACTGTACGGGAGCCGCAGCGGCAATCGCTTGCCGACCGCGTTTGAGTTCGATCACTCGGCACAATCAGCCGGCCGGGAATACGAACTCGGGCATAGCCAAAGCACGATGTCGACCATCTAGATGCCGTTCCCAGCCAACTAAGAGGTTGCCGTCGACGGACTTCCAGCCGCAGCCAGGCTGTGTGTAACGCCAACAGCGGCGTCCAATAACCAGACCGCCGGCCCTCTTCCGATGAAGGGCACGCGCCAGCGGCGAGTGCAGAAATCCGCACAAGCACAGCGTGAGGTCCGGCGCGTTTCTCGCGCCGCCGCTTTTTTGGCACGGAGCTTGCGGCGGTATTGGTGCAGCGTTCGATCGCAGCGCCGCGATGGGAGAAGCCCGGGAAGGGAGGAACCCACCTCAATCCGCTCACGGAGACAAGTATGTTGAACCGGCCTATCCGCAGCGCGAGTCCCGCGCCTCGCAAGGCCTTCTACGCCAAGCCCTACGTGCAGGTGCTTGCCGCCATCGCGCTCGGCGTCGCACTCGGCCATTTCTATCCTGAACTCGGCGAGAGCGTGAAGCCGCTGGGTGATGCCTTCATCAAGCTTGTCAAGATGATCATCGCGCCTGTCATCTTCCTGACAATTGCGACCGGCATCGCCGGCATGAACGATCTCCAGAAGGTTGGCCGAGTTGCCGGCAAGGCGATGGTCTATTTCCTCACCTTCTCGACGCTGGCACTGATCGTGGGCCTTGTCGTCGCCAATGTCGTTCAGCCTGGCGCCGGCCTCAACATCGATCCGGCCTCGCTCGACGTCCAGGCCGTGAATAGCTATGCCGCAAAGGCTCACGAGCAGTCCCTCACCGGCTTCCTGATGAACATCATCCCGTCAACGATCGTCGGTGCCTTCGCGCAAGGCGACATCCTGCAGGTCCTGTTCTTCTCGGTTCTGTTCGGCATCGCCCTGGCCATGGTCG
>NZ_JHQS01000039.1 GCF_014843845.1 Mesorhizobium amorphae | reverse complement strand
TGCCGCCAAGCGCCGGCCCAGGCAGGCTGCGCGCTTGCGAGCGTGTCGAGGGCACCCAGGGCGGCGCCGGCTCGGAAGGCGGCATCCGCGTCGCTCGGCCCGCTGCCGGCGGCGCGCGCCCAGGCCGGGACGATTGGCGGCGCGGAGGAACTGGCGGTCGCGGGATCGAGGCGAATCATGCTTTCGAGGGTAAAGCGGCCGTGCGCTTTTCGCCATCGATTTCGGCTCAAAACGCACAGCCTGTCGGCGCACCAAAACGAATGATAATGTTGCATTATCAGTCGTTTAACTCTTCACGACTTATCGTCCCAGCTAAAGCTAGCCGGCTAATAAATCAGTTCTCGACAGGGCGCCCTTCTGCACAGCCCGGATGAAGATTCCCGTGCAGTCATGTCACGAAACACTCGGCCCGCTCCTCTGCCGGCCGATGCTCCATGAAATCCCCTCCCCCCGCATGATGCCAGAGACGTCCTTGCCGATGTGATTATCAAGCACGGACCGCCAGGGGACGAGCGTGAACTCGCGCGACTTCTCGACCACGGCATATTTACCGCTGGTCAGTTCGATCGATCGGCGCAGCGTGCCCTCCACTCGATCTCCTGTTCGAACTTCGGCATAGGACAGACCGAGCTCATCCGATAGTTGGCCGGCAACCCGGTTCAGCTCACGCTGACGCAGGACAGAAAGGAGGTTGGCTCGATAGACGACCCGACCCTGGTCTTCGTGCGCGAACCCTTGAGCAATCAGCCACTGCCGCCGCCGCGCCTGCGCCTGTCGGACCTCACGGCCGAACCCGGAGTTGCGGACGGCCACCGGCGTATCGGAAGTCAGTTCCCGATCGATCCAGGTGGCGCCGTCGAAGCTGACCTGTCGCTCAAGCGGAATTGACGAGAGGTTGTCGACAGCGACAGGCTCGCTCCTGGCCCGCTGGCGCTCATACTCCGCGACCCGCACGAGATGATCCGGCGCGATGATCCAGGTGCCGTCCGGCTGGCGCTCTACGCCACCGGTTGCGCGGCGGATTGCCTCCAGCCGCCGAACGTGCGTCTCGGCGAAGCTTTGGGTGGCGGACGGATCATGCTTGAGATGGATGTCGACGTTGTAATGCCCGTCATGGGCGGCCGCGATCTCGACGATCGTATGGTCAACCTGTCTTGGCTCGAGGTTTCTCGGCGTGACGCGGACTATGCAGCCATCGGGCGTCGGTTCAGTTGCCTCCGCTTTGCCGATGTCGATGTAGTGGCTTTTGCCGTCCAGGCCATCGACGATGAGGTAATGCCGGTCGTTGATTTCATCGGCCAGCCCACGCGTGACAACGCGGCCGATCACACGCTGAGTGTCCCGTTGTTCCGGCTGGCCATGGAGGACATAGTCTGCGGCACTGCGCGCGAGCCCCTTGCCGGTCAGCTCACGATGCATCGTCTTGATGATATCGCCGCGCTGGCCGATGCGGCGTAGCGTGGTTTCGAGCTCGTCATCCAACCGCCAGCGGCCTGAGCCGAATTCCTCGGCCAGACCCATTCGCTGGAGCTTCCGAAGCCGGCCCTGGTGCAGGGTGTGGCGAAAGGGGTCGTGGCCATCCGGCGAAACAAGTCCTTCGATATCGCGCATACGCAGCAGCTGCCGGTCGATGCTGGTGAAGCGTTCCTGCTCGATTTCCTGGCGCAGGCGCTGTTCGATCTCGCGGTCGGTGCGGGGGCCGAGGTCGAGGCTGACCAGCTCGGCCGCCCGTTCGCGGAGTCCACTCGCAATGTACTCCGGCGCGATGACGAGATTGTCGCCGCGGTCGTCCTTGCCGCGCACGATGATGTGGGTGTGGGGATGGCCGGTGTTGAAATGGTCGACGGCAACCCAGTCAAGCTTGGTGCCGAGGTCTTCTTCCATCTGCGCCATCAGGCGCCTCGCGAACGGCTTGAGGTCGTCGTACTCGATGCCGTCTTCGGGCGCGACGATGAAGCGGAACTGATGCCGGTCACCGTCGGCACGATCGATGAAGGCCTTGCCATCGACGTGGTCGCTGTCGGCACCATAGAGCCCGCCAGGCTCGCCTTCGCGGGTGACGCCGTCGCGCTGGAGATAGCGCAGGTGCGCACGCGCCCCGTCAACACCCTTGCCGGCCAGCTTCACAACCCGTGCCTTGACCATCACACGACGCTGACGGAAGGCAGCATATCGGTCGCGTGACTTGAGCAGCGCGGCGGCAGCCCCACCGCGCCCAACCCGGCTTCCCGTGAAGCGGCCGCCGCGCTGGGGCCTGCCCCCGGCCCTGTTGATTGCTGCCCGGACCTGACCGGCGAAGCGTTTTCCTGCCTTCGAGCCCCGCGACCCGATTTTGCCAAGCTTCGGCCTGAACTCGTCGTCTGTCACGCCAGCCTCCCGGATAACCATAGAAAGATCAGTCGCGTATGCGCCCCACCCTCCTGGCGCCGCAGGCAGCCTCCTAGGAAAACGATGTGCAGACAAAGACTTCACCGCCTCTTGGAGGCGGTGCCTTTATCTTGCCTTACGCGCCCTCCCCTCCAGGACACCCCCCGCCCCGCACATTGCTAGCGATCCGGCCTCTTCAGCCGCGCGCCATCCGTCCCGAGCGGCACGAAGAGATCGCCGTTCCTGTCGCGGGCGCGAACACCATCATGAAGGAAGAAGAGCGAGCGTCCGGAGGGAGCGTTTGGCCCCGTTGAAGCGGCCGATTCGCCTTTGAATTCGTTCATGTCATTCGCCGAAACCCCCGTCGCCTTGAGCTGTTTGAGGTAGTCAACGGTCTCCCTTGGCAGCGGGTTGCCACGCTTCAAATGGCTTGCGTAGCCCTCCGGTCCGGCGTTGTAGGCGGCAAACAGACCTGGGAATCCGAAGCGGTCATACATGGCGCGCAGATAGGCGGTCCCGGCCAGAATATTGTCGCGCGGATCGTGCGGATCCGGTCCCAGACCGTATTCGACACGCATATCGTGATAGGTGCCAGGCATCACCTGCATGAGGCCCATCGCGCCGGCGCGTGAAGTGATGGGGCGGCTGTCGAGCAGGGTCTTGCCGCTGCTTTCAGCATTCATGACGGCGTAAATCCAGGCTTTGGGAATGCGGAAGCGTCTGCTTGCTTCCGCTACGAACTCCTGCCATCGTTGAAGTTGCGGATCACGGGAGATGACGGCCGGCTCAGCGCCGGTCGAGGCGGAACAGGCGCATGGCGCAATAGCGATCATGCCGAGCATCAGGAGGGTCACTCGGTCCATAGCGGCACGAGCCTCCCGATGATATTTGCGGCCGGCACCGGCCCGAAATAGCGGCTGTCGAAGGATCGGTCCGCGTCGTCGCCGAGCAGGAAAAGCTCGTCGTCAGCGAGCTTGCGGCACCCGTTCCACCATGGCAGCGTACGGCCTTTGGCGTCGGTTGCGAGCCGGCGGGCGACGATCTCGCCGCCGATGATGATGGCGTCGTTGAAGGCGCATACATGCTCTGCCGGCAGCGCGGCAAGGCGCTTCACCAGTGGCACATTGCGAGGCAGATAGCCGCGTTCGGCGGCGAGACTGGCAACCGATTTTGGTGGCAAGACGAGCACGAGATCGCCGCGAGCCGGTGCTGCAAACCCGATGCGATAAAGGCCGACGGGCGCGCTTGCTGAGGCGTTCCAGACCAGCCAGGGCGATGGCTTGACGAAGTCGGCGAAGCCGATCAGACCCAGGCCAAACGCGGCAATGATGATCGTGTTGCGCGCCCGGATGCGCCGCAGGCGACTGCCGATCAGCCGGATGGAAGGGCGCCGGCTCATGAGCGGCCTTCCTCGACGGCAGCGCTAGGACCGGCCTCGCCATCTTCGGGCGTAGCGTCCTGCGAGCGGCCTTTCGACCAGTCGTCGAGCTCGTCGATGTGGTAGCGGACATAGCGGCCGTGCTTGCGGAATTTCGGGCCACCGCCCTTGAGCCGCATCTTTTCCAGCGTGCGCTGGGAGAGCCCGATATAGAAGGCGGCTTGGGCTGTGTTGAGAAACGGGCTGCCCTTCTTGGCGCGGGCCGCGCGTTCGTTTTCGTCGTCCATCATGGTCCTCGTTTGCTTAAGGAGAAGCGAAGGCGAGGATGGGCGAGCGAGGTCGTCTCGGGGACGGGCGAAGAGTCGGGGGAGAGTTTTCGCCGCCCCTTGGAGTGGCGAGCTTCGCAGTAGAAACCTGGAAAGAGCCCCGCGCCGGTTGCGGCGCGAGGCTCGAGTTCGGCCGTTCAGTCGGCCGGATTCCAGATGATGGCGTAGGTGCCGTCATCGTCCTGGCCGGCGGCGCGGCCGAGATTGGCGTAGAGCTTGCGCTGGCCGAACTCCGGGGCAGCAATCGACAGGCTCACATAGTCCTTGCCGGAGGTCTCGCCGGTACGGATCCAGCCGGCACCCACTTCGACCCCTTGCGTCAGCACCCGGAAGTCGGGATGGTTGTCGGCGCTCTTGGCCTGATTGGGCACGATGTCGATGTCGGCGCGGACGCTGAGCGTCTTGAGCTGGCCCTTGTAGCCGCCGTTTTCTTGGCTAGTGACGTAACCGATCGCGGTCATTTGAAGTCTCCTTTTTGCTGTCGCAAGGGACCATTCCCCTGCGATGGCGGACCGTGATGGGCGCGTCCGGACCGTCCGAACCCGACAGGGCCGCAGCGGCAGCGCAGGACCCGAGCGGGCAGCTTTTTTGAAGCGAAGCGGCGCGAGGAAGCCGCCGCAGGCGGCGGGGAAAAAAGCTGTTGGCGAGGGTTTCGGGCGGGCCGGATCCGCCCATAGGTCAACAAGCCAGCCGCAGGGGAATGGTCTTTGAAGAGAGCACGGAGACGGTCGCCGCGAACGGGTGACGCGACGAGCAGCAGGCAAGGCAGGGCGACGGCTTGCGCGCTCCGACGCATCCCGGATCGGCATAGTTGCCCATGCGCATGGCGCCTCAGCAAGCATGCCATCGTGCTGGAGCGCTGCCGAATGGCGTCGAATTGGCGTCGGGATTCCTCGCGCGATACGCGCTCGAAGACGGTCAAATGTGCAGTCGGCAACGCCCGGAAAGGCCCCAAGCGGCGGGACTCGAAAGAATCGCTGCTCAGCTTGATTGATTCATTCCGCGACGAACAGCGGCTGGACTCTGCCCACTGATCGGCAGTGCGGAACCGCCTCGAAGCGCGGGTGATGCGTGTCCAAAACCTGACAGCGAACACAAAACATGTCGGGTTCAATACAACCGGCCATCTCGAGCACATGGCGGTTTTTCGAAGCCTAATCATGCGCTTATTGCGCGATGAGCGCGCTGGCACGGCCTTTGCAAATTGAGATGCGGCAACACGGACTGAGGGCTGACTGCATGCAGACGCGCGAGACGAGCGATGCTCTCCTTTCCTTGAACCCGTGTGCCCCCGTCTTAAGGGGCAAACAAGCTCGCGCATGAGGTCGCGCAACATAGCTTTGGAGAGCAACATGGTATTGCGGATGGAGTCACCGGCTCCTTCGATCAGAGTGGAGAATTGGCTGCGTGGCGAGCCTCTCACGAACTTCCAGCCCGGCAAAGTCTACATCGTCGAATTTTGGGCAACCTGGTGCGGACCCTGTGTGGCGGCGATGCCCCATCTGGTGCAGCTGCAGGAGCAATACAGGGATAGCGGACTTGAGGTCATCGGCGTCGCGGCTGATGAAAACGCTCCAACGGCCGAAGAGGCCCGAACCAAGTTGGACGCGTGGTTGAGCGAAAAGTGCTCGAATCTGAACTACCGGATCGCGTTCGACCACACCGGCGAAATGAACAAGCTTTGGAGGGAACCCAGCTTTTCTGTCGGGATTCCGGCCTCGTTCGTGGTCGACCGAGACGGCCACATCGCCTTTGTCGGTCATCCGATGCAACTCCATGAGGTTTTGCCGAAAGTGCTTAACGGCAGCTGGCGCGCCAGCGATGAAGCGAAAGCCGCCGATGCGGAGCGGATTGCCAGGCACCAACGCAAAGCGCGCGAACTGACGCTGACCAACCCGATATACGCCAAACTTCGGCCGGCGATGGAGGCCCAGGATTGGACGGCGGCGCTCTCGGCTGTCGAAGAGGGCGTCGCCTTGATGCCCGACAATATCGACTTGCGGGAGACTCAGGCGAATCTACTGCTTCACAAAATGCGCGACATGCAGACCGGCTTGCCGGTTATGCGCCAATTAGTTCGGGACGCGATCCGCAAAAAGTTCGAGGCCGAGCATTGGACGGCTATGGCCCTCGACCAACTCTTCGATCCCGCGACGGACAACTCGCATCTCCCGCCTGCTGAGCGCTTTGCGATGGGCAAGGAGCTCTCCGAACAGATCCTGGCCCTGAATCCCCCGCAAGGCGACGGCCCCAAGTTCTGGTCTTATCCGGCGGTCGCTCGGTACTATCATGAGAGTGGCAATAAAAATCGCGCGATCGAGTTGGTCGAGCTGGCATTGAAGTCACTGGACGATCCTCAGATCTCGGACGGACTGAAACAGCGCCGTCTACCGGATTTGCTGCAGGCGCTGGCCAATTACAAGGGCGAGAAGGTTTGTTACGGCGCTCTCTGTGCGGCTCCGCAAAACAATTTCCCGAAGCTGCCAAAGCGCGCCCGGACGAGGACAAAACATAAAACCGAGGAGAAAACGTAAAGAGGAGTGATGGTCAGAATGATTACTGGCCAATCCATTTCTCCGGCGTGGCCGCTGCACGCAGGGTCCATGCAGCACCTGCCGTTTGCAGCAGGTTAGAGACTCCAACCTTGCGATGAACTTCGGCCGCATCGCGGCCAGCTGAAGTGCGGTGCGGAACTTCGTCCGCGTCGACGGCACGCAGAAGGTGGAGAAGGAGAATTTGACTTGAAGATGCACAAGAGGACTTCTTGAATGCCCTTCCTTGACGTTTGCACCATAAGCTCGGCGCATCGCTGCTCCCTCTCCACCCTTCGCAAGCATCTCAAAACGACAGTTGTATTAACGGCGGCGCTGCTCGCCGCAGCGTCGGCGCGAAGTGAGGCGCGGCAGTATGTTGATGCTGACGGCAGCATGACCTCCGACCTGGAAGCCGCGCGCGCGAGCTGGCGCAATGACGTCGAATTCAACGGCAACGTCGGACTCGGAGTCATCAACGCGGATGCCGCCTATGCCATGGGCTTCACCGGCAAGGATGCGAATATCGGCTTCATCGACCAGCCGGTCTGGGCGGCGCATCCAGAGTTTGCCGGCCGGCTGACCTTTCTCCCCACCTCGGGCACACGCGTCTATACAGACCCTTACATTCCGGTCGAAGCCGGCGATCCGTTTGTCGCCGACGGCCGGCAGTACATCGACGGCTTGGACACTGTTTCGGCGCACGGGACCCATGTGGCGGGCATAGCCGGCGCCAACAGGGACGGGACCGGCACGATGGGCGTGGCGTTCGATGCCGACCTTTTCGCCGCGAACAGCTACGACCCCGGACCCGAGGATGGTCGAGTGAAGGGCAATGACGGCGCCGTTTATGGCGCGGCCTGGCAGGTGATGATCGATGCCGGCGTCGACATCGTCACCGACAGCTGGGGCATCGGCCTATCGGTTTCGTCGTGGTCCTACGTGCAGGCCTATTCGCAGTTCCAGGAGATCGAGGCGATCCGCGGCACGCCCGATGGCGGCGCCTATGACGGCGCCATCAAGGCGGCACGCAGCGGCATCGTCGTCGAATTCTCGGCCGGCAACGACGGCGGGCGGCAGCCGGATGCGATGGCCGGGCTTGCCAGCTTCGTGCCCGACATCGAAAAACACTGGCTGACGACGATGAGCGTCGTCGCGGATACGAAAAACCCGCATTCGAAGAGCAGCTCGTCCAGCATTTGCGGCTACGCGAAGTATTATTGCGTCGCCGCGCCAGGGACCCAGATCAACAGCAGCATTCCAGGAAGCGACATTGTCGGCCTTAAGCGGGGCGACATCGTCCACGAGTACCGTCTGCACACGGCTTACCACAAGTTCGGCGGTACCTCGGTGGCCGGTCCATTCGCCACCGGCGCTTTCGCAGTGATGAAAGAACGCTATCCCTACCTCGCCAATGGCGAGCTCAACGAGATTCTCAAGACGACGGCAACTGACCTCGGCGACGCCGGCGTCGACGACGTTTTCGGCTGGGGGCTCATCGATCTGGAGAAGGCGCTGAAGGGCCCCGCTCAGTTTCTGGGGCGCTTCGAGGCAAAGCTGCCCGGCTTTTATCGCGGCTCCAGCGAGGAGGTCTGGAGCAACGACATTTCGCAGGGCGGCCTGGATCAGCGCAAGGGCGAGGACCAGCAGACGATCGCCGATTGGGAAGCAAGGAAGATCGCCGAACGTTGGCAGAACGGGGTGAGAGAGGAGGCGATCCAGAAAATCAGGAACGACGTCGCGGCAGAAGTGACGCCCCACGCCTTCAGCGAGGCGATCAAGCTGGTGCGGGTTCGCTACGAAGCGGCCGACGCTGTGGCATGCGAAGGCGGCTCCGAAGAGGCCTTCAACGCGGCTGAGAAGGCCATGCATGCAAATCCGATCGCCATCGCCCTATGGAACGCATTCGGTGCCATGGCACCCAACACGAGCATTCCGCAGACGGCGCAATTCGTCGACTTCACCGGTACTCCCGAAGGGAGCCTTGATACGATACGGGCAACGACCGCCGAGGAGCGGGTGGCCGGGGCAACTTCAGAGTTCAATGCCTATGAGGCACTCGTGCACACACTCGCCGCCAAACGCACCGAGCCCAACAACTATTCGGGAGGCCTTACCAAATCCGGCATCGGTACGCTGAGGCTAACCGGCCACAGCACTTATAGGGACGATACATTGATCAACGGCGGCCTACTTGCGGTGGACGGCTCGATCACCTCGAAAGTCGTCGCAAATATGGGCACGTTGGGAGGCATCGGCGCAGTGGGCGGCATTGAAGTAGCCGTCGGCGGCATCGTGTCGCCCGGTAACTCGATCGGCACGCTGACGTCGAACGGCAACGTGATCTTCGACAAGGGCAGTGTACTCCACATCGAGGTTGACGAAGACAACAGCGACCAGCTCGTCGTCGACGGCCCGGTCAGGCTGTCGGGGGGCGTGGTGACGGTCACCCCGCCAGCCGGCGCCGACCCAGAGGCGCTCATGGACCGGACCTATACCATTATCACCTCGACCGGCGGAGTCAGCGGCAAATTCGATGACGTGCAAGGAGATGCCTTCAGCGACACGACGCTGTTATACCTGCCGAACGAAGTTCGCCTCCATGTGACTCGCAATGCCACGGCTTGGTCGACTTCGCCCATACCGGAAACCAAAGGGTGACGGCCGCGTCGAAGCGGGGGCTCGGCAATATATCCATCCAAGCGAACACGTTTCCGCTACGCACCAAACCCCTTCGGGAGAAATTCACGGCACGCTAAAAAAGGGTATTGGCGCAAGACGGCAATTCCTCGGCCAGCGGCTATCGATCGGGTGCATTCCGCCTTCGGCGGCGTTGCGGGACGCTATGCTCGGCGGTGTCGTCAACCGCCATACTGCCGCTGACGGGCTTGCGGCCATGTGCGCTTCTCGGCTGGCGCCCGGGCGCCCAAGGGGCGGCACTTGAGAGAACCGCCGCTCGGGCTTCACAGGCCTATTGCCAGGCGAACAACGCCTGAACTCTGGCCCACTGATCGGCGGTGCGGAAACCGCCGCGGGTCGTGTAGCTTTCGGCCGGGAATTTCATCCAGCGCGGCAGCCAGGCCTCGACTTGTCTGCGACCGTTTTCGCCCGCCAGGAAGTCGCGGATGATCTTCTTTTGCGTCTTTGCCTTCTCGGCGACATTGCTGTCCGCGACATGCTTGCCGCCGACATCGGCGAGCATCGAATTGGCGATTTCCTTGTCGCGCAGCAGGTCGAAGAAGGCGTCATCGGGTTGCCAGTAAGCGCCCATGTCGACGTTCAGATGGTTGCCGAGCGCCTCGATGACGGCGCTGCCGGCCTCTAACGTCTCGGCCATGACGATGGCCAAAGCGCGCATGACGTCATCGTCGGAGAGCGCCAAAAGCCGGGCGAAGACGCTGGCGGTAGCAAAGGCGTCGCCATTGCCGCCGGCGACCCTGCCATCCTCGTCCGGCACGGCGAGCAGGGCCAACATCGCACGCTGCTTTTCGGCGAATGCGGCTTCGGCCTTGCAGCCGGCAAGACTGGCCGTCACCGACTGGCTGGCCGCGCGCTGCGGCTCGCGGCGCACCTGCCACAGGCCGGAACCGGTGATGGCGTGCGCCACCATGAGGCGCAGCGCTACTGCCGGATGGTCGAGCATGGCCGCGCGCACGGCGGCGTGGCGGTGCAGATCGACATAGTTCTGCATCGGGCCGGTGAGTTCCGGACGCGATGGCTTGGCGGGTGTTTCAGCTTCGTCTGGCCCCTCGCCTTTATCGCGGGCGCGCCGGGCTTCCCTGCGCGAGAGCCAGCCCTCGTGATACTCGACCTCGCCGCGATGGGTCACCGCAATGAAGACCTTGCCGCCCTTTTTTTTCGGCGTCTTCTCGTAATCCCATGAGTGGAAATGCTGTCCCGGTTCCAGCACGACCACCTCGCACCAGCCGGCTTCCAGATAGGCGTCGCGTGTGGCGGCAATCGCTTCGTTCTGTTTTTGCCAGAACTGGTCGGCATCAGCGAAATAGCTGTCCTGGCCGAACAGATCGGAGACGGTCAGGCCGGGATAATCCTCGATGGCAAACAGCGCCACCTTGGTGGAGATCGACTGGCCACCGAACAGCCATTGCTTCAACTGAAGCCCAAGCGGCGCGTATTGTTCGGGATTGGCAAACAGCGCCAGCCAGTCCTTCTGCTGCGCCTTGGAGGCCATGGTGAGATAGCGCGCGGTCTCGGCGTCGATCTCGTCCCGCCGATAGGCCTCGCGGATCTTGGGCAAGAGGTCGCCAAGCGCCAGGATGCGTTTGACCATCAGCTCGGTGATGCCAAAGGTCGCGGCGATGTCGGCAACGGTGCGACCCTGGCTGATAAGCCGCGAAAACGTCTCCCATTGCGAGACTTCGTCGGGATCGAGGCGGGCTATGTTTTCGATCAGCGAGGCTTCGAGCGCATCGGCGTCGTCGCCGTCCTCCATGATGGCGCAGGGCAAGGGATCTTCCTCGCCGCGCTCGTCGGCGATCGATTTCGCGGCGAAATAGCGCCGCCTGCCGGCGACGATCTCGAAGCTTTCCGGCTCGCCATTGGCCCGCACCAGAAGTGGCACAAGAACGCCGCGCGCGCGGACGGAGGGCAGAATGTCGGAGATATCAGGCGCGCGTTTTCCGTGGCGCATGTTGGCGGCGGAAATCTTGAGCCTATCAAGCGGAATGTGGGCAAGCTGCATGGTTACTCTCCTTCGCTTTGGTTGGGGTTGTCCCCGCCGCGGAGGCCGCAGGCCGGCGCGGCGGGACGGTTTTGCGCCTACCGGCGCGCTAGTCCCGCCGTGTTTGGCGGAAGCTCGGAATGGGATTTTGAAAGGGCGTCTGCTGCCTGTCGCAGAAGCCGCTCGGCTTCGGTGATGTGGCCGGCGCAGCGCGCGGCCTCGGCATAGACGGAGAGCGCAAAGCTGGCGTGAAAATAGAGGTCGCGCTCGATGCCGAGGCCAAGCCGGCCCTTGACGCTTTCAAGCTCGGCAAGGCTGACGCTGCCGAGTTCGGGAAAGCCGAAACCGAGGTCGCAAAGGCCGAACAGCGTGTCGCCATCGGCATCGAGTTCGGCCAGAAGCCAGGTCGCCGGCCCGGTCGGATCGAACAGTTTCACGACCGGGACATGGTCGGTTTCGGTGTCGGCTGCGCCATTGGCGAGAAGCCGGGCGCGTAGGTGATCGGTGATCAGGATCATGGCAAGAGTTCCTCTTCAGAACGGGTCGAGTTGGTTGCGGGCGGCTTGGTCGAAGCGGCCGATATCGCGCGGCTTCTGCGCCGCGCGGGCGGACGCCGGGAATTTCGGTGTGTGGGGATCGCGCGCGCTCATGCCGCGATCTCCTCTCGGTCCGCGCCTTCGGCCTCGCCGTTACGGCCAAGCAGGAAATCGGTGGCTTTGGAGGCTTGGCTGGCGGCGCGGAAGATGGCGCGGTTGTCCTCGCGCAGAACCTTCAGCCATGAGCCGATATAGTCGGCATGGCGCACGGTCGGTTCGATGCCGAGACTGCTGCAGACGAAGGCGGCAGTGATTTCGGCGACCAGTTCCTCGCGCGCGTAGCTCTTGGAGCCGAAAGAGCCGGAGAGGTCGCGAGCGAGCCGCGTCGGGTGGCCGGTCCAGTGGCCAAGCTCGTGAAAGCAGGTGCGGTAGTAGTCGATCTGCTGGAAGAAAGCGGGCTGCGGCGGCACCTGAATGGAGTCGCTGCTCGGCATGTAGAAAGCGCGATCGCCGCCGATCCTGAAATCCGCGCCGCTTCTGCGGATAAGAGCCTCGGCCTGCGGGACGATCTCGCGCCGAGGCAGCGGCTCGGCGGCGGCATGGAGATGTTCGGGCAGGTTATCGCACTGCGCGACATTGAAGACGGTAAAGCGCTTCAAAAAAGGAACGGCCTGCGGCTCGTCGCCATCGGCCTTGGCGCGCTCTTTTTCGTCTTTGGGAACAAAGCGGTCGGCATGCACGATGGTGGTGCCGCGCTCACCCTTCCTGACATTGCCGCCAAGGCCGAGCGCCTGCCGGAAGGTCAGCCAGCTCTGGCTGGGGTAAGCGCGCTCGATGACGGCGCCCCACAGGATAAGGATATTGATCCCGGAATACCCGCGCCCGGTGGCGGCATTCCTCGGCAGGCCGAGGCCGGCCTTTGCGCTGCCCCATGGCTTGACCCATGGCACGGTGCCGCGCTCCAGTTCGGCAATGATGCGGTCGGTGATCTCCTGATAGAGGCTGGCGCCCGAGCGCCCGCCCTTGCCTGCGCCAGCCTTTCCGCTGGCGGAACGCTTGCTGTTTGCACGCATCGTTTTATCCTCCGCTCACCAATCGCGCCTTTCCCCGGAAGCGGGGTGGGCGGCGAGTCGCGACCGGAAAGGCCTGCCGTCGGAGGCGGACCGCATCCGAAGGACCGGAACGAAGAGAAGGACCCGAAGCGAGAGCGAAGGGTTGCGGGATGCCGCGGCGGGCCTAGAAGGGAGTGCCGCCCACCCCGCGCCACCGGGAAAGGCCAAAAGACAGACCGCGCCGGCCGCCTGGCCGGTGACCGTCAGCAGCCGACAGGCTGCCCGCGCCAGGGGGCGAAGCCGAATGGCCGAGACCGCCTGAGCCTGGCCGAAGAAAAAGCGGGCTCGGTTCACGAGCACCCGGCGCGCGCCCCTCAGGCGCGCGGGCGCCCGCTACGTCCGGAGGCTGGACAGAATCTCGCACGCATCAGGTCAAGCGCCGCAGTTACGTCGAGAAACTCGATCACATCGAGACGCCGCTCTCGGACTATCCCATTTTGGGATATGCTGCGTTGGATCCAGCGCTCAACAGGCGAGGTTCGCAGCAGGCATGGATCGATCAACGGGAACAGATGAGACTCGAAGCTCAACGCTGCGCGAGGAAGTCCCCTGGTCGGAGAACCTCACGAGTTACGACAGGGAGCATTTCACGATTTACCTGCGGATCCTGGACGCCTGCGCCGACAATGCCGGCGAAGAGGAGATGGCCGATCTCATTCTCGGCATCGACCCGGCGCTTGAACCGGTCCGCGCCCGCAAGGCTCTTCGCAGCCATATCGACCGGGCACTGGATGGTTACGACCGGCTAACTGTTCGCCGGCTGACGCGGAGGGCGGAGTGTCACGCTTTTCAAACAAGGAAGTCTCGATACCCTCATGAGCGCGCGGCCGCGAGAGATGGTGGCGGCGGGTGCCGGTCACGACTCCTTCGCGTGCTCTTTTGCTGCCAAATCGAGCGCCTGGCTCAGAGGCATCGCCTTAGAGAACAGAAAGCCCTGAGCGATTCTGCAGCCAAGCTTATGCAGGGTTTGCCGATCCGCCTCCGTCTCGACGCCCTCGGCCATGACCTCGATCCCGAGCGCCCCGCCAAGATCGATCACCGTTTTGACAAGCAGCCGGTCCTCTTGGGACCTGGCTAAGCCGCGAACGAAGCCCTGGTCTATTTTCACCTTGCGTATCCGGCTGTCCTTGAGCGACGCCAAGGTGGAAAAGCCGGTGCCGAAGTCGTCGAGCGCGATGGAAATGCCGGCGTGTGAAAGCCGTGCGAGCTTTTCATCCACTCTGTCCGGGTCCACCGGGGATTCTTCGGTAATCTCGATTTCGAACATCGTTGCAGGCAGACCTTTTGCCGCCAGACCATCCAGAATCATGTCGTCGATATCGCCGGCTTCCAGTTCGCGCGGTGAAACATTCATCGCCACACGGACATCACGGCAGTCAGCCCTCACCAAACCGTCGATAAGAGCGCAACAGTCGGCGAAGACCGTTTGGGTCAGCAGCTGAAGCAGTCCGGTTTGGCGTGCGGCCGTGATGATTTCGGGTGGAGAGATGGAGCCATGAATCGGATGGGACCACCTTAGCAAGGCTTCAAAACCGACCACGGCCTCGGTGTCGAGTGTTACGATGGACTGGAACCAAGGCACCAGGCTTCTCGTCTTTATCGCCGAATGAAGGTCGCGTTCGATGGACTGGCGGCGTTGCAGTTCCCTGTCGAGTTCGGCATCGAACAGGCAAAATTCGTTCCTGCCACGACGCTTGGCCGTGTAAAGGGCGATATCGGCCCGCAACAACATTTCCGTCAGTCCCGGGCTTTCGGCCAAGTATATTCCGATAGATGCCCCGACCCGGACGGACGCGACCTCAGGATAGGGGCGGGTAACTTTGGCTATGATATTGGATGCGAGATTACTGGCAGAAAGCGAACTCCTGAGTGAGGGAAAAAACAGCACGAATTCATCGCCGCCGATGCGGGCGAGCGTTGAGCCTTCCGGTGCTTCCTGCTCTATGCGGCGGGCGATCCTGACAAGCAGTTCATCACCAGTCCTGTGGCCGTAGGTGTCGTTAACGGATTTGAACCCGTCCAGATCAATCAGCATGGCAACGAAGGGCCCGGCTGCATTCTCGAACCGACCGATAGCGTGTTCGAGGCCACGCCTGTTAAGAAGGGCCGTCAGGTGGTCCTGCCTGGAATTGACCTCCATTTCGGCCGCAAGCCGCTCGGCCTCATGCCTGAGGCGGCTCGCATCGCGGAAGCGCGCTTGTCCGACAAACGCGGCTCGAACCAGGCCGCCTAGGAAGAGCAGAACAGTGAAAGCAAGAATATAGCCTTCAAGGTTGCCTTTCGCCAGCAAGCACCCCGCTGTGACGAGGAGCGGGGGTGTGATGAAGTTGGTCGCTGCCGCGGCGTATGAACTGCCATATGTAACCGCACCAGCTGCGATGCCGGCCAGAATAATCAGATGCAGCGGTGCGTGAGCTGTCGTGTATCCAACGGTCAGGACAGCAAGAAAGGACCAGGCAAACCCCGCCAGAAGAGCAAGGAGGCCAAACCAGCGAAGCCGCGGCGAAATCCGCGTTAGATCGCCCTGGCGTCTGGTGTCCTTCAGCTGATAACGGGCGAATGCAAGGCGGCCGACATTTATCGCATTGACGACCAGGAACCAGATCGCGGCGCCAGAGCCGTTGCCTGAAAGGGTCTGCACCGCCAGAATCAGGCCTGACAGAACAGTGCTTATGGGCATCGACACGAAGAGACCGGCCCTCAGGTCAGCAAGCTGATCCTGAAGGATTCCGGCCTCCAGCGTGTCTTCTTTCTTCAGGGCCATGGATGGGTTAGCTTGCTTCCGAGGATTTCGTCGCAGCGCAAGCCTATGCAGGCCCACTGAAGGACGGGTTAACTATTCAGCGGGGTACAGCTTTCTGGAAACGTTCAGCCAAGAAATCACTGCCGAGGCCCGCTAGCCCGTCATAACAGCGTGTCGGGAGACGATTGGCGTAGGATTCGGTCGCTTAGGCCAGCCTTCTACCAACTCTCGCGAGCCAAACTCACCACGAGCGGCTCCATCTCCTCTGGCTATGGTCATCGCTGTAGCGGACCTCGGTGAGGCAGCATTGCGTTTGGCAATCCACCGGCGGTGCTCCTGCTGCTGGCGAGATTAATGTGGCCGAGAATGTGGTACAAGACAACACGGCCCAGCTCACAAGTTGGCGGGATCGATGAGCTTTCGAGCGGCGTGCTTGGCGAAGTATCGTGCACCGCTCTGGGTCAGGTGAGCCGCATCATAGAAGATGGGGTGTTGCTTTTCATCTAGCACCACGCACTTATCTTGGTCGGGGCAAACTGATGAAAAGATGTCCAGATAGCGATTACCAAATTGCTGAGCCAGCATGTTGTTTATAAAGAGAGTGTCGGAAGCCTTGAACCGCGCAGCCAAGCTCCCGAGCCCGTCCAACTTCCCGTTCATGTTAACGAAATCGATGCTGCTCTTGAGGAGGTTCTTTCTGCCTAGGACATATACGCGAGCTGGGCTGATTGACTCAATTTTGTCGGCGGCAGCACGCATGCGTTTCGCACCGTATCGTTCCCATAGGAACGCGACGATAACCACATCCGCCTTTTTGAGTGCGGGGCTGGAAAGGAGCGCGTTGCTTCTCTCTTTGCATTTCTCCTCAAGGGAAGGGTCTGACGTGGTGTAGATATTTTCTTGGTCCCAATACTGCTGATCATCGGCATATGGAATGTTGCAGCCATAGTTGAACGTATAGGTGACTATGTCGACGTTCCGCTCGTGGTTTCCTTCCAACAGGATGTTCGTAAAATCAGCGGACTGGCTGTCCCCCACGATGAGGATATGTTTTCTGCCAGGCTTAAAGGTGTTGCTGCTCAGGCGGATGTCATTCGCCCATACGTATTTCATGAGAACATCCATATCGTAGCTGTTTACTCCGCGAAGCGCTTCTGGCAATCGCCAAGTCCAGCCTTTTGTAGCCCAGCTATGCAATGACGGTGCAACAATCAGGGCGGTGGCCGAAGTGCAGATCGTCACCAGCCGCCGGCCCTGCAAGGCATGGGAGTATCTTAGTGGACGCTCGATGAACCCATGAAGCAAATAGCCAAGCAGTATCGATAGAGCGATGGCGGCGACGCCCTGGAACGTGTCGAGGTCGCGCCCGGTTGCATGGAGCCAAAAGACGACAATGGGCCAGTGCACGAGATAGATCGAATAGCTTGCTCGGCCAATCAATAGAGCCGGTGCCGTTTTAAGCGGCAAGGCAGCGACGGCGTTGCGCCCGCCGTAGATCATCATCGCGGTCCCTAGAGTGGGAAGTGCCGCATGCCATCCTGGAAACGACGTCCCGGCATCGAACTGAAGAATGGCGTAAAGGATTGCCAAGCCACCGGTGGTGTAAGCAATGTCGGAAGACAGACGCCCTGGCGTCTTGGCCCACACAAGGGCGGCTCCGCAGGCAAACTCAAATATGCGAAACGGTGTAAGGAAGAACGCGGCCGTTAAATCAAAGCGCATAGCCAAAAGGCACGCCGTGAAACTGATGAGACCAAACGCGGCCACGGCCACAAGGGCCAGTCGGCCCTTCCGCACCGAGGCAGAGATGATGGCTGGCCAGATCAAATAGAATTGTTCTTCGACCCCAAGCGACCAAGTGTGCAAGAGTGGCTTGGTCGTTGCGGCTGCATCGAAATAGCCGCTTTGCATCCAGAAATAGACATTCGACAGCGACAGGATCGCCATGGCGGCAGAGCCGGAAAAGCTGCGAAAGTCCTCTGGGCCTTGGATGAATGCGGCACAAACGAATGTGACAAAGATCGTGGAAAATAGTGCTGGAAATAGCCGGCGTGCGCGCCGGGCGTAAAAGTCGGAAAAGCTGAATGTTCCGGCGCGCACCCGTTCAACAACTATCTTTGTAATCAAATAGCCACTGATCACGAAGAAGACGTCGACGCCGACATAGCCACCGGAAAGGGTTGAGAACCCTGCGTGGAATAGGACAACAGCAGAAACCGCAAAGGCACGAAGGCCGTCAATATCCGGCCGGTAGTCGAATCGATTCATTCGCTCCTCTAAGCACGGCCTCGGCTGTAACATCAAGGCATTCGCCATGGCCGACATCCTGCGCGCCCGTATCTTTGCGATCGCCTGCGGCTACGAGGATGCCAACGATCTCGACCGGCTGCGCACCGACCCGGCCTTCAGGCTCGCCTGCGGACGATTCTGTGTTGGCAGCCGACATGCTCGCGACTGGAGAACCTGCCCGAGCTCAAGACGGCATTCAGCTCGGCGATGTGCTGGTCGACCTGTGGCTGATGACCCGATGCCGCGCGCCCGAGACGGTGGCGCTCGACATCCACGATAAGCTCTAATTTCGAGGGGTTCAGCGTATCAATGCGACCGTAGCGGTGATCGACGCGTCGGCTCGGAAACCCGTGGTCATCATGACTTCGGGTGGTAGGCCTGCCTCGTATAGCATTGCCGGCTGATTGTCGAAGTCTTGCCCAGCCATGCCTTGAACCGGATCCCATTTCGAGGCCTTGCAACGCAAGACCATGGAAGCGGCATTGGCACGGGCAGAATTATCTGGTCGTCGCTCAGGAGATGAAGACGCGCGCTTAGACGGCGAGATAGAAGAGGAGCCCGGGCGAGATCGCGTCCTCAGATTTGTCGACGGTATCGTGACTGTGGTCTCACCGCCTAAGCATGGCCGAAATGCCATGGCGGACAAATGGAAGATATTGGGCAAAGCGAAGTCCCGCATGTCTTGCAATCCGTGCCGCCGGGTGCTCGCCTGAGTACAGTCCGACAAGTATGTTCGTAGCATGATAGAGCGGTGCCGCTGACCGGCGAAGCCAGCTTTCGTACTTCTGGAGCGTGTCCGGATCGGCAATGTCGCGACGTTCGCGACATGCTGCCAGAATTTGATCGGCGAGTTGCTTCTGGCCGCTCAGGCCGATGTTGAAGCCATGCGCAGTCACTGGGTGCATGCCAATGGCAGCGTCGCCGATGAGTGCGGCGCTCGGAGCCCAGAATTTGTGCGCCCACGTCGTGACCAGCGGATAGCTATGGCGGGTGCTTGCCAAACTCATTTTTCCGAGGCGTTCTCGACACCGGTTTGTCAATTCCGTCAGGAACAAATCGTCGTCGAAAGCAAGCAGTCTATCGGCTGCGTTTAAGGGCAAAGTGACAAGCAGCGACGACACACTTTCCGTGAGCGGCAACATCGCTATCGTCTGATGGTGATCGAACCATTCGACTGCGATCTGGTGATGGAGGCGCTCGTGCCTCACCCGGCAAATCAGCATCGCCTTGCCGAGCCGATTGATATCGGCGCCGATGCCGAGCAGATTGCGCGTGGCGGACAACCGCGAATCCGCTGCAACGAGAAGCCGAGCGGTCAGTCGCCTGCCATCGGAGAGCGTTATGACTGCTCCTTTGTGGCTGTTTGTTGCATCAACGACCGAATGGCCGCATATCAGCTGGGCATGATCCTGCAAGCGGATGGTCTTGAACAGGGCATCGCGGATGCGACAATTTGGGACCAGAAATCCGAGTGGTTCCTCAGATCCTCTGGGAGGATCGAAACACACAGCGAAAGGGCTCAATCCGTTGAGCACGCGCGCGCCTTGCAGCGGTGATTTTTCCGAAGCGGGGATGGCATCCCAGGCGCCGAGCTCGCGAAGGATTCTGATCGAGGCGTAGGTCAGCGCGATCTCGCGACCGTCGAAAGCCGGATTCGCCAGCCGTTCCAAGGACTGCTGTTCAACAACTGCCACCTTCAGTTCGCTCTGCCCCAGCGACGCGGCGAAGGAAAGTCCGACCGGCCCGCCTCCGACGACAACGATGTCGAAACTGTCGTCGTAGCCGACCATCAGCGTGCCGCCATCGAGTCGGCTATCTGCGTGAGATGCTGGTGGAGTTGAGCCACAAACTGTGGACCGATTGCGCTGGGTTCCAGTGCCCGCCGCGTCGCCTCGGCTGACTTTTGGCTTTGGCCATTCTTCGTGTCGGTCTTGATCCAGACCGGTCGCCGAGGTGTTCGGCGGCGCGATTCATTGAAGGAGCCGACCACTACCTTGAAAAAACCCAAAAACCGCCAAGACGCTGATGGTGACGACTAAACTGTCCGTTAGACATGCGTTCTCCCTTGAAAGGCTAGTCGACGAAACCACGCCGATGAGGAGATAACCTTGATCTGGATCAGCCAGACACGACAAATCCGGGCGACGCAGTCCTTCGACGACAGGGGCTTTTCGCAAATCTACGTCAAGCGCGGCTTAGCTAAGCTGCTATGGAGCCTCAGCAGGTTTTTCGGCACGGCGATCTGGGTCAGCGTTCCGGCTTGTCATCGGGGTCGATGAGGATCCGCTCGGCGGCTCCATCGAGATCCTCGTATTGACCACTCCTCAAGGCCCACAGAAAGCCGGACAGCCCCAGCGCGCCAAGGAACAGAGCTGCTGGTATGAGGTAGACAAGCGTCGTCATGACGGGTGCACCGATGCGCGAATGCCCGAACGCGTTGCCGAGGGAGCCCTCGTCACCGCGGCGAGCACAAAACCCTGCAGGCGCAACGCATTTCCGATGACAAGCAGCGACGAAGCAGACATCGCGATTGCCGCGATCAGCGGCGTGACGTGCCCCAGAATGGCTATCGGCACGGCAATGGTGTTGTAGACGATCGCGATGGCAATGTTCTGGCGGATCAGCCGTCCGGCCTTCCGTGAGACGTCCAGGGCAAGGGGTACGGCCAAAAGGCTTTCGCGCAGGAAGACGAAGTCGGCCGTGTTGCGGCCAATGTCGGCGGCGGTGGCCGGAGCGATCGAGACGTGCGCAGCGTTCAGCGCGGGGGTATCGTTGAGCCCGTCGCCAACCATCAGGACCTTGTGGTCGTCCTTCGCCAGCGTTTCGATGCACTCGACCTTGCCCGAGGGAAGCAGGGCCGGAACGAAGTCGTCGATACCCAACGTTTCCGCGACTTCGCCGCAGGCGGCTGCGGTATCGCCCGACAGCATCTCCACGGACACCCGGGCATCGTTCAACTGCACAATGGCTGCCCTGGCGTCGGCACGCAGTGCGTCCTCGAAAACGAATGAGGCGACAATGATCCCGTCTTTCGTCAGAACCGTTCCGCCATAGCTATGTTTGCCTTCGCCAACGGTTCGAGCCTTCAATCCAGCCCAGCCGCGCCGGCCCAATCGCCAAGTGCTGCCCGCAGCGGTGGCTTCGATCCCGAAGCCTGGGTGCTCGCTGACGGATTCGAGTTTCGGCTGACCGGCAAAGCCCGCCATGCCGGCTATGGCCCTTGAAAATGGATGGCGGGAATGCGCGGCCATTTCGGCTGCGATCGCCAGCATGCCCGGATCGACTAACGACGCATTGACGAGCCGGGGCTGGCCGAGCGTAAGCGTTCCGGTTTTGTCGAACACCGCGGTATCGATCGTGGCCAAGCGCTCCATGGCAGAACCATCCTTGACCATGATGCCGTTTTCAAACAGGCGCCGCGCTGCGACCACCTGCACGATCGGGACCGCAAGGCCGAGTGCGCATGGGCATGTGATGATGAGAACGGCGATGGCGATCGTCATTGCCCGGTGCCAGTCGCCGGTCGCCGCCATCCAGCCCGCGAACGTCACGAAGGCGGTAAGGTGAACCACTGGCGCATAGAGCGCTGAAACGCGGTCGGCAACCCGGCGATAATGCGCGCGACCGCCCTCGGCGGCTTCCATCAGCCGAACCATTTCTGCCAGGAAGGAATCTTTTGCGGCGCCTGTCGCCTCGACGGTCAGCGGGCCGGTGAGATTGAGAATGCCAGCCTGGACGGCTTCTCCTGACGTCACGGTTCTGGGAGTGCTCTCACCGGAAACCAGTGAACAGTCGAGATCCGAAGAGCCTCGAATGATCTTGCCGTCGACGGGAATCCTTTCGCCCGCCGCGATCAGCAGCTGCATGCCAGGTTCTATCTCGCCAACCGGCAGGTAGTCGCGCGTACCATCGTCGCGCAGTACTATGGCGCCGCGCGCCGCCAGCCGTGACAGGCCGTTCACCGCGGTCCGGGCTCGTTCCCGCATCACGTGGTCGAGCGTGCGGCCGATCAGCAGGAAAAACAGCAGCGATACCGACGCGTCGAAGTATGCGTGGTCGCCATGGTTGATAGTTTCATAGAGGCTCATGGTGTAGGCAAGCGAGACCCCAACCGCAATCGGCACGTCCATGTTCATGCGACCGTGGCGCAACGCGTTCCAGGCCGAGCGGAAATAGATGCCACCGGCGAAGGCGAGCGCGGGGATGGCGATCAGCGCCGAGACCCAATGGAACAGATCGCGGGTCGCACCTTCGGCACCGGACCAGACCGAGACCGAAAGCAGCATGATGTTGCCTGCGGCAAAGCCGGCAACAGCGACGGCCCGGATCAGTTCGGAAAGCGTCTTGTCCTTCTCGCCGGTCTCGGGGTCGAACAGATGCGCTTCGTACCCAAGCCGTCCAAGCGCGGCGACAAACGGCGGAACCTCATTTCCGCGCCACCGGATCGCGACGCGTTTCGTCGACAGGTTGACGCGCGCGCCCTCGACGCGATCGAGCTTTGCAAGTGCTGTCTCGATCGTCTGGATGCAGCCCGCGCAATGAACCGTCGGTACTGAAAGATCGGTCTGGCGAAGGTCGTCGCCAAGCGAGCGACTCGCCAATTTGATCTCCTGGTTCGACGGCTGGACGGATGTGGCCCTGTCCAGAGCCAGCGCCATTTCGGCGCCCGGCGCACAGCAGCTCATTGCAGCGCTCCTTGGGAGATCATGATCCGACGGACGTCGCGATAGGGTTGCGCAAGGCCGGCATCGGCGTCCATTTCGACGATCCAGACGCCATCCCTCGGCGTGTGTTGCGCGGCAAATTCCTGGCCCACAGCAGAGGCCAGTGTGATGGACTTGTCCTCTGCCTCGTAGGCGGGATGGCGAAACAGCACCTTGACGCCTTGCAACGGAACCGGCTTGCCGTCGGCATCGCTGAGGCTGTAGCGGACTTCACCCCCTGCGATCGTCAATTTGCCCGTCCAGCCAAGTGCAGCCTGTACACGACCTTCCTCAGCCTTCTGGTTGAACTGCTGGCTCGCCACGTAGGTGTTTTCGACGACAAGGCCGGTCCAACTGGTGTTGGCGAGTGTCGCCATGGTCAGATTGACGCCTATGACCACACCAAAAAAGGCAAGAATAGTGAGCAACATATGCTTGCCGGTAAATTCGCGGGGCTCTCGCGTATCAACGCTCATCTGGCGGTCTCCGGTGCGTTGAAAGTGGCTGTGTATTCGTCAGATTCGAAGCGCGCCATGTCCTCGACGCGGAACTTGAAGGTTTGCGCTGTGTCGTCCACCTGGTTCGCCGGCTGGCGCACGAAAACCTTCAGCATCTTCAGCCGGTCGGGTTCGACCGGGATGGCGAAGGAACGGGCCGCAGGCAGGTCGATGCCGACGACGCTCATTTCGGCTCCCTGCAAGCCCTGCATGGTGACGACGATCGTCCTTGGCTCGGGGACCATGTTGAGCAGCTTGACGGTATAGCCGTTGCGGATGGAGCCGTCGGAGAGCGTGACGAACTGCGGGTTGCGGTCGTGCAGCACGTTGACCTCGAGCCGCTCGCGTGCCAGCAGCGAATAGAGCAGCGCAAGCCCGACCGCCGACCACGCGCCCATGTAGGCGAAGGTCCGCGGCCGAAAGATCTTGCGAATGTGGAAATGCGCCAACCTGTCGGAGAACGTGCCGTCGGCAGTGAGCACCAGCGAAGGCTTCACCGCGCCGGAGCCACCCCCGGTCGCCACCGCCATATTGGCGTTGTAGTCGGACAGCGTCGCATAGGAGATCAGCCCGCGCTTCTTGCCGAGCTTGTCCATGACGCCGTCGCAGGCATCGATGCAGAGCGCGCAGGTGATGCATTCGAGCTGCTGGCCGTAGCGGATGTCGATCCCCATCGGGCAGACCGCGACACAGGCATTGCAGTCGACGCAGTCTCCGACCGGCTGCCCCGCGGCCTGGACCCTCTTGGCGTGCCGCGACCGAGGTTCGCCGCGCCAGTCATTGTAGGTCACGGTGAGCGAATTTTCGTCCAGCATGGCCGCCTGGATGCGCGGCCACGGGCACATATAGGTGCAGACTTGCTCGCGCATCAGCCCACCGAATGTGTAGGTCGTCGCCGTCAGCACGGCTATGGTGATGTAGGCGACGGGCGCGGCGGTTCCGGTGAACACCTCTCGAAGAAGAGTTGGCGCATCGGCGAAATAGAAAATCCAGGCGCCGCCGGTGGCTGCCGCAATGACCAGCCAGATGGCGTGCCTCGTTGCACGCAGCACCAGTTTGCGCGCTGTCCAGGGGCCGGCATCGAGCTTCATGCGCGCGTTGCGATCGCCTTCCATCGCCCGCTCCACGACCAGAAAAAGATCGACCCATACGGTCTGCGGGCAGGTATAGCCGCACCAGGCGCGGCCGACGGTGGAGGTGATCAGGAAAAGGCCGATGCCAGCCATCATCAGCAGGCCGGCGACGTAGTAGAATTCCTGCGGCCAGATCTCGATGAAGAAAAAGTAGAAACGGCGGTTGGCAAGATCGAGCAGCACGGCCTGGTCCGGGGCAAACGGCCCCCGATCCCATCGCAGCCAAGGCGTCAGATAGTAGATGCCCAGGGTGATCGCCATCACCAGCCATTTGAAGCGGCGGAAACTGCCCGAGGCCCGCTTGGGGAAGATCTTCTTGCGTGGGGCATAGAGCGGCTGACGGGTCTTGGTGGAGTTGACCGCTTCGGCTTCGAGCCGTTCTACCGTTTTATCCAGCACGTGCATCTCCACTCGCGCGCAGCCGATGAAATTGCCGTTCAACCGGACTCGTCTGCTTCGGCTGACGTCCGGAATGCTGCGTTGAGCAAGCTTTGCCGCGGGCAGCGCCGCGTTGATGCAGGTCAATCGCCGCATGCCGGAATGGTGTCGAGGCCCGGCTCGCGCCGGGCCTCGTCGCTTGGCGGGGAGGGCCGAGAATAGGCTTCCGTTCCTATTCTCCGCCGCCAAGCGAATGGATGTAGACGGCGAGTTCCTTGACCTTGGTCTCGCCGAGACGCCCGATCCAGGCCGGCATGACGCCGTGCTTCGGCGCGCGAACCTGCGCGGCAATGGCCGTCTCGCCCGGTCCATAGAGCCAGATCGCGTCGGTCAGGTCGGGTGCGCCGAGTTCCTTGTTGCCTTTTGCATTCTCACCATGACAGGCGGCACAATTCTCGGCGAAAACATTGGCGCCGGGTTCGATCAGCCTTGCGTCCCGGACCAAGCCGGACAGGCTGGCAACGTAGGTGCTGACCTGCGCGATCTGATCTGCCGTGATGATGTCACCAAAAGCGGGCATTTCCGACACGCGCGTATCCGGGTCGGATGCGAAGCGGATGCCGTGCGTGATCGTCTGCTGGATCTGTTCGGCCTTGCCGCCCCACAGCCAGTCGTCGTCATTGAGGTTCGGAAAGCCCTTGGACCCTTGGGCGCCGGAGCCATGGCACTGCACGCAATTGACCCTGAATGCCGCACCGCCGGCAGCGACAGCGAACTCGCGCAATGCGTCGTCGGCAGCAATCTCCGAGACGGTTTTCGATTCCACCGCCGCGACATATTTGGCCTTGGCGGCTTCGGCGGCTGCCAGTTCATTCTTGACATGGTTGCGGCTCGAATAGCCGAGCACACCTCTGGTCGCGGAAGTAAGCATTGGCCATGCCGGATAGGCGATGGTGTAGCCGATCGCCCAGACAATGGTGATGTAAAAGGTCGTGACCCACCAGCGCGGAAGTGGGTTGTTGAGCTCTCGGATGCCATCCCACTCATGGCCGGTCGTTGAGATGCCCGAGACCTCGTCGATGTGCTCGCTGCTCATGATCAATCGTCCTTGAGAGGAATTCGTGCGGCTTCGTCAGCTTGCCTGCGGCCGCCAGGGCGAAGCGCGAAGGCAACGCATCCGACGAAGAACAGCGCCATGGCGAGCAGGCCCCAGCTGTCGGCGAATTCCCGCATCAAATTGTAGTCCACGATCACACTCCTCAGCGGTAGCCGGCGGCTTCGTCGTAGGTCTTGAAATCGACCAGCGTGCCGAGCATCTGCAGGTAAGCGACCAAGGCGTCCATCTCGGTGACCTGTTGGGGGTTGCCGTCGAAGTCGCCGACCTTGGCCCTCGGATAACGGCCTTCCAGACCGGACGTGTCGGCATTCGGATCGGCCTGTATCATCAGGTCGGCATTGGCGTTGGCGATCATGTCATCGGTGTAGGGGACACCGACACGCCCGTTCGCGACCAGATGCGTCGAGAAATCCTTCACCTCGATCGGCGTGTCCTTTAAGAACGCATAGCTTGGCATGATCGATTCCGGCACCACCGAACGCGGCTCGGCAAGATGCTGAACGTGCCATCCGTTCGAGTAGCGGTCGCCGACCCGGGCAAGGTCCGGCCCGGTTCGCTTCGATCCCCACTGGAACGGATGGTCGTACATCGACTCGGCCGCCAGGCTGTAGTGGCCGTAGCGTTCAACTTCATCGCGGAACGGCCTGATCATCTGGCTGTGGCAGAGGTAGCAGCCCTCGCGCACATAGATGTTGCGCCCGGCGAGCTCGAGCGGCGAATAGGGCCGCATGCCTTCGACTTTCTCGATCGTGTTGTCGAGATAGAAGAGCGGCGCGATCTCGACGATGCCGCCAACCGTCACCACAAGAAGGGAACCAACGAGAAGAAGCGTGGCGTTCTTCTCGATGATCGCGTGTTTGTCCATCAAGCCCATCATCTGGCTCCTGATCGCGCAGGCCGGAGGGCGGGGATGGAGCCCGGCATTGGCTCCTCCTCGCGCTGGTGGCCGAGGATGGTCATGGCGATGTTCCACGCCATGATCAGGGCGCCAGACAGGTACATGGCGCCGCCGATGGCACGCATGATGTAGTAGGGATGCATGGCGGCGACCGTTTCGGCGAAGGAGTAGACCAGGAAGCCCTGCTCGTCGTATTCGCGCCACATCAGGCCCTGCATGATGCCGGAAACCCACATCACTGCGGCGTAGACGACGATCCCGAGCGTCGCCAGCCAGAAGTGCCAGGTGACGAGCCGCAGCGAATAGAGCCGTTCACGATTCCATAGCTTAGGCACCATGTAGTAGATCGCGCCGAACGAGATCATGCCGACCCAGCCGAGCGCGCCGGAATGAACGTGGCCGATGGTCCAGTCGGTGTAGTGCGACAGCGAATTGATCGTCTTGATCGACATCATCGGGCCTTCGAAGGTCGACATGCCGTAGAAGGCGACGGCCATCACCATCATGCGGATGATCGGATCGGTGCGCAGCTTGTCCCAGGCTCCCGACAGCGTCATCAGGCCATTGATCATGCCACCCCAGGAGGGCATCCAGAGCATGATCGAAAACGCCATGCCGAGCGTCTGCGCCCAGTCGGGCAAGGCAGTGTAATGCAGGTGATGCGGCCCGGCCCAGATGTAGAGGAAGATCAGCGCCCAAAAGTGGATGATCGACAGGCGGTAGGAATAGACCGGCCGGTTCGCCTGCTTGGGCACGAAATAATACATCATGCCAAGGAAGCCGGCGGTCAGGAAGAAGCCGACGGCGTTGTGGCCGTACCACCATTGCGTCAGGGCATCCTGGACGCCGGAGAAGGCGGAGTAGCTCTTCGAGCCCAGGAAGGATGCGGGCATCGACAGGTTGTTGATCACATGCAGCATCGCGATGGTCACGATGAAGGACAGGTAGAACCAGTTGGCGACGTAGATGTGCGGTTCCTTGCGCTTCAGGATGGTGCCGAGGAACAACAGGAGGTAGGCGACCCAGACGATGGTGAGCCAAAGGTCCACATACCATTCGGGTTCGGCGTATTCGCGGCTCTCGGTGATACCGAGCAGGTATCCGGTCGCGGCCATGACGATGAAAAGCTGATAGCCCCAGAACACGAACCAGGCGAGATCGCCGCCGAAGAGCCTGGCGCGGCAGGTGCGCTGTACGACATACAATGACGTGCAAAGCAGCGCATTGCCGCCGAAAGCAAAGACAACACCGGACGTGTGCAGCGGCCGCAGGCGGCCGAAATTGAACCAGGGCTCGACGTTGAGATCCGGATTGGCAAGCTGCAGGGCGATGACCACACCAACCAGCATGCCAACGACACCCCAGAACATTGTGGCGATGGCGCCATAGCGGATTGGCCCATCCATGTAGGCAGAAGGATCGACCGGTGCTGCCGGCGCAAAGCTGGTGTTGCGCAGAAGGATGGCGATAAAGCCAAGCAGCACGAAGAAAAGCACCCACATGTGCTGGCGAAACGGCTCGTCCACACCAAAGCCTGCCGCCACCAGCGCCATAAACGCAAAAAGGCCCAAAGCGACGATTTCTATGCCGATTTTCATGACATGTCCCGACCTCGGATTCCGATGCGCGGACGCCAATCCGCGGTGCATTAATTCCGCAGCCGCGGCCTACTCGCCCTGATCCATGTCAGGGCCACACGATTTTGCTTCGGGCAGATCGAGTTCGGTGCGATCAGAAGGTGGCGATTGAACGAGGAAACGCAGCACAGGCCGCCGGCTCATGGACAAGTCCGGCGTCCCCCCGGGCGGGGCCGGAGCGGCATTCCGGGCGATGTAATGAAGCGTCCATTGGGAAAAGCTGCGGCTCTGCGACGCGCTGGAAAATATTGCCGATGCCTTGCCAAGCGTCGATCGCTTCAAATGCCTTGGCATAGCCCGCGCGATCGTTCGCTGCTTCGCGACTTCATTGGTTCGAGGAGACGGTCATTTTCCCCGTGGATGAGGCGGACTTGACCTCAGCCGAGGCCAATCTTGCCTCCACCAGCCGGTTGCGCGCCGAGCATGTCGAGGATCGATGCTTCGCCGACGAGGTGGCCGAAACGCTCATGGCGATCGGTCATGGTGATCCGATAGAGCCTGCGGAAGCTGTCGGGTTCATGCTACGCGGCTTCTTCGAAGGCTTGCGGCGACACATCGCGTTCGAACGCGAGCATGTCCTGCCGCGGATCGGAATAAGCGACGGAGGCCCGGCGCCTAGGTCTCATTCCAAGGGCGGTTACCGCGCGCCTCGGCCGCCGCAGCGCTGCTCCAGCCGGCTCATGCTGTCCACCGTCACCTGGCGGTTGTTCTCGATCCGGATCACGCGGTCAGCCCGCAATCGCGTCAGCTGGCGGCTCACGGTCTCGTTCGTAAGTCCAAGGAAATCAGAGATGTCGGCACGCGTCAGCGGCAGATCGAAGCACACCGACCTGGCCGCCGGGTCAACATTGGGGTCGATATTCCGGGCGATCAACAGGAGAAAGCTGGCCACCTTTTCCGAGGCCGTCTTTCGCCCCAGCGTCACCATCCATTCGCGTGCCTCGTCGAGCTCGTTCAGCGTCTGCTTGAGCAGGCGATGTTCGAGCTCCGGTGATTCCTTCATCATCCGTTCGATGGCGGCTTTCGGAAACGAGCACAGGGAGACAGCCGTTGCCGCTTCCGCATTGATCGCGCTTTTCACCTTGAAGGGCCGTCCCAGAAAATCCGGTGCAAACTGGAGGCCGACGATCTGCTGGCGGCCGTCCGAAAGGCTCTTCGTCAGCTTCACCACGCCTGAAAGCACGTTTGAATAGCTGTCGACGGCCTCGGCGTCGCCCATTAGTTCGACCCCCGGCTCGATCTTGTGCCGCGACGAAGTCTTGGCAAGCCGCGCCAAATGGTCTGGATCGAGCGCACCGCAGACGCCACGGTGCCGTGCCTCGCAAGGTAGGCAAAGAACGGGAATGCCGGAACTGTGAATATCCTGCCGTACTGTCATTCGATGGCTCTACCGATCCCAAGTGCCGGCAGGATAGCAATCGACGGTAGAAAAATCCTTGCGGCAGTTTGTCCGTGCTGGAGGCTGACCGAAATCAGGGCTTTGGCTGTTCGACGCGTCCAGAGTTCCGGCGACGCAAACACGGTGGACCACGACATGCGACCGGAATTAGCTGCCAGACTTGGCGAGAACGTCCCCCGCTACACCAGCTACCCGACCGCGCCGCATTTCCATCCGGGCGTCGACGCGGCGGTCCAGAAAGGCTGGTTGGAGGCGCTCGAAGGCGGCGACGAGATATCGCTTTACCTGCATATTCCCTATTGCGACAGGCTCTGCTGGTTCTGTGCGTGCCATACCAAGCAGACGCGTCACTATGAGCCGGTCACCGCATTTCTGCGTTCGCTGCATGCGGAGGTCGCGACGATTGCCGGTCATGTCAGAGGCAAGGCCTCCGTCCGTGCAATCCACTTCGGCGGCGGTTCACCGACCATGCTGAAGCCCGAGGATATGGTGGCCTTGGGTACTGTCCTGCGTGACAACTTCGATTTTCTCCCGAATACGAAAATCAGCGTCGAGATCGATCCCAACGATATGGACGATGCACGTCTCGATGCGCTCGCCGAGATCGGCATGACGCGGGCGAGCCTCGGCGTCCAGGATTTCGATCCGAAAGTGCAAAAGGCGATCAACCGCGAGCAAAGCTTTTTGCAGACCAAGACAGTCGTCGATGGAGTTCGTTCTCGCGGCGTCGAATCGGTCAATCTGGACCTGCTCTACGGTCTGCCGCATCAGACCCGGGAGAGCGTCTGTTCCACCGTGGCGCAGGCGCTCACCCTGGAACCGGACAGGATGGCGCTTTTCGGCTACGCTCACGTGCCCTGGTTCAAGAAGCATCAAACGATGATCGACGAGGTATGGCTCCCCGGTCCCACGGAGCGGTTTGCCCAATCGCAACTCGCCGCACGAGCGATTGTCGACAAGGGATACGAAGCAATCGGGCTCGACCATTTCGCCAAGCCGGGCGATACGCTGGCGCTTGCGTCGCACACAGGGGCCTTGCATCGCAATTTTCAAGGCTACACAGAGGATCGTTGCGAGACATTGATCGGCCTTGGCCCTTCGTCCATCAGCCGATTTCGCCAAGGTTACGCGCAGAACATGCCTTCGACCGCTGAGTACGGACGTATGGTCGCCAATGGCGGGCTGGCCGGCGTCCGCGGCATCGCCTTTTCCGACGACGATCGTGTCCGTGGCTGGATCATCGAGCGGCTGATGTGCGATTTCGCCTTCTCGGCGATCGACCTGGTGGAGCGCTTCGGGGAAGCTGGCCAAAAGCTCCTTATTCAGGCAAGCTCAATCGCCCTTCAGGATCCTGATCGACTGCTTGAACTCCAAGGCGACAGTTTCGTCGTGCTGGCGGAAGGTCGTCTCTTCGTGAGGAGCATTGCGGCGAAGTTCGACAAATATTTCGAAAGTGGAACGGCCAGGCACTCGGTGGCAGTCTGAGCACCGCAGAGGAACGGTCACGGAGCGAAGCCATACCGTGTGCGCGATGATGTCGGAGGAAGCGATGGCGCTTGTGGCTGCCGGGCGAGGTATTCATCAGCGACCAAGAGCTGGGCAATCGTGATTGTGCTGACCGCGAGCCACAATAAGTTTGTCCCGTGCCTTACAATGATTCATCAAGGCGTTTAGTGGCGTTCCTTCGCGGGAATCAGGTGACGTTGAACATCACCAGCCTGCCATGACCGCCATCTCTCAGCGAATTTGCAGAACTCTCACACTACCTGGATTCCGCTGCCAATTGGAACAACACGATGCCGCCCTAACACACCTCTTGACCTCAGCATCGTCATGTGAGCCTGGGTTCAACACGGCTGGCCACGCTCTCGGTGCCGATACCAGAAGTCCGCAAGTACCCCGGCAGCGCCGTCAAATGTGGGCCAACCCGGCCAACCGAAGATCCGCAGGCGCAGTTCCAGTACAAAGCAGGCGCAGGCTAGACGGCCCTCTTGTTGCCCCAGAGCATAACGTGCAGCTGCGGCAGCACGCGGGCTTCGAACCACTTGTCACGGGTCACCTTTTCAACCAGCCACTCCATGCGTTTCATTATTCCGTCCAGATCAACAGACTCGTCTTGGTTGCCGGGACGGGGCGGCGTGTGATTGCCGGGTTGCAGGTAGACCGGAAGGCGCGGAAATCGCTCCGCGGCGCCTTTCGCGTAGGCGTAGTCGCTCTCGTCGAAAACAACGAGCTTGAGCACGATTTGCGGCTTCTCCTGCGCCGCATCGACGCACGCCTCGACAGCGGCCCAATCTGTCCTCATTTCGCTTGAGGGCGGCTTTGGGCTGAGAATCAGCACGTCAAGGTCGGCAAACCAGTCCTTGACCACGGAACCTTGGGTTTCCAGCGCAAAACGGTAACCTTCACCATGGCCTCGCTCGATGAGCGGACCGAGCGGCTGGATGGCCGGATTGCCGCCTGACAGCGACACCATCACCGGGCGGCCGCCGGAAAGCGCAACCACGTTTTGCCACACCGCGCCGATGGACATCATCTCCCATTGATGGCGGAATTGATTGTCCACCGCATGCAGGCTGTCGCACCAGGAACAGCGATAGTCACACCCGCCGGTTCTGATGAAGACCGTCGGCAAACCGATGAGCACGCCCTCGCCCTGGATCGTCGGTCCGAAAATCTCGCTCACGCGAATTGCGGGATGCGTATCGGTCACGGCCGGTACTCCGCCCAGGTTTTCGGCGTTTCGCTCACCCGCACGGCCGAGGTTTCGGGCAGGCGCGCCTTGCACCATAGATAAAAATGTCTGGCCAGGCATTCCGCGGTAACTTGCTCATGTCCCAGCACGTCATTGAGATGTCGGTGGTCGAAACGCTCGTCGATATAGCGTTTGAGTGGCGCCAAATCGTGATAGTCGCGCACGAAGCCGTCATCGTTCAGTTCCTTCGCCGAAAGATCCACTTCGACGATGTAATTATGCCCGTGCAGGCGCGCACATTGGTGATCGGGCGGCAACGAGGTGAGCTGATGCGAGGCCGAGAAGTGGAATTCCTTGGTGATGCGGAACATTATGCGCTCCTCCTTCGCAGCGCATCAAGCCAGAAGTCGGAGTCCTCGTAGTCGGTGGGATCCGGGTGCCCAGAAAGATGGAACGCCTCGCGCCGCTCGACGCAGGTCCCGCACCTGCCGCAGTGACGCTCGGCGCCCTTGTAGCAGGACCAGGTCTGCGCAAATGGCGTTCCGTATGTTGCTCCATCCCTCACAATGTCGGCCTTCGTGAGATTCACATAGGGCGCATAAATGCGAATCTTCGCGTAGCCGTCGAGCGCACGGTCTTGCATCATCTGGAAAGTGTCGATGAAGGCCGGACGGCAGTCGGGATAAATGAAATGATCCCCACCATGCACGGCAGTCGCCACCGCTTCGACCTTGTGCGCGGCGGCAAGCCCGAAAGCGGTGGCCAACATGATGGCGTTCCGGTTCGGCACCACCGTCACCTTCATGGTATCTTCGGCGTAGTGCCCGTCCGGCACATCCACACTGTCTGTCAGCGCGGAGCCGGAAAGGCCGCGACCGATTTCGCGGATGTCGATGATGCGATGAGGGACGTTCAGACGCTCAGCGCAAAGGGCTGCAAAGCGCAATTCCTTCCGGTGCCGTTGGCCGTAATCGAAAGATAGAAGGCCGGCGAGCTCGTACTGCGCTGCCACCTTGTGAGCAAGAGTAACGGAGTCCAATCCGCCGGAGCAGACGACGAGAGTCTTCATCATTGGGTCCTTGTTTTAACCGGGTAGGCTGCGACCGGAGATTTCTCTGCGCTCCCCGTACTTCAGGAAATCCATTTTGTGAAGTGAAGGGGGGACGAGTTTGATGCGCTGACGCGCCGCTGTGTGCAAGGCGCCCTGAGGCGGTGAGCCGGCAAGGAACACGGACGAGCGAAACGGCACGCTTCAGTGGATGAAGCCGAGTGTCCCAGAATATGTTCTGTAGGAGGACCGGATCATCGGAAAACAAGGTTCTCGACGCTTCGATCAAGCGCCTGGCGGCCCGAGCTTCGAGGACGCCACCGCGAGGTTTTCATGTACAAGACGGCCCGAGATTGGGCTTAAGAACGGACTTACCAGGTGGCCGAAATGCAGATGTCTGGAATGATCACGACATCAATTGTCGCGGCAACTTGGCTGGCCGGCTCTTCGGGTTCCGTAGATCCCGCGCATTCCGCTTCAGGATCGGTTCGAACGGAGCACGCCTTCAGTCAATGGCCGACCGGCAAACCCCAAAATGATCGCTCGTGACCGACATCTGTGAAAAAGCCGTGTGCGTCGATTGCAATCATCCCGGTGTTGCGCGCAGTTACCTTATGAATGAACTGGATTTGATGGTTTTCCAGATGGCGGTCGAAAGCGTCCGCTCGCTCTCCTTAAGCTTCGCTGAAAAAGCCACGGAGATAGCCATCAGGAGCCGCGGCATCCTGCTTTTCGACGTGCGGGTCGACGGTGACGCGGAGGTCCAGCGGGTCGCAGCCATCCGATATCAGGGTGAGCAGACCGGCGTGCTGGCGTTGGACAGACCGGGCCTCGTTACCCACCATTGCATGGTCAACGGCACTTTCTCACATTTCATTGCGCCCTTGGAGAACTGGCACAGCATGCCCCTGTCGATGCAGGCCAAGATCGATGCCAACGGCCATGCAAGTCTCTTCCTAGGGGCCTTGCGAAATGCCGGACATATGCTGGGCAGCTAGCATTTGGCTACAATCATTTGTGGATTTTTGCATGCGGCATCGCTGCCGGCATTGCTGGCACGATTGTCGTAAACGGCTTCGGCGATCGCGGCAAAGCAATGGCCGCGATGGCGATCAAAGCGTAGGCCTTGCATCGATGCTTCATCGTGTAGAGGCGAGGTCTGCGCCTGGCATCGAGCATGAACGGAGATTGCGCAAAGCGCAAATGCATCAGGTATTTGATGGCACGAGCCCCCCTCATGCAAATGGAGCCTGCCGCGGCCGCTGTCGTCCGATCGTGCCGCCGAAGTCGAGGGCGTGCCGATCGACCACGCTGGAGGAAGCGCAAGGCCTCGGGCGCCAAGGCAGAGGCGCAAGCGAAGGCCGAACACTGGCTGGCTGCTCGGGATCTGATCGATGCGTGTCAGACAAGGAGGCGTTGGATTGCGGCCCTACCTCAACGTTCCTAGAAGCGCGCCGGCAGCCTGGGCGGGGGGCTTGGGGTTAGACTGCCGGCGCACGCCACTCACGAAGAGCGGCCCCTTTTCGCTGTTCCGACACCCACAGTCAACCCAGCGCGTCTGGGGCTCGCTGTGCCCCCGCCCTCGTCGGCCAACTTGATGCTGCAGCCAGTATCGCCTTGCTGACCCAGCATGAATTCGCCGTTGCCAATCCTTCGTCGCGAACCGGGCTATCGTGCCCGTGTCACGGCACTCCGGGCGGCAATATCGCCTGGCACAACTTCCTGATCGGTGACCCGGGCAGTGGACGATAATTCTCTTGGCAGTACTGCGCCCGAAGGCCATCGCGTCCAACGGAATTAAGCGTCGACTATCAGTCTCAAAACAACACATCACAAGGTAGCGGATCTTCCACCCATTGGCAGATTATCCGACTGATCACGCGGCATCCGATATGTCCGACTGTCCCTCAAGAATTCCCACAGGTATGGACAGCGATCTCGCTATCCGATCCCGATAGCCCTTGTTGTACCTCAGACCCGACTCGATGTTTTGGATTTCCTCAGCGGCAAGCCCGCTCGCCACCGCGAGGTCCTCGATGGAATATCCAAGGTGCTCACGATAAGCGCGGATGATGTGGGTTCCGTCTGACATAGCCGTCAAGACTGGCTCGGGAATGCGCGAGTCCTTCATAGACACCTCCAAGAAGAGAAGGAGCGCCTGATAAATCGGGAGATTTCCTCCCCAACCTGACGCACCTAGCAAATCAAAAAAATGGACGTCGATCCGGCCGGATTGGCCTCATCCATAGAATGCGCCACCTGAAATTGGCAGCCGGGTCGGGATATGGTGGCTCACCTGGTTCTGATCAAGTTCCAACAAGCGGCCAGCCTGAGATCGCCTGATCGACTATACCGCATTCGTCCTGCGATCCCGACTCATTCTCGCCGATGGCTTTCTTGAGCAGCAACTCGCCGCCCTGCCGCCGCCTCCGTCCAGGAGTCCCCACACTTTTGGGCTCCAGAACCCCGCGTCTTTTATGATCCAACCGCTTGCATACCGCGCTTAGGGCGAGTCGCCGGCTACCGGAACCGACCCCAGTAACGCAACGATTTGTTGCACACGTTTTTGCGAAGCCACTGCCTCAGCAGAGGCGATTTGCAGCTCTTGCAGCAGGGCGGCACGATCGTTCGCCTCCAGCTCCAGTGGACCGGCGCCTATTCCCGACAATAGCCATGAGGGACTCACGGCCAAGATGCCCGCCATCATCGCAAGGCGATTGGATTGCGGCGCGGCGCGGTCGCATTCCCATGCTTTCCAGCATGCCATCTGGACACCAAGCCGGCGTGCGGCCTGCGCCATTGTAAGTTTGGTGACCTCGCGAGCGAACGAAATACGTCCCCCCAGAGTATCGGATGGCGCGAAATCACTAGGGTCGGTTTGAGTAAGAATTAGCTCGGTCCTCCTATGGCTTGGTTCAATCCCTTTCGGGCAAGACCTGCTGCGAACTCCGACCATGCCGGCCATCGTTCCGATTCGAAGCCGGCCAGTCTTGACAGGATTCGGCCCCATCATTAAAGGGCACGTTAAGGTGTTGGCGCTTTCGGATGGAGGAGCATCGCCACCTATAAAAAGCGTCACAATCATTCGACTGTGACCGATTTCGCGAGATTGCGCGGCTGGTCGACATCTGTGCCCATGAAGAGCGCCGTGTGGTAGGCAAGAAGCTGTATCGGCAGCGAGAAGATCATTGGCGCGATAATGTCGTCGACGGCCGGCAGCACGATCGTATGCATGGTGTCGAGTTTCGATGCGGCGGCCCCTTTTTCATCGGTGATGAGGATAATCCGCCCTCCACGGGCAGCCACTTCCTGCATGTTGGAGACGGTCTTGTCGAAAAAGCGATCATGTGGCGCGATGACGATCACTGGCATGTTCTCGTCTATCAATGCAATCGGACCGTGCTTCAATTCACCCGCCGCATAGCCCTCGGCGTGGATGTAGGAAATCTCCTTGAGCTTCAGCGCACCTTCCATCGCCAGCGGGAAACTGGTGCCACGACCGAGATACAGGACGTCACGACACTTTGACAGTTCGCGCGACAGGAACTCGATCTCCGGCTGGATGCTGTTGATTACCTGGCCCATGATGCGCGGCAGTTCGGCGAGGCTCCTGACGAGCGTCTGCACCTCGTCTTCGGTTACGGTTCCGCGGGCCCTGGCGGCGCCGATGGCGAGTGCGGCAAGAACGGCAAGCTGGCAGGTAAAAGCCTTGGTGGAGGCGACGCCGATCTCCGGTCCGGCAAGGATCGGAAAGACCGCATCGGCCTCCCGAGCAATGGTCGATTCGCAGGCATTGACGATGGCGCCAATTTTCAGCCCAAGCTCCTTGCAGTACCTCAGCGATGCGAGCGTATCGGCGGTTTCGCCAGATTGCGAAATGAAAAGAGCCGCCGACTGCGGCGATAACGGGATCTCGCGGTAACGGAATTCGGACGCGACGTCGATTTCAACCGTCAGGCGCGCATAGCGCTCGAACCAGTATTTTCCGATCAGTCCGGCGAGATAGGCGGTTCCGCAGGCAGAGATCGCCAGGCTGGGGATCCTGGCGAAATCGATGCCAGAAACCATGTCGGCGCGATTCTCTATGATGTTGATATAGTGGCCGAGCGCACGGGCGATGACCTCGGGCTGCTCGTGAATTTCCTTTTCCATGAAGTGGCGATGGTTGCCCTTGTTGGCCAGAGCGGCTGCGGCCGTGGAGGTCTGGCGCGGACGCTCGACAGGATGGCCGTCGAAATCGAAGATATGGGCGCCCGTCTTGCCGATAACAGCCCAGTCGCCGTCGATGAGATAGGTAACTTCATTGGTGAAGGGAGCAAGCGCGATCGCGTCGGAGCCCAGGAACATCTCGCCGTCGCCGTGACCGATCGCCAGCGGTGGTCCGTTGCGCGCCGCCATGATGGTCGACGGATCATCCTCAAAGAGGATGGCAAGCGCGTAGGCACCCCTGACGCGTTTCAGCATGGCAGCCATTGCTTCTCGCCGCCTCATGCCCTCCCGGCGGTGTCTTGCCAAGAGATGCGCGACGACCTCGGTGTCGGTGTCGGTCTGGAACTCGGCTCCGGCCGCCGCCAATTCGTCCTTCAGCTCGGCGAAATTCTCGATGATGCCGTTATGGACGACGGCGACACCGTCGGTAAAGTGCGGGTGCGCATTGCGTTCGGTTGATGCTCCATGGGTTGCCCAACGCGTGTGGCCGATTCCGATGTTGCCGCCCAGCGGCTCTTCCTTGAGTCTCATCTCCAGATTGACGAGCTTGCCTTCGGCGCGCCGGCGGTGCAAGGCGCCCTCGGTGATCGTCGCAACGCCGGCCGAATCATAGCCGCGATATTCCAGACGCTTCAACGCGTCGACCAACCGGTCCGACACCGGCTGTTGCCCAACGATGCCAACAATCCCGCACATGTTCGTCTCCGCATTCTTCCCGGGCAGCTTCAGCCCACGCAGTAATCACGAGCACGGACACCCACCCGGCCCGCTTAGATTCAGGATCTTGTAGAAGCATTCTGTAATATTGGTACAATCGATTGTAAGGATAAGTACCATCCACCCCATGGATAGACTAAGACGCCTGGATCATGATCGTCGCCGCCGATCAAGATCCTGATTCCCTACCGCCGCCCTTTGACACGCTGGCTTTCGCCGGCAGAGCTTAGCCCGCGAAGGCATCTATCAGTGCGCTGTTCGTCGGCATGGCCGAAACCGAGATCAACGGGTTCGTTGGCGCAGGCAACAGAGCGCGTCCAGCGACGGTTTCAATGGCCTATTGCAGCAAAAAACTAAGGACCGATCGATTCATTCAAGTTTGGCAGCTCAATCGGTGCCATCTCACCTTTGGCTGGCGCTATGGGTCTCGCCATGGCGCCAGCCAGCGCATAAGTACCTGTTCAAATCAATCCAGCTGTGCAGACAACCGCTTTGGGGCCGAAGAGATTGGAATGGCGGCATAGCCTCATCTTGCCTTACAAGGCTCACGGTCGGGGAAGGCTATTTCGGGACTTTCGAAATCAGCGGAGCACAGGCTCTCCATGGAAGCGGCGGCGCGATGGAGGAGAAACGCCGAAGCCGACTTCCATCATCAGCCGTGGCCTGTGCGTCGGCACGGTACCCATATGGAAGCCGAACGGATCCTCGACGAAACCGAGACCGGCCTCTCCGGTCAGCGTGACCGGGCTTTGCTCGCCGTAGACCTCCAGAACCTCTTGCGCGGGATGGCCGACGAGAAGGGTAAGCTGGTGCTTGAGGGCGCGGCGGTTATGGCTGCCGCGGACATAGACATGGGGGCCGGTGCCCTCATCGACCGGCACAAGGTAGAAGAAGAACTTCAGCATCCGCCAGTCATCGAGGTCGAAGTGGTATTTGCTAAGCGAAGCCATGTTCTTGTCGGCGTCGGAGGCCTGGCCGGTCGGGAAACTCCACCAGACACGCGTGGTGATCAGCTTCGCCTGGCCGCCGAGATAGTGCGCGGCGATATCCATGAGCAGCGGATCGTTTTGGATGGCGAGTGCCGCATTGCAGCCGAGAATGCGCTCGAAATAGTGGCCGCTGAGCAAGGGACGGCCGAACCGGGCCTCAGCCTGCGCATGCTCCGTCGGCATGAATTCGAGGCGGCGGTCGAAATTGCCGAAGCAAGGTGTGCACATGGCGAATGCGGCAACATCTTCAGAGACCGTTGTTGGCAGGACGAGGCCGGAAAACAGCCCATCCGAGCGTAGCGCGTCGACAATGTCTTGGCGATTGACGCCAGCGAACATCGTGTCCTGGGCTCTTTGCGACCTTCGGACCGGCTTTGCACCACGCCAGTGCATTCTCCGTGCCGGCATGGTGCGCGCCAACATGAACATCGGCAGCCATGCCGGATTCTCGCGAATATCCGAGAGATAGGTCGGGATGCGTACAGCGATGCGATGAAGCATGCTGCCGTTTCGCGCGATCGCCTCAAGGCTTGCAGCGCCGGCCTTGTCGGAGTTCATATCGGTCATCAGGGTCCTCGGGGTATGTAATGCACTATCGACGAAGCATTGGTTCTCAGTGCTTCGTCCGTTTACCCAAACCTCGATTCCCGCCGCGAAAGGACTAACCGCGCGTCACGTTTTGTGCAATGCACAATGACCCCATCATGGCAAACGCAGTCAGATCCCGGCGCGTTTTCGAATAGGCCAATTACTAGCTCTCACCACAATCACATCAGGAACTGTCTGTAGCCGCCGCCCATCAGGTAGCGGCCACGTTGGATGGCGCGACGCACCTGGTCGCGAAGATGGTTGCCTGGATGAGACCAATCTTCTTCGACACGCCGTCTCCCGAACAGGGCAATAGCGATCTCCTGATGGGATGCGCCGGCAAGCGAGCCATCCAAAGCCTGGAGCACGATACGCAGACGCCCTCCGCGAGGTTCCGGCGGAAGGCAAGCAGCTGCCAGCCGGCCGCAACCATTGATGTCGTTCAGGAACTGAAGGGCAGCGACATGGAACTTCAGGTGCCGCGGCGGCACGATTGCGTCGACATATAACCGCAACGGGCAGAGAACGGAGGCACCGGAAACGGCGATCTGCAGACTCCGACAGTCCTCCCTCAGCAGCACGTGCTGCATGCCGGCAGGTGTCAGCAGGATGTCCTTGCCGCATGAGAGCGAAGAAAGATCAAGCGGTTCAAAATTGTGGTCGAGCCCAACCGGCTCCGCGGCCGCTCGCAGGACACGGCCGCAGTCGCGAGGATCCCAAAAGACCCTTGCCGACGTGGCGTCCAATTGTGGCGCATCCGCGAAAAAGGAGGCTCCATTGCCTGAGGCAAGATGATCTTGTCGTCAGCTCGATTATCTCCGTATCGGCGCGTGTTCTGACAATGCAGGCGGGCGGTGCAATCTTGGCGTGGTCGCGCTGGAATTGCGGATTGCGCCGAAGAAATTCCCAGGCCCAGGCAGTGCGTGTCAATCGTCTGGCGTAGTGGTAAGCTTCGTGGCGACGCCAGTCCGGCCAGCATACAAGACCGAGCGTCGCATCCTTGGGCAGATCAGCATCCGTCACGGCTCAGATGTCCACAATGGCTTATGCTGAGAGGCCGAGAACCGGTTGCCACAATACCGGTCCGCTCAGACGTCCCCTGCTGCGAACGCGCAAAAGGCTCGCGTGGGAAATCTCGAGAAAGCCGGCCACCGCGTTCGTTTTGCCGACGGCCATCGGCTGTCCGATGCGTAACAATGGCCACGTTGCGAGGCGAAGGATCCGTTCCATGCGCGTATCGGTCACCGTCACTATCCGGGTGAGATCGTTGGCCAAGCCGAACTCGATCATGCCGGCGAACAGCTCGTAGGTTGCCTGGGCCAGCCCGCCCGCCGCCTTGGGCGCTGACGGAGGGAGATCGAGCGCGAAACGACTGCTCTCCCATATGTCGGCGGTCGAGGGCACAACGTCAGCACCCAGCAGCACCGGGAACGTGTCGCGCAACATTGTGGGTCCGGTGCTGGGCAAAAGACGCACGCAACCGCGAATTCGCCAATCGGATCCCTTGAGAAGCAGATAGACAGGCTTGAAGCCATCAAATGCGTCGGTTTCCATCTCGTCTTCGGTCTGAACTTCCCAATCGAGCCTTGCCTTGAACACCCGATATCTGAGCCCGTGCATCTCTTTGAGCTCGCTTGCGAACTCGCCGTAAAGGTCCGGTGTTATCAGCTGCATCATGGTCGCCTCCGTGCGGGATGTGTTCCGCCATCGAAGGGCAAAGCTGACGGTGATTCAGCCTGTAGACGTTTACAGCTATCTTGGCGGAAGGATCACGATCTCGCCTGAGCGGACGCAGCCAGCCGTGCAATGGCCTGGTTGACCGTTCGCACGCCAAGCTTTGCCTTGGCGTTTTCCAGAGGGAAGGTCACCGTGCGCTTCGAGACGCCGAGGATCTGGCTGACGTCCCAGGCCGACTTGCCGCGCGCCGTCCATTTCAGGCATTCGAACTCTCGCGGAGTGAGCGTTACACCATCCACCACGCGATCGTCGGCGAGCCTGCGCCGAACATGGATGTGAAAGTTGATCGCCACCAGCTGCAATGCTTTTTCATAACGTGCCAGTGACCGCAAAAGTGGTGGACGGGTTCGTCGGAAGCAAAGGTCAGCGCAGCAAACCGGCCGCGATGATCATGACATCGTCAATCCGCCGCGGATGCCAAACTGAGCGGCATTATCCAAGCGTTGGCGGCGCGGACGAAAGCGTTCCTGATCTGCCCCCTTCATCCGCCAGAACAGTGCTTGGTGACATATCCCCATTGCAGGGATCGCTTGATCTCCTTTTGCGTCGCCGGGGGCCATTCTCCTGCGATAGGGCGAACCGTCATGGGCGCGGGCCGGATCCGCTAATCCGCAGCGTCAGCGGAGGACCGGAGCGGACGACTTTTTTGAAGCGAAGCGGCCGCGAGGAGCCCACCCTGAGATAGCGAAGGAAGCGGACGGGAAAATGCCGGAAGCGATCTCAACGGAAGGACGCGGCCCGTGCCGCGTGTCTTCCTTGAGGTTGATGTTCAAGCGAACGAGTTTCGCCGCCGTGCGAGAGCTGATACAGGCCTCAGAAAGATTGAGGAATCTCGTGCTTTCTTCGCTTAAGGAACAGATATTGTTGGAGACCAATGAACTTCCGCGTTTGGCGCAAGTGGTCGCTTACTAGACTAGGGCTACGAATCTGGACGGCGTATGATGCTCGAAGTGGGCTCGGAAGCTGCCTTTGCCGTACTCGACTCCGGCCAGGAGGGATCATTCGCAGAGCGTGCGTTGATCGGCTAGCGGCCGTCCGGCGTGCGCAGGCCAATCCACTTGTCCTTGACCGCGTTGTAATGCTTTTCAGGCTTGTACTTTGTCACCTTCAGACCAAGGCGCTCGACCGACAGACGGCCGGTCGCCTGTAGGATGGCATAGCTCGCTACCACCACGTCGTGCTCGGCGCTGGCAACATTGATCTTGGCGGTGATGAGGTCGTTCTGGGCGTTCAACACGTCGAGCGTAGTACGTTGGCCGACATTGCGCTCCTCGATGACGCCGTTCAAGGCAAGCTGCGCGGCTGCGATCGCCTGCCGGTTGGCCGCGACGCTCTGCTGAGCGGCGGTATAAGCAGTCCATGCCGCGGTCACGGCTTGGCGCACTTGGTCGCGGCTGACATCGACCTTGATCCTAGCCTGGCTGAGCGATTCCTTGGACTGGCGCACCAGTGCTGAAGTGCGGCCACCAGAATAAATGGGGACGGTCAGCGTCGCCCCGATGCTGGCCGAATTGGTTGTGCCTTCCGTTCCGGTGGTAATCACGCCGGGCACGGTGTTGCGATAAGCGCTCGAGACGCCGGCGCTAGCGGAAAGCTGGGGCAGCTGCGCGCCTTCGGCCGATTTCATTGAAAACGCCGCCGCGTCAACAAGAAGCTGGGTGGCCAGGATGGCCGGATGCTCGGCTGATGTGATCGCGATTGCCGCATCGAGGCTCGACGGCAGCAATTTTGCCACCGGCGCCGCCGGCCTGAGCTTCCCTGGCTCATCCCCGACGATCTGGCGATAGGTTGCCGCACTTGCCAGCGCCCGCGCGCGGGCGGCACTCAACTTCGCCACTGCGTTGGCGCGCTGGGCATTGGCCTGCGCGATGTCGGTGCGGGTGCCTTCACCAACCTCGAAGCGCGAACGCGCATCACGCGCCTGCTCGGTCAGGGACTGGAGATTCTGCTCCGTCAGCACGGCAACTTGCCGGTCGCGAATTACGTTCATATAGGCCTGGGCCGCGTTGAACAGGGTGTCTTGTTCGGCGTTGCGTAAGCTCTCGACCGAAGCGCCGACCTGCGCTTCGGCGGCCGCGACATTGTTCCTGGTCTGAAAACCGTCGAACAGGGTCTGATCGATTTCGACGCCGAAGTTACCTGTGGTTAGGCGCACGCTCCGGTTCGAGCCGTTGAGGTGGCTGCTGGAATACTCGAGGTCCGCGGAGCCTTTGATGGTCGGACGCCAGCCCGACTTGGCGATGGCCACGCCCTCGTCCGTGACGCGTGTGCCGGCGCGGGTCGAATTCAGCGAAGAATTGTTCTGATAGGCCTTAGATAGGGTTCCGAAGATAGTCTCTGCCGATGCCGTTAACGTCGGTAGCACGGTAGCAGAGCAAAAAATAATAGCAAAAATGCTGTTGCGTATAGTCGGCACAAACATATCCCTCATTTTATTTCGTCATGGCAACTGCGCCGCGTCGGCGGTCGCGATTAACCAGCCGACACGACGTCTCGTGGCCCTTCAGGCTCTATGCTTGCGCATAGAGAGATCCTCCTGAGCGACCTTTTTCATTCCGGTCACCCTGCGTAAAATCGATTGTTTTGATGAGAACGCATCTACATGATGGATATCAACGGAACCCCCGCAAGCTGGAGGCATGACGGTACAGCGTATCGGCGATCGCAATAAAGTTCGCCATCCGGGAGACCGGCATTCGCCACCAAGTTGCCTGGGCCAGCCGCCCGCTGCCTTGGGCGCTGACGGAGGGTGAGCGAGCGCGAAACGACTGCTCTCCCATATGTCGGCAGTCGAGGCAGCTGCAGCATGGTCGCCTCCGTGCGGGATGTGTTCCCGCCATCGAAGGGCAAAGCTGACGGTGATTCAGCCTGTAGACGTTTACAGCTATCTTGGGGGAAGATCACGATCTCGCCTGAGCGGACGCAGCCAGCCGCGCGACGGCCTGGTTGACCGTTCGCACGCCAAGTTTTGCCTTGGCGTTTTCCAGATGGAAGGTCACCGTGCGCTTCGAGACGCCGAGGATCTGGCTGACGTCCCAGGCCGACTTGCCGTGCGCCGTCCATTTCAGGCATTCGAACTCTCGCGGAGTGAGGGTTACACCATCCACCACGCGATCGTCGGCGAGCCGGCGCCGAACATGGATGTGAAAGTTGATCGCCACCAGTTGCAATGCTTTTTCATAACGTGTCAGTGACCGCAAAAGCGGCGGGTGGGATTGGTCGGAAGCAAAGGTCAGCGCAGCAAACCGGCCGCGATGATCGTGCATGGACATCGTCAATCCGCCGCGGATGCCAAACTGAGCTGCACTCTCCAGAATTTGTTGCTGTGACGTCGGCAGACGCTGCCGAGCGCGATCCACGCCCCAATCAAAAGTATCCCAGCCTTGCAGCCCGCGCAGGATCACCGGATCAAGGCTGTGGTACCGTTGCTGCAGATAACGTGATGTCCAGCGCGAAGGATAGTTTGAGATCAAACGCGGCGCATCGCCGGGGACCGACGGGTAAGTAAAATAGGCGAAGAGCGGAAAGTCGAAGCCGGCGGCGGCGGACGCCATTGCCTCACTGAGATCGGCGGCATCAACGCTTGCAGAGAGTTGCTCGACGAAGTTCTCAAACACGCGATGCATGTGCGTTTCGCGTACCTCCGTGAATGTCGCTCGATGCCAGGCAGAGACCTGGGTTTAAACGGTCGCGCTCCGATAGAGCTGGTAGGATGTTGTCGCCTTCATCGCCCCCATTGCTTTCCTACCTCTGCTTGCGGGCGTGGCTCAACGCCGACAACCTCGTTAATGTTGAACCAACCGGTGATGTTCTGACGTTGTCGATGAGCCGTGTGTCGCCAAGCGACGCCGCGACAAGCAAGCGCGCCGGTCGGTCAACGTTTGTCATCGGTTGCAGATCTGCCTCGCCGCGAAGCTCCAGGTATTCGACCTCGCGATAGCCGGCAGACAAAATTGCTGCGCGCGCCTCAGCAAGTGTTGCCGGGAGGGGACCGCCGCGCGCAAGCCGATCAGCCGTCTCGAGCAAGATCGATGGTAGCTTCGGGGCAATGGTGCGCTCGGCTGGCGAGAGCCGGGCATTGCGCGACGATAGAGCGAGACCATCGGCTTCGCGGACTGTCGGACAGGGGACAATGGTGATTGGGATATCCAGGTCTCGGACCATGTTCCTCACAAGCTGAAGCTGCTGGAAATCCTTTTCGCCGAAAAAGGCGAAATCAGCGCCGGTTTGCAAGAAGAGTTTGGCAACGACGGTCGCCACGCCATCGAAATGGCCCGGCCGAAACGCGCCGCACAGGCCTTCACTGACGCCGGAGACTGAAACGGTCGTGGCGAAGCCCGGCGGATACATCTCCTCTGCATCCGGCACATAGAGAAGATGCGCGCCCAGCGACGCGAGCTTTGCCGCATCTTGGGTTTCCGTCTTGGGATAGGCGGCAAGGTCGGCGGCACTGTTGAACTGCTTGGGGTTGACGAACAACGTCACGATGACCCGATTAGCCTTCTGAAGCGCTGCACGCACGAGGCTCAGATGTCCTTCATGCAAGGCCCCCATGGTCGGCACCACTGCGACACTTGCGCCCGAGCGGCGCCATCCCGCCACAACAGTCCGAAGCTCGGCAACGGTTCGAACGATCGGCACGCTCATGCGACGTCTCCGGCCCTCGACGCGGCGGCGTAGACATGTTCGGCCGCCGGAAAGCGCCGGTCCCTCACATCGGCGGCGTCGCCGACGAGGACGATGTCGCAGTGTCGATCAACCAGCTTCGCGATCGGCGTGGTATATGCCGTCAGGCATACGAGTGGAATCTGGCCCTTAAGCAAGCGAATATCCGGCGGTGTAATAGCGTTTGTATCTCCAGCTGCGCTCACCCCGTGCCTCCTTCCCTTGCGTTACCCCCGACGGGCGTCGCGTTTGGCACATTTTTGTGCAAGTGCGAAGAGCTAAAAAAGGCCGTGCAGCACTGCGGTGTTGACGTGCGGGCAGCCACGCTTACATTAAATCGATTAAGGCGCCCGAGACTGGGCTAACCACTTTCGCGAACATGGACCATCAGGCAACAGGAACCAGGAAAGACAAAGGCGCCATCAAGGCTGACGAAGTCAAAGTGGACCTGATCGCCGTTGTCGTCGCCGTAAACGACAGTGAACCCTGTGTCCTCACCATCGGGCAGGCGGACACCCTGCCCTCCGGACCATTTGCGCTTGAGCACCGATCGCCGCAATCCGGTTTGAGGGGGTGGGTGGAGCAGCAAACCGGCCATCCGCTGGGGTACATTGAGCAACTCTACACCTTCGCCGACCGGGACCGCGTCGGCGCCGCGCGCCAGCAGCGCGTCATCGCCATCAGCTATCTCGCATTGACCCGCAAGGAACAGGCCGCGGGTTCGCCCCAGTGCGGCTGGCAAAGTTGGTATGAATATTTTCCATGGGAGGACCACCGCTCCGGCACGCCGCCGGTGGTTCTGGATGTTCTGCGACCGCGCCTGATTGAATGGGCAGACGGCGCCAGCGACGCCGCCACGCGACGCGAACGCCGGCAGCGGGCGGCGATCGCCTTCGGCTTCGACGACCGCCATTGGAACGAGGAACTCACGCTTCAACGCTATGAGTTGGTCTACGAAGCAGGCCTGGTCCAAGAGGCCGGAAGCCGACGGGACGCGACGCCGCCTCCGCTGGTGGCCGGCAAGTTCATGGTCGCCGATCACCGCCGCATCGTGGCGACCGCTATCGCGCGACTGCGCTCCAAGATCAAATACCGGCCCGTCGTCTTCGAGCTGATGCCGCCGGTTTTCACACTTTTGCAGCTGCAGCGAACCGTGGAGGCGCTCTCCGGCAGGCTCATCAACAAGCCGAACTTTCGACGGCTTATCGAGCAGCAAGAGCTGGTTGAGAAGACTGGGGAGACGACCGCCGAAACCGGTGGCCGGCCGGCGCAGCTCTACCGCTTCCGCCACGCCATCCTCGACGAGAGGCCTGTGGCCGGGACAAAATTGCCGCTCACCCGGGGTTGACATGGCTTATAGTCACAACGAATATATAGGTCTTATAATCATGTAGACTATAATTGGAGGCTCGATGAGCGCCGTCTTGCCTTCGGGCGCGTCCCTGTACGACCGCGTTCGGCGCGTCATCCCCCCGATCGAATGGCCGATCTTTCTGGACGATATCGAGGCAATTCTGGCGCTGAAGCGGGAGCGCAACGCCGTTATCCTGGCGCACAACTACCAGACGCCGGAGATCTTCCACTGTGTCGCAGATATCGTCGGCGACAGCCTGGCGCTTGCCCGCAAGGCGATGTCGACCGAAGCGGACGTGATCGTGCTTGCCGGCGTGCATTTCATGGCCGAGACGGCAAAGCTGCTCAATCCGCAAAAGACGGTGCTGATCCCCGACTTGCACGCAGGCTGTTCCCTGGCCGACTCGATTACCGCCGAGGACGTGCGCCTAATGCGTCAGCGCATTCCGAATGTGCCGATTGTCACCTATGTCAACACGTCGGCGGAAGTGAAAGCCGAGTCCGACATCTGCTGCACATCGGGCAATGCGCGGGCTGTGGTGGAGTCCCTGGGTGTTCCTCGGGTGATCATGCTGCCGGATGAATATCTGGCCAAGAACGTCGCTGCCGAGACGGATGTCGAGATCCTGGCCTGGAAGGGCCATTGTGAGGTGCACGAGCGCTTCACTGCCTGCGACGTTCGTGAATTGCGTCAGGCACATCCTGGCGTCGTGGTGCTAGCTCACCCCGAGTGCCCGCCCGAAGTGGTGGCCGAGGCCGACTTTTCCGGTTCGACCGCGGCCATGTCCGACTATGTCGGGCTGCAAAAGCCGCCACGCGTAGTGCTGCTGACGGAATGTTCGATGAGCGACAATATCGCGCTCCAGCATCCGGAGCTCGAGTTCATCCGGCCCTGCAATTTGTGCCCGCACATGAAGCGGATAACACTCGCCAACATCCGTGCGGCGCTGGAGCAGAACCGCCATATCGTGACAATCGAGCCGGAAATCGCCCAGCGCGCGCGGCTTGCGGTCGAACGGATGCTGGCACTTTGAGCGCCGATGTCCGCAGCTTCTTCGGGCGGCCCATTATCATTGGCGGCGGCATCGCCGGGCTCATGACCGCGCTTCATCTGGCGCCGGAGCCAGTGCTTCTTCTGTCCAGGACCCTGCTGGGGGCCGACACGTCGAGCACCTGGGCACAGGGCGGTCTGGCCGCGAGCCTCGGTAATGACGATGATACGGCGCTGCACCTTGCCGACACGCTTACCGCAGGGGACGGGCTCTGCGACAGAGACATGGCGGACCGCGTCCTAAAGGCAGCGCCTGCTGCGATCGAGGGGCTTGCGGGCCTCGGGGTCCCCTTCGACCGGACGCTGAAAGGGTGTCTGCGCCTCGGATTGGAGGCCGCGCATAGCCGGCGTCGCATCGTTCATGCGCATGGCGACGGCAGCGGGCGTGAGATCATGCGTGCCCTGATCGCGGCCGTGCGTTCCACTCCATCGATTGTTGTCCTGGAGGGCGTGGAAGCGCGCCGGCTGGCGGTGAGCGACAATGCGATCCGCGGCGTCTGGGCGAGCTGTTCGCTAGGATCCGTTTTCTTCGGCTCACGGCGCGTCGTCCTCGCCAGCGGTGGGATCGGCGGGCTATTTCTAGACACCACCAATCCATCCGGCAGTTGCGGACAGGGCCTGGCGCTTGCGGCCCGCGCGGGAGCTGTCCTTGCCGACCTCGAGTTCATCCAGTTCCACCCGACCGCGCTTGACGGGCCCGAACGCCCGATGACGCTCATCAGCGAGGCTGTTCGCGGCGAAGGTGCCGCCCTCATCGACGAAACCGGCCGGCCCTTTCTCGGGGGCGTGCCAGGGGCGGAACTTGCGTCTCGCGATGTCCTGGCGCGCGCCGTATGGAACCATCTGGCCAACGGCCACCGCGTTTTCCTCGACGCGCGGCGACGGCCGGGTTCGGAATTCGCGCGACAGTTCCCCACAATCGCATCTGCCTGCCGTGGAGCCGGCATCAATCCGGCGCGGGACCTTATTCCCGTTCGCCCCGCCCAACACTACCACATGGGTGGAGTGGCGGTTGACGGATCCGGCCGCACCTCCGTCAAGGGGCTCTGGGCCTGCGGCGAAGTCGCCTCGACCGGACTGCATGGCGCCAACAGGCTCGCCAGCAATTCCCTGACTGAGGCGGTCGTGTGCGCGCGCTGGGTCGCGGAAAGCGTGGCCGGAACCCCTGCCCGCAGGACAAAGCCTGCGTTTGGAGGCGATTACCCATCGCCTGATCCCATACCCGTGCGTCCCTCCCTGTCGCCCGCACTCGGCATCGTCCGGAATGGTGCAGGTTTGAAAGCAGCTATACGGGCCTTGCTGCCGATAGCCGAAAGCAAGCACGCAGCAGCGGACCCGGCGGCCGTTGGGCTGATGATCGCGATTGCAGCGTTGCGGCGCGAGGAAAGCCGAGGCGCCCACTACCGGACGGATTTTCCCCATCAGGCACCCGTTGCCAGACGGTCCGAAATCACACTCGAAGCGGCCTTAGGCGCAGCGCGGGAACTCGCAAATTCTCCAGCGCTGGCAGGCCTCACGTCATGAACCTCAGCCCCCTTCCCGTCATTATGCTCGAACCACTGGTGCGGGCAGCCCTTCTCGAAGACCTCGGCAGAGCCGGTGACGTAACTACGGACGCCATTGTAACACCCTACCACTATGCAAGAACCGTGCTGGCGGCGCGCCAGCGCGGGATTGTTGTGGGGCTCGATCTGGCCATTCTGGCCTTCCGCCTGATCAGTCCCGATGTTGAAATCTCGGTGGAGCGGCCAGACGGCAGTAGTGTCGTGGAAGGGGAGGTCATCGCATCGGTAAGTGGCCCGGCCAGGACCATTCTCACCGCAGAACGCACCGCGCTCAATTTTTTATGCCATCTGAGTGGCATTGCCACCGCGACCGCGTCGATTGTCGCAGCCGTTCGCGAACACCCTGCGAAGATCGTCTGCACCCGCAAGACGACACCCGGCTTGCGCGCTATCGAAAAATACGCCGTGCGCGCGGGTGGGGGCGCCAATCACCGCTTCGGCCTCGATGACGCCATCCTGATCAAGGACAACCACATCACCATCGCCGGCGGGATCCGTGCGGCCATCAAGCGCGCGCGAGCAAGTGCAGGTCATCTCGTCAAGATCGAAGTCGAGGTCGATACGCTGACCCAGTTGGAAGAGGCCCTGACGCTCGCCCCCGACGCCATCCTGCTTGACAACATGTCGGTTGACCAATTGCGAGAGGCGGTGCTGATGGTCGCCGGTCGAGCCATCACCGAAGCATCGGGCAGGATCACCGCCGCGTCAGCGCCAGCCATCGCCGCCACCGGCATCGATCTTATCTCCATCGGCTGGCTGACCCATAGCGCGCCGATCCTCGATATCGGACTTGATTTTCGAGCGCGCTGATAACCCACGAGCAAACGGTCAGGATCGACACACATTCAACCGGCCTGAATCGGACGACGAAGATACGGCAAGCCAAGAACTGAGAACAGGACGACATGCACGACACCAATCCGACTAAGACGATGCCACGGGCGCAATGCGCTGATCGCGGGATGTGGACCTTGGAGAAGGCTCGCGCGCTCCACGACGCACCTTTCAACAATCTCCTCTTCCTGGCGCAAACCGTCCACCGCGAGAATTTCGATCCCAACAAGGTCCAGCTCAGCCGCCTCCTCAGCATCAAGACAGGCGGATGCCCGGAGGATTGCGGCTATTGCAGCCAGTCGGCGCATCACGAAACGGGCCTGAAGGCGTCGAAGCTGATGGAGGTCAGGCGGGTCATCGCCGAGGCGACCAAGGCGCGCGACGCCGGCGCCACCCGCTATTGTATGGGTGCCGCCTGGCGAAACCCCAAGGCGCGCGACATGGATGCGGTCGTGGCCATGGTCGAGGGCGTGAAAGCACTCGGCATGGAGACCTGCATGACCCTCGGCATGCTCGATCTTGAGCAGACCGCTCGTCTGAAACAGGCTGGTCTCGACTATTACAACCACAACATCGATACGTCGGAACGCTACTACAGCGAGATCATCAGCACGCGCAGCTTTGCAGACCGGCTCGATACGCTCGAACAGGTACGCCAATCCGGCATCAAGGTCTGCTGCGGCGGCATTGTCGGCATGGGCGAAGAGCCGGTGGACCGGATCGATATGCTGGTGACGCTGGCCAATCTGCCGGAACATCCCGAAAGCGTTCCGATCAACATGCTGATCCCGATCGCCGGCACCCCGCTTGCCGACGCCAAGCCGATCGAGCCGATCGAATTCGTGCGCGTGATCGCGCTGGCACGCATCATGATGCCGAAATCGCATGTCCGTCTTTCCGCCGGCCGTACCGCCATGACCGACGAGATGCAGGCGCTGTGTTTCTTTGCCGGCGCCAACTCGATCTTCGTCGGCGACACGCTGCTGACCGCGGACAATCCAGACGAAGACAAGGATACCCTCTTGTTCCGGCGCCTTGGCATCGAGCCGATGGAACTTGAGGCGCAATGAGCGGGGCACCGCTTGCCCGCTATGACGCGACCTTGCTGGGGCTGGCGCGCAGGGACCGGCTACGGACGCTGTCACCGTGCGCCGGGCTCGACTTCTCGTCGAACGATTATCTCGGGCTTGCCGCCTCCAAAAGACTTGGCGACGCGGTTGCGGCGGCGATTGCGCGCGGCACACCGGTTGGCGCCACCGGATCGCGGCTGTTGCGCGGCAACACGCCGGAACACGAGGCCCTGGAGGCAGACGCGGCGACGTTCTTTGGAGCCGACCGCGCGCTGTTCTTCGGCAGCGGCTACATCGCCAACTTCGCCCTTCTGACCGCGCTGCCGCAGAAGGGCGACCTGCTGGTCCTCGACGAACTCGCTCATGCCAGCATGCATGAGGGGGCACAGGCCGGACGCGCCCAGTTCGTGCTGGCCGCGCACAACGACATGAATGCCGTCGAGGATGCGATCACGCGCTGGCGCGCCGAAGGCGGCACGGGACGCGTCTGGATCGTGGTCGAAAGCCTCTACAGCATGGATGGCGACCGCGCGCCGATGGAGAGCCTGGTCGCGCTTGCCGATCGGCACGAGGCATTCATCGTCGTCGACGAGGCGCATGCCACCGGCGTCTGGGGACCGGACGGCCGCGGCCTTGCAGCTGCTTTCGAGGGTCGCGACAACATTGTCGCGCTTCACACATGCGGCAAGGCGCTCGGCGCGTCGGGTGCGCTGGTCACCGGGCCGGGACTACTGTGCGACTATCTCGTCAACCGGTGCCGGCCATTCATCTACGCTACTGCGCCATCGCCGCTGATGGCAGTCGCGGTGCGCGAAGCGCTCGCCATACTGTCCGACGAGCCCATGCGCCGCATTCAACTGCAGGAACGCGTCGCCTTTGCGGGCCGCCAATTGGCCGAGCGCGGCCTGATGCCGAGCGGCTCGCAGATCCAGCCCTTCGTCATCGGCGAGAACAGGCGCACCATGGCGGTGGCGGCGTCATTGCAGGCTCGCGGTTTCGACATACGCGGCATACGTCCGCCGACGGTGCCCGAGGGCACGTCGCGGCTGCGCATTTCGCTGACGCTCAACGTCGACGAAGCCGACATTTCCGCCATGGTCGAGGCCCTCGTCGAGGTGTTAGCGTCAACATGACTGAGCGTATCGTCGTCACCGGAACGGATACCGGAATCGGCAAGACGGTGTTTTCGGCCGGGCTCGCCGGCCTCCTCGACGGTTTCTACTGGAAGCCGGTGCAATCGGGCCTCGACGGCGAAACCGACAGCGAGGTTGTGGAACGGCTTGCCGACCTGCCGCCAGGGCGCGTGCTGCCGGAAGCCTACCGCTTGAAGAGCCCGCTGTCGCCGCATCGCTCGGCCGAACTCGATGGCAAGTCGATCGAGGCTGCCTATCTTTCATTTCCGGTCCTGCCGACACCGCTCGTCATCGAAGGCGCCGGCGGCCTGATGGTGCCGCTCAACCGGCAGACAAAGTTCATCGACATATTCGCGCAATGGCAGCTGCCGGTCATCCTGTGCGCTCGCACCGCGCTCGGCACGATCAACCACACCCTGCTGTCGATCGAGGCCCTGCGGGCCCGCTCAATTCCGCTCATTGGCCTCGCCTTCATTGGCGACGAGGTGGCCGATACGCAACGGACAATCGTGGAATTCAGCGGCGTGCCGCAGCTCGGCAGGCTCCCACTCCTCGATCCGCTGACGAACGAAACGCTGAGGGACGCGATGGTTGCCGGCTTTGACCTTGCCTCGATTGCCGGAGGCGGATGATGTCGCAGTCTCAAGTCTGGCATCCGTTCACACAGCATGCGCTCGAGCCGGCGATCCCCGAAATCGTCCGGACGGAAGGCGCCTACCTTAATAAGGCCGACGGCACGCGCATCCTGGACGCCATCTCTTCCTGGTGGGTCGTTACCCATGGCCACCGCCATCCCCGCATCATGAAGGCCATCGAGACGACCACGGCGAACCTCGACCAGATCATCTTCGCGGGCTTCACGCACGAGCCGGCCGAAAGCCTGGCCAAGGCGCTTGTCGGCCTCGCTCCCTCTGGACTCGACTGGGTGTTCTATTCCGACAGCGGCTCGACCTGCGTCGAAGTCGCGCTGAAGATGGCGCTCGGCTATTTCCGCAACACCGGCCCACCGCGCTCGCGCATCGTCGTCATGGAGCACAGCTATCATGGCGACACGATCGGCACGATGAGCGTCGGTGCCCGCGGTGTGTTCAACGCCGCCTACGAGCCCCTGCTGTTCGAGGTCGACACCATCCCCTTCCCGTCCACGGGACACGAGCAGGAGACGCTCGATCGGTTCGAGGCCGTCAGCCGCGACCGGCGCGCCGCCGCGCTGATTGTCGAGCCGCTGGTGCTTGGCGCCGGCGGCATGCTGATGTATCCGGCCTGGGTTCTGGCCGAATTGAAGAAGATTGCCGATGCCTCCGGCACGCTCCTGATCGCCGACGAGGTGATGACCGGCTGGGGGCGCACCGGGACCATGTTCGCCTGCGAGCAGGCGTCCATCTCTCCGGATATCCTGTGCACCTCGAAAGGCTTGACAGGCGGTGCCATCCCGCTGGCGGCAACGCTTGCCACCGACGCCATATTCCAGGCTCACTATTCCGAGGACCGGAAGAAGACCTTCTTTCATTCGAGCTCCTACACCGCCAATCCGATTGCCTGCGCGGCCGCCCTCGCCA
>NZ_JHQS01000054.1 GCF_014843845.1 Mesorhizobium amorphae | reverse complement strand
TCGGCAGGCTTGGTTTCGGCAGGGGCGACGGCGGCGACCGACTCGCCCGGCTCGCGTTCGAACGGCACGGCGGCACGGGCCACCACCTTCACCCCGTCGGCGTCGAGGCCATCGACGTGAATGGTGTAGCTGCCGACCGGAATGTCGCGCGTCGCCTCGACGAGGAAATGGCCGTCGGGCGAGGTCAGCGCGTCGCCGAGCAGGATGTCGTTAGCATAGGCGCGTACCTTGCGGCCCGGATCGGCGATGCCGGCGACGAAGATCTTGTTGCCGTCGATCTCGACGGCCTCGACGACGATCTTGGGCTCGGCAACCGATGCCGCAGGCGCTGCCGGCGCGGGTGCGGCTTCAACAGTGGCAGGCGCGGCCGGCGCTGGCGCCGCTGCAGCAGGCGCTTCCGATGCCGGCGCTGGGGTCGCGGGCGCGGCCACCTGGTCTCCGGTGGCGGGTGCTGCGGGCTTGGCGTCGGGGGCAGGCACGGTGAGCAGCTCGGACGGCTTGCCGGGCTCCTCGACCATGGCCAGCACCTGGCCGGCGGGATTCTGCGGGATCGAGACGACAGCGGTCTGCGCCGAGGCGGTCACGACATCACCGGTCGTCGAGCGCAGCGCGATCGTATAGTCGCCGTGCTTCAGCGGATCGTCGAGGATAATGGCAAAGGCGCCATCGGCACCGGCGACTGTCGAGCCGAGCACCGTCGCACCGTTGAGGATCTCGACCTTGGAATTGGGCGCCGCGTTGCCGGCGACGACAATCGAGCCGTTGCCTTCGACGCGCACGACATCGAAGGTCGGGGCGATCGGCCCTGCAGCGGAGGGAGCCGCAGGCACTGCGGCTGGTGCCGCCGGAGCCTCTGCCGCGGGCGCCGCCGGAGCAGCAGGGGCAGCGGGTGCCGTGGCGTCGGCAGCGGGCGCCGGTGCCGCTGGCAATCGGCCTTCGGTGCCCGCGTCGGCCGGTTTTGTTTCCGCCGGCTTGGTGCCGGCCGGCGCAAGTGCAGCGATCTCGGCCGGCGGCGTGCGATTGAGATACGGATCGAGCGCGCCCGATACATAGGCGGTTCCTGCGGCCGCAACGGTCCCACCCGCCGCGAACAGAAACGCCTTCAAAGGATTAATTGCCATATTTCCCTACCCCTTAGCCACCTAACGCCGGTCTAGCCTGTTTTAGCGAGTCCGACAAGAAAAAGCCCGCCCGGGCTTGACCCCGTCTGCCGTCCCTATCACCAATCATCATATGAACACGATTCGATCCGTCTGCGTCTATTGCGGCTCGTCTCCGGGCCGCGATGAAACCTATGCCAAGGCCGGACATCTGCTCGGCCGCTCGCTCGCCAGATCCGGCCTGCGGCTGATCTATGGTGGCGGCACCAAGGGCATTATGGGCGCCGTTGCCGAGGGCGCGCTCAAGGCCGGTGGCAAGGTGACGGGCATCATTCCGCGCTTCCTGATCAACAGGGAAGCAACCGAAACCGCGCTTGACCGGCTCGACGAGCTCGTAATCACCGACAACATGCACGAGCGCAAGCACAGGATGTTCGAAAAATCCGACGCCTTTGTGGCGCTGCCGGGCGGCATCGGCACGGTCGAGGAGATCGTCGAGATCATGACCTGGGGCCAGCTCGGCCACCACCGCAAGCCGATCGTGTTCGCCAACATCAAGGGGTTCTGGGATCCGATGCTTTCGCTGCTCGACCACATGTCGGCCGAGGGCTTCATCCACACGGCGCAGCGGGTCAGGCCGCTGGTGGTCGAAGACCCCGAAGCAATCGTCGCCGCCATCATGGTGGCGGGATCGTCCGTCGATGCGCCGACCGAGGGTGTGCAGTCGGTGATTGATAAGATGTAGGGGTAGAGTGAGTAGTGAGTAGTGAGTAGTGACGTGCAAGATCGCACAAATCGGGACCTGTCTATCCACTACTGACTACTGACTACTGACTACTGACTACTGACTACTCACTTCCCCCTTCCCCCTACTGCCTTCCTCAAATCCGCAATCACTGCCCGTTTGTCCCGCCGCCGCCAGGCGAGATGGATCGAGACGGTGCGCTCGAACCAGGGCAAGTCGCGAAAGACGATCCCAGGCGGGGCTGCGCTTTGCAGGCTGGCCTGCACCGTCGCCAGGCCAAGCCCGGCGCTGACTAGGCCGAGCGAGGTCAGCGGATCGGCCGTCTCGTAGGCGATCTCAGGCATGAAGCCAGCCTTGGCGCAGGCGGCCAGGAACTGGCCGCGGTTGGTGTCGTCCGGGTGGCGCACCACGGTGATCCAGGTGCGGTCGTCGAGATGATGCGCAAGGATGTCGGCGACATCGGCAAGCGGATCGCCTTGCGGCATCGCCAATACAAGCGGCTCGCGCCTGACGAGCAACGAGGCAATGTCGGGATCATCATCGGCCGGCGGCGAATAGACGAGGCCGAGGTCGAGCGTGCGCCGGCGCAGCCCGTCCAACTGCGCGGCCGAGCGCTGGCTCATCAATCGCAGATGGAAGTCGGGCCGGTCGCGGCGGAACTGCCTGAGCATGCCGGCGACCAGCCCGGCATGCACCGCGCCCTCGACATAGCCGATGGCGAGACGGCCGGCAGCACCGCTCGCAAGATCGCGGCCAAGCTCCTCTAGGCGCCGCGCACTGGCCAGCAGCGCGCGCGCCTCGGCAAGGAAGGCCTGTCCCTCGGCATTGAGATGAACCCGCTGCTTTGCCCTTTCGAACAGGGCGACGCCCAGTTGCGCCTCGAGCTGCATGATCTGCCGGCTCAAGGGCGACTGCGAGATATGCAGCAGTTCGGCGGCGCGGCCGACAGTGCCGGCCTCAGCCACAGCGACGAAATAACGGAGCTGGCGCAGGTCGAACACTTTTTCTCCTGAGGCTAGTCCTCGTGGGTCTGAACTTTAGCCTAATCAGTCTTGGACTGTCTGACCAGTGGCGACGACACTGTCGCCATCCCAAACCGGAAACCACAGGAGACCGCCATGCAGTTCTTTGCCCTTCTCACCCGCAATACCGAAAAGTTCAGCGACGCCGATTTCGCCCCGCTGTTGCCCGGCGAGGCCGAACAGCGCCGCACGCTCTATGCCGAAGGTGCGGTGCGCCAGGTCTGGAACCGCGGCGACATGCCCGGCAGCGGCATGATGTTCGAGGCCGGCAGCGATGCCGATGTGCGCGGCCATCTCGCCACCTTGCCGCTGGTCAGGGCCGGCATGATGGACATTGCCGCGGTCGTGCCGCTCAACCCCTATCCCGGCTTCGGCCCGAAGCGCTGAACGGCATCAAACGGCGCGGGTGGCGGCGCTCGCCGCCGTCGGTCGGCGCCCGCGAGTCTGTGATCGGCTGTCAAGAAACCGTCACACGAAACCGGGCTGCCGCATGCTAGGAATTCGCAGCCTGCCCATGCGGGCTGCCTTGGAAACCTGCATTTGGCGAAGCGACCATGAATATCGCTCTCAACCCGGAAGGCAGCGACCTGTCTCCCTACCTACCCGACGAGCACGGGCTTGTTCTTCCTCTACCATTTCACCGCCGAGGGCGTGCGGACGAAGGATGCGGCGCAAGCGCACTGGACCTGGCGCAGCTACCAGCTCTCCGACATGCGCGCGCGCCAGGAGATCGCCTCCGAGCAGGCCCTGCCGGCACCCGTGCGCGAGGCCTTCCTGACCGCCAGCCATGGCTGCCACATCGACCTCGAGGACGACTGGCTCTATGGCGACTTGCCGGATTTGCGCCACGACTATTCGGCGGAGGCGCGCGGGCTCGGCCATTTCCGCTTTGCCCTCAACGAAACGATGCTGATCGGCGCCCGCAAGCAGCCGCTTCAGTCGGTCGATACCATCCGCAAGGCGGTGGAGAACGGCACGCGAAAATTCCGCTCGCCGGCCGAACTGATCGAGGCGGTCATGGGCCAGTCGCTGGACGGCATGGCTGCGGAACTCGGCGGCCTCTCCGAAACGCTGGACGGCATCGAGGACCGCATCGTGTGCGACGCATGGCACAGCGAGCGGCAGGCGCTGGTCGATGCGCGCCGGCAGCTGGTGGTGATCCACCGGCAGATGGCGACGCTGACCAGCCTGTTCAGGCATCTCGACCATTCGCATCGCAACGATCTGCCCGACCCGATCAACGACATGGCCGCACGGCTTTCGCACCGGGCGCACACGCTCTATCACGACGGGGAACAGTTGCAGGCCCGCACCCGGCTGCTGCAGGACGAGATGATGGCCAAGCTGACGATGCAGTCGAACCAGCTGCTCTACATACTGTCCGCGATGACAGCGGTGCTGTTGCCGATGACCATCATTTCGGGCCTGTTCGGCATGAATGTCGGCGGCCTGCCACTGGTCGACACGCCGATGGGATTCTGGGTTGTGACGGCGGTGTCCCTGTTTGTCGCTGCCGCCGTCTATCTCTTCGTCAGGCGGCTTGGGCGGATGTAGCGCACCGTCCTGCTACGCCGTCGCCCGCAGATCCCTTGTGATGGTGCCGGCCGCGCGGACTTCCGCCTCATGGTCGGGCTCGCGCCATGTCTCGGCAAGGCCTGCTTCATACCATTCACGCATCGCCGGCAGGTCGAGCAATCGCGCCGGATAGTCAGCGGCCGCGCCCTCGAAAGACAGGCCGTAGGACTGCGCCCGAAACGCCACCGGGGCAAAGAAGGCATCGACTGCGGTGAAATGCTCGCCGGCCAGGAACGGTCCGCCGAAGCGGGCAAGGCCGTCATTCCAGAGGTCGCCAAGGCGGAAGAGATCGTGCTTCAGCGCATCGGACATCGCAAACGGCTCGATGCGCAGGCCGCAACTCATCGGGCATAGGTTGCGCAGCGCGGTAAAGCTCGAATGCATCTCGGCGGCGGCCGAACGCGCCCAGGCCCGCGCCTTGGCTTCGACCGGCCAGACGCCGTGGTGGCGCTCGGCGAGATACTCGACGATGGCCAGCGAATCCCAGACCGCCCAGCCCTCGTCGACCAGACACGGCACCCGGCCGCTGGGTGAGAACGGCCGGTACAAGTTCCAACTCGATCCGGTCGGGAATGGTGTCAGCCGCTCCTCGAACGGGATGTCGAGGGTGCGCATCAGCACCCACAGACGCAGCGACCATGACGAGTAGTTCTTGTTGGCGATATGCAGAACGTACATCGGAAACCCCTTGCCCTACCGAGCTGCCGGTGCCGCCGGCCGGATCTCGCGGCCGCGGAACATCGACCAGCTATACATCGCCAGCGCCGTCCAGATCAGCGCGAAGGCTATCGCCTGGGTGCCGCCAAACGGCTCGCCGAAAACCAGCACGGCGATCAGGAACACCATGGTCGGCGCGATGTACTGCATGATGCCGATGGTGGAGAGGCGCAGCAGCCTGGCGCCGAAGGCGAACAGCAGTAGCGGCACGGCCGTCACCGGGCCGCAGCCGATGAGCAGCGCCGTGTCGTTGGCGGTGCTGGAGACGAAATGGTCCTGCCCGGTGGCGATCAGGTAGGCGATGTAGCAGAGCGCCGGCACCGAAAGCAGCAGCACTTCTAGCAGAAAGCCCTGGCTCGGGCCAATCGGCAGCGTCTTGCGGAAGAAGCCGTAGGCGGCGAAGGAAAAGGCCAGCGCCAACGACACCCAGGGCAGCTTGCCGCCCTCGATGGTCAGCACCGTGACGGCGACCGCGGCCAGCACCACCGCCGCGATCTGCAGTCGGTCCAGCCGCTCGCCCAGCAGCATTGCGCCGACCACGACCACCACCAGCGGGTTGATGTAGTAGCCGAGCGCGGTCTCGACGGTGCGGTCGACGGCGATCGCCCAGACATAGATGCCCCAGTTGACCGAGATCAGCGTCGCCGTCAGCGCCGCCATGGCGATGCTGCGCGGCGAGCGGATCGCCGCCCTGAAATCGGCGGTGCGGCCGGCCCAGACCAGCACGGCGGCGGCGATCGGCACCGACCAGACGATACGGTGGGCGATGACTTCGATGAGCGGCAGATGCGCGACCGCTTTCATGTAGAAGGGAAGCATCCCCCACAGGAGATAGGCACCCAACGCCAGCAGAAAGCCGCGACGGGCCTTGGCGTCTTCGTCGAGGTGAGCTGTTTCGATTGCCATGGCCCAACGCTATGGCCCAGCGGCCTGCCCAAGACCATCGCAAATTACTGATGGATCAATGTACTTTCGCTGATGGTTCAACCCTACTCCGCCGCCACCAGCCCCGCCATGTCGCGGTTCTTCATCAGCTTGTAGACGATCGAATCCATCAGAGCCTGGAAGGAGGCGTCGATGATGTTTTCCGACACGCCGACCGTCCACCAGCGGGCGCCGGTCGCATCGTGCGATTCGATCAGCACGCGGGTGATCGCCTCGGTGCCGCCATTGAGGATACGCACCTTGAAGTCGGCCAGTTCGAGGTCGGCGATCTCGTTCTGGTACTTGCCGAGGTCCTTGCGCAGCGCGATGTCGAGCGCGTTGACCGGGCCATGGCCTTCGGCCACCGACATCTTCTCCTCGCCATCGACCATCACCTTGACGATCGCTTCCGAGACCGTCTTGAGCTGGCCGTTGGCGTCGAAGCGGCGCTCGACCATGCAGCGGAACGAGGTGACGGCGAAGAACTCCGGCAGGCCGTGCAGCATCTTGCGCGCCAGCAGCTCGAAGCTGGCATCGGCGCCTTCGTAGGCATAGCCCTCGGACTCGCGTTCCTTGACCACCGCGATCAGCGCGTCGAGCCGGTGATCGTCCCGCGGCACGTCGATGCCGCGCCGCTTCAGTTCGGCGAGGAAATTGGCCTTGCCACCCTGGTCCGAGACCATGACGCGGCGACGGTTGCCGACCGCTTCCGGCGGCACGTGCTCGTAGGTCGCCGGCTCCTTGGCGAGCGCGGAGGCATGGATGCCGGCCTTGGTGGCGAAGGCCGACGCCCCGACATAGGGCGCCTGGGCTTCCGGCGCCCGGTTCAGCAATTCGTCGAAGGCGCGCGACAGGCGGGAAATGCCGGTCAGCGCCTCGGCTGAAATGCCCGTCTCGAAGCGGTCGGCGAAGGCCGGCTTCAGCGCCAGCGTCGGCACGATCGAGATCAGATTGGCGTTGCCGCAGCGCTCGCCGATGCCGTTCAGGGTGCCCTGGATCTGGCGCACGCCGGCCTCGACGGCGGTCAGCGAATTCCCCACCGCCTGGCCGGTGTCGTCATGAGCGTGGATGCCCAAATGGTCGCCAGGAATGCCGGCCGCGATGACCTTGTCGACAATGGCACGCACTTCCGAGGGCTGCGTGCCGCCATTGGTGTCGCACAGCACCACCCAGCGGGCGCCGGCATCATAGGCGGTCTTGGCGCAGGCCAGCGCATAGTCCGGATTGGCCTTGAAGCCGTCGAAGAAATGCTCGCAATCGACCATCGCCTCCTTGGCCGCACCGGTCGCCGCCTCGACGGAAGCCTTGATGGATTCGAGGTTCTCCTCGTTGGTGCAGCCGAGCGCGACACGGACATGATAGTCCCAGCTCTTGGCGACGAAGCAGATGGCGTCCGATTTCGACTGAACGAGTGCTGCAAGACCGGGGTCGTTGGAAGCCGACACCCCGGCACGCTTGGTCATGCCGAAGGCGACGAATTTTGCGCTTGCGGTGCGCTTCTGCTGGAAGAAAGCGGTGTCGGTCGGGTTGGCGCCGGGATAGCCGCCCTCGACATAGTCGATGCCGAACTCGTCGAGCAGCTTGGCGATGGCGATCTTGTCCTCGACGGAAAAGTCGATGCCCGGCGTCTGCTGGCCATCGCGGAGGGTTGTGTCAAACAGGAAGAGGCGCTCGCGAACCATGGTCATTTCCCCGCAAACCCATCCGTCGCCCGGATCAGCCGGTCGAGGATGCCCGGCTCCGAATAGGCATGGCCGGCGCCTTCGATCAAATGGAAATCCGCCTTCGGCCAGGCCTTGTGCAGCGCCCAGGCGTAGCGCGCCGGGCACGGCATGTCGTAGCGGCCGTGGACGATGGTGCCGGGGATGTCCCTCAACTTCCAGGCGTCGCGCAGCAGCTGCCCCTCCTCCAGCCAGCCGGCATGAACGAAATAGTGGTTCTCGATGCGGGCAAAGGCGACGGCGTAGTCGTCCTCGCCAAACTTGCCGCTGGTCTCCGGCTCCGGCAATAGCGTGATCGTCTCGCCTTCCCACAGGCTCCAGGCAAGGGCGGCCTCGACTTGGCGCTTGCGGTCGCTGCCGACCAGTCGCTTGCGGTAGGCGGCCATCATGTCGCCGCGCTCGGCTTCGGGGATCGGCGCCAAAAAACGCTCCCACTTGTCGGGGAACATCTCGGAGACGCCGAACTGATAGTACCATTCGAGTTCGGCGCGGGTCAGCGTGTAGATGCCGCGCACGACCAGTTCGCTGACGCGATCGGGATGCGTCTCGGCATAGGCGAGCGCGAGCGTCGAGCCCCAGGAGCCGCCGAACACCAGCCATTTGTCGAAGCCACACATTTCGCGCAGCCGCTCGATGTCGGCGACCAGATGCCAGGTGGTGTTGGCTTCGAGCGAGGCGTTGGGCGTCGATTTTCCGCAGCCGCGCTGGTCGAACAGGACGACGTCGTAGAGCTTTGGATCGAACAGGCGCCGGTGCCTTGGCGATATGGTGCCGCCCGGGCCGCCATGCAGGAACACCGCGGGCTTCGCGCCCCTGGTGCCGGAGCGCTCCCAATAGACCTGGTGACCGTCGCCGACATCCAGCATGCCGGACTCGTAGGCCTCGATCTCGGGATAGAGGGTACGCAAGCTCATAGTTTCAGGCCCTGCTGCGGCCAGTTGGCCGTCTCGTGGTCGGGGTGCTGGAAGGAAATGATCTGCTCCTGCCTTGCGTAATAGTCGGGGTCGTCGTGGACCGGCGCCTCGAAGATCCTTTCCACCCAGGGCAGCCTCGCGGAATAATTGACCTGGATCTGCGGCGCGAGATCCGAGCGGTCATCGAAGGCGCCGATGGCGATCTCCAGCCCGCCTGGCTGGCGGTAGGTCAGTGGCGTGCCGCAACGGGCGCAGAAGCCGCGATCGATGTTGACCGACGACTGGAAGTAGCTCGGCTCCTCATGGGTCCACTCGACGCCGTCCTTCGGCACTGTCACCAGGGCACCGAAGAAGGAGCCGAACTGCTTCTGGCACATGCGGCAATGGCAGATGGACGGACGCCCGAGCGCCCCCTTGATGCGGAAACGCACGGCGCCGCATTGGCAGCCGCCTGTTCGAACGGTCTCGGTCATGATCTTTCCTCCGGCGGCCATTGCTCGGTGTCGTGGTCGGGATGCTGGTAGGAGACAAGCTCGGCGAGATAAGGGGCGGACGAGATGTCGGCCGACGTGTCCTCGCCCGGCAATTGCGGGATGGCGTCGACATAGGGCAGCTTTGCCTCGATGCCCCATTGGATGGTCGGCGCGATGCCGGCCGGATCGTCGAAGGCGGCAATGGCGAGCGCCATGCCGTCGGGCGCCTCGAAGGTCAGCGGCGTGCCGCACTCGGCGCAGAAGCCACGCCAGGCGGCATTGGATGAGCGGAAGCGCTTGGGTTCGCCGCGCGTCCAGTCGACCTTGGCGCCACGCACCGACACCAGCGGCAGGTAGAAATTGCCGCTTGCCTTCTGGCACATTCGGCAATGGCAGATCGAGGCATCGCCGAGCGTGCCCTCGACACGGAAGCGCACGGCGCCGCACTGGCAGCCGCCTGCGTAGACCGGCCGGTTGTCGAGGCTCATCATGGCCCCTCACTCCGGATCATGGCAGACGGCTTCGACATTGTTGCCGTCCGGATCGAAGACGAAGGCGCCATAATAGTTCGGGTGATAGTGCGGGCGCAGGCCCGGCCCGCCATTGTCCCTGCCGCCTGCGGCAAGGGCCGCGGCATGGAAAGCATCGACCTCGGCACGGCTGCGCGCGGTGAAGGCGACATGCTGGTGGTCCCTCGGTCTGTCCTTGCCGGTGCTCAGCCAGAACACCGGCCGGTCCCGGCCATAGCCGCCGACCTTGGCGCCACCGGTGTATTCTTCGGGCACCATGTAAAGCAGCGAGGCGCCGAGCGGCGCCATCGCCTTGTCGTAGAACGCTTTCGACGCGTCGAAATCGGAAACGGTGATGCCGAGATGGTCGATCATGGGACGAGTTCCTCCGATACGGTTTCCGGCACTTCGGCGCCGGCCAGGCCGGCCGCGATGACGATGTGCTGGCAGACATTGTCGATATCGCGGATGACGTCGTCGTTCCAGAAGCGCAGGATGGTCCAGCCGAGCGCTTCAAGCTTGACGGTTCGCGCGGTATCAGACGCCGAGACCTCAGGCGAAGCGTGCTGGGAGCCATCCAGCTCAACGACCAGTTTTTTGTTGGGGCAGGCAAAATCGACGATGTAGCCGGCTATCGGCATTTGACGTCGAAACGCCAGCCCCATGAGGCGGTGTGCGCGCAGCTCATTCCAGAGCTTCAGTTCGGCGTCTGTCATTTGCTTGCGCATCTTGCGCGCATTGCCGCGATTGAGGGGAGATACGGGATAATGGCTCATCGCGAGGCGCCCCCCTCTGTCCTGCCGGACATCTCCCCCCTCGAGGGGGGAGATCAGCAGTTGCGCCGGCAGCGCCCAATCATCAATGTCCGCGATTGGCGAAGGCGACAGTGAAGTCCAATCTCCCCCCTTGAGGGGGAGATGCCCGGCAGGGCAGAGGGGGGTGCTTGGCACCACCCTCACCGCTTTACCTCCCAGGTCGTCACGCGTTCGCCGGTGACAGGGTCCTTGCCATCCTTCAACTGCACGCCTTGCGCCAGAAGCTCGTCGCGGATGCGGTCGGCTTCGGCCCAGTTCTTGGCGGCGATCAGTTCGAGGCGCCTGGCAATAGCTTTGGCGATCGCGGCCTCGTCCACTTTGGCCGCACCGACATCGAAGCCGAGGAAGGCAAGGGCGGCCTTCAGTGAAGCGGCGGCGGCGTTGTCGCCTCCGCCGGCATCGAGTGCCTCGCTGGCAAGCTGCGTCAGCCGCTGAAAGGCGGCATAGGTGGCTAGATCGTCCGACAGCGCTTCCACGATTTCGGCCGGCAGTTGCGGCGCCGCTGACGGCGCGAGATCCGCCGCGCGCTTCCATTTGCGCAGCGTGTTCTCCGCCTCCTCCAGCTTGCGCACGGAAAAGTCGATCGGCTCGCGGTAATGCGTCATCAGCATTGCCAGCCGCAGCACCTCGCCCGGCCATTTGCGGCCACCGAAGGTCTCGGTCTCCAGCAGTTCATGGATCGAGTAAAAATTGCCGAGGCTCTTCGACATCTTCTGCCCCTCGACCTGCAGGAAGCCGTTGTGCATCCAGATGTTGGCCATGACATCGGTGCCGTGGGCGCAGCGCGACTGGGCGATCTCGTTCTCATGGTGCGGGAAGATCAGGTCGAGGCCACCGCCATGGATGTCGAAGACCTCTCCGAGATAAGCGGCGGACATCGCCGAGCATTCGATGTGCCAGCCCGGACGTCCCCTGCCCCACGGACTGTCCCAGCCCGGCTCTTCCGGCGAGGACAGTTTCCACAGCACGAAATCGCCGGGGTTCTTCTTGTGCGCGTCGACGGCGATGCGGGCGCCGGCCTGCTGCTCGTCGAGATTGCGCTTCGACAGCTGGCCGTAGTCGGGCATCGAGGCGGTGTCGAACAGCACTTCGCCCGCCGCGACATAGGCGTGGCCGCGCTCGATCAGGCGCTCGATGAGCGTGACCATGTCGGCCTTGCCGTCGGCGCGCGGCTCGACGAATTCGGTGGCGCGCGGCTCGACCGTCGGCTCCAGGCAGCCGAGCGTCGCCACATCCTTGTGGTACTGGTCGGCGGTCTTTTCGGTGACGCGCCGGATCGCTTCGTTGAGCGAGAGTTTTCCCGAAGCAATCTCATTGCCGAAATCGCGCAGCGCACGCGCATTTATCTTGTCGTCGACATCCGTGATGTTGCGCACATACGTGACGTGGCTTTCGCCGTAGAGATGACGCAGCAGACGGAACAGCACGTCGAAGACGATCACCGGTCGCGCATTGCCGATATGGGCAAAGTCGTAGACCGTCGGGCCGCAGACATACATGCGCACGTTCAGCGGATCGATCGGGACGAAATCGTCCTTGGCCCGCGTCAGCGTGTTGTAGAGGCTGAGACCCTTCGATGCGTCAGACATGCGTGCCTTCCCGGTCCGTTAGTTTCTGGATGGGCTTGCGCCGACACGCAAACCGGATTCCAGCCTGCTGGCCGGGGCGTTTGTCCAATCTGGGGAAAGATGAGGCGAAAACGTCCGGACCAGCGCGAGGCTAGCCAATAATGCAAATGCCACAAATGGCGAAAAACGTTTTCATGCGCGGCTTTATCGCCTTGCCCGGTGTTGCCGTCAAGTCGCAACATCAGCCAAAAGAGTCGGTGGATCACAGGAAATGAGGCACTGAAACATTTTATTAAACATGTCGGCACAGTCATGAAACATTCGCCGGCTAGGTCACCAGACGTCACGATTTGGTCGGAATCGGCGATCAAACGCAGACACGCAAATGTTACCAGGGAAGAGAGCAATGCCCCGAACCAAGCAGGAATCCAACCGCGCCAAACAACCGGCGCTCGCCAGCCACTACCGCGCGATCGGCCCGGCCGCTATCGTCGCCGCCCTTCTCCACACCGCGAAGAAGAAGAAGCCGGCGCAGAAGATCGTGTCGCCGCGCGCTGCCTGAACAGGCACGCTGCCGGCGCCGAGCGCCCGGCAACAGAGGCGTCGAAGCGCGCCCGAAAGCAACGGCTTCAAAATAGGGTCATCTGACTTTCGTCCGCGCCAGGCTTCTGGCGCCTGACCCTCTCGGGCTCCGGTCCGATGACGCCCCGCTCCTGAACCTCCGGTCCGGTGTTGGCGACCTTGTTGACGAGGTCGGAAACAGGAATCGCTTCGAAGAAATCGGGCTGTACGGGCCGCAAGAGGTCGGCCACGTCGCGTGGCTCCTGGGTGCGGCAGTCCAGCCAGCGGTCGAAATCCTCACGCGCGATGACCACCGGCATGCGGTCGTGGATATGAGCAATGTCGGCATTGGCATGCACGGTGAGGATGGCGCCGGTGTCCATCTCCGAGCCGCCCGGCTCGGCATAGGTCTCGACCAGCCCGGCAAAGGCGACGAGCCCGCAATGCTTCGGCCGGATCCAGTAGGGCTGGCCTTTCTTGCCGGCGGCCCCCTTATCTCCGGCTTGCCGCCACTCGTAAAAGCCCGAAGCCGGCACCAGAGCGCGGCGATGGCGCATGGCGGCCTTGAACGAGGCCTTTTCCACCGCCCCTTCCGAGCGAGCGTTGAACAGCAATGGGAACTCCCTGGTGTCCTTGACCCAGGCCGGGATCAGCCCCCAGCGCACCAGAATCGGTTGCCGGTCGGGCAGGTTCGAGCCTGGCATCCGCGGCGGACCGGCGAGCACCATCATCACGGGCTGCGTCGGAGCGATGTTGTAACGCGCCGGAAAATCTTCCAGTTCCGCCAAGCCGAGAAGACCGGCGGTCTGATCCGGCGTCGCTGTCAAGGCAAAGCGCCCGCACATTGGCAAGTCCGTTGAATCGATCAGACGCGAAGGTGGCGATGGAACCGGCGTTGCGCAACCGCTAAAGCTGTTTGCTTGCTGCGGGTCCACAAGGGCTGCAGATCGAGGATTGATGGACGAGAGGCGAAAGACACTTACGGCAGTCTCGGTTGCCGTCGTGCGCGGCGACACGGTGTTGCTGGTCAAGCGGGCAAGGCCGCCCTCGCAAGGGGTTTATGCCTTTCCAGGCGGCAAGGTCGAGCCCGGTGAGACGCTTGCGCAAGCGGCGGCCCGCGAATTGCTCGAAGAGACCGGGCTGCTGGCTGAGGACTACCGGCCGCTGCGCGAAATCCACATCGACGGCAGTGGTGAGAACCACCCGGTCGACTATCTGCTGACGGTGTTCGGCGCCACCCATGCCGGCGGCGAAGCGATGGCCAGCGACGATGCCGAGACCGCTGCCTTCTATACACTCGACGAGATGACCGCATTGCCGCTCGCCGATGCGGTGTTTGCCGTGGCGGTACAGTTGCTCGGCGCCAGCAAGGGTGCCGGCGCCCGGCCATGAGAATCGTCTTGCGGGCGACAAATTGTTTGGCCACAAAGCCTGATGACCCGTGCCTCGCTGTTTCTCGCCGCATGCCTCGCCGCCAGCACCGCTGCGCGGCCGGCTTTAGCCACCGAGGCACCGTTCGAGCCTGGGCTGATGCGGCTGGCGGAAGTTCTGGGTTCGCTGCACTTCCTGCGCAATTTATGCGGCGAGAAGGGCGACCAGTGGCGGATCGAGATGGAAAGGCTGCTCGAATCGGAAAATCCCGATCCCGAGCGGCGCGCCCGCTTCATCGCCAGCTTCAACCGCGGCTACCGCTCCTTCGGCGGCACCTACACGCAATGCACGGCGTCGGCGATAGAAGCCATCAGCCGCTACACCAAGGAAGGCGAGACGCTGACGCGCGACATCGCCTCGCGCTACGGCAACTGACCGGCATCCGGGTCGCTGTCCCGTTCGATACCAACAGGCTTTTCACCTCTGCCTGCTTGTGTCCACCGACGTCTTGGTGCAATCCTGATGTTGCACTTCTGCAACTATATTAACGAAACGTTAGCGCGCAGATGTGGAATTAACTCAAACTGAAGGTTTTGATGCCGCTCGCCGGTCTAATCGGCTAAGTTTGTAAGCGATCGAAGGCAGGTTTTGGCAACGCGACGGACTTTGTAGAGCACGACCAAAAAAATGTCGTATTTACAAACAGTTACTGAGGCCTGCGCATGAAAGGGACAGCCCAAGCCTGATCCGCACCCACGGATCGCCGCTTGAAAAGGGTGGACATTGCAATGGAACATGTCGTCAACGACATCGACGCGTTGGTCAGGGAAGAAAAGCGCCTGACCGCCGTGGAGAGCCACAGCGAGGCCTGGGCAGAAGGGTTGTCGGCCGGAATCGAGCCCGAGATCATTGCGGAGGCGGCGCTGGAAACCGCTTTCGGCGAGATGCTGCGCGCCAATGGCGAGACCTCGGCCCTTGCCCTGCTCGACCGCATGCGTGAAAAGGTGGTCGCTGGCGCCTTCGAGCCGGAGCGGCTGCGACACTAGACGCCACGCGTCACTCAAACGACGTACGGTTCTTTGACCACGGCGCACCGTTTGGGCATCATGCCCGGACCATCCGGACAGGCTCGGAGCGCTTGAACGGCCCGAAAAGCCGGGCGCTAGAGCGGTTCAGCTTTTGATCGAATCGCCGACCCGCTCTAGGTATTTGTTTTTACGCAATTCCGGACGGAAAACCGCTACACACTTTTCCTGGAATTGCTCTAAGGAGAGACAGGCGGTGAATTTTACGATCTCAGGCCAGCCGCGCGGCCTGGTTTTCAGCATCTGGCTCGCTGCTTTCTGCGCCGCGGTTCCGCTGGCGCTCTGTCTCACGACCGGCCCGGCTCACGCGCTGAGCGAAATCAAGCGCGAGGAGCTTCCCTCGCCCGTCACGCCACCCGCCGACGACGACATGGCCCCGCCCGGAAGCGCCGTGCCGGCGCCCGATCCACTCGGCACGACCCCGCCCGCAGCCAGGGAGCCGACGCCCGCCGACGAGCCCGAAAAAAGCGAGCCGGAAGGACCGGCGAACGATGGCGGCGTAGCCAACCCGCGCACCGACCCGGAGACGCCGCCGCCTGAAGTCGTCTATGACCTCACCAGGCTGCCTGAGCCGGTCAGGCGCATGCACGACCTGATCGTCGAGGCCTGCCGGAGCGGCGACATCGAGAAGCTCAGGCCGCTGATCGGCACGGGCGATCAGATGACGCAATTGTCGCTTGGCGACATCGACGGCGACCCGATCGCTTTCCTCAAGGGGTTGTCTGGCGACGGCGAAGGCCAGGAGATCCTGGCCATCATGGAAGAGGTGCTTAGCGCCGGCTATGTCCATGTCGATGCAGGCACGCCGCAGGAGCTCTATGTCTGGCCGTATTTCTTTGCCCTGCCGCTCGACAAACTCGACGCCAAGCAGCGCGTCGAGCTGTTCAAGATCGTCACCGCCGGCGACTTTGACGGCATGAAACAATTCGGCGCCTACATCTTCTACCGCGTCGGCATCACGCCGACCGGCCAGTGGATGTTCTTTGTCGCCGGGGATTGAGTGGTTTGCCCTGCCCCCTTGGGAAGGTAGCCTAGCCCTGCAGCGCTTCGGAGAACTCCACCGCCCTGCCCTGGCTGGGCGTGACGATCTCGCCTTCCCACATAACGCGGCGGCCGCGCACGACGGTGCCAACCGGCCAGCCGGTCACTTCTCTGCCATCATAAGGCGTCCAGCCGGCCTTGGAGCCGGCCTGCGCATTGGTGATGGTCTCCCGGCGCTTCAGGTCGACGATGGTGAGGTCGGCGTCGTAGCCGGCGGCGATGCGGCCTTTCCTGGCCATGCCGAAGATGCGCTGCGGACCGTGGCTGGAGAGATCGACGAAACGCTGCAGGGTCAGCCGGCCGGCATTGACGTGGTCGAGCATGATCGGCACCAGCGTCTGCACGCCGGTCATGCCCGAAGGCGAGGCCGGATAGGACTTTGCCTTTTCGGCCAGCGTGTGCGGAGCGTGGTCGGAGCCGAGCACGTCGACGATGCCTTGCTGAATGCCGTGCCAGACGCCGTCGCGGTGGCGCGCGGCGCGCACTGGCGGGTTCATCTGGATCAGCGTGCCAAGACGCGCATAGTCGTCGGCGGCGAGCGTCAGGTGATGCGGCGTCGCCTCGCAGGTCGCGACGTCCTTGTGCTGTTCGAGGAAGAGGATTTCTTCCGCCGTCGAGATATGCAGCACGTGGATGCGGGCGCGTACCTGGCGGGCGATGCGCACAAGGCGCTCGGTGCAGCGCAGTGCGGCGATCTCGTCGCGCCAGACGGGGTGCGAGGACGGGTCGCCTTCGATGCGCTCACCCAACCGCTCGCGCAGGCGGAACTCGTCCTCCGAATGGAAGGCCGCGCGCCGGCGCGTGTTGCTGAGGATCGCGGCGACGCCCTCGTCGTCCTCAACCAAAAGGTCGCCGGTGGACGAGCCCATGAACACTTTTATTCCGGCCGCGCCCGGCAGCCGCTCGAGTTCACCCACGTCGCCGGCATTGTCGCGCGTGCCGCCGACCCAGAAGGCGAAGTCGCAATGCATGCGGCCTGAGGCGCGACGCACCTTGTCGGCAAGCGCTGCCTCGCTGGTGGTGAGCGGGTTGGTGTTGGGCATCTCGAACACGGCAGTGACGCCGCCGAGCACCGCCGCGCGCGAGCCGGTCTCCAGATCTTCCTTGTGCTCCAGCCCCGGCTCGCGGAAATGCACCTGGCTGTCGACAACGCCGGGCAATATGTGCAGGCCGCGGCAGTCGATCGTTTCGCCGGCGGAGGCCTGGCCGAGATCGCCTATTGCCGCGATGCGGCCGTCCTTGACGCCGACATCGCGAAAACCCTCGCCGTCATGGTTGACCACCGTGCCGCCTGTCAGGATGAGATCGTAGGTGCTGGCCATGGGCGTCCGGTCTCTTGCGGGGGGAGTGTCGTCGGCTTACGTAAAGGCCGACCGTTTTGCAAGATCAGGCTTTTGTCCCCCCATGCCCATTGCCCTGCTGAAAGACCGCGCGCTCATTTCCGTGTCAGGCCCCGACGCCGAGCATTTCTTGCAAAACATCCTCACCACCGATCTCGACGCGCTGGCTGCCGGGGAGGCCAAGCCCGGCGCGCTGCTTTCGCCGCAAGGCAAGATCCTGTTCGATTTCCTGATCTCGCGTTGCGGAGAGGATGCCTTGCGGCTCGACTGTCGTGCCGACGTTGCCGACGATTTCGTACGCCGGCTGATGCTCTACCGCTTGCGCGCCAAGGTGGGGATTGCCAAGGCCGATCAGGCACTTGTCAGCGTCGCGTGGGGAAGTGATTCAATCGCTTCACATCCTGATTCAACCGAAGTTTCCGACACGCGCTTCCGCGACATTGCCGTCAGGCGCGGATATGGCGGCGCGGCCGAGGGTGGCGATGCCACGGCATGGCAGGCTCTGCGCATCGCCCACGGCATTGCCGAAAGCGGCAGCGACTATGCGCTCGGCGATGTCTTTCCACATGACGTGCTGCTCGACGAGACCGGCGGCATCGGCTTCAAGAAAGGCTGCTATGTCGGCCAGGAGGTGGTCTCGCGAATGCAGCATCGCGGTACCGCGAGGCGCCGCGTGCTGATCGCCTCGGCGCAAGCTCCCCTGCCCGGCCCGGGCACCGAGCTGACGGTCGCGGGACGGCCGGTCGGCGCGCTCGGGTCGACCGAAGGTACGGCAGGCCTCGCCATTGCCCGCATCGACCGCGTCAAGGCAGCACTCGACAGCGGCCAGCCGGTCATGGCTGGCGACGTCGCGGTGACGCTCGCCATACCGGCCTGGGCGAAGTTCGGCTTCCCGCAGAATGCCGTCGGCGCGGAGGAGGCCTGATGGCGGCCGACCGTGCCGGGGCGCCGCCACGCGCCTGGCAGCGTATGCTGTCGGGACGGCGGCTCGACTTGCTCGACCCCTCGCCGCTCGACATCGAGATATCCGACATCGCGCACGGGCTTGCCCGCGTTGCCCGCTGGAACGGCCAGACCAGCGGCGAGCATGCCTTTTCGGTCGCCCAGCATTCGCTGCTGGTCGAGGCGCTGTTTACCGAACTGATGCCGGCAGCTTCGGCCGGCGCCCGGCTGGCGGCTCTGCTGCACGATGCGCCGGAATATGTCATCGGCGACATGATCTCGCCGTTCAAGTCGGTGATGGGCGGCTCCTACAAGGACTGCGAGCTGAGGCTGCAACGCGCCATCCATCAGCGCTTTTCGCTGCCGGCCGAGCTCGGTGCCGGCCTGCGCAAGGAGATCAAGCGCGCCGACCAGATCGTCGCCTATTACGAGGCGACCCTGCTTGCCGGCTTCTCCACCCGCGAGGCGACGGAGTTTTTCGGCCGCCCGCGCGGCTTCAACGCCGACCGCTTCGATTTCACGCCACGCTCGGTGACCTGGGCGCAGGCCGCATTCCTCAAGCGGTTTTCGGCGCTCGAAACGATGCGTCAGGCGATGGTTACCGTGCATTCGGCTGACTGAACGAACGCTAAATTAACCGGCGACTACCACAGTACCCTGTCAGATCACTGTCCGCAGGCGCCTACATGCCCGTCGCACATGTCAAGGCTGGTTCGCCCGCGCGCAGGCGGAGCGCCGGAAGCATCGGCCAGCCACGGCGGATCGAAGACGAACTGCGCGACCAGAACGAGCGCTTTTCGGCGGCCGTCGAGAACATGTCGCACGGACTGTGCATGTTCGATGCCGACGAGCGGATGATCATCTGCAACGGCAACTATCTCGGCATCTTCTGCCTCGACGCCGGGATCGTACGGCCCGGCATCCGCTTCTTCGACATCCTGCAGCACAGCGTCGACATCGGCGTCGCCTCGCACAGCGCCGAAGATCTCTATGCGATCCGCAAACCCTATATAGACCAGGCGAGGGCCTCGACCTACGAGGAGGCGCTGTCGGACGGGCGCATCATCAACATCTCGCACCGGCCGCTGGCGTCCGGCGGCTGGGTGTCGATCTACGAGGACATCACCGAACAGCGGCGCGCCGAGCAGGAGCTGAAGGAACAGCACCGCCGCTTCGACGCAGCTCTAGCCAACATGTCGCAAGGCCTGTTGATGTATGATGCCGATGGCAGGCTGATCGTGCGCAATGAGCGTTTTCTGGATCTCTATCATGTCACGCTGGCCGACTTCCCGCTCGGCATGAGCCATCGCGAACTGCTCGTGCAGTTGGTGCGTCTCGGCATTTATGCCGAGATCGACATCGACGGGGAAATTTCGAAGACCATGGCCTGCCTGCAGGCCGGCGAGTCGCGTTCAACCCACCGCAGCCTTGCCGACGGCAGGACCCTTCTGGTCGCACGCCGGCCGATGACTGGCGGCGGTTGGGTGGCGACCTTCGACGACATCACCGAGCGCCGCCGCGCCGAAGAACGCATGACGCATCTTGCGCATCATGACACGCTGACCAACCTGCCCAACCGCTCGATGTTCCGCGAGCGCCTCGACCAGGCCCTGAGCGAGCCGACGGTCGCGCCGCTGGCGATCTTGTCGCTCGACCTCGATCGCTTCAAGGCCGTCAACGACACGTTTGGGCACCCTGCCGGCGACTGGCTGCTGAAATGCGTGGCCGAGCGTCTGCTGCGCTGCCTGCGCAACGAGACGGATGTGGTCGCCCGCTTCGGCGGTGACGAGTTCGCCATCATCCAGTTCAACGTCAAAGGCGCGGCCGACGCCGAACGCCTGGCCAGGCGCGTCGTCGAGGTCATCGGCAAGCCCTATCGCGACAAGAGCCGCGACATGCATGTCGGCATCAGCCTGGGCATCGCGCTCTACCCGGACGACGGCAAGGACGCCGACACGCTGCTCAAGAATGCCGACATGGCGCTCTATCGGGGCAAGAGCGAAGGCCGCAACGTCCACCGTTTCTTCGAGCCCGGCATGGACGCCATGGTGCGGGAGCGCCAGGTGCTCGAAACCGACCTCCAGGCGGCGCTGCCGCGGCGCGAATTCGAGCTCGATTTCCAGCCGATCATGAACATCGCCTCTGGCGACATCGTTGGCGCGGAAGCACTGATGCGCTGGCGTTCGCCGGCACGCGGCCTGGTAGCGCCCGACGATTTCATCCCGGCCGCCGAAGAAACCGGATTGATCGTGCAACTGGGTGACTGGGCGCTGAGAAAAGCCTGCACGGCGGCCGCCGGCTGGCCGCATGCGATGCGCATTGCGGTCAATGTCTCGGCGGTGCAGCTCAAAAGCGGCACCTTCGCCCGCAGCGTGATTTCGGCACTGGCGTTTTCCGGCGTGCCGGCTGACCGGCTCGAGCTGGAAATCACCGAAACCGTGCTGATGGACGAGAGCGACACGGTGCTGAAGACGCTCAGCCAATTGCGCGACCTCGGCGTCCGCATCGCGCTCGACGATTTCGGTACAGGCTATTCGTCGCTTGGCTATCTCAGGCGTTTTCCCGTCGACAAGATCAAGATCGACCGTTCTTTCATCCGGGACATCGACAATCGCGACACGGCGGCGATCGTGCGCGCGGTCATCGGGCTTGGCGCGCAGCTCGGCATCACGGTCACCGCCGAAGGTGTCGAAACCGAAGCGCAGCTCGACATGCTGCGCGAGGCAGGCTGCGTCGAGGCGCAAGGCTATTTGATCGGCGTGCCGTCGAAGGCTGCGGACATCAATCGGCTGCTGAGATCGGGGACGGCGCTGCGCCAGTCCGGGTGAGGCCGCCGTCAGCGCAGCGTCTCGACGTATTTTTCGTGGAAGCTGACATAGCCGTTCTCGACCTCCTTGAGGTGGCGCTCGATCAGGGCATGAAACTGCGGCAGCTGATGGAAGGGTACCCCCGGATAGGCATGATGCTCGGCGTGGTAGGGCATGTTCCAGGCGAGCTTGCGGACAAACCAGTTGGTGAGCGTCGTCCTGGTGTTCTCCAGCATGTTGGCGACCAGCGGGCAGCGGCCATGTTCGGCGAGCAGATAGAGACGCAGGAACGGCTGTCCGAGCAGCGCCGGCACGATCCAGACGTAGAGCAGCACCGTCGCCTTGAACCATAGTGCCAGCACGAGCAGGACGGCATAGAAGGCGACCATGGCGCGGGCCTCGGCGCGCACCTTGGGGTGGCCCTTCGGCGGCACGTAGCTGCCGCTGCACTGGCCGGTGGCGTTGAGGTAGAGCGTCTTGACATGCCCCCACCAAACCGGAATGCCGGAGACGTGGACAATGTACTGCCGCCAGGTTTCCGGTTTGGGAAAGGCGAGTTCCGGGTCGTTCTCGGGATCCTGGGTGAAACGATGGTGCGCGAAGTGGAAATAGCGGAACCAGTCGGCCGGCAGCGCGATCGCCAGGCTGGCGGCGCGCGCCACCAGATCGTTCAGCCGCTGCGTCTCGAAGGCGGTGCGATGGATTGTCTCGTGCAGCAGCGTGAACAGGAACACGATCAATATGCCCTGCGGCAGCATCAGCAGCGGCCAGAACGGCACTTTCGCGGCGATCAGCGCACCGAGGAAGACGATCGCTCCCCAATGCGCAGCGAGCTGAACCAGTCCGAGGCGGTCCGACTTGGCGGTCAGCCGGTCGCGCTGCTGCTGCGTCAATGATGCGATCACGTCGCGATGGTCCATTAGTGTTCCGTTCCAATGCTTGCTGCTCAAAGATACCCTAATCGACAAAATAGCTTTCGCAAAACGAGGATTTCTGCCAGATAGATAAGCTTAACTTATCTGTTGGTGGATATGGTCGCACTTCCATCCTTGCGCGGATTGCAGGCTTTCGAGGCGGCGGCGCGCTCCGGCAGCTTTGCCGCGGCGGCCGAGGAGCTTTCGGTTTCGGCGGCCGCGGTCAGCCAGCTCATCCGCACCGTCGAGGAGCAGATGGGCCGCAAGCTGTTTCTGCGCGTGAACCGCCGTGCCGTGCTGACCGATGCCGGGCTCGAGATGCTGCCCAGGCTGACGACGGCCTTCGAGGAGATCGGCAGGGTGTCGCGCGAATTGGGCGGTGCTGAGCTACGCTCGCGGCTGGTCGTCTCGGTGCCGCCTTCGATGGCGATGGGCTGGCTGTCGACGCGGCTGGCGAAGTTCGTCGCCGGTCATGGCGCGGTCGACATCGCTCTCAGGGGCGAAGACGATCCGGTGTCGTTCGACCACGAACTGATCGACATCCGCCTGTCATATGGGCGTTCCCACTATCGCGACGAGGTCACCGAGGAGATCGTCAGGGATGCCGTCTATCCCGTCTGCGCGCCTGGCATCGCGCGCGAGATTGGCAGCTCGGAAAGCACCCTCGGCGGCCTGCCGCTGATCCATACGGATTGGGGACCGACCGGCGCATCCTTTCCGTCCTGGCGAAGCTGGTTCGAGGCGGCAGGCATGGCATCCGGGCGGGCCGGGCAGCGCGGCCTGTCGGCGAACTCGTCGCGGGCGGCGCTCGACCTCGCCATTTCCGGCCTCGGCGTCGCGCTCGCGCAAGGCGTCTACTGCGCTGAAGCGCTCGAAGACGGCCGGCTGGTCAGGCCCATCGCACGCGCGCTCGCGCTCAGCCAGCCCTATTGCCTGACGATCCCGCAGCGAAGCATCCGGCGCGAGGTGGTGGCGGCGTTCAGGACATGGCTGACCGAAGAGTGCCTGCGTTCGGTGCGATCGCCGGCACTGGGGACAAATCCTTAATTCAGATGGCGGAGGCCGAAGATTTCCCGCCCGGTCAGAGGTGCCCGCTCAATGCCTCTGTCATGTCCTTGTTCGTCGCCACCGGAACGATCTCGAACTCCACCAGATCCGCCCATTCGATGACCCAGCGCTGCAGGAGGGTGACGTCATCGGCCTCCACCAGCAGGAAGCATCGGCTCATATCCGCTGCGATCCAGCTATGGTGCACGACAAGCTCATCCGGCTTCAGGCGGCCCCGGTCGCGAAAGCGGCGGTAGATCTCCTTGCGATCGCAACCGGTAAAATCCTCGATGACGATGAACTGCATCTTTTCCCTCGGTTGAATTACCGCCCTGGTCGGTCGAGCCGTTCCAGGAACCATTGTGTCAGCCGCACCCAGACCTCGTCCTTCTCGCCGGAATCCTCCCAGCCATGGTCGAGATTGGGGTTGTCGTTGACCTCGATGACGAAGACGCCGTCCTTGGTCTCCTTGAGGTCGACGCCATAAAGGCCGTCGCCGATGCAGCGCGCCGCCTTGACCGCCGTCTCGACGACATGCGACGGCGTCTCCTTCAGCGTGAAGGTCTTGATGCCGCCCTGGTCGGGCTTGCCATTGGCCTTGTGGTTGACGATCTGCCAGTGCTTCTTGGCCATCAGATAGTGGACGGCAAACAAAGGCTGACCGCCGAGCACGCCGACGCGCCAGTCATACTCGGTCGGAATGAACTTTTGGGCGATCAGGAGATCGGAATCCTCCAGCCACTCGGTGGCGAGCTGTTTCAACTCTTCCAGATTCTCGCATTTCTTGACGCCGCGCGAGAACGAAGAATCCGGGATCTTCAGCACCAGCGGGAAGCCCAGCGTCTGCGCCGCCACTTCGAGATCGGAGGTGCCGGCAATCATCACCGTCGGCGGCACCGGCACTTTGTTGTAGGTCATCAGCTCGTTGAGATAGACCTTGTTGGTGCAGCGGATCATCGACAGCGGATCGTCGATGACGGGCATACCTTCCTGCTGCGCGCGGCGGGCGAAGCGGTAGGTGTGGTTGGAGATCGAAGTGGTCTCGCGGAGGAACAGCGCGTCGTAATTGGCGAGCCTGGCCAGATCCTTTTTGGTGATCGGCTCGATTTCGACGCCCATCTTTTCGGCGATCCTGGCCCAATAGCGCAGCGAGGAAATCTCCGACGGCGGCAGTTCCTCATGCGGATCGACCAGCGTCGCGAACGTATAACGCGCCGGCGTGCGGCCCTTGGTGTCGCGCCATTCGCGGTTGGTGTAGGTCTCCAGGCACTGCAGGAAGAAGGTCTCTTCGTCCTCGGTCATCCTGGCCAGCGGAAGAAAGCCGATCTTGCGGATCGAGGCCCATTCGGCGCTGTCCTTGATGTGGACCTCCAGCGCCGGCGCGCGGAACCAGTCGAACAGGAGCTTGGCGAAACGGTCCCATACTTTCGACGGGCCGATGCCGAAGAAGATGCAGACCTTTTGCGGGAAAGCGCCGCCGAGATCCTTGCGGCATTTGTTCAGCGCCAGCTCCAGCTCCGGCAGCGCGTGCTCGTAGAGCTTGCGCTCCGACAGGTCGATCATCGTCTCGACCGTCGGGATGACCTTGTGGCCGCGCGAACCAGCGAGCAGCGAGGCATAGTAGCCGCGGCTCTGGTAGCCGTAATTGTTCGACAGGTTGATCACCTTCGGCCGCTGGCCGCGAAACAGCGCCGGATGCGCAAGATAATCACGGTTGGTGATGATCTTGTGCGGCGTCGCCACCTGGTCGAGGTCGTTCTGCCTGCCTGTTAGTATGACCCAGGTCATTGTGTGTCGCGCTTCCCCAGAGTGATGGCGGCACGCAGTCCGTCGCGGCCGAACTGCGCCATGTTCATGAAGATGCCGTAGGGCACGGGAATGTTGGCCGCATCAAGGATGGTCTCCTGCCGTTCGTCCTCGACCCAGGGATCGTGGATCAGGATATGGTCGCCGTCGTCGCCGATGGCCAGCACCCAGTGCGGCACCTTCTTGCCGAACATCAGAAAGCCGCTGATCAGCACCAGCACCAGCTTTCCCTCGGCGATCGCGCTGCGGACATCGTCGAGGGCGAATGGACGGTAATTCACCGGGATGCCGTATTGTTCCGCGCGGCGGCGAAAGTCGACCTGGGCAAGCTCCATGACGCGACGCTTGTCCTCGCTGCGCACCGACTGCAGGAACAGCGCGCCGTAGAAGGAAACGTAGATCTCCGCCGCAAGCCCGCTTTCATAGCCGGAGACGGCGAGGCCGAACGGTTCGCAGCCGCCCGGCCCCGACATCATGAACACGGTCGTCGCCTCGCGCCACAGGCGTATCTCCATAACCGGGTCGGGCACGAAGGCCGCATCGAAATTGGCCATCGCCATCATCAGGCAGCACGGGCCACAGGTGAACTCGCAGGTCTGCTGGTAGAATGGCACGATGGTGGCTACCGGGATCTCGCCGCGCAAGGTCTTTTCGTAGCGCAGCGCCGTGGCGCCGTCCTCGTAGTAGCCCAGCTCGCGGCCGATCTTGCGGTAGCCGCCCTGCTCGTAGATGCGGATGGCGCGAAGATTGTCCTCGCGCACTTCGAGGCGCAGCAACATGCGGTCGTGCTCGAAGGCCGCTTCTTCGGCCGCCGCCAGCAGTTGGCGGCCAATGCCGAGGCCGCCGAAGTAGGGGCCGATGGCGATGGAATAGAGCCGGGCGACACCGCTGCCCTTGCGAAACAGCACCACCGCATAGCCAGCAATGCGGCTATCGCTTTCGGCGACCAGCATCTCGGCGGTCTCGCGCTCGATCAGCTGTCGGAAGGAACGTCGCGAGATGCGATCGCTCGCGAAAACAGCCTTCTCGATGGCGGCGAGGTCATCGACGTCGGACGCGCGGGCCTTGCGAATCTCGGCAGGCATGCGGGGCTCAGAAAACCTTGATTGGGTTGTGGAAACGGCCCTGATCGAAACATCGGTCATACCAGCCGATGCGCCGGTATTGATCAAGCGCTTTCGCACCCCGATTAGGGCCGAATTGTGACAGGTTGCATAGTGGTCCAGCAACACGGAGGCGCTGAAAGAGCCGCCGCTTCCAGAGGGCGCCGGCCGCGGAAAGCAGCAGCCGGTTCAGCTCGCCAGACCGGCCAGAAGCTGGCCATAGGCGCTCTTGGCCACCGCGGCCAGTCGCTCGCGCGGCAGCGAGCCGACAACGGCGCAGCCATAGCCCTTGTCCAGCCAGTAGACGGCCTCTGGGCCGTCCTTCTCAGCCATATAGGTGCCCTTGGCCTTGTCGGCCGATTCGGCGGTGACGAACAGCGAGATGCGTTCGCCCTTGGCGTCCTCGTAGAGCAGCATCGCCGCCTTGCCATGGCCGGCGGGCAGCAGCCGGCCGCCGACGAGCTGGAAGCCTTCGGCCGCCAGATCGGGCGCCACCAGTTTCAGGCCGACGCGGTTGGACAGCCAGGTCTGCAGATGATCCTTGTCGCTGGCCGGCACCTCCACCGCATGGCGCTTCTCGGCGGCATAAATGACATGCGCGGCGATCGCCTGCTCCGCGAGCTGATCGTCAGCGCCGTCTCCCCTGCCGATACCGTCAATGCCAGCGACATAACCGGCGAGCCCGCCGGCCACCAGTACCACAGCCGCGGCCGCCGAAAGCCACCAGCGCGAGCGCCAGGCGGCTGCCCTCACCGTCGCTTCGCCGAGCAACGCTTGCCTCAGCCTTGCCGGCACCGGCTCGTCCATCACGCCGGCAAAGGCGGCACGCAGCGCCGCCCGGTCGGCGATGTAGCGGACGCTTTTCGCCTTCATCTCGGGATTGGTCTCGAGCCAGCTGTCGTAGGCCATGCGCTCCTCGCCCGGCAGCTCACCGTCGAGGGCCATGTGGATATCGCGTTCGGAGAAATCGCGCCGGGTCATTTCTCGACAACCCTTATCGAGCGGCGGCGCGCGCTGTCGTCGAGCAGACCGCGCAACTCTTCGCGGCCGCGCGCGATGCGCGACATCAGCGTGCCGGCCGGCACACCGAGGATGTTGGCGGCCTCTGCATAGGAAAAGCCTTCGATGGCGACCATCACCAGCGCGGCGCGGCGGTCGGGGCTGATCGCCTGCAACGCGTCGATGATCTCGCGCGAGGCAATGCTTTCGACCTGCTCGGCGGGGGCGGCCTGCGCCTCACCGGCCTCGAGCGGCAGCATCTGCGCCTCGCCGCGGCGGTTCACCTTGCGCATCTGGTCGATGAACAAATGATGCATGATCGTAAACAGCCACCTCCTGGGGCTCTCTCCCGTCTGCCAGTTGTCGAGCCTGACCAACGCGCGCTCCAGGCAGTCCTGGACGAGATCGTCGGCGGAATCGCGGTCGCGCAGCAGCGAACGTGCGTAGCGGCGCAGACGCGGTATTTCGCCAAGGATCGCTGCCTTCTTCTCGTTCATGACCGCTGTTTTCGAGGTCGCCTCTATTTTATTTCATCGCAATTGAACGCGCCTTCACGGCGCGGCGCAAGCGGCCAGCGCGAAGCGGTCGGCGCTCCAGTCACCCAAGCAAAGGAATAACGTTGGTATCCAGCGGTTTATTCCCGGACGGGATTGGAATCTGCCTGTTCCTGCTTGTCTTTGTCCGCGTCCTTTGCAGCCCTCGTCAGCAGCCGCTGGTAGAACAGGCCGATGCCGATCAGCACAGCACCTAGGCCGATGAAGGACAGCGCGCGCAACACCCCTTCCAGCTCCGACATGTCGAAGAGGAAGACCTTCAGCACGGCAATCGCAATCAGCGCCGCCGAGGCAATGCGCAGCACCTGCGACTTCAGCCACACGCCGGCGGTGAGCAGCGCCACGCCGATGATCAGCCAGAGTGCCGAGTAGGTGTAGGTCTCGAGCTGGCCGAGCCCGCTCCACAGGCCAATGAACTCGCCCTTGAACAGCCGCCTGACCGACAGCGTGGCGTAGGCCAGAGCAAGCACGGCCGCCACCACGGCCAGCATCTGCGCATACCATTTCGGCCGCTTGTCCCTGGCGTAGAGCGCCAATCCCCCGGCGGCGACCGCCGGCAGGAGATAGGCGAGGAACAACAGATTGAACACCGGGATCTGGCCTGTCGATTCGTCTGATAACAGCGGATTCAGCATCACGAAATGCCGGATAACGATGAAGGCGACCGAACCCACACCGGCGGCCATCGACCCATAGCGCAGCACCGAGCTTGGCGAGCGCATGTCGATGGCGACCAGGATGGCGCCGGCGCCGATGGCGATCAGCGTGTAGATCGCCTGTTCGGCGAGCGTCATCGCACCCGTGTCGATGACGCCGCCATGCATGGCGTGGCGCACCAGCATGGCGAGCGTAAGCAGCGCAAACAGCGCCGCCGCTGCTTCCATGGCGAGCCGCGGCCGGCCATTGGTGGTGCGGGCAAGCTGCCAGGCGGCAAAGCCGAAGGCCAGCGCCGGCACGCCATATCCAAGCAGCAGCCAGTTGAAGACCGGCGTCGTCGACAGCAAGCCGGCGCCGACGATCGTCGGGTCGTAGGCGACGCGGCTGAGCACGGCGACGGCCGCGGCGACCGAGATCCAGCCGAGCACCGGATAGGACCGCCAGCGCGTCGCCAGCGCCGGCACGATGGCCGCGGCGCCGATGAGGACGGTGGTCCAGCCGGAGCCGAAAGCCATATGCAGCATCAGCAGGCCGGCGACCGCCGCGCCGCCAAGCGCGAAAGACACGGAAGCGCCGCCCTTGAGCGGCGGCTCTTCGGCGCGCGCAATCCACTCGCCGCCGGCAGCGAAGACCACGACCAGAAGCGCAGCAACCGCAGCGTAGAGAAGATCGCGATCGAGATTGCCGAAGGTCAACCAGAGCGCCAGCAGGACGACCAGCGGGGCGATGACGCCCCATGCCGCCCAGGACGCGGCGTGGATCGGCGTCGAGGCCGCCCATCGACGCGCGGCCCAGAAGCCGACGGCGATGAACAGCAGGCCAAGCCCGACACCGATGTTGCGCGTCAAGGCATCGGACACCACCGCCGGCTGGCCATCGACGCCGAGGCTGCCGCCGACGATATCGGAGCCGATGGAGGTCGGCGGGATGATGCCGAGATAGATCATCACGGTGACCAGCCCGGCGGCATGGAGAAGCGGCAACGCGCTTGGCCGATAAAGTGCGACGGCCAGCATGGCGGCGAGCAGGACCGCGCCCGGCAAGGCATAGCCGGCGGCGGCGAAGTCCGGATCGACGGACAGGCCCAGTGCCGAAAAGGCAACGAAGAAAGCCGGCGCGATGGACGGCCAGTCGAACCGGCTTACGGGTTCTTCCTCGCCACGACCGCCGAGCCAGACAAAGGCGAGCACGGCAAGCGTGACGGCATTGATGAACAGGATGGTGGAGAGGTTCACGCCGGGCGCGTCGGTCATGTAGAGGATGGTCCAGATGCCGGTGCCGGCGAAGGCCGCGGCCATCAGCAACTTCCAGTCGCGCATGCGGGCGATGACGCCGGTGGCGGCGAGCACGATCGCCAGATAGCCGAACAGCGCCCAGGGATTGGGCGCCTCGGCGGCGACAAGCGCCGGCGTCACCATGGCGCCGACAAGGCCGATGCCGGCCAGCGCCTGGCCGTGAACCAGTGCGGCGGCGATCGTTGCCACGCCGATGACGCCGAGCAAGGTGAAGGCGAGCGTGGGGCCGATGAAGCCGTAAATGCCATGCGCGGCATAGACGGTGCCGAACAGGATGAAGGCGCCGGCGGCCGTCAGGATTGCCGGGATATAGGCGCCGGCAGCGCCCTGCACCGGCACCTTGAAGCCGGTGCGGCGGATGAATTCGCCACCGACGACCAGGACCAGGCCGAGGAGCGCGGCCATGGTGAGCCGCACGCCGGGGCCGAAAATGCCGGCCTCGATTGTGTAGCGGATCAGGAACAGCCCGCCCAATGCCAGCGCGATACCACCGACCCAGACCGCCCAGCGGGTGCCGAGCGCTGTCTCGACGTCGGACTGGCGCGCGGCCTTCGCCGCCGGCTTGGCCACCTCGGCGGGTTCGGCTGCGGCCGGCGCTGCCGTTTCTGGCGGAGTCTCGCCCGCGGTCCACGGGCCGGACACCACCTCGCTGCTGGTGGTCTCACCAGGGGCGGCGGCCATTGCTGCTGAGACAGCGTCGCTCGCCGGTGGCGCCGCAAGATCGGCAGCCGCAGTTGCTTCCGGGGCAGCATCTGCGAGCTTGCCGTCGGTCACCGCCTGTTCGGCGGGTTTGGCTGCTGGCATGGAGCCCGAAAGCACGAGGCTGCGCAGCGCGCCGAGTTCGCGTTCGATCAGGCCGATGCGGCTTTGCTGGCGCGAAATGATGACGAACAGGGCGATGATGGCGGCAAGGCCGATCAGGCTCTCAAACATGGCGGCTCCCCCAAACCAGGCCAGTTGTCATTGACAAATGCGGCGGCCAGACGGCCGGTCCCTAGGCTCAACGCATTGCCAGATGGGTGGCAGGAAAGATCGAGCATGTTTCGTTGGCAAATGCCAGCGGCTTGCAGCCGTTATCCCTCGCCGTCGCGTCGAAAAAGCCGGGGATGGCTGATAACGAGGTTGCCCGCCGCCAGCTGCCAAATACTCGTGGTATCCTCGGCTGCTCGCGGCAAAAGCGATGGGGATTGTCGATGCCGAATCGAAGTGCAGGCCTGCTGATCCACAGGAGAAACGCCGGCATTCTCGAGTTTCTGCTGGTCCATCCCGGCGGCCCGTTCTGGGCAAGAAAGGATGACGGCGCGTGGTCCATTCCCAAGGGGCTTGTCGGCGAGAACGAAAGTGAACTGGCGGCCGCACAACGCGAGGCCGAAGAGGAACTCGGCGTCGCGATCGATGGGCATTTCGAGCCTGTCGGCAGCTATCGTCAACCGGGCGGCAAGATCGTGATCGCATGGAGCGTCGAAGCGGATGTCGACGCAGACGCTATCAGGAGCAACATGTTCACGATGGAGTGGCCGCCAAGGTCGGGCTCGATAAAGGAGTTTCCCGAAGTAGACAGGGCCGGCTGGTTTTCGTTGCCTGAGGCCGGGCCTCAAGATCCTGAGAGGTCAGCGCGCCATCCTTGACGATTTCATGGAGCGGCGGAAAGACGGATAGGTGCCTCGCTACTGTCCGGTGGTTTCTGCAGCGGCCACCTTGCCCGGCGCATTGTGCCTGCGCAGAGCGGCAAGGAAGCCGGCGCGGGCGTCCGGGGGCTCGAGGCCACGCGGCTCGTAGACATGGCGCGTGAAGAAGAAGCCGGTCAGCCGGAAGGCGTCCTCCAGCGCTGCCGGATCTGCGCGCAAGCCGGAGCCGCGCTGCAGGAAGGCCGGCAGCGCCAGCATCTTGTCGTGCCAGGCAGCACCAGCAGCGCGCGAGACGGCGCGGCCGGATTTCGGCGACACATAGGCGAGATCCTGCCTTGTTCCGGTCGCCGCGCATTGGCTGAGATCGAGGCCGAAGCCGAGCTCGTCGAGGATGAGCAGCTCGAAACGTGCCACCAACTCACCGGCGGCGTCGGCATCGTCGAGATGGGCGATCATCACGGCCAGCGTCTCGTAGAGGCCGCCATGGGCGTCGCGTTCGGGCAACAGGCGAAGATGCGCGGCCATGGTCTGCAGGCCGTAGACGGCCACCGCGCTGTCCATCAGCCGGGCGGCGTTCATCTCGATCGCCTCGGCCTGGAAGGTGCCGAGATGCTCGTCGAGCCGCGCCCGCCACAGAAGATCGACGCGATTGCCGGGCTGCAGCACCGGCTGCTGCTTGCGCGAGCGGCCGCCGCGCACCAGTCCGAGATGGCGTCCATGGGCGCGCGTCATCACCTCGAGGATGGCGCTGGTTTCGCCATGCTTGCGGGTGCCGAGAATGATTCCCTCGTCGCGCCATTCCATGGCCTGAGCATTTCACCGATTGGAGAGCGAAATCAAGATTGGACCGGGCCGGGCCCGGGGAATGCTGCCAATGGCAAATATCGGAAATCCATCAGAAAGCGCTCGGGATTTTTGACCGCGCGGGCGGCAGTAAGGACAGGTTGACCGACCGCCGAACAAATTCGACCGGCTCGTTCCAGATGCATGTCGACCGATCGGGCAGCCCGGCGACCTCTCATGATTCCTCTGCCCGTCGAGAGGACCCGACATGACTTCCTTCCTGGACCTGGTGCGAAGGCACCAGTTGATATCCTTCTTTTCGCTGACGCTCGGCCTGACGTGGCTGGCGTTCATCCCGTTCTGGCGGTCGAACGGCGACAGCATACCCTGGTTCACCTTCGGCCCGATCGTTTCCGGGTTCATCGTCGCCGCGATTTCAGGAGGCTGGGGGTCGGTCAAGGCCATCCTCGCCTCGATGGTGAAATGGCGGGTGCAGCCCTTCTGGTATCTGGTGGCGTTCGGCCTGCCGTCTGGAGCGCAGCTGGCCTCGATCCTGATCAACCCGCTGTTCGGCGCTGCGGCACCGGCCTGGGGCAATATTCCCGCCATGGCCGAGATGCTGCCGATCATCGTGCTCTATGCCGTCTTCAGCGGCCCGCTCGGCGAAGAGCCGGGATGGCGCGGCTTTGCGACGCCTCGCCTGCTCGCCAGCCATTCGGCGCTGACCGGCAGCCTGATCCTCGGCGTGATCTGGGCCATCTGGCACGTCCCGCTCGGCCTGGTCGGTGACCTCAGCCTCTACGGCACGATCAACGTCGTGCTGGCAAGCGTGGTGTTCACCTGGCTCTATCAGAACACCGGTAGTGTGCTTCTCGCCTTCATCATGCACGTCACGCACCAAAACAGCGTGCGCTTCCTGGGCAAGGTGTTTACCGACGGCGACTATGTGCAGCAGCAATGGATCGGTGTTGCAATCTGGGCGGTGATCGCAGCAGCAATCGTCGCCTGGTACGGCACTGAGAGTTTTGTGCGCCGGCCAAAGACGCAGCGTGCCGTCGCTGCGGCCTGAACAAAATCTGCAAGAATGAGCGCGGCGCCCTTATCCGGGGCGCCGCATCTTTTTTTACCGTCAATGTGGAAAGTCGAGCCCCATCTCGCGGTAGCGCTCGGGGTCGTCGCCCCAGTTCTCGCGCACCTTGACGAACAGGAACAGGTGCACCTTCTGTTCGAGGATGCCTGCAATCTCCATGCGCGCCGCCTGGCCAATGGCGCGGATGGTCTCGCCCTTGTGGCCGAGCACGATCTTCTTCTGGCTGTCGCGCTCGACATAGATCGTCTGGTCGATACGCACCGAGCCGTCCTTCTTCTCTTCCCATTTCTCGGTCTCGATATGGGAGGAGTAAGGCAGTTCCTGATGCAGCCGCAGATACAGCTTTTCGCGGGTGATCTCGGCCGCCAGCTGGCGCATCGGCAGGTCGGAGATCTGGTCCTCCGGATAGTACCAGGGACCGGCGGGAAGCGTCTCGGCGAGATAGTCGAGCAGGTCCTTGCAGCCGGAGCCGGTCAGCGCCGAGACCATGAAGGTGCGCTTGAACGGCACGCGTTCGTTGGCGGCCGCGGCGAGCGCCAGCAGCGCCTCGTGCTTGACGCGGTCGACCTTGTTGAGGATCAGCACCATCGGCTGGCGCACATCCTTCAGCCGCTCCAGGATGGCGTCGGCATCGCCCCTGATGCCGCGCTCGGCATCGATCAGCAAGAGCACCACATCGGCATCCTTGGCGCCGCCCCAGGCGGTGGTCACCATGGCCGTGTCCAGCCGCCGCTTCGGCTTGAAGATGCCCGGCGTGTCGATGAAGACGATCTGCGCGTTCTCATGCGTGGCGATGCCGCGCACGATGGCGCGGGTGGTCTGCACCTTGTGGGTGACGATCGACACCTTGGCGCCGACCAGCTGGTTGACCAGCGTCGACTTGCCGGCATTGGGCGCGCCGATCAGCGCGACGAAGCCGGAGCGCGTGGCGGGACCTTCTGTTGCCGGAGCGAGGTCTTCGGTGGCGGTCATGCCGCACTCCCTTCGTTAGAGCGCCGCGCGTCCTCTTGGACGCGCAAAGGACGCTCTAAGACTTTGAATCTACGCATCGTGCTCTCCAAAAATCGATTCCGATTTTTGGGCCGATGCGACCCAGACGCCTTCGCGCATAAGCAGTGCGGCGGCGGCCGCCTGCTCGGCCTCGCGCTTGGAGCGGCCGCTGCCGATGGCCGGCGCAAACTGGCCGACCTTGACGCTGACGGTGAACAAGGGATCGTGGTCCGGTCCCTCGCGACCATCGATGCGGTAGGCCGGCATGGCGCCCGCCGCCGCCTGATGCGCCCATTCCTGCAATTCGGTCTTGGCATCGCGACGAGCGGCGCCGATTGCCAGCGAGCGTGGCTGCCAGAATTTATGGATGAAGGCGCGAGCCGCCTCCAGGCCGCCGTCGAGATAGAGCACGGCGATCAGCGATTCCAGCGCATCGGCGCGCAAATTGACGCGCTTGCGCCCGTCGAGACCGCGCACGTCGGAACCGGCGCGGATCAGCTCCGGCAGCCCGATCTCCTCGGCGATCTCGGACAGCGCCTCGGCATTGACCAGTGCGTTCAGCCGAAGCGACAATTCGCCCTCGGCGGCGTCCGGAAATGCCGCGAGCAGCATGTCGGCGACGACAAGGCCGAGAACGCGGTCGCCGAGGAACTCGAAGCGCTCATAGTCGACGCCGGCATGGGTGGAGCGGGCGCTGGCATGGGTCAGCGCGCGCTGCAGACGCTGGCGGTCGGCAAAGGCGTGGCCGGTGCGCTGCATCAACGCTTCGGCGAGCGCATCGGCGGTCAACCGCTTTGTCGCCACCATGCCTAGTCGACGAAGTTGAACAGGCGCGACACGCGCATCAGCGACGGCCATTTCCAGATCTCGAGCGGGCTGGCGCCGTCGGCGATCGAGAAGAAGATGATGTTGGCGCGGCCGACCAGATTCTCCTCCGGCACAAAGCCGACGGTGAAGCGGCTGTCGGAGGAATTGTCGCGATTGTCGCCCATCATGAAATAATGGCCGGGCGGCACGTCGAATTCGCGCGTGTTATCGCCGATCGAATTGGGCGTCAGGTCGAGCGTGTCATAGGAGACGCCGTTGGGCAGCGTCTCGCGATAGACATCGACCGGGCCCTGGGCCTCGGTGATGTCGGGGTTGTCGATCTGTCCCGTCTTCACGCGCGGCACGCCGACGCCATTGATGAAGAGCTGACCGTCCTTGACCTGGATCTTGTCGCCCGGCAGGCCGACGACGCGCTTGATGTAGTCGATGGACGGGTCCGGCGGGAACTTGAACACCGCGACGTCGCCGCGCTTGGGCGCGGCGCCCCAGATGCGGCCCGAGAAGATGTCGGGGCCGAACGGCAGCGAATAGTGCGAATAGCCGTAGGACCATTTGGTGACGAACAGATAGTCGCCTTCGAGCAGGGTCGGCCGCATCGACCCGGACGGGATCGAAAACGGCTGAAACAGGAGCGTGCGGATGACCAGCGCAAGCACCAACGCCTGAATGATGACGCTGACGGTTTCGCCAAGCCCGCCGGATTTCTTCTCGGATTTTTCAGCCACGCTCATGTCGTCCTCGATTGTGCGTTGGATGGTATAGAGTCTCGGCGCGCGCTGGGCAACGTCATGCCGGTGGTCAGATGCAATCAATGTGGCGCTTGTTCGACGGGCAACGCCTCAATGATCACAAAGGCTTGAGCAAGCGGAAAATCATCGGTGATGGTGAGGTGGATTGCCACGCGGTGTCCTTCCGGCAGGATCTTGTCCAGCCTGGCGGCAGCCCCCCCGGTCAGTGCCATGGTCGGCTTGCCACTGGCAAGGTTGACGACGCCCATGTCACGCCAGAACACGCCTTGCGCCAGACCGGTGCCCAGCGCCTTGGCGCAGGCCTCCTTGGCGGCGAAGCGCTTGGCATAGGAGGCGGCGCGCCCGTGACGAGCTTCGGAACGCGCCTGCTCGACCTCGGTGTAGATGCGCTGGATGAAGCGCTGGCCATGGCGCTCCAGCGACTTCTCGATGCGTCTGATATCGATCAGGTCGCTGCCGATGCCGATGATCATGCCGCGGGAACTTCCCGTCCGCCGTGCCTGGCCTTCTGCGCCCGCTCGTCCATGCGCCTCTTCCGTTGCTCGCGAAAGACAGTCATGCCCCAGCGGGTGATGCCGTAGAACACAAACCCGAAGACCAGGCCGAGCGGTACGGCGCCGATCAGCATCGGCTCCAGCACCGGGTGCCACAACCTCGCAAACGAAAGCGTGTGCATCATTTCGCCAAGATGCTCAGGTGGCCCATGCTTTGGCAGGTGTTCGTGCAGGATCAGCTTGCCGGTCTCCCAGGATGCGCCCCACAGCAGTGGGAAGGTCAGCGGATTGCCGAAGAACACCGCGCCGAGCGCGGCAGCCACCAGATTGCCGGCGATCACCCAGCAAAGCACGGCGGCGATGACGAAGTGAAAGCCGAGCGGGAAGAACGAGGCGAAGACACCGGCCGAGACACCGGCGGCGACCGCGTGCGGCGTGGCCTTCAGCCGGAGGATACGCTTGGAGAAATACTGCAGCGAACGAGAGAACGAGCGGCGCGGCCACAGATAGGTACGCACCCGCTCCAAAAGGCCATCAGGCTCGCGGCGTCGAAAAAGCACTCTGTTCCAGTTCCTGATTTATCAACGCCGGCAACTACGGCCATCCCGGCCGGGGCGCCACCATCATATCTTGCGCTTTGAGGCCCTAAAGGCAACAACGACTTTGATATAGCGACGCGCCGGCCGAAGAACAACTGAGGGGGTGAGCCGAAGCGGCTACTTCAAATACTCGCTGACCTCGACGAGGTTGCCGTCCGGATCGCGAAAGTAGACGGACATCATCGGGCCTTGGGCGCCGGTACGCTCGACCGGGCCGACTTCGACGGCGACGCCGTTGACTGCCAGGCTGGTGCATATCTCGGCGAGCGGCCGGGCGACAACGAGGCAGAAATCGCCGGCGCCAGCTGTCGGCGCCTTGGCCTTCGGCTCGAAGGTGTGGTCCACCTGATGCAGGTTGATCTTCTGCGATCCGAAGAGCAACGCCGTCGGCCGGTTCGGCTCGTCGTGGCGCTTCATGCCAAGCACACGTTGGTAGAAGTCACATGTGTCATCCACCGAGCGGACCGTCAGCACGAAATGGTCGATGCCGGCGATCATCACGGCGTCGCGGACAGCGCGCGTATTCAGGCGACCCGCTCAAGTGATTGTTTTCGTACATGGACGACATCAGATGTTGCGGCTGCCGGGCTTGACGGCCGGTATGGCGGCGAGTTCGGGCGGCAGCCGGTCGGCCGGATAGGCAGGAACCTCATACTCGGCCAGCGCGATCAGCGGGACGCCGACATCGGTCTTGCCGGCCGAACGGTCGATGATGCAGGCGGCCGCCACCACCTCGGCGCCAAGTTCGCGCAGGCAGTCGATGGTCTCGCGGATCGACAGGCCGGTGGTGACGATGTCCTCGACGATGACGACGCGCGATCCCCTGGCGATCTCGAAGCGGCGCAGCCTGAACTCGCCCCCTTCCCGCTCGACCCAGATCGCCGGCGCGCCGAGATGGCGCGAGGTCTCATAGGCCGGGATCAGTCCGCCGATCGCCGGGCCGACGACATAATCGATCCGGCCGGGCACGCCCTTGCGGATCTTTTCGGCCAGCGCACTGCACAGGCGCTCGGTCTTGTCGGCATGCATGAAGACGCGGGCCTTCTGCAGGAAGACCGGGCTGCGCAGGCCCGACGTCAGGATGAAATGGCCTTCGAGAACGGCGCCGGCCTCGCGGAAAATGCCCAGCACTTCGTCGGTGTTCATCCTGCCTTGTCCCTAAAAAGATTGTCAGCCATTGACGCGCCGCGCATCGCTGACGCTCGAATTGTCCTTGAGCTGCGACAGCAGCCGGTTGAGGTGCTTCAGATCCCAGACTTCGAGATCGATCAGCATTTCGGTGAAGTCGGGCGCGGTGCGCACCATCGACAATGTATGGATGTTGGCGTCGTTGGAGGCAACGACCTGGGCGATGTCGGCGAGCGAGCCCGGCGCGTTGATGGCGGTGACCGAGACGCGCGCCGGGAACCGCTCCTTGGTGCGCTCGTCAATGTCCCAGCGCACGTCGATCCAGCGCTCGGGCTGGTCGTCGAAGGCCTGCAGAGCCGGCGACTGGATCGGGTAGATGGTGATGCCGGTTCCCGGCTGCACAATGCCGACGATGCGGTCGCCGGGCACCGCGCCTTCCGGCGCGAAGCGCACCGGCAGGTCGCCGCGCACGCCGCGGATTGGTACGGCGCCGTCCCGCGGCTGGTCCTTGTCCTTGCGTGCCGCGCGGCCCGGGATCTGGAACAGCATGCCGGCGGCATTGCGGATCTTCGACCAGCCTTCCTCGCGCTGCTTGGGCGCGGCAACGGTGACGCGTTCGTCCTTGTAGTCGGGGAACACCGCCTTCATGACATCGGTCGAGGCGAGCTCGCCGCGGCCGACCGAGGCCAGCACGTCCTCGATGTCCTTGCGCGCCAGCCGGTGCAGCACCGGCTTCAGGCCTTCCTTGGTAAAGCTCTTGCCGGCGCGCTCGAAGGCACGCTCGAGAATGCGGGCGCCGAGACCCGAATATTGCTTGCGGATGGCGTTCTTGGTGGCACGGCGGATGGCGGATCGCGCCTTGCCGGTGACGACGACCGATTCCCAGGCCGCCGGCGGCACCTGCGCCTTGGAGCGGATGATCTCGACCTCGTCGCCGTTCTTCAATTCGGTCATCAGCGGCATGATGCGGCCGTTGACCTTGGCGCCGACGCAGGTGTCGCCGACATCGGTGTGCACGGCATAGGCGAAGTCGATGGGCGTCGCGCCGCGCGGCAGCGCGATCAGCATGCCCTTGGGCGTGAAGCAGAACACCTGGTCCTGGAACAGCTCCAGCTTGGTGTTCTCGAGGAAATCCTCGGGATTGTCGCCTTCGGCCAGCTGCTCGATGGTGCGCCGCAGCCAGGCATAGGCGTTGGTCTCCTTCGAGATCGCGTGGGCGGCACCGTTCGTCTTGCCGCCGGTGTCCTTGTAGATCGAATGCGCGGCAACGCCATATTCGGCGATCTTGTTCATCTCGCGGGTGCGGATCTGCAATTCGACGCGCTGGCGCGAGGGCCCTACGATGGTGGTGTGGATCGAGCGGTAGTCGTTCTGCTTCGGCGTCGAGATGTAGTCCTTGAAGCGGCCGGGCACCATCGACCAGGCGGTGTGGATGGCGCCGAGCGCGCGGTAGCAGTCCTCGACCGTATCGACGACGACGCGGAAGCCGAAAATGTCGGACAGCTGCTCGAAGGACAGCGCCTTGGCCTCCATCTTGCGGAACACCGACCATGGCTTCTTCTGGCGGCTTTTCACTCCGGCCTTGATCGCATGCTTTTCGAACAGGGTGGACAGCGACTTCTCGATCTCGGACAGCACGCCCTTGTTGCGCTCGAAGATCTCGGCGAGCCTGGCGGTGACGGCGCGGTAGGCTTCCGGATTGATGTAGCGGAAGGCGATCTCTTCCAGCTCCTCGCGCATGCCTTGCATGCCCATGCGCCCGGCCAGCGGCGCATAGATGTCCATTGTCTCCTCGGCGATGCGCAGGCGCTTGGCTTCCGGCACATGGTCGAGGGTGCGCATGTTGTGCAGGCGGTCGGCGAGCTTGACCAGAAGCACGCGCACGTCTTCCGAGATCGCCAGCAGCAGCTTGCGCAAATTCTCCGCCTGCTCGGCCTTCTTGGAGACGAGGTCGAGCTTCTTGAGCTTGGTCAGGCCCTCGACCAGCTTGCCCATTTCCGGGCCGAACAGTTCGTCGATCTCGGCCCGGGTCGCGGTCGTGTCCTCGATCGTATCGTGCAGCAAGGCAACGGCGATCGTCGCCTCGTCCATGTGCATTTCGGTGAGGATGGCGGCGACTTCGAGCGGATGCGAGAAATAGGGATCGCCGGAGGCGCGCTTCTGATGGCCATGCTTCTGCATGGCATAGACGTAGGCCTTGTTGAGCAACGCCTCGTTGACGTCAGGCTTGTAGCGCTGGACGCGCTCGACAAGCTCATACTGACGCATCATGGGCGGGATCTCGCGGTGCTGAAATGAATCATGCGCCGAATATGCATCCGGCGCATGTCATAGATAGCCACGAAACTGCCGACGCGAAAGTGTCGGCAGCGTCGGCGAAGATCAATAGTCGTCGCTTTTTTCCGGCGGGACCAGGCCTTCGATGCCGGCAAGCAGGTCTTCCTCGGTCATGCGGTCGAAAGCGATGTTGTCCTCGGCGTCGTCGGCATCGGTCGCCGCAACGGCGGTGCCAGTCTGGTCGGCGATCACCTCGCCGTCGGCTTCCGGCTCGTCGACCTCGACATGCTTCTGCAGCGAGTGGATCAGGTCTTCCTTGAGGTCGTCGGGCGACAGCGTCTCGTCGGCGATTTCGCGCAGCGCAATGACCGGGTTCTTGTCGTTGTCGCGCGGCACGGTGATCTGCGCGCCCTGGCTGATCTGGCGGGCGCGGTGGCCGGCCAGGAGCACGAGCTCGAAGCGGTTGTCGACCTTGTCGATGCAATCTTCAACGGTTACGCGGGCCATGAATTGCCCCTTTCAGCCTGGATTTGATGGAAAACAGGCGCGGTCCATAACCCGAACGCCGCCGAAATACAAGCTTCTTGGCAATACGGGCGCCTGACCCGGGCGGAGGGCGGATCGGCACCAGATCTGGCGACGCGCCTGGCTGCGACGATTGCGCACCGATCACAATTGCTTGCAATGCGGCAACGCCGCTTGGTTTGCCGTAAAACTGGCGCTATCTCGGATAAGGAAGGCCACAAGGTCTATTTTTAGAGACCGGCCGATAGTCACGCATGCATTTAGACGACCGCCCATTTTCGAAAAGGAAATTTTTCCATGTTCGACCCTCGTGAGAAAATCGCCCTTTTTATCGACGGCGCCAATCTCTACGCCACCTCGCGGGCGCTGGGTTTCGACATCGACTATCGCAAGCTTTTGTCGAGCTTCCAGAAGCGCGGCTATCTGCTGCGCGCCTACTATTACACGGCGCTGGTCGAGGATCAGGAATATTCCTCGATCCGGCCGCTGATCGACTGGCTCGACTATAACGGCTTCAAGGTGGTGACCAAGCCGGCCAAGGAATTCACCGACTCGACCGGCCGCCGCAAGATCAAGGGCAATATGGACATCGAACTGACCGTCGATGCGCTGGAACTCGCCGATGTCGTCGACCACTACGTCATCTTCTCCGGCGATGGCGACTTCCGCACCCTGGTCGAGGCGCTGCAGCGCCGCGGCCGCAAGGTCTCGATCGTCTCCACCATGGCCTCGCAGCCGCCGATGATCTCCGACGATCTGCGCCGCCAGGCCGATCATTTCATGGACCTGATGACACTGAAGAACGAAGTCGGCCGCGATCCGTCCGAGCGGCCGGTGCGCCGGCCCGAGCCGGCCGAAGTCGACGAGGACGATTTTTGACGGCGGCGGCCTTGGTCGCCGCTTCCTCCCCCGAACCGGGCCGCGACTGCCCGCTCTGCCCGCGGCTGCATGATTTCATCGCCGACTGGCGGCAACGCGAGCCGTCCTGGTTCAACGCGCCGGTGCCGACCTTCCTGCCGCCCGAAGGCGAGGATGCCGTCAGGCTTTTGATCGTCGGACTGGCGCCGGGCCTGCGCGGCGCGAACCGGACGGGGCGCCCCTTCACCGGCGACTATGCCGGCGACCTGCTCTACTCGACGCTGATCGCGCACGGTTTTGCACGCGGCGAGTTCAAGGCGCGGCCGGATGACGGGCTGCAACTCGTCGGCACCGCGATCACCAATGCGGTGCGCTGCGTGCCGCCGGAAAACAAGCCGGTGGGCGCCGAGATCGCCACCTGCCGGACATTCCTGGTGCCGACCATCGCGCGCTTTTCGAACCTGCGCGCCGTGCTGGCGCTGGGCTCGATCGCGCACCAGTCGACGGTGCGGGCGCTGGGCGGGCGCGTCGTCGCCTATCCGTTCCGGCATGGCGGACAGCAGCAGGTCGGCGCCGTCACGCTGCTCTCCAGCTATCACTGCTCGCGCTACAACACCAATACCGGCGTTTTGACGGAAGCGATGTTCGTCAATGTGTTCAGGGAGATCGCGGCGTTTCTGCGGAAATAGCGCCGCCCCTCAAAATCCCTCCAGCACGATCTTGCCCTTGGCCTTGCCGGTCTCGATCAGCGCATGGGCGCGCTTCAGATTGGCGGCATTGATAGGACCGAAAGTCTCGCCCAAGGTGGTGCGGATGGTTCCGGCGTCGACCAGCCGTGCCAGTTCGTTCAGATGCTCGCCCTGCGCGGCCATGTCCTGCGTCTCGTACAGCGAGCGGGTGAACATCAATTCCCAATGGACCGAAACGCTCTTGCGATTGAACGGATTGATGTCGAGCGTCTGGGGGTCGTCGATCAACCCGAAACGTCCCTGCGGAGCGATCAATTCGGCGATCTCGGCCAAGTGTCTGTCAGTGTTGGTGGTCGAGAAAACAAAGGCCGGTGCGCCGATGCCGAGGGTTGCGACTTGGGCGGCGAGCGGCCTGGAATGATCAACGATATGATGGGCGCCAAGCCCGAGCACCCAATCGCGTGTTTCAGGCCTTGATGCGGTGGCGATCACCGTCAGGTCGGTCAGTTGGCGCGCAAGCTGGATTGCAATCGAGCCGACGCCGCCGGCGCCGCCGATGATCAGGATGGCATTTGCGGCGCCGATGACAGGCTTCTTCACGTCAAGACGGTCGAACAACGCCTCAAAGGCGGTGATCGCAGTCAGCGGCAGCGCCGCGGCCTCGGCATAGTGGAGCGAGCTCGGCTTGCCGCCGACAAGGCGCTCATCGACGAGGTGGAACTCGGCATTAGTGCCTTGCGGCGCCAGCGCACCGGAATAGAAAACGTCGTCTCCGGGCTTGAACAGGCTGGCGTCCGAACCCGTGGCGACGACCGACCGGCAGCGTCCCAACCAAGCACGCGCCAGCTTCCGGCTTCGGGTTTGGCGCTCTTCCGTATCTTGGTGTCGACCGGATTGACCGAGATCGCCTTCACCTCGACCAGCAGTTGACGGCCTTTCGGCTCCGGCTTGGGCAGGTCGATATCGACGAGGGAGGCCTCATCGGTGATGGGGGCTGGTATCTGATAGCCGACGGCGCGCATTCTGGTTTCTCCGCAATTGCTGTTGAGCGTTGTCCGGGGCAGAGATGCGGATTATGTTCGTAAAGCGCAAGAATGCACATATAAAGCACATAGTGTCGAAAAGGATACCGTCATGCCGCGCATTCGCCATGAGCGATTCGATTGCAGCCCCGGCTGCACGGTGGAAGGAACGCTGCGCTATATCGACGGCAAGTGGAAAGGCGTCGTGCTGTATCACCTTTTCGAAGGCACGCTTCGCTTCAACGAGATACGCCGACGCATTCCGAACTGCACGCAGCGCATGCTGACCAACCAGCTTCGCGAACTGGAAGCCGATGGGCTGATTACCCGCAAGATCTATGCCGAGGTACCGCCGAAGGTGGAGTATAGCCTGACGCCGCGCGGCCGGAGCCTGGAGCCGGTGATCACAGCCCTGAAAATCTGGGGTGATGCGAATGTGACGCTGGTGCCGGAAGTATCCCATGCCGCGGCCTGAAGAGCCGGCACGTGACGCCCTCCCGGCGTGTCTGAAGGGCTGAAGCGTTGCCAGGCTTCAGCCGTCCGGTCTCACACCGGCAGCAGTGCGTCCGGCTTCACATCTGATATCGACGCATAGGTGTGGGTTTCCCTGACACCCGGCAGCGGCAGGATCACGCGCTTGAGGAAATCCTGATAGGCGGCCATTTCCGAAATGCGCGCCTTGACCAGATAGTCGAAGCCGCCGACGACCATATGGCATTCCAGCACTTCCGGGGCCTTGGCCACCGCTTCGGCGAAACGGTCGAAAACATGCGGTGCCGCCTGGTCGAGCCTGACTTCGATGAAGACAAGCGTGCCGCGGCCGATCTTTTGCGGATTGAGCACGGCCCTGACCGCGGTGATGAAACCGTCCCGGAAGAGGCGCTTCACCCGCTGACTGGTGCCGGTCGGCGACAGGCCGACGCGGCCTGCGAGATCGAGCGTGGTGCGACGCCCATCCTCCTGCAGCAGCCGCAGCAGGCTGCGATCGATGGCGTCGAGCTGATCGGATTCATGATTCACGCTCGTGATGCCCTTGTTGTGTGAATTTCACTTCCGTATCGCGAAATGAGCATATTTTGTCGCACTGTTTTCGACAATAGGCTGCGCTTCCAACGAAAGCCGTTTGGAGGAAAAAGCCTCCGCTGGCAGGATCGAGCGGAATGAGAATGCGCGTGACAGTGGACCGAAACACGAAGCCGGCATTCCTTGCCGGCTTGGCCATGATCGGCATCTACGCCGTGCAGTTTGTCGCCGCACGCTTCAGCCTGCGGGAGCATCTGACGGCGACGGATCTCGCGATCTTGCGCTTTGCCGGCGCCGGCATGGTCATGCTGCCGGTCGTCTGGCGCAGTGGCCTGGCGACTATCAAGGCGTTGGGCTGGCGGCGCGCGCTGACACTGGCAGCGTTGGCAGGATTGCCCTACCCGATCATCATCAATTGGGGCCTGACCTATGCGCCCGCCGCCCATGGCGCGGCGCTCTGCCCGGCCTCGATCGTGTTCTTTTCATTCCTCTTGTCGCACGTGGCCACCACGGACAAAGCCTCGCGCCAGCGAACCATCGGCGTCGCCGCCATCATCGCCGGGCTGATGCTGTTCATTGCGCCGGCGCGCATCGGCGACAACACGAAAGACGTCTTCTTCGGCGATCTCCTGTTCATCGCATCGGGCGCGATGTTTGCCGCCTATGCCGTTCTCGTGCGGCGCTGGCGCATCGGTCCGGTCACGGCGACCGCGACGGTCGTGCTTTTGTCATGCCTGCCGCTGCCGCTTCTCTATCTCTTCGCACCGAGCGGTCTTCGCGCCGCGGCAGTGGCCGAGATCGTCAGTCAGATCGTCATCCAGGGATTTCTGTCGGGCGCCGCCGCCATGTTCCTTTACACCTATGTCGTGCGGCAACTGGGGTCGCAGACGGCGTCGCTGTTCATGCCATGCGTCCCGATCGCAACGGTCCTGATCGCTATGACGGTGCTGGGCGAAACGCCGACCGGCACCCAGTTCGCCGCCATCCTGATGATGGCAGCGGGGATGGCCTTTTCGGCTCTTTCCAGACCTGCGGCCAAGCCTGCGTGAGGCCGCGGGTTCCCCGGCAACGATATCGTCTGATCCGTTCAGGGCAGTGGAGGCGTTTGCAAAGAGACCGATTCGGGCGTCGCGAACAATTCGGCCAGCTTCTCCTGCCCGCCCTGCAGGACGTTCAGATCGACATCGCCGCTGATGCCATCGACGCGACCCCTGTTGTGGAACTGCCAGTATATCCAGTCGTCATGGCCTGGCCACAGCGCCAGTGAACGGACCCAGCGCTGGCGGCTGGCGATCTGTCCGGAATAGGTATCCGCCGCCTCGTCGATCAGATAGATGATCGCCGGCTTACCGAAGGCTGCCTCCACCGGACCGAGGAAAGCTTGGAGTTCGGCGTTCAACTGTTCGGGCGACGGCCGTTTCGGGCAATTGCCGCCGAATTCGATGTCGACGACCGGCGGCAGCAGCGGCCCGTCGCGCGGCACCACCGAGATGAAATTTTTCGCCTGGTCGGCGCCCGGCCTACAGAAGGTGAAGAAGTGATAGGCGCCGACCGCGAGCCCGGCGGCGCGGGCCTCGCGCAAATTGGCGGCGAAGGCATCGTCGACATGATCACCGCCTTCGGTCGCCTTGATGACGGCAAAGGCGACATCGTCGGCGGCAACGCGCCGCCAATCGATCTGGTGCTGATGATGGGAAACGTCGATGCCCCTGACCGGATATCTGTCGCGGTCCGGCGAGAAGGTGCGGAAGTAGAGAAAACCGCCCGCTGCGACGAGACCCGCAAGGACCAAGCCAGCCGCGCCCCAGAGGATGATCCGGTTCTTCAAGACTATCCCCTATTGCGCTTCTCTGGCTCCGCTGTTCGAAACTTGAAAGCCAAGCGCTTGGCTTTTTTCAGGCTATCGCCTTGATGTTTCTCACCCACGTTCCTTCAGCAGCCGGCCCTTCTCGCGCGACCAGTCTCGCTGCTTTTCGGTCTCGCGCTTGTCGTGCAGCTTCTTGCCGCGGCCGACGGCGAGCAAGAGCTTGGCGCGGCCCTGGTCGTTGAAATAGATCTTCAGCGGCACCAGCGTCATGCCTTCGCGGTTGACGCTCTGCGACAGCTTCGCCATCTCGCGCTTGTTGAGCAGCAGCTTGCGGCGCCGGCGCGGCTCGTGGTTGAAGCGGTTGGCCTGCAGATACTCCGGCAGATAGGAGTTGATCAGCCAGATCTCGCCGCCCTCGACCGAGGCGTAGCTGTCCTGGATGTTGGCCTGGCCCTGGCGCAGCGACTTGACCTCGGTGCCGGTCAGCACAAGACCGGCCTCAATCGTGTCGAGCACCTCATAGGAAAACCGCGCCTTGCGGTTTTCCGCAACGGTCTTGTTGTTGGGATCGGCTTTTCTGACTTGATTCATGATGTGGAGAGGTGGCGCCCCATCCCTAATTTATCAAGCCGGCATGCTTCATCGCCTGATCGATCTTCTCGGCAGTCGATGCCTCGATCGTCACCAGCGGCGAGCGCACGACGTTTTCGACCTTGCCCAGCTTCGACAGCGCGTATTTGGCGCCGCACAGGCCAGGCTCGATAAAGATCGCCTTGTGCAGCGGCAGCAACCGATCCTGCAGGTCGAGCGCCCTGGCGCTGTCGCCGGAAAGCGTGGCTTCCTGGAATTCGGCGCACAACCTCGGCGCGACATTCGACGTCACCGAGATGCAGCCGACGCCGCCATGGGCGTTGAAGCCGAGTGCGGAGGCGTCCTCGCCGGAAAGCTGGATGAAATCCTTGCCGCAGGTGGCGCGCTGCTCGGACACGCGCTCGACCTTGCCGGTGGCATCCTTGACGCCGACGATGTTCTTGAAGTCGTGTGCCAGCTGGCCCATCGTCTCCGGGCTCATGTCGATCACCGAGCGCGGCGGGATGTTGTAGATGATGATCGGCAGCTTGGTCGCCTTGGCGACGGCGGCGAAATGCGCATACAGACCGCGCTGCGTCGGCTTGTTGTAATAGGGCGTGACGACGAGAGCCGCGTCGGCACCCGCCTTCTCGGCATATTGCACCAGCCCGACGGCCTCTTCGGTGTTGTTGGAGCCGGCACCGGCGACGACCGGAACGCGCCCGTTGGCGACTTCGATGCAGACCTTGACGACCTGGCGATGCTCGTCATGCGACAGCGTCGGCGACTCGCCGGTGGTGCCGACGGGAACCAGCCCGGTTGTGCCTTCGGCGAGCTGCCATTCGACGAACGCGCGAAAGGCTTTCTCGTCGAAACGCCCGCTCTTTTCGAACGGTGTCACGAGCGCGGTCAGCGAGCCTCTCAGCATGTCGTCCAACTCCTTGGGACTTATCGAGTTTTGTCGGTCGGTTTATCGTGCGCGCCTTCTAGCCGAAAGCGAAGCCGCGCACCATAGTCTCGACATTGTTGCGCGGCAAGCATTGCCATGGTGCCAGTGTCGGCAATTCGAACGACCTCGATAAGCTTTTGTTCACGGGCTTTTCACCACCGAAGTCTAGGCTGCAACGCTTCCGTGCCTGCTGGTAGTGTGCACGAACAGGAATGACGAAAACCATGCCGACCAGGCGGTCCCATCGTTTTGCGCTTCTGGGCGCCACGCTTGCGCTGATCCCGGTTGCGGCGATCGGCGGTGGCGTCGATGTGCAACTGACGTCGGCGATCCCGATGCCGCGCCTCGAGGATCAGAGCGGCCAGGATGCGAGCCCCTCGCCTTCGGCCAACGTCGCCTTGCTGAAGAGTGGCCTCGACAGGCTGGCGGCCAACGACATTGGCGGCGCGCGCCAGGTGCGCGAGGCACTGCCGGCCGATTCGCTCGACCGCCATATACTGGCTTGGGCGATCGCGCTCTATGGCGGCGACCAGGTGCCGAGCGGCGACATCGCCGACGCCGCCAAGATGCTGCCGAACTGGCCGGGCACGATCGCGCTGCGCAAGAACAGCGAGCGCGCGCTCTATCGCGAGAACCCCTCGCCGCAGACCGTGGTGAAGGCATTCGACGGCAGCCAGCCGCTGACACCGGAAGGCGTGATCATCCTTGCCCGCTCCTATGTCGCGCTGGGCAATGCCAAGGCAGCGCGTTCGGTGCTGTCGCCATTCTGGCGCATGGAAAAGCTCGCGGCCAAGGACGAGACTGCGGTCATCAAGGAGTTCAGCGCGCTGATCCCGGCCGCCGACCATCGCTTCCGCATGGAGCGCATGTTCTATGCCGATAGGGTCAGCTCGGCGCTGCGCGTCGCCGGCCTCGCCGGCGCCCAGCAACTGGCCGATGCCTGGGCGGCCGTGTCCAAGGGCGACAAGAATGCGGCTAAGCTGCTAAAGGCGGTGCCACCCGAGCAGCGTTCGGTCGGCTATTTCTTTGCGCAGGCCGAATATCTGCGCAAGCAGCAGAAGTTTTCCGACGCCGCGGCGATCGTGATGAAGGCGCCGAGCGACCGCGAGGCTCTGGTCGATCCAGACGCCTGGTGGGTGGAGCGCCGGGTGCTGGCGCGCGAGCTGGTCGACCAGGGCGACATGAAGACCGCCTACAGAATTGTCGCCGCGCATGCCGCCGAAAGTGCCGCGAACGCCGCCGAGGCCGAGTTCCATGCCGGCTGGTACGCGTTGCGCGGCCTCAACGATCCCGCCACCGCCGCCACGCATTTCGCGCGCATTGCCAACCTGGCGCAGGGGCCGATGTCGTTGTCGCGTGCCTATTACTGGCTCGGCCGCGCGGCAGAGGTCGGCGGCCCCGGCAACGCCAAGGACTATTTCTCTCGCGCCGCCGCCTACGGCACCACCTTCTATGGCCAGCTTGCCGGGGAGCGCGAGGGCTTGAGGAGCCTCAACATCGCCTATCCCTCGCCGAGTGCGGCTGACCGGAAGAACTTCGCAACCCGAGAAGCTGTCAGCGCCATCACGCGGCTGCAGGAGGCAGGCTACGACCGCTACGCCGAATCGCTGTACCGCGACCTCGCCGGGCAGCTGACCAGTCCGGGCGAACTGGCTCTGCTCGCCGTGCTGGCGGAAAAGCAGGGCAACCATTTCATGGCGCTGAAGATCGGCAAGATCGCCGGCGCGCGGGGCATCGATGTCGGGGCACTGTCGCATCCGCTGGGTGTCATTCCCGACACCGCCAACATCTCCGGCTCGGGCAAGGCGCTGGCCTATGCGATCGCGCGCCAGGAAAGCGAGTTCAATGTCGGCGCCGTCTCCAGCGCCGGCGCGCGCGGGCTGCTGCAATTGATGCCGGGCACCGCCAGGCAATTGGCGAAGAAGGCGGGACTGACGTTTTCGCAGACACGGCTGACCAGCGACGCCGGCTATAATGCGACGCTGGGCGCGGCCTTCCTCGGCGAACAGCTCGACCGCTTCGACGGGTCCTATGTGCTGACCTTCGCCGGTTACAATGCCGGCCCCAACCGCGCCGCTCAATGGGTAACGAAATATGGCGACCCGCGCGGCAAGGACGTGGACGCCGTCGTCGACTGGATCGAGCGGATTCCCTACACGGAAACAAGAAGTTACGTGCAACGTGTGGTGGAGAATTACGAGGTCTACAAGATGCGTATTTCGGGAAAGTACGACATCGTGGGAGATCTGGTGAACGGGCGGAGTTGAGGCCCTTCCTTCTCCATTTGACCGCTCCCTGCCCTCGGCTGTAGCAGTCGGAAGCGATCCGACAACGGCGGGGAATCGAGTCCATATGCAAGATGACCAAGGTTTTTCCGATTTCTTCTACACCGCGCCGGACGGGCTCAGGCTGCATGTCCGCGTCTACGGCGAGGCGAATTCGGGCCATTGGCCGGTCGTCTGCCTGCCCGGCCTGACCCGCAACGCGCGCGACTTTCATGAACTGGCGCTGCATCTGTCGAGGCAGGAGAAGAACCCACGAAAGGTCATCGCCTTCGACTATCGCGGGCGCGGGCAGTCCGCCTACGACCCCGATGTGAGTCACTATAATGTCGGTGTCGAGGCCGGTGACATCCTCGCCGGCCTGGCGGGCCTCGGCATCGAGCAAGCGGCCTTCATCGGTACGTCGCGCGGCGGGTTGATCATCCATGTGCTCTGCGCGATGCGGCCGGCCGTGCTCAAGGCCATCGTGCTCAACGACATCGGCCCGGTGATCGAGGCTGAAGGCCTTGCCCGTATCCGCTCCTATCTCGAGCGTGCCCCAAAGCCGAAGAGTTTTGGCGAGGCACTCGATGCCCAGCGCGGCGCGCATGGTGCCGACTTTCCGGCGCTGACCGAAGCGGACTGGGAGCGGATGGTGTCGGCGCTCTATCGGGAGACGGAGGCGGGGCTGATGCCGGATTTCGACCCGAAGCTGATCGACGCGATGGCCGGTCTCGATTTCACCAAGCCGCTACCCGATCTATGGCCGCAGTTCGAAGCGCTCGCGGCCGTGCCACTGCTCGCCATACGCGGCGGCAACTCGAAGCTGCTGTCGGCCGCGACGCTGGAAGAGATGCGAAAACGCCATCGTGGCATGGAGACGATCACGGTCGATGGCCAGGGCCACGCGCCTTTCCTGGAGACCGGCGGCCTGCCGGACGCCATCGCCGCATTCCTAAATCGGGTCGAACAGCAGGTTCAGGCAAAGTAAAACCCAAGACCAAGTCGGTCTCTGGGTCGTTATTGCAGTATAGGAAAGTTTGGCGGAGCTATTTGGCCTTGGAGCTTTTCCTGGCCGGCTTGGCCGCCTTCGCTGTGCCCGCTTCGCTCTTTTGCCCAGGCCCTGCCGATGTAGGCGTGGTCAGCGGAGACGAGAACGCCGAGTTCTCCGTGCCGCCGGTCGTCCCTTCACTGCGGGGCGTTTCCAGCACGACGACGCAGCCATCCAGGTCGTTGGTGGCAAGATGCGCGTAACGCATGGTCATCGACAACGTCTGGTGGCCGAGCCACATCTGGACGCGCCTGATATCGATGCCGCCCTGTACGAGTCGCGAAGCGCAGGTATGGCGCAATATATGCGGCACCACCTGTTCGTCGGCGCCGAGGCCGACCTCGGCCTTCGCATCGTTCCAGATGGCGCGATATTGCGCCTGGCTGAGCTTGGTGAACGGACCCTTCGGCCGGCGGCCTTCGGTGACCGGAAGCTTGACCGCCTCCTTGACACGAGCAGTCATCGGAATGGTGCGGCTGCGGCCGGACTTGGTGATCCAGAACGAGACGCGGTGTTCCTGGATGTCGTTCCAGATCAGACCGAGCGCCTCGCCGAGACGGCAGCCGGTGTCGACAAGGAAGACAGAAAGACGGTAAGCGTCCTCGCTGCGACTCCTGATGGCCGCGAACAGCCTGGCCTCTTCGTCCTTTTCGAGGAAACGAATCCGTCCCGCCCGCTCCTTCTGGCGGCGGAACTCGGGCAGGCTGTGGATATCTCCCATCTTGTGAGCCTTGCGCAACAGTTTGCTAAGGGCAGCCATCTTCCGGTTGATGGTTGCGTTGCTGTTGCCGCGCTGGCGCAAGGTACCGATAAGGTTGTCCAGGGTGCTTTGGTCAAAGGCGCTGAAACGTTCCCCAAGGAGGATCTCGTCTATTTCGCCGATGAAGGAGCTGACATTGTATTTATGCCGCCCATCATCCCAAAGTATATCCCGATAGGCTGAAAAAAGCTCTCCGACCCTATACGACTTAACTTCTCTTATCTTGTTAAAGCTGTATTTGATCTTTGCGCTTTGAGAAGAAAACATCGAAAAATGATCAGAGGGTGTTTCCTCTTGAATCGCTTCGGTCGTCATCATTCGCTGCACCCCCGAATGGATAGATCAGCCCTATCCGCTTGGAAGCGCCCTTTCAAGAGTTTTGAATCACGCAGTTGTGATTTCATCCGCCCATCAACGGACCCCACGAAATCGTCCCACGGACCCTATTCAGCTACCGTTACCCCCATCCTTTCGTTTGCGTTGACCCAGTCACGAAAACAAAACAGCCCGGGCGTTGATGCGCCCGGGCTGGATTTTACCTGTATAGAACCAGCCCTTAGAACGAGCGCTGGAAGCGGAGCATGCCGCCGATGTTGTTGTCGTCGTCAGCATTGGTCCAGTTGGAGAAATCGGCCTCGCCGAAATTGCCTGCGTGGAGGTAGTCAACTTCAGCCGTGACCGTGAAACCGGGAACGACGTCGTAGGCGATGTTGGCTGCGATACCGAGGTTCTCACCTTCGTCATACGAAACCTGGAGGTTGAACGAGGTCTTCTCGTTGATGGTGTAGGTGCCACCACCCCAGACTGCCCAGTTGCCGTCCCACTGCTTGTAGAAGCCGCGGCCGCCGGCCGGGATTGCCCAGGTCGGATCCGAAAGGTTGTCGTCGGTGCCGTAGCCGCCAATGATGAACAGCGACAGGTTCTGCATCGGGGTGATGTCCAAGCGAACCTTGCCGGCGACTTCTTCGTAGTTGCTGTCATAAGCGATGACGCCGGTGATGGCGCCCCAGCCCTGCGTATACTTCAGACCGCCGACGACATGCGGAACGTAGCTGTCGATCGTACCCTTGCCGTAGAAATCAGGAGTACCGCCGCCCGAGCCTTCTTCGAGCGAGAGAACGGCGGAGAAGCCGTTGCCGGCATCGAAGTAGTACTGGACGACGTTGGTGTCGAAATCGCCGTAGGGAACCAGCGTATCCTGGATGACGTTGCCGGCGTAGCCGATGAACGTGTTGAAGGCCGATTCGTCCTTACCGACGCGCAGACCACCGAGCTGGATCCAGGCGAAGTTCAGCGAGGGGGTGGAGTTGCCAGCAATATTGTCAGACGCGGTGGCATAGTCGTTGCGATTGTTGAAATTCCAGCGGGTCTCGGTGTAGGTCTTCAAGGTGCCGAGTTCGGTTTCCTGGCCGGTCCAGGTCTTCAGCGTGAAGCGGGCCCTCTTGCGCCAGGTGTCATTCTCGCTACCGTCCTCCACGTCGAGGGTCTTCGCACCATTGAACGAGCCGACGTCGCCACCGCTGATGTCGTAACGGACATAGCCGCCGATGCGCAGGCAGGTTTCGGTGCCGGGGATGTAGAAGTAGCCC
>NZ_JHQS01000037.1 GCF_014843845.1 Mesorhizobium amorphae | reverse complement strand
TGGCGGAGAGAGCGTCTTTCGAATCCCTAGCCAACGCATTGAAAATATTTGTGTTTTTTAGTTCCCTGTTACTCAGTTTGTTACACAGCAACACAAGCCCGACGCTACGACCAGAAAGCGGCATCATATTGGAACTAAAGCGAGCCCGAGTGCTAGCCTAGGGCAGCGGAGTTACCGTTGAGCCTTTGCGACAAGCGATCGTGCCTGCCGACCGGGCCTGCGCATCCACGCAACAGCGCTGACGACATTGGCTATCCCACTTCTGAATTTCGGCGCACGTGCCCTAGGTCGTGGTGGGGATTTAACGGTTTAGGATTTCCCAGGTCGCGCAAATCAGATTCGAGACTGATTATTGCGATAAGTCAGTCTTGGTTGAAGGATAGGATCCTGACCGTTTGAGTGACGCGCAATGGGCGCGGTTAGCACTATTGATGCCCGGCGGCTGCAAGGGCAAGCTCGGCCCGCGCACCAACAACCGGCTGTTCATGGATGCGATTTTCTGGATGGCGCGCTCCGGAGCGCTGGCGCGACCTGCCGGAGTGGTTCGGCGACCACCGCACGGTGAAGCGTCGCTACTATGACTGGGTAGAGCGGGCGTCTTGCATGATCTCTTCCAGACGCTGAGCCATGACGGGATTTCGAATGGCTATGCGTGGATGCCACCGTCATCCGCGCCCATCAGAAGTTGAACCTACGGCTGGTTTTAATCCAGCGTCCACGACATGCGTATGACCGACTTTGGGTCGTCAGCGGAATGGCCGCTTGTCGGTATCTTCGTCCCGGAAAGGCAGTTTCGGCACACTGGCTCGGCTCGGCTTTGCCAATCGACAGTGAACATCCAACACACGTGCCACGCTGGATAAATGACGGCAGTGGCTAACGAAAAAAACTGGAAGCTTGAGGATGATTAGCCAGCTGCTCAGGACGATATGGTTCAGAAGCTTCAGGATTGGGCACCGCCTCAGCCGCTAGTCGTTCAAGAACCGTGGAGTGTAAACGAAACTCAGATTCTACGAGTCGCGGCTTACGCTTCCATTTCCTTTTGAAGTACCATTTATCGACCATCCAAATTTCATCGTGCTGTAGGCCAAATGCGTTTGGCGTGGTGACCAGAAGCTCGTCCCTAATGATTATCGATGGTATGCAATCTTTGAGCTCAGTCACCATCCAGTCCAGCGATATATCGCTCAGCCTAGATTCATCTTCTTGATAACTGCCACCGACATCACTGTGGCATCCAGCAAACCAAATCTGATCAAGCCATTTTGGCTTTTTGTCTTTATTCGCCTGAACTGCAGTTTGCGTCGCCCACCCCACCCTCGGGAAATCGGCCCGATTCTCATCAATGGATAAAGCGTGGCGCGCAAAACCCACCTTCGGTGATAGCCACATGTCATAGTGTTCCTTGCGCCAATAGGCGCGATGGACATTTCGGAGAGCTTTCTGCCAATTCAGAGGGTTCCAAAGTTTGAGCGGATGATCGGGATCCTCCTCGAAATATCGAATTTGTCCTCTAACTGTTAGGACGTAGCCAACCAAAGCGGCGCCGGTCAACAGGCCAAAAATCAGCAACAAAGCCCAGTGCCAGCCAAAGAACATGCTTGCGAGAAACAGCAAGGCTGCGCCCCAAAATGTTCCGCGGACCAATCCTGTCACTGCCGAATTCTGGAGAGCAGCAACCGTATCGAATACACCAACAAAGCTAGGTTCGACGTTTCCACGCAAGTTATCTGAACCGTCAGACGTAGTGCAGCCATAACTGACTCGGAACCTACGCCCCTTTTCCTCCCGTTGGGCAAAATAGGGTTGCTCAACCCGCGGCTTACCGGTTCCATGGCTGTAGACCGATTTGACGGCTTCTGTCGCAACTTGGCGCAGCTTCAGACCATGCCTTGGCATTGGCGAGCCATCCCGGAGCTGGGTCGGCACACCGCAAAGGTTCATCATATTTGCCAAGGCGCGAACGGTGTAGGCACCACGAGAAAAACCAATCAGGACGATGCGATCGCCTGGTTCATAGTAAGAAATGATCTTCGCATAGCAATCGATCATGTTGTCTTCGATGCCCGCGCCAACGGCAGTCTCCAGACCGCTCTTGATCTTCGATGGAGTAACGCCTTCGATCTCGCCGGCCCCCAAGCCAGGATCATAGTAGGCAACTTGATCGTGGTAGGAGATCGGCGATGATGGACCGGGCCTCATGGCCTGATACATCTTGTAGACGTTCGAAAGCCGCTGGTCGGGGCGAAGACCGCCAATTTGGCCCGTTCCGTCAGCAAAGATCAGAATGTTCTTGGCCATCGATTGTTTCGCTCTAATTGCCAGTTCTTCGTTGAAGAACTAGCGTCAATTCACATAGGACGCTAGACTAAGGCTTTGGAAGTCAACAGGGTATATTCGCGATATCGATTGCCAATTCTAACTGCCAGTGAGTTACGTGAGCTCTCGCGGTAAACGCCAGAATGACCACGCCCAAGGTTCGATATCCGGCCCGTCGAAGCCGCCTGTCAGGTTCGCGCCGAATCTTGGCCACAGAGGTGCCCGTTGCTCCTGCCTGAAAGCAGACATTGTCGTCGACCATTCTCGATATCATAGGTGCGCGAGAACGGGCATGACGAAGCTCGCGTTCGCGTCACACGGATGCTTGTGGTCGCGATTCGCAAGCGAATGGCCCTGAGTGGCCGCCGATCGCACGCTGCCCTATATGCGGAATTGTCCTCGCCCGAGTGCGTACAGTGTACGAGGCTACTTTGGTCGGTCAATCATGCTGGCGACGCGGAAACCCTCTTGATCGACGAAGCGACCGTATGTCCCTATCACCGGGAGAAGTACCTCATCCGCGTATCGACAGCCGGTCAATTCGATTGGGCGCTGCCCACCCTTGCGAGCCTCTTCGGGAGTATGCCCCATTCCACCGATCAAATGGCTTAGCATGAGCGTATAGCCCGGTTGCCATGCCGTCGCGCAACGGAACGTGCCCCGCAGGTGACTGAGGATTGCCATCCCCGCGTAGTCGAGATCGCCCCAGAAGAACGTTGGCACGTCGACGTAGGAAAATAGGTCGCGTTTGAACGGTGCGATCGAGGCCCACAGCGAAATTTCATCGTTCGCGTAAAACAGCCGCACACTTTGCGGCTTCCTTAAATTCTTGGACGAGCCGACGAAGCCGCTGCAAAAGATTATAGCCATGCCGGCATACGCAGACTCGCCCGCGTCCGAGTGGTCGATGTCGCGGATTGTCCGCTCGAACGAAGTTTTGTTTTCGATGAACAGCAGGCGGCCGTCGTAGGCTCCGGCAAAATAGACACTAAGATGGATCGGCTGGTCCGGATAGGGACATTCTTCCAAATCCAGCAACGCCGCCACAAGTTCGTGGCGAGCGTCTAGCACCTTCGAGAGTCCCCAAAAGGCCCTTGCGGAAATCTCGCGGAGTAGAGCGCCGGCGACCGGGTCATGCTCTTCCCGAATCGTCATCAGCCGCTCGAAAACTTCCTCGGCCGTCCGGTCGGCGATGACGATTGGCGACTTGCGGATGACGTCTTTGGCTTGCCCGCTCAACGCGCTGCCATCTGTCAGCCGCTGCCAGACAACACCGTAGCTTGGCCCCCGCCTCGGGCGGGCATAGGCGCTTCTTATACGGTCCTCGGCAAGCATGGAGATGACGAAGACCGGCTTTCGCTCGTGCGGGGGACCGTGACGGACTGTCTTTCCGAACTCAATCTGGCCCAAATTGTCCTCCTCCAGGGTTTTAAGGACATGCCAAGCAAGCTCGCGATCAGTATTTGTCTCTGCACTGCATATCTCCGGCGCGGTGTCGACATCAATCGGGATACGGACGGCGTTAGTTCGGTCTCCCGCGGACGCGCGATCGAGTCTGTCCAACGCCTTTTCGAAGATGCGGCGCGCGATCGGCTCAGCCAATGCAAGCTCGGGCGTCATTCCGCTGCCGCCGCCTCTGCAGCGCTCGCCGCGACTTGCGAGATCTCGAACTCAGCGGTCACCCGTTCGACCGTATTCCGACGGTGAGCCTCATAGATCTCGCGAACCCTTTCTTGATCGATGTCGACTTCGTCGATCCAGCTAAGACTCCGGGGCTCGGGTGATTTGGCGAAACTCACACGCTTGTCGAAGCTGTCGAGCAGTGCGGCCATGGACTTAGTTGGGGCAGCGCAGATGACCTGAAGTCTCATGTCCTCAGTCAAGAACCTCAGCACTCGTCGAGTCCGAGTTTCGTCCATTTTCTGGAACACCTCGTCGAGGATCATGGTCCGGAAATGGGCGGTCTTCTGCTGCCCGAACAGCTTGAACGCCGCGGCGAACACGGCAGCGCGGATGATGTAGTACGGGGTCTCTGCCTCACCGCCGGAACCTGTGCCCCAGGTCGACATCGACTTGTGCTCACCTCCCTTGGCGGAGCGATTGAAGTCGTAGCGCTTGTAGTTGCGGTGATCGGCGATGCGGCCGAGCTCCTTCATCGAGTATTCCGTATCATCGGAAAGAAGCAGCGTTCGCAGTTCCTCCAGGGTCGCCTTTTGCTCGTCGGTAAACCGCTCCCCCTCGGAAAACAGATCCGGCGCGCCCGTATTTGACGAAGCCTTTATGGCCCGCAAGAGGTCGAGATAGCTCGAATACTCATCCTTAACGGACTGAACCATCGTCACCCTGTCGCCTGAGAAACTTATCGACGACAGGGCCTGGTTGATTTGTTCATAGGTGTCGTCGCGTCCATCAACCTTATTGAGGATCCTGGCACAGAAGTTGGTTGTGAACGCTGTGGTGAACCGTTGCTCGGCCAGCTGTAGCTGACTGTGCTTCTCCACCAGGCCAGTGTCGCGTTGCAGCTGAAGCTGGCGGTGGACTTGACCCTCCATTAAGTGCAGCCATTCGCTCATGGCTCGACCGTTTCGGCTGGCACCTTCATAGTTCATCAGATGGAGTGTCACCTGCTGAAACGGGCGGGCGTCGCGGTTGTAATCGCGGATCATGCGGTCAATCTCGGATTTGCCGCCCAGGACGTCGCCCCGCCGATCCGCGCTGCGATCAACAAACGACTTCAGCGGGCGGCCGGATTCGATCTCCTCCCGGAAGCTCGCTTCGTAAAGTGGCCGTTTCAGTTCCGCCACGGTCTCGAGCACTTCGCGCCAATTTCGTTCGGTACGCAACATTTCGGGTTCGAACCTGTCGATTTCGGCATCCAGTTCTTCCGCCTTTCTCGCGGCCGCATCGGCATTGTTGCTGGCCGTGACCTGCTTTCCATACAGATCCATCTTCTCGCGATCGGCCTCTGATATCGCCGTCTCCTCGCTGGCGATTTTGAGTTCAAGTTCCCGGATGTCCGAGTCATCGAGCTGTTGGAGTTCGATGCGTAGGGACCTCATCGTCGTGCCTGCTTCAACCAGACGCTCGACATCCAGGGTCTGTAAGTCTTCCTCGTGCCTAACGCGTTGAAGCACACTGTCGGCTTCACGCACGCGGCTCGCACGCTCATCGAGCTCCGCGATCTCCCTGTCAGCCGCCCTGATCAGCTCTTCGAGCAGCTGGGCCTGCCGTCGGCGCACCTCTGCCCCGAATACCAGTTCGTCCTCGTTCAGGCTCCTGTTGCGGTACTGAAATGCGTGGACAGAGACGCCATCTCGCAAGAGTCCACTTCGCAACCCCATCAGTTCCAGTTCTGTCGCGACGCAGATCGAGCGACCGTATCGAGCTTTCAGAAAGCCCAATGCGACGTCGTCGTCGCTCTTTAGCTTCTCGACGAGCGACCCTCTCTGGACGTTAGCGGCTTCCTTTAAGGCCTCGCCAAGTTGCGCAACGGGTCTGGTTCGTCCACCTGGGATGTACCGCCTCAGCATCGAGATCACCCGGCTCTCGAAGTAGGGGTCGTAGATGATCGAGTAGCGGTCGCCGCCGATGAAACCCTCGATGGCGCCCTGCCAGGCCGGATCTCTCATCTCGATAACGTCACAGAGGATTCGCGGATTGCACTCCGGCAGAACGTCGAGAAGGTAGGAAAGGAAGCTTGTCGTCGCTGGCGGGTAAGGCACCCGCCCCAGACGCAATTGCCCCAGGCGAGCGCGCTTGACCTCCTGAGCGTCGTGGGTCTCCCTACGGGTGACCCTGAGCTGGTCCCTGGCGTCAGTGATCGTGGGCCATATTGCCGAGTTCTCCCCGAATTCGGATAGCCAGCCTGCACCTATGGCGCGGTCGAGGACGGGTATGGCCTCGCGCAGTCCCTGTCCTGGGTTCTCGCCGCCCAGACCGTCACGAGCGGCAAGGAAGTGTCCATTAAGCGCAGGAATATCGACCGCCGCTAGCCTCTCTTTTGCTTCCTCGAGCTTGGTGACGACGTCCGTAAGCGCCTCGATGCCACTCATGTTCCTTGACACTTCGATGACCGCATTTCGCATGGCAACGAGTTTCAGGCCTGCGCTTTTCAATCGATCGCCGAACTGCTCGATTTCGTGCTCGCCCAACGAGATCTTTGTCTCGAGCTCCACCCGAACCTTATAGACGCCACTCTCCCTCAATTTCTCCTGAAGCCGACGAAGGACTTCTTTCCTCGTGACAATCTGCCTCTCGATATCCGATATGCCGCCCTGAAATGCCTCGACCTCGCGTTTGGCCTCATCGATCTTTACGAGTTCGGCATTTCGCTTGGTAACGGCATCCCTATGCTGCCAGGCGGCCGCCAGATGGGCGAACATCCATTCCTCCACGAGGTCCTTGACCGTACTGCTGACTTCGTTTCGAAGCTCTTCGAGTCGCTCGACATTCTTGGCTAGCCGGTCGGCGTCCTGCCTCAGGTTGGCTATGTCCATGATCGTGGTCTTAAGCGTCTCAATCATTGCGGAGTTGTCGTCGGCCTCGAGGATCTCCTCCCTAATCAGGCCGTCCAGATCCTCTGGCGGTCGGTAGGCGATCGAGTTGACGAAGGCCCTCATACAGCTCTCAGCTTCTCGCCGATCGACGGGCGAGGTCAAACCCTTGAGCAACGCGTACAGCCTTGCGACGAATTCTCCTTTTGTGTTGAAGTCACGCACGCTGTCCTTGCCATAGGCCCGGCGCAATGCAAGCAAGAGGTCCTGGACGGGGACTATTCGCGGTTCGCTGCCAACGGTTTCCAAAAGATCCTGAGCGGAGACCTTGCAACCGAAGACGAGAAGACGAACCTCCTCGTGCACCCGGGCAACCACCTGGTCGCCAATTCTGTCAGGCCGCACTTCGGCGCCGATGATGGCGGTGAATGGCCGGGCAGGTCCCTCGTCGCTGTCGTCCGGCTCCCAAGAGATCGCGGCATAACCATGGGCGCCGAACTGCCGATGCGGCGGGCCGCTGTCGTCAAAGCCGAGGATGTAGCTGCCTAGGCTGCGCTTGGTCTTCTGTGCGACTGGGATTCCGTCTGGGCCGAGTTGTATCGGGCGAACCGCGTCTCGTTGCCTGTCATCACCGCGATCATCGCGTCGATGATCGATGACTTCCCTGAGCCCGACTCGCCGCCAAGCAATGTCACGCTTCCAATCCTAACGTCCCCGATGGGGAGGAGGCCCCAGTGGACAGTCGATACCTGCACCATCCTCATTATCCGACCTCCTGGAGGGGTTCGAGATCGGCAAGGTCGGCCATTTGCTCTGGATCGAGTATGCCTTCGTCAGCCTCCCGCATGGTCTCCAATGCGCGACCGACTGCTGACTCGTAAACGAGCGTGACGATCTCGGGGCGAATGCTGATGATGGCGTCCTCATCCTTGAGGTTGTCGATGTCGAAATCGGCGACACCGAGCTTTCTCAGCTTAAGGAAAACTGAGCGGCGGTTGGACTCGGTGGCGGGAAGGTCGCACCTGAAATGAACCTTCATCGCGGCCACGAACTCCGTGACGCGTACGACGACTCGGCCGCCAGCCTCGACCCGGCGCTCACCGACCTTCTCATCATGCAGGAGGCGCAGCGTCAGCAGTGCCGCGACGAAGTCCTTGACAATCGACCCCTTGAGCTCACGTCGGATCTCCATCTCTTCAGATGGATCGGGGATCCCGTCCTCCCGGTTGCCGAATGGCAGCAGCCGGTAGTGGTTGGTGGATTTGTCATGATGTAGCGTGGCGCCGTACATGAAGAACAGCACGTCCTCGAGCTCTGCCTGTGCCCGCTGAGCGATGTGATAAAGCGTACGGTGCCGCACGCCGTCGTCGCGCGACAGGAACCCCCGGCTTATCAGCAAGGCATTGATCGCCTGGAAGTCGTCCAGTCGCACGTTCTTCTGCTCGAGCCTTGCCTTGATACCCTCCACTATGCTCGCTCCGAAATCTTGTGGTCCGCGGCCAGGAACACCCCGTTCGATCGTAGTTCGCGGGATCGGCTAATGCTTAGAGAGGATTCGCCGCCGCCACTTCGGATCGCCTCCACAGCCGAGAGCGCCGCAAGGAGTTGTCGTGCATCGGCAACCGGCAATGACAGCAGTGAAGTAGAGCCGCCGGCTAGGTCAACGGCTCGCGCGATCCGGTCGAGCACTTCACCCGAAGAGATCGCAAAGGCTTCTGTCAGAGCTTGGTTGAGGAGGGCCTGCAATCGGTCCTGGGGGCTCGGCTCGTGCATGACAATGGTTGTCGGTGTGCGGTGACGTGGCGCCGACTCGGCCAGTTTGATGTCGTTCGGGTCCGTCACGTCCGCGCGCAGGGGCAAAAGATGCCAGGCAAGTTCTCTAGCGAGCCTATCTCGCTCGGCATCGCCGGCAGATCCGGAAATTCCAGCGAACCGAACAATGGGGTCGTCGGACCGCGAGGCGCTCAGCTTGATGAGCCTTCCAATCAGGACGGCATACTTGGTCGAGAACTCACCAACCGAGCGATGCAGTTCCTCGTGCTTGATATCGCGGGTCGACTCCACGATGCGGCGGATACGCTGCAACATCCATCTGTGTAGCGGCTCACCCTTGGCCTCGTCTTCGAGCGCCGGGTTCTCGTCGGCAATGAGCCGATCGGTCGCCGCTAGCTGCTTGGGGTCCAGGTTCTCGATCTGATTGGCGAAATCGATGATATCGGAGGCGTGGTTATAGATGTTGTCACTGTCGAAGTATCGTGCAGCTCGTTTTTCGAAGTCCCGCACACCCTGCAGATACCCTTCGACGGCTTCTCGTGAACTCGCGAACTGGTGCGCCATGATCCGCCGCTGATGATCGGCAAATAGGTCCGCTATCTGGGTGACATCGTCAAAGATACTGGCTGCATACTCATAGGCGTCGACAAGGAATGCTTGGTTGCCGTTGGCGACAAACGACTCCAGTGCCGCCTTGCAGGACCGAACACCGCGCTGGCGAGCCAAGGACGTCTTGCGCCTAGTCTCTGAGAACATCTTGGCAACGCGTTTGCCGTGCGGGGTGAAGCGCCAAAGCACCTTGAGGTGCGCGGCATCATTGTAATCCTCTAGAACTCCGTGATCGCGAAGACGCTTGCGCACCCGGTCCGCATATTCCCGGTCATTGTCCAGATCATCGAGGTCAGCATCCCTATCTCCATCTCGGAAGATGAGTTCCTTGTTGGTGCTCAGCGTGCCGACGATGATATCGTTGAGCCGGTGACGGTCCAGCACTATGTCATAGTCGGCGTTAACCCCAAGTGTTCTCTCATAGAGTTCGGTGACCACCTCAAAGAAGATGGCACGGTGCCGACCCGTGAAGGGCCTAAACAAATCGGCCCCCGTCGACGACAGGAAATGCTCTGGCATGCGCGAATCGGCCCCCCGATTTCAGCTGCGCGACAATAAAACACCGATGGTAGCTTCAACGCCTGCGTCTTGCCAACAGTTATAATGCGAACGCCAGTTACTTAGTTAACTGGCCGACTGAACCCTTCCACACGCGAATAACCCCTGATAGAGCAGGATTGCGACAAAAATCGCTTGTGGAAATGAGCTTGGTTACTCCGCAGTGATTGCGATAATCTCGTCTTCGGGGGAGTTTGCTATGCACATCCAGGCACTTCGAATTCGGAATTTTCGCCGACTCAAGAACGCTCGCATCGACCTTGAACAAGGCATTTCAATTTTCGTTGGCGCGAACAACAGCGGCAAGACGTCGGCGGCTCACGCGATCGGCCTGTTCCTTGGCGACGATACTGATGGTCTGACTGTGAACGATTTCAGTGTGGACACGTGGGTGCAAATGGATGCCTTCGGCGACGAACAGCCCGACGCTGAGATGCCCACGATCTCCATGGACGTGTGGTTTACAGTCGGCCAGAACGATCTCTATAGAGTCCTGCAACTGCTTCCAAGCGTCAACTGGCAAGGATCGGTGGTTGGCGTCCGAATTGAATACGCCGCCAATGATCCGGCAGGCCTGCTAGAACGATTTAAGGAACGGCGAAAGGCCGCGCTCGAGGCCGTGCAGCTTGGCCAGGCCGCCGGGGAGGCTGCATTCGATCCATCTCCGAGAAATATGCACGAGTTCCTGTCGACGAACATCAAACGCGAATTCGGGCTGCGCTACTTCGTGCTCGACCGAAGCCGGTTCGATGACAACTTTGAGCCTATCGGCGAGGTCGTACCGCAACCATTCGAGCGAGAGCAGGGTCGGCAGGGCAAGGATGTGCTGGCCTCCCTCATCAAGGTCGACATGCTCTATGCTCAACGGCACCTGTCGGACACGGCTGGTGGAGCTCGTGCAGAAGACCTGACCAAACGGATCAGCCGCATCTACGCAACCGGAGCGAGCGAGCGCGGAAATCATCCCGAGGCCCTGTTGGCGCTGATGGATGCCGAACGGGCCTTCAATAAGCACCTCAAGGACATCTTCGATCCCTTTCTGGAACAGGTCGGACAGATGGGCTACCCGGGAGTCGCCAACCCCCGCCTGTTGATCAAGTCGTCCCTCAATCCGGCGGCGGTCCTGCAGGCCGCGGACGGCGCCCAGGTGCATTATGCAATCACCGAGGCGGCTGGCGACGTGCAGGTGACCCTCCCGGACCGCTACAATGGCTTGGGCTACAAGAACCTCATCTACATGGTGATCGAGCTCTTTGACCTCCACTCGAAATGGCTCAAGATCGAGGACAGGAGACCGTTGCTGCACCTCGTCTTCATTGAGGAGCCGGAGGCCCATCTCCACATCCAGTTGCAGCAGGTCTTCATTCGCAAGGTCCTCGAGATTGTGACAGTAGAAGGAGAAGATGCGGAATTCGCGACGAGTCAGGTGGTTGTGACGACGCACTCCTCGCACATCGTTTACGAACGCGGCTTTATCCCCGTTCGCTACTTCCGGCGCTCCGGCGATGGGGTCGGGCAACAATCGGAGGTACTGAACCTCTCTCAGTATTATCAACAGCTCGAACCGCCCCTGGACGAGTTCTTGGTTCGCTACATGAAGCTAACTCATTGCGACCTGTTTTTCGCCGACGCTGCTGTCCTGGTAGAGGGTAACGTTGAGCGGCTCCTACTGCCGGAAATGATCGCCATCGCGGCGCCTCGCCTTAAATCCACTTATCTGAGCGTCCTCGAAGTCGGTGGCGCTTACGCCCATATCTTCCGCCGGCTAATCGAGTTCATTGGCATCACTGTACTGGTGATCACCGACATCGACAGCGTTTTCGGCCCGGTGGAAAATGCGGAGGCCGGCGCTGGTCCATCTGATGAGACGGTCGCGGTGCCAGGGGATGACGACGAAGACGAGGCGGCTGGACCCAAACCTGGCCAAGCCTGCGTCGTCGCCACGCCCGGCGCCGTCACCTCGAACCAGACGCTCATCGAGTGGCTCCCGGCCAAGCGCAACATCGCGGACTTGCTGGAAGCCACATCCGAACAGCGAACGCAGAACGATGCGAATGTCCGGATCGTATATCAAAACTCGGTCGAACTCACGTCGAATGGCGAGACCAAGGCCGTTGTGGGACGGACCCTTGAGGAGGCATTTGCCCTTGAGAATCTCGCTTGGTGCCAAGCTGTAGAACGGAAAGCCTTGAATCTGCGATTTAAGGCACACGCCGGCCAGACGGTCGACCAGATCGTCGAGCGGGTCCACAAACGCGTCACTTCCTCGAACTTCAAGAAGACCAGCTTCGCTTTGGGGCTGCTGCAGCAGGAACAGGACGGATGGACGGTGCCGCGCTACATTCGGGAGGGGCTCGAATGGCTCGAGGAGGTGGCAACTCCGCTTCCGCCAGCACCTGGACCCGACCCGGTGTTGGTCGTTCAGTTCGGCGCTGATGTTGAAGTGGTCGGCGAAGGAGCACAGGCAGCACTAGAAGAGGGCAAAGCAAATTGACAATCCGCGTCAATCAGCCAGACACCCCAGCCGACGAACAACTGCGCCAGTGCCTCGATAAGGTACCGACGAACAGCTTCATCATGAAGGCGGGCGCCGGATCCGGAAAGACGACGTCCCTGGTTAAGGCGCTCGCGCGCCTGGCGAGGCTTCGCGGCCCTCGTCTTCGTCAGAAGGGTCAGCAGATCGCCTGCATCACCTACACGGAAGTTGCGGTGGGAGAGATCTGGGGTGATGTCGGCAATGCGCCGCTCTTTCATGTCTCGACCATCCACAGTTTCCTATGGAACATCATCCGGCCCTTCACCAACGACATTCGCGAATGGATCCGCGGCCGTATCAACGAGAAGATCGATGATGCCAAGGAGAGGCTGGTGAAGCCCAGAACTCAGGCGGCGACAAAGCTAAGGCTCGAGGCGGACCTGGTCCGCTACGACCAACAGCTCGAGACCATAAAGACCATCAAACAGTTCACCTACGGCATCGGCAGCAACTATTCAGATGGCGTACTCGGACATGACGACGTACTTAGGATCGGCCCAGCACTGATAAACGCGAGTGGCCTGATGCGTCGGCTCGTCGCAGACCGCTTCCCGTACCTGTTCGTCGACGAGAGTCAGGACACTGATCCGAAGGTTGTCGAGGCTTTTCGAAACATCGCCGTCGAGCATGCCGGCCGGTTCTGCCTCGGCTTCTTTGGCGACCCCATGCAGAAGATTTACCTTGTGGGCGTCGGCGAAATTGAAAAGGAGGACGGTTGGGAGCCTATCACCAAGCCCGAGAACTTCCGTTGTCCGCGCCTCGTCCTGGACGTCGTCAACAGGATCAGGGCCAAAGGAGACGGCCTTGAGCAGACTCGCGGCAAGATGGTTGAAGCGGACGGCGAACTCGTCTCAGTGCCAGGGACAGCGAGGATCTTCATCCTACCGGCCGACAATGCCCGCAGCGACAACCTGAACCGTGTCCGCCAATGGCTCAGTAGGCAAAATGGCGACCAGAAATGGCTCGACCACTCCATTGAGGGAGTCAAGGTCATGGTTCTCGTTCACCGCATGGCAGCACAGAACATGGGTTTCCCCGACATCTATGCCGCACTTAATGATCATGGCTCAAGCAGCCTGAAGGACGGTTTGCTGGATGGATCCGCATGGGTGCTGCGCCCCTTCATGCAGTATGTCATGCCGATCGTGAGAGCGATAAAGACCGGCGGGGATTTCGCCGCCATGAGATTGCTACGCACCACGGCACCAGCGCTGCAGGCGGACAAACTCAAGCCCGACGCCACCCGTCAGATTCTCGACAAGCTGAAAGCCGATCTCGACGATCTTGTTGCGCTGTTTGACGATCCAAACACAACGACCCGCGATGTTCTGACGCTGCTCCTCAATCGAAACCTCTATCAGATCGACGAACGCCTCAAGTCTCGCCTAGAAGGCCTGCCTCCAGCCGCACCCGCCGACGAGGGAGCGGACGACGACGCAGCAGTGATCGCCTTCTTCGCCTGTCAGGCGAGCCAGATGTGGAACTACGAGAACTACGTGCTAAGGCAGTCGCCCTTCGATACCCACCAAGGCGTCAAGGGCGCCGAGTTCGATCGGGTCCTCGTGGTGCTCGACGATGAGGAAGCTAAATACAGTCTATTCTCTTACGGGAAATTCTTCGGCATCACGCCGCTGTCTGACACTGACAAGGCCAATATCGCCGAAGGCAAGGACTCCGTTCTCGATCGCACGACGCGTCTGTTCTACGTATGTTGCTCCCGAGCCGTCAAAGACCTAACAGTCGTCTTCTATGTCCCGGAGGACGAGGTTGCAGCAGCGGCGGAGAAGGCCAAAGAGTTCTTTCGGGCACAGGACATTTTCACTGTGGCTGAACTGCGTTAGCCCAGATCTAAGCTGCGCCTATCGCTTGATGCGGTTTGCCGATGACCGCTACCTGACGATCGATGGCTCGAAGCTGCCAGTCGGCTTTCGGCCCCAAGTAGGACATTGCGCGCGGACGCGGAAGGGATTGGCTCTGGCATAAAGCCGACATTCGTTAGGTCCGCCAGTCAGTCATGGCCTGCAACTTCAGGATTTAGGCTCGACGCCTGCCTTGTCACAAACAGCTATCGACAGCCCATATGTTGCGGCTGATGCCGACTTCGCTACGTCACGCTGAGGTATACCCCCATGATAAACGGCTACTCCCATAGCCGCTAGCGGTCCTTAATGTCGCCCCACGGGCTAGCCCTATGTCGACTCCACCACTCTTGATGGCTTCCGTGGAGCAGGAATGGCTCCCAGTCTGCAGGGGAGAACTTGCCTTCCTCGGGTTGAAGAGCAAAACGGTCGCTGTCTAAAACCTGCGGCAACACCCATTCGAAGAAGACCGGGCGATACCTTGGGCGCATTTAAAGGCCCACCCTTCACGTTCACCTTCTCAATCCGTGACAGGTCTCGCGATAGACCATTGGCCGCGCAGAACGCTCAAACCGAGGCCGATAAGCCTCCCTACATGGCCTGTCCGATCAGACAGTTGACACGGTCAGAGGTGGATCAATCGCCGGCGATAGGTGGCAGTATCGCTTACGGCACAGGTCCTGTGTACACCTGACATTGGCCATAGCTGCAATCCGATTGAAGAAAACAAATCATCCAGTGGTCGCCTATCCTGCGTAATGTAGTAGGTGGGAGACCACATCCATTTGCTCTTGCCGCCAACATTTGGAACACATCGTTGAAGGCCAGAATTTCTGCCTTTGCCGCCACCACAGGGTCCATAGCGTCTCCAGATGGTGTGACCATTTTCGACGCCGCCTTGGACGTTTTGGCCATCCCGCCAAGTCTGGATGCAGCTTGACTCTTGACCCCCGCCTCCGGTGGGGCGCCTTTCTTCTTGCTCAATGCCGCCTTCTGCGGTGTTGTTCGTTTGCGAGGCCTTGCTTCACTGCCCGGCGGTTTCTTGGTCAAAAAACCCTCCCCAATTGTTCGTTTCGCCCTGTTACTGTGGAAGCGCAGCCTTAAATCCACTTGAGACGCCACTCGCGAGCTGCGATGCAAAATGAGCCTGCTCGGCGATTGCGATGAGTGATTTCCCGCCTTGAGCCTTGTCCAACGGACCGAAGGTGATCACGAGGTCTTGAGTACGGTCTCTGCTCGTGTTGAACAAAGAGCCTGACGGATTGATTGTAGCCCGCACCAACCGCCAGCTCGGGGTAATGTTGCCGCTTGAGACGATTTGGAACGTAATCTGGTGAGAGAGCACGTTGGGCTTGCCGGCAGCGGGTGCCCTCGCTTGACCAAGTGCGACCGTGTTTATTCTCGACGTGAGGATGCTAGCGATCTTGAGATCGTTCTTGACAAGCAGCGAGCCTTGGCGCTCTTCACCACTCGCGTCACACTCCTCCCCCTTTCGCAGATACAGTTCCTTCACAGTGTAGAAGAAGTTCATCTTCTCGGTCCTGGTGGCCTGAGATGACAATGAACCTCCTGCAGCGACGTTGAGGACTGAGGAAGCGGGCGATGGTGGCATTAAGTTGACACTAGGGCTCAGCGTCGATTTCTCGACGACAGTCAATGTCAACAACAACTGCGCTCCCCAATTGTCCAAGAAATCCGAGTAAGTCTTTCCTTTGTTGGCGTGGGCGGACGCGATGTCATCGTTTACTGCCGTGGTGACGGCGTGACGCAGTTCGCATCGGATGCTGCGCACGATCGCTTGCACCATCAGTTCGCCCTGAACGTCCGTGGCATAGGGCCAGTCTCGCAACTGTGGGACAACGGTACCACATCCAGCAAGCGAGGATGTGAGTAGGACCAGGAAAGCCCGTTCTAGCCAATTCATTCGAACCCCCCAATTGTCACCGACGCGGTCCGCCGACATGTCATTCATGAGCCAAGAAACACTATCTTGCCGCTCAGAAGCCTGAGCAAACGGACCGCAGCATTTTGCGGTCCAGGTCAGCGCTTCAGCGGCAGACAAGTGCTAGCCGAGATTCCATGTGGCGATCTTCAACGGTCTCGCATGTGCTGCGAGGGTTCCGAACCATGTTCAATAGCTATGCATCGGCATCTGTCAGGTTTAAACTTAAAGCCCTTTGTTGCAGCGCCACATAGATAGCCGTGGATTCATCATGACGCCACCCGTTGCACATTGCAATCCATCTAGAATAAGAAATGTCTTCTGACATCGCGGAACTTCTTAGAGATCGATGTCTAGCCTTAGTCGCCACCGACAGCAAAAAATGCCTATTCGAAACACATCAAAGCCTTGCCAGGCTCAATGTCGCTCCTTGTCGAAAAATATCGGAGATGCATTTCGTTCCAGATGCTAGTTCGACTGAGTGAGTTAGCGCTCGGCAATGTCGGGCCACGATCGCCCGAACTCGGCTCACTGCTTCCCGTGCGGGTCGTGGACAATCATTGCATCAACAATCCTATATTGGCGCATCCGGATGACGACGGTTTCCTCTCGCCCACGCGAGGCGACACTTTGCTCTGATTGGCGGGCGTCACATGACAGTATAACTGCATCTGCCCCTGAATTGGTGACAGATGTTCTCAAAACATAGAGGTTAGATCTGGCTATTTGTGACAGCTCCGTTCGAGGTTTAACCCAACAAATACAAATCGCTATGGACATTCACGACCAGAAGAAAATTTGCGCCGCACACCTTGTTTGGTCGGCCGCTTTGCGCAGCATATCAGTCGCATGCTAGTGCTTTTGGTCTGACGGGCGACTCTTACAACTCCGAATAGAAGCTGGTTGTTCTTGCCATTTTCGTTGCATATTTTGCCGTTTGGTGCATAGTTGTTGTGGGCGGAGAGGTTTTCATGATCGTCACCGGTGCGATTTCGCTGGGAGTGGCCTGCGGCTGGTTAACCAGTCTGCTGGCACACAGCGCTGTGCATTGGGTGCGACCAGCGAACTTCCTATTTGTGTTGACGGGCTGCCTATGCCTTTTGATGCCGGACGCCGCGCTCGAGTTGACGGGTGGGGCCCTGGGCGGAGTTTACACTGCAATGCTGTTTCGGTGGGCGGTGGCGAAACGCGTTTAAGCTAAGCAAGAAAATGGTGGGGAGAAAGAAATGGCGGATTTTCTACCTACGTTGCCGAATGCAGGCGCGCTGGCTTTCGGCGCCGTCATCGGCTGGCTTGTCTACTACATCAACCGCTATCGTAAGGCGGACGTCCAGTTCAGTGATGTGACGACAATTATTGGAATTGTCGGCGGCGCCGGCGTGACTTCACTGTTTGGCTCCGACGTTGCATCACAGAAACAGGCGATGTTCGGGGCGTATGGCATAGGTCTGTTCCTCGGCTTTTTCGCCTATTTCATCGCATTGGTGATCATGGTCCGGGGGTCAGGCGGTGAATTCAGCATCACTTGGTTTCTGGACGGTCGACGTAAAGATCCAACGACCGGTATCGGCTATCCAGCAGAGCCGCCAGCCCCGGGCAACAGGCCATTTATAGAACTTGCGGAACAAGTCGAACAAATCAGAATGCGGCAAAATAACCTGATCGATGCTCAGCCGGCCTCGATCAAGTCCAAAATCGTATAGCGCTGGTGCGATACGATGCCGGAATCGACACCCATATCGAGTTTCCTGCGAATTGGCCGCAGGCATATACTGGTAGTGGGCTCAGCCTGCGCGCTTTCGGCGCTTTTCCCCGGCCGCGCGCCGGCACAAGCCAAGCGTCTGCCAGATTTCCCGTTTTCGGTATCCATCGAGGATGTCCCGTTGGTCTTCGCCATACGCACCGCAGTGGAGCGATCGGCCGCGGGTCCCATCAATGTCGTCACCACAATCGCACTTTCGGACCTGATCTCGAAAATCGATACCTTGATCAACGCCGTTTGGGACGATCTGGGCGGAAGGCTCCGCCACAACGGTACACTGTTATCGATCGAAGGCGATCGTATGCGAGCAAAAGTCCACTTCCGCGTGCGCCCAGGTGGCGTGCCAAGTTCGAATGGAAGCGTCGTCGCTTACTTCAGTCTTAGCGTCGCGAACAATGAGGTTGGAGCGACAGGTATGGTAACCGAGCTGAATATCTCCAACGATGTTACACGCAACGTAGCCAAGGCGCTCAATCTCGACGACAAGCTCAAAGGCAAGCTCAATGAGGTGCTTTCCAAAGCGCTGTCGGCACCGAAGATGAAGTTCGCCCTACCACCTCTGGCCCAGGCACTCGGAGTGACTCTGGAAGGTGCGACCTTTGGGATCGTCGAGGGCCAGCCAGCTTTAACTGCAACCGGGACGCTGCCTACGGCGGCCGCGTCGCTGCTTGGCCTGTAGGCGCATGAGAAAGGGAGAAGCGTGATGAGCGGAAAGATCGAATGGGTGGTGCTGCGCGTGCCGAAGTCCAAGGGCGACGATACCGCGCCGATCGCGGCAGGACCGAAAGCGGGGCCGTTGGCGGGCATGCGCGCGGCGCCGCGCGGACCCGGACGCGGGCTCAACGCGGAGACGCTGGCCAACGCGAAAACCGAAGTCGACGAGTTGACGATCGAGAAAGCGAGAAAGATTGCGACCGACCCGACCGTGGCGGTGGCCGTGCCGAAGATGCCGTTCGTTCTGGTCAAGCCGATGGGCAAAAAGGTCGTCAGCAAGGCCAAGGCCGGGACCATAGCCTGGGGGGTTGAGGACGTCGGCGCTACTACGAGCCCATTCGATGGCCGCGGAATTACGGTCGCAGTTCTGGACACGGGCATCGACAAGACCCATCTGGCGTTCGCGGGCGTGAATCTGATGCTCAGGAATTTCACGGCGGAGAGCGCTGAGGACACGAACGGCCACGGAACGCATTGCGCGGGAACTATCTTCGGGCGCGATGTCGATGGCACCCGCATCGGCGTAGCGCGCGGAGTCGATCGCGCATTGATCGGCAAGGTACTTGGCGAGGGGGGCGGCTCGTCCGAACAGATCTTCAACGCGATCCTCTGGGCCAAGTCGGAGGGCGCCCATGTCATCTCTATGTCGCTTGGCATGGACTTCGTCGGCTATTGCGAGTACCTGATCGGGCAGGGTTACAAGCGCCCGAAAGCCATCTCGATCGCGTTGAGCGGCTACCAGCAGAACACACGGGTATTCGACCAGCTCTCCGATGCACTCGTACCCACCGACGACGGCATTGTAGGGGGAAGTGTGTTGGTCGCGGCCGCGGGCAATGAAAGTAGCCGGCCAGATTATACGGTTGTCGTAGCACCACCCGCCTCGGGCCAGCGCTTTTTGTCGGTTGCCGCGCTAGAAAAAAAGGGAGCCGTATACGGCATCGCGTCTTTCTCCAACGAACAACCTGCCATTGCCGCACCCGGCGTCTCTGTCATATCGGCCAAGCTGGGCGGCGGGCTCGTCGCCTTCAACGGCACCAGCATGGCCGCGCCGCATGTTGCGGGGGTCGCCGCGCTGTGGGCGCAGAATTTGAAGGATCAAGGGGGCAGCGTGTCGGCTCGCCGCATCATCGGCGATATTCTGGAACATGCGAAAGTCGTTCCCCCGCTGACCCGCTTGGAAGTCGGCGAGGGCCGGGTCCAGGCGCCGCAGTAGTCGGTCCGATCATGCTGAGGGGTGGATCGGGCAGGATCAGGGCTGACAAGGCCGCTGGTATCGTGGAGATTCGCGCCAAGGATGGCAGCCATGTTGGCATGGCCGTCCTTGTCACGCCGAAACACCTCGTGACGGCCGCTCACGTTGTGAATGTTGCGCTTGAACGCGATCGTGATTCGAAGGAACAACCGTTGGCGGATGCCGGTCTGGTTGTTGCATTCCCGCTGCTTCCCGACGGTGTGATCGCTGATGGCCATGTCATTGAGTGGCGGCCAATGGGCGTATCGCCGCAGGACGACATTGCGGTGGTTGAGCTGACCGACTCGGCCCCTGCGGAAGCTGGCCTTGCGCGGTTGGCGGATGTCACCGGTATCGGAATGGATGACGACAGTCTGAGCGTCTTTGGCATCGAGGACGGCGATGTCATGGGAAACCATGCCAGCGCTCGGTTTCGCGGCTTCAATACCGACGCCTGGATACAGGTGGAAGGCGACCGAGGAGACGATGTGTTCGCGCCGCGCGGCTTCAGTGGCGGCGCGGTGTGGGACAACCAGCATGCGGTTTCCATCGGAATGCTGGTGCGTCGCGCGAAGGACGACACCGACAGCTTCGCCTATATGATTCCGGCTGCCGACATCGCGGCGTTTTGGCCCGATCTGCCTATCGAGCGCAGGCCGCTTTCGTCCTCGTTCATGCGCGGCTTTACGGTTCTCTCGGCCGTGTTCTTCGCGCTCATTCTCATCCATTGGCAGGCTGACAGAGGAACCGATCTCTTCCGGGCGCTGTCCGTCGGCGCCAACAAGCTCCTCAGTTCCTTTTTTGGGATGCAAATCTTCGCGGTGTTGGCACCGATACTGTTCTACATGCTTCTCACCTTCGCCCGGTCGCGCAACCTGCACCCATGGTGGCAGCGCGTTCCCTCGTTCGGCGCTATGGGTCGGTTGCCAGTTGGCTCTTCCACCCGCCGCACGGCTACTCTGACGCTTGCGATGCTGGTGCTTCTGCCGATCCTGGCCCAAGGCCACTTCCTGAAGAAATTCGGCAACGAGGGCGAGGTCTATTTCTACAAGTCCGATTTCCCCCACATCCAGTCGACGCCGGTTGAATGCACGACCACGCGAAACCGCACGATGCCTGTCTGTCTTCACAAAGGAGGCAGAATGCGGCTCGCCACCGATCCGGACGGAAGTTGGGGGCCGCTTTTCGATAACAACTACCACTACGGCAACCTGCTAAGCAGCGACAACGACCGGGCCTCCGTCACCTTCTTTCCGATCCTCCAGCCGGTCGCGGTTTACGCCCTGACCGCCTTGGCGCTCTACTTCGCCGCTCAGGTGGTATTGGCGGTGTTCTTTGTGAGCAGGAACCGAAATGGTCCAACCCACTGAACCGCATCTCGGCAGCCTCCTGTGTTTCGTCCTACAGCCTGTTCAACTCTTCGATCTTCCCATGAAAAGGTCGATCGAGATAGAGCTGCGCGATCTCGCTGACTGTGTCTGGCACCTCGACTGTACCGTGGTCCAGAAGGCTGGCGACCGCTTGAGATGGGAGGGCCGTGGGGAATGACCGACTCGAACTCGCCACACCGGCGCGGATGGCACCATACGATGTCCGGCGGAGGGAGCCCCCACCCCGTCAGTTCAAGCAGGACTGATGGTATGCAGCTACTATCGCGTATCGGATGAAGGCTTGGACTCCACCAGATCCCCGATCAATGCCGTCAACCCAACGAAGGGTGTATCGCAACCGAAGAAACCAGAAGCTGCCAGTCCGCTGTCGGCCCAAATTGCGACCTGGTGCGATCGACCCGGCATGGACGGCTTCTGGCGACCACCTACGGATTCGCTACCGCAAGGGCTATGCACCGCCGATTCTGCGTCTCGCCCGATCTCTCGCCAAGGGAAGCCAACGGTTGGCAATTCTTAGTAGAATATCGTGGCAGTGGAGGACATAGGCGTTGTTGGCCTCAAGGGGGTGGCAGTCTTCAGGGTCTGTGGTTTTGACGGCCAGAATAGGCTCGACGACGGCCTGGCGGACTGATCATACGGCCGACTTCGGCAGGGCTGCCGTCGAAGGCAAGAAAGTCATTCTCGAATATTTCCACGCCGTCGAAGCCGGCCGCAGCGATGGCCGCGAGCTTCTCGCGTAAATCGCCGCTGATCGACACGGTGGCGATGGAGGTCTTCAAGGTCATGACACCTTCGATGCCGCCGCTTGCAGATCCAAGACCGCACGAACCGCGACAGGATAGCCGCGCGGGCCTAGCCCTGCGATGACCGCCGTCGCGACCTTCGACACGTAGGAATGGTGATAGTGGGCCTCGCGCTTGTGAATGTTCGAGATGTGGAGCTCGACGATCGGGCCGGAAAACATCTTTAAAGCGTCGAGGATCGCAATCGACGTGAAGGAGAGACCCGCCGGGTTGATGACGATCCCGGCTCCCTCGTCGATCGCTTCGTGGATCCAGTCGATGATCTGACCTTCGCTGTTCGACTGATGGAAGCGGATGGGTGTGTCGCCAGCCGCATCGCGGCAGAAGGCCTCGATCTCGGCCAGCGTCGTCGTGCCGTAGATTTCCGGCTCGCGCTTGCCGAGTCGGTTCAGGTTCGGGCCGTTGATCACATAGATGGGCTTCGCCATGACGGCTCCTTTGTCTTCGATCAACCCTGGTAACCCAGCAGCCGGGGCAGCCAGAGCACGAGCCCCGGGAGAAAAGTGATGAGAGCCAGCGAAGCGATCATCGCCCACAGGAACGGAAGCACGTCGCGGACGATGTCTCTCAGCGGTACTTCGGCGATCCTGGTCATGATGAACAGCAGCAAACCATATGGCGGCGTCACCAGGCCGAGCATGATGTTGACCACCACCATCACGCCGAAATGCACCATGTCGATGCCGAGCGCGCGCGCCGTCGGGATCAGGACGGGCACGATCACGAGCAGAATCGTGGTGCCTTCAAGCACGCAGCCGAGCAGCAGGAGCAGGCTATTGACCAGGATCAAGAAGCCGATCGGCGAAAGATCCCAGCTTATGAGAATGGCCTTGATCGATTCCGGGATGTTCTCGACGGTGACCACATAATTGAAGACCAGAGCGCCGGCGATCAGCATGCCGATCGAGGCCGAGGTGCGCGCGCTGGCCAGCACGGACTGGTAGAAGTCGGCGAAGCTGACACTGCGGTAGAGCACGACAGAGATGACCAGAGCATAGGCCGCGGCCACGGCCGCCGCTTCGGTCGGCGTGGTGGCGCCGGTGTAAATGCCGCCGAGCAGGACGACCGGCATCATAAGCGAGGGGAAGGCACGCCAGGTAATGCCCGGCAGTTCGCGCAGCGGTGTCGGCGCTTCGACCGGAAAGTTGTTGCGCTGCGCCTGGTATGCCACGATCCCCATCTGCGCCGCCGCCATCAGCAGGCCGGGGATGACGCCCCCGAGGAACAGGTAGCCGATCGAGGCATCGGACACGAGCGCGTAGATGACCATTGGGATCGACGGCGGGATGATCGGCCCGATGACCGAGGTCACAGCCGTCAGCGCCGCTGCGTAGCTCGGCGTGTACTTGCCGTCCTTGGTCATCATCATCTGCATCATCTTGCCGGTGCCGGCAGCATCGGCGATGGCCGATCCCGACATGCCCGCAAAAATGATGCTCTGGACGACGTTGACGTAGGCAAGCCCGCCCCGGAACCGGCCGACCACGGCATCGCAGAAGCGCAGCAGGCGTTCCGTCATCGAGCCGATGTTCATCAGCTCAGCAGCCAGGATGAACAACGGCACGGCGAGGATGATGTAGTTGTTGTACATCCCGTTCAGCAACTGCTCGGCCGCCGTCCCCATATCGAGCCCTGCCAGCAGCAGATAGAGGATCGAGCCGGCGATCATGGAGTGCCCGATCGGCAGCCCGAGAAAGGCAAGCACGGTGATCGCGACGACCGAGATCGAGAACGGACTGGCGAAATTCATACACCCGACCCCGCCTTGGTGGGATCGAACTCCTTTGGCGCCTTGCCGAACACGGCCTGCCAGGACAGCCAGAGGTAGCGGAGAATGATCGCCACGACGAATATGATGTAGATCGAGAACAGCCAGTCGAAGCGGATCTTCAGATAGGCGGTCTTTTCGACCTTCATGAACGTCACGTAGTCGAGCACGGCTGGAAACGAAATCGCGTAAAACGCAATCAGCGATGTGGCCGCGATGAGGAACATGGTGCGGCGAACACGCGGTGGGGCCGATGCGTAAAAGAGATCGAAGCGGATCTCCTCCTCCTCGCGGACGACGAAGGCTGCACCCCACAGCACCAGCCAGATCCACAGGATCACGCTGATTTCGTTGGTCCAGCCGATCGGCATGTTGAGCAGGTAGCGAAAGACGATCTGCAGCAGGAATGCCGCGAACATTGCGGCCAGCATGACAGCGAGGACGTTTTCGGCGCGCCGGTACAGCCAGCGGCCGAGGTTTCGGAGCGAAGGGTTCACGCGCGATTCTCCGCCTGTGAAAGCCATCAGTGGGATGGAGGAGGCGCGGCGAATGCCCGCCGCCCCTCCGGCTTAGAGCGCGTTGATCTTGTCGACCATGCCGGCCGGCCAGTCCTTGGCGAGGTCCGACGACAGGTATTTCTCCTGAGCGTATTTGCGGAACGCAGCGATGTCGGGCTCGTAGAGCTTGAGGCCCTTGCCCTTGAACAACTCGACCAGCTCTTTCTCGCGCGCAAGATGCTTTTGCGTGCTGAATTCGATGGCGGCGTCGGCGGCGGCCTGGAACTTCGCCTGCCTGTCGGGGCCCATGTCATCCCACACCTTCTTCGACACGGTCAGCAGATCGAAGCCGACCAGGTGCGCGGTCAGCACGATCTGCGACATGACCTCATAGAACTTCATGTTCTCGACGTTCGGCAGCGGATTGTCCTGGCCGTCGATCGCACCGGTCTGCAGACCAGTGTAGACCTCGGCGTAAGCCATCGCGACGGGATTGGCCCCGAGCGCGGCGCCGAGGAACTGCCATGCGTCGCCACCTGGCATGCGCAGCTTGATGCCTGCCATGTCGGCCGGCGTGGTGATCTTCTTGTCCGGCTTTAGGCCTATCTGCCGGGCGCCGAAATAAGTCGGCCCGAGCACGCGCACGCCAAGCTGGTCCTCGGTCATCTTCTTCATCTCTGCGCCGAGATCGCCGGCGAAGAAGGTTTTCAGATGCGCGGCGTCGCGGAACAAATAGGCAGCGGTGACAATCGACCATGCCGGGATCTGCTTGGAGATATCCTGCGGTGCGATGTTGCCCATCTCAAGATTGCCGCGCTGCAGGGCGACGAGCTCGGTACCCTGCTTGAACAGATTGCCGCCGTAGTAGCCCTCAAAGACGAAGTCGTCCTTGATTGCGTCGGCAAACATTTTCATCATGTCGGCGCGGATGTCCTGTTCGGAAAACACGGCCGAGAAGCGCAGCTTCGGCTTGTCCTGGGCGAGTGCCGGAAAGGCTGCCGTCGTGGCGAGCACGCCCGCCCCGATCAGGAGTTCCCGGCGTGTGGCTTTGAAATTCATGTTCCTTCCTCCCTATTGGCTATTGTCCAAGTCCTGTGTCTGCTGGGTCACGGGCGCTCCCAAAGGCGGCAAACGCCGCCTTCATCCGTTCAACGTCGGGCGCAAGCCCGGTGAAAAGTTCAAAAGCCCGCACGGCCTGGAACACGGCCATTCCCTCGCCGCTGAGCGTGCGGCAGCCTCGTTGCCGTGCCTCCCTGAGCAGTTCCGTTTCGAGCGGCAGGTACACGATGTCGGCGACCCAGCACTCCGGTCGCAACAGATCTGCGGCGATCGGCATGCCGGGCAACTTTGCCATCCCGACCGGCGTCGCGTTGACGATGCCGTCTGCGCGAGCGGAGGCCGCAGCGAGGTCCATTACCACCTCCACCTTTTGCGTGCCGCCGGCCGACCCAAGCCGGCACGCCAGCGCTTCGGCCCGATCAGTCTGCACGTCGGTTAAAAGCAGCGTCTCGACGCCACTTTCCAACAAAGCGTAGGCCACCGCGGCGCCGGCGCCGCCGGCTCCCAGCAGCAGCACCTCGCAGCAGGTAGTCCCCCGGGGTTTGTCGGTGGCGGGGCGGTGTTGGATTTGTGGGGCCCCTATCAGACGCGCCCGACCGACACCTCGTTCACAAACTCGGGACTCCTCGCGGCCGGCTGCTCTCGCCCCAAACCCAAATCACTCTGAACGACAGAGTTCGACACCCCAACGAAGACCTTCATTGTCCTCGTTGCGAATGGCGGCAATGCGCCTCGTTCTGGCGCCGACTTTGTCATGCGCTTCAACGCAAACGTTGCATGCAATTTGTTCCTTGCTTTTCGGCCGGCTCTGCTGGGAGCCTTCAATCGTCTAGAAACGCTGATAGCGGAACCAGGCGCTGTCCACTCGATACGCTCTCGTCCAGGCGATCCAACAGGATCGTCTCCGCCTTGGCCGATTTCCTCGGCTGAACCGGGCTGGAGCGATCCCAATCGATCAGGAACGCTTCGGCGAAGTATCCCGAGATTTCCCGGTCATCGAAAATCAGTGATGCATCACGGTTCAGCGTCACACCCGCCGAGCTCCAGTTGTGGCTGCCGATCAACACCCTCTGACCGTCAACGATCATTCCCTTCGTGTGGTGGTCGGCGATGACGCGCACGCGCGAGGCGATGTCGACGCCTTTGGACTTGAAATACCAAGCGGCATGCCGCGGATCGGAAAGATCCTTGCCGCCTTGGCGCAGCAGAAGGCGCGCATCGGGTAGAGTTTTCAGCTTCTTGGTGAGGGCCTGGATGAGATCGTCAATGTAGCCGCGGTCGGCGTCGGGCGAGGCCGGCATGCCGATATACGGGATCTGGAAGTACAGGGTGGATCTCGCCGAGCGGATCAGGCGGAGCACCGCATCGCCATAAACCTCGCCCTGCTTGTCGGGCGTCAGCAGGTATTGCACTGACATCTGCCGCCGCTGGGTCGGCAAAGGCTCGAGTATTTTTCGTGGAGCTGGACGCTCCAGCATCAGCGCCTCGGTTTCGGCGGTGACGGCCACCATCTCCTCGGTCATAGAACGCGGAAGCGGTCCGGCGCCCAGCGCTCCGGAATGGGTAAAGTCCTGCAGGAGATGTGCCCGCAGGCGACGCGAGAGTGTCGGGCTCTTCACGACGACATGCCATTCCCGATTGCCGGGAAGGTCGACCGACATGGCGTTGTCGAGTTGATCCTGCGTAATGGCGGGCTGGCTCGAGGTAAGCTTCCAATTGCCGGACGATAGCCAGAACGTGTCGTCGTCCCGAACCGTTACTTTGATGTGGTAAGCGTTGGCAATGAGACCTGTGGCGCCCTCGGGAGCGACAACGCGTTCGAAGCGGCTGCCGTATTGTTCCGCCCATTCGGCGAATGTCTCGCGCGCCGGAAACTCCACACTGGCATCTTCCTCCCGGATTTTGGCGAAGGTCGAATTGTCCATTACCAGGGTCAAGGAACCGCCAGCATCTAATCGCTCCTTCAAGGCGTCGCGGATATGTGGACCCCTGAACTCATAGATCCCGGACACGAGCTGGCCGGTGGCCTCGCCAAGGAAGCGCTGCAACGTCGCCCACGAATATTCAGGCCCGACATGAGCGATCACTTCCATATCCTCCCCGACAGGCTCGAAGGAGAACGGCTCGCCGACGCGGGCATCGTCGTCATAGGCCACTGAGCTGACTGCCGCTTCGAGCGTGTGGCGGGCGTCGAGCTGCTCAAGGAGCGAGGCAGCCTCGTAGTGTATCGCCGCGCCGAACATATTTGAGGGGGCCTGCGTGAAGCCCGGCAGCGCGCGAGGATCAACGGAAGCTACGATTATCGGGACGTCACCGACGTGACCGTCCGTTTCATCGTAACCGACGCGCACGGCCACCACGCCAGTGGGACGGGACCGCCAATATGCCTTCGCCGCCATTTCGACGGCTTCGGGAGCGGTCGCACCTGCGCCGGATATGTCGGGCTGTGGAGCCCTATTCGCGCCGGTGCCGAGGCTCACGGTAATGGTGAGCGGGATGGTGACGCCAGACGCACCAACCGTGACTTCGACGGGTGCTGCAGCGACGCCCATGGAAGGTGCCGCGCCGAAAGCGGGGGCTCGTGTCTCGATCGCCGGCGGCGTGAGCCATCGGCGGCGGGCGACATAGTCGCGCAATATGGATGCCGGAACGGCATAATTGGCCTCTCGGTACAGGCCTGCAAAATGCAGGCCGCCCGCCTTGCCGGTCGCCGTGTCGATGACCACGGAGCCGGAATTTCCGCCCAGGGTCGTGCAGTCATGCCGTGCGCCGGTCGGCTCGGCCCGCATCATGAACCCGGGCGCGACACGTTTGATGTTATAGCGGCCTAGGTAAAGCGCGTTCATCAGATCCTGGTCGGGTATGATGTGCCGCGGGGCCACGGCAGGGTATCCGATCACGCAGACTTCGCAGTCTTGGCCGAGGTCGGCGTCGGCGATCTCGATCCTGCCCGGGAATTGCCCATCGGTACGCCGATCCACCCGCAGGAAAGCGACATCGTGAGGCCCGTTCTCGGGCTCGATATACAGCACCTCCATCACCGGAAATTTCGGATCTTCTGGTTGGTTGAGATCGTCGTATTCGTGACCCAAGTGCAGCGTTGGCTGCATCGGCCGGCGGAGCGTACCCGGCGTAAACGCATAACGCCGGCCATCCCAGCGGGCGATCAACTCCGCCACGTGTCGGTTCGTCACCACGATATCGGTTTCGAGGAACCAGCCGGTGCCAACATAGGGGAAGCCGTTCGGAAAGTTCACGACATCGATGCGACCGATGAGCGGCATAAGGGGCTCGATACGTTCCCTCGTTCTGGCTAGGTTCGCCACGAGATCGGCTGCTTCCCTGCCCCGGATGGTGGCTTCTTCGAAGTCGATCTTACCTTTCTTGACGAAGAGCACAGGCCGCTCCTCGCTCACGATGGTCTCGAGTTCGACCCGGCTTCGCGCCGCAGCTGATTCGGTGAGATCGGATTTGAGCCGGTTTTCGTAGAACGCCCGATCCTGCGGGCGTCGGCGCAGAAGGCCGGCCAGGAATTCCCTGTCGCTGCGCGTGCGATCTTGAAGCGGCATGTTTTCTTCCCCCTCTTTTAACAGACTGCAGTATTCCACTCAGTATCTATGAAGGCTATAGTTGATCTATGTTTCTGAATGATGACTGCTTGAATAATACGGCAGTGTCACTGCCATAGCGCTTCGATTGGCTGCGCATTGCGAGACACTTTAAGGGGGGACGCCGTGACAATCATCGAGATCATTGACCGTCGGACGGTGCCAACGATAGGTGCCGAGGCTCGCCTCAAGCTCTTCGTCCCGACTGAGGCCAGGGGCGACGAGCTTTTCACCGAGCTTGCGGCGCTTAAAGGCGCTGGCCTATCGGTCACGCGCGAGCGGCCGCTGGATATGACTGTGACGAGGCTGGACCGCGCATGGGAGAGCCTCGACGCTGCATTCGAGGTCGCGCGGGAGATTGCCGAGACGTATCGCCTTACGGCCTGCGAGGCCGACGTGGCGGTCCCGGTCATGCCCACTGACCCGGGCCGCCCTGCCGAGCAAGGTTCCGAGGAGAGCGTCGACGACATTACCTCCGCGTGCTGGGCGCCCGAGGAGCCCGACCTTGGAGATAAGAAGCGCTGGGCCATTTCGGCCATCAAGGCCGACAAGGCCTGGGCCTTGGCCAAGGACCGCGGCCTGCCGCGCGGAGGCCGCGGGATTGTGATCGCCCAGCCGGATACGGGGATCACGTCTCACGTCGAGTTAGCCGAAATCCCGTTGCGGCAGCCGCGGAACCTGCTGGAGGATGATCGGCCCGACGACCCGACCGATCCCATGCAGAGCGGCGGCAATCCGGGCCACGGGACGGCGACGGCGAGCGTGGTCGTCAGCCGCAGTGCCCGCGACATAATTGGATCGGCGCCCGAAGCGAGCTTGATGCCGATCCGGGCCATCGAGCGAGTCACCCAGCCTTCGATGGTAAAGGTAGCGGAAGCTGTGGACCATGCCGTTGCGGCAGGGGCACATGTCATTACCATGTCGCTGGGCGGCATTTGGTCCTACAGCCTTTGGGGGGCGATCGAGCGGGCAGTCGCGGCGGACCTCCTCGTGATGGCGGCGGCCGGAAACTGCGTCGGCGTCGTTGTATGGCCGGCACAGTTCGATGCCTGTTTGGGGGTCGCTGGCGTTGACCAGCATTTCGCGCCATGGCGAGGCACTTCGATGGGGCCTGAGGTCGACATATCGGCTCCGGGACAGAACGTCTATCGGGCCAACGCCAAGACGATGGATGTGGGGCAGGGACAGGGTACTAGCTTCGCCGTCGCGCTCACCGCCGGCGTTGCGGCCTGCTGGCTTGCTTATCATGGGCGGGCGAGCCTGATCGCCGCCGCCCACCAGCGCCGCGAAACGCTGCAGGACATGTTCAAACGACTCGTTCGAGCGACTGCCCAACGGCCGTCGTCAGGATGGAACGAGATGGAGATGGGAGCCGGCGTCGTCGACGCCGAGGCGATCCTGAAAGCCGATTTCGATCTAGGCCGCGAGACGGAAGGCCCCGTGCGGTCGCGTCTTCCCGCTGACCCAACAAGCTCGCTCCGTGCGATTGCGGCAGACCGGTTGGGCGCCGAGGCGCTCGATCCGCAGATCGACTGGACCGGAGGTGGAGCCGAGATCAGCCTCCGGCTCATCCGTGGTACGGCCGCTGCCGCGACGCTGCCTCGACGCATCGCAGCGCCGCCGGTCGCTCGCTCGGACGCACGCCGCGCGCGGAGCGGCGGGATCCGACGCCTGCGCGATCAGATCGTCGCCGGGCAGGCGTTCGCGAGCGGAGCCAGTGCGGAAAGCGTTCAACAGCTTGAGAGCACCGGGAACGAGCCCCTGACACCGGCTATGGCAAAGGAGGTGATGGAACGGGTGACGGCGCGGGTCGTCGCGCAGGCGCGAGCCCGCTCGGACCGCGAGACAGCGGACCGACAGGCGGTTCAGGCGGCGCTTTCCATGTTGCAGGAACATGGCGCCGAAGCGCTGAAGAAGCTGACCGGCCTCGACGGGCTGGCGGCCGCCCCTCTTACCCTTGACGAGCAGGCCTCCTTGGAAGCCATTGTCATCGCCGACGGGACCCGTCCGAGTTTCCTCATCGAGGGCGGTGCTCCCCCGGCAATCCATCCGTTCATGGGCGCATGGGGCAGTATGGTTGCCCCGTTGCAGCCGGAACTTGCGATACTCGCCGGGGCCGTGGGCCGCATCCAGCCAAGCAAAGGCCACAACGGCCATTTCATCGGCACGGGCAGCCTTGTAGATAAGCAGAAAGGAGTCATCCTCACCAACTATCACGTGCTCGATGATGCGATGCAGACGTTCCTGATCCCGATGCAGCGTGTGAGCCCTACTCAGATCCGCGTGCTGGCGGATCTCGAGATCGATTTCCTCGGCGAGGCGACCTCCTTCGCCTCGAATCGTTTCCGGATCGTGGAGGCGAATCTCCATCCGAACTCGGGCCGAGGATTCGGCCGCCTAGACGCCGTCACTATGAAGATCGAGCCGATCGGCGCCGCGAGCGTCCTGCCGGCCGCCATCAAATTCAGCGGCAAGACGATCGATTTCCGTGGGGCCTCGGGCCGCAACCTGTGTACGATCGGTTTTCCCGGCCGTCCCGAGATGGAGCAGGGTCCCAGCGGCAGGGTCAATTGGGAATTCGTTCTGAAAACCTTGTTCGGCGATGTCTTCGGAGTGAAGAGGCTGGCGCCGGGCAGGGTCATCCGGACGCCGGGCGACGTCGAGCAGGATCCGCTCGGCAACGTGTTCGGCCACGATGCGACAACGTTTAAGGGCGCATCGGGCTCGCCGGTTTTTGCATGGGGTGTCGACGGCCAGCCTGCGATCGGTCTCCATTTCGCCGGGGATATCGAGGTCAGCAACTACTCGCTGACATCCGCGATCGTAGCGGAGCAGTTCGGCTCCCTCGGCGTTCCGTTCTGAGGCCTGTCTGGACGAAAGGGAGGGGTGCCTGTGGACATGGCGGTGGGGTTTGTTGCGGAGTTCGGGCCATGACCCCGGACGAAATCTTATCGAATCTGGCCGATGTAAGCGTCTACTGTCTGTCGCGGTATGACTTCGCAAAGCTCTGGGATCGCGCGACTACAACGCGGCTGGAGACGATCGAAGTCACGACGGATGATCCCAAGGCACAGAGGCTGGCGCAGCTTCGCGCGCTTAAGGACAGCGGTGCCCTGAGCGACTTCGTGCGCGCCTGGATAGCCACCCGGGGGGACCCCGCTCCGCAAGAGCGGGAGGCGATCAAGCTGTACGTCGGGTCCGTCTCCATAGACTTGTCGCGATGGGAGAATGCCGATCCAGCCAAGAAGCAGGCCGCCTTGGAAGAACGGGACGCCTTTCTAAACACCAACGATATCTTCGAGATACTGCGCACCGATTTCCCGCGCGTCTGCTGCATCGTCGGCAAGGCGCAGCGAGTGGTCGGGGGGTTGCCCGTCCCGACGGAAGTCGGCGGGACGGGATTCCTGGTGGCCCCGGACGTCGTCCTGACAAACTGGCACGTCGTGGAACCTCTCTTGGACGATCAGGGCAAGCAACGCGCTGGGTCTCACACGGAGTTCGCCGTCTTCTTCGATCACATCCGCAAGGAGAAGATTCCGCGGCACGATGAGAATTGGGGCGATACCACCCGGGTGCCTCCAGCCGAGGGCTGGTATCTCGGCGGCTCCCCCAAATCCAAGGCGCTAACCGATTTCGCAACGGCCTTCGATTTCGCCTTGATCCAGCTTGCGACGCCGATCGGCAAGGCGGCGCGAAACGGACGCTTTGGCGAGCCGCGGGGCTGGATCCGGATTCCGGAAGCGGGCTTCATCGGACCGCCGGCAAAGGATACCGGCCTGCTGTGCCCTCAGCATCCCGGAGGAATGGGCCGCGTCTTCGCCTTCGGTAGAGCCCTGCAGCTATACGATGGGAGCGATAACCGGCTCGCCTATTCTCTCAGTTCCGAGAAAGGCAGCTCCGGCTCGCCAGTCCTGTCGGCAAAGGGCGCCCTGGTTGCCCTTCACGAGGCTGACGGCTTGGGCGCCGGGCCGCAGGATCCGGATCCCGCCGAGCACAACAGAGGCATTTTGCTCTCGGCCTTCGCGGCGATGGCACGCGATCATCTTCATGACGCCACGAACGACCCGCCGCCTGTCACGGGTCTGTGGGCCGTCAGGACCCCGACCGAGACCCGCCATCCGCTCTTGGGACGCAAGATGTTACTCGACTGGATCGAGGGCCAGATCGCGGCAGATCCTACGACCTTGCCAATACATGTGATCACCGGTGGCCCCAGGACAGGCAAATCCTTTTCCATCGACGTCCTGCGCACCCGACTGGAGACCTTGCCCGACATCGTCCTTGCCTTCGCACCGACAAGCCTGACACCGGAGGGACAGGGCTCTGCCGACCGGTCGACCCTGCTTCTTCCGGAGCGGCCCGATGCGCTGCTGGCCGAAATCGCCAACGCCCTGTCACTTCCCACCGAAACTATTCCACGACCTCCGCCGGAGGTTCAGAAGCGGAGCACGGAGCTCGGCCCGGGCGACGCCGAGGACCGCAAGCTCAATGATTGGGCATCGACCTCCCTGACAAAATGGCTTGCCGAGACTATGCAAACCGAGAAGACCGATTTGAAGCGCCGGCTCTGGATCGTGCTCGACGTGCCGCCCGGCACGCCCTTCGGTCCCGGGATGCAAAGCTTCCTGAAATCGATGGTGCCTGCCGCCGATGGCGATCATCAGTTCGACATCTTCCGTTGGATATATATCAACTACACTCCCGTTTTTCTGGGGTCTGCCGTGCCGGTTGAGAAATTGACGCCGAAGGACGATATAAAAATTGATGATCTGAAGGATTTTCTTGGAAAGATGTTCACCGCTTTGGGCAAGAGAATTCCAGAAGATGCGGAGATCGAAGAATCGTTCGACTACATTGATGCGATGAAGGGCAGCTCCGAAGAATTATTCTGGGGCATGGTGCGTGTAGCGCTGAAAACAAAGATCGACCGCCATTTCGCGAAGGAGCCGCGACCATGATGGCGGGACAGAACAGCGCGGCGGCGCAGCTCGAAATCGAAAAGGTCATCGAACGGTTCCGTGGTCGGCCAGGACATGAGGACACCGTCGCTGCGCTCGAAGCCATGCTGGTCCCCACAGCGCTTGAGAGTGCGCCGGAGCGTCGTTGGACGCTGCCTTTCCTGGCTGCCGCGACGCGTGCCTCCTTCACGCTTAAAGATTTGCGCGACACGGCGGCGGGGTCGCTCCCGGAGCCGTCGTCCGAAGAGCTCTCTCTCGTTCTCGATGAAAGCCTCGCGGTCGCCGGTCTGCCACGCGGCGAGCCGGCGCGCTACATCCTTACAGACACGGCCAGGCACGCGGTACTGCGTGACCGACGCGGAGAAGAAGACCTCGCGGGCGTCCTGGCCGCTGCCTCCATAACCTCGGATCGCGTCACACATTTCCTGACCATCCTGCTTATTCGCTGGAACGGGGATGGGGGCTTGCCCTGGGCAAGCGCAGACCTCAAGGCGATGTCAGGCCCGGACATGGAGGCTGCGGTCCAGGCCGCGAGCCTCGTCGTCGAGCTTTGGCCGGAACTCAAGCCGCTTCGCGAAGAGATGCGGCGGCGCCTCGACCTGGAGGAGGTCATCGAGCCGCTGCGCGTGCTGATCGGGAGGGTTGGCCCCATCGGGACGGGGCAAGGGCCGGACTCGTTCATCGGGCGCGAAGAGGCGTTGCTGCGCCTGTACGAACACGTTGGCGTTACGCCGCCCCGTTCTCTACTCGATAGGGCGAGGCGGACCGTGCGCCGGCTGGTCGAGGCGGTCACGGGCGCGCCGAAGGGAGCCCTGGTTGTCCACGGCATGGGCGGCATGGGAAAAAGCGCCCTGATCTCGAAGTTCGTGCTGGACCATGTCGGAAATGACCAGCTTCTCTTTGCCTATCTCGATTTCGACCGCTCGACGCTGACGCGGGGGGGAACGAGCGCGCTCTTGGTCGAGGTCGCCCGCCAGATCGGTCTGCAACTCGACGGGCGGAAAGCCGGAGAGGAGGCCGCCCGCGCGCAGCTCGCGGATCTTCGGGCGAGCCTCCGGGGCGATCTCTACGAGGGCGCGCAACTGACCTCGGCCAGCCACGCGGACATGCTCAAGGCGATTGTCAATTCGTTGCCGGGCCAGCCTCGGCTCCTGCTTGTGTTCGATACCGTCGAGCGCGTGCAAGCTCTGGATCCCGACGCCATCAAGTCTTCGCAGGAACTGCTCAGGCGGCTCGGCCTGTTCGACGGCAGCTGGGACCGCCTGCGGGTGGTCGGGTGCAGCCGGACGGACGTTCCGGAGCTTCGCGCGTTCCAGGATACGCCCAAGCCGATTGATCTGCCGAAACTGACCGATGCACAAGCCAGGGAGCTCGCCGCCGCGATACTGCGCGAACAGCACCCGGGCCGTCGTTTCCCGCCCGCGCTGATCGCGGCAATGGCCGACGCCGCGGATGGCTATCCGCTGTTCGTCCGTTCTCTCGCAGGTTATGTCAGCGCCGCCGGACTGGATTCGGATGCGGACTTTATCCGGGACCTGAAGTCGACCCACGGGCGAGCGTCGCGAGTGGCGACAGTGTTCTATGCGCGGTTCGCCGATCGCATTCTGCTTCCGGGTGGCGCCCCGACGTTCAAGGCCGCCTTGTGCCTGCGTATCGTCACCTTGCCTCTCCTGGAGGCCGTGCTGCGGGGGCTGGGAACCGAACTCACCGCTCAAGAGATCCAGGCCGCGATCGCCAAGCTGGACAAGGACGTCACGCTCTGGGCGGAGCGCGGGCCAGGCGGGCTGCGCTGGCGACCGGACCTGCGGGCCCTGCTCTTGGGCTGTATCCGAGAGGACGATCCTGAAACGGGCAGCTGGCTGCGACGTGTCGCTATGATCGCGCTGGAGACGTTCCGGCCTTTGCCGGAGGACGACGAGACAGCGGCCGCGCTGTTATATTACACCCTTCTGTCCGGTCGGGGGATCGAGGCCGCCGATCGCTTCTGGCGGCCTGGTCGCGCTTTCAGGCGGGGTCTGGTCGATGCGTCGGCCGATTTTCTTCCGGAAAGCGTGGAGGCTTGCTATGTCAGGCTCGTCGCTGCCCGCCGGCGTCCTTCCGCAGAGGATCTCGACCTGCTGCCGGACTGGATCGGCTGGCGGCTGTCATGGGACGCGAGCCCGACGCTTGCCACCCCCGCCTCAACCGGCATCAAGCCCGAGACGCTTAAGCTTCTGGACATTGCGCGGAGCCTTCAATCGGGCGAGCCGGACTTCGAACCGCGGCTCTTTGCACTGCTGGCCAAAACCGGGCGCTGGCAGGAGGCGCAAGCAAGATTGAGCCGGCCTATCATGGATGGGTCGGTAGACCGCGTCGACCTGTTGAACTGGATGGTCCGAGCCGGTCCGGTCGGTGACCGGAAGGTCGGGGACGAGATGTTGGAACTCGGTCGCGCTCTCGCCGGCGAGGCCGCAACTGGACCGCGTCGGCGGGGAAGCCCTCGGAGGAAGGATGGCGAAGGCCTGGTCGGCGCGCTCGTCGCCGCGCGGATTTGGGAAGACGACGAGCTTTTTGAGAGCGTCGATCCCATCATCGCCGACCTGCATGCCCTGCGTCTGCAGTCCGAAAATCTCGCCGCTAGCGCGATCGTGATAGGCTCGTTCGGCGACCGGTCGTCCGATTGGGCAATCGAGGTGGTCTATCAAGCGAAGCTTTTGCAGGCCGTTTCCACCCGCCAGCTCCTTCTGCTTCGGGAAACCTGTCGTTTGGCGCTTCCGAGAGCAGCGGACGAGCTCGAGAAGGTCTGGCCCGCCGACAATTCGTCACCCTCCGACAGTGAGATGCCGGCGCGGGCCTGGACAGAGAGCGCAGTCATCCGGACCGTCGTCACCTCCCTCTGGGATCTTCGCCATGGCTGGTCGGATCAGGAAGCGCGATGGGCCTTCTTCCGATCGTTCCTCGCGCTTCGCAATCCGGATTGGATCGAGCCGCTCGGCTATGCCATTGCTGACGGACATGCACAGGCGCTCCGAGCCTCGATCGCGCAACTCGTCGAGGAGAAACGGCTTCAGGTGGACGCCTCGTTGCTGTCGCCTCGGCGGAGCCTGCGCGATCCCACGGACGCTCTGCGGATTCTTGACGAGGCAGGCGCCTTGGGGCCGTGCCTCGCCATCCTTAAGAAGACAGTGGCGCAGGAGCAGGGCTTCGCATCGCGTATTTTGGAGTCCATTCGATCTTCAACCTCATCTGCATCGGCTGAGAGCCGCGGCGAGCTTCTCTGGCTCATCAGCAGATTCGAGAACTGGCAGGCCGCGAAACAAGGGATCATGGTGCCGCCAGCGCGCTTTCAGGCATGACGGCGGAGGGCACGTCCCTGACATTTCTTCGACCTGGACAATCTGATCGTTACGCGGGACTCGCCCTGGCGCGTCGTCCACGAGCCGCTGCAATGGCGAGATCCAACCGGCTACCGGACCTGCTCCGCATCGACAATGGTGTGCTTTTTCGACGGAACAGACCGCTATCTGTCGGCCATCCTTTTCCACGTCGTATGACGGTCAAGGCGCTGGACACGACCAGCGGCCGTAGCAATTGCCGACAATAGAGTTGCTGCCACAACAGATCTCGATGTGGTTTGAACAACGGCTTCCGGCAGTAGAGCATTGCTGGCTCATGCGCGAAGGAAACCCAGGAGCCAGCGGGCTGGCGACACTCCCGAACACGCGTTTGAACGCGCGTATCTCTCCGCCTTTACGGACCAAAGTGCGTTTAATTCCGTGGACGTCGATTTGTGTGACATCTTCCGGCACCAAATGCCATCGCTCGCCTGCGTCGTCCTCGGGAATCAGGACCACTTCTTGGGCATTGCGCGACTCTTCCCGTCCCTCGAACTCGATCCACTCCGAGTCGCGGAAGCTTGGCGGCACTTGCACTATATCAACCATGCACTCTTCCCCCAGTCTCGGTAACGCAACCCATAGCAGCTTGGCAGCCACGGGCAAGCTTGTCGCCAGCAAGGCAACCGCCAGCCCCAGACAGAGAATACTACGGACCGCGGGATAAAGAATATCGAACAGGTCGCGGCCGAGATAGTAGCTTTCCGTGGCGAGGCTTGTTGGAAAAAGGCGGGCGACTCCGGCTGCATCGGCGGCAGTGGCAAGAGGAGACGGAGGATCGCTTTGGCTGGTCAGTTGCAGGGATTCCAGCCTGTGGTTCAGCAGCGTCTGGCGGTCTTTATCAAACAGGCCCCGGTTCTCGCCAGCGAAAGCTTCGATTGTCGCTGCGAGGTCATTAGGTGGGACGGCCGTCCCGTGGTCTTCGATCGTATCGACGAGGACAAGAGCCGCGTCTTCGCGGGCAAGGCCGCTTCCCTTGCGCACCGCGTGTGTCAGGATCTGCGGACAGTAGAAGAGATATAGACCGTAGAGTGCGAGGTAGAGCGTAAACCCACCAATCTCGATACGGATGACGTCGACGGCCGTGAATTTGTGGCAGGATAGGTAGAAATTCAGGACGTGGTTGTTGACCCAGCCAGCCCAGAGAGAACCTTGGTTCAGAGCCTCGGTGATATAGAATAAAACATACGATAGTACCACAATCGGCAGCAGCAGTCGCGATCCTTTGAAGAAAGGCTCGAAGGCGCTCCAGGGTGGCAAATACAAACGAGCGAACCAGCCTATTCTTTCATTGCCCGCGAACGAGTTCTTCGCGGTAGCATAGAAAATTGCGATAACAACAGCCGCGATTGCCAGCCAGAGAGTGTGTAGAGAGGGGGTGCCGCGCTGTCCCCAAATATAGGCGTAAACTGCAAGATCAAACGCCACCAGAACGCCGAAAAAAACGACCATGTGCTTCGCGATCGCTTTGACCCTCTCCATGTCCCACTCCTAGCTCTGTGAGAGAGGATAAGCCGAAGATATGGCCGGCGCCACGGTGGCTGCGGCAGTGACTATCTCTCGCTCAATATTCCCTGATAGAGAGAGCATTGGACTGGAGGCCGACATTCCAAATTCGATCCCCCGTTGCCCATAGCGATCGAAATCCAGATGCTCGGTCAAACATAGCCAGCGTTTACATTTGACGCGGGCTATGGAAACACGTCGGTTAAGTTCGCCGGCCCGACAGCGAGCGACCACCGATCTAGGTGTCACGCTTACCTCCTAGGTCGTAAACTCATAAACGATACAGACTGAGGCGTCCCAGCTTGTCGCCGGTCGGCTTACCGTTCATGGTTGCGTGATGGACCATGCTCGAACATCTGGATGTGCTCGTGGAGTGAGTGGATCAGCTATACGGCCTCGATCCACGCGCAGACCAAGGACCTGCCGGACGGCACCCCGGTTTCGATCAGCGTTGTCGATTGAACGGCTTGCCTGAGCCGAGAGAAGCTGATTCAGCGTCGGGATGAGCCGATATGATCTGACCGACTTCGAATGGCGCGTGATCGAGCCGCTGCTACCCAACAAATCGCGAGGCGTTCCGCGCGTCGACGACCGCCGCGTGCTGAACGGTATCTTCTGGGTGCTGCGATCCGGCGCGCCGTGGCGGGATCTGCCCGAGCGCTATGGGCCGCGGACCACCTGCTACAACCGGTTTGTGCGATGGCGGAAGGCAGGCGTATGGGACCGCCTGAGGGACGCCATCAGCGCCGCCCACGACGGCGCCATACAGATGATCGACAGCACTTCCATCCGGGCGCACCAGCAGGCTGCGACGGCAAAAAAGGGGGTCCAGATCATTGTCTCGGTCGATCGCGCGGTGGGCTCACGACCAAGATCCACGTCGTCGTCGACGCGCAAGGGCTCCCAATCCGGCTCAGCCTGACAGCAGGACAGGCACATGACGGTCAGATCGCTGATCGGCTTCTCGATCATCTTGGCCCACGCACCATCGTGCTGGCCGACAAAGCCTACGACGCCGACCGCATCCGGGAACTGATCCAGGAGCAGGGTGCCACGCCCAACATCCCGGCCAAGAGTAACCGGAAATGGAAGCCCTGCTTCAGCAAGCGGCTCTACCGCGAGCGCAACCTGATCGAACGCTTCTTCTCCAAGTTGAAGCACTTCCGTCGCGTCTCAACCCGCTATGACAAGCTCGCCGACAACTTCCTCGCCATGGTCCAGCTCGCGTCAATGCGCCTGTGGCTGCGCGCTTATGAGTCTACGGCCTAGTTAGAATCTCGTGTCTGCATCGAGTTCCTAGCTTCGACGTATCCGGGCCAGCGAGGCGCCTCGGACTTAACGTCTGGGGTCACGACGATGTTCGCGACGACCTGAATGTCCGCTCTCAGTGTTGCCAGCCTAAAGCCGCCAGTCCGCTCCCGACCAAAAACGCGACGTCCGAGTAGTGGCTTGGCGAGGCTCGTAGTTGGCGCAAAGTGCTCGTTCTGGCTGTTGAGCCGAACGGCAACTTCCCATCCATCCATCTCGGCAATTGGTGGGCAGCTAGTTGGAAGAGTTTGAACCTAATACGCCAGTGTGTGAGATCGCCGCCACCGCGACGGCAGATCACCGACCGGCCGGGGTTTGTCGGTGGCGGGGGGGTGCGAGTTCCACCATCGGCGACTTTAGTCTCCGCGGAGCTCAACCGGCCAGCCACAGGCGCGAAGAGCAGCTGCCGGCGGGTACGCTTTGTCAGCAGATAATGTGATCGCGTTGTAGTGCATCTCTGCGAACCGCTGCGCCGATGCTATGGTGTGCCGGAACTCATTAGACGGCAAGGATGTGAGACATGCCCGGAGTCACCCGCCGTACGCTTCTTGCGCTCACCGCCGTTGCGTCTGTTGTTGAGCCGACGTTTGCAGAAGAGGAAGGTATTTCAAGCGAATTGAAGGCGCTGATCTTAACCCATGAAACCGCTTATGACGCACTTCATCGGGCTGTTCATCGACCGGGCAGCAGCTGGCACGACCGCCACAGGGCAGACCGGATTGAAGAGCAAGCATTGCTGGCCATCTGCTCCTTTCCTGCGACTAGCCGAAGCGATTGCCGGGCCAAGGCTGGGTACCTGTTGACTGTCGAGGCACGCGGCGAGCTCGACCTGGAAGATCACATCCAGGCCATCTTGCACGCGATGATGCGGGATTAATCGCGCCTCGACCAGTTCATCAACAGCGAAAAAAGGCTGCGGTGATGTCGGCGACAAAAGTACCAGCGCGTATCTTCGGCCGGGCCACGTCTGTAAGGTCAGTGTCTGACTTTAGCGAAGTCACGGCCGCCGTGCGTCGGCGCATGCAGCACACGGCTCGAAAGGACAATCCGTTCGAGAGATCGGTGAGGTCACTTCTACATGCTCAAGGGGTTCGTTACCGAATCCATTTCCCGCTGCCCGGCCTGAAGCGGACAAGCTGTGATATCGCCTTTCCCAGCCTGCGGATTGCCGTTTTTCTGGATGGATGCTTCTGGCACGGGTGCGACCAGCACCCTCCCGTCGTGAAGAAGAACACGGATTTCTGGCTCGGGAAGATCGAACGCAACCGTGCACGAGATTTGCGAGCGACGGCGCATCTGATCGACATTGGGTGGACAGTGCTCCGCTACTGGGAGCACGAGGCTGCTGAGAATATCGCCGATGCAATTCTCTCCGCAGTCAAGCAGGGCAGGGACGCCGGTGCTTCATCGGGCGGCATGTCGCGCCCTCTGGAGAACGTGCAAGGGCCGTCGGGAAAGTTCGAAGCTGTCGACTGCAACGAACGTATTGTCGAGACCGAGCTTCGCGAATAGCCGTTTCTGATCCCAAAGCGGATGAACTACCGCACCCCATCGGCTATGCCGGTCATCCAGGGAGAAAGTGGGGATATCCGCTCTGCCGTCGACGCATGATATCCGGTTGCCGGGTATAAAGGTCCTAGTTTCTTTTGCAAGTCGATGGGCGTTCGATGACCAATCGCTGATCTCGAAGTCTTCGTACTTTCCATCGAAGCCGCACTCGTAGTTTGGATCAACGAATGCGCGGAGGTAGGACAGTCCCAGCCTCCAATCAAGAAGGCCGTGAAAATTCCTGTTGTTGTAGCGTTGGAGGCACTTATAGCAGGAACTGCCGCATACGTTCATGTGATGTTCATCTGATACGGTGTTACGGGGCCATTGCGCAGCATCATCAAGAACGCTTGCCAGCAGATCCGACACAGGGATCCTGCTATCTCCGAGGAGATGGCGGCAGAAGCCGGAACCGTTCGGGAGCGCATCTGATATCTGGATATAAGGAAGAGACGGCCTTCCCGGAGACGTCATGATGTTTGGTGCCAGTGCATCGAACTCTTCGGGAGCGATATCGAGATCGAATGCAGCCCGTTGCACGAGAATTTCCGTCGCGGAAATCGCCGCGGCCCGTACGCTCGTCCTTGACGGATCGCGTCGGTTCCTCATCGCCAAACCGACGTCCATGTCCAGAAGACGGAGATTGCCGTTCAATCGTATAGGGCCGATCTGCAGGGAGTTCGTGACCTTCGGAGACGCGAGGCAGGCGATGACTTTCTCGTCGCCCTGCCGATATCGGCTGCGCTGATCATCCGCTATCACTTCCGAGCCGATGGCCTGCCCTGCGAGTTTCAGGCGAGGTTTGGCCTTGAACCACCAGATGTTACGGGTTGCTGCGAGGTCGGTCGCCGCTTCCACCTCGAAGCCTGCGAAGTCCGTGTCGTCGTTGACACCGGGGTTCACCAGGAAGATTTCGGATCTTTCCGCGAAGTTAACGGCGATGTTCTCGTCGGTCTTCTGCTGAGTGGGCTTCCCGATGCTTGCGAGAGTGATGCGCTGGCCTACCTTCGACTGTAACCTCGACGCCTCCGTACAGAAAATGATCGATTGGCGAGCCGCTAAGAAATCTGAAGGCTAGCCGTTCCAATTGCCGTCAAACATTGCAGTAAAAAGGCTGCGGTGAATCCGCCACGGCTGATCTTGTTATTGAGATTCCGCTCCGTTTCGTGAATGTCCATAGAGGCTAGCTTTTCCGCGAGCTGCGCATATGTTACGCCCTTCCGCTTCAACTCTGACTTCAAAAGGTTCTTGGCTTTCGTCTCGTATTCGACGGTCTGCGGGTCGTCCTTACGTGCCATTGCCTCGCCTCAAAAATATCATCATATTCGATGATATAGACCTTGTATCTGGTGATACAAGCCCGCATATATAGTGAACAATATCACCGGATATGATGACAATGGCCCAACACTTCCTCCTTTCCGCCGAGAGCCGCACCCTCTCCCTCAAAGAGATTTACAAGGGTGGCGAGGAAAAGGCTTACGACACGTTCAAGCGCCTTCGCTGGGCTTCGACGAAGGCGAGCCCGTTTGCCCGAAATGCGGTTGCCTGGACCACTACGACATTCCGACCCGTCGCAAGTTCAAGTGCGCCGCTTGCGTGCGCAGTTACGCCCCGTACGATCTTCGCCTCGCGCAAGCTGGCATTTGTCGATCTGCTTGCCGCGATCTGCCTGTTCGTCAACGGCGCGAAGGGCATGTCGGCGGTCCAATTCTCCCGCGATCTGGACGTTCAGTACAAGACCGCCTTCGTGCTGGCTCACAAGCTGCGCGAAGCCCTGTCGGCTGAAACCAAGGAAGAAATCCTTGAAGGTGAGGTGGAAATCGACGGTGCATTTTTCGGAGGCGTGGTGCGTCCTGAGAACCGCGTAGAGGACCGCAAGGACCGCCGCATGAAGGAACACCAGTCAGACCGTCGCCGCGATGCGATTGCCCTGCGCGAGCGCACTGGCCGCACCTTGACGTTCATCCGTCACCGCGAAGCGGAAGGCGTCGATATCGCCCGCGCTCGCATGCTGGCCGGTTCCAAGCTGTTTGCCGACGAGGCGAGCCATTGGGACGCGCTGGAGGCCGACTACGCTTCGACCCGCATCAACCACTCGGAAAGCTACAGCGACGGCCACGGCAAGCATACCAACATGGTGGAGAGCTATTTCAGCCGTCTGCGCCGCATGGTCACTGGCCAGCACCACCACGTTTCGCACCGCTACCTCTATCAGTACGCCAATCACGCCGCATGGCTTGAAGATCACCGTCGCCGGTCAAACGGCGGCAACGCCTATGCCCTGCTTGGTGCCGCGCTCAATCATTCGGTGTCGCGGGTTTGGGCGGGCTACTGGCAGCGAACCGCTGCTTGATCTTCTGTCTGAGATGCCACACAAACTTAACTCTCTTGACAAACGCCCATAAATCGCACGTCTGACCCCTTCCCAAAAAGTTTAATTTCGTTAAGGTGAACTTAACTGCTGGGAGGGGAGAATCCTTGACAGCGATGGGGTGATCGTATATGCGCCGCGCCTTGATATGGCCGCACTGCGATATTAGATTTCCCTTGACGAAACATTGGAACCATGAAGGGCGAGCAGCGTTGCTGCCTGCATGATTCTTTAGACCCGACACAGAAAGGAGAGGCATAATGTCTGTAGAAATAGACCGTATCAAGACCCGTTTCGACAACCTCTTCGCTAACGAAGGGCTGACCAATATTAAGTTTTTCGTCAGGCCCACGAAGGGCATGACCAATCTTGATTTCTTAGCGGAACTGAATACGATTCAGGATACTATTGCGGCCCAAGATTTCAAACGGGTAGAAGACATTGACCAAAATGCAGAAACCCGTAGGTTCGATGAACCCTTTAATTGACTTGATTCGAACGCTGGGAGAGGAGGGCTAGCAGCCCTCCTTTTTTTATGGGAATTTTTGAACCAGTTCGTGAAGTGCTTGTCGCCTATAATCAACAGCACGGCATACAAAATGTGCCAATAAGCGTAAACCGACTTCGCCCACTCTTTGAACAAAGAGGTTACGTCGATAATATAGTATGGGAAAAATTTTACTTTGAAACAGCGTATATTTTGGCCCAAATAAAAACATACAAAGCCAGAATGGGAGTATACAAAGAACTCGGTAGCTACGCTCGCATCCAATATTCAAGTGGTTTGAATTATTGCTGGACAAGATTTGTTCTATGCAAAGAGATGTATCACTGTATCCTCGACGCGGAAATTCGGAATCGGGTCACGTCGACCGAAGGGCTCTTGGAACTCGCCGAAAGACTAACGTCAAACCTCCTCGATGCTCTGGCCGGGGAAAACGATACCTTTTACCCGTTTGAGACGGAGCAGCTGGCGGAATTGTTCGCAATAGAGACACTGTTCCCTATTGAACTTCGCCGCACCCATTGTGACGCTTTGGATAACAACGAAATCACCCATCACGAACTTGCACTGCGTTACCGGATACCAGAGCACTACGTTCATATAGCGATGAGCTCTGCTTACTTTTCCGCTATCGTGCGGGGTCGATCGAAAGAGATGGTTGATATCTAACCTTTCGTCTCTGCCAATGCTTCTGGCTCTCGACGCTACAGCAGTCTTGCCTTCCGCCGCCGCCGGACCTTCGCGGTGTTGACGCACTGTCTGATCCGCTCGACAAGCGACGGTTCCCAGCCCTTCGCCCTGTACGATCCGCTGGGCCGTCTCTTTGTTGGCCTTGCTGCCTTCCGCCTCAAACTTGACGATGAGCCTGTAAAGCTCGTCCTTGCGGAAGCGGTTGGGCGTCCGCCGCAACGGAATGATCTGCGCCGGGTCGCCCTTGTAGCCAAGGATCAATAGTACCGCGTCTATGTGCTCTAGCTGGTGAGCCAGGTCCGCACCAATGAACAGGATCGCGCCGGATATCTCCGCGCGCTTCGCGACCAGCGTGTTTATCGCGTGTTCGTATCGGGTGGAGCGGACGATGGGGGCAACTCTTGGCATCCCCGGATTTTATGGGAACCCACTAGGTAGCGGCAGTGGGAATGTTGGTGCTTTTGCTACATAAGGCCGCATTTTTGCTCTCCAGTTCTCCCAGATAATCGGCCCACCATTGCATCATCTTGACGCGCTCTTCCCAGTGCGCTGCCCGGGCGTAGGCGCGACGAACGTCGTTGTTCTCAATGTGGGCCAGCTGCCGCTCTATGGCGTCCGGATGCCACTTTCCGCACTCGTTTAAGAGAGTTGATGCCGTTGCTCGAAAACCGTGCGCGGTAGCTTCTTCCTTGCCATAACCCATACGGCGCAGCGCGGCGTTAAGTGTGTTGTCGGAAATCGGACGCGAACCCGATCGAACACTAGGAAACAGCAGCGATCCCCCACCAGATATTTCTCTAAGTGACGTCAGGACGCTGACGGCCTGCCTTGAAAGTGGTACGCGGTGCGGCCGTCGCATTTTCATGCGTGCTTCAGGGATGATCCACACCGAGCTTTCGAAATCGAACTCGTCCCATTCGGCCGCGCGCAGCTCGCCGGGGCGGGGAAACAGCAGCGCCATGAGCTTCAGGGCGGCTCGGGTTGTAGGCTGTCCGTCAAATGCATCGATCGCCCTCAGCAAGCCGCCTAAAGCCCTAGGATCGGTAATCGCGGCACGCGGCGTGACTGTCGGACTGATGAGTGCGCCCCTTAGCGCAATCGTCGGATCTGCCTCGGCGCGTGCGGTTGCGATTGCGTATCGAAACACGCTGCCGATCGTCGAGCGCAGTCGCCTGGCAGACTCGTATCGGCCGCGAACCTCCACGCGACGGAGGGCGGTAAGGACGGCGGCCGTATCGATCTCCCAAATGCACTTGTCGCCGATTGTCGGATAGGCAAAGTCGAGCAGCCATTTGACCTTGTTGATCGTCCGGTCGGCACGTCCCTCCTTCTTCAGCTTGTCAACATATTCGTCCGCGATTGAACGAAAAGTGTCTTTTTGCGAATTGGCTTTGTGGAGCTTGCGCTCCCGCGCTGGGTCGGCACCAGCCTTGAGGAGGCGTTTGGCTTCATCGCGCGCTTGGCGGGCATCTGCGAGAGAAATTACAGGATAGCTGCCCAGAGACAGCAGCTTCTGCTTCCCGTCAAACCGATAGGCGAGGCGCCATAGCCTTGTTCCGGATGGCTGGACCCATAGCTGCAGCCCGCCGCCGTCGGATAGTTTCTGGAGCTTGGGCGCGGGCCGGGTGTTGCGGCATTTCACGTCGGAGAGAGCCATTGTGGGACCTCCTGTTTGGCGCTTCGATACCAACAGGGTCTCCGATACCAACAAAAATACCAACACCTCGCCCCGCTGGACGAAATTGGCCGAACCGCGATGAAATTCGCCCGAGCGCATCTTTCGTGGCGAAAAAATAAGCAAATTCAGCAATTTGTGGAGACTGAAGCGTAGAAGCTTCGGCGAAAGGGAATGCCGGGAGAAGAGGGGATGGTGCCCAGAGGCGGATTCGAACCACCGACACGCGGATTTTCAGTCCGCTGCTCTACCAACTGAG
>NZ_JHQS01000035.1 GCF_014843845.1 Mesorhizobium amorphae | reverse complement strand
AAATTGCAATGGCGGCGGCGGCCAACGCCACCGCACAGCCAAGCACCCAGGCCAGCCTCACGCCGTCGCCAAGCGCGGCTCGCGCCGGCCACCACATTAAGCTGTCCTCGGGCGGTGAAAGCGCGATTACCCACTCGTCCCGCAGGACCGCCAAATGCGAGAGCGTGTCGGTCGTGAAGATAGCGATGACCTGCAGAGAGATGACAAACAGCGCGCCGACGACTGCGGCCACAAACTGGGCGGCAAAGCGCGTGCGCCGCGGGCCTACGACGTTGAACAAAAACGCGGTTAGCGTGATGGCCAGGGCAGCTGCAACGCACCCCGTCGAGAACACCACGCCATAGGCGGCCAGCCATTGAGCTCCCTCGCGCCAAGCTAAGACGTTGATGAAGGGCGATGCGATCAGCATCGCCATGGTGCCGATCGAAATCGCGATCATCGTCAGGCGCACGACAAAGACCCGCCGCAGCGCAACCGGGGATGAATGCAGCAATTCCAGATCGGCGCGGGCATACAGCACACGGGTCGCCGCCTCCATCGCCTGCGAGGTCATCAGGAAGAAATAGAGCAGCACACCGCTGGTCAGCAGCAGATAGTTGGCGCGCGAAACGGGAAAATCGGCGGCGGTGAAACGTCGAATCACAAACAGCGCGAAGGCATGCGCGAGTAGCACGCCGACTATCAAGAATATGCCTATCCTGCGCGAACGCCCCTTCTTGCCCGCAGTGAAGAGATAAAACCAGTCGCGCCAGGAGAGGCGCAATTCATGTGCCGCTAGCCAACCGATCGTTGCGGGATGGGCGCTCATGCCGCTTCGGCTACCAGAGCCAGGAAGGTATCTTCGAGGGTTCCGGCGCCATGGCCGGCCTGCCGCCGCAGTTGCTCGAAAGTGCCCTCAGCGATCAGCCTACCCTTGGCAATGACTCCGATGCGTTCAGCCATGCGCTCGGCCACCTCCAGAATGTGCGTCGTCATTATGACCGTTGCGCCGGCATCGACGCGTTCGCGCAATACCCGCTTGACCTGACGCGCCGAGCCGGCATCAAGGCCGGTCAGCGGCTCGTCAAGGATGATGATTTCCGGGTCATGGACCAACGCTCCGGCCAACGCCACCTTCTGTCGCATGCCCTTCGAAAAGCCGCTGCAATGCGTGTGTGCATGCGGCGTAAGGTCCAGCAGATCGAACAGCTGCCTTGCCCGTTCCTGTGCCGTGCTTGCCTTGACGCTCCACAGACCGGCGACGAATTCGAGATATTCGAATGGCGTGAGCTTGTCGTAGATCATCGGTTCGTCCGATATCCAGGCAACGATGCGCTTGGCTTCGACCGGGCTTCGGAGCGCGTCGCGACCTGCAATGGTGATCGTTCCCGCATCCGGTAGCAGCAGCCCCGCGACCATGCGCAGCGTCGTTGTCTTTCCGGCGCCATTTGGGCCAAGAAGGCTGTAAAACTCGCCCGCCCTGACGGTCAGGTCGAGGCCAGCCACCGCAGGCTTGTCGAAGCTTTTGTAGAGCCCACGAATTTCGAGCGCGTTCGCAGTGGTCGTCTCATCGGCCATGGCAGTCTCCAATGGATGGAGTTGGTAGCCCGGCAACGGTTTCCCAGGGGTGAAGGCCGCACCCGTGCGTGAGACGCCGTGTCCCATTGGTTAACTAACGGTAATCGGACCCCGTGCACGCCGATCATCCGGGCTCGGCTACCCTGGCAGGGTAGCGGGATAAGCACGCTGCAGCGCGCGGTGTTGGCTGAGAATCAGTCTGGAGGCCTCGGCGCAGCCGGACAACGGATCGCCATCCGATAGAATGCTTGCCACCTGAACCAAGGTCAGCTTTTCGGGATCATTTGCCGTGAAGCGGACAGTCAGCAACCGGTCCCATTGCCGCCGTTCTGGAGCATGGCTCCGAATGTTCGCAAACGAGGTTCAGTCGGTGTGGCGTCACGGGACCATGCGGAACGATACGGGAAGATTTCTGATTTTGTCCCACGAAAAAGTCAATAAAATCAAGGATTCTGATACGTCCTCCGGGCCCACCATTGCTTTAACTTATTGATTTTGTTGTATTTCATAACTCTATTCACGTCGCTGTTTTGGACTCGAACCCCCTTCTTCCGGTAGTCGCTCGCCATTTGGTTGATTTGGGGCCATTTGGAAGCAGAACGCAGAAAGTCTGCGCTCAAAGATGAGGAGTTTCTGCTGTACGTCGGGTTGGTCGGCCGATCGACAGCTGTAACGCTTTGATGGCTTCCACTGCATTTCCGTCTTCGGGGGTCGAAGACGTGCATGTTTCGCTCGACGCCAAAAAATTCTCGGTGCTGTCGAGCGCGATCGGCAGGCCGGTCGATACACATGCTCTCGAAGCTTTACGAGTGCACCTCGAACATCACTACCACCAATCTCACCTTCGGCGAATGGCCGAGTTCCTTCTTCAGATTTCTTGGCTGCCGTAACGGAAGCGCGTACTGAAATCCCAAGGCCGGGTCTGTTAATGCTTCTAGAATCATGCTTTATTTTCGAAATACCAGCTTAAATTATACACAAAAATTTTTAATACGAGATATTATGCAGATTTACTAAACACAATTCGCGTAACACGTAACCAACATTCATGCATCATAACATAATATATCTATATATACATAGATATTCTATATTGTCACAAATTTTACACAAATATAGACATGTCGCATTGCTTGCATCGTCTTGCGTTCAAGAATTTTCGGATGTACCTTAGCGTTCTACCATACATTCATATATCTGCGGTCATATATCGGGGGGGCAAAATGAACATTTTGTCGAGGCCAGCATTTTTTGAATCGTTCCAGAAGAGATTTATATTAGCCAACAAAGAAGAGGCGCCAGTCCCTGGCGTATTTGGTCGTTGGCTGGCGAGTTCGCTCCTGAGGCGCTCACCGGGGCGAGCCCGACGGCCCAGCAAGACATCAGATCTGCCGAACCTGGCGCTTGAGGCGCTTGAGGCGCGTTATCTGCTGTCGGCCGACGTCTTGCCTTTCGCAGTCGACATGAATGATCTGGCCGGGGCCGACTATTCGCTGCGCTATGACAATCTGATCCAGGCGATCCAAATCTATGACAACAAGACGGATACGCTGATCGACCAGCGCAACGCGCAGCAGGTCGACTATATCGTGGTGCGTGGCACCGCCGCCGACGACAAGCTCACCATCGACTTCGGCGAAAACTTCCTGGCGGCGCTCGACGTGCGCTTCGACGGTGGTGACGGCAACGACACGCTTGCCATGACCGGCGGCAGCTTCGACGCCGTGCGGCTCGCGACCGACACCGGCCAGTCAGGGAGCATTACCGCGCAAGCCGGAGCGCTGACCCATAGCATTGGCCTTGAAAGCGTTGGCGCGGTCGAGGATGATACAGCGTCCAGCCAGCGCATTTATGCCGACAGTTCCGGCCAGGCGCGGGTGATCCGCATCGGCAGTTCAGATGGTTCAGACGACGATCTGGCGGTGCTTGACTCCGGAACCTCCAACAATCTGATCGCCTACAGGTTTGCAGTTCCGGCGGTCTCGTTGACCGTTGACGCGGGCGCGGGCGACGACAGCTTTGTGCTGCACGAGATCGACCCCGCTCTGGCTGGCAAGGTTCTGTTGAGTGGCGGCGCCGGCAGCGACGCTGTGGTCGGGCCTCCGCAGGACACCGATTGGCATCTTACTGGCGACGGTTCGGGTCATGTTGCTGGGGTGTCCTTCGTTACGGTCGAGAACCTGATCGGTTCCGCCGGCAACGAGGACACCTTTTTTGTTGGCGCGGCCGGAAGATTGAGTGGCGTCATGGCTGGCGGCGATGCCGGCTTCGACAGCATGGTTCTCGATGGCGGCACCTTCGCCTCGGTGAAGTACGTAGCCACCGGGCAGACGTCGGGCACAATCACGCGTGACGGTGTCGTGCTCCGCTATGACGGGCTCGAACCGATCATCGACAATAGTGTCGTTGCGGACCGGGTCATCACAACCAGCAATGCCGACGATGAAGCGACTCTGACCGACAATGGCGCGACGCTGACGCTGTCGTCGGATTCCTTCATTTCGACATTCGAGTCGATTACTTTCAACAAACCCAGCAACAGCCTGACCATCAATCTCGGCGACGATCTGGGCATTCCTATCTTTTCAAAGGATACCTTGACCATCGCTGCTGTGAACCTCGGTTCGGCCGCGCTCTTCATCAACGGCCAGGACGGCAAGGACGAGGTGACGATCTCCGGGACGCTGACTGCCGGCGCAGTCAACGTCAACGCCGAGAAGATCAGCGTTTCCAGCACCATAAATGCCAGTTCGGTGACCCTGACAGCAGCGGCGTCGGACGATGGAGAAATCACGGGTGGCGCGTATTTCGCGACCCCGGAGGCGATCATCGACCTGACCGGCGCCACAATCATCGTGACGGGCGCGGCTCAATTTACTGCAACCGCGACCGCCAATGTCGAAGCTGAGACTGCCGAGGTCGGGCCGCTCGCGGGTGTCATCGCGACGATCTTGCCCGAAGCACGGGTCAAGTTCAGCAGCACCGATGTGACCGCGGCCAGCCTGTCGGCGTCGAGCACCGTAACCGTCACGCTGACCGCGAAGGACGAGTCCGATGCCGGTTCCGACAACGATGAAAAGAAGGATGCGGCGGTTTCCGTCACCGTCCTGGTCAGCGACGCGATCACCGAAGTGCTCGCCGGCAGCGTGCTCAGTGTCTCGGGCGCAGTGTCGCTGACTGCGACCAGCAATTTGACGATGACCACCGAGGCCGATGGCGGTAGCGGCGGAAAGGGCGCCAGCGTTGCGGTTTCGGAAGTCAATGCGACGACCAGGGCAAATGTCTCGGGCGGCTCGACGATTGGCGCAAATGCCGGCAATACGCCGAATTCGATCACGCTCGGTGCAACGCTCACGAGCAACATTGCGACGATTGCCAAGTCGACGGCGGGCGGATCGGACCAAAGTGCAGGCGGTGACAACGAATCCGAGGAGCGTCTGAAGGACGCCAACAAGGACGGCAATACCTCCGACAAGGCGACGACCAGCGGCGGCGATATCACCTTTGCCGGCGCGGTGACGGTGTCCGATTATCGGCCGACGACCGAAGCCTTCGTTCAGGCTTCGACCCTCACATCCGGCGGCGCGATCACGCTGACCGCGCAATCGACGGACCACGTGACGGCGACGGCAGACGGCACCAACACGAACTCTTCCGCTAACGGCGCAACCGGCATCGGCGTTGCGGTGGCGCTGAGCATCGCCGACGTCACGACGCGCAGCTATCTCGGCGGCGCCTCGTCGCTGTCGGCGAGTGCGGTGTCATTGAGCGCCACGATTGCCGCCGGCGACAGCTTCATCGCCCAGGCGACCTCCGGCGCTGGCGACGGCTCCAAGACGCAGGTGGCAGGTTCGCTAGCCATCAATATCGTGATCACCGAGGCTTCCGCCGACGTCGCGGCAAGCGCCTCGATCAATCTGAATGGCGCGGATCTGTCGCTCACCGCCAACTCCACCACCAACGTCGAGACCGATGCGGTTCCTGACGACGCGAGCGGTGCCGCGGGCGAACTCGGCATCGGTGGTTCGGTCGCCCTGACCATCGTCGACAATTCCACCTCGGCGTCGATCCGCGATAACGCGACCATCATTGCCGGCGACGCTATCACCATGACTGCGACCGGCGACCATACCGCTGCGACCACTGCGGAAGCTGGTGCGGAAGGCGGCGATGTCGGTATCGGCGGTGCGGTGGCGATTGACGTCATCGACAACGACACCGAGTCGTCCATAGGTTCCGGCAGCGAACTCGACATCACTGGCAATTTGTCGGCCAGCGCCAGCAATCACGGCGTGAGTACGACGCTGGCCGATGGGGACGCCATCGGCTCGACGGCGATCGGCGCGGCGATTGCGCTTGCCTTCGTGGACAACCGTGCGTTCTCGACATCGAACCGCAATCTTCGTTCGAACGGATCGATCAATCTGTCGGCCGCCAGTGACGGTTCCAGCAAGGCGGAATCGATTGCGAGCGCGGCTGGCGCCGAAGAAAACGAAGACGGCAACACCAAGGCCGACGATCAACGCGACAAGGAAGTCGATCTGGCCAACAGCAAGTCGAATGATGGCGACGGCGTCAGCAAGTCGGCCAACAGTTCAGGTGGAAGCGGCGGCGGCGATGTCAGCGTCGCAGCAGCGCTTGCTCTCAACATCTCATCGTCAGTGGCGGTGGCATCGATCAATGACGGACGCACTGTCATTGCCGGTGAGGGCGCTGGCGTCGGCGAACTCAATTTGCAGTCGTCCAACAATATGGACGCGACGGCGGAAGCCGATGGCACCGCAAAGACGAGCGACAGCGGCACCGCTGTCGGTGTCGCTGTGGCGATCAATATCGCGACGATGCGCAACGAGGCGTCGATCGGGGCGGGCAGCATCATTACGGCCGACGGGGTGAAAGCCGAAGCGAAGATGAGGAACGTCGGCGGTGACGTGACGCATCGTTTCGGCGCCGAGTCGACCTCCGGTGCCAGCGGCGGCGATATAGGCGTGGCCGGCTCGTTCGCGCTGAGCTTCGCCGATACCGACACGCTTGGCGTGATTGGTCTCGACCATGCCGATCAGCCTGCGGGTGGTGCCGCGACGGTTACATTGACCGGTGGCAATGTTCTGCTCACGGCGATCAACACGACCGAAACCACAACGACGGCGACCTCCTCTGGGGCCGGAAGCGGCTCTGGCAGAGTCGGCGTCGGGGCATCGATAGCCCTCGGCATCGGCTTGAACAGCACTTTTGCTGGCGTCGAGAACGGCGAGACGGTTAGCGGGACGACCGGCAATTTCACGGTCACCGCGACATCCAATGACACGCTGACGACGACGGCCAAGGCCGGCGCCGAAGGCGCTACCGGCATCGGCGGCGCGATCGCTGTCGCCTATGTCGACAACGATACGGATGCGCACATCGGCACCGGCGGCGGCGCAACGATCACGCTGACGGGCAATTTAGCCGCGCAAGCGTCGCACACCGGTACGGTGCACACGCTTGCCGATGGCGAAGCTGCCGGCAGCAGCGTTGGCGTTGGCGCGTCGATTGCGCTGAACATCGGCGAAGTCACCAACGACGCCTTCCTCGGCCGTAATTTCCAGAATGTCGGCACGGTGACGATCACCGCGACCTCGACACTCGACACCAAGGCAGAGTCCAAAGCGAGCTCGAAGGGCCAATCCACGAAGAAGTCCGATGGCACGACGGATAGTGCCAGCTCCGATCAAGAGACGACCAACCAGACCGAGATGGCCAAGAACCAGAGCGGCGGCACCAAGACGCCGACGCAGAGCGGCGGCAGCAGCCTTGGCCAGGCCGATGGCAACAGCAATACGCAGACCGGCAAGGGTACGCAGGGGGGCAACGGCTCCGGTGGCACCAATGTGGCGGCGACGATCGCCGTCAACTTCCTCGATGCGGATAACCAGGCGCAGATCGCCGGCAATGTGACGATCTCCGGCACTGGCGCGATGAAGGTTGAGGCGATCAGCACGACCGACGCGCGGGCATTGGCCACGGCTACGTCCACGAACACCAGTTCCGATACCGGCGTCGCCGCCGCAGTCGGCCTCAACATCGTGCTCGTGGACAACAACGCGATGATCGGTGCAGGTGCCGATCTGACCGCCGGATCGATCGAGGTCCGCGCCGCGACCGCCAATGGACAGAAGAACACGTTCCAGGCGCGCGCCCTCTCCGGCGCGGTGTCCAAGAACACCGCGGTCGGCGGCTCGGTTGGCGTCAACTACCTCGATGTCAACACGCTGGCCTCGGTCGGCGACAATGTCGATCTCGACGCCAACACCGGCAACATCGAGATCGGCGCCGTCAGTCTCAATGAAATGCAGAACCTGGCCGGCGGTGCGGCTTTGAGCACCGGCAGCGGCGGCGGCGGCGTGGGCATCGCGGTCACGGTCAATATCGTCAACGATCTTAGCACCAAGGCTGAGACAGGCATCAATCTCGATGCCGAAGCGCAGGGCGCGATCAACGTCACCTCACATGCCGAACTATTGCCGATCTCGGAAAACCTGCCGGTCATCGGCTCGTTGGCCGTCACCAGCTTCGCCGCCGGCATCGCCGGCGCGTCCGGCGGCTTTGCCGTCGGCGGTTCGTCCAGCGTCAACGTGATCTTCATGGAGACGCACGCCTCGGTGAACGACAACTCCGACCTCGAGGCTGGAACCGGCATCAAGATCGAGGCGACGGACCTGCTGACCGTGGTCAGCGGGGCGGGCGGCATCGGCCTGACGCTGAACGGCAATGCCGGCGTCGGCATCGGCCTCGACGTGCAAGTGATCACGCGCAACACCAGCGCCTGGATGGGCGGCGGCGCGGATCTGGATACGACCGCCGGCAACATCGTCATCAACGCCGACTCCTTCGACGACATCACTTCGATCGCGGCGACGTTCGGCGGCAGCGCCGGCGGGTCGGCCGGCGTCGCGGCGTCGGTCGGCGTGCTCTATCTCGACACCTCGACGCAGGCCTTCGTCGAGGCCGGCAACGCGCTGAACAAATCGCATCTGGGCGCCGGCGGAGATGTCTCCGTGACGGCGACAGGCGATGCGGACGTGTTCCTGCTGGCTGGCGCGGCGGCGTTCGGCCAAAGCGCCGGCATCGGCGTTTCCGGAACCGTGTTTGTCCATCTCGATGACGTGAAGGCGGAGCTCTACGGCGACGCCGATGTGGTCACCGGTGGCGCAAACGGCCTCTCCGTGTCGGCGATTTCCACCGATGAGGTGCTGGTCATCGCTGCCGCCGGCGCGGCTTCCGCGCAGGCGGCGGTCGCCGGTTCGGTCGCCGTGACGGTGCTGACCGAGACAACGACGGCTCGCATCGGCGCAAACAGCAAGGTTTCCGGCCAGACGCTCGCCAACGATCCCGGCGTCTCGGTCTTCGCAAGCGACGAAACCGATATCCTGACGGTCGCAGGCTCGCTCGCGGTTTCCGCGGGCAATGCCGGCGTTGGCGCCGGCGTCAATGTGTCGACGCTGACAAAGATAACGACTGCATCGATCGAGGCGGGCGCCGATATCGACGTCGACGGCAATGTGACGGTCGAAGCAACCGGCAACGAGGACATCGGCTCGTTCTCGGTGGCTGCGGGCGCGTCGAGCGGCGCAGGCGTCACACTGACGGCCGACGTCTTCGTGCTGAACCTGAAGACCCGCGCCTTCATTGGATCGGATCCGCTGGCGCCGATCGGCGGCCTCACGGATGTGAGAGCACGCGGCAGCGTGCTCGTTCAGGCACTCGACGAGACCGAGATGGACCTGATCGTTGGCGGCGTGGCGATTGGCGGCAGCGCCGGCGTCGGCGTCGCGGCCGGCGTTGCGGTTGTCGACAAGGTGACTGATGCCTTCATTGGCGCAGGCGCACGCGTCACCGGCGAGGGCCACGGCACGGTCGCGGCGAGAACCGGCCGCTACGAAGTCGCCTATGCGGGCAGCCAGGCGATGTCGAGCTTCGAGCCGCAGGGCGGCAACCAGCCGACCGCGAGCAGCCTGGAGGCTGGTACGCCGTCAGGCCTCACCCAGTTCAAGGACCTCGACCAGGAGGGTGGCGACGACGTCCAGCAGGATCCGGGGCTGACCCAGAACCGGGTCGCGACTGCGGCGGTCGACACCGGCTTCCGTGGCGTGGCTGTCTCGGCCTCGGCGAAGGATGATGTCGAGACTTTTGCGATTTCAGTCGGCGGCGGCGGTTCGGTCGGCGTGGCTGTCGGTGCGGCGGTCAACGTCGTCGATACCAAGACGAAAGCGTTCATCGGAGCGGATGCGCAGATCAACCAGGACATGGCCGGTCCCGGAAATGCAGGACAGTCCGTCCTGGTTGCGGCGGCAAGCGACTTCAGCCATGTCGGTGTCGGGGCCGGTGCGGCCTTCGGCGGTTCGGGCGCGGGCGCGCCCGGCGTCGACGTGTCGGTGATCAAGGTCGACGCATTCGCGACGATCAATGACGGCGCGGATGTGAAGGCGAACAACGACGTTGCGGTGATCGCCACGTCCAAGGAAAAGGTCATCGTCGTCTCCGCCGGCCTTGCCTTCAGCGGCACGGTCAGCCTGGCGGGCGGCGTCTCGGTGCTGTCGTTCGACACCGAGACCTATGCCCGCGTTGGCGCCAACGCGACGATTGTCGCCGGCGGCGACGTCGCCGTCATGGCCAAGGACGATTCCGAAGTGGTGGTTGTCGCGGGTGCGGTCGCCATCGGACTGTCGGGCGGCGGCGCCGCCGGATCGGTCGCGGTCGTCACAGTCGACAAGCTCACCGAAGCGACGATCGGCGACAATGCCAGCATCGACGCGTCCGGCAACGGCGTCGGCATCGGCGGCGTGCTTACCGGCACGATCGTCGGCGGTGGCGATCCGAGCGGCTTCGGCACGGCCGAGGCGCATGGCGTCATTGTGCAGGCCGAATCGTCGGAAGAGGTCACCAACGTTACGGTCGCCGGTGCGGGCGGCCTTTATGTCGGCCTGGCTGGCTCCGTCACCGTGACGCTGCTCAATTCGGACACCAAGGCGCTGATCGGGGTCGGCGCCGACATCAATCAGGGCGCTGCAAACTACGTCGCTCACCCAGGCACGGTGTCGGGCGCGCAGGGCGTCTATGTCAACGCGGCGAACGAGGTCCGGGTCACCTCCTTTGCGGGCGCTCTCGGCGCCGGCTTCATCGGTCTGGCCGGCGGCATCGACTTCGGCAGCATCAAGAACGACACGGTTGCCGCGATCAACGCCAACGCCATGGTGCGGGCGCGCGGCGACGTGTCGGTCAACGCGGTTGCAATCAAGGTTCTGCGCGGGTTCGCCTTCAGCGGCGGCATCGGCGTCGGTGGACTCGGCGCGTCCGTGTCGGTCTGGTCGGTCGGCGAGGAGTTCAGCGACTCCTACCAGGACAACCAGGGTGGCAGCGGCAACGCGACGAAGGACGACGGAAGCTCCAAGACCGCCAATGACGAGGCCGGCGAACAGGCCGACGACGGCGTCGAAGGCGTCACCGGGGAATTGAGCCGCTTCGGCGGCGGCGCCAACAACAATACGGCCGACTCACGGGTCAAGGCCGGTGTTGAAGGCGCCCGCGACAAGGTCGGTGCCAATGCGCTGACCTCCGGCGCACTGACCAACAAGCTGACCGCCGCCGTCACCGACGAGCGCGGCACCACCGCCTCCGTCGAAGGCGGTGCTACGGTCGAGGCTGGTCACGACATCGTCGTGAACGCGCGTGAACAGATGGAAGTCGACATGCTGGTCGGCAGCCTGGGCGCTGGTCTTGTTGGCCTGGGCGCCTCGATCTCCGTCGTCAATGTGTCGGGGCAGGTGAGAGCGAAGGCCGGCGGAAGCCTCAAGGCTGGCAACGCCATCCGCGTTGAAAGCCATTTCGGCCAGGATGTCGATGTCACGACCGTCGCCCTGCAGGCCGGCTTCGTCGGCCTCGGTGCATCGGTCGCGGTGGTCAACGATACCAGCCGCATTCAGGCCGGCTTGCTCGACAACACGGTGGTCAACGGCGCGGCCAGCCTTACGGTCTCGGCGAGCAGCAACCAGACGTTTGACGTGCTGACGACTGGCATACAAGCCGGTGCGGTGGCCGTCGGCGCGTCCTACAGCGACGTCACCATCGGTGATGACGATGACAACACCAAGGAAGTCCTGGCCACGATCGGCGCGGGCAGTCAGATCGGGCAAACCGATACCGTCGGGGCCATCACGGTCCATGCGGACTCGACGATCGACGCGGATTCAGACACTTTCGCGCTTGCTGCCGGGCTCGGCGCGCTGACCTTCAATTTCGCCTTCGTCGATGTTCAGCCGAACGTAGAGGCATCGATCGGCGGCGGCGCCAATATCAACGCGACCGGCCTCCTCACGGTCGAGGCGTGGACGCTGCACGATGCGACCGGCGACGTATTCGCGCTTTCGGTCGGCGCCCTGGCGGCCGGCACCAGCCTGGCGACGGTCAATGTCGTCCCGACGGTGGCCGCATCGATCGGCGGCAATTCGACGATTCACGCCGGCGGCATCGTCATGCTGTCGTCGCACAATTACGATGGCGAGACGGCGACCGACCGAGGCGCGAAGGCCAATGCGGAAGCCTCCGGCGGCGGCTTGTTCAGCGGCCAGGGCTCGGTGCCGACCGCGCGGTCCAATGCGGTTGCCAACACCACGATCGGCGCTGGCGGTGCATTCACGATCGCCGGTGACATCGACATCAAGTCGCGCATTCGCAACTATGCGGTCGCCAATTCCGAAGCGAATTCGTTCGGCGCGGCGGCGGTCGGTGCTTCCGTGGCGGAAGCCGAGGCCAATGGCCAGAGCAACGCCGCGATGAACGCCAACATCGTCTCGGTCACCGACATCAAGGTCGAAGCCCTCGCTGTCAATGGCGCGCTCGCCGTGGCTGAAGCCGCAGGTGGCGGCGTTCTCGGCGCACTGACGATCAACAGTGCAGTTGCAAAGGCCAGCCCATCATCGGTCAGCGCCTCGATCGGCAACAACACCTCGATCCAATCGGCGCGTAATGTGCGGCTGAAGGCACAGGCGCAAACCGAGGGCGACGCCAAGGTTGTCGGCATTTCGATAGGCGGCATTTTCGGGGCCGGCGCTTCGGATGCGACGACCCATGTCAGCCCGACGGTTGCAAGCTCGATCGGCGCGGGCGTGGTGATCAATGCGACCGGCGATATCCTGGTCGAAGCCTCCGCGTCGCCGATCCCCGGCACGCAACCGACCTACGAGATCGTCGATGTCGACGGCACCGCCAACACGATCACCGTGAACGGACACGGACTGGTGACCGGCGACACGGTCGAATATGATGCCGGAAGCGGCGGCGCCGTCATTCCAGGCCTCAACTGGCCGGATCCGGCCGATGCGGCTGTGAACCGTCAGTACAGCGTGATCAATGTCGTCAATGCAGGCGTGACAGATCCGAACACGCTCTATTTCGGCTCCGTCTTCAACGCCGCCGACATCGATCCAAATACCGAGATCATCGAGTTCGCGGGTGGCCATAATTTCCTGAGCGGCGATGCCGTCCGCTACTATCCGGGACCGGACGAAACAGTCGACAGCTTCGGCCTGACCGAGGGCAACCTCTATTATGTGCTGGTCATCGACGGGTCACACATCAAGCTGGTGAGCACCTTCGACAAGGCGGTCAACCCACAGAACTACCTCAAGAATTTTCAGCCGGACGATGTCGCGGGCAACAGCATCACCATCTCCGGGCATGGCTTCGTCAACGGGACGGCGGTGACCTACGAGGCGCCGGACGCGCGCACGTTCGTCAGTCGCCAGGTGGATGTCAATTCGAACAGCCTCAATCCCGACGGCTCGCCAATCGCCGATAGCAGCGCCGACAACATCCGCTTCTTCGACGATGACGGAAACGCGCTGGCACACAGCTTCGCCGAGGGCGAGCACGTCGTCTACGACGTCAAAAATGCAAGCGGCGGAACGGGTCTGGCGATCGGCGGCCTGGTCGATGGCCAGACCTATCGCGTGCATGTCGTCAACTCCTCGACGATCCAGCTCAAGCGTAACGACGCGATCACCGAACAGGTGCAGTTCGTTCGCAATGCCGCTGGCGACCGTATCATCCGCACTGACGGCCTCAACTGGGCCGACAACGGCTTTGCAGCCGGCACGCTGTTCATCGGCGGCGGCGGCGCCAATTCTGGCACGTTCACGATCGCCAGCGTATCGGGTAGCACGCTGGTCCTTACTGTCGCGAACAGCGTCACCGAAGTCACGCTGACGAAGACCTTCGATCAGCCGATCATCGCGCTGGCCCCGAACAAGGGCCTCAGCGCCGATCCGGCCCTCAATGTCGGCGCCAGTGATACGCATTCGCTGGTCAACGCCAAGAATCTGCCGATCGGCGGGCTGCAAGACGGCAAGACCTATTATGTGCGCGGCGTCAGCGGAGCAGGCGACGACACGTTCGAACTGTGGAATGCGCCGAGCGGCGGCAGTCAGATTGTCCTGACGCCAACGGGCCTGGCCGGGCCTTACGGCAATCACAGCCTCGCGGCACTCGCGATCGACATCTCCGACGATGTCGACAGTGAGCAGCAGTTGCGTATCGACATCAGCGACGGCGCGACGTCGGCGGCGCCGGGCCAGTTCCTGTTCGGTCCGGGCGAGGTTCCGCTCAGCGAAATTGCTCCGCAATCGGGGGACGGGGTATCCTCCGCGTACGCCAAGGGGTCCGGCGGCGGCTTCGTCGGCGTGCAGATCAACGACGCCGACATCATCAGCAATCCGAACGTCTCGGCGACGATTTCCGCGACGCAGATCACCACGGTGGGCGACGTCACAGTCAGCACATCGGCGACGACCAACACATCGTCCTACGCGGTCAATGGCACCGGCGGCTTCGTCGCCATCGGCGACGCCGATGCGCGGAGCTTCCAGGACATAACAAGCGCGGCAACGATCAGCGACAATACGCGCATCGTCGCGGGCAAGAACTTCACGCTGGCTTCGGCGAGCAGCGCCATCACCAGCGCGTCGTCGCAGTCGAGCGCCGGCGGCGCAGTCGGCCTGGCCGATCCGGTCACCGACGTGCGGATCGAGTACAATACGACGTCCACCATCGGCTCCAACGCCATCGTGCTGGCCGGGCAACTGGCCAAGGGCACGGCGAACGCCTCCGTCGATGTGACGGCCAAATCGACTGCCTCCGGCGTCGGCTTCGGCGGCGACGGCGACGCCATCACGCACGTCAATATTGGCTCCCCGGACGCCGATCCGGATGCCGATCAGGCCGACGCGATCGTCTCGCTGGCGGCCAACGCCGTGCTCAGCGCGCGGCGTACCTCGCTTGCGGCGCGGGTCGACAACTTCCATGTCTTCTCCGGCAGCGACGGGCGCGGCGCCGGTTTCTATGGCGAAGGCGAGGCCGAAAGCACGATCACGGCACGGCCGGATGCACAGGTGCGGATCAACGCGGGCGCCGACCTGACGGGTTGGGAAGGCGTTGACCTCATCACCCGCTACGACAATGTCGACACGCATGCGAAATCCTATGCCCGGTCGACGGGCCTGTTCGGCTTCGTCGATTCCGACGCGCATAACGACACCGACGTCTCGTCCGAGATTTTCGGTGCGGCAGGCGCATTGGTGACAGCCGGTCCGCGCGACAACGACGATGCCGTGCTCGGACATCCGGATTATCCGCAGGAACCTGGAAGTTCGGCCGAGCACTTGGCCTTGTTTGCCTCGACCGTGAACGGCTCGATCTCGCAGACACACAACGCCGATGACAGCAAGCGCTCGCTCGCCGCCGGTGGATCGAGCGGCAGCAGCCCGGATGACAGGCCGCAATCGATCAATTTCAATTCTGACGTGCTGATCCTTTCCGGCCGTTCGCCCGAACTGGTCATCAAGCAACTGGTCGTCGGCGCCGACGGCGAGATCGATGTCGCGGTCGAAGTGTCGGTCAACGACACCGCGGGCGGCGGCAGCGCCACCGAAGGCGAAGGCAGCACGATCCAAAGCAACGACATTGTCGTCAACGACATCGTCAATCCGGGTCCCGGCGACGTGGTTTTCGATTCGAACTCGATGACCGGCGCAGGCGGCACCTGGACGTTCCGCGATACGTTGCAGCGCGTGTCGATCCGCAACGAGTCCGACAAGGACATCATTATCAACAATATCGATGTCGTCACCGACGAGCAGCCGCTGGCATGGCTCAATCCGTCGCAGAGTGTGACACTGACCTTCAACGTGGTGCGCGAAGTCGCGCCGACGCTGATCGAGATCACCGACACCGGCGGCCATTCCGACATCTACATCAATGGCACGATCGAGAACCCGATCGGCACGACGTCGATCGTCAACACAGACGGATCGGTGTTCGCCACCAACGATCGCGGCGTCACGGGCAGTGATGGCCGCCAGTCGCTGATTCGCACGCACATCCTCAACATTCGCGCCGACGAAAACATCGGCGCGACCGGGGCGCGAGTGAACATCGACATCATCTACAGCGCCGGCCTGCCGCTCGGCATAGGCTTCGACACCGGCCGTGTCGCTGACTTGACAAACCAGATCTTCCTCGGCGTCGAGAACCGTTTCTATACCGGTCAGCTGGTGCGCTACGATGCAGTGACGACAACCATCGGCGGGCTTACCGACGGCGGCTACTACTACATCATCGCTTCGCCCGACGGGCAGAGCGTCAAGCTGGCGACCACGTTGGCAAACGCCCTGGCCGGCACCGCCATCGATCTGGCACCGGCGGGCGCGCTGACCGATCTGCACAGCCTGATTTCGGCTGAAACCTTCACCGCTGACGCGCTCGGCAACATCAGCCTCGACCTCAAGGCGCTGCTGCGCGAGGCGCCGGCCGGCGGCTTCTACGTCGTCGAGATCGACCGGATCAAGGCCGGCAATACGGCGGACGTGCTGCTGCAAGCCAGCATCGAACAATTCGGCGACGGTCAGTCCGGCGGCCTGCTGGTCAAGGCGCCGGCGTTGCCTGCAGGCGGACAGACCTATTACAATTTCTTCCGGCCGGATGCGGGAGCGATCCCGTCGCTGAGCCGTGGCGTCTTCGCCACCGGCAACACGGAAGTCGCGTCGACCTATGATTTCCGGGGCCTTGACCCGGCAACCGGCCTGCGCACGCTGCCCGGGCTGCAAGCAGGCTCGGTCGTAGCCGGCGGCGACATCATCGTTGCGGCAGCCAATCCCGCGCCGACGGCGACCACCGTCAACGTACTTGGCATCACCGAGATCGCCGGCAATGGCGACATCGACGTGCTGACCAATGGCTACATCGCGCTGACGGAAAAGACCGGTGACATGCGCGTCGAGCGCATTCGCTCCAACGCCTCCGATGTGCTGCTCTATTCGCCGCGGCGCATCCTTGATGCGCGCGATGACAACGGCGACCCGACCTTGATCGAGGCCGATGTCTCCGGCCGCAACATCACCATGGCCGCTGGCGTGGGGCTGTTTAATCCGACCCATTTCCAGGTCGCCGCTCAGGTGCTCAACCCGACACTGCTTGACATCAATTCGCCCTTGGGCGGCATTGGTGAACCGGGCAATTTCCTCGAGATCAACGTCGACAACCGCAATGGCGTCGGCGGGCTTGGTGTGCTGCGCGCCTTCGACATCAGCGCGGATTCGACCTTGGGCATCTTCCTCGACGAAGTCGTCGGCGACATGCATGTTCATACCGTCCACACGATCCGTGATGTGTCGCTAAGGACCGTTGCCGGCTCGATCCTGGATTCACGCAACAACGGCGCGGGCGACGACTTGGCCGACGTGATGGGTCAGACCATCGACCTCGACGCCAACGGCAACGGCTCCATCGGCGCCTTTACCAACGACCTCGAGATCGATTCATCGCGCGGTTCGAGCGATGATGACGTCGCACTTGAAGCCGGCAACAACATCCATCTGGCCGAAGCGCCGGAGGTTCCCGGCGGCACCGCCGGCAATCTGCGACTGGTGCTGGCGCACACCTATGATGGCGATATCCGCATCACGGTGCGCGAGACCTCGGTTCAGGGCGAGAACCTCGACCTGCTGCATAGCGGCAGCGCCCGCTTCGGCGAAGACGGCGCCACCTTCCCGACCTTCCAGCCCGATGCGTTGCGTGCGATCACACACGGTCAGATCTTCGCCGAAAAGGGTTCCGTGCTGCTGCGCGTCGGCGACAACGTGACGCTCGACTCCAACAGCGAAACGCTGGCGGCCGAGAATATCGACATCTATGGCGACGTGTCGGCGACCGATGAGGTCATCCACGCGCTCGTCAATCTGGATGTCGCCTTCGGCACTGTGATGGTGCTGCGTGGCCGCATCATCGCCAACGCAACCGTGGCGCCAGGTAACAAGACGATCGGCGCGCCGGTCGGCTCGGCAACGCCGACATTGACAGCGGACCCGGTCACCGGACCGACCGTGCTGACCCGTATCTTCGGCAACACGGATGTCGACACGATCCACTTCGGCGATACGTCGGGCGCTGGCGGCACCAACACGCAGGGCAGCGCCGGCTACATCTTCCTCGGCTCGAAGACGCGCGCCTATGGCAGCCAGGATCTCGATGTAAACAACGTCGATGGCGAAGACCGCTTCCGCGTCTACTACCTCCAGGATACCGCGACGCAAACCTCTCCGAACATGCAGACGGCGGCCGAGCACACGCTCACGCTGGACGGCGTGTCGGGCACCGATGTCTATGAGATCTACACCCTTGGCTCCAACAATCCGGGGCAGGGTACTGCAGGCACCGACTTCCAGCGCAATTACGTCATCAACATCCTCGACAGCGGGCGCTCCATCGACGGTGTCGATGAACTGACTATCTTCGGATACGACTCGTTGCAGAATGGTCTGGTCGGCGGCAACAAGCCGATCGACGACATCTTCCTGCTGCGCGGCGCCAACTATCTGCCGCACGAATCCGCCGACCGTCCGGCCTACGTCGCCATGGTCTACGGACAGCCGAAGACCTACGCCGACACGATCGAGGACAATGAGCCCTCGAACGAAGTCGCGCGCATCAATTACGACACCGCGCTGAATGGCCGGATCACCATCGAGGGGCAGGGCGGCAACGACAATTTCTACTCAGATGACACCTCGGCGATCGTTTCGCTGCAAGGCGGGGCCGGCGACGACTCCTTCAACATCGGCCAGATTTTCGGCACCAAGCGCACCGGCGATCCGGAAAACGGCGTCACGCCGTTCTTCGGCGGCGCCCTGCTCGACCAGGACGTGTTCCCCGACATGGTGGCCACGACACGCGGCTGGCTGAGCCCCGGCATCAGTGCGCCGATGGTCGCACAGGGCGGCACCGGCAACGACGAATTCCGTGTCTATTCGAACCAGGCCGAGCTGCGGCTCGAGGGCGACGACAACAACGACCTGTTCATCGTCCGCGCGTTCGCCATTGCGGCGGTCGCCAACCAGGACTGGAACGGTGACGGCACGATCGATCAGGACGACCTGCCGGCGGTTACGCTCGACACCAATGGCGATGGCGTGATCAATTTCGCCGACGCCGACTCGACGCCGGACGACTACACCGACGACGTCATCGTGCTGGACGAGTTCGGCGTCGCCAAGCCGATCATCGGACTTGGCTTTTCGGTCGCGCGTGCGCCCGATATCCGCGCCGGCGGCGGCGAGGACGAAGTGCAATACAACGTCAACGCGCCGGTCTCGGTCGACGGCGGCACCGGCTTTGACAAGCTGGTTATACTGGGGACGGAGTTCGCCGACGATTTCGCCATCACCGAAAAGGGCATCTTCGGTGCCGGCCTCAATGTTCGCTACACCACGATCGAAGTGGTCGAGGTTGACGGACTTGAAGGCGACGACGAATTCTTCGTTCAATCGACGGCTTTCGGCGTGGCCTATCGCGTTATCGGCGGTCTGGGCTCCGACACGATCAATGTCGCCGGCGACGTCACGGAAGACATCATCACGCGCGAACTCGAAGGCGCGTCCGGCGCCGTTGACCACCTCGTCGCCTCGGGCGATCCACTCTACGATGGCGTCCTGGTCGACGGCTTCGACTATCACGTGGCCGGCCCCGAAGAGGGCATCATCCGCATCGACGAAACGGACGGCTTCACAGCCGTTCGCGAAGGCGGACCGCGCAATGTCGACAGTTACACCGTCAGGCTGGCGGTCGCGCCGCTGGCCGGCCAGATCGTCTATGTGACGATCTCGGCGGCACGTTCGCCACAGCAGGAAGAAGACGGCACCCTGATCAATCCGGCACCGCTGCCGAATGGCATCGGCGACACGATCTGGCTTTCGACGCTGGATCCCGGCGCCGTCGGAACCGACGGCGAATTCCAGCATGTCATCACGATCAACGGCGTTCCGACGATCATCAACGACCGCTCGATCGTGCTGGCCTTCGACAGCACCAACTGGGACATGGCGCAGAACGTGTACATCTACGCGCCCGACGATCTGCGCGCCGAGGGCGATCGGGTGGTCGTCGTTCAGCACAGCGTCATCTCCGACACCAGCGGTGTCGCACCGGCAGTGCTGGCCGCTGCCTATCCGGACGGCGATCCCTTCGACGCGGCGGATGTGCGCAACGTCGAGGTCGACCTGCGTGACAATGACACGCCCGGAATCTATGTCACCGAAGTGGCACCCGGCACGAACACCGAAGATCGCCGCTCGCTGGTCATCGAAGGCAATGCCACGACCAAGCTGAATGACGAACTTCTGGTACAGCTCGCCAAGGCGCCCGAAGCGGGCGACACGATCGTCGTCAAGTTGTTCGTCAACGAATTCAGTGACGAGAACATCATGATCTACGACGTCGACGATCCGAACGATCTCGACGGCCGCATGTTCAAGGGTGCCGACGGCTACTGGCGCATCACCTTCGACAGCGGAAACTGGGACGATGCGGTGCGCGTCGGCATCGAAGCGCGCGACGACATCCCGCGCGAGGACCCGCACACGGCGGCGATCTTCTTCCAGCTCGACCAGGCGCTGACAGTCGACGCCGACCACGACTACGTGTTCCCGAACCTGCGCTCAGGCCCAGGCTATGTCGACATCGACGTGATCGACAATGACAGCGCCGGCGCGGTCGTGCTGGAGAGTGAAGGCAATACGCTGCTCAACGGCGATGGATCGGACACCGACGACTATACGATCCGCCTGACCAAGGCGCCGTCGACCAGCGTGCGCGTCGCGGTACTCACCGACGGTCTTGCGGATGTCATCAGCGTCAACGGTATCGCGGTCACGCCCGGCTCCGGATACGACATCATTGGCGGCCTCAGGCCAACGCAGATATTCGACGGCAATCTTGTCTTCGCCAACGATGGTGGCCTGGGCAAGGTCACGCGGGGCACTGGTGCCGATCTCGGCAGCTTCGTCGATGAAGGATTCTTCGTCGGCCAACAGATACGCATCGGCAATGCTGGCGCCGACAGCGGCGACTATTTCATTACCTCGATCGATGCGGACGGAAAGTTCTTCAAGGTCGACAAGCTGTTCGCCGCAACGGGCGCGCAGGCCGACGTCATCCTGTCCGATCTGGCGCGGGACGGCGAGTACACCGGCGATATCCGCTTCGAGCAGGTCATGGAAGAAGGTGTTCCGACCTACCGGATCACCATCGACGGACTTGGCGACGAGGACGATGGCTGGCTGGCATTTGGCTTCCTCGAGGGGCAGTGGATCCGCCTGTTCGACTCGGCCGACAATCTGATCGGCGACTTCAAGATCGCGATCATCCGCGGCGACAACGACACCAAGGACACCACGATCCAGATCACCGGCACCAATGTGGCGCAGATCCTGCCGCATCTCGGCGATACGCTGAGCGACGTGCGCGTGGTTCGCACCGCCGCCGTGGCGGTGTTCACGCCGGCCAACTACTACCAGCAGCAGACGATCGAACTGCGCGCCGACACCGAATACGACGTGCCGATCAACCGCGAAGGCGTCAAGGTCTTCCCGGTTTCCGGCCATTATCTGTCCAAGCTGCGCGGACCGCTGGCTGTCGAGGGCGGCGTCACTGGCGCCGACCGTTCGCTCGAGAACGGTCTCAAGCTGCCAGGCGAAGCCGACGACTTCCTGATCGCGATCGGTCAGCAGCCGCCGGAATCGCAGCAGATCGACGTGCTGAACATCTTCAACGACACCAGCAAGGAAGATGTCGACGGCGTGTTGACCGAGACGACGCTCACCGGCTTCAACATGGCTGACGATCTAAGCCTGGGGCTTGGCGTGACCGGCGATCCGACCTTCGGTGAATCCGGCTTCTTCCCGGGCGGTATCAGTTTCGGACGCATCAGCGTCGACTCGAACGGCGATTTCGGCACCGACGACACCAAGAGCACCATTGAGGTGGTCAACCTGATGCTCGGTGAAGGCAACGACAAGCTCGTCATCGAGGGTACGCTCAATCCTGCACCGCCGGTGCAGGTGACGAACATGTTTGACGTAACGCCATCCGGCGTCAATGGCGGCACCATCGTACGCACCGGCTTCGACTGGAAAGCGATGGGCTTCCTTGTCGGCCAGACGGTGAAGATCGATAACCTGCCGGGCGTCTGGACGATCGTCGCCATCAATGATGCGCTGATCAATCCGGCCGATCCGGCCGAAGGCGCGGATCCGAATGACAACTCGATCCTGGTTCTGAGCGGACCGACGCTCGCCGGTGTGGCAGATGGGCTGCACACGATCACCGCTTTCGACAAGGATGTCATCACGCCGAACAAGTCGGTGGATGTGGCCAGCACGACGGCGGGCGGTGTCATTACGCGCACCGACGGCGGCAACTGGGCCGGCTTTGCGGTCGGAGACTTCATATCGATCGACGAGGACTTTGCGCAGGGCGAGTATCAGATCGTGGCGATCGTCGGCGCGGTCATGCACGTCATCGGCGGACAACTCGCGCCGGTCTCGGAAGCGCCGCGCACCATCAATCGCATCGACCCGGTGACCAATGCAGTGCTGCAGACCGTGGTGGCCGAAGTCGATGTCGACCCGACTTACACCGGCGGCATCGTCACGCGCCAGGACGGCGTCAAATGGGCCAATGAAGGCTATCTCGCCGGACATCTGGTGACGATGGTCGATGCCAACGGCAAGCGTGACTTCCGCATCATAGAGATCTCGGAAGACGGCTTCTCGCTGACGCTCGAAGGCGCGCCGCTCGCGACGCAAAACGACGCGGTGAAGAGCTTCTACGTGCAAGGCCAGCATGGCGGGCTGACGCTCGTTCATGGCGGCGGCAACATGCATGTGGAAAGCGCCGGCCCGATGAACATCGCCGCCGGAACCGGTGGACAGATCATCGTCACCCGTCAGGACGGCCGCGACTGGTCGGAGGACCGCTATCAGGTTGGCCAGGTGATCCAGCTTGCGGGCGAAACCTATACGCGCACCATTCTGGCGATCGCCGACGCAACGCTGCCGGCGCCGGCCAACTCCGCGCTGACATGGGGCGACGGCAGTGTGCTGGTGCTCAGCGCACCGAACACACGCGCCGGCCAGCCGACCGGCACGGTGCTCGCGCCCAACGCGTTCAACAGCTATACCGAGCGTTCACTACACGTCGCTGAGCCGCGCATCATCACCGGGACGGCGACCGTCAACATCGCCACCAACAGCCTGACACGCAGCGCCGGCAGCTGGCTGGCGGATGGCTTCCACGTGGGCCAGAAGGTGCAGCTGAGCGGATTTGCCGGCACGTTCACCATCCAGGCGCTCAATGCGACCGTGATGACGCTGCAGAGCGTTGCGCTGACGCCGAAAGCCGGTGTTGCGATGACCGTTTCCGGCATCGACGTGACGCTGGACGGCGGTGCGCGCATCGGCGGCGACCATATTGTCGTCACCGGCGGCGCCGGGCCGAACTCGCCACTGGTCATCTATGGCGACACCGGCCAGGACGGCATCTGGTATTCCGGCCAGGCGCACAATGTCTTGGGTATGGAATTCGGCGAGAAGCCGTTCGATCCGTTCCCGGAACTGCAGGACGGCGAGAATGAGGACGACGAGTGGGTGTTCCCGCTCGCCAATCCCTACAAGTTCGCCGGCAACGACATCATCGACGCCAGCGCCTTGTTCGCCGGCACGCCGTCGGCAAACCTGCCGAGCGTCGGCCTGACGATCTATGGCGGCGCGGGCAACGACACGATCTACGGCAGCCAGGCTGGCGATCATCTTGCCGGCGGTTCCGGCGACGACCTGATCATCGGCAACCGAGGCGCCGATCACATCTATGGCGATAGCGGCATCAACGTGAACATCTTCACGCGCCAGCTGTTCATTGACACGGTCGATAACAGCCCGTTGCCTTCGGCCAATCCGGATGCCGACACCAACGGCACGACGATCAAGCCGGTCAAGTCGTCGGTTCGCGACCTGATGAATGCGGGCGACGACCTCATCTTCGGCGATGGCGCTTCGCATCTCGGCTATGGGCCGAGTTCGATCGCGGCTGCCGGCGTGCTGGGCGACTTCGACGACATCATCTTCGCCGATCACGGCGTGATCGAAATGTTCGTCGACGATCCGAACTTGCCGTCGGTTTTGAAGCAGCGCATCCAGACGACCGAGCTTGTGTTGGTCACCGGCATCAAATCGGCCGAACTGCAGAATGGCGGCGACGACGTGGTGTTCGGCGGCCTCGACCGCGACGTCATCGTCGGCGGCGCCGGGCATGATCTGCTCGATGGCGACCAGCAGGACGATCGCGTCTTTGGCGACAACGTCTACATGTCGCGCCAGGGCGGCGCTGACGGCAATCTGTTGGATGATACGTTCAGCCTGCGCTTCCAGACGCTGGCCGGAACGTTGATGTACAGCCGTACCGACCGACCGATGCCGGCCGGCCTCGGCACGGTCAATGCCGACAACAGCGGCCTGCTGCTGGTCGACAGTATCGCCCGGCGGTATCGCGATCCGGACGGCGCTCCGTGGTGGAGCGAGTATTCGGTCGATTACGCGGCGCTGCACACCTTCGCCTTCGACGAGGGCACGGTCGGCGTCGGCAGCTTCGGCAACGACTACATCGCCGGTAGCGAAGGCCATGACGAACTGTTCGGTCAGCTCGGCCATGACGTGGTGCAGGGCGACGGCGGCATCGAGCTTGCCTTTGCCGGTACCTCGCATGTCGGCGCATCGCGTACATCCGGCGGCGTCACCGATCCGATCGGTCCGCTCACGGTGATCGCCTCCTTCACGGCGGCGACTGACGGCCAGGACTATATCGAAGGCGGTGGCGGCGACGACCAGATATTCGGCGGCCTCGGCCAGGATGATCTGATCGGTGGTTCCTCGTCCTTCTTCAGCCTCACCGATCCGAATGCGCGGCCTGACGGAGACGACTACATTTTCGGCGGCGCCGGCATCGAGATCGACCGCAATGACGACAATTTGCCGAATGACGGCACGCTGGCCAATTCGCGCTTTGCTCGCGATGCCGACTCCATGATCGGCGACAACGGCAACATCGTGCGGATCGTCGGCGTCAATCACACCGACATCAATCCGAACGGCACGGCTGGGCAACAGCTCTATGTCCAGTTCAACTACGACGTGAACGACCCGGCGCGCGCCGGTGGCGAACGCCTCGTCGTGCGCGGCATCCATCTGCTCGACTACACGCCGGGCGGCCCGGACTTCAGTCCGGACCTGTTCTCCAGAACCAACCCGAACGATCCTGCCTATCGCAGCGAGTTCGGCATTTGGGCCAAGCAGGACATCGGTGGCCACGACGAGTTCCATGGCGAGACCGGTGACGACACCGCCTATGGCGGCGGCGGCCATGACCGGATGTTCGGCGATGCCGAGAATGACGATTTGATCGGTGGCTGGGGCAATGACTGGATCTCCGGTGGTACCGGCGAGGACGGCATCCTGGGTGACGACGGCCGCATCTTCACCAGCCGCAACAGCGCGACCTACGGCGAAAGCCTGTTCGGCGTGCTGCCACTGCTGGCGACCGATCCGGATACGCGCACCAGCCAGGGCGATGTGCTCAACGAGTTCATCTACACGCCCGGACAGGTGCAGACCGAGACGATCAATGTCGGCGGCAAGATGAAGAAGGCGGTCGACCTGACACCTTACAATCTGACGCCGAATGCGCAGGGCGGTGACGATCCGCTGTTCGACGCCAATGTCGTCGACGATATCATTTTCGGCGGCCTGGGTGACGACTTCATCCATGGCGGTTCCGGCGACGATGCGGTCGGCGGCGGCGAAGCTCTGCCAGATTCCTACACGCAGCGCTTCGATGCGGCGGGCAATGTCGTGGGTATCGTGCGCACCGACTTCTCGCGGCCGTGGAATCCTGGCGACGTACTGAAGTTTGGTCCTGACAGCGATCCGTGGAACGCACCGAAGCCGGTGCAGAGCCGGCTCGGCGAGTTCTTCCTGTATGACGAGTACGATCCGCGCCGGACAATCATGTTCAACGCCGACGGTTCGGTATGGAAGACCGGCGCGCCGCCCATCACGCGCCAGTATTTCCTCAACCTCGTCGATAATGAAGGACCGCTGGTCAACGGTGCGATCGCCTTTGCGCCGAACGGCACGCCGACGGCGTTTGCGCAGCGCAACACCGACGGCAACGATGCGGTCTTTGGTGACCTGGGCAATGACTGGATCGTTGGCGGTACCGGCCGCGACCACATCTATGGCGGCTGGGGCAACGACCTCATGAACGCCGACGATGTACGCTCGACCAATAACTGGCTGAACGACCAGCCAGAGACGCATCCAATGTATGAGGACCGCGTTTTCGGCGGGGCCGGCTTGGACATCCTGATCGGCAACACCGGTGGCGACCGCCTGATCGATTGGGTCGGGGAGTTCAACACCTACCTGGTGCCGTTCGCACCGTTCGGTATCGCGACGGTAAGCCGCCAGGTGCCGCCGCAACTGTTCGACTTCCTCTATGCGCAGGCATTCAGCGACGGCGTCGACATCACCCGCACCGCTGACACAGGCAGCATCAACGGGGATGACAACTACAGCAACGTTCATATGTTCATGGGCGGCGTGGAAGGTGAAATCGGCCTGATCACCCAGAAGGACCATGGCTTCTGGCAGGATCAGACCGGCGGTCCGACGGATCCCCAGGCGGGCAACATCCCAGGCGGCAAGCGAGACGTGTTGCGCACGGCTGACTTCAACGATGGCAATGCCAAGGTCGTGGCGGTTGACGAGGGCAATTTCGCCGTCAGCAGCGGCAAGCTCACTGTTCAGTCGGCAAGCACCTGGGATCAGGCAGCCGCGGTTCTCTATCTCGACGCCTATACGCCGATCTACTACGAGATCGCGGCGACCTTGACGACCGACAAGCCGACGGGCGGCTGGAAAGCCAACTCCTACATCATCTTCGACTATCATTCGCCGACGGATTTCAAATATGCCGGCATCAATATCTCGAACGACCAGATCGAGATGGGCTACCGCGACGCCAGCGGCTGGCATCAGTTGGTCAAGTCCAACAAGCCGGTGCAGCTCAAGGCGAACCAGGCTTACGATGTTCTGCTCGCAGTCAACGGCACGACCGTGACCTTGACTGTGGCCGGCGTGAATTGGTTCAGTTACACCTTCGCGCCGCGCATCGTCGATGGCCAGCCGGTGGCGCTGAACAAGGGCCTCGTCGGCGTCGGTAACAGCGGCTCGAAGGGTACGGTGGACAACTTCCGTGTCCAGGTCTTGCCGCCGCAGATCACGCTCGACTACGCAGCCGAGTTTGACGCGCCGCCGACCTATCCGATGTCGAAGACCTCAGCTCAAGGCTGGACGCTCTCGGGCGGCAGGCTGAACGCGGCGGCCGGCGCCGGCACCAACCTGCTGGATGTCGGCCCGGCGATCGGGACGGACGCCTATCTGGAACTGACGGCGAAGTTGAAGACCGCCGGGACCGGTGGCATCGTCTTCGATTACTACGGCGCCAACGACTACAAGTTCGTCACGCTGGATGTGGTCGGCCAGAAGGTTTTGGTTGGACACGTGACGTCGAAAGGCGGCACGGCGATCGATCAGAGCTTCGTGCGTACGCTCAGTTCAACGACGGACTATGAAGTCCAGTTGACCATACGAGGCGCTGCCCTCTCGATCACCATCAACGGTGCATTCGTCGGCAGTTATGGCTTCAATGCAGCCATTGCCGATGGCGAGTTCGGCCTGGTGACAGGCAATGCAGGGGCGTCCTTCGACCGGCTGCAGATCCGTACCAACGCCTCGGCGTTCAGCACCAGCTCCAATCAGCTGGCACTCGCTTCGCTTGGCCAGACGGGAGACACGGCAACGACGGTCGGCATCGATCAGACCAGGGCGATGCTGGCGCAGGCGATGGCGATCTGGTCGGCCAGCGGCCAACTCGACGCTGCACAGCTTGCAAAGCTGTCGAGCCTGGATGTACAGATCGTCGATCTGCCTGGCTTGGCGCTGGCACAGTCGGTGTTCGGCGGGGTGCTGATCGACCGCAACGCGGCCGGACATGGCTGGTTCGTTGACCTGTCCCCTCTCGACAGCAGCGAGTTCCAGCTCGATGCCTCCGGCCACCTGACGGCGTTGCCGGGCGGCGCGGCCGTTGGACGGATGGACCTGCTGTCGGTGCTGATCCACGAAATCGGCCATCAGGCGGGCCTCGACCACGATGAGGGCGAGGCGGGTGTGATGTCGGCTGAGTTGGCCGTCGGCGAGCGCCGGCTGCCGGAGGCCGGATCTGCTGGTCAGCCGGCTGAAACGCAGCTCTTCCATGATGGCCTGGGCGTCTTTGTCGGCGCGCAGGAGCATGGATTGCTTCAGAGCGCTGGCATTGCCCCGGCTCAAGCGGTCGGCGACGTCACGACGATATCGACCGCAAGAACTGCGGCGGCTGTTTCGAATTCCGATGCAGAGGCTGATGCAAGCGCGAAAACCGGCGATATCGTGCTGACAGGGGCAACTTCCGGCTTGCAGCCAAGCGGCCAGCTCAACTGGGTGTTTGACGAAGCCAGCGGAACCTTTGTTGCCGCACAGGGTCGGCAGCAGGACGGTGCGCATGATGCAGCGCCTGATGCGGATCAGGACGATGGCGACGCACCTTCGGACGACCTCAATGGTCTCGCTGAATGGAGCAACCGCAAGGGTCTGCTGTCGCGCCTGTCCAGTCTGTTTGGAGTACGATGAGACAATGATGGCGGCGCAGTTCCCACATTTCGCGAACTGCGTCCGCCGCTTCGAAACGGGTGTCCATGGCCGATAGCATCCTTGACGGTGACACTCGTAGGATGCTGGATGATACCGGCATCGTCAGCTACAGCGTTCTGGACCAGGCGCTGTGGACACGCTTCCGCACTGCCGGGACGTCCGATGAGTTCATCGGCGCATGGCTGGGCCTCCTGTGCCGCCAGATACCCGATGCCTCCGCAGCAGCCCTGGTGCTCGGGGAAGCCGATGCCGGACCTTATGTGCTAGCCGCCGCATGGCCGAACTCGCAGTCGCCGGCCGGCGGACTTCTCGCTGCCGCCGAAATGGCGACAGGAAAGCGTCAGGGCGTCAGTGTATCGGGCCCGGCGGACGACACACAGATCATCGCGTCCCCCATCCTCATCGACGGGCATCTGTTCGGAGCCTGTGCCGTTGCGGTGAACCGAAACGACGCTGCCTTCACCGACATCATGCGCAAGATCCAGTGGGCTTGCGGCTGGGTCGAGGTGCATGTGCGCCGCGGCATGGGCGATCAGAGCGAACAGGCAGCTCAGCGCAGCCGCTTTGCGTTCGATATGTTGGCGACAGTGATCGAGAAGAAGCGATACAAGAGCGCCTGCACTGCGCTCGTCACCGAACTCGCCATGCGGCTGAATTGCGACCCGGTCGCCATTGGCGTGATGCGCCGGCGCTGGACGCGCGTTGCGGCGGTGTCCCACTCGGCAGCATTCGACAGCAAGGTCAGCTTCATGCGCGACGTCGCGGCGGCGATGGACGAGGCGATCGACCAGCGGGCCGTGGTCGTCGCGCCACCGCGCGAGGGCCAGGAATATCGGGTCAGCATCGCGCACGAAGCCTTGACACGCCAGCACAAGAACGGCGCAGCCCTGACCGTGCCGCTGCAGAGCAACGGCCGGATGACGGGCGCGCTCACTTTCCTGCGGCCAGCCGACGCGATCTTTGACCAGGAGACGATCTACCTTTGCGATGCGGTTGCGGCCGTGGTCGGACCCGTACTCGAAGAAAAACGCCGCAACGACCGAACAATCTTCACCAAGGCGATCGAGGCGGGCTGGATCCAGATCAAGAGGCTGCTTGGCCCACGCTTCATCGGGCGCAAGATTGCGACGCTGGCCGCCGTGGCGATAGCCGCCTATCTGAGCGTCGCCACCTCGCCCTATGCGGTAACGGCGCCAGCGGTCATTCGCGGTTCGGTGCAGCGAACCATAGTCGCCCCATTCAGTGGATATGTTCTGTCGGAATTCGCCAAGGCCGGCGAAACGGTGCGCAAGGATCAGGTGCTGGCGCAGCTCGACGATCAGGACCTGACCTTCGAGCGGCTGCGGCTGGTCACCACCAAGGCTCAGAAGGAAACGGAATTTGACCGCGCGCTGGCGCGTGGCGAGCGCGCCGAAAGCCAGATCATCGAGGCCCAGATCAAGCAGGCGGACGCGCAGCTGTCGCTGATCGACGAACAGCTGCGGCGCACCCGCCTGGTGGCGCCGTTTGACGGATTTATTGTCGCCGGCGATCTGTCACAATCGGTCGGCGCGGCGGTCGAGCGTGGCCAGGAATTGTTTCACATCGCGCCACTCGATGCTTACCGTGTGGTGCTGGAAGTCGACGAAAGCGACATCGAAGACATCAAGATCGGCCAGACCGGCCAGTTGCGGGTCAGCGCGTTGCCGAGGGTGCCGCTGTCGTACAAGATCGAACAGATCACCTCTGTCTCGCGACAGGGCAACGGCCGCAACTCGTTCATGGTCGAGGCTTCGCTCACCGGGTCCCCCGAGCGGCTACGTCCCGGCATGGAGGGCGTCAGCAAGACCCATGTGGACGAACGGCTGCTGTTCTTCGTCTACACCCAGAAGATGATCGACTGGCTGCGCCTTACCCTCTGGCGTTGGGCGGGCTGACCATGGACAGGAGTTATTTCAGTTCGTCCTGGTATCGTGTCGCGCAATTGAAGCCGCGGCTGCGAAGCCAGGTGAGCATCCACCGCACGATCTTCCGCGGCCAGGTCTGGCATGTGATGCAGGACCGGACCTCAGGCCGCTTCCATCGCTTCACGCCGGAGGCCTATTTTATCATCAGCCTGATGACCGGCCGACGTACCATGCAAGAAGTGTGGGACAACGCCTGCGAACGCCTCGACGAAAAGGTCATTACACAAGACGCGGTGATCCGACTTCTGGGGCAGCTTCATGCTTCAGATGTGCTGTTCGGCGACATTCCGCCCGATATTGAGGAAATCGCCGACCGCGCCAGCAAGCAGCACAACCGTAAACTTCTGTCGAAATTCGCCAATCCGCTGGCGATTCGCGTCGGGCTGTTCGATCCGGACGAATTCCTCAACGCGACCTATCCGCTTGTGCGGCCGTTCCTATCCTGGATCGGCGGCGTCGCCTTCCTCGCGCTGGTTGCCTATTCGATTTTCCTTGCTGCGATGAACTGGCAGGCGCTGACCGGCGACGTAACCGACCGGGTTCTCTCGGCAGAGAATATCGTGCTGATCCTGATCGCCTATCCCTTCATCAAGGCTCTGCATGAACTAGGACATGCCTACGCCGTCAAACGCTGGGGCGGTGAAGTGCATGAGATCGGCGTGATGCTGCTCGTATTCATGCCGGTGCCCTATGTCGACGCGTCGGAGAGCCTTGCATTCCGGGACAAGTGGCAGCGCGCCTTGGTGGGGGCGGCAGGCATTATCGTCGAGGGGCTGTTGGCCTGTCTGGCGCTGATCGTCTGGCTGAATGCCGAGCCCGGACTGGTGCGCGCCTTCGCATTCAACGTAATGCTCATCGGCGGCATTTCGACCTTGCTGTTCAACGGCAATCCACTGCTGCGCTTCGACGGTTACTACGTTCTGAGCGACATTCTCGAGATACCGAACCTTGGTCAGCGCGCGACCAAATATCTTGGCTATCTGGTGCAGCGTTATCTGTTCGGCATCGAAAGCGCCGAAACGCCGGCGACCGCACAAGGCGAAGAGTTCTGGCTGTTCAGCTACGGCGTCACCGCGTTCTTCTACCGGATCGGCGTTATGGTGGCGATCGTCACGTTGGTCAGCCAGCGTTTCTTTGTCGTCGGCATGATGATGGCTGGGTGGGCGCTGGTGCTGATGGTTGGTTTGCCGCTGGCACGACAACTGTGGTTCCTGTTCACAAGCCCATCATTACGAAGGACGAGGGGGAGGGCCTTCGCCGTCGTTGCAGCCAGCCTCGCGCTGGTAGCCATGCCATTCTTTGTCATCCCGCTGCCTTACGCGACCGCCGCGCAGGGCGTCGTCTGGCTGCCGGGCGACGGGGTCGTCAATGCCGGTGTCGATGGCGTGGTGACCGAAATTGTCGCGACCCCCGGCGCCCGGATTGAGCAAGGCGCCCCGATCCTGCGGCTGGAAGACCCCTTGCTGGAAGCGCGGACCGTCCTGCTGGATTTGAGGGTCGGGGAGCTTGGGCGCCGCCTTGAAAAGCTCGATGTCTCAAACAAGGTCGACGCTAAAGTGGTGGCCGAAGAACTCAGGCTGGCACGCGCCGACCTCGTCCTCGCACGCGACCGTGCCGAAGCGCTGACGGTACGGGCGCAGGCAAGCGGAACTCTGATCGTTCCTTCGGCAAAGGATCTCGACGGCAAGTTCGTGCGCCGTGGCGAGACCTTGGCCTATGTGACGCGGTTCGATCAGCCGACATTGCGCGCCGTGATCCCAGAAAGCGACGCCGACCTGGTTCGCAACCATACGGCGTTCGTCGACGTGCGCTTCGTCGAAGACCCTTCGGTTTCGCATCCTGCCAAAATCATACGCGAAGTGCCTTCGCTGACCGCAACTTTGCCGAACGCCGCATTGAGCACTGTGGGCGGTGGGGAGTTTTCGCTCGATCCGACCGATCCTTCGCAAAAGCGGGTGCTTGCCAACTTGATGCATCTGGAACTGGTGCTGGCCAATCCAAGCAAGATCGACCGCATCGGCGGGCGCATCTACGTCCGCTTTTTTCACGGCAGTGTGCCGCTTTACGAACGTACGTATCGCTGGATCAGGCAGGTGTTCCTGCGCGTTTACCAAGTCTAGTCCCCCATGAACGGAGTTAGTAATCTGTGATTGAAGTTAACTAAACTGCTCGGGAAGTGCGCTGAATGCCGCATTTCACTTTACAATCGGATGCCGTGGTGGTGTGATAAATACTTGTCGATCAAGTATTAACGCATAGCATATCGCGGAAACGATAAATTAACTGAGTTTTACACCTCAAGGAGAGTTATCATGACTGTTCAGCTTCTTTTCTATCAAGACGCCAAGCCGGTAACTTCAGACCGTCACAGGGATGTGTCGATCAAGACAGGTCACTCCTACGCCTTCGCCCGCAACGTGAACTCGGTACCAGTGACGGCTGTCGAATTCGCGCAGGCAGCGGCGGAGTATCCGATCGTTTTCGCGGGCACCGAACAGTCGATCATGCCGGCAGTCATTCTTGGCGTGAAGCAGACTGAGAACCTTTATGTCAACGATGCCGGCAACTGGAGCGGCAAATATGTTCCGGCGTTCGTGCGGCGCTATCCGTTCGTTTTTTCCTCCGATGCGAGCGGCCGAACATTCATCCTCAACATCGACGAGAGCTTTGAAGGCATCAACCGGGAGGGCCGCGGCGAGCGGCTGTTCGACAGCGACGGACAGCAGACGCGCTACCTGAAAGAAGTGCTCGGCTTCCTTCAGGATTATCAGTCGCGCTTTCAACGCACCAAGCGATATTGCGATCTTCTGAAGTCTCTCGGTCTGCTGCAGCCGATGCAGGCGCAGTTCAATTTGAACAGCGGCGAGCGCCGTTCGCTAGCCGGCTTCATGACGGTCGACCGGCAGAAGCTGAAAGCGATCGATGCCGCCGACCTGCAGGCGATGTTCGGAAATGACGAATTGGAGTGCACCTATCTTCACCTCCATTCCTTGCGGCACTTCGCCAACATGCTGGAGCGGATGCCTGCCTCAGGCCCGGATGTCGAGGACAGATCGGAACCGGCACCAGAAGCGGCTTCTGCCAAAGCGAAACGGGAAACCGGCAAAGCGACGGGGCGCAAGGGCGGTGACGAAGCGGACGTAAGGCTGCCGCAGGCTTGACAAAGTTGACGACCGAGATGTTACCCGAGCGTATTAGGATGGAAGCTTGACTGCGGCCGGGCAAACGGCCGGGGTCCTGCTCCCGGCCCTCGATCTCGGTGCCGAACGGGAAGACCCGGCGCCGAGATTCCTCGACTGGCTGGACCAGTGGCTGGTTGGCGTGGCCTCGCCGTTACGGGAGCGGGCAAGGCTCCGGCGGATGTATCGCGCGCTGCCTCGCATCGAGGCACTCGGACGTGACTATGCGGGCATAGCCGAAGTCGAGCTTGTCGAGCGGGTCGCGGCGTTCCGCCCGGTGATGCGCCGCGGCGGCCTGACCCAGGCGAACATCGAACGGTGCTTCGCGATCGTGCGCGAGATATCATGGCGCAAGCTCGGCCTGCGCCACCACAACGTTCAAATTCTGGGCGGCCTCGCAATGCTCGACGGGCGGGTGGCGGAGATGGCCACAGGCGAGGGAAAGACGATCACCGCCGGTCTTGCCGCATCGGCCGCGGCGCTGGCGGGTACGCCGGTTCACATCATAACTGTGAACGACTATCTGGCGGCACGCGACCTTGCGACGCTCAAGCCTGTCTATGACTTTCTCGGCCTGACCACGGGCCTGATCCAGAGCGGCGACAGGGCAGGGCGGCCGCAAGTCTATGCGTCGGACATTGTCTATGCGAGCAACAAAGAGGTTGCGTTCGATTACCTGCGCGATCGCATGGCGCTTGGCCAAAGGACCGGGCTGCTGCACCGCAAGCTCAGCGGCTTCGGCCAGGCCGGCAGTGTGAATTCGCAGACAGTCATGCGCGGTCTGCACCTGGCAATCGTCGACGAGGCCGACAGCGCGCTGGTCGACGAGGCACGCACGCCGCTGATCATTTCCCAGGAAAGCAACTCCGTCGACGAACGCAACTGGGCGGAAAAGACATTTCGTCTGATCGAAGACCTGCAACAGGATGTCGACTACGTGCTGTTGCCGGACCAGCGCCGCATCGAATTGACGGAAGCCGGCAAGGATAGGCTCTGGACGCGCGCCGAGGCGGCCGACGGGTTCTGGCGCAATCGCCTGCGACGCGAGGAATCGGCCAGACAGGCGCTCTCCGCGTTGCTGCTTTTCCGACGCGGCGAACACTATCTGGTCACCGACGAGACCGTTCAGATCGTCGACGAATTCACCGGGCGTATCATGGCCGACCGCACATGGAGTGATGGCCTTCATCAGTTGATCGAATTCAAGGAGGGCTGCAAGGTGACGCCGCGCAAACGCACCGCCGCGCGGATCACCTACCAGCGCTTTTTTCGCCGCTATCTGCGCCTTGCCGGGATGTCCGGTACTGCCTACGAGGTCAAGGGCGAACTGGGCGCGGTCTACGGGCTGTCGGTTCTCGCAGTGCCGACCCATGTGCCGCCCCGGCGCGCGAAGCTCGCGCCTATCGTGTGCGCGACGCGCGACGAAAAATGGAACCGCATCGTGCAGGAGGTCGAGACGATGCGGGCCCTAGGACGGCCGGTGCTGATCGGCACGCGTTCGGTCTCTGCGTCGCAGGAACTCAGCGCATGTCTCGAGCGCGCCTGCGTCGAGCATGCCGTGCTGAATGCCGAGCAGAGCGAGGACGAGGCAAATGTCATCGCGGGCGCGGGTCGAGTCGGAACGGTGACGGTCGCGACCAACATGGCCGGGCGCGGCGTGGACATAAAGGTCGATCCGGAGGCGCTGGCGATGGGCGGGCTTCATGTGGTGCTGAGCGAGCGCCACGATGCCCGTCGGATCGACCGGCAGATGGAAGGGCGGACGGCGCGCAAGGGGGACCGGGGGTCAACGCGGGACATTCTTTCGCTGCAGGATCCGATCCTCGATCTCGCGCCGCCACGCCTTGTCGAGTGGGCCAGCCGGCGTCAGAGCTGGTTCCGGCGCCGAGCCGCGCTTGCGCTGTTTCGGGTGGCGCAGATTCGCGCTGAACGCGCGCATGCAACGGAGCGCAAGGACCTGCTCGACCAGGACCGGCGGCTGGGTGTGCTGCTCGCATTCTCCGGCAAATCCGAATAGACTTGGGCCGGCGGCTGGACGGGCCGCGGCGGGCAGGAGGCACGTCAAATGCTGCGACCTATCTTCTCCATCGCCGTCGTGTTTCTGGCCGGCGCAGCTCATGCGGCGGCGCTGGATTGCGTCGTCAATCCTTCGATCGTAGTGGGTGTCGGCGGCACAGTGCCTGGCCTTCTTGAGGAGGTGCTGATTGATCGTGGCGACATCGTCAAAAAGGGTCAAATCCTGGCCCGGCTGAATGCCAACACCGAGCTGTCAACGATCGACCTGATGTCCGAACAGGCGGCCAACACGTCGGAAATCGAGGCCCAGCAGGCACGACACCAACTGGCCTTAAACCGCATGGACCGCTCCAAGCGGCTGGCCGGCCTGAACGTCACCTCCAAGGATGCCGTTGAGGAAGCGATCGCGCAAATGGAGGTCTCCAAGCGCGAAGTGGCGCTCGCCGAAACGCGCAAGCGCATTCTCGAACTCGAACTCGCCCGGGCAAAAACGGTGCTGGGCCAGAAGGTTATCGTCAGCCCGATCGACGGTATTGTCATGGAACGCAAGCTATATGCCGGCGAGTACCTCGATCAGGACGGCCAACTGGCCACGATCGCACAGCTCGACCCGTTGAGCGTCGAAACCTTCGTCGCCGACAGCGAATACAGCAAGTTCAGCGTCGGCCTCCCTGTCCGGGTGACCGTCAGCGAGCCGCGCGATGAAGTCCATGTCGGCACAGTTCAGGTGATCGACCGGGTGTTGGACGCGGCCAGCAGGACGTTCGGCGTGCGCATCATGCTGCCCAATGCCGGTAACCGATTGCCCGCCGGCCAGCGATGCAAGGTCGAATTCGACGCCAAATCGAACTGAACTGACTGAAGCCGAATGCCGGCTGCGCATACGCTCATGCAGTACTTCCGTGCCTTGGGGCGCCACCTAGAGCCGGGTGCCTTTCGCGCCGCGTGGCACTGATGCAATCGGTTAGAGAATGACGGTATTTTTTCGCACTGCCGCCAAGGCAATGCCAGGTCGCGGGACCATACGGAACAATACGGGAAGACTTCTGATACTGGCGCACGAAAAAATCAACAAAATCAACAATCTTAATACGTCCTTCGGGCCCACCAAAACGACCGCTTAAGTGGCTGATTTTTATGAGATTTTCTGAAGGGGTCCACGACGTGGACTCGAACCCCCTATTTTTAAGCTAGCACTCATTGGTCGCACCTCCGCAAGTAGCGAAGATGTTGAGGCAGACAACTGACCCAATCCGATCGTTTGTTGAGTCGTGTGCAGCGCGTCGACGAACCTGTGCGATTGCACGTTTTGCGAACGTTAGAACTCCGACCGCAGGTTCCAAAAAAAAAAGCCGGCCTTCAGATTGCGAGGTGGGTGTCAGGAGGGTCGTGTCCTGAAAACGGTCGATTGCCGGACAGAGCCGTCGCCTATTGTCCAGGCGCAACGCTAGCTTTGCGCCGCATGTCGGCCGTTGAAGTCAGCTTTTCTATTTTCCGCAAGCAGTCATCGAGTGTGATTGCTG
>NZ_JHQS01000036.1 GCF_014843845.1 Mesorhizobium amorphae | reverse complement strand
CATTGCTCGCTGCTCAGTTCATATCGCCGGGCCATCCATCGCTCTCCAGATCGAATCTGGAAGCCTACGAATCATGCCTCAACGCAAATTTGAATCCTGAATGTCGATTGGACCTAGAGCTCCAGAATAGGTTCGGGCAAACCAGCGATATCAACCGGCCGCATGAAGACCGCGCCACCGACATCGTTTGCATTTGTCGCCTCGGTCGTACTGCTCTCCCAGCCGGTCGTGACACATAGTGTCTTGAGTTCTGGTCCGGCAAAACACAGGCTTGTCACGAAAGTGGCTGGCAAATAGAGCGACCGCCGGAGCGTCCCCTTGGGGTCGATGCAAACAACCTTGCTGCCGCCATAGAGTGCGCACCACACATTGCCCGCGCTATCAACCGCAAGGCCGTCCGGCATTCCATCATTGTTGGCAAAGGTGAAGAACACCCGGCGACCCGATAGCGATCCGTCATCGTCAAGGTCGTAGGAAAGGATCCGGTGACCGACAGTGTCGCTGAAATAAAGCTTCCGGTTGTCGGGCGAGAAAGTTGGGCCATTGCAAATGACGAAGCCTTTGTCGCCAACTTCCCAGTCGGCGCCTGGGACCATGCGATAGAAGAGCGCGTTTGGATCCCGCTCCGACACATCGTAGGTTCCCACCCAATAGCGTCCGGCTCGGTCGACCTTCCCGTCATTATAGACGAGGTTCATTTTTGCTTGCTTGGGATCCGCGAAAAAGCGCGTTTTCCCGGTATCTGTGTCGAGGAGGTGGAGCCCGTGATCCACGGCGAGAAGCAGGCCTTCGTCAGTAAGGACGAGCGACCCAATCGTCTCAGCGAAATCCATCTTCCAGCTGTCGACAACGCCATCGCCTTGCCTTTGCCGATGGACGATGGGGCCGTAGAAGTCGATCCAATAGAGCGCTTGTTCTGCCGGATGCCACAGGATGCTCTCACCCAGCCGATCGCGCGTTGGAGCACAGATCTTCCACTCTGTGTTGTCCAGGGGCATGGTGCTCAGCTCCCGATGTGAAATGTCTCAGTGTGGCCGTCGACCGCTAGTGCCTGACCCGTCACCATCTTTGCGGCCGGTGACGCCAGGAAGAGGCACATATCGGCGATCTCCTCAGGTTCCACAAAGCGCTTGATCGACTGGGATTGGACATATTCCTCTTGGACGAGTTCGATCGCGACGCCGCGGCTGTCGGCCTCAGCCTTGATAACATGCTGCATGCGCGCGCCGTTGACCGAGCCCGGGCAAATCGCATTGGCGCGTACGTTGAAGGGGCCGAGCTCGACGGCGAGCGATTTTGTGAAGCCGATGACAGCCCATTTCGCTGCGGCATAAGGCGTTCGCAGCCCATAGCCGTACAGGCCCGCGGTTGAAGAGATGTTGACGATGCTGCCGGAGGCCTGGCGCTTCATGACCGGAGTGGCACGCCTGGCACAGAGGAACTGCGCATCAAGGCAGATGCCCAGACAATCTCGCCAGTCTTGAAGCTTGACCTCCTCGACATAGCCGGTTGGACCCTTGGTGCCGGCGTTGTTGATCAGAACATCGAGGCCCCCGAGATCGCCAAGGGCATCATCGAACCAATCGTCGACCGCGTTCTCGTTGGCCAGGTCGACTTTTCTGGCCACGATCTGCGGGTATGTCTGTGCAACATTTTGCAACGCGCGCTCGTCGACGTCACAAATATGGACCTTGGCCCCGCTATCGGCGAAAGTCTTTGCGATCGCCAAGCCAATGCCCGACCCCCCCGCCGTGATCATCACTCGCTGGTTCATTTTCTTCTCTCTTTTTGTCCCGGGACGACCGGCGCTATCTCGGAAGGCATCATCGATACTCGTCGGTCGTATTCTGATCGTCGGCGTCAGCCTCAAAAGGCTTTCGAGAAGCAGCCAACTTGTCTGCGAATTTTGAAGCGCTGACTGTGGCTGCTGAACTGCATGGCCGTCAGCGAGAAAGCTCGCCTCCGTCCACGACGATGTTGGACCCATTCACGTACGAGCATAGGCCCGAGCACAGTGCCACGGCGACGTAGGCGATCTCCTGTGGTTGTGCAAAGCGGCCCATGGGGATAGCCGCTTCATAGCCGGCACGTATGGTTGCAGGGTCAGTTCCAGACTCCCGCGCAACATTGGCCGTCGTCGTCGCTACCATCTCCGTATCGACGCTGCCGGGCGAAATGGTATTCACGCGTATGCCCCGCGGTGCGAGTTCCCCCACCAGCGCCTCTGCTAGCCTGAGCACACCAGCCTTTGAGGCACAATAGGCTCCCCAAAGCGGCCACCCCTTCAGGCCATACTGTGACGCGATAAGGACAAGGTTACCGCCGCGACGCAGATGCCGTGATCCCTCCCGCGCGACAAGAAAAGCGCCTATCACGTTCACTTCTAGCACACGCCGAAAGTCTGCCACTGGCATGTCGGCCAGGGGGGCGACGGCGCCGATGGCCGCGGCGTGGACGACGTCGTCGATCGGGCCGTCGGCTGCTATCTCGGCCAAGGCGCGTTTGACGGATTCTTCATCCGCTATATCGCAGCCCCGAACGGTTTCAGACGAATTGATATCGAGGCGGAAAACCGTTGCGCCAGCTTGGTCAAATGCATCGGCGATCGCCTTGCCAATTCCGCGGGCAGCGCCTGTGACAACGGCGCGTCGTCCAACAAGCAGCTGTGGAACTTGAAAGGGGGAGGAGGACCTCTCCTGCGCTGGGTGGTCGAGTGGCATATCATGGCTCCGGCAAACAAAGCGATTTTGGCTATGACCAAGGCTATTTCACTGGTCGCTGCGCCGCCAATGGTGCCGACGGTCACTATTCATCGCATCACTGCGCAGACCAGCGTTTCGGATGGTGACCGTCGGCACCATTGGCGGCGTCTCAGAGCCTGAATTAGGTTCCTGCCACGATCACGTTTGTCTTGCGGGAGCCATTGCCATGAAGCCGGATACCCTTCCCAAATGCTGCATCATCGGAGCAGGCTGCAGCGGAATTGTCACCGCCAAGGCACTCACCGAGCGCGGCATTCCCTTCGACTGGTTCGAAATGAGCGATCGGGTTGGCGGTCAGTGGGCGTTCGAGAATCCAAATGGGAAGTCGGCAGCCTATCGGTCGCTGCACATCGACACCTCGAAGCTGCAGTTGGAGCTGGCAGATTTTCCAATGCCTGCCGATACCCCGCACTATCTGCACCACACGCAGGTGCTGGCCTACCTGCTGTCCTACATGGACCACTTCGGCCTGACCGGTAAGGTCAAACTCAACACCGAGGTCAAGAAGGCCGATCGCGATGCCGACGGCACCTGGCAGATTCGCCTGGGCGATGGGCAGACGCGCTCATACGACGCCTTGTTCGTCTGCAACGGGCACCATTGGGATTCGCGTCTGCCCGACCCGGCCTATCCAGGCAAGTTCGACGGGATGCAACTTCACTCGCACGGCTACCGCGACCCTTTTACGCCGGTTGATTTCAGGGGCAAAAACGTCCTTGTTGTCGGCATGGGCAATTCCGCGATGGATATCGCCACTGAACTCTGCCCGCGCCATATTACGAAGAAGCTCTTCGTAAGCACGCGTCGCGGCGCGCATATCTTCCCGCGCTTCCTCCTCGGCAAGCCTGCCGACAAAGGCAAGCTCTATCCTTGGCTGCCGCTGTCGCTGCAACGCTGGGTCGGCCGCCGGATCTTCCATTTCGCGGTCGGTCACATGGAAGATTTCGGGCTGCCGAAGCCGGATCACCGCGTTTTCGAAGCGCATGTCTCGGTCTCGGACACATTCCCGACACTGGTCGCTTCAGGCGATATCGAAATTCGTCCCGGGATCAGGGAGATGGACGGTGACAGCGTCGTCTTCGAGGATGGTCGCCGCGAACAGATCGATATTATCGTCTGGGCCACCGGCTACAAGGTCACCTTTCCATTCTTTGACCCATCCTTCATCTCGGCGCCGGGCAATCGCCTTCCTTTGTTCAAGCGCGTCCTCAAGCCAGGGATCCCGAACCTCTTCTTCATCGCCTTGGCCCAACCCAGCATCACGCTCTTTGCGCTTGCGGATCGACAGGCAAAGTGGATCGCGGCATATCTGGCGGGCGACTATGCGCTGCCAGACATGGAAGAGCAGAAGCGCACCATTGTCGCCGATGAAAAGAAGCACATGAACCGCTATTACGCGTCGGCCCGACACACGATGCAACTCGACCAGGACATCTATTTCTCGGAGCTGGACGGCGAACTCAGGCGAGGCCGAAAGCGCGCCCGTTCCCTTGGCTTCGGCCGCACCCGGCTACCGGTTCCAAGGCTCGCTGATGTGGAGTTTCGCCCTGCAGCCGAGTGAAGGGCGCTATCAAGCGCCCCGCAAGTGCTGGACATAAGTGAGAAAGAGCTCGCGTTCAGTGGTGATGTCGAGCTTCTGGTAGAGGCGAAGTCGGTGGTTCTTGATCGTTCCGCGTTTGACACCGAGGCGGTCTGCGATGCTGGCGATCGGATGGCCTTCGAGAGTCAACTCGACGATTTGCCGTTCGCGGTGGGTAAGAACCGAGAGCCAGGCATTGCGATCTGCACGGGGTGCATGCATGGCAGAAACCTCGACCTGGTCGCATTGGCCACCCGGCGCCGCACCGAAATCGGCGCCCAGTGCTGATCTGACCACGAGCCGGCCATCAGGAAGTGATGCCTGCCTCTTGCCGGTGGTGGAGAGCTCAACCAATGCCTCCACCAGCCCACCGTTTGGCTCGGCCACCAATCTGCGCCAAGCGCTGTTTGCGGCAAGTTCGTCGCCTCGCCGATCGAGAAGTCGCAAGGGCTTCTCTGTAGCATCAGCTGCCAGGCCATGACTGATGATGGCCTTTAGGTGGGCATCGTGCAGCCCGGCCAACAAGGGGAATACATTCTCGATCGTCGCAAGTTCCGCCGCGCTGAATTCGCCGACGGCCCGGTCGACAATGAGCGTCGGACTGGCTCCCCCGATCGGCGGCAAAAACAGTGCAATCTCGTCGCTGATGCTGGCCGCCCGCAGGAACTCCAGGGCATAACGGCTTTTCCACATCTCGGCCGGCGCCAGTCGGCGCAGCGAACAGACGGCCGGCAATCCAACGCTGCGCCAATAATCATGAAACGGGTCGAGCGTGTAGAGACCGGAGGCGTAAGGCGCAGCAACCTCACTGCGGATCTCGCGCGGGATGATAAGGTCCGGCGCTCCAGAATTCGAATACCGAACCAAAGAAAGCTGATCGGCCTCGACCAAAGAGGCCATCACCTCCAGCAATCTGTCATAGAAAGCTTCATCGCCGATTGCCGCGCTTGCGCGTCCGATCGCGGTGCAGAACCCCAGCCTCGCCATACTATTCGGCATCTCAAACCGAATCTGGGTGTGCTCCGGAGTAAACCTGCTCACCGGAGAATGAACATTCATCTCGCCTCCTTGGCCGATTGGCCCAAAAATTGGTCAGCTGGCCAAATCTTGATCCTTTTGGCCAAATATGTCAATGTGGACTCATGGGCCTGACAAAAATCAGTGACATTCGACGCCGTGAGTTGCGCCATGCAGCCTTCGAGGTGCTCCAAAGCGAGGGTGTGGCTGGAGCTACAATTGAGAAGGTGGCGCAGAGGGCAGGTGCCTCAAAAGGCATTGTCCATCACTATTTCAAAACAAAGCACGAGCTTTTCGAGCACACGATGCGCCATTCGAACTCCCTGCTGCGTGACGAGGTCATCCGGCAGATGCGATTGGCTCGTAGTTCCGACGAACGCCTGTGGGCCATCATTGCTGGCAATTTCAGTACAGCGTTCTTCACGCCGGGAATTTGCCATGCCTGGCTGGCGCTGTGTGCCGAAGTTCCGCGCGAGCCGCAGCTGGCACGTATCCAGCGCGTCGTCCACGCCCGCATGCACTCGAACTTGATGAGTGCATTGTCCGGACTGGTCCCAGCCGATCAATGCGAGGCCGTGGCCCTCGGCATAACCGCGATCATCGATGGCCTATGGCTGAGACTCGGATTGCGATCGGCGAAAATTTCTGCCCTCGAAGCGCTAGAGCAACTGAGCGACTACCTGGCTCACCGCATTCCTCACATACGCTGGGATGAACATCTGTCGCGCACCGATCCCGGCCGTCAGCTGGGCTGAGGTTGTGCTGCATGTCAGATCGCTTGCTCCGTCCGGGTTCTTTGTTGAAAACGGTTGGGCGCGCGCGTCATAGAGCCCGACACATGGGAACGTCGACAGTTGCTCCTTCAGGCGGCGCGGCCGAAGCGATCGACCCTGAAATCGTCGAGCGGCGTTTCGCAACGGTCGGTCGTGATGAGTTCGGCCATGGCGTCGCCCACGCCCGGACCGAGCTGGAAGCCGTGTCCGCTGAAGCCGAAGGCGTGGAACAGGCCTGGCGTCGTCGCCGAGCGCCCCATGACCGGCAGCATGTCCCGCACATACCCCTCGCAGCCGGACCAGGTGCGGATGACCGTGGCCTGCGCGATTGCCGGCAGCAGCCGCGCGACGGCGCGCAATTGTAACCGAAGGCGCATGGGATCGGCGGTCGCTTGACCCGGATCCAGGTCCACCGGCACCCTTTCGGCAGCGCCGCCGAAGACGATGTTGCCCCGCTCGACCTGGCGCAGATAGGCACCGTAGTCCTTATTGCGCGTCCAGATGCCGACCACCGGCAGGATCCGATGCGGCAGCGGCTCGGTCACGCCCATCTGCGGGCCCCGGGCGTCGAGCGGAACCGCTTCGCCGAACTGCGCGGCGATGCGCGCGCCCCAGGCGCCGGCGGTGTTGAGCAGACACTCGGCGGCGAATGCACCTTTTGAAGTGGCCACAAGGAAGCTGGAGCCCGTGCGCCGGATCGTCTCGACCTCCGTCACCTCGACGATTTCGGCGCCCAGCCTGCGGGCAGCCTCGGCAAAGGCCGGTGCGATCAGCCGCGGATTGCCGCTGCCATCGTGCGGCGAGAACGACGCTGCGATCGCCTCGGGACCGAGGCCGGAAAAGCGGGTACGAATCTCGCGGGGGCCGAGTTCCTCCAGTTCAAGCCCCCAGGGCCGCGCCGCCTTGGCGTAGGCCCGCATGTCGGCGAGGCTATCTTCATCGAAGATCAGCCGGATATGGCCGGTAGCGCGGAATTCGACGTCGCGGCCAAGCATTTTTTCGGCATCGCCCCACAGCCTGAGCGCGCGGTGGGCCAGCGGAAGCTGGGACAGATGGCGCCCCGTGCGCCGGATGTTGCCGAAGGAGGCGACGGTTGCCCCGGTGCCGATCCGGTTGCGCTCGATCAGCGTCACACGTGCGCCGCGTCTGGCAAGGAAATAGGCCGAAGCCGCCCCCATCAGTCCACCGCCCAGCACGATCACATCCATAGTGGCCCCTTGCAAACAGCAACCTTTGCCTGCCCGATCTTGTCGGCGCCGCGGCATTGCGTCAAAGATGGGTTTGGACAAGAGCCATAAGCTTTACCTATGGAGTGGCAATGCGGGCCCGGCAGCTCGAAGTGTTCATCGCGATCATGCGCGCGGGCACCGTGACCGCCGCGGCACGGATGCTGAACATCTCCCAACCTGCGCTCAGCCAGATACTGCTCCACACCGAGGACGAACTCGGCTTCACGCTGTTCGAACGGGTGAAGGGCCGGCTACGGCCGACCCCGGAGGCGCTCGAGATTTTCGCCGATGCCGAGAGGCTGTCGGCGGGGCTCGAGGGCTTGCGCCGCAAGACCACCGACCTGCGTCTCGGCCGAACCGGGCTCGTGCGGGTGGCGGCTTCGCCGCCGCCGGCCATGGCGATATTGCCGCGCGCGTTCACCGGATTCCGGGCGCAACATCCCAATATTTTGTTGCGTTCCCATATGGCGCCGATCGCCGCCATCATCGACATGCTGCGCGCCGGTGATGCCAGCCTCGGCGTGGCCATGGACGACCGTCTGCCTCCCGATATCGAGGCGGAAGTGATCGGTAGCGTCGGCTTTTCATGCCTGCTGCCCGCCGGGCATGTGTTGGCCGGGAAAACCGAGCTGACGCTCGCCGATCTGGCCGGCGAAGAATTGATATCCTATCGCGGAAACACCCGTCCCGCCGACGAACTGGCCCATGCGGCCCGCGCGCAGGGTGTGGCGCTTTCGCCGTCGCTCGAGATCGACGTGTCCATCTCCGCGGTCGGCTTCGTCCAGGCCGGTCTGGGTATCGGCCTCGTCGACGCGCTGCTGCCATGGCACCAGTTTGCCGGGCTTGCCGTCAGGCCGCTCGCGGCGGGGCCGGAATTTCCGATCGCGCTGCTGACTTCGCGCACACGGGCTCTTTCGCGGGCCGATGAGATGATGCGCGACCAAATCCGCGCGGCCTGTTCCGCGGTCCTCGGCGAACATCGCGCCAAAGCATAAGCAAGACTTATATCCTTGCCTCTCATCCATCTTGGACCCCGACCGTCCGGTCGTGCCAGCTTTGCGTTGGCAGACAGGAAGGGACGCATCATGGACAGTGCCATCGCGGCGGATGCAGCGCAGAACGGGGCCGACTGGAAGGTCGGCGTCGATATCGGCGGGACATTCATCGATTTCTGCGCGCTCGAAGCCCGTTCCGGTCGGGTCGCCTCGCTGAAAGTGCTGACGACGCCGGAAGATCCGGGTGCCGAGTTGATGACCGGCCTCACCCTTCTGGCCGAACGCGAAGGCTTTGATCCTACGCTCATGACGCGCTTCGTGCACGGAACGACCGTCGGCATCAACACGATCATCCAGCGCAAGGGCGCGCCGCTCGCGCTGTTCACCAATGCCGGCTTCGAGGATGTGATCGAACTCGCGCGGCTGCGAATGCCGGACATGTATTCGCTGTTCTGCTCGCGGCCGGACCCGCTGATCTCGCGCGACATGGTGTTCGGCATTCCGGTTCGCATGCGTGCCGATGGCAGCGAATCCCAGGCACCGGACATGGCGGCGGTGGAGAGGGCGGTGGCAGTGGCGAAAGCGAACGGGGCGCAAGGGATCATCGTCGCCTTCCTCCATTCCTGGCGCAACGCCGCGCAGGAAGCCTCCGTCAAGGCGACGATCGCGCGTCTTGCGCCCGACCTCTTCGTCTTCTCTTCGGCCGAGGTGTGGCCGGTCATCCGTGAATACGAGCGCAGCTCGACCGCCATTCTCAATGGCTATGTCCATCCGCGTGTCGCCGGCTATCTGACGGCGCTGGAAGAGCGGCTGAAGGACCGTGGCGTACCGGCCCGCCCGATGCTGACGAAGTCGAACGGTGGGCTGATGAACGCTGCCGAAGGCAAGCGCGCTTGCGTCAACATGCTGCTGTCCGGAACGGCCTCCGGCGTCATCGGCGCCTCGTGGCTGGCGCGTCAGGCCGGCGAAGACAAGGTTCTTACCCTCGACATCGGCGGGACCTCGGCCGACTTCGCGCTCATCATCGGCGGCGAGGCGCAGTTCGGCACCGGCGAACTGATCGGCGAATTCCCGCTGCATATCCCCTCCGTGTCGGTGAGCTCGATCGGCGTCGGCGGCGGCTCGATCGCCAGCGTCGACGCGCAGGGGGTGCTGCGCGTCGGGCCGGAGTCGGCCGGTTCGACGCCGGGACCGGCATGCTATGGCCGTGGCGGCGAGCGGCCGACTGTGACGGACGCCATGGTGGTGTGCGGATGGCTCGGTCACAGCGAGATGGCCTATGGCCAGCTCCGGATCGATACCGGGCTGGCGCGTCGCGCCGTCGGCGACCTTGCCGCCCGGCTCGGCCGCCCGGTCGAGCAGACCGCGCAGGCGATCCTCGACATCGCGGTGTCGGAGATGTTCGTCGAGGTCGAGAAGCTCGCCTCGCGCGCCGGTGTGGACTTGCGCGATTTCACGCTGATGCCTTTCGGTGGCGGCGGCCCGATGCTCGGCGCCTTCCTTGCCCGCGAACTCGGGATGAAGCGTGTCATGGCGCCGCGCCGCCCCGGCGTGGTGTCGGCGCTGGGCGGGCTGGTGGCGGATCTGCGCGGGGACTTCATTCGCACCGTCTTCAGCCCGCTATCGGGCATGTCGCTTGCAGGAATTCGCGAGGCCTTCGAGGCGCTCGCGCGTGAGGGTCGCGACTGGCTTGCGGCGCAGGGGCACGACGCACCGGCGGAACTCAGCCTCTCCTGCGACATGCGCTATGTCGGGCAGAGTTATGAGATCGAGGTCGTCCTTCTGCCGGAATGGCTGACGGACGGCAATGTGGCCGCCATCGAGCAGGCCTTCCACCTCACCCATGAGCGGCTCTACGATTTCCACGACCCGGACGGCGAGATCGAACTTGTGAATGTCCGGCTATCCGCCATAGGCGCGGGGCCGAAACTCTCGTTCCCGGAGATCGACGCGATCGACGCCCCGGCCATTCCGGCGCGCCGGATCCCGGTCTACACGGGCCTGAGCGTCGAGACCATCGACCTTCACGACCGGCAAGTCCTCGTGCCGGGCAGCACGTTCCACGGGCCTGCCGTGGTGGTGCAGGAAGACACCACCTTCGCCATTCCCGCTGGGGCACAGGCACGGGTCGACCGCCACCTCAACCTTCTGCTGACCTTCCCGGAGTGACGCCATGTTTGACCGGACAAACCTGCAGGTTCTGGCGAACCATGCCCGCGCGGCCGCCGAGAACATGGCCCACACACTGCACCGCACCGCGCACTCCGCCTTCGTCAAGGAGACGCAGGACTTCACGGTGATGCTGATGGACCGTTCTGGCGCGACCTTCGCCGTGCCGATGGAACTCGGCGCCACATGGTATCCGGGGCTTTCATATCACCGCGCTATCGCAATGGTCGACGACTACCGGCCGGGGGACGTTGCGTTCACCAACGATCCCTATTCCGGCCACGTCGCCACGCACGCGCCCGACACGCATCTTTGGAAGCCGGTCTTCGTCGATGGCGATATCGTCGCCTGGACCGGAGGGCATATCCACAACACCGACATGGGTGGGGCGGTGCCGGCTTCGCTCAGCCGGGCGCTGACCGAAATCCATCAGGAAGGCATTCGCTTTCCTCCCATGAAGCTGGTGAACGAGGGCGTCTTCGACGAGACGATCCTGCGGATCATGAGCACCAATGTGCGCAAGCCCGACCTCAACATCGGTGATATCAAGGCGCTGGTTGGCGCGCTCAACACCGGCGAGCGCAAGATCCAGGCAATGGTGAGGAAGTTCGGCAAGGCCGGCTTCATCGAGGGCGTGTCGGCTCTTCTCGACCATGCCGAGGCGCAGGCGCGCCACGTGCTGCGCTCCATGCCCGATGGGACGTGGGAATTTGCCGACTATGCCGACGAGGATTCGGTCGAGGCCAATCCCTGCCGGCTGAAGCTGACGCTGACGATCGAGGGCGACGAGGCGGTACTCGACTTCACCGGCTCCGATCCGCAGCTCGGCTCGTCGCTCAACGTGCCTTCGGGCGGCGACCCGCGCCACACCATGCTGCTGGTCGGCGTCTACTACGTGCTCTACACGCTCAACCCGAAGCTCCTGCTCAACACGGGCCTCACCAAGCCCTTCACCTGCATCACGCCCCAGGGTTCGGTGCTCAATCCGGTCCACCCCGCCGCGGTGGGCATGCGCTCGCTCACCTGCGCCCGGCTGAGGTCGGTCATCTTCGGCGCCTTCTCGCAAGCGGTGCCGGAGCGCCTGCCCGCAGCACCTGCCGGCAACAACTGCATCGTCAACGTCATGACCACGGACGAGCGGACCAGTAAGACTGTCATCACGGCGGTGAATCCCGTGGTGGGCGGTGGCGGCGCCATGCCGCATCGCGACGGCACCAATGGATCGGGCGCCGATGCCGCCTATCTCAAGAACACGCCGATCGAGATCACCGAAACCGAGACCCCGGTCGAATTCGTGAAATACGGGCTCGCCAAGGATAGCGGCGGTGCGGGGCGTTGGCGCGGCGGCTTGGCGACCGAGATGGCCTTCCGCGTCTTCGCCCCCGACTCCAGGATCACGGCGCGCAATCGCGACCGCAGCTTCTTTCGTCCCTGGGGTGTCCTGGGCGGCAAGGCGGCCGGCCTGTCGGACATGGTCGTCAATCCGGGGACCGAGCACGAGCGGCGGCTGGGCAACATCGACACTGCGGTCCTCCAGCCTGGCGACGTGCTCGATATCCGCTCCGCCGGAGGCGGCGGGCGCGGCGATCCTCATCAGCGTGAGCCCTGGCAGGTCGCGCAGGACGTGCGGCGCGGCTATGTCTCGCGAACGGCTGCCGAGCGCGACTATGGCGTCGTCATCCGCGACGGCGAGGTCGACGAGCAGGCGACGGAAAGGCTGCGCGCGGGGCAGGGGCCGGCCGCCGGCCATTTCCATTTCGGTCCGGAGCGCGACGGTTACGAAGCGCAGTGGACGCCGTTGGCTTACGACCGGCTCACCGCCATACTGAGGGGCTTGCCGATCCACTGGCGGTTTTTCGCCAAGACGGAGATCTTCCGTCGCATGAAGGGACGTTCGGGGCCGGAAGGCGTCCAGGCGGCGTTCGATGCGGTCTGCGAACGGTTCCCCGAACTGCCACGTCCTCGCCCGGTGCGAGAGGCCGCGGAATGATCGCCGCCGGCCGCATCGTCCGGCTGGCCGAGCGCGACCGGGCAGCGGTGCATTTCTTTCTCGACGGGCAGATGCGTACTGCACTGGCGGGCGACACCGTGCTGACCGCCATGCTGGCCTCAGGGCACGCGTTGCGAAAATCCGAGTTCGGACCAGAGCCGCGGGCCGGGTTCTGCCTGATGGGAGCCTGCCAGGATTGCTGGGTGTGGCAGGACGAGGGACCGCGCCTGCGGGCGTGCTCGACCCTTATCAGGGAAGGCATGCGGTTGCGCACGACGCCACCGGAGAGTTGGCCGTGAGCGAGGCCTCGCCGCCGCGGGTCGTGATCGTGGGCGCCGGCCCAGCCGGCATAAGGGCCGCGGCGACGCTGGTCGAGGCCGGGCTCCACCCGGTGGTGATCGACGAAGGGCAGCGCGCGGGCGGCCAGATCTATCGCCGCCCGCCTGCCGGTTTTACCCGCACAGTGGAGCAACTCTACGGGTCGGAGGCGGCGAAGGCGGACGCGCTGCATGCGCTCTTCGACCGGCTGGCCAAAGAGGGGCGGCTCACCCATTGCGCGGCGAGCTCGGTTATCGCCGCGCAGGACGGGCAACTGCACGTGCTGGGGGAGGGCGGCGTGCAGGTGGTCTTCTATGACCGCCTGATCCTTGCCACCGGCGCATCCGACCGTGTCGCTCCGGTGCCGGGCTGGCAGAGCGCCGGCGTCTATAGCCTTGGCGCAGCGCAGATCGCGCTGAAGGCGCAGGGCGTGGCGCTTGGGCGGCGCATCGTGCTGTTCGGATCGGGGCCTTTGCTGACGCTGGTCGGCTCCCAACTCGTCAAGGCTGGAGCGGATGTGGCGGCAGTGCTGGACACCTCTGCCTGGCATCAGCAGATGCGGGGGCTCTGGCAGCTTGCCGCCCGCCCGTTCGTCGCACTGCGCGGTTTGGCCCTGCGGGCGAGTCTCGGCCGCCGCTACCATGCGGGCGTGACGCTCGAACGGATCGAGGCCGACGGGCAGGGTGTCACAGCGATGCGCTGGCGCGACGCCAGCGGCCGGGAACGCCTCACTCCATGCGACATGATCGGCATGGGCTGGCACCTGCGGGCGGAAACGCATCTGGCCGACCTTATGGGATGCGCCTTCACCTATGACGAACAGTGGCGGCAATGGCTGCCAAAGACCGACCGGATGGGTCGCGCCGGCAACGGAGTCTATCTTGCGGGCGATGGGGTTCGTCTTCTGGGAGCGGACGGCGCGGAGATTGCTGGGCGTCTTGCGGCTGCTGCATGCCTTGCCGATCTCGGACATCCAGCGCTCGCCGCCAGCGCCGATCTGCGCAAGCTCGCGCGGCTCGAACGCTTTGCCCGTGGTCTGGCTTGCGCCTTTCCCTGGCCGGCCGCGATGGTGCGGGCACTCCCCGACGACGCGATCGTCTGCCGCTGCGAGAATGTGAGTGCCGCAGACGTACGCCAGAGTGTGGATTTCGGTGGCGGCGAGGCCAACAGGGTGAAATCGCTGTCGCGCGCCGGCATGGGGCGATGCCAGGGACGCTACTGCCAGTTGGCTGCCGTTGAGCTCGTTGCGGCGCAAGCCGGCTGCATACCCGACGCAGTCGGCCGGTTTCGCGGGCAGGCGCCTGTCCGGCCGGCGCCTATCGGCGCCTTTCTCCGGAACGGCTGATGCAATTGCGGAGGCCACACCAGGATGTCATGGATCACGTCCTAGAAATCAGCGACTTTCCCCCAGGCCGAAGCGTCGAAGCGCCGCGGGTCGTAGGACTTCGGATCGACGATCGGTTCCGACCCGGTCATCAGATCCGCGACGAGATGCCCGGCGCCGGGTCCGATGCCGAAGCCGTGTCCCGAAAATCCGGCAGCCAGGAAGAAGCCCGGAACGGTGTCAATCTCGCCGATGGCAGGCACGCCGTCCGGCGTGGTGTCGATGTAGCCGGCCCAGGCCGCGCTGATCTTAGTCTTTTTGAGGTCGGGCAGGAGTTCGAGCGCGCGGGCGTGGGTAAGCCGAATGGTCGCACGATCCGGGACCGGATCGAGGATGCGCATCCGCTCCATCGGCGTCGGCTGGTCGAGCCGCCAGTGCCGGAGCGTTTCGTGACCCGAGCGCATGCCCTGCAGACCGCCGGGCGCGAGGCTTCGCCACCGCTTCAGGAACATCGGCAGGAACTGCGACGAGAAGCGCAGTTGCTGCGGCGTGACGTCCACGCGGCCGCGACCGCTTATGGCGAGCGTGTAGCCACCATCGCTGCGACGCGTGGCCGAGATCCTTGCCGTGTGCAGCGCATCCGGCAGCCCCTCTGCGCCGGGCGAGACGGACAGGATGGACGAGCGGACCGACGCCTGCGGAAAGCGGAAACCGAACTGATGGCAAAACGAGGAGGCCCAGGCGCCGCCGGCCAGGACCGCCAGCTTCGTCCGGATCGTTCCGCTTTCCGTGACCACGCCGCTCAGGCGACCGCCCTCGGTCTCGATACCGCGTGCGGCGCAATTCTGGTGCACGGAGCCCCCCAGCTTGAGGGTGGCGCGGGCGACCGAGGGCGCGGCCCGCGACGGATCGGCGGTGCCGTCGGTCGGCGAGAAGACGCCGCCCCTCCACGTCCGGCCCGTGGCGCGGCCCCGCTCGCTGGCCTCGGCGCCGTCGAGCATATGCGTGGTGACACCGGCCGTTCTGGCGAAGTCACGCCAGCGCGCCCAGCCGGCCAGTTCCGCCTCGTCATTGCTGAGATAGAGCAGGCCGCAGCGGCGAAAGCCGGTATCCTCGCCGGTTTCCGTCGCAAAGCTGTCCCACAGATCGAGGCTGCGGGTCGCCATCGGCAGCTCGCGAGCGTCGCGGTTCTGCTGGCGGCACCATCCCCAGTTCCTCGAGGATTGCTCGGCGCCGATGCGCCCCTTTTCAACAAGCGCGACCTTCATGCCGCGCCTGGCCAAATAGTAGGCCGCGAAGACGCCGACGATGCCGCCGCCGATCACCACCGCGTCCGCGGATTGCGGCAGTTCGCCAGATGTCTCGATTTGCTGCAGCGGCGCGCGCATGGTCCCTCTACCTTGAAGCGCCAATCTAGCGCGTTGCGCAGGCAGCCGCTGCTGCAGTTGAAGCCGAAGCAGAATTTTATTTCGGAAGCCCTATTAAAAACGGGAGTGCCTGCGTTTCAAAGCGGTATCCGCTTGGATGGACAGGCCGGCAGGCTGTGGTAGTGTCGATGGGAATTGGAATGCAGCATTTTGTGCTGTGGCATGCGTTCTTCGGAGACGGTCATGAAACTGGATCGGATCGACATCAAGATTCTTCACGAATTGCAGAAGAATGGCCGCATCACCAATGTGGAACTGGCCGACCTAGTGCATCTGTCGCCGAGCCCGTGCCTGATGCGGGTCAAGAAACTGCAGTCGGAAGGCTACATCGAAGGCTATTCCGCGCAGGTCAATATCGGCAAGCTTGGCCAGACGCTGACCGTGTTCACCGAGATTACCTTGAAGAACCATCGCCAGGTGGACTTCGCCCGCTTTCTCGCCGTGGTGGAGAAGATCGACCAGGTCATCGAATGCCACCTCGTGTCGGGCGGCTACGACTATTTGATGAAATTCGTGACCGCCGGCATCGGCGAGTACCAGACCATCATGGAGCGGCTGACCGACATGGATATCGGCATCGACAAATATTTCAGCTTCGTGGTGCTGAAGTCGCCCATCGTCAAGGCGCATATGCCGCTGCCCAGCCTGTTTCCGATGTAGTCAGCGGTGGCGGTGCCGCGTGCCGCCGCAGTGTCACACTGGCCGCCATAGGATGCCCGGTCGCAATATCGGGTGGAGTGCCTTCAATTCGGTTTGCATCTCGGCAATCATCCAGGCGCGGATATCGGAAACAATCGGTCGTACCGGCCGTGAGCGCGGTGCAATCAACTGGTGGATGCGACCCGTGTTGATCTGCCTGTCCGAGGCCGGAACAAGCGTTCCCTGAAGCAGCGCGCTTGAAACGTTGCTGAGCCAGCCAAGCGCCACGCCTTCCCCGTTCATCGCGGCCTGGAGGACGACCGCGTAATCCGAGAACTCGAGCCACTTTGCCCTGCTGGTCTTGCGGTCCGCCACGCTGCCCCAAGCGTCGAACCACTGCTCCTTGGCATCGGTCAGATGAACTAGGGTATGACCTTCGCCGGTTCCGGCATGCTTCAACCGACCGTGGGCCGACAGATAGGATGGGCTGCACACCGGAACGATGATTTCCGGCGAGAACGGCCAATGGTGATAGTGCGTATCGTCATCGGCCAGGATTCTGGTGGCAAGGTCGACGTTCTCGGCGGGTCCTCGCAGAACGCCGGCGATCAGTTCGAACCTCAGGTCCACATCGGGAAATCTCGTGTTGAACGCCCCTAACCTCGGAACGAACCAGTACGTAGCGAGAGAGCTCGAGAGCGAAAGGGTCACCACCGGCTTTGCGGCGCTGTTCCGCTTGATCGTGCCGATCACCTCCTCGATACCGTCAAATCCCTCCCGCACAGCCAAATAGAGGGCACGACCTTCCGCGGTCGGGGCCAACCCCGTTGGCCCCCGCGTGAAAAGAGCAACGCCAAGATCGGCCTCCAACTGGGCGATACTGCGACTGATCGATGGCTGCGTGACGTTGAATTCGCGGGCGGCGGCTGTGAAACTAGCCGACCGGACAGCAGCCTCGAAAACGAGAAGTCCGCGCGCGGAAGGAACAAGTTTTGCGAAACCAGCCATACGCTCAGCGTATAGCGACCCCAACAATTTTCAAGCTTTCTGAAGTCCCGAAAATGGCGAACTATAACTCTCATGAATGGGGTGGAGCAGAACGTGAGCATAGCAGCGTCCCAAGCGAGCGATACATCCGGCGATCCGCTCCTTCAGCCATTTCGGCTCAAGGGTCTGACGCTGCGCAACCGCGTCGTCAGCACCAGCCATGCCTCGATGCTGGACGAAGGCGGCCTGCCGCTCGAACGCTACCAGCGCTATCATGAGGAGAAAGCCCGCGGCGGCCTGGCGATGACCATGGCTGGCGGCTCGGCGATGACTTCGCCCGATTCGAGCTGGGGCGGCGGCCAGTTGGACCTTTCGAGCGATCGCATCGTCCTGCATCTCCAGTCGCTATCGCAGCGTATCCATCGCCACGGTGCGGCCGTGATGTGCCAGGTCTCACATCTTGGCCGGCGCGCCACCGCCTATGCCGGAAACTGGCTTCCGCCGGTGGCGCCGTCGCGCGTGCGGGAGACACGAAACCGGAATTTCCCGAAGGAGATGGACGGCGCGGACATCGATAGGATCGTCAAGGATTACGCCAGCGCCGCCAGGCGCTGCCGGGACGGCGGTCTGGACGGCATCGAGACCGTCACCGGCGGCCATCTGATCGGGCAATTCCTGTCGCGCAGAACCAACAGACGCACGGATGCCTTCGGCGGCTCACTTGAAAACCGCGCCCGCTTCGGCCTGATGGTCCACGAGGCGATCCGCCGCGCGGTCGGTGATGACTTCGCCGTCGGCATCCGGTTCGTCATCGACGAGGCGGCCGAAGACGGCTCGGATTTCGAGGAGTGCCTTGCCTTCGCCAGGCTGTTCGAGCGGGAAGGCCATGTCGATTTCTTCAACTGCATCGTCGGTCGCATGGACACCGATCTGTCCCTGGCCGAGCAGAACATGCCCGGCATGTTCACGAAGAGCGCGCCGTTTCTGCCGCTGGTCGGAGTGTTCAAGCGGCAAACCAGACTGCCCGTCATTCATGCCGCCGCCATCAGGGACGTTGCCACGGCCAGGCATGCGATCCGCGAAAACCTTGTCGATCTGGTCGGCATGACGCGGGCGCATATCGCCGACCCGCATATCGTCAACAAGGTGATGCGGGGAGAGGAAGAACGCATTCGCCCGTGCGTCGGCGCATCCTACTGCCTGTACAAGAAGGTGCAGTGCATCCACAATCCGGCCAGCGGCCATGAAACGATCATCAGCCATACGATCGCGAGGGCCGAAACGCCGAAACGAGTGGTCGTTGTCGGTGGCGGTCCTGGCGGGATGGAAGCGGCAAGGGTCGCCGCCGAGCGCGGACACAAGGTGAGCCTGCTCGAGGCCGGAGCGCGGCTGGGTGGACAGGTGCTCGTCGCCGCCTCCGCGTTCGACCGCAAGGATCTTATCGGCATAGTCGACTGGCGCGCCGACGAACTCGCCCGCCTTGGCGTGGAAGTCCGCCTCAACACCTATGCGGACGCGGAGGTCGTCCTGGCCGGGAAACCGGACGCGGTCATCGTCGCCACCGGCGGCATTCCGGACATGGAATGGCTGGACGGCGCTGAGCATTGCGACAGTGTCTGGGACGTCTTGACCGGGGTCGTGCCGGCGAAGGACGATTTGCTCATCTACGATGAGACTGGACGCCAGGCCGCGATTTCCTGCGCCCTGCATCTTGCTCGCCTGGGGCACGTGGTCAGCCTGGCCACAGCGGACGACACGCTGGCGTTCGAAACACCCTATCCGGACCGGGTGAGCTTCCGCAATCGCGCTTCGGAACTTGGCATCCGGGTTGTCGGCGACCTGCGCCTGATCAAGGCAGCGCGCCAGGGCAACGGAATCGCCGCCAGGTTCCGGCATGAGCTTACCGGTACCGAAACGGAAATGACGACAGCCCAACTCATTGTCGAGCGCGGCACGATACCCATTGAGGATATCTACCAGGAATTGCGCATCCGCTCCGCCAACAACGGCGTCACGGACATCGCGCTCATGACGGGAGCGCGGACCGAGGGGGACGATAGGCCCCAAGTTGCCGGATCGTTCGTCCTACATCGCATTGGAGACGCAGTTGCCAGCAGGGACATCTACTCGTCGATCTATGAAGCCTACCGGCTCTGCTCGCAATTGTAGACCAGGCGAAAGCTACACGCTTTTCATGGAATTGCCCTAGCGATGGCCGTACTGGCTGACGAGCTCGGGGTCGCGGACGAGGCCGTCGAGCCAGGTCGGGTCGAGCTTCGGCACTGAGGAGAACAGAAGCTTGGAATAGGGGTGGGTGGGCGCCTTCAGCTTGTCGGGCGTGATCTGCTCCACCCGCTCCCCGTTGTACATAACCATGATCTCGTCGCAGATGGCCTCGACGACGGAGAGGTCGTGGCTGATGAAGATGTAGGAGAGTCCCAGTTCGCGCTGCAGCTCCTTGAGCAGCTCGATCACGGCCGCCGCCACCACCGTGTCGAGGGCCGAGGTGATTTCGTCGCAGATGATGAGCTTGGGGTTGGCGGCCAGGGCGCGCGCGAAGTTCACCCGCTGCTTCTGGCCGCCCGAAAGCTCCGATGGGTGCCGGTAGCGCAGCGTTCTCGGCAGGCGCACCATATCGAGCAACTCGTCGACGCGCTTCGAGCGCGCCTGCCTGTCTAGCCGGTGATAGAAGGCCAGCGGGCGGGAGATGATGTCCTCCACGGGCTTCGCCGGATTGAGCGCGGTATCGGCGTACTGGAACACGATCTGCATCTCGCGTAGCTGGTCCTGGCTGCGTTTCCTGGCGGCACGCTGCAGTTCCTTGCCGTCGAATACGATGTCGCCGGCCGCCGCCGGATGGATGCCGGCGATGACGCGCGCCAGCGTCGATTTTCCGCAGCCGGATTCGCCGATGACGCCGAGATTGCGCCCCTTCTCGACGACCAGGCTGACGGAATCGACCGCGCGGATAAGTGGCAGTCCGTCAGCCCGCACCGCGCCATAACCTGCCGTCACATTGTCGATGCGCAGCAGCTGCTTTGTCCCGGCATCCGCGTCCGCATGCGCTTGTCGCGGCTTCGGTTCGAAGGCGGCCAGCAGTTCGCGCGTGTAGGGATGTTGGGCAGCCGAAAGGATAGCCGCCGTAGTGCCGGTCTCCTGCACTTCGCCGCCTTTCAGCACCACGATGCGGTCGGCGATCTGCGCAACGACCGCGAGGTCGTGAGAGACGTAGACACCCGCTACCCCGCCCGCCCTCATGACCGACTTGAAGGCCTTCAGCACGTCGATCTGCGTCGTCACGTCGAGTGCCGTCGTCGGCTCGTCGAAGATGACCAGCTTGGGATCGCTGATGAGCGCCATGGCCGCCGACAGCCGCTGCAATTGCCCGCCCGAAACCTGGTGCGGATAACGGGCGCCGATTCCTTCCGGATCCGGCAGCGACAAGGCCCTGAACAGCTCGACCGCGCGCTGGCGGGCCCGCTCTGGCGGCATCAGCTTGTGGATCCGTGTGACCTCGATGACCTGCTCCATGATCGTGGATGAGGGGTTGAAGGAGGCAGCGGCACTTTGCGGAACGTAGGCAATGTCGGTGCCGCGCAGCCTGGCGCGTTCCTTTTCGGAAAGGGCAGCCATGTTCCTGCCGCTAACATTGATCTCGCCGCCGGTGATCCGGCAGCCGGGCCGCGCATAGCCCATGAGCGAAAGCGCCACCGTCGTCTTGCCGGAGCCGCTTTCGCCGATCAGGGCGACGATCTCGCCGTCGGCGATGTCGAGGCTGACGCCCTTGATGATTTCGACAAGCCGCCCGGCGTCGGTCTTCGCCTCGATCCGCAGGTTCCTGACCTCGACGAGATTGCTCATGCGTCCCGGTCCCTGATTTTCTGCGGCAGGTTGTCGATCAGCAGGTTGACGCTGATGGTGAGGCTGGCGATTGCCAGCGACGGCACGATGACGGCGGGGGCCGCGAAGGGCAGGCCGCCGATGTTCTCGCGCACCAGCGCGCCCCAGTCGGCGAGCGGCGGCTGGAGACCGAGTCCAAGGAAGGACAGGCCGGAGAGCAAAAGCACGATGAAGACGAAGCGCAGGCCGAAGTCGGCCAGCACCGGGCGGATGATGTTGGGCAGGATCTCGGACCCGATGAGGTAGGCGGTGCTCTCGCCACGGACACGGGCGACGGTGATGAAGTCCATGGTGTTGATGTTGACGGCGAGCGCGCGCGCGAAGCGGTAGGCGCCGGGGATATAGATAACGGCGAGCGTCAGGATCAGCACCGGGATCGACGAGCCGACCGCAGCGACGACCACAAGGCCGAACAGCTTGCTGGGGATGGAGTTCATGGCGTCCAGGAAGCGGCTGAGGCAGGTGTCGAGCCAGCCACCGGTGACGGCCGCGATCATCCCCAGCACGACGCCCGAGAAACAGGCGATGGAGACGGCGGCGAGCGATATGCCGACGGTGTAGCGGGCGCCCATCAGAACTCGCGAGAGCATATCACGCCCCAGATAGTCCGAGCCGAGCCACAGTCCCTGGCGCATCGGGCCGAAATAGTCGTCGTCGACAATGTCGCCGATCGAATGGGGAATGACGTAGGGCGCCAAGATTGCGACGAGCGTCCACGCCAGGATGACCAGCGCGGCCACGACGCCCACGAGGCTGTAGCTATGGCCCAGGAAGGACCGTCGGGAGGTTGTCGCGCGCGCTATCGTCATCTGAGCCTCGGGTTGGACATGATGGCGACGATGTCGGCGGCCGTGATCAGGAAGAGATAGCCGAGGCAGAAGATCATCGCGCAGCTCTGTATCAGCGGCAGGTCGCGGGTCGCGACGGCATCGACCATCAGCTTGGCGATGCCGGGATAGTTGAAGATCGTCTCGACGATGATGACGCCGCCGACCAGATAGGACAGCGAAAGCGCGACCGCATTGACGATCGGCCCGAGAGCGTTCGGAAGCGCATGCCTCAGGACCATTCGGCTGCGCGAGGCACCTTTGAGGAGCGCCATCTCCACATAAGGCGTGGAGAGCGTCTCGATCACCGCGGCGCGCGTCATGCGGATCATCTGGGCGGAGATGACGAAGGTGAGCGTGATTACGGGCATTGCATAGATGCGCACAAGGTCGGTCAGCGAATGCGCCTCGTTGACCGAGGACAGCGCCGGCAGCCATTTGAGATAGACGGCGAAGAGCAGGACCGCGAGTGTCGCGACCATGAATTCCGGCACCGAGATAACGCCGATCGTAAGAATGGTGACGGTGCGGTCGTAAACAGAGCCACGCAGCATCGCGGCGGTGATGCCGAGCGTCAGCGCCAGCGGCACCGAGAGCAGCGTGGTGATGCCGGCGAGCTTCATGGTGTTGACCAGGCGCCCGCCTATCAGCGTCGCGACTGGCATCTCGTTGGCGTAGGAGGTGCCGAGGTCGCCGTGAAGTAAGCCAAAAAGCCAGCGCAGGAAGCGCAGGATTGCTGGATCGTTGAGATGCATGGCCTCGCGCAGGCCGGCAACGGCTTCAGGAGTCGCCGCCTGGCCGAGCAGGATCGATGCGGTGTCGCCAGGCAGCATGCTGGTGGCGAAAAACACGGCGAACATGACGATCAAAAGCGTGACGGCTGCGATCCCCAGCCGCTTCAGCACGAGGTTTAGAACCCCAGACTTCATGGAAGCGCTCCTGCGGTTGCGTCGGGCCAACAATCTTGCGCAAGGCAGTACCGGGGACCGGCTGACCGGCCCCCGGCAGGCACCTCTAGGCTTCGAGCCAGAGATATTCCGCCATTGCGTACCCCATCATGCCACCGAGCGGGTTCGCCTCCAAACCCTTCACCTTGCTGGAGAGGGCATCCACGTTGGAGATGTAGGCCGGGATGATGGTGCCGGCTTCCTCGGAGACCATAGCCTGCATCTGGCCGTAGATTTCCTTGCGCTTGGCCTGATCGAGCGAGCCGCGCGCCTCGATGAGCAGCTTGTCGAACTTCTCGGACTTGTACTGGCTTTCGTTCCACGGCGCGTTGGAAGCGTAGAGGAGCGAGAACAGGATGTCCGGCGTCGGGCGCGGATTGATGTTGCCGAAATGGACCGGCGCCTTGAGCCAGTAATTGTCCCAATAGCCGTCGGACGGGACACGCTGGACGTCGAGCTTCATGCCGATATCCGCGCCGGCCGCCTGAATGATCACCGCCATGTCGATCGACGAGGTCGCGGCGTCGGAAGCGATCACCGGGATGGACTGGCCAAGCAGGCCTGCCTTCTGGAAGTGGAACTTCGCCTTGTCCGGGTCGAAAGCCTTCGGCTTGACGTCGGGATTGTGGAAGATGTTCGCCGGCGAGACGGGCTGGTCGTTGCCGATTTCGCCAAGGCCGCGCAATGCCGATTTGACGATCTGCTCGCGGTTGACGAGATACTTCATGCCGGCCACGAAGTCGGCCTTGCTGCCGGGATCCATGTCGAGCCGGATGTTCAGGTCCGTGTAGTTGCCCGAGGTCGTCTTCGACAATTCGAAGCCCTGCTGGCCGCCGATGAGCTTCATCGCGCGCGGATTGATCGCAGCCGCAAAATTAATGTCGCCGGAAAGCAGGGCGTTGACGCGGGCGCTGTCGTCGCTGATGGCGATGAATTCGAAGGAGTCCAGGTAGGGCTTGCCCGACTTCCAGTAGTTCTTGTTCTTGGTGACAACCGACCGGACGCCCGGTTCGAATGTCTCGAGCACGAAGGCGCCGGTGCCATTGCCCTTGGAGAAGTCCGTGGTGCCGTCCTGGACGATCATGAAGTGATGCAGCGCCAGGATGGTCGGCAGGTCGGCATTCGGGTCGGCGAGCGTGATTTCGACGGTCGATTTGTCGACCGCCTTGAAGCCGGACATCTGGGCGGCGATCTTGGCGACCTTGGAACCGACCGCCGGATCAAGATGGCGCTTCAGCGAGTAGACGACGTCGTCGGCGGTGAGGTCCTTACCGTCGTGGAACGCGACGCCCTTGCGCAGCTTCACGGTCCAGGTCTTGGCGTCCTTGCTGTCGAAGCTCTCGGCCAGCTCCATCTGCGTGACGCCATCCTTGTCGAGGAAAGTCAGGCGGTTGTAGAGCGAGCAGCAGCGGACATAGTCGGTGGAGAGCGACGCCTTTGCAGGATCAAGCGTATCGGCGGTCGATGACGACCAGCCGGCGGCTTTGAAATTTCCGCCGGAAACCGGCTCGGCCGCGACGGCCTGGGTGGCACGGCCGAGCACCACGCTGCCCGCGGCAACCGCGGCGCCGCCGGCCAACAGCATCTTGAGAAGTTCGCGGCGGCTCGCGCCTCGCCGAATGGCGTTTTCGACCATGGCATCGTCTGCGCTGGTCCAGTTCGTGATCTTGTCGGTCATGTTATTCCCCTTTCTGTTTGTTTGGTCGGGATGCTCGTCTTGCTGCGGCTTTCCGGGCTTGGGCTCAGGTTCGTTCCTTCAGGCTTTCCCGAACGGCCGCCGCCAACGCGGCCATTGAGGTGAAGTGGTAGTCCGGCACGGTGAAGCGCTCCGGCTCGATCGTACCGCCATAGCCCTTCTGCGCATGCCGGCGCTCGATCCAGCAATTGGTCAAGTCAAGCGCCCGGGATATGCCGATATCGTGATACTGGCTCTGCGCGACATGCAGGATGTCGTCCTTTCTATCCCCCCGGGCGGCGACGAAATCGAAGACCTTCTGGAAAAACGCCGGGTCCGGTTTTTCCGTGCCGGTGTCGTCGGCCGTGAACGTTGCGAAGAAGGGCAACCCAAGCTGCTTCTCGAAATGTTCGAGCGCCCAGCGCCGGGCATTGGTCATGGCAATCAGCTTGTGGGATTTCGCAAGCTCGGCCAATGCCGCCGCGCTGTCGGGGAAACCTTGCCAGGCGCTGGCGGAGTCCCGCAGGCGGACGCCATATTTCTCCTCGGCCGGCAGGCCGAGTTGCGGCGCGATGACCATGTAGACACGTACGAGATCGTCAGGGAACAGCCCCGCATCGGGCATGTAGCGGGCCTGCCGGTACAGGGCCAGCGCGGCTTCGCCATCGATGGAGACGCCAGCGTCGGCGGCAATCCCGGCCAGGCAAGTCGTAATGCCACCCTCGAAGTCGATCAGCGTGCCGACGACGTCGAAGGTCATGTATTTGAACTCGCTAAAGCCCCTGGCCAAGACTGGCTCTCCTCTGCGCGTGGTCGAATTGCATGGTGCTGAACAGAACAAAATTCCGTGCTGTCCGGGGCGTCGGCCTTTTCAAAAGCTCGAAAATTCGGGCCTTCTGGCCTTGTCTTAAGAGCAGTCTGGCACTTCCCCCGCGCTGGATTCGCCGAAAAGGCGCAGGGCTGCGGCACAAAATTGCGAAATCGTCTGCCCCGGCGCTATTTCGAAACACGCGGTATTCGTCTCCCGTCATGCCAGGGCCTGGCGCACATCTGGATCGTCCAGCGTCTGATCGAGCGTCCGGCGCGTGCGCTCGATGATCGCGTCGATGTCGTCGTCGGTGCAGCAGAGCGGGGGAGCATAGCCGAGAACCCCGTTGGCAAAGGCACGGATGATGAGGCCGTTGTCCCACGCCCTGTCGAAGACGCGCCGCGCGGGCGTGGCCGATGCGGGAAGTGGTGTCTTCTTCTGCTTGTCGACCACCAGTTCGATCGCGGCAAGCATGCCGCGACCGCGCACATCGCCGACGAGCGGGTGGTCGCGCAGATCCGCCAACCCCGCCATCAGGCGGGCACCGGCCTTGATGCCATTCTCCAGAAGGCCGTCTTCGTAGAGCTTCAGCACCTCGAGTGCGACGGCGGCGCTGACGGGATGGGCGGAATAGGTGTAGCCGTGGCCGACCGCCGAAGCGCCCGCGCCATCGGCAATGACGTCGTAGACATGATCGGTCATGAACACGGCGCCCATTGGAACATAGCCCGAGGTCAGCCCCTTCGCGGTCGTCATGAAGTCGGGAACGATGTCCTCGTCCGTGCAGGCGAACAGGGGCCCCGTGCGGCCGAAGCCGGTGATTACCTCGTCGGCGATGAACAGGATGCCGTACTCGCGGCAGAGCTCGCGGATCGCCTTGATCCATCCCTTCGGCGGGACGATGACGCCGCCTGAACCCTGGATCGGCTCGGCGTAGAAGGCAGCGACCCGCTCCGGTCCGATCTCCTCGATCTTGGCCTTCAGCGCGGCGAGCGATGCTGCGATGATCGCGTTCCCGTCCTCGCCTACCGGGTTGCGATAGGGATAGGGCGAGGGGATCTTGTGTTGCCATTCGAAGGGAATGCCAAAACCGGCGTGAAAGGCGGGCAAAGCTGTCAGGCCCGCGCCGACCACCGACGACCCGTGATAACCCTGCTCGATGGAAATGAACTGGTCGCGTTTCGGCTCGCCCCTGGCATTCCAATAGTAGCGGACGAAACGGATCGTGCTGTCGACCGCATCAGACCCGCCGAGCGTGAAATAGACGTGATTGAGATCCCCGGGCGCGCGCTCTGCCAGTTCCGAGGCGAGCCGGATGGCCGGCTCCGAGCCGAGGTCGAAATAGGCGGTGGCGTAGGGAAGCTCGCGCATCTGCCGGGCCGCCGCCTCGACGATGCTGTCGTGGCCGTAGCCGGCATTGACGCACCAAAGCCCGGCGAAGCCGTCAACGAGCTGCCGGCCGGACGCTTCGGTCACGGTCGCGCCCTTCGCCGATTTCAGCACGCGCACGCCGAGCGCCTCATGGCCGCGGTATGAGGAGACCGGATGGATGAGATGGGCGCGGTCGAGTTCGATCAGGGAATTGGCGAGCATTGTTGTCCTCCGGACTAGCCGAGCGCCTGGTTGGCGAGGGCGTAAACTTTTGGCCTGGCCTGTTCCGCACCGTTCTTGGGCGGACGGTCCATCGCCACGCCGCCACCGGCATGGGCGAGGCCGATTTCCTCAAGCCAGCCGGCGATGCCGGTCCTGCCGTCGGTATCCACGCGCAGGAAGGCGCCGGGGCGGGATGCAGCGAAGAAGCCGATCAGGGCCCTCGCGGTGTCAGCACTTGCCGCGATAACCGGACCGATCACCTCGCCGCGTCCGAACGGGCGGATCGCGGCATAGGCCTCGATGGCGCCGTTGCGGCGGATGACCGCGAACTGGCCGCGCTCCGCCAGCGCATCGATCAGGGCTTCGCGGTCGGCGCCATAGGCGTCGCGGTCCAGCGCTTTGATGTCCGGCAGATCGTTGGTACTTGCTGCTTCCACGCCGTCGGGCGCGCCAAGCTCTGCAACCTTGCCCTGATGCTGCAGGATCGTGCCGGAGGGCACAAAGCCCAGTTTCTGATAGAGAGGCATGCCATCCACCGTCGCGACGAGCCGCAGCGGACGGTCGCCGGCAAGGGCGACGGCCTGATCCATGAGCCGGCGCCCAAGCCCCTTGCCCCGCACATTCCTGTCGACGATCACCATGTTGATCATGGCGCAATCCGTGCCGTAGGGCGTTACCAGGATGGTTCCGGTGACGCGGCCCCGGTCGTCGAGCGCGACCGCGCCGCTCGAGAGCTGCAGCGCCATCTGCCAGTCCTGCGGGCGATGCGGCCAATTCTCCTGGCGAGAAAGCGCCACCGCTCCCTCGATATGGTCCGGCCCGAAGGCCTGAAGTTCGATCTCGCCCATGAGGTATCCCCATCGTCTGAGGCCAAGTCTCGACCATCGGCGCACCGCAGATCGTCTGAAGGCCTTGGCTTCGACGGTATCTTTCGCCGTAGCGCGAGGGGTGCGCCGCATCTTGTGCTGGCACCCTCCACGGCGGACGCGCTTCACGTCTCGCGCGGCGCCGCGTTCGGCACACCAGATACTACAGCGTGCCAAACCGGATGGCGGATACGGAATTTTCTGCTTTCGGGAGGGCGATTTCGGTCAGGTGGGTCGCCACCAGCCGTCCTATGATGAAATACATCCCAGCACGGATATGCTTCCACCGGAGATCGACGGACATGGCTTCTTTCAGGCCCAAATACATCACCTTCGACTGTTATGGCACGTTGACCCATTTCCAGATGGCGGAAGCGGCGCGCGATCTCTACGGCAGCCGGCTCGACGAGCCGCGCATGCAGGAGTTCATCAAGAATTTCGCGGCGTATCGGCTCGACGAGATCATGGGCGACTGGAAGCCCTATGCCGACGTCGTCCACAACGCTCTCGAGCGCTCCTGCAAGCGCAACGGCGTCGCCTTCAGCGCCGACGACGCCAGGATGGTGTATGAACGTGTCCCGACCTGGGGACCCCACGCGGACGTTCCGGTCGGCCTGGCGAAGGTGGCCAAGGAGATCCCGCTGGTCATCCTGTCCAACGCCATGAACGCGCAGATCATGTCCAATGTCGAGAAGCTGGGCGCGCCGTTCCATGCCGTCTACACGGCAGAGCAGGCGCAGGCCTACAAGCCCCGTTTCCAAGCCTTTGAATATATGCTGGACATGCTGGGCTGCGGCCCGGAGGATATCCTTCACTGTTCGTCGTCGTTTCGCTACGACCTGATGTCTGCCCACGACCTCGGCATCAAGAACAAGGTCTGGGTCAATCGCGGCCACGAACCAGCCAACCCGTACTACGGCTATGTCGAGATCGCCGACATTTCGGGTCTTCCAGGCGTGGTCGGTCTCTGAAACAGGATTGCCGATGAAATTGGTCTCCTACTGGCACGACACCGCCCCTGTCTTTACCGGCGGGGCGCAAGGCCCGGTCGAGGGGCACTACGATGCTGCCATCATCGGCGGCGGCTTCACCGGTCTCGCCGCGGCGCGCCAACTGGCGAAGGCCGGCGCGAAGGTGGCGGTGCTGGAGGCGGAGCGCGTGGGCTGGGGCGCATCCGGTCGCAATGGCGGGCACCTCAACAACGGCCTCGCCCACAGCTACCTTTCGGCCAAGGCGGAGCTCGGCAAGGAACGGGCAATCGCGCTCTACCGGGCGCTGGACAGTTCCGTCGACACCATCGAGGCGCTGGTCGCCGAGGAAGGCATCGACTGCAATTTCCGCCGCGCCGGCAAGTTGAAGCTTGCCTCCAAGCCGCAGCATTTCGAAGCGATCGCCCGCAACTTCGAAGCCCTTCATGCGGAAGTAGATCCGGACACGGCACTGCTGTCCGCTGCCGATCTCAGATCCGAGATTGGCTCGCCCTTCCACGGTGCGATGCTGTCGAAGAAAAGCGCTATGATGCATATGGGCCGCTATGTGGCAGGCCTGGCCACGGCCGCCGCCCGCCACGGTGCGGTGATCCACGAGAACGCGGCTGTGACCGACCGCAAGCAGGCCGGTGGCAGGCATGAGCTCACCACCTCGCGCGGCCGGATCAGCGCCGACAATGTGTTGGTGGCGACCGGCGCCTACACCACGCCGAATTTCAGTTACTTCCGCCGCAGGATCATTTCGGTCGGCAGCTTCATCATCGCCACGCGGCCGTTGAGCGACGCCGAGATCGCCGTGACCATGCCCGGCAACCGGACATGCGTAACCTCGATGAACATCGGCAACTACTTCCGGCTTTCGCCGGACAGGCGCCTGATCTTTGGCGGCCGTGCACGCTTCTCTGCGGCATCGGACCAGCGCTCCGATGCCAGGAGCGGACAGATATTGCAGGCCGGCCTCGCGGCGATCTTCCCGCAGCTCGCCAAGGTCGAGATCGACTATTGCTGGGGTGGGCTGGTCGACATGACCAAGGACCGCTTCCCTCGGGCCGGCTACCATGACGGTGTCTGGTACGCGATGGGCTATTCCGGCCACGGCGCGCAGCTTTCCACCCATCTCGGCATGATCCTGGCCGATGCCATGCTTGGCCGCGAGGACCGCAATCCGATGAAGGGGCTCGATTGGCCGTCCATTCCCGGCTATTCCGGCAAGCCCTGGTTCCTGCCGATGGTCGGCCTCTACTACAAGGCGCTCGACCGGATCCAGTGACCCGTCGATCCGGTGTGGCCGGGCCTCAGCCCAGCCCGCCCATGTGGAAGCTCTTCATCTCAAGATACTCCTCGATGCCGGCCTGCGCCCCCTCGCGGCCGAGACCGGACTGCTTGACACCCCCGAAGGGGGCCACTTCCATGGAGACCGAGCCGGTGTTGAGCCCCACCATGCCGAACTCCAGCGCCTCGCCGACGCGCCAGGCGCGGTTCAGGTTCTCGGTGTAGAAGTAGGACGCAAGCCCGTAGGGAGTGCCGTTGGCCAGCGCGATCGCCTCCTCTTCCGTCTCGAAACGGAAAAGCGGTGCGACCGGGCCGAACGTTTCCTCGCCTGCGAGCTGCATGTCTTTTGTGGCGCCGGTCAGCACCAGCGGCGCGACATACTGAGGACCCTCCGGCAGCGCCAGCTTCTCGGTGATGATCGCCGCGCCTTTGGCGAGCGCGTCCTCGACATGGCGGTTGATCTTCTCGACCGCCGCCATGTTGATCATCGGCCCGATGGTGACGCCGGGCTGCGTGCCGGGTCCCACCGTCATGGCGTTGACGCGGGCGGAAAGCTTCGCGGCGAAGGTTTCGTAGACACCGGCCTGGACGAGGATGCGGTTGGCGCAGACGCAGGTCTGGCCGCCGTTGCGGAACTTCGAGACAAGCGCGCCCTCGACGGCGAGATCGGGATCGGCGTCGTCGAAGACGATGAGGGGCGCGTTGCCGCCGAGTTCGAGGCTGAGCCGTTTCACGGTATCGGCCGCGCCGCGCATCAGCAGCGAACCGACCCGCGTCGAGCCGGTGAAGGAGATCTTGCGAACGATCTCGTTCGCCATGATCTCGTTGCCGATCTCGGTCGGCATGCCGGTGACGATGTTGATGACACCGGCGGGGATGCCCGCCCGTTCGGCAAGCACGCCGAGCGCCAGCGCCGAGTAAGGCGTGAACTCGGACGGCTTGATGACCACAGTACAGCCGGCTGCCAGCGCCGGCGCGACCTTGCGGGTGATCATCGCGTTCGGGAAATTCCAGGGCGTGATGATGCCGCACACCCCGACCGGCTCCTTCAGCACGATGATGCGCCGGTCCGACGTCGGCGAGGGGATGGTATGGCCGTTGATGCGGCGTGCCTCTTCCGCGAACCATTTGACGAAGGAAGCGCCGTAACGGATCTCGCCCCTGGCCTCGTCCAGCGGCTTGCCCTGTTCCGTCGTCAGGATCAGCGCCAGATCGTCCAGATGCGCAAGCATCAGGCCATGCCAGGCCTCCAGGAGGCCAGCGCGCTCGGCGTTGGTCTTCTTCTTCCAGTCACCATAGGCGGAAGCCGCGGCCTCTATGGCCGCGCGGGTCTCCGGACCGGCCATGTCGGGCACCGTGCCGATTGCTGCCTGGGTCGCCGGGTCGACGACATCGACCGTCTTGCCGGAACCGGAAGCGACCCATTTGCCGCCGACTAGTCCGGCTTCGCGGAAGAGACTTTTGTCTTTCAGGTTTTTCATCGAAAACGACCTTGCAATCAGGTGAGTGCCGCAACGATGGCGGCCGTAATGGCTTCCGTGCTGTCCTTGCCGGGAGTTGTTCCAATGCCTCGCGCGGTCGTAGCTTCGACCGCCTTCATGACGCGTCCGGCCGCAGCCTTTTCGCCGAGATGATCGAGCATCATCGCGCCGGACCAGATGGTGGCGATCGGATTGGCGATGCCAAGATGGGCAATGTCGGGCGCGGAGCCGTGCACCGGCTCGAACATGGAAGGCGCCGAGCGGTCGGGATTGATGTTGGCGGAGGCGGCGTAGCCGAGCCCGCCCTGGATCGCCGCGCCGATATCGGTCAGGATGTCGCCGAACAGGTTGGAGGCGACGACCACGTCGAGGCTCTCCGGCGCCATGATCATGCGCGCGGCGAGTGCGTCGACATGATAGCTGGTCACTTCGACGTCCGGATAATCCGCAGCCAGCTTTCGCGTGATCTCGTCCCAGAACACCATCGAGTATTTCTGCGCGTTGGACTTGGTGACGGAGGCCAGTTTGCGCTGCCGCGACCGCGCCTGCTCGAAGCCGAAGCGCAGGATGCGCTCGACGCCGGCACGGGTGAAGATCGAGGTCTCCACCGCGACCTCGTCCAGCGTGCCTTGATGCACGCGCCCGCCGGCGCCCGAATATTCGCCTTCGGTGTTCTCGCGGATGCACAGTATGTCGAAGTTCTCTGCCCGCAGCGGGCCCTTCACGCCCGGCAGCAGACGGTGCGGCCGGATGTTGGCATATTGCACGAACGCCTTGCGGATCGGCAGCAGCAGGCCGTGGAGAGAAACGGAATCCGGCACCTCCGCCGGCCAGCCGACCGCGCCGAGAAGGATGGCGTCGAAGCCGCGCAAGGTCTCGATGCCGTCCTCAGGCAGCATGCGGCCGGTTTCCTTGAAGAAGCGGCAGGACCAGGGGAACTCGGTTCCCGTCAGCGCAAAGCCGAAGTTTTTGGCCGCGGTTTCCAGCACCGTCCAGGCGGCGGCGGTCACATCGCGGCCGATGCCGTCACCTGGGATCAGGGCGATCGAATGGGATTTCATCGGCATCTCTTCACAGGCTGATCAGGACGCTCTTGGTCCTGCGGTTGGCGTGATAGGCCTCGCGGCCGAGGTCCTTGCCGATGCCGGAGCGCTTGTAGCCGCCGGTCGGCAGGATATGGTCGCGCGAGCGGCTGTAGCGGTTGACCCAGACGGTGCCCGCTTCGAGCTTGCGCGCGAAGCGGATGGTGCGGGAGAGGTCGGTGGTGAACAGGCCGGAAGCCAGTCCGTAGGTCGGATGGCTGGACAGCGCCAGCGCCTCTTCTTCGGTCTCGAAGGTCTGCACGGTCAGGACCGGGCCGAAGATTTCCTCGATGATTGCAGGATTGGCCTGGTCGATATTGGCGATCAGCGTCGGCTCGTAGAAATAGCCTGGACTGTCCATGGCGGCGCCGCCGGTCAGGCATTCACCGCCGGCCTCGATCGCGGCGCGCACGATGCCGTCGACACGCGCCCGCTGCCGTTCCGAGATGATCGGCGAATAATGCGTCGCCTCGTCCCAGGTCGGGCCTGCCCGCACCACCTTCACCCGCTCCAGAATGGCGGCCGTCAGCCTGTCGGCCACGCTTTTCTCGACGATCAGGCGCGTGCCGGCCACGCAGGCTTGGCCGGCATTGAAGGTGACGCTGCCGGCGATCGCTGTAGCCGTCTTGTCCAGATCGGCATCGGCAAAGACGATCTGCGGGCTCTTGCCGCCGAGTTCCAACGTCATCGGCTTGACGCCGGTGCGGGCGACGTTCTCCATGATGGCCGAGCCGGCGCGGGTCGAGCCGGTGAAGCTGACCTTGGCGATCTCGGATTGGCCGGTCAGCGCCGTGCCGGTCGTTGGACCGTCGCCCAAAACCACGTTGACAAGCCCAGCCGGCAGACCCGCCCTGATCGCGAGCCCTGCCATATAGACAGCCGAGAAGGGTGTCATTTCCGACGGCTTCAGCACCACCGCGTTGCCCGCGGCCAGCGCCGGGCCGAGCTTCCATCCGGCCATGGAGACAGGGAAGTTCCAGGGCGTGATCGCGCCGACCACGCCATAGGGCTCGCTCATGATCATGCCCAGAGTGGTGTCGTCGGTCGGCACGAGCTCGCTGCCTTCCTTGTCGGCGAACTCGGCGAAGAAGCGAATCTGCTCGGCGGTCACGGCGATGTCGCCGGCAACGACCTGAGCTACGGGCCGGGTGGAGCACAGCGCCTCGATCCTGGCCAGCGTTTCGGCTTCCGCCTCGATCAGGTCGGCCCAGGCCTGGAGTGCCCGGGTGCGCTCGCGCGGTCGAACGCCGCCCCAGTTGCTGGCCTTCAGCGCCGCCTTGGCGCTTTCCACCGCACGGTCGACCATATCGACATCGGCCACGGGGCAGGCGGCATACACCCTGCCATCCGACGGTCGGCGCACCTCGATCGCACCCTCGGCCGCGATTAGCTCTCCGCCAATGAAATGGCCAATGGGGAGGGGAACCGCGTCCGGATCGAAGCTCAGGTTCATGGGCGACCACCTTGCAGTATTCTGGAGGAGCCTAGCGCGAGCATGACCGCAGCGTGCACCGTTCGGCGATCAGTCGCGGATGATTGTTGCGTGCTGGCGATTAGGGACGGCAAAATCTGTTGCGGGGCACCTCAGGCGGACCCCATTACCCTACGGTCACGTAGATCTTGCGCACCGTTTCGATGGTCCTCCAAACACCGGTGAAGCCAGGCTTCATCACGAAGCTGTCGCCGGCGCGGTAGGTCACCGCGTCGCCGCCATCGGGCGTGATTTCAATCACGCCGGTGAGGATGTGGCAGAACTCGAAAGTCTCTCCCTTTATCGAGCGCGTCTCTCCCGGCGTCGCCTCCCAGACGCCGGTGTGGACGAGGTCGGACTTGGCGACATCCTGCGCCCAGGTCTTGAACGCGGGGTTGCCGGCAATCAGTCGTTCGGGCAGCGCCTTGGATTCGCGTGGCGGGAAGGCTGGATTGGTGTCGACGGTTTTGAGCAGGGACAAGGGATAACCTTTCATTTGGACGTCAATAGCCGAGAGACCGGTCGATGAGCCCGATTGGATCGAGCCCGGCGCGGTGACGCTTGATGTTGTCGATGACGGCCCGCGCGGCGGTCGCGGGCTGGGTGACGCTGGCGATATGCGGCGTCAGGATGATCTTCGGATGCGACCAGAACGGATGTCCTGCGGGCAGCGGTTCGGGATCGGTGACGTCGATCATCGCCGCCGAGAGGTGACCGCGGTCGAGCGCGGCGACAAGCGCTTCGTGGTCGAGCTGCGGCCCGCGGCCCGTGTGGACGAGCGCCGCGCCTTTTGGCAGTTTCGCAAATAGGCCGGCATCCAGGAAACCGCGCGTCTCCTTGGTCAGGGGCAGCAGGCAGATCAATATGTTGCAGGTCGCGAGCATCTCCTCCAGCCCGAGCTCACCATGATGACAGGTCACGCCCTCGATCTGCCGTGGCAAGCGGCTCCAGCCAGCGAGCGGGAAACCGAAGGGCTTCAGCCGGTCGAGGACGGCCTGGCCGAGTTGCCCGAGGCCAAGCACGCCGAGCCGACGCGACTCGGCCTGCGCCTGCGGGATATCGCGCCATTGGCCGGCGCGCTGCTGCGCCAGATAGGCAGGCAGGTTGCGGTGCAGCGCGAGCACGGCTAGCGTCACATATTCCTGCATCATGCGTACGATGCCTTCCTCGATCATACGCACGATCTTCACGTTCGGAGGCACCGCATCGAGGCGAAGCTGGTCGACGCCGGCGCCGATGGAAAACAGGATTTCCAGGTTGCCGTAGCGGGCGAGATTATCCGGAACAGTCCAACTGATCAGATAACGCACGGCGTCGGGATCGACCGCGGCATCGATCGTGAAGGCGACGTCCGGTAGGTCCCTCGCGAAGGCATCGGCGAAGATCGCCCCGCGCCGCGCATCCGAATTGAACAGAAATGTCATTCCGGTTCCCCTTCAAGCAGCGCAGCGGGCGCCCAGCGCCTCGATCAATCGCTGGCAGGCGGCGAGTTCGCTGGTGAGAATGTACTCATCCGGCTTGTGGGCGCGGCCGATGTCGCCGGGGCCGCAGATGATCGCATCGAACCCGGAGGCCTGGTAAAGTCCGGCCTCCGTGCCGTAACTGACGGCGGCAAGCGGCACCTCGCCTGTCAGCTCGCGCAGCAGTGCCGTCAGCGCCGCGCCCTCCGGCAGCGACAGCGCTGGATAGGCGCTCATCGGCGTCCACTCGATCCGAAAGCCTTCGGCCGCAAGCGCCTCTGCCCGCGCCTTTACCGGCGTGAGCAGGCTGGCCGGGTCGACACCTGGAATGGCGCGCGCCTCCAGATCCAGCGTGCAGGCGCTGGGGATGATGTTGACCGACTGTCCGCCCGCCACCACGCCCGCTTGCAGCGAGGAGTAGGCCGGCTCGAAGGCAGGGTCGAACGGACCATTCGTCAGCCGCTCGGCTTCGCTCACGGCCGCGCTCAGCGCACCGGCCATGGCGTGGATGGCGTTGAGGCCGAGATCGGGCCGCGAAGAATGGCCGGAGCGCCCGTTGATCGTCAAGCGGGCGGCTGCCTTGCCCTTGTGGCCGCGCACGGCGCGCATGCCGCTCGGCTCGCCGACGATCACGCCGAGCGGCTTCGCGCAAAGTTCGGGAAGGTGGGCGATCAGGTGCGGCACGCCGCGGCAGCCCACCTCCTCGTCATAGGAGAAGGCGAGGTGGATTGGCCTGGCAAGGCGCAGTCCCGCAAGCATAGGCACGGCCGCGAGTGCCGCGGCAAGAAACCCCTTCATGTCCGTGGTGCCGCGTCCGTAGAGCCGTTCGCCGTCCCGGCGCAGCGCGAAAGGAGCCGAACTCCATTGCGGCTCGCCGGCGGGAACGACGTCCATGTGGCCGGACAGGATGTAGCCCGGGACATCGGCGGGGCCGATCGTCGCGAAAAGATTGAAACGGTCGCCTTCCGGCCCTGGTAGAACGGAGACCTTCGTCCCGTGTTCTGCAAGCTGGGTCTCGATCCAGCCGGCGATGTCACCGTTCGGCTTGCCGGCGACCGATGGAAAGGCGACGAGACGGTCGAGGATATCGAAGACGTCCATTCCAGCCCTCAAGGCGTTTCGGGTTCGCCGGGATCGATGCCGACGATTGTGTGCGGCAACATTTCCGCAGAGGATGTCTGCGTTCTCCCGCGATTGCGTGCCGAAAGCGGAAATGTTTCAGTTGAATCTTGCGTTAGCACGTGGCTTTCGAGCAAATCGTACGGGCGTGTTTGTTTAGCGTTGGTGGACAGAGGGCGGCTGCGGCGTATCGCCCGTCAATTTGCGGGTATCTTTCAGAGGCATGGAATTGAAGCCGTCCGGAAACTTGAAAATCGACACCTTCTCGATGCGTATCGGCGACATCGAAGGCGTCGAGTTGGACCGGTTGCACGCACTATCTCTGTCCGTGGGATGGCCGCATCGGGCCGAGGACTGGCAATTCCTGCGCGAGTCGGGAGAGGGGTTCGTGGCACTCGATGACATCGGCCGGGTTCTCGGTTCGGCCATGTGGTTCGCGCATGGCGCCGATTTCGCCACCGTGGGAATGGTCATCACCTCGTCGCGACTCCAGACGCTGGGGGCGGGGCAATGGCTGATGAAGCGGGTCTTCGAGAAGGTTGCTGGACGCGACTTGCGCCTCAATGCAACGCGCGCGGCAAGACGGCTCTATCTCTCGCTCGACTTCCAGCCGGAAAAGACCGTCTATCAATGCCAGGGCATCGCCCGCACTGAGGCGATGGGGAGGCCAGCAGATATTCGGGGCGACGTCCGAAGTCTGGACGCAAGGGATATTCCGGCAGCGATCGCGCTCGACGCGGCAGGATTTGGCGTGAGGCGGGCGGCGCTCATCGAAAAGCTTTTCGCGCACTCGGCCGGCTATGGCCTCTTCAAGGGCGAGACGCTGAGCGCTTTCGCGCTCTGTCGGTCGTTCGGGCGGGGCCATGTCGTGGGGCCGGTCGTGGCGGAACGCGACGCGGACGCCGTGGCGGTCGTCCGGCCGCACGTGGCCGACCATTCGGGGTCTTTCCTGCGGATCGACACCCACATGGACAATGGCGAGTTCGCCGCCTTTCTGTCGCACAGCGGAATGCCGGTTTTCGACACGGTGCTCACCATGTCGATGGGCAAACGCCTCGCCGATTTTGCCGTCGGCGGCGCAGTTGCACCGGTGACCTATGCCCTCGCCAGTCAAACTCTCGGGTAGCTCAGCCCGCGCTGACTTCGGCGGCGACCTTTTACCCTCCCAAACCCATTTCTTCCTTTGGGCTCCTGGAGGGCGCGAACAGCAAACTGAGCCGATCGCGACATCTCGAACATCGCGACCGGACGATGCGGATCCCTGCTTCCGCGGCGGCGGTGAAACGAGTGGCGCGCCATTCGGGCGCTCCGCCTGCCGGTTTTTCGATCACGTCTCCAAGGATGCCGTTGAGGAAGCGATCGCGCAAATGGAGGTCTCCAAGCGCGAAGTGGCGCTCGCCGAAACGCGCAAGCGCATTCTCGAACTCGAACTCGCCCGGGCAAAAACGGTGCTGGGCCAGAAGGTTATCGTCAGTCCGATCGACGGTATTGTCATGGAACGCAAGCTATATGCCGGCGAGTACCTCGATCAGGACGGCCAATTGGCCACGATCGCACAGCTCGACCCGTTGAGCGTCGAAGCCTTCGTCGCCGACAGCGAATACAGCAAGTTCAGCGTCGGCCTCGCCGTCCGGGTGACCGTCAGCGAGCCGCGCGATGAAGTCCATGTCGGCACAGTTCAGGTGATCGACCGGGTGTTGGACGCGGCCAGCAGGACGTTCGGCGTGCGCACAATGCTGCCCAATGCCGGCAACCGTTTGCCCGCTGGCCAGCGATGCAAGGTCGAATTCGACGCCAAATCGAACTGAAGCGTACCGACATTTGCTGGTCGTTGAAATTTGACAACCTCAGGCCGCATAGCATGGATCGCCGCGAGGCGTCATCGGAAGCCGGAGTCACGTATGGCGCGGGTCGCAGCACTTTGCCGGCAACCGACGTTCGCTGTTCGGGCATGCGCCTTTACCAGCTATGCCGGCAATCCCGCCAATCGCATGGCGTCAGTGACGTCGTCGATGATATCCGGTGCAATTCCCACGGCGGCAGACCAGCGGCCGATGGTGAACTGCGGGTCGAGTGACAAAAGCCGCGTGGCCGCGGCTTTTGCCTCCTCGAACCGGCCGAGCCTGGCAAGCGGTGCCGCCAGCCATCCATGCAGCATGCTGAAGCCGGGGTTCATCTCGACCGCCCTTCGGCCCGCTGTGACGGCCTGCTCGTGTCGGCCGGTGAGAAAACTGCCGAATCCGATGATGCCTTGCGGCACGCAGCTCATGACGTCGAGGGGGTTCAGTCGTAGCGCTTGCTCGCTCCAGTCGATCGCCCGGGCAGCATCGCCGCCATAGGCCACCGGAACGCAACCGAAGGCATAGACGAAGGCGCAGGAGGCGCTGAGCGTCAAAGCTTGTGCAAACGCCTCGTCGGCCAGCCTGCAGTCGTGCTCAACGATGCCGATGGTGAACCCGGCCAGAGCGAGCGCCATCGCATCGCCCGCGCCGTGTTCGATCGCCGCATGGGCATGGCGGATCGATCTTTCCTGATTCTCCGGCTGCATGCCGCCACGCACGAACAGCGACTGATGCGCCCAGGCGGCAAACCCATGGGCAAGGGCATAGGTCGGCTCGATGGCCAAAGCCTGGTTCAGCAGCGGCAGCCCCTTGGCTGCACCCTGCGGCATGAAGGTGTAGACATCGGGCAGTGCACGAAGCAGGAGATCGTAGGCGTCGAGACTGTCGGGGCGCTGGCGCTTGACGCGTTCGATCTCGGCCCGGCGCAGATTGGGTTCTATTGCCGCGACCACGCTGATGGTGATCTCGTCCTGTAGCGCAAACACGTCGGTCAGCTCGCGGTCGTAGCGCTCGGCCCACAAATGGCTGCCGTCTTCGGCGTCGATCAACTGGCCGGTGATGCGCACGCGACTTCCCACCTTGCGCACGCTGCCTTCCAGCACGTAGCGCACGCCGAGTTCGTGCCCGACCTGCTTCACGTCCACGGCGCGGCCCTTGTAGGTGAAGGAGGAATTTCGCGCGATGACGAACAGCCACCTTATGCGCGACAGGCCGGTGATGATGTCCTCGACCATGCCGTCGGCGAAATAATCCTGCTCGGGATCGCCGCTCAGGTTAACGAAGGGCAGCACGGCAATGGAGGGGCGGGCGGGAATGCCCAGGCCAGACTTCGGTTTCTCCGCCGGTGCCGTCGCCCCCGTTTCCGTCGACTGGGCCTCCTCGCGAACGGCGCCGACGAAGCGAAAGCCCCGGCGCAGGATGGTGCGGATGAGGCGCTGCTCCTCGCCGCTGTCTTGGAGCGCATTGCGGGCGGCGTTGATGCGGCTGGCGAGCGTGGCATCGGAAACGATGCGGCCCTGCCAGACCGCGTCGACCAGATCGTCCTTGCTGACCACCCGTTCGCGATTGCGGATCAGAAATTGCAGCAGGTCGAACACCTGCGGCTCGACGGAGATCAGGTCATTGCCGCGGCGCAGCTCGCGCCGGTCGCCATCCAAAGCGAAATCCTCGAAATGATACGGCAAATGCTGGCTCCAGACCGTGGGAAATGGCGACTCCGAACACTCTAGCCGCGTCGCGGGCTCAAAATCAAAGCGATCTAAAGGTAAAATCAAGCGGGCCTGAAGGCCGCCTCAAAGCGCGCCCGCCGGCCCTGACGCATAGTCCTCCTGCAACCAACGCAAACAACGCTTTTGAAAAGGGAGAACTCACATGTCCAACAACGCAGCAAATTCCGTCGTCCTCGTGCATGGCGGCTTCGTCGATGGCTCCGGCTGGGACGGCGTCTACCAGATCCTCAAGAAGGACGGCTATGACGTCACCATCGTCCAGAACCCGACGACCTCGCTCGCCGACGATGTCGCTGTCACAAAGCGCGCCATCGCCGCCGCTCCCGGCAATGTTATCCTGGTCGGCCATTCCTATGGCGGCGTCGTCGTGTCGGAAGCCGGCACCGATCCGAAGGTGGCGGCTGTGGTCTATATCGCGGCCTTCGCGCCGGATGCCGGAGAATCGGTTTCGAGCCTGATCGCCAACCCGCCGCCCGGAGCGCCGGTGCCGCCGATCCTGCCGCCCGTCGGCGGCTTCCTGATGCTCGACAAGGAGAAGTTCGCCGCCTCGTTCGCCGCCGATGTCCGTCCCTCGCTCGCCGCCTTCATGGCGGATTCGCAGGTGCCGTGGGGTGTGGCGGCGCTCGAAGGCAAGGTCACCGCTCCGGCCTGGAAGGCAAAGCCCTCATGGTATCTCGTCGCCACCGACGACAAGATGATCCCGCCGCCGGCGCAGCGCCAGATGGCGACCCGCGCCAAGGCGACGACCGTGGAAGTGCCCGGCAGCCACGCTGTCTACGTCTCCGATCCAGCAGCCATCGCCAGCCTCATCAAGCAGGCTGCCGCCGGCAAGAACTGAACCCGCATCACCCTTCATGGAAGCCTGGGCGTCTAAGCGGCGCCCAGGCTTTTTTTCTGTTCCGGGACCATCCGTGACACCAAAGAATTGCGATCGAGAAAGCGACGGAAGGGCACTGCCAGGCGATAGATGTCGACAGGCCGTATGACACGCGCAGAAAGACGAAAAATGTGCATCGAAGCGCTTGCGCAAGCGCTTCGATTGGATTAATTCAATCTCCGTGACGAATTTGGTGATGCAGAACCGCACTGCCGTATTCGCCTTCGGAGGATCAGCAACAGCCCTTGCCGGCACACGTCGCGCCCGCGCTTCGTGGCGGCCTGATGCTGCCTGTGAATTGTCAAACCGAACGGGAGGAACCGATGAACTTCAAGCAGAACGGACTGTCTCGCCGCACCTTCGTGAAAGCTTCGGCGGCTCTTGGCGCCACGGCCGTGGCGGCTGCGTCAGGGGTCAAGATGGCGCGGGCCGCACCCGCCGAACTCCGGTATTTCTACCGGGCGCCGTGGCCGTCGTCCGAGGTCTACGCCAACTGGCTGATCGACGAATGGAACAAGAAGAACGGCGACCGCGTCCATGTTACCGGCGCCAGCGTCGACGGCGAGACCTACAAGACCAAGCAGACCATCGAACTGTCTTCGAGCAATCCGCCGGACCTTTTCTATTCCTGGGAAGGCGGACGCGGCAAGGAGATCGTCGACAACGGTTTTTCCGCCGATCTGACGCCCTATTACGAAAAGTATGGCTGGGACAAGAAACTGAACCCGGCCGGCGTCACGCTGTCCGTCTACAACGGCAAGAAGCATTTCGTGCCGACGGAGATGTGCGCCTCGGTGGTCTGGTACCGCAAGGACATCTACGAGAAGCTCGGGCTCAAGGTTCCAACCACCTGGGACGAACTCATGGCCAATGCCCAGAAGGGCAAGGAAGCCGGCCTTGCCGCCTTCATGCTGGCCAACCAGAAGAAGTGGCCCTCGCAATTCATGTGGTCGGCGATCCTGGTCAACAAGCATGGGCTGGACGTCTATGACGGGCTGATCAACGGCACCATTCCGTGGACCGACCCGCGCGCCGTCGATGTCACCGCCATAATGCAGAAACTGGCCCAGGACGGGATGTTCGAGCCGTCGTTCAACTCGATCGATCTCGGGCCTGCCATGGTGCCGTGGACGCAGGGCCACGGCCTGCACTGGTATCAGGGCTCGTTCAATCTCGGCCGCTTCCGCGGCGACCAGCCGCAATGCTGCGTCGTGCCGATGGACTTCTTCCCGATGCCGGCCTTCCCGGGCAAGAAGCCGGTGATGTCGGTGTTCGCCGAGGACACGATCATGATCCATGCGAACAGCCCGAACAAGGATGCCGCGGCGGAGTTCTTGGACTGGATGGTGTCCGACGCAGCGATGAGCAAGAAGCTCGAGATCGACAAGCCTTTCCCGTCGAACGTCAATTCCGATCTGTCGCGGCTGAGCGAGATGGAACAGCGGCTCGGCAAGGCGATGGCGGAGTCCGGCTCCTTCACCTTCATGCATGTCGACCACGCCACGCCGCCGGCGATCTCGGACAAGTTCCTCGACGGCGTCCAGGGTGTGCTGGCCGGCGCCATGTCACCTGAAGACGCCATGAAGCTGACCGAGGACGAAGCGGCGCGCGTCAAGAAGTCCTAGGCGATGACCGAGCGGGAGAAGTGCTGCGCGCTTCTCCCGCATCCTCCCTGGCGGCGGCGCTTCAGTGCGCCGCCGCAACGGCAGGAGCCCGCGTGCCGACGAAACGCGACGCCGACGCTACCCGTCCATTTCCGAAATCAAATCGAAAGGCGCAACCATGGCCAGCAGCGCAAGCCGCTTCGATGACGGCACCTTCGTCGGCTTCGCCCGCCGGCATGTGTTCGTGACCATGTTCGGCGTCGCCGTGCCGTTGCTGGTGTTCGCCTGTTTCATCGGCTACCCGATCGTCTACACAATCTACCTCAGCTTCTTCGAATGGAACGGCATGGCGCCGCAGAAGAAATTCGTCGGCTTGGCCAACTACGCCTACCTCCTCCACGACAAGTATTTCTACATAGCGCTGGTCAACAACGCCAAATGGCTGATCGTATCGCTGGTCTTTCCGGTCTCGCTCGGTTTCCTGATCGCCTATGTGATGAAGGCGCGGCTGGTGTTTGCCCCGTCGCTGCTGCGCACGATCGTCTTCTTTCCGGTGACCATGTCGCTGATCGCGGTCGGGCTGATGTTCCTGCTCATCCTCAACCCGGTGTTCGGCGCCTTCGACACCTTGCTGCGGTCGGTCGGGCTCGGCTTCCTGGTGCATGAATGGTTCGGCGACTACCGCATCGCGCTTTACACGCTGGCGGTCATTTCGGGCTGGGCCTTCACCGGCATGCCGATGATCTTCTACTTCGCCGGCCTTGGCGATGTTCCGAAGGAAACCTTCGACGCCGCGCGCATCGAGGGTGCCGGACACTGGCGCATGATCCGCAGCGTCGCCCTGCCCCAGTTGCGCCCCGTCACCGCGATCATCGTCATGCTGACGCTGTTTGAATCGCTGCGCGCCTTCGACCTGATCGCGGTGCTGACCAAGGGCGCGCCGTTCGGCATGACGAACGTGCTCGGCTATCTCGTCTACATGGAGAGCTTTTGGAACTCCCGCTTCGGCTACGGCGCCGCACTCAGCGTCGTCATCCTGGTGATTGCCGGATCGCTGGCAGCTGTCCTGCTCGGCAAGGTTCTGAAGGGTGCCTTCGATGTCTGACGCGACCCTGAACGCCAGCGCCATGCGCCGCGGTAGCTTCGCCTCGGTCCTGCCCAAACTCGCCGCGACCCTGCTCATGCTGGTGCTGGCGGCGGTGTGGCTCGGACCGCTGCTCCTTATCGTGATGACGTCGATCAAGTCGAACGCCGAGTTCCTGGCCGGGCCGTTCGCCTTGCCCAGGTCGCCGACCATCCAGCCCTATATCGACGTCTGGTTCGGCCTCGGCTTCGGCACGCTGTTGAGGAACAGCCTGATCTATGCCACGGCCGGCTCGGCGCTGGCGGTGATGCTGGCGCTGGTTCCGGCCTTTGCGCTCAGCCGCATGAACGTGCCCGGCCGCAAATGGATCTTCGGCCTGCTGCTGACCGGCCTCATGCTGCCGCAGCAGACGGTGCTGATCCCGCTTTATGACACCCTGCGCACCTTCCATCTTCTGGACACCAAGATCGGACTGATCATCGTTCACGGCGTCTATGGAATGCCGCTGCAGGCGCTGATCCTGCGCGGCTTCATGACGACGATCCCGCCGGAAATCGAGAAGGCTGCCTATGTCGAGGGCGCGACCGACTTCCAGGTTTTCTGGAAGGTGATCCTGCCGCTGTCGGTTCCCGGCATTCTGGTCGGCTACACGCTGAACTTCATCGCCATCTGGAAGGAGTTCGTGTTCGGGCTGGTGTTCCTCAACAGCGAGGAGAATTTCCCGGTGACGGTCGGCATGCTGAAGCTGAACAGCGACCGTTACCTTGCCGTCTTCAACCTGCCGGCGGCGGGCCTCGTCATCTCGCAATTGCCGATCGTCATCCTGTTCATCCTGACCTACCGGCAGATCTCGGGCGGCAATCTCTCCGGCGCCGTGAAGGGCTGATTTCGATGACTGCGCAACAAGGACTTTGTAATGGCTGAAGTGTCCCTGAAGAACGTCGAGAAGCGCTATGCCATGGTGCCGGTTCTGTCCGGGCTGAACCTGGACATTGCCGATGGCGAATTCACCGTGCTGGTGGGACCGTCCGGCTGTGGCAAGACGACGACGCTGAACATGATCGCCGGGCTGGAATCGATCACCGGCGGCACGCTTCGCATCGGCGCACGCGACGTCACCACGCTGCCGCCGAAGGACCGCGACATCGCCATGGTGTTCCAGTCCTATGCGCTGTTCCCGCACATGACGGTGCGCGACAACATCGCCTTCGGCATGAAGATCCGGAAGACGCCGAAAGCCGAGATCGAAACGCAGATACGGCAGGTGGCGCAGCGGCTGCGCATCGACGACCTGCTCGACAGGCTGCCCAAGGCGCTGTCCGGCGGCCAGCGGCAGCGCGTCGCGCTTGGGCGGGCTCTGGTTCGCCGTCCCGGCGTGTTTCTCATGGACGAACCGCTGTCCAACCTCGATGCGAAGATGCGCATCGAGGCGCGCAGTTTCCTGACCAAGATGCACCAGGAGGTCGGAACCACGACGGTCTATGTCACTCACGACCAGGCCGAGGCCATGACCATGGGCAGCAAGATCGTGGTCATGAACGGCGGCAAGATCCAGCAGGCGGCCGCACCGCTCGAGGTCTACAACCGGCCGGCCAACCAGTTCGTCGCCGGCTTCATCGGATCGCCCGCGATGAACTTCCTGCGCCTGGTCTACGACGGCAACGCCCTCCTGGACCAGGCCTGCCGGTTGCGGATCGAGGTTCCGGAGTGCCGGCGCGCGGCGCTTGCCGGCCAGCAGGGAAAAACGGTCACGTTGGGCGTGCGGCCGGAGCATTTCAGGATCCTGCAGCCCGGCGCCATCCCAGGGAGCGATTCGATCGCGTTCAATGTCGATGTGGTTCAGCATCTCGGCCACGAGATTCTTCTCGACCTCAGCGCCGGCGACCACAGATGCATCGCGCGGCTGCCGCCCAGCGACCGTTCCAAGCTTGGGGACGGCCGGCTATTTTCCATCGACATGGACCACGTCCATTACTTCAACGGCGACAGCGGCGAAAACCTCATTGATTATGCCCGGCAACAATGAATAGTCGGCTGCGAGTCGGCGGCCGCGGGACATTCCTGGACAGACAGGTGCCGGATTGAGGTGAGGGGATGGCGAGAAGAGCGGCTATAACGATCACCGACGTCGCTCGCCGAGCCGGAGTGTCCATGTCCACGGTGTCGCATGTAATCAACGGCACGCGCCTCGTCAGCCCCGAAAAAACGGCCTTGGTGAACGAGGCGATCGCTGCAACGGGATATCAGCCAAATGCGCTGGCGCGGTCGCTCGCGCGCAACGTCAGCAACTATGTCGGCATCGCGATATCGGCGATTACCAATCCCTATTTCAGCGACATCATCTGCGCCATCGAGAGCGAGTGCGCGCGCCTCGGCCTGCTGGTCTTCCTCGCCGACACACGCGACGAGCCGGATCACGAACTTGCCGTCGTTCAGGCGTTGCAGGAGCGGAGGGTCGACGGCATCATCCTGGCCCCGTGCGGCGACCCCGAAAACAAGACCATTCGCTACCTGGAGACGAGCGGCATTCCGACCGTGCTCGTCGACAGGTTCGCTGAGTCTGCCTTCGACCATGTCGGTGTTGAAAACAAGCATGCTGTCGCCAGTCTGGTTTCACATATGGCGGGGCTTGGCCACAGACGGATCGGCATGATCGGCGGTCAGGCAGGGTTCAGCACCACAAGCGAGCGCATCGAAGGCTACAGGCTGGGCCTCGAGCGCAATGGCATCGGCTTCGATGCGGACCTTGTGCAGCCTTCGAACCGGAATTTCGAGGCCACTCAGCACGCGGTGGCAACCTTGCTGAGATTGGCAAATCCGCCGACCGGCATCATCACCGGAAACAATCTGACAACGATCGGAGCCGTGGCAGCAATCCGCACAGCGGGCCTGAGAATACCCGAAGACATATCGCTTGCCGGCTTCGACGATTTTGAATGGGCGGACTTTTTCGAGCCTCGGCTGACCTTGGTCGCGCAGCCCTGCACTGAAATCGGGCGCAGAGCGGCGCAGATGCTCGTTGAACGGATCCACGGATTGTCTTCCGCACCGCGGTCCGTCAGGCTGAAATCAACCCTGATTGTCAGAGATTCCTGCGCCGTTCCAGTTGGGTCTCCGTCGTGACACGATTGGCAGCTGCAAGGTCGATGCCGGTCAGATCTTACACAGGGCAAGAAGGTTGCCGTGCGTACGGTGATCCCAGCGAACCGAACCCGCATCGGCATCGCCACAATACGTGTCGGTTATGGGGGCATCACGGATAGAGTCGTCCGCCACTGTCATCGAGGAATGCTCCATTGCCTCCATGATGGCGCGCGCCTGTCAGGCCCGCCAAGTCGCTGGAAAATGTAGACCCTGGCGGATTTGCCTTGGTAGATCCTCACATTGTTCCGAGGATGCCTGCGCGAAATTTCGCGCTCAGAGATCACCCTTCCTGACTTTGCCGTAAACGATGTTCCGGTTCGATCCATAATATACTTGGGCTTCGAAGGAACCCTTGCCGATTGCGGCATTGATGATGTTCCACATATCGTCGGCCGAACGCAGGATGAGTGGCCAATCCATGAACGTCTCCATGTAGCCATCCGTCGTGATCTCATCGCTGAAATTGGCAAACAGGAATTCGCCCCCAGGCTTGACCAGTTCCATCGCTCTCTGAAGCAGGCGGACGCCGATGGCGCGCGGCAGGTAGTCGTAGAGCCCCGATGCGTAGACGAGATCGAATGTACCAAGGGCGTAGGCGCGGCGAAGAATACCACGTACAGAGCCGTGGAGTGCCTCGACTGCAGTGCCGACAAAGTCGTGGTTCACCGTGGCTACGCTGACGGGGTCTTGATCCAGGCCGACCCAACGCTGCAGTTGTTGCTTGGCGAGCGCGTCAGAGCATTCAGCTTCTCGTAGGTGACCGCATGCAATTGCCAGCACCTCTGCTTTTTCCACCCTGCGGACCGTTTCGTCCACAGTTCTGGTTAGTATGTCCCGGCGCTCGCGCCCCGCCACAGAACTCGCCGCTTCACTGGTATAGGCGTAGATCTGTCGGCCAAGCGAGGTCGACGAAGCAACGATCTCTTCGGCGACGGGGTGCTTGTAGTAAATGTCCAGCAGGCTTGCATCGCCCGAATACCCGCGCGGCTTTTCAACCGACCAGCGCGTGAACGGATCCTGGATCAAATATTGCGCCACGGGATGTTGCTGAGCCAAAGGGATGAGTTTCTGCCAGACCGCAGGAGCAACCTGCCTGCGAAGCTTATGGAGTCTCCCTGCCAGGCGGTCGACAGTCAGGCCGGCCGGTTTGTGCCGCACGAAAGCTTGATTCGCGAGATCCAGCACGAGTGCGAGCTGGGCCGTCCTCTTCCGCAACTCGTCGGCATCGACAGTTTCGTCAGATGTCGTGGCATGCCTCTTCATCAACTTAGTAGTTACGAGGCTGTATTCGTCGAGTTGCAATTCTGCGTTGAGCCGCATGCCGTATACCCTCCGGTCCACGGCGAACAACTATAGACGCGGTGTGGATGATGCGAAATATTTTCATAAAATTTTATGCAGTGGCGGGAGCGCCGGCGTCGACGCGACTCCGCTAAATCCGAACTACCCGCGTTTACTGGTGGTTAGCGATATTCAGCCTTTTTTGCGGAGAGTGATGCCTTCATCCTGCGTCCGACAAGCGACCTCGGCTATTGCATTCGCTACCGGGGGTGGCGGAGGAGCGTTACAATGCAACTGACTGAGGAGGTTGCTCAGAGGGTGGTCGCAGCGCTGGCGCGCCCGCGGTGGCATTCGCCCGATCCGACACTTTTGGCGAGGTTCCTCCAGAAGGAGGCCGGTGAAAACCGCAAGCTCGTGCAATGGGGTATGAGGGCTGCTGTTCTTAGCTATGTGGCGTACGGTCTCTTCGATTGGTTTCTTTTTCCGGACATCGCCAATCGGCTTGTGCTGACCCGCCTAACGCTGGGGATCACCTCCCTGGCGCTCGTCGAGCTAATTGCCCGAAGGGGCTTCGCTCTTACGACCTTACATCTCGTCGCTGCGCTGGCGATTGTAGTCGGTGCAGTCGGGTGGCTGCTATCTGCTTTTGGAACAGGCCACCAGGCGGCGCTGTCCCACTTTATGGTCTTTGGAACAGTATTTATTCTTGGAGCGAACTTATTCTTTAACTTTCGTTTCTGGCTTTCAGCGATTTCATCGGCGACAGTGACCATAAGCTTCATAGGCGCAGCGTTTTTTTTCCTTCAGACCGACATCGTCGCCCGCGTCGTGCTGTCAGCCTATTTCGTGAATTGCCTGGTGCTGTCGCTCTACCTTTCCTGGCGACTTAGCGTAGAGCGGTACCAAACTTTCCTGCATGCACTTCGGGCGCAAATTCAAGAACAGGCTGCTATCAAAAAGGGGCAAAAGCTGACGGAAATCGCGGATACGGATCCGCTCACGGGAATGAAAAATCGCCGGGCGATCATTCGAGAATTCTCGGAGATGCGCAACGAATGGGCCACGGACGACGACGAAATAGGCCTCATTCTGATCGACGTGGACTACTTCAAGAGGTTCAATGATGGACTTGGTCATCAGGCCGGCGATGATTGCCTGATCAAGCTTGCCCATGTCCTTTCCGAGACGGCAGCTTCGAACAATGCCATCGCGGCCCGCTATGGCGGTGAAGAGTTCGTTGTCCTCTGCAAGGTCACTGGGCGTGCTCATCTTAATGAACTCGCGCAGCAGTTTTGTCGCGCTGTAGAGGATTTGCATATCCACCACCCCGATCGGGGCGACAAGCTAAACATTGTCACCATCAGCGCCGGCGCCTCGTTGACGCGCGCCGATCAAAGCATGGAACTTCGCGTCCTGCTGCAGGAAGCTGATCGCGCCCTCTACACGTCCAAGTTTGCTGGCCGCGCAACGTTCACCATTTACGATCCGCACGCTACCGACCGAGATCGCTCCAGCGAAAATCTTTCAGAACTGTTGAAGCTCGCAGTTTCCAAGCAACTCGTTTCCGTGGCCTATCAGCCAATTTGCGACCTGGCGTCAGGACGACTGTTGGGCCATGAGACGCTCATGCGCGTGTGCGACTTTGACGGCACTATGATCAGTCCATCCGTGTTCATACCGGTTGCCGAGCAAACTGGCGCGATAGTGGAACTGGGTACGTGGTTAATTGATCAAGCCTGCAGTGACATGGTGGAATATGGATTGGGCTCGGTCGTGACGGCGAACGTATCAGTTCGTCAGCTCAAGGCTGCTAATTTTTCACTGCGAATTACCGAGATCCTCGGTCGGCACGGCCTTGCGCCACAGAAGCTTGCCATCGAGATCACCGAAGGAAGCGACATCTTTTTGGAGGCACAAGCCGTAAGAAACATGGAACGGCTGCGAAACCTGGGTGTTCAAATCTGGCTGGATGACTTCGGAACGGGATTTGCAGGCCTTTCTTGGCTCCGCCGTTTCAAATTCGACGTCGTTAAGATCGATCGCAGTTTCCTCCACGATTGCCAGACATCTCGTGGCCTAAGCCTGTTGCAGGACATGGTCGGACTTCTGCGCAATCTCGACCATGCCGTGCTCGCGGAAGGCGTCGAAACTGAAGAGCAGCAGATGTTGCTGCAGCGCTTGGGCGTCCATTCGATACAGGGTTTTCTCACGGGTCATCCCGTCCCAATCGAAGAGATAAACCAAGTTAGACCAGGCCTCGTCGCCTAGCACGGCCGCGGTCGCGGCAGCGATTTCGACAAGGCCGGCTTCATCGGCACGCCGCGCATGAAATTTCCTGAAGGCCACGGTGGCCGACGATGGCAGAACCTTGCTTGCCGGCGAGGCGAGCGTCGACATCTCGCATCTGGCGAGGCGGCTCGAGCCGGGCCGCAACGTCCTGCTGGGCATCAGGCCGGAACATCTCGGCGAAAAGCAGGAGGTGACGCTGTCGCTCGCTGTCGATGTCACCGAGCGCCTGGGGTCGACGTCTTACGTCCACGGGGCGCTGGCGAGCGGCGAAACCGTGGTCGCCGAACGGCGCGAGGACCAGCCACGCTTCGGCGAGACGATCACGCTGCGCTTCCAACCGATGCGCGCCCGCATCTTCGACGCCGAGGGAGTGCGCATTCGCTGATCTTTGAACAAGCGTGCAATTTGGGATTAAAGCTCGTTGCTAGGCCCTGAGCCCGGGTGATGGCGACTTGCCCTGCGATCACCGCCAAGGCTGAGAGATCGCACGAACGGGCCGGCGTTTTGCGCCGGCCCGTTCGCATGCGGATCAAGCTGCCTTGATCTTCATGTCTTCTTCGCTGCGCACCATCTTCGTCACGCCGGCGAAGTCGAGCTTGCCGGAACCGAGGACCGGCACTTTCGCAACGATGCGCACTTCGGCCGGCACCATCAGGTCCATGGCGCCGTTGGCCTTGGCGAAGGCCAGGAATTCGGCGCGCGTGGCGTTGGCCGCCTCGGTGATCAGGATCAGCTTTTCGCCCTTGCGGGCATCCGGCACGGTGGCGACGGCCGAAAGCGATCCCTTCCACAATTCGCCGGCCAGCACTTCCACGGCAGCCAGCGAGATCATCTCGCCGCCGATCTTGGCGAAGCGCTTGGCGCGGCCGCGAATGGTGATGAAGCCTGCTTCGTCGACGGTGACGACGTCGCCGGTGTCATGCCAGCCATCTTCCAGCGGCTCGAGCACGCCGGGTTTTTCGGCGCGCAGATAGCCCGACATGACATTGGGGCCGCGCACGTAGAGCCGCCCGCCATCATCGACGCCGGGCACCGGATCCAGCCGGTACTCCATGCCGGGCATGATTTTGCCGACGCTGCCGGACCTGTTGTACATCGGCGTGTTGATGGAGATCACCGGTGCTGCTTCTGTCACGCCGTAGCCCTCCAGGATGCGCAGGCCGAACTTCTCCATGTAGGTCATGCGCGTCGCGGCCTTCACCGGCTCGGCGCCGGCAAAACAGTAGCGCACCGAACGGAAGTCGTAGGGGTGTGCCGTGCGCGCATAGCCTGAGAGGAACGTGTCGGTGCCGAAGATGATCGTCGCGTTCGACGCGTAGATCAGTTCCGGCACGATACGGTAGTGCAGCGGCGAGGGGTAGAAGTAGACCGGCACGCCGGAGATCAGCGGCAGCACCGTGCCCGCCGTCATGCCGAAGGAATGGAAGATCGGCAGGATGTTGAAGACCTTGTCACCCGAATGGAAGTCGATGCGCGAGGCGGCCTGGGCGGCATTGGCCAGGATGTTGCGGTGGCTGAGCACCACGCCCTTGGGCGTGCCTTCGGAACCGGAGGTGAACAGGATCACCGCCGCATCGTCGGGCTTGCGGGCAACGCGCGGCGTGCTCTTGCGCAACAGGCCGAGCAGCTTGTCCTTGAGACCGATGCTGGCCCGCAAATCGTCTAGCCAGACGATGTCCACTGCGCGGCCGAGTTCCTCTACCACCGCACCGAGCTTTGCCTGTTCGACAAAGGCGCGCGAGGTGAGCACGGTCCGCACGTCGGCGGCCTTGCAGGCCGAGAGGATGTTCGCGGCACCAGCGGTGAAGTTGATCATCGCCGGAACCTTGCCCGCCGACATGACGCCGAGCAACGTCGCGCAGGCGCCGTTGGCGTTGGGCAGCATGATGCCCAGCGTCTGCTGGTCGGCATAGAGGTGTTCGAACTTCTCGCCGAGCACCGCGGCACCCGTCAGCAGCTTGCCGTAGCTCAGCGAACCGGTGACCGGATCCTCCACTGCGAGCTTTTTCATGCCGCGTTCGTTCGCCGTCTGGATGATCTTTTCCAGCACGGTCTTGTCGATATCCTGGGTGCGGAAGACGAGGTCCGACATGACCTGGTAGAGGGAAGCGCCCGCCGCGGCGCGACGCTTGCGGCCCTTCAGCTCCGGCGCAACTTCGAGCTTCACCGGCTCCAGAATGGTCACCTTGACCTTCGGGAACAGGCGTCGGCGCACATGCTGCGAGGTCAGCCGCGAAAAGTAGCTCTTCTCCAGCCCTTCGATGCGGACCGGTACCACCATCGAGCCGGTCTTGTCGGCGACCATGGCGGCGCCGTCATAGACCTTCATCAGGCCGCCGGTGACGGTGATGCGGCCTTCGGGGAAGATGACCAGCGGATCGCCGCCTTGCACGATCTTGATCAGCGTGCGGGTCGACATCGGCTTGGCCGGATTGAGCGGCAGAGCGCGGGCGAGTTTCATGAACGGCTTCATCCACCAGGCCTGGGCGATCGTGTGGTCGATGGCAAAGACCGGCTCCTCATCGGTCAGCGTCAGGGCCAGCGGACCGTCGAGGAAGCTGACATGGTTGAGCGCCAGGATTGGTGCCGGACCAGCAGCCTTGAGGTTTTCCAGCCCCTCCACCTCCAGATGATGGAAGGCACGGAACAGGATGGAGACGAAATCGCGGAAAGCGTTCGTCGGCAAATATTTCAGCATCAGCCAAGCGGCGACGGCATTGATGACGGCGAGGCCGAACAGCACGCCTGCAATGGAGACGCCGGCTGCCTGGATGGCGGCGACAAGGCCGCCGCCGATGGTCATGAAGCCGGCGCTGACGACGTTGACCGCGGCGACGACACGGGCGCGGCGATCTTCCGGCGCCCACGCCTGCACCGCCGCGAAGGTCGGCACGACGAGGAAGGCACCGGCAATCGCCAGGCCGGCCAGGTCGATGGCGACACGGATGGTGTTCTGGCCGGCAAAGAAGGCGCTGAGCGTCTCAACCTGGGACGAGGCTTGCAGGCCCCAGACGCTCCAGCCGAGATCAAGTCCGAACAGGGCCATCAGGGCCGTGCCGACCGGGGCGGGCAACAGCACCATGCGCCCCTGTGACATCCACGCGGCAATGGCCGAGCCGATGGCGACGGCGACCGCGAAGACGGCGAGATAGGCGGTCACGGCGATTTCGGTGCCGCCGAGCGAATCCTTGACCATTGGGGGCAGGATGGAAAGGATGATGGCCCCGACCAGCCAGAACCATGACGCCATCAGCGCCGCCCGCCAGATGCGCTGGTTGGTGCGCAACTCGCTGACCAGCCGCCAGGTGGAGCGCAGGATGTTCTTGTCGATCACCAGGTTCGGTGCGGCCGATCCGGTCGCGGGGATGTAGCGGCTGACGAGCCAGCAACCGACGGCGAGGATCATCATCATCGGACCGAAGACCGCGACGCCGATGCCGTCGGCCGAGACAGTGCCGCCGACGATCGTGCCGCCAAGGATGGCGGCGAAGGTGGCCGACTCGATCCAGGCATTGGCGCGCGGCAGTTCCTTGCGCTCGAGGTGATCCGGCAGGATGCCGTATTTGATCGGGCCAAACAGCGCCGAAATCACGCCAAACAGGAACAGTGCCGTCAACAGGACCGGGATCGACGAGAGCGCGATGCCGATGACCGCCAGCATGGCGGCGCCGATCTCGACGAGCTTCAACTTGCGCGCCACGGCAGCCTTGTCGAAGCGGTCGGCGATCTCACCGCCAAGTGCGGACAGAAGCAGGAACGGGGCCATGAAAACAGCTCCCGCGAGCGTTACCAAGGACGCCGCTTTGTCCGCCGCCAGCGTGAACAGAATGAGGAACACCAGCGTGTTCTTCAGGAAATTGTCATTGAAGGCCGAGAGGAATTGCGTCCAGAAGAGAGGTGCGAAGCGCCGTGACGTCATCAGGTTGTTGTTCATGGCAATTTCCATTGGGCAAGGCCATCGAGCAATCCGAATGGATCGAGCGGTTGCTTGCGCGGTTTGAGCTTCGTTGTTAGCGGGAACCGGATTACACTTCGTTACTTCGGTTGATATCCATCAGCAGCTTTTCGGTCTTGGCGTCTTTCAACCTGTTGATAAACCGGCCCGCTTCCTCCGCATCACGCAACGCCTTGGTGATGGTGACGGACGTTCTCCAAATGCTTGAATGGTTGGGAGCATAGCTTGGCATCGATATGATCCTTTCGTTTCAGGGTTAAGTTGGGTCGGCGCTGGCCTGTTTCAGGCCGGAAACAATCAGGCCGCTTCGTCATCCGTTCGAGCACGCGTCGGCACTGCTCCTGAGCGGTGCGCCGTGACCGGCGGTTTTGCCTTCTCCATGAACGCTGTTCACGAATGCAACATAACACATAGTGAACGACGTTCAAGAGAAAAATGAACACCGTTCAAAAATTTCAAATGGAGAAGGCTAAGGACGATGAAGGAGGATGGGTTCAGGCCTCGCCGGAGCAACCAATCCGAGACGGCGTTCGATCGTGTAGGCCGGTCCGACGATGCGGCTCATAGCGGACCGACTGAGCAAGCATGGCGCCGGTCGCGCGCAGGCGTCTGAGCCCACAGCGCGACTCGGCAACCGCCTGCGACAGGCTCACCCCTCCGCCGGCCCGTAGAGGCCGAACTGGTCGAGCAGCGCCCGTTGCCGGCCGGCGCTTTCGACAAGCAGCCCGGTGTAGCGACCGATGATCCGGTCGCGATGATCCGGATCGGAAACGGAGGAAAGTGCCCCCAGGATCGCCGCGACCTTTTCCGAGGCCTGCCGCAGTTCGTCCAGGAGTTCCGCCTTGCCGCCGACTTCAGCAACCACCTGCTTCGTCACCTTGCCGATGCCGGCGGGCGTGCGGCTGCCGGCTGACACATAGTCCTCTGGCAGATCGCCCTTGAGATTGGTGACCGACTTGAAACGGATGGCGTCGAAGACCTGGTCGACTGCCTGCTTGGCACCGGTCACCCGGGAGGGGTGGTCGGTGTCGGCGGCGGCGTGCGGCAGCAGCTCCAGCCTGCCCTTATGGCGCTCTTCGAGCGGCAGGTAAGGAAGCATCGGTCCGCTGAGTCTGCCGGTCGCGGCGTCTTTGAAGAGATCGGCGTCGATCGCCGCATGCGCGATCTTGCCGGACGACAGCGCCTCGTCGAGCGCGGCGGCATCGACGACCTCGCCCCGGTCGTAATTGACCAGCACCGCGCCGTCGTTCATCACGTCGAGCACCTTCGCATCGACGGTTCCGGCGTTGGAATAGACGCCTCTCGCCGCATCCAGGCGGCCGAGACCGATATGAACAGAGAGCACGTCGGCTCCGGTTGCGGCGGCAACCGGACTTGCAGCATGTTCGAAGCCTTCCGCCTCAATCCAGCGCTTGTGGTGCTCGCGGGCGTAGATCGTCACCTTCATGCCGAAGGCCTTGGCGAGCTTGGCGACTTCGCGGCCGATGTTGCCGTAGCCGAGAATGGCGATCTTGCGGCCCTCGAGCTTGGCGGTCGGAAAATCCTTGAGCTGTCGGCCGGTGTCGAAGTCGCCGCCGGCGACCATCCGGTGCAGCCTGTCGACCGGCAGATCAGGAACGACTCTCAGGATCGCCTTCATCGCCATCTGGGCGGTCGCCCGGCTGTTGATGCCCGGCGTGTTCATCAGCGGCGCTTCGCCGCCCTCGCCATTGCCGCCGCCCCAGGAAGCCGAGCCCATGTTGCCGGTGCCGGCGCCAATGCGCACGCCGCCGAGCGGGAACACGGAGGCCTTCGGGATGAAGGTCGCCGCCGCGATCAGCGCGTCGTACTGGCCCTTGTCTGTCTGCGGAAGGATCTCCGCCTCGGTACTCAGGTCGGGTTGATAGAAGAAATGGATGCGGCCCTTCTCAAGCGCCGACCGCTCGCCAAGCGGTCCGAGGTGGAAGACGCCCCCCTTTTCTTCGATGTAGGCCTTTATCTCGCTGTGATCCGGCTGGCCGTCGGCGCCGAAGCGCAGGCCGACCAGATCGGCGATCAGCACCGCATAGGCGCGCGCGGGGTCGTCCTTGCGGATGCCGCCGCCTGTCTTGGCCTGGGCCTCGAAGGTCACGCCGTTCTTCGCCAGTTCCTCTTCGAGAACGACGATCTTGGCGCGCAGATAGGCGTATTGCAGGTTCTCCAGCAGCGCGACGATATCTTCGGGCTCGCGAATGCCACCGACCCAGGCGCGATAGTCGCCTGGCGTTCCCGGGAAGGCATTGACGTAGCGGGCCGCGTCGAGGCCGGGCTCATATTCGCCATTCGGATGGGTGATGCCCTCATAGCCGAGCAGCTGTTTCGACCGCGCGATGATGCGGGCGTGGATGCCGGGGTCGGTGATGCCGTCGTCCTCGACCTTAAGGAGCGTTACCGCCGCGCCGCGCCGTTCGGCATCGGTGACTGTCAGCGATAGCATCGGGTGCGACTTGACCCACTCGTCAATCACCTTGCGATTGGTGGCGGAGCGGCGGTTGAGCTCGACGACAGAGCCGACCCGAGCCTCCGACTGCAAAAGGCCGAAGGTGGTCTCGGCAAAGGCAAGTGCGCTGTAGGTGTTGATGACGCCGCCGAGCATGCGGTCTTCTGCGGCGTCGTAGAATGGCCCGGCATCTACGGAGCGCTTGGCCGAAAGCGGTAGCTTGGGGTCGACCGGCGGCGCGATCTTCAACTGGCGCGGGATCGCCCAGGCGGGATTTTGCTGGTTCTTCTCGATCGGTGCCAGGGCGTGCGGCGTGAAGGAGGCGACAAAATAGCCTGACACCCCGCCGATCGCCTTCTGGAACGGCATGAACAGGCAGCACTTCGCCATCACGGCGTCGACGAGTTCGGGCTCCCACGGCATGGCACCGAGCATCGAGGTGGCATCGAACACCGCATGACGGTTGGCCGGATCGCCGTCTATCCAGCTCAGCAGTTCGTGGATCTCGGCACTGGTATAGGCATTTGCCCCCGTCGTTTCGTGGCCGACGCCGACGAAGATCGAGACGCCGAGGGCGGAGAGCTCGGCTGCCGTCGGGATCACGCCTTCGGAGACGGCGAAATGAATGCGGCTCTCGCAGCCTTTTTCGGCGAAACGCTGCATCTCGATCAGTTGGGTGGCCCAGGACTGGCGGAAGAAGCCGGCGGACTTGGACGGATCGCTCTCTGGCTGCGGCGTATCGACATAGACGCGTTGGGAGGCGTCGTTGGCGTTCATCAGGTGCTGGACGCAGACAGTGAAGCCGCTATGGCCACCGCCGAGTCCCACTGCCATGCGGTTCGCCTTCGGGAAGTGGAAATAGCGATGGATCGCCCGCATCATGTCGGTCAGGATTTTGTCTGCCGGATAGCCGCGGTGCATGCTGCGGGAAATCTCGGCGGTGGTGAAGCCACCGATGTCGCTACCCCTGTCGTCGAACTTGCGATAGGTCTTCTCGATCCAGGCGTCGAAGGCGATGCGCCGCAGGCGGCTGTCCACTTCATCGGTAGTCGCATCGGTGATCGGGCCGACACCGAAGAACGGGTTCGACGGCAATTTTGGCGCGCCCGATCCGGTCAGTTGGAGTGCCTTCAGTCGCTGTTCCTGCATCTGCGCGATGTTCATGACGATCTGCCTATTCGTTTTCCAGGGCGGGGGGCGGATAGTGGATCGAACGCGAAAGAAAAAAGACGCTAACTGCGCCGAAGCGCACGCTGAATGCGTCATGGTCGTCCTGTAATGAGGGATTGCTGGCAGCGCATGGCTGCGAGCGACGGTCTTTTTGAGCTTCGATAGCAGTGCTCGGTGAAAGGGCGCTTGCTCATGATATCTTTGGTGTATCGGGCACAGACTGCGGTTGAGCCGCTCGCCTGCTCGTGCCGCTGCGTCTGAGGCGCGCATGGGGCCGCTGAACAATGGCGCCAGCCACTATATTGAAATATATTTCATATAGTGAATTTTATTGACAGCGTTGGAAAAGCCGGTAATTGTCGGAGCGTCGGGTTTCTGGAGGATGTCCGGCGTCAATCAATCCAGACAGCGAGACGCTGCGGCGTTCGCGATTGTCATTGAGCATGGCTTCGGCCAAGGGAGGAATCTTGCGCAAATTTCTGAGCACGCTCGCCATGGCGGCGGCCGCGTCGACCATCTTGGTCTCGACCCAGGCCTACGCCGAAACCGCCAACCCGTTCAAATGCGAGCCGGGTGAAAAATATGTCATGAACGTTATGGTCTCGGGTGTCGAATACTGGTTCCCCGTCTATGAAATGTTCAAGCAGGCCGGGCAGCAGTTCGGCTGTGAGACTGAATATACCGGCACGCCGGAATATGACGTGAACAAGCAGATCGCCACTTTCGACCAGGCACTGGCGCAGAAGCCGGCCGGCATCCTGGTGCATCCGATGAATTCCGATCCGTTCATCGAGCCGATCAACCGCGCCACCGACGGCGGCACGGCGGTGGTGACTTTCGCCGCTGACTCGCCCAATTCCAAGCGTGTCTCCTACATCACCTCCGACAATGTCGCCGAAGGCACCTATGCCGCCGATGCCGTCGCCGAGGCGATGGGCGGCAAGGGCGAATATGCTGTCCTCGAGAACCCCGGCCAGGACAATCACGACAAGCGCATCTCGGCCTTTGTCACCCGCATGGAAGCCAAATGGCCTGATATGAAGCTGGTCGGCCGCGCCGCGTCCAACCAGGACCCGACCAAGGCATATCAGGCGGTGCTCAGCCTCGCCCAGGCCCATCCCGATCTCGGTGCCGTCTTCATGCCGGAAGCCAATTCGGCGATCGGCGCGGCTCAAGCGGCCAAGGAAGGTGGCGGCAAGATCAGGGTCATGCTGGCCGACGTCAACGCCAAGATCCTCGACATGATCAAGGCCGGCGAGATCTTCGGCTCGGTCAACCCCAACCAGGGCATGCAAGGCTATATGGGTTTCATGCTTCTGTGGCTGGCCAAGCATCCCGAACTGATCGACCCGATGAACGACGCCAAGCGCGCCGGTGCCAACGCGATGAAGGTGCCGTTCGTCGACAATGGCTTCTCGATCGTGACCAAGGACAACGCCGACGATTTCTATTGGGACAAGTATCTCAAGCGGCGTGGCACCAAGGGCATCGAAGAGTAGTCTCGAGCCGAACCGACATCAGAGCCGGAAGGGGTCTTCCCTTCCGGCCCCCTTCCGAACTCTTTTCGCAGGAGCATGGCGTGAGCGACGCGCCCATCCTTCAGATCCGGAGCCTTTCCAAGGCGTTCGGGCCGGTCCAGGCGCTGAGTGGCGTGCAGTTCGAGCTGCGCCGCGGCGAGGTCCATGCGCTGTGCGGAGAGAACGGCGCCGGCAAGTCGACGCTGATGAATATGATCGGCGGCATCCTGCAGCCAGACGAGGGCGACATCCTGATCGACGGCAAGCCGATGACGATCGCATCGCCCGCGGCGGCGCAGAAGATGGGCATCGCGCTGGTGCATCAGGAAATCGCGCTCTGCCAGGATGCGACGGTCGCCGAGAACATCTGCATGGCGGCGATCAACTCCCGGCGCGCGCCGCTGATGAATTTCCAACAGGTCCATGCAGACGCCGAGAAGGCGATGAACCGGCTCGCACCTATTGCGGTGCGCACCAAGGTCGCGGACCTTTCCATTTCCAGCCAGCAACTGGTCGAGATCGCCAAGGCGCTGACGCTCGACTGCAAGGTGCTGATCCTCGACGAGCCGACCGCGGCACTGACCGAAACCGAGGCGCAGCGCCTGTTCGCAATCGTGCGCGGGCTGAAGCAGCGCGGCATTTCCGTTATCTACATCAGCCATCGCATGGCCGAGATCTTTTCGCTGTGCGACCGCGTCACCGTCTTCCGCGACGGGCGCTATGTCGCGACCGAGGCCATCGAGGCGACGTCGCCCAACGACGTGGTCCGCAAGATGGTCGGCCGCGAGATCACTCAGCTCTATCCCGACAAGCTTCCTGCCGATGCAAAGCCTGGCCGCGCACTGCTCTCGGTGAGTGGCCTGTCGGATGGTACCCGTTTCACCAATGTCGATCTCGACTTGCGAACTGGTGAAATTCTCGGCATCGGCGGTCTCATCGGCGCTGGCCGCAGCGAGATCGCGCAGACGATCTGCGGGCTGAGGCCTGCGACCGCCGGCAGCGTCGTACTCGACGGAAAAAACCTTGCGATCCGCAGCTATGCCGATGCCGTGCGCGCTGGTCTCGTCTATCTCTCCGAAGATCGCAAGGGTTCCGGCGTCTTCCTCGATCTGTCGATCGCGGCCAATGTTTCGGCACTCGACCTTGGCAAGCTTACCGGCCGTTTCGGCCTGCTCGACCGCCGCGCCGAAGCAGATCAGGCGACCAGCCTTGCCAGGCAACTCGGCGTGCGTATGTCCGGCATCGATGCGGCTGTATCGACGCTTTCTGGCGGCAACCAGCAGAAGGTGGCGATTGCCAAGCAGCTTTCGGTCGCACCGAAGGTCATCATCATGGACGAGCCGACGCGCGGCATCGATGTCGGCGCCAAGGTCGAGATTCATCGCCTGCTGCGAGACCTCGCCAACCAGGGCGTCGGCATCATCGTCATCTCCTCGGAACTGCCCGAACTCATCGGTCTGTGCGACAGGGTGGCCGTGGTACGCGAAGGCCGCATCGCCGGCGAGCTCGGAACGGGTCAACTCAACGAGGAAACGATCATCATGCTGGCTTCCGGCGTGCAACCGAACGCAGTGTATGAGGGGCAGGCCCAGAATGTCGCCTAGCGCGGGAGAAACCACGATGCATGCCGAGATCAAGGTGGCGGATGCCAGCCGCCGTGCCAGCTTCGCTCGGTTCGCCTCGATGCGCGAAGCCGGCCTGATCGTCATCATCCTGGCGCTCTGCATCGCCATGAGCCTCGCCTCGCCGCATTTCCTCACCTGGGGCAACTTCCGCGCCATGCTGATGAGCTTCTCGATCGAGGGCATTGTCGTCGTCGGCATGACCATCCTGCTGATCGTCGGCGGCATCGACCTGTCGGTAGGCTCGGTCGTCTGCTTCTCGATGGTGGTTTCGGGGGCGCTGTTCCTGGCCGGGCTGGATCCCTGGACTGCGAGCCTGATCGGCATCGCAGTAAGTGCGCTGATCGGCGCGGTGATGGGTTTCTTCGTGACGGTCGTGGGGCTGAACCATTTCATCACCTCGCTGGCGGCGATGGTGATCGTGCGTGGCCTGTGCCTGGTCATCACCAAGGGTACGCCACTGTCGTTGTTCACGCTGCCGCCGGAATTCAAGGCGATCGGCCAGGGCAACCTCCAGGGCGTGCCTTATGTCATCATCATCTTCGTGGTCGTGGTGGCGATCTTCGATTTCCTGCTCCGGCGCGCCACCGCCTTCCGCAAGGTGTTCTACACCGGCTCGAACGAGAAGGCGGCGCAGTTCTCCGGCATCAAGACCAACCAGGTGAAGTTTTGGGTGACGGTGCTGTGCGCGACGCTCTCCGGTTTTGCGGGTGTGATCTACATGGCGCGCTTCGGCGCCGCCACGCCGACCTTCGGCGCCGGCATGGAGCTCAACGTGATCGCGGCGGCCGTCATCGGCGGCGCCTCGCTCAAGGGCGGCTCGGGCACGATCTTCGGCGCCATACTCGGCATGGCGCTGTTGTCGGTGGTCACCAGTTCGCTGATTCTGCTCGACATCTCCGTCTATTGGCAGGACATGATCAAAGGCTGCATCCTCCTGGCTGCGGTGTCGGCCGACCACTTCCTGCACCGCAAGAAGTCCTGAGTTCGAGACGATAGAGCGATCATGGCACCCCCAAACACACGCGACGACATCTCGACCGTCCGCCAGATGCATCAGGCGCTTGTCCTCCACTACATGGAGGGCAAGACGCAGGCCGAGATCGCTAGGGAACTCGGCATCTCGCACGCCACCGTCAACCGTTTGATCAAGCGCGGCCACCAGCTCGGCCTGGTCGAGATCAAGATCAAGTCGCCGATCGACCATCTGGTCGATCTCGAAGCGCGGCTGGTGAGGCTCGGCGGCATCGAGCGTGCGGTCGTGGTGCCGACGGTCTCGGAAAACCCGCAGACGGCCTTGCTGCGAGTCGGCGAGGCGGCGGCCAACCTCCTGCTCGAAACGATCAAGGACGGCGACACCATCTCGATTACCGGCGGCAAAGGCGTCAGCGCGCTGGTCGCCGGGCTGAAGCCCGGCCGCGGCTATGATGTCGAAGTCATTCCGGCGACCGGGCTCGTGCAGGGCAAACACTACACCGACGTCAATCACGTCGCCTCGCTGATGGCCGACAGACTGGGCGGCCGCGCCTACCAGATCCATGCGCCGCTGTTTGCCGACACGCCGGAACAGCGAGAGATGCTGATGGGCGTGCGCGCGGTGGCGGACGTGTTTCGCCGGGCGCGCGAGGCCGATGTCGCCGTGGTCGGCGTCGGTTCTATCCTGACCGACGATTCCAGCTACTACGACCTGCATCCCTCCTCCAGCGCCGACCGCCAGGCTATCGAACGTTCGGGCGCATCCGGCGAATTGCTGGCACACCTGATCGACCGAAACGGAAAGCTCAGCGACTATTCGCTCAACCGCTCGCTGGTGTCGCTCACCCTTGACGAATTCGCCACCATTCCGCGCTCCATCGGCGTCGCCAGCGGGCCGAGCAAGATCGCGCCGATCCTCAGCGCCATGCGCGGCAATCATCTCGACATCATCGTAACCGACGAGGCCACCGGCCTTGGCATTCTCGACCTTGCCGAAAGAGAGGCAGCATGAGTTCAGAACAAATCCTGCGTGCGATCGGCGCGTCCAGCATCCAGGCATCCGCCGTAGGTCTCGGCACCTGGGCGATCGGCGGCTGGATGTGGGGCGGCACTGACGAGCAAGCCTCGATCCGCGCCATCGAAGCCTCCATCGACGCCGGCGTCAGCCTGATCGACACCGCGCCTGCCTATGGCCTCGGTCGCAGCGAGGAAATCGTTGGCAAGGCGATCAAGGGCAAGCGCGACAAGGTGGTGATCGCCACCAAATGCGGGCTGAACTGGCATTCCGGCAAGGGCAACCATTTCTTCGACCAGGACGACAAGCCGGTGCACCGCTATCTCGGCGCCGACGGCATCGCCTATGAGGTGGAGCACAGCCTGAAGCGGCTCGGCACCGACTACATCGACCTCTACATCACCCACTGGCAGGACCCGACCACGCCGATCGACGAGACGGTTGCGGCATTGGAGAAGCTGAAGGCGTCCGGCAAGATCAGGGCGATCGGCGCAAGCAATGTCAGCACCAGGGACCTTGAGCACTATGTCGCCGCCGGGCAACTTGACGCCATCCAGGAACGCTATTCGATGATCGACCGTGAGATCGAAGGCACGCTGTTGCCGATCACGCGCAGGCACGATGTGGCGACACTGAGCTACTCCTCTCTGGCGCTCGGCCTGCTCACCGGGTCGGTCGATCCGGGGCGCAGCTTCACCGGCGACGACCAGCGCAAGGACAATCCGCGCTTCTCGGCCGGGAACCGGCAGAAGGTGGCGGCGCTCAAGCAGGCCATCCGCCCGATCGCCGAACGGCACGAAGCCTCGATGGCGCAGATCGTGATTGCCTGGACGCTGGCGCAGCCAGGCATCACCTTTGCGCTATGCGGCGCCCGCAACGCCGATCAGGCGCTCGACAATGCGCGCGCCGGCGAGATCAGGCTCAGCCGCGATGAACTGACCGCCATCGACACAGCGATAGCCATGCATCTCTCCCAGATGGCTGCCTGAGCAAACGAGGCATTTCCGCAATGAAGCGCACCGAAACACTCGCCGCGCTGCGAGAGCGGCCCGACATTGCCGTGCTGATTATCGGCGGCGGCATCAACGGCATCAGCGTCTTTCGCGAGCTTGCCCTGCAGGGCGTCGACGTGCTGCTCGCCGAGAAGGGCGATTATTGCAGCGGCGCCAGCGCAGCGCTTTCGCGCATGGTGCATGGCGGCCTGCGCTATCTGGAGAATGGCGAGTTCAAGCTGGTCAAGGAATCGCTGCGGGAACGCGACCGGCTCTTGCGGAATGCGCCGCACTACGTCGCGCCGCTGCCGACGACGGTGCCGATCTTCGACATCTTCTCCGGCATCGCCAATGGCGCCGTCCGTTTCCTCGGCCTCACCCGGCGGCCGAGCCGGCGCGGCGCACTCGTCATCAAGGCCGGGCTGACGCTCTATGACGTCTTCACGGCATCGCGCCGGCTGATGCCGACCCATCGCTTCCGAGGGCGCAAGGAAACGCTGAAGACGTGGCCGGCCATCAATCCGGCGACCCGTAGTTCGGCGACCTATTACGACGCCTGGGTGAGTCGACCCGAGCGGCTTGGCCTTGAAATGCTGAACGACGCGATGGCGGCTTCACGCGCCGCGCGTGCGCTCAACTATGCGCGAATCGGCTCCGACCAAGACGGCCTCGCGCTGACCGATACCGTTTCGGGGGAGACCCTGTCGCTGCGCCCGCGCCTCGTCATCAACGCCACCGGCGGCTGGATCGACCTGACGAACAAGGCGATCGGCGCGCCAGCACCGCGCATGATGGGCGGCACCAAAGGCTCGCACCTGATCGTCGACAACCAGGAGCTCCAGGACGCGCTTGGTGCGAACATGGTCTATTACGAGAACGAGGATGGACGCATCTGCGTCCTGTTTCCCTATCTCGGCAAGGTTCTGATCGGCTCGACCGAAATCCGCGTCGACGATCCTGACACCGTGCGCTGCGAGGACGACGAACTCCAGTACATCCTGCAGTCGCTGGCCTTTGTCTTCCCATCGATCAAAATCGCCAAGCATGAGATCGTCTTCCGCTTCTCGGGCGTCAGGCCGTTGCCAGCCAGCAAGCACAGTTTCACGGGCCGCATCCCGCGCGACCATTTCTGCGAATTCGTCGAGCCGGTTGGCAATTTGCCGGCGACGCTGTGCATGATCGGCGGCAAGTGGACGACGTTTCGCTCGTTTGGCGCGCTGGCAGCCGACATGGCGCTGGAGCGGTCGGGGCTGGTACGCACGGTCGGTACCGAGGATCTCGCCATCGGCGGTGGCCGCGATTTTCCTTCCGATCCCGCCGACTGGTGTGCCAGGCTGGCGGCGGAACACGGATTGCCGATGCCGCGCGCGCAAACTCTTCTGGAACGCTACGGCACGTCGGCGGGCGGAATCGCGGCGGCAATTTCGGTCGTGCCGGACCCGATGTTGCCTGGCACGGATTATTCCACCGGTGAAATCCGGCTGATCATTGAGCGTGAGCACGTCGAGTCGCTGGCTGACATCTTCCTGCGTCGTACCACCATAGCCATAGCAGGCGACCTGACACGCCAACTGGTCGATGCCGTGCTTTCAATCCTGGCCATCTGCAAGGGCTGGAGCATGGCTCAGGCCGATACCGAACGGACCGCCTTTCTGTCGCTGCTGGAGCACCAGCACGGCGTCCTTCTGCCGAACCTTCCCGGCGAAAACAACAAAAGGAGCGCAATATGCGCGTGAACAAGAAAGTCCGCATGAACCGGCTGTTCGGCAACGGACGCTGCCTCGACGTTGCCATCGATCATGGGGTCTGCAACGAGCCGAGCTTCCTTGTTGGGTTGGAAGACATGGCCGGCGTGGTCGAAAAACTGGCGAAGGCCGGGCCGGATGCTATCCAGATGAACTACGGCCAGGCCGACCTGCTGCAAAACCTGCCCGGCAAGGACAAGCCGGCACTGGTGATGCGCATCGACATGGGCAACCCGTACAACAAGGTGCGCCACCGGGCGATGTGGGCGGTGCTGCAAAACGAGGTCGAACCGCTGATCGGCGCCATCGAAATGGATGCCGCTTGCGTGGTCGTGAATCTGTTCATGCTGCCCGACGAACCGGACCTCTTCCGCCAATGCGTTCAGAACATCGCCCGCGTACGCGCCGACTGCGAAAAGTACGGCATGCCGCTGATGATCGAACCCCTGGCCATGCTGCCGGTCGCCGAGCATGGTGGCTACATGGTCGACGGCGATGCCGGGAAGATCGTCACGCTGACGCGGCTGGCGCGCGAGATGGGGGCCGATGTCATCAAGGCAGACCCGACGACCGACGCCAACGACTTCCACCGCGTGGTCGAGGCGGCGCGCTGCCCGGTGCTGGTACGCGGCGGCGGCAAGGAGGATCTGCACGCCGTGTTCGACAAATCGGCGGCGCTGATGGCGCAAGGCGCACTGGGTATGGTCTATGGCCGCAACATCTATCAGCACGCCAATCCGAGCGCCGTCGTGCGGGGCCTGATGGCGATCATTCACGACGGCGCTGATGGCGCCACCGCCTGGGATCTGTACAACCAGGCGTAAGGCCGACTGCGGGAGAAGCCGATGAGCGGTTACATTCTGGGCCTTGATGCGGGCAATACGGTCATCAAGGCCATCATCTTCGACATGACGGGACGCGAACTGGCGTTTGCGGCGCTCGACGGGCATTCGTCGATGCCGAAGCCCGGCCATGTCGAGCGCGATCTTGGTGAACTGTGGCGCAACGCCGTCACGGTGATCGGCCGCTGCATCGCTGAAGCCGGCATCGACGCCGGCGACATCGTCGCGATCGGCTGCGCCGGGCACGGCAACGGCCTTTATGCACTCGACCGGGCGGGGGCGCCGCTGATCGGCATCCAGTCGCTCGACACCCGCGCCGTCGGCCTGGTCGGCGAATGGGCGAAGAGTAATGTCGGCGACCGTACCTACAAGTATTGCCTGCAAAAACCCTGGGCCGCGCAGTCGCCGACCTTGCTCGCCTGGCTGAAGCGGTTCGACCCGGAACTGTTCGGCCGCATCGGCACGGCATTCTTGTGCAAGGATCTTATCGTCAACCGACTGACCGGCGCGCGCTCCACGGATGCCACCGATATGTCCGGTTGCGGTTTGCTGTCGATGCCGGGACGGCGCTACGAGCAGGACTTGCTCGAGGCCTATGGCCTTGGTGACTGCGCCGACCTGCTGCCGCCGGTCCTGGAATCGGCCGAGATTGCCGGCCATGTCACGCGCGATGTCGCGTCGCTCACCGGCCTGCGCGCCGGCACTCCCGTCGTGGCCGGCCTGTTCGACGTCGTGGCCAGCGCCATCGGGTCCGGCGTCACCCGCACGGGTGCCGCTTCGATCATTGCCGGCACCTGGAGCATCAATCAGGTCATCACCGACGAGCCGATCCGCGAGCCGTCGATCTTCATGCTGTCGACCTTCGATCCGCAGCGCTATCTGGCGATTGAATCCAGCGCTACTTCGGCCGCCAATCTGGAATGGATCGTCCGCGAGTTCCTCGATCATGTACCGGAAGGAAAGTCGCCGTTCGAACTGTGCAGCGACCTTGTCGCTTCCATAGATCCGACCGGCGATATCCCGATCTACCACCCCTTCCTCTACGGTTCACAGAAGAACGGCCAGGCTCGCGCCGGCTTTTATGGCATGGCTGGCTGGCATACTCGGGCGCATATTCTGCGTGCCCTGTTCGAGGGCGTTGTCTTCGAACACAAGCGTCATATCGAAACGCTGCATGCGGCGGGCGCGCGGTTCGATGAAGCAGTGTTATCCGGCGGCGGTTCACGCAGCGGCGTCTGGGCGCAAATTTTTGCTGACGTGCTTGGCGTGCCGGTCACCGTCGCGAAGAGCCGCGAAACCGGCGCGCTGGGAGCGGCGATTGCAGCAGGTACCGGCGTCGGCGTCTTCGCGGATTTCGCTGCCGGTGCCATGGCGATGACCTCGGCCGCGCGCCGCTATGCGCCGAACGCTGCGCTTGCCCCAGCCTATGCCGCGCGCTACCAGCTCTATGGCGAGATCAACGAGGCAATGGCCCCGATGTGGGAACGCATCGCCAGCCGACAGGCTCTCCAGTGACCGTCGTTCGTCCATCTGATTTCGGTGAGTTCGACTATGTCGTCGTCGGCGCCGGTTCGGCGGGCTGCGTGCTCGCCAACCGGCTCTCCGCCGACCCGCGAAACAAAGTCCTGCTCCTCGAAGCCGGCGGCAGCGACCGCTATCATTGGATCGATATCCCGATCGGCTATCTCTATTGCATGGGCAACCCCCGCACCGACTGGCTGATGAAGACCGAGCCGGACCTGGGGTTGAACGGACGCAGTCTCAACTATCCACGCGGCAAGGTGCTTGGCGGCTGCTCCTCGATCAACGGCATGATCTATATGCGCGGCCAGGCTGCCGACTATGATGGCTGGCGGCAGGCCGGCAATGCCGGATGGGGCTGGGACGACGTGTTGCCCTATTTCCGCAAGTCGGAGGATTATCACGGTGGCGCCAGCGCGATGCATGGCGCCGGCGGCGAGTGGCGTGTCGAGCGGCAACGGCTGTCCTGGCCGATCCTCGACGCCTTTCGCGATGCTGCCGAAGAGCTCGCAATTCCGCGCACGGAAGACTTCAACCAGGGCACAAATGAAGGCTCGGGCTATTTCGAGGTCAACCAGAGGAGGGGAGTACGCTGGAACGCTTCCAAGGCCTTCCTGCGTGGCATAAAGGGCCGCACCAATCTTCGTATCCTGACCGGCGCCGAAACCGAACGGCTGGAGGTCGACGGCCGCCGCGTCAACGGTGTCGTCTTCCGTCAAGGTGGCTCGCTGCATTTCGCCAGCGCCCGCGAAACCATTCTGGCCGCCGGCGCCATCAATTCGCCGAAGCTCTTGGAACTCTCCGGCGTCGGACAGGTTGAACTCCTGTCGCAGCTTGGCATCCAGGTCCGGCACGCCATGCCGGGTGTCGGCGAAAATCTGCAGGACCATCTGCAGCTACGCATGGTCTTCAAGGTCAAGAACGCCGTTACCCTCAACCAGCGCTACCACAATCTCTTCAGCCGCGCGGCGATGGGGGCCGAATATGCCCTGTGGCGCAGGGGGCCGCTGTCCATGGCGCCAAGCCAACTCGGCATCTTCGCCCGTTCCGACCCGCGGCTCTCAACACCCGACCTCGAATATCATGTGCAGCCACTCAGCACCGATCGACTGGGCGAGCCGCTACATCGTTTCCCGGCCGTGACCGTCTCGGTCTGCAATCTGCGCCCCGAGAGCAGGGGCACCGTGCATATGGCAATCGACGACCCGCGACAGCCCGCGAAGATCCGGCCGAATTATCTATCGACGAAGGGCGACCGCAGCATCGCAGTGGCCTCGATCGAGCATGCGCGGCGGCTGATGAAGGCGAAGGCCATTGCACGTTTCTCGCCGGAAGAGATGTTGCCAGGACCGCAATTCTCCAGTCACGATGATCTGGTGCGCAAGGCGGGCGACATCGCCACGACCATCTTTCACCCGGTCGGAACCTGCAAGATGGGGGAGGGCAGGATGGCCGTGGTCGACGACCGCTTACGTGTCCATGGCCTTGCGGGCTTGCGCATCGCCGACGCCTCGATCATGCCTACCATCGTCTCCGGCAACACCAATTCGCCGGTCATCATGATAGCCGAGAAGGCGGCGGAGATGATCTTGCAAGACGCGTTGCGGTAGCCTGGGTTTCCGCCACGGCAAGTCAGTTTGAAATCTCTGACCTGAACTTGCTTGGCGGTTGCCCGAACGTCTTGTGGAAGACCTTCGAGAAATGCGAGGCGTTTTCAAACCCGACCTCGATGGCGATCTCGATCATCGGAGCCTTGGTCTGCATCAGGAGACGCTTCGCCCGCTCAAGACGCACCCTTAGGTAAACCAGTGCCGGAGAGTTCTTTGTTTCTTCCCTGAAGAGGCGCTCGAGCTGCCTCCGGGACAATCCGACAGATGCCGCCAACTTGGGTATGGAGAGTTTGTTGTCGACATGGTTCTCCATGATGATCAGCGCCGCCTTGAGCCGGGGGTTTTTGCACTCGATGAAAGGGGGCCGGCGCGGCTGGATGTCCGAGGGCGCGCGCGCCTTCTCGATCTGCAACACTTCGAGGGCGTTTCTCTCAGCCTCATTGCTGATGTGACGCCTGACGATCGACGCGGCCATGTCGGCCGCGCTGCTGCCCCCGGCACAAGAACCTCTGGCTTGGTCGAGATTAAACAAGCGGTCCGCCCGGACGTCATGATCCGGGAAGCGCTGGCGGAAAGCCTCATAGTGGAGCCAGCTTACGCAGGTCCGATGGTATTTCATCAGGCCCGCCTCAGCGAGGATGAACGTGCCGGTGCAAACCCCGATCAGGGGAACCTTGCTGGCTGCCGCTCTCTTCAGGTAGCTGACTGTCTCGCTGTCGACCGGGAACTCGTTGTTGAGCAGACCGCCGACGACAACGATGTAGTGCAATTCCCTGGGATCCACGAAATCCGATGTCGGAGCGACCTGCACACCACAACTCGAGGTGATCAGGTGCCGGGTGCTCGCCAGCACCTGCCAATCAGCCAAAACCCTGCCAGACCTGTCGATCTCGTCGCTCGCCAATCTGAGAGTGTCGACGAACAAAGCGAACGCGGAAAGAGTGAAGGAACGAGCCAGGATAAAGCCGATCTTCAATCGGCCGGCCCCCGGAGCTTCATTGGCTGCTTTCATGGCCTAACCCTCTGCCCATCTGGCCGCCAGCGCCAGCGCCGTCTGAGGCGCTGCGTTCGGACCAACTTCGATCGCAGTTTCGAAACCGCTTTCCCGCATCGCAAATGATGCCAGCCGCTGTCGTCCCGTTGTGGTCCACAAACGACGCCACCGTCGTAGAATAACTGCGTCGATCGCCGCTCCTTGCCATCCAACTCCGCCGATCACACCTCCGCGCCCAATGTTCACCAAACACTAGGCTTCGCCTAGTTGATCTGGAACCCATGGGCCAACGGATCGCGATCGTCGACGAAGATCGTGTTGTGGCCGATGATCCGCGCCCAGCCGCCGACACTGGGCTTGATGCCCTTGAAGGGGCCTATGTCGGCCTCCGCCTCGACGCGGCCCTCGAACACCGTGCCGATCAGGCTTTCCTGGCGGAAGGTGTCGCCGACCTTCAACCGCCCCTTGCCATGGAGTTGCGCCATGCGGGCCGAAGTTCCAGTGCCGCCTGGTGAACGGTCGATGGCCTTGTCGCCGTAGAACACCGCGCCGCGGCCGTCGGCGTTGCCGCTGGAAGGCTTGCCGCACCAGATGGCGTGGTGCACGCCGCGTATCTTGTCGTCTTCGGGATGGACTGGATCGCAGACGGGTTCGAGTGCGTCGCGGAGGCTGCGGCTGAGGTCCACGATGTCGCTCGCCGACATTCCGTCCAGGCCCTGCCATGTTTCCTGCGGCTCGACGACGGCGTAGTAGTTGCCGCCATAGGCGATGTCGACGACGAGCCGGCCGAGACCGGGGATATCGACGGCGACGTCCGCGGCATGCAGATAGCTGGCAACGTTGAACATCCGGACGGAGTCCACGAACGCGCCCGGCTTCTCGTATTCGATATCGACCCTGCCGGCCGGCGTCTCGATCGACAGTCTGCCCGGCACCCTGGGCGTTACGAGGCCTTCCTCGATTGCCGCCGTCACCAGGCCGATCGTGCCGGCGCCGCACATCGGCAGGCAGCCGCTGACTTCGATGAAGATCACGGCGAAGTCACAGTCCTCACGATACGCAGGATAGATGATCGCGCCCGACATGATGTCGTGCCCGCGCGGTTCGAACATCAATGCCTGCCGGATCCAGTCATGGTCGCGCATGAACAGGTCACGCCGCTCGGCGATCGGGACATGCGGCAGCAAGGGGCCACCTCCCGCGACCAGACGGACCGGATTACCGCAGGTGTGGGAATCGATGCAGAAGAAACTGCGGCGCATGGTTTTTCCTTTTGCGGTCAGGCGGCTTACCTTACGGGACTCCGACCGCGTTCCAGCGCGCCCCTGGAAAGCCTGTCGAGGAAGATCGCAAGCGCGACGATCGACAGTCCGGCCCGGAGGCCGAGACCCATTTCCATCCGCGTCAGTCCCCGCGTCACTTCGGCTCCAAGACCGCCTGCTCCGACGAGGCCCGCCAGGACGACCATTGCCAGCGACAGGAGGATGCACTGGTTGAGGCCGACCAGCAGTGTCGGGGTGGCCGAGGGGATTTCGATCTTGAACAGAATCGACCGCGGTGAAGTCCCGGTCGCATGGCCAAGCTCCATGAGGTCTTTCGGCACCTGGTTGAAGGCCAGGGTGGTCAGGCGCAGCATCGGAGGTATGCCGTAGACGATCGTCGCGATGATTGCCGGCACACGGCCGAGGCTGAAGATCATGACGGCGGGGATGAGATAGACCCACGGCGGCACGGTCTGCATGATGTCCAGCACGGGCCGGATCCCGGCCTCGAATTTCTTATACCGCGATGCCAGGATGCCGAGCGGGAAGGCGATCGACACGGAAATGATCACCGCCACCGTCACCAGTGCCAGCGTCTGCATCGAGGCGGTCCAGAACCCGGCCAGCAAGCAGAAGGTGAGCGCGATGGCTGTCACCACCGAGACCCGAACGCCGACGAAGAAGGCGGCGAGAAGGACTGCAACGACGATCGTCGCGTAGGGCGGCGGGTAGAGGAGAGTGGCTTCGATCGCGCTCAGCACGGCTTCGATCAGCTTGGTCACCGCATCGAAGAACGGATGGAAGTTCGTATTCAGCCAATCCACTACAGGGGCCAGGTAAGCTCCCGGCGAAAACCGGACCAGATCAGGGTTCATCTCGCTTCTCCGCTGGCACGGCGGGCCGCGCTCTGAGTGAGTCTGTCAAGCACCATGGTCAGGATGACGATCGCGATCGCGGCGTTGATCGACGTGGCGATGTCGAGCGTGCGCACGGCTGAATAGATGGTCTCGCCGAGACCTCCCGAACCGACGATACCCGCGATGACGACCATGCCGAACGCCATCATCAAGCTCTGGTTGATCCCTGCCATCACGCTTGGAATGGCGAAAGGAAGCCTGATCTTGATGAACATCTGCCAGGGTGTCAGGCCGCTTGCCTGGCCAAGCTCGATGAATTCGAGCGGTGTCATGCGGATGCCAAGCGAGGTGAGCCGAATGGCGGGCGGCATCGCGACGATAAAGGTGGCGATGAGCGCGGTCGCGGGCCCATAGCCGAGCAGCGCGATCGCAGGAAGCAGATAGATGTAAGGCGGCAGGGTCTGGATCAGGTCGAGCACCGGCTCAAGAAATCGGTCGAACGATCTGACAAAGCCCGCCACGATGCCAATGGGAATGCCGACGAAAAGGGCGAGGATCGTGGCGGTGATCACCAGGGCCAATGTGCTCATGGTTTCGGTCCAGAGGCCCATGACAGCGCAAAAGACCAGGGCAAGCCCCGCGAGGACGCCGGACAAAGCGTTGATCAATCGCCATCCGAGCAACGCTGCGATAATGGCGATCACATAAAACGGTGCCAGTTGCAGAAGCCACAGGACGCCGTCGTAGGTTCCTTCAAGCACGCTCCGGATAAATTCGAACAACCATTCGCCGTTGTCGCTGATCCAGCCGAGCGTAGTATCCGTCCAGGCATCGAACGTGTCTGTAATGACTGAAATGTCCATTTGCCCCCTCCCGACCTAACCTGCTGGCTTGCCGGCAACACCGCGGAGCAAACCACGGATGGTGACGACACCGACCACAGTGCCGTTCTCGACGACCGCAACCGCGTCGCGATCGGATTGCATGGTGAGGTCGATCAGTTCGCCAATATCGGCCTCCGGAGAAGTCCGAAGCAGCTCGTTTACATCGCAATTCGGCTGCGAATTCTTGAACTCGGCGACGGGCCGCATCACGGTGTGCGCCTTGACCAGGTGGATCCTGGATATGCCCGCCACGAATTCGGAGACGTAGTCGTCGGCGGGTTTGGTCACGATTTCCTCGGCTGTTCCGACCTGGACGATGACGCCGTCCTTCATGATGGCGATGCGGTCGCCGATGCGGATGGCTTCCTCGAGGTCGTGGGTGATGAAGACGGCGGACTTGCCGAGCGACTTCGTCAGCTGTCGGAATTCATCCTGCAATTGGCGGCGGATCAGCGGGTCGAGGGCACTGAACGGTTCGTCCATGAGGATGATCTCGGGATCTGCCGCTATGGCCCTTGCGAGGCCAACGCGCTGCTGCATGCCGCCGGACAGTTCCCTGGGATAGCGCGACGTCCAGTCTGCAAGCCCAACCTTTTCGAGGGCCGCGCGGGCGATCCTGTGGCGCTCCTCTTTTGCAACGCCCTGGGCCTCAAGACCGAAAGCGGCGTTCTCGAGGACTGTTCGGTGAGGAAGCAGGGCCACGCTCTGGAACACCATGCCGATATTCCGCGCGCGCATGTCGCGGAGCTCAGATGCATTGAGCTTCGCGATCTCCTTTCCTTTCACCGTGATCTTGCCGAGGCTTGGTTCGATCAGACGGTTCAGCAGGCGGATCAGCGTCGACTTGCCGCTCCCCGACAGCCCCATGATGCAGAAGATCTCGCCGCGGCGGACCTGGAGGCTGGCATCCGAGACACCCACCACGCAGTCGAAATCCTGCAGCACCTGTGTCTTGGAGAGCCCACGTTCGGTTATGGCTTTGACGGCAGCCGGAGCACGACCACCGAAAATCTTCCATACGGACTGGCAATCGACCAGCACTTCGCTGGAGTCGTTCATCGCAGTGTTCATTGCGTTCCCCATGGGCCGGGCTGATGCTGGCCTTCATGTTCTCGAAGTTCGGGTGCGGGCCGCCGATTTGAGCGGCCCGCCATTTCGAAATTACTCGGCCTTGATGTTTTCCCAACGCTTCAGCAGGTCAGCATGGCTGTCGGTCCAGGCCTTGATGGCCTCGTCCATGGTCTTGCCCTCGTTGACGGCAGAGTTGATCGCGGTGATGTCGGCAAGCGGCACGTAGACGCTGGCGATCACTTCGCGCGCATGCGGATTGTCGGCGGAGAAGCCCTTCTTGCCGATCCAGTAATAGCTCTGCGGCGGCGGGAAAACTGCCTTCGGATCCTTGAGGAACTTGACGTCATATTTCTGCATCATCCAGGAGGGCTCCCAGATGGTGACGGCGATCCATTCCTTGCGGTCGACGGCCGACTTGAGCGCTGCGGTCATGGCAGCGGTGCTGCCCTCCACGAGCTGCAGTTTCAGGTCGTATGCCTTCACCGAGTTAGTCGTATCGCGCATGAGACCGGATCCCGGCTCGATACCGACGATCTTGCCGCCGAACTTGTCGGCGTTGTCGTTCAACTGGTCCATGGAGTCGATGGTCACGTATTTCGGCACCGCCACGCCCTGGAACAGGCCATGCGAAACCGGGGAGATCTTCTCGAGCTTCTTCTTGTTCTTGTCCCAGTAGTCCTGGGCGACATAGTCCGTCTGCGAGGCGAGGATCTGGATGTCGCCCTTGGTCAGCGCGGCGTAGGCGATGCCCCATTCGGAAAAGTCCACGACCTTTACGGTGTAGCCGGCGTCTTCAAGCACCTTCTTGGTGATGCCGGTGATGGGGGTGAGGTCCTCCCACGACATCGTGCCCACGGTAATATTCTTTTCTTCCGCCTGAGCGGACAGCATGGTCATACCGACCATCGCGGCAGCGCAGAGCGCTTTCCACAACGTCTTCATTTTACTCACTCCTTATTTTTGTTCCCATTTTCACTTGAAGACTTCGCGGTCGGCTCCGCCTTCATATTGCGCGGCGAGGGCTCATCCCTCGCGGCCTGCACGCAATTCCTGCCATCGGATCACGGTGTTGACGCCGAGCCACGCGAGCGGCTCCGGAGGGAGGCGCGCGGGCTCCGGCTGATCCGAGAATTTGTCGAGCATGTCCGAGCGGGTACCGGTCGCCAGATCGGCGGCCATGACGCCCGCAAGCGTGCTTTTCACGGTCCCAAGACCGTTCTCGCAGCACGCGGAGTAGAGGCCTTTTTCGATTTCGCCGAAGGCGGGCACATGGTTCCGGCTGAGGCAAAGCCGTCCTGCCCAGACGTGCTCGAACGGCACGTTCTTGAGATCCGGAAATCGGGCGTTCAGGGATGTCCGCTGCTCGGCGGCGATCCCGGCCAGGCGCTTCTCACCCACTTGAACAGTCCAGTCGTAAGTGAACCGGGTCCGGATCACGATACGAGAGGATCCATCGGTGGTGATCTTCCTGACTGTCGCACCCATCGGATCAGCCGGAAGCAAGGCCCACCTGTCCTCGCCCGTGGACCTCGAGGTGAAGGGGGCCGTCATCGATGCGTAGGTGAAGATGTGCATCAAACGGTCGCGGAAATGGCCGAAATCCTCGATGTGGCCATTGATGCCCAGGATGACTTTCGGCGCCGTGACGCTTCCGTTGCGCGATACGGCCTTCCACATTCCGCGCTGGCACTCGAGTTTGAGCACCGGCGAGTGCTCGAATATGTCGGCTTTCGATGCCAGCCCGGCGGCGAAACCGCGGATATAGTCGGCGGGCTGGATCATCACGGCGCCCGGCGTGTAGAGACCTCCGAGATAGTAGGACGATCCGGTGATCTCCCGCATCTCGCCCGCATCCAGGAAGCGGTGCTCCTCGCCGATGCTCTTGAGCGAGCGGCCATAATTCGCGTTGAGCTTTATTCCGCGCTCCGTCGCCGCGCTGTTGATCTTGCCAGATGGATCGAAGGTGCGCTCGGACATGTCGTATTCCGCGGCGACGTCGGCGGCGAAAGAGATCGCAAAACGGTTCTGAGCGATCTCCACCTTGGTCGCGGTCTCGTCGGCGACGGAATACTCGCCCGAGGACAGATTGTGCGGCACGTCGATCATGTAGCCGGAGTTCCGGCCCGAGGTGCCTTTGGCGATCTCTCCCGCCTCCAGCACGACGATCCTGTCGCCAGGCCGAAGTTGAGACAGCCGCCGCGCGGCGGAAAGGCCGGCGAAGCCCGCACCGATGACCAGCCAGTCGGCCGACATGTCGCCGTCGAGCGTCCGGACGGGGAAGCTGCGTCTGCTGATCGCCTCCCAGCCCGAGGTTCCGGATTCCGCCGGAAGCCGCTTGACGACGATGTCGTTCACCGGATGGTCTCGTCGAGCGAGCGATCCGAGACGTCGATCCAGACCGTCTTCAATTCACAATAATTGTCATGCGCGAAGACCGACTTGTCGCGTCCGCCGAAACCGGATTCCTTGTAGCCGCCGAATGGCGTCGTCGCGTCGCCTTCACCGAAGCAGTTGACGGTCACCACGCCGGCCCGGATTTCGCGCGAAAGCTTGATCGCCTTGCGCAGGCTTCCGGTGTAGACGGATGCGGTCAGGCCGTAGTTCGTGTCGTTGGCGAGAGCCACGGCTTCGGCCAGGGAATTGAACGTCGTGACCGAAAGGATCGGTCCGAAAATCTCCTCCTGAAACAGGCGGCTCGCAGGCGTGACACCATCGACGACGGTCGGCTCGATGTAGATACCCTTGTGCGTGCCGCCGCCATGGACGACGGAGAGCTTTTCGGTCTTCACGTCACCGAGGAAGGATTTCACCTTGTCGAAATGGCTCTTGCTGACGAGCGCCCCGATGCGGTTTTCCGGGTCGAGCGGATCGCCCGTCTTCCACTCGCGCATATAGGCGCCGATCCGTTGCAGCAACTCGTCCTTGATCTTGGCGTGGACGATGAGCCGCGACGTGGCCGAGCAGTTCTCACCCATGTTCCAGAACGCGCCGTTGACCACCTGTTCGGCGACGAGGTCGAGGTCCTCGGCATCCTCCAGAACCACTGCCGGGTTCTTGCCGCCGCATTCGAGGACGACGCGCTTGAGATTGGAGTCCGCTGCGTAGTGCAGGAAGCGCCGACCCGTCGGCGTCGATCCGGTGAACGCCACCATGTCGACGCCCATATGCATGCCGATCGGTTCGCCGACATCCTTGCCGCCGCCCGGGACAACATTGAAGACGCCCGCCGGAATACCGGCCTCATGCGCCAGTTCGGCGACCCGAAGCGTCGTCAGGGTCGTCTCTTGGGCGGGCTTCACGATCACCGAGCATCCCGCGGCAAGCGCCGGACCGATCTTCCAGGCCAGCATCAGCAGCGGGAAGTTCCACGGCAGGACGCAACCGACGACGCCGACCGGCTCGCGCACGACCATGGTCAGCGCGTTCGAGCCCACGGGAGCGACGTTGTCATAGAGCTTGTCGATCAGTTCGGCATGCCAACGGATGGTGTGGATCGTATCCGGAATATCGACGGTCTGGCATTCGCGGACCGGCTTGCCGCTATCGAGGCTCTCCATGACCGCAAGTTCGTGACGGTTGCGCTCCAGGAGCTTGGCGAATTTGAGCAGCACGGCCTTGCGCTCGCCAGGCGAGCGGAGATGCCAGCGGCCGTCATCGAAGGCTTGCCTGGCCTTGGCCACGGCGAGATCGACGTCGGTCGAGTCGCACGCCGCGATCTCGGCAAGTGTGTCGCCCGTCGCCGGATTGGTCGTCTTGAATGTCTTGCCGGAATTCGCAGGACGGAACGCCCCGTCAATGAAGGCATTGGTCGGGAACTGGATGTTCGCGGCGATCGCCTTGTATTCGGTAGCGGTCAAAGGTTCATGCATTGTTTGCTCCCGACGTGATCTGGGCGACCGTGCGCTTCAAGGTGGCGACGACAGTCTGGAGAGTTCGCTTTTCTTGCGAATTGAGCGGGCGCAGCGGCGCCCGCACCGGGCCCGCGTTCAGCCCGATCAGCTCACAGCCGTGCTTGATCGACTGGACGAACTTCCCGCATTCGAGGAAATCCATGAGCGGCAGCATCGCGGTCATGATGGCGCGGCCCTTGTCGAAGTTCCTTTCGAGCACGCAGGCTTCGTAGAGCGCGACATGCTCGCGCGGGAGAAAATTGGAGCCGGCGCAGACCCAGCTCCTGGCGCCCCATGCAAAGAATTCGAGCGCCTGGTCGTCCCAGCCGCAAGAGAGCGAGATATGGGGGAATTTCCGCGCCAGCAAATGGAGGTTGCCCATCTCGCCGGAGCTCTCCTTGATGGCCACGACGTTCCTGGATTTGCCGACGCGGGAGAAGTAGTCCTCTCTCATCGTCACTCCCATGCGGGCCGGGTAGTTGTAGAGCATGATCGGAAGGTTCGCCGCGCGGTCGACCGTAAGCGCGTGGACCGCATTCTCACGCTCCGTCGGCAAGGCGTATGGGGGCGACGACACGAGAATGGCGTCGGCGCCGATCTCCTTCGCCGCCTTGGCGTATTCGACCGAGTCCTCTGTCCTGGTGGCGCCCGTTCCAATGATGAGCGGAAGCCGGGTGCCAATCACCTCCTTGGCGTAGGCAGCGAGATCGAAGCGCTCCTGGGCGCTCTGGGCATAGTATTCACCCGTCGATCCGCCAACGATGATGCCGTGCACGCCGGCTTCGATGAGCGACTCGAGCACCGCCGCGAAGCCGTCACGATCTATCTGCCCGTCGGGGCCGAGTGGCGTGATGGCCGGTGTGTAGATACCTTCGAACTTCAAGACGATTTCTCCATCGATCCGGCAGGCGCTTCGACAAGCGCGTCTGCCTTCATTCCTTGCGGCGCGATGAACATTTCCATGTTCTCGCGCGACAGTTCCCAGTGTTCGAAAACAAGATCGACGACCGTGTCCTCGTCGTGCGAGCCGATGGCAGCGATGAAGCCATCATGGTGCTCCACGGCGAGCACCAGGCGCCGGCGCATGTCATCGTTGCGGGGCCGGAAGAAGGTGTGGCCGATCCGGGCATGGTCGATCAGGAGGCGGCCAAGGCTCGGCTGCAGGTAGGCGTTGCCCGACATCTCGCCGATGATTTCGTGGAAGCGATTGTTCTCGAGGACCATGGAGAGCACGTCGCCGGTGACGCTTGCCGTGCGGAACCGTTCCTGCGTGTCCTTGAGGTCCGCAAGCTGCTTCTGCTTGAAGTTCTGGACTGCAAGACGGCCGATCGCGGCATAGATCATCGGCGCGACCAGGAAGAAGTGCCTGAGCGTCTGATGGTTCATGGGGACGACGCGCGCACCGCGGTTGGCGCGGATATCGATGTAGCCTTCACCCTCGAGGCGACGAAAAATCTCCCGAACAGGCGTTCTGGAGAGGCCGTAGCGCTCGCTCAGGCTCACTTCGTCCAGATCCTGGTCGGGGTCGAGTTCCATCGTCAGAATCTGACGCTTCAGATCGTCGTAAAGACCGTTCTTTCCGCTCTTCACCGAGGCCTCCCTGCTGTCTGAATTCTCGCGACAACGGCTTCCATCGACCGTGTCGACGGCAGGAGGATTTGCATGCCTAGGCGAAGGAGTCAACAAATTGTATAATATATGTACACAGAAATTATACGTAAGGAGTACAATTGATCAAGGTCGGCCGGGAACCGCCGACGGTTGGCGGTCGACCAATTCCAGAGTGCTAAATGGATTTTTCGTCGGTGCCGGAGATGGCGCGCAATAGGCTCATCGATGATGCAGAGCGGACGCTACGCAGATGCTATGGAGCGCATCCTGCGTTTTCGCATCGCGGGCGAGAGGGCGTTTGAGCGCCCAAATGGGAACTCTCTGATTAGGCCATCGGGGCGGTCAGGCGTCAGCCTTCTCAAGGAGATGCGGGCTTGCCTTCACCGGTTCGAGCCTGATGTAGCAAGGGTTCAAATCCTGCTTGAGCTTGTTCAACTGCATGCGTGCCTTGGCACGAAGCAGAGGGTCGATGGGCTTGTCGGATCGATCCTGCACCGCGCTCAAGACCTTCGCCGCTTCGTCAATCTGCCGAAGTTCCGCCAGGCAGCGGCCAAGGCCGTACTGTGCCCCGGGCAGCTCCGGATTGAGCTCAAGCACCTTGCGGAAGGCGTCCGCGGCCTCGGAGTGGCGACTTAGCGCCTGCAGTTCAATGGCAAGCCGCGACCACGCCTTGACCGAATTTGGGGCGATCTCCACGAGTGAGCCAAAGGTATCGGCGGCTGACCAGTGATCCGCCTTGGCCGCGAGCAATTGACCCAATCCGTACAGGGTACGAGCGTGGCGAGGGGCGACCTCGAGAATCTGGCGATAGGCATTTTCGGCATTGGCCAGCTTGCCCGCCTCGTGGAATTTGGTCGCCTGCTCAAGCACGCTTGCCACGGATCTGGCGTCAAGCCGGTCGCCGAGATTTCGGCCCGTCCTCGTTTTGACCAGAACACAATGAATCCTGGTCTCCTCGACACCGAATGAATATTTGTAGGACTCGTTGCCGCGCAGGAAATCGTAGCTGCGGAAGCCCTGCTCGATCGCACGGCGAATGCAATAGGCATGCAGCACAAGTCCCGGGGGGATTTCGTTGGCGGTCTCGTCGCGTCCGGCGAGGTGGAAGAGCATCGCCTTCTTGACCGGGTCGACCAGGAACGCCAAGCCTGCGAGCGGTTTGTCGTGATGCCAGAGAATGGGCAGGAACAGCGTCCCGCTCTCGAAGGCATCCTTGAACAGTATCCGGTTGGATCTCAAAAGGCCGGGCAAAAGGTTGCCCTTCCGCGGCGCCCATTTGATGCGCCACATTTCGAGGATGATGCCGATGTCGCGGTCGATCGTCGAGGCGTCGGCATGGGTGATGCGAAATTCGTCCGACCCGTCCAGTTTGCGCAGGAAGCGCCTGATCTTCTGGCGCGTGTTTGAACTGATCTTCTGCTCGAGATAAGCGTCCCAATCCCCCGGCAGGTTGGTGGCCGGGCAGGTGCAGTTGTCGACATTGTCGGTCTTGTTGACGCGCTGCATCCTTTGGGCGGTCAGCCGCTTGTCGGCAAGGTTGTCGAGCAGCAGGCGGCGCCGCTTCTCCGACATGCGCAGATTTTCGAGATGCAGCTTGGCCCAGTTCATCTTCATGAGATGTTTGGCAAGCGCCGGGATCGCGCGGTCGGCAAAGCCTGGCGCGCAAACGATGCCCGTATAGTCGGCCGCGTAGTTTGCGCCCATGTTGATTTCGTTGTGGCAAAAGCCGGTCTTCTTGTTCAGCCTGGTGCGGAGCCGCAACGGCAGCAGGGCGACATAGGGAGACCCTTGCGGTCCCGACCGTGCCGCCAGAATGGACCAGGCGCCATCAAACCGGCGAAGGTAGGACGACAGGAACGTCCAGGACAGAAAGAACTGGGCTTCGGGGTCCTTCTCGTAAAGATCGTCCCAGTTCTGCCTGAGCCCGTTGAGGCCCTCCCGTGTCGTGATGACATCGATATGCATGGTTTCCCCCGAATTTGTCCCTTGTTTGCGAAGTTCACTGTTCCATGAATGCCCTGGCCATGCTGTCGGCGATCGGCTTCGTCAGATAGCTGAAGAACGTCCGCGACTCGGTTTGCACCAGTATTTCGGCAGGCATGCCCGGCGTCGGCGTAAAGCCGTGCGCCTTCGCCAGTTCGCTTGCCGGCAAGCGTACGCGCGCCAGATAGACCTCCTTAGACGTGGGGCCGCTCATCTCAGGCAGCGCGTCGGCCGAGACGTAGTAGACCTCGCCTTCCAGAACCGGCGTGGTGCGCCGGTTGAGCGCGATCAGCCTGATCGAGGCCTGCTGCCCGACCTTGACGTTGTCGATGTCGGTGCGAGGGACTTGCGCCTCGATGACCAAAGGCACGTCTGAAGGCAGGATCTCGAGGATGGCCTTGCCGCTCTCGATGACGCCGCCGGCGGTGTGGTAATGCATGCGTATGATCGTGCCGGGCACCGGCGCATTGATGGTGACACGGCGAAGCACATTCTGCGCCTCGCGTGACTGCTCGCGCACCGCGTCCAGTTCGGCCTCCAGGCTCTGCAATTCCTGGAGCGCTGCCTGGCGGTAGGCGTCCTTCGTCTGGGTGATCTGCTGCTCGAACCTGACGATCTGTTCGCGGTTCTCGGAAACTTCCGCCAGCATCTTGCCGATCTGGCCGTCCGCGTCCGCCATTGCCCGCTGGATCGCCTTCACCTCGGTTCCGCGGATCAAGCCCTGGTCGAGAAGCTTCTTCTTGCCCTGGTATTCCTCCTTGAGGAATTGCAATTGCCGCCGGACCGACGAGATCTGCTCCTCAATCCCTTCGTTGCGGAATTCCATCGCCTTCTTGTTCTGATCGAACAGCCCTATCTCGCTGTCACGCTTGCGTTCCGCAGCCTCGAAGTTGAGTTGCTGGCTCTCCATGATCGGCGTGACTTCCGGGTCGTGCCGGTTGTCGAGGATGATCGATGGAAACTGGATCCCGGCGCTGCCTTGCACCTCGGCATTCAAGCGGGCGGCGATGGCCTCGAGCCTGGCCTTTCGCAGGAACAATTGCCGTTCGTTGGTCTGGGCGGCGGTTTCGTCAAGCCTGACCAGCGGCTGATCGAGGCTGACATGGTCGCCTTCGCTGACCAGGATTTCCTTGATGATGCCGCCTTCGAGATGCTGAATGACCTTGTTTTGCCCGGTGGCAACGAAACTGCCTTGGGCAACGATGGCGGATGCCAACGGCGCCGTGAAAGCCCATGTGCCGAAGCCGCCGAAGGCCACCGTGATGAGCAGGACGCCAAACATGGTCTGTTTCCAGATCGAGCGTGGCACCTCGGAGTACCACTGCATGTCGTGAACTTTTGCGATCTCGGTTGTCATTTTTGATTACCCGGCTACTGGATCTGATGACCAAACGCCCCGCCTTCGATGCTCAGCCCGCGGGTCGCCAATGCCTGCAGCACATCCTGGCGCATGCCGAACAGGGCGACGGTGCCGTTGACGAGCAGGAGGATCTTGTCGACGCTCTTGAGCAAGGATGGGCGCTGGGTGATGGTGATGACCGTGATCTTGTGTTCCTTGGCGTGCTGCAATGCGCGCTCGAGTGCCGCGTCACCCGCCGAGTCCAGGTTCGAGTTCGGCTCGTCGAGCACGACCAGGCGAGGATTGCCGAAAAACGCGCGGGCGAGGGCGACACGCTGCTTCTGTCCGCCGGAAAGCGGCGCTCCGTCGGCAGCCACGAAGGTCTCGTAGCCGTGCGGCAAGGTGGAGATCATTTCGTGGACGTCTGCCAGTGCTGCTGCCTGATAGATTTCGGCATCGGTCGCGTCATCGCGCATGCGGGCGATGTTGGCCTTGATGGAGGCCGGAAACAGCTGAACGTCCTGTGGCAGGTAGCCGATGTTCTCGCCAAACTGGCGCGGATCCCAGTTGCGCAGATCCATCAGGTCCAACCGAACGTTGCCTGATGTGGGCAGGATCGAGCCGACCAGCATCTTGCCGAGCGTCGTCTTGCCGGCGCCCGAATTGCCGATGATCGCCAAGGAGTCGCCCGGCGAAAGCGCGAACGAGATGCCGTTGAGCACGACGCGCTTGGTTCCCTGGGGCACGAAGAGAAGGCGTTCGACGTCGAGCCGGCCCTCGGGGCGGGGCAGATTCAATCGTTCGAAATTGAGTGGGGACGACTGCAGAAGCGAAGCAATCCTGCCGTAGGCGGCACGGGAATGCACGACCTGGTTCCAGCCCTCGATGGCGCCTTCGATCGGGCCCAAAGCCCGGCCGGCGATGATCGATGCGGCAATGACCATGCCGCCGGTGAGATGGCCCTCGATCGACAGATGAGCGCCCCAGCCAAGCATCGTCACCTGGGTCAGAAGCCGCACCGCCTTCGATATCGAAGCAAAGACGATGTTGCGATCCTGTGCGATCACCTGTGCGCGCAGGGAGTTTGCCGTGTCCTTGCCCCAGATCCGCACCGCCTCGGGAATCATGGCCAGCGCATTGATGATCTGGGAATTGCGCGACATCGAATCGAGATGGATGTTGGCTTTGCTCTGATGCGAATTCGCCTCGCCGAAGGCCGCCGCCGTCGCCCGCTGGTTGAGAAGCGTGATCAGCAGGAGCAGCAGCGCCGAGGCCATGACGATGAAGCCCTGGTGCGGGTGGATGAGAAACACCGCCAGCATCATGAAGGGAGCCATGGGCGCGTCGAGGAACGACAGCAGCGTGCCGGATGTCAGGAATGTCCTCAGCTGCTGCAGGTCACCCAGGACCTGATACTCTTTGCCGTTGCTGTTAAGGGAGGCTCTGGCCGCGGCACTGAGGATCGGTGCGCCCAGCTGGGCCGCGACCTCGACCGCCGTGCGCATCAGGATGAAGCGGCGAAGCGCATCGAATACCGCCTGCAAGACCACCGCGCCGACAATCACCACCGTCAGCATGATCAAGGTGTCGGCGGAACGGCTGGTAAGAACGCGATCCGAGATCTGGAACAGATAGATCGGGATCGCCAAGACCAGCACATTGCAGGCGACCGTGAACAGCATGACGATGAGCAGGTTTTTCTTGACCGCTCGCAACCCGGCTTTGAGAGAAGCGCCGAAATCGATCGGGCCGAGGCGTTTGTGAAAGACGCCGCCGCCGCCACCGCCTCCGCCGCGCCGGCCGCTGTCGTCGTCGCTGGGAGGCGACCCGCCGCCCTGGTGCGGTTCCTTGGCCTTTATCGGACCCGTGTCGCCTTCTATGACGATCATGCCCGGTGTTTTGGGGACGTCCTTCATCTCGGATGTTTTGGGAGAAGCAGGTGTCCGAGGCGCACCAGGTGTTCCGGGAGCACCAGGTGCTGCCTTGGCCAGCGGTTCAGCAGGCGATTGCAGCACAGGCTCCGGTCTGGCCGCTGGCGCGGCCGAAGCGCCCTGGTTCTCCGCCGTCGAAGCTGCCCTTGGCTCCGGCTTTGGCGCCGGCCGCGGGAACCTGCTCTCGCGTGGCGGGACGGGTTCGGGCGAGGCCGCGGCATTGATCTCCCTGGCGTCGGCCGTGATGCTCTGGCTTGGTTGCCGGGCCGGCTCCGGGCGGGCTGGTTCCGGGCGGGCGGGCTGACCGGAGGATTCAGCGGTCGCCTTGTCGCTGGCGGGCTCCGGCTTCGGGGTTGGCACGGTGGCCGGTGCCGGCGCGCCATCGGGACGCGCCTGGGCGGACGGGTCGCTTGAACGCGCGGTCGTCTGTCCTGCGGAGATCGCTTTGTCCTCAAGCCGCTTCTCCTGCATGGCAGGCGCGGGCGCGGCAGGATCGGCCGTCGGCTTTCTCGCCGTCACGGACTGTGGGTCCGCGGCTGGGGTCGCCGCCGTGCCGGCTGGCTTGATCTCGCCGCGGCTTGGCGCAGGCGCAAGCTTCGCTGCGATGGGTGGCGCCGATGCTCCGGCGGCTGGCGCCATCCTGGCCTGGGAGGCAGCGGCAGGCGGTTTGGCCTGCTCTGTTGCGAGGGTGCTCTTGCGACCAGCAGCCTCGGCTGCCTGATTGCGGGATTCCAGCTCGGCCTTCGCCGCCGGCTGGGCTGCGACGTCGTGCAGCTGGTCGACAACGGTGTCGATCGCCTTGATGGTCCGGTCGATAGCCCGCTCATGCTGGCGCAAGGCGTTCGAAAGTGTCTTGCGGGGTGCCGCGGAACTCGCGTTTTGCGGTGCCTGGTCGCCCTCCTGCAAGGCTGCTTCAAGATCCTCGGCAAACGTCTCCCAAGCCAGATCGCGCTCGTCGGTCATGATATCCCCCCGGATCTCAGATCAGGCCAAAATTGTCTGCATGCCGTCCGCCTGGACGTGGTCCGGCGTCGGCACGATCGGATGGTCTATCTGCGCGTCATCGTCGGTGGCGTCGTCGGCCAGGAAGGCAACCGCCTCGTTCACCAGCGCGTCCGGATTCTGTCCGCCGAGTTCCGGATCGCACGAGATGATGTCTGCCTGGATCAGGATTTCCTGCGAATAGTGCTCGCCGCCCACATAGGTCTTGTCGGTTCCGTCGACGTCGACGATGCCGGCAAAATTGGCCACCTGGTTGCCGCCTGTGGTGACTGTCCATTCCGCTTCGGGGTGGGCGACAAACTGGTTCATCGCCAAGGCAACCTGGTCGCTGTCGCCCAGCACGTTCGTCTGCGAGACGTATTGCACATTGAGCAGGTCGCCCGAAATGTAGAGAACCCGCAAGGTCGCGATACCGGCGAAGGCTTCGTCATTGAGGATGTCGCCGGGATTGCCGCCCTTGCCTGCCGCCATATCCTGGGCCGCCTGCAGATAGGAGGTCGGCAATGCCTCGAAATGGTTCTGCCCGCCGACATTGATGATCGTGGCGTCGTTCCACAGCAGGTTTCCGGCTGTCGAGTAGGATCCGGCTCCGGACGTCTCGAAGCCATCCACCGCGCCGATGAGGTCGTTGTCGATCAGGACGTTGAGCTGGTGGATGATGTTGGCGTCATAGATGTTGCCGCCGATGATGATCAGGTCGTAGTACTGGCCCAGCTGATTGATCGATATATCGTTTATCTGGGTGTTGTCGCCGGTGCTTACCATGGTCCTGACGCCGGACGAGGACAGGATCAAGGTGTCGTTGTCCGTCATGAAGCTGTATTGCTCGAGCCAGTTCATGATGATCAGGTCGCCGGTGACCTGCGTCACCACCCAGGCGGCGGGGAATCCGTCCGCCGCGGTTGGCGCTTCGCTGCCGGCCGACGGATCGATGTGCTTGAACATCGCGATGTTGAAGCTCTCGTCAGGCGCGTTGCCCAACGTCCACCCGTTCAGGCTGGAGCTGACCGCATCGGTGTCGCAGCGCGCGTTGATCTGAATGATGGCATTGATTTCATAGCTGTTTCCGACAACGGCGACGACAGACGTCGTTGTCCAGTTGTTCGTCATGACGGCCGAGTTGATCAGCGTGTTGCCGCCGGCGTCCAATTCGACACCAGGATTCAGCAAGCCGTTGCCCCAGCCCGACATGAAGTCGGAGGAGTCCGGAGGCGTGTTGTAGTCGTCCTTGTCGGCGCCTTCCTCGGCTCCGTCGGAGTCGTCGTTCTGTTCCTTGAGGATGTTGAGATGGTCCTCCGCCTTCGGCGCGTCGGCTTCGTCGATCAGCTGTCCGTTGACGTAGGTTCCTTGGATCGGCCCCGAGGCCGCGTCCGGGTGCAACACGAAAACGCTCGCTTCGCCATCATAGCTGTCGGAATAAGCCGCGATGCGCTCGCTTGCGGTGATGACCGTGGTGGCGATGTCCTCGGCGGAGCCTGGCCTTGCCAGGTCATCGAGCGGCGACAGTTCCGCCGCGGTGTGCATCAAGGACACCAACTGGCTGCCATCGTCGAGCGTCGGGGTGAATATCAGGCCGTGTCCGCCAGCGCCGACATAGTCGTTGTCGGACAGGCGGATCTCCTGGTTGATGTGAATGGCGACCTCGCCGGGCGGTTCGATGTGCGGCAGGATCATGTGGCTGCCGAACCCCGGCAGATGCGGGATCTGAAACAGGTGGTGGCCGGGGCTCAAATGGCCGGCGTTCGGAATTTCGGGAGGCGTGTACCAGAAGCTCGTGCTGACGGTGTACGGCACCATTTCCGGCTTGAGACCCATATACGGAACATGCGGATCGAAATCGTCCAGCGTGTAAGGCGCCTTGACGTTTATGTTCGTGTTGGGAAGGTCGGGGGTCTCCTCCTCGACGGCCTCGGCAATCTTGAAATCGTCGTAGGTTTTAAGCTGCCGTGCTTCCTCTACCGAGATTTCGAGCATTCCTATGAAATGCGAAATAGCTTCGGTGATCTTGTCCAGCTGCATGGAATACACGGTAGCCTCCGTATCTTGAGATCATTCGCGCTCGATCGGGCGGCATGTCTCCCGGATGGAAGGACTGCGCGGAAAACTCCGCGCAGCCCGTAGCTGTCTGACTTCCTGAGAAATCAGTCGTGCAACCAATTACGCACCAGTGTTGTCGGTGGCGTCTTCGCCAGTCAGCGTGTTGGTGAAGTTGCCGCCAACCACGGTCTGATCGACCAGGTTTTCTTGCAGGTTGGCGCCCATCACGATCTGCTGGTTGAAGGCACTGACGTCGATCAGGCCGTCGGCCGAAGCATTGCTGGTGCCGGTCACGAAGCCGTCATCACCATTGCTCGAGCCCCAGGTCCCGCCGTCGCCGCCGGCGCCACCATCACCATTGTAGGCGTAGCCGCCAGCACCACCGGCACCGCCGTCGCCAGCGAGGGTGAACCCACCCTTGGCATCGCCGCCGTAGCCATCGGCCCAGGCGCCGCTCAGCGCATTACCGCCGTCACCGCCAAACGCCCCTGCGAAGCCGCCGAGGCTGTCGCCACCGGTCGCGTCGCCACTGGTGGCCGTGCCACCGGTTCCGTCGCCGCCCGTGCCGCCAGCACCACCGGTGCCTGCGCCCACGCCTGCGCCGTAGCCTGCGCCATAGCCTGCTCCGAGGGCACCGCCGCCATAGGATTCGGAGTCGCCGCCATCGGCATCGGCGTTGCCGCCATCGGACTTGGCGTTGCCGCCGTCAGCATCGGCACCACCGCCGCCGCCGCCGCCGCCGCCACCGCCGCCACCGCCGGTGGCATCGCCAGCTTCGCTCTTGGCGTCGCCACCCTCACCGTAGTTCAGGAGCGACAGCTTGCCATCGACATCGAGGCCGTCGCCGCCGTCCGACTTGGCGTCGCCGCCGGTCACGTCACCGCCGTTGCCGCCGTCGCCGCCATTGCCGCCATCAGCCTTGGCATCGCCGCCATCAGCCTTGGAGTCACCGGCTTCCGCCTTGGCGTCGCCGCCGTCTTCCGACTTGGCATCGCCAGCTTCGGCCGCTCCGACACCGAGTCCGAGGCCGAGCCCGAGACCGAGACCGAGACCATCGCCGCCGTTGGCGTTGCCGCCATCGCCGGTGCCGCCCTTGGCGTCACCGCTATCGGCGTCGCCGGCCTTGGAGTCGCCGCCGTCGGCCTTGTTGTCGCTCTTGGAGTCGCCACCGATGGCCGCACTGAGCGCCAGGCCACCCTTGCCGTCGCCGGCTTCGATGTCGCCGCTCTTGGCGTCGCCGCCATTGCCGCCTTCGCCGCCGTTGGCCTTGGCGTCATCGCCGCCGTCGCCGCCACCGCCGCCAGCCGAGATGCCGTCGCCGGCCTGGGACTCGCCACCCTTGGCGTTCAGATCAAGCTTGAAATCGGCGTCGTTCTTGACGGTCGCGTTGTCGAGCTTGTCGTTGTCGTACATGTTGAGGGTCTGGTTGATGATCGACGCGGTGTTGGTTCCGGCGCCGGTCATCGAATTGTTCAGGATGTCCTTGAACGTGACGTCGTCACCAGGATCATAAGAGACGTTGCCGTCCTTGTTGTTGATCATGGTGTCGATTTTCATGTCGCCGCTGGAATAGATGTCGGCGAAATCGTCGTCCGAGTTTCCGAGCTCGCCTTCGAGCTTGACGCCAACATCGACGTCGACGTCGACCTTGGTCTCGTTGACGTTCTTGTTCTCGTTCGAGTTCTCGTTCTTGGACTCGTTCGCGTTCTTATTCTCGTTCTCGTTCTCGGACTTGTTCTCGTTTTCGTTCGAGGACTTGTTTTCGTTTTGGTTCTCGGACTTATTTTCGTTCTCGTTCGAGGACTTGTTTTCGTTTTCGTTTTCGTTTTCGTTTTTGGCGTCGTTGGTGTTCTGGTTCTTGTTTTCGTTCTTGTTTTCACCGTCGCTGCCGCCGATATCGAATTCGCTATCGACGATCTGCAAACCGAATGCATTGATGTTGTTCTTGTCGAGGTCGAGAGACATGATCGTGTCCTCAGTTGAGGCCGCGACTGCCGGACCGCATTCTTCTCTTACGCGGTCTTGAGCTGTTCGCGGACGTTGCGTTTAATGCGGTGAATGGATTGTCGGACCGAGGGGACTGAGGTCCGAAATCCGACTTTCATCATAAGCTTGCTTGAATACCTCCCGTTGACTGGGGAGGGGGCAGCTTGATCAGGCAATGCTCGGTCATCGCGCCGGATCCTCAAAGATCCGGTCGCTCAGCTACGGCAAGGCCTGGAGCTCCCCGCTCCTGTAGTGAACACGGGAAGTTTGTGGCCACGGGGGGTGAATTGTAAGCTGACAGTTCGGGCTAGCCCGTTCAATGGAATGGGGCGAAAGGTATTGCAGCCCTCTAATGAGCCTGAATTCCGCAATGATTTGCGGTCGCTGTCGTGCCGTTGGACGCCGCCCGCCTTCGAAGCGACGTGGTAAATCGGCAATAGCTCCTCCGAACTATATCAGGCAGGGCTAACTTAGTGTATAAGTCGTTAAGGCTAGCTGTTTTGCGGGGTAGAGGCCCGCGATATCGAAGAAGGAAAAAAACGAGACCAAACAGTGGTCTAAAGTGGTCTAGGTGGGGTGGCAACCATGTCAAACGTCAATGTGCGTAGCACCGTGGGTAGCGGTGTGGGAGAGAGTTGGGCTCGCAGAATTCTACTGACAGTTTCCTCGGCCGACAGCTTTCCAGAATGTCTTGTATACGCAATCGAGAGGGAATTTCCCTCCATAGCGGTGGAGCAGGCTACAAGCCTGGAAGCCGCATGCGCCACGTTCGAGCATCCCGTTTGCTTGATACTTGTCGACACTGAATTCCTGGACAGGATCGGCGACCATGCCGCCGATCTCATGCGGTTTCATTCGGCAGCACCTGTCGTTCTGGTGCAACACGACAGCCGCGCTCCCGTTTCCGTCCAGGAGGTCTTCGATTCGAAAATCGTGCGCAGTGTGCTGCCGATGGATCTGAAACTTGATGTCTGGCTTTCCGTCATCAGGCTCGTGCTTCGTGGCGGAGAGTATTTTCCGCTGGCCATGTTTCAGTCCCATGCGAAGGGCTTTTCCGACAAAGCTCCGGATGTCGGACGGGCTCTTCAAGCGACGAGCAGCGATGGCGGTTTCGATGAGATGGGCGAGCTGACCGAACGGGAATTTCAGATTCTCGAGATGGTCGCTCGTGGATTGCAGAACAAGATCATCGCCGCGGCGCTCCGTCTTTCCGAACATACGGTCAAGATCCATCTGCACAATATCATCACCAAACTCGGCGCCCACAACAGGACCGAGGCGGCTGCGATATTCCATGATCGAAAGGGTATGTTTCTCAACGACATGGAACGAGCAAGGCCGCCGCGCCTTTCTCAATCTTCGCTCTGAGTCGACGATGCCCCGCTTTCAGGAGGTCCTGCTCCTCGTTGGCCAGTTGAATTACACCTGGACCAATACTGAAAGCCTGCTGATTTATCTGATTGCCGGCTTGGCGAAGGTCGACAAGGAAACGGCAATCATCATTTTCCTGACGCTGAACACAACTCGGGCGCGGATCGAGCTGGTCGAGCGGCTGGCGAAGATGCCGAAAACGTTGGTGCCATGCCGCCAGGCAGTCCTGACTGTTACCGACAAACTTACACGTCAAGCGAAGTTGCGAAATAAATACAGCCATTGCATTTATTCGTTCGACGAAACCGGGAATCATGCAAGCACGCAACTGATGCGCATCGTGGATGGCAAGGACGAGGTAAGGTATGGCAAGATTGAAGAGATAGACGAAAAGGAAATAAATAAAATACACGAGTCTATCGAGCGCATAAGAGATATAAACAAAGATATTTGGTCAATTGTTGAAGAGAATTCGTTTCCGAGGTGAGGCGTACGTATCTTCGCGGCCACCAAAGCCCCCAGCTTCAGAAGCTCAGATAATCCCAGGTGGCCTCGCTGCAGGCGATCCGGGCAAGCTGCTGTTGCGCTCTTCGTGCGGGCCGCATCTACTCCGCGGCGCGCGCGGCATGCTGAAAGGTTTTCAACACAGTGTCGCGGAGGGCGAGAGCTTGGGCGTGGCCCGGCTCCAGCCCGATACAATCATCCAGACTTGCGAGCCCTTCTTCGATGCGGTCGAGCTTCACCAGCGCGAGACCGCGATTGTAGTGCGCCGCGGGCACATCGGGCCTGATAGCTATTGCCTGGCTAAGCTGCCGTTCCGCATCCTCATATCTCCGCTGCTGAAGACAAACCACGCCAAGGAGATAGCGGACATCAAAATGCCCAGGCTCGATATCCAGTATCTCGCTATACATCTTTTCCGCCTCAGCCAGGTTTCCGGCCTGGTGCAGGCGAGCGGCGGTGCTGAGATCTTGCGGCAAACGGGACCGGCGCGCGGTATCCAGTTGCTGAAGCAGCTGAAGTGCCCCGGCATGGTCCGGATCGGCATCCAGGATTTGCCGGCAGGCGCGCGCGGCGCCTTCTAGGTCGCCGGCCTGATGGAGCGCTTTTGCTCGCGCGAGCACGACGGGCAGGCCCCGGCCCTCCAGCCTGTCGCGAAGATTGCGGCGCGTCGCGGTGCTCACGAGAAGGCATTCGACCCTGCGCTCGAGACCGCCGAAATCATATTTGTAAGAAAAGTCCCCGGTCTGCAGATCATAGACGGCAAAGCCGTTCTGAATGGCCCAGCGTATGCTGTAGAGGTGAAGCGCAAAGCCGGGCGCCGGCTTTTTGATCTCGAGATCACGCCCATTGAGCATGCCGATCAGCGTCCGGTTTTTCCGATCGATCAAGGTGGCCTGCGCGCCGATCGGGTTGTCACCCTGCCAGAGGACGGGAAGGTAGAGGGCATCATCCTCGAAAGCGCACCGCAGCATGTTGCGGAAATTGGTCATCATGGCCTGCGGCAGGCCCGGGTGATACCGCGCCGCCAGCTTGGCGCCCCACTGGTTCTCCCAGAACTGAAGAAGCGTCTGCAGATCGCGTTCCAGCGTCGCGGCGGTGACATCGGCGACCCGATACTCGGCCGCATCGTCGATTGCCCTCAGCGTGCGCCTCGCGGTCTTGCGCGTCGCGGCGCCCAGCCTTTCGTTGAGGAATTCCTCCCAGTCGCCGGGCAGATTCACATAGACATAGATGTCATGATCGATGTGATCGCCGTCGTCCGGGCGCCTTACCTTGCCGGTCTGGAATTCGGGGGCCGCAAACTCCCCCAGAAAGGCGTCCAGCCGCCGCTGCGACGCAAAGATGTTCTCGAGGTGCAGCTTGGCCCAGTTCAGCTGCTTGGTGTGTTCGGCGAATGCGCGGATGACGGCATCCTGAACGTCCGGATCGCAGATGAAGCCGGCGTAACCGGCGAAGTAGCCGCCTCCGGTCCTCAGTTCGTTGTGGAATGCGCCGTCCCTGGCCCTCTCTGTTCGAAGCTGCAAGGGGAAAAAGCCGACATAGCCGGATGCATCGTCTTCTCTCGCGCCCAGAACAAGCCATTGGTAGCGAAGCCGCTTGAACCAGCCCGCCATCCATGTCCAGGACATGAAATACTGAGCTTCGGGATCCGCCTCATAGACCGCATCCCAATTGCCTCTCAGCTGAACGAGAGTATCGAAGCTATCGATGACATCCACACGCATGGCGTTTGACCTGTGCTCAAAGAGCGTCGGCAAGAGGCGCTGGTCGCGGTCTGAGCTATTTCCCCCGAACCCGTGGCAAAGCCAAGGCCGCTCATGGTCCCATGGCGGGACTGGCCTTGCAAGACGATCAAAGGATTGAGCGATCGGGAGACAGCCAGGCGCGAAATCCTGCCGTCAGACCGGCAGGCAAAACAGCCTATTTGGCCCGGGTAGCCGGTCGGAGCGGCTCAGCTTTTGAATCGCCAAATCGCTATAAATGTTTTTTTGCGCAATTCCGGACGGAACCCCGGTACGCTTTTCCTGAAATTGCCTTAGGAGTCGATCTGCGTCCACTTGCCGTTTTGCGACTGGGATTGCCGGGCAAAGTAGTGATAGGAGGTCTGCGACCAATTCCTGACGGCGCCGCTGCGATTGTCGAGGATCAGGTCGCCCTTGTCGGTGCGAACGGTAAGCACCGTGTGTCCCTGACCGCCAAGCGTCACGACCGTCAGCAGAAGGGCTGAGGCAGGCCAGCCGCGCTTCATGAGTTCGCTCTTCTTCAGGATCGCGAAATCCTCGCAATCGCCTTCTTTCGTCGGGATGCGCCAATCGTCGGCGCTGCCGGCGGAAGCGTCGCTCCGCTCTTTGATCCTGGCGTTGACGGAACTGTTCACGGCCTGCAGGTCAGCCCGGCGCGCCGGTGTGAGCTTAACCTGCTTTACCTGCCCGCCGGTGCTGCAAAGCCGTGGCTGCCGGGCGCAGAAGGGACGAAAGGCGGGCGGTGCAAAGGCATAGCCTTTGGTGACCATCATGGCCGCGCTGCCGGAGGTTTGCATGGTTTCACTGCAGCCGGCCATGGCCAAGGCTGCGGCAATGAGCGCCGCCAAACGAATCACGTTCCGTCCCCTCGAGTTCGTCGTCGGAGATCATGCTCGAGGAATATGGTAAATCAACGCTCGCCAATAGCGTTTGCACAGGTTCTAAAACAATGTATACTTAACAATATGTTTCCGATGGTCGGAAACTTTGATATAGCGCCCAGTTTGGGGACGGGAGCGCCTTTTTTCCCTTAGGAGGAAGAAATGCACCTGTACTCAACCTGCGCGAGCAGGGTTCGCACAACCTTGCTTGTTTCAACCGCCCTCGTGGCGGCGACTTTTGTACTCCCAGCAGCAGCACAGAATAGCCCCAGACCGCGGATGACGGCTGCGCAATGCCAGCCGCTGACGGAAGCCAACTACGCGCTTTGCTGCATCGCGAGCAATCGCAGCAGTATTCTGAGCCGTGCACAAATCGCAATGTGCCCACCCATCACGACGGCTCTCATCGCAGCCGCTCTCAGCGACGGTGAAGGCGGCGGCAGTGGTGGTTCAGGCGGCTCCGGTGGCGGCGGCTCCGGTGGCGGCTCCGGTGGCGGCGGCGATGGCGGCGGCGATGGCGGCGGAGATGGCGGCGGCGATGGTGGCGGCGACGGCGGCGGTGGCTCCGGTGGCTCCGGTGGTGGTTC
>NZ_JHQS01000034.1 GCF_014843845.1 Mesorhizobium amorphae | reverse complement strand
CCTCGGAGGCCGCGCTGCCCTCGCTCATGGAGAAGATGGAGAAGGCCGGCGCCAAGCGTTCGGTCGTCGGCCTCGTCATCCCGACCGGATATTCCTTCAATCTGGACGGCACCAGTATCTACATGACGCTGGCGGCCCTCTTCATCGCCCAGGCGACGAACACCGATCTGTCGATTGGCGATCAGGTCCTCCTGCTGCTCGTTGCGATGCTTTCCTCGAAGGGTGCAGCAGGTGTAACAGGTGCGGGATTCATCACGCTGGCCGCTACGCTCGCCGTAGTACCCAGCGTTCCCGTGGCTGGCATGGCGCTGATCCTTGGCGTCGACCGCTTCATGTCCGAATGCCGGGCGCTGACGAATGTCGTCGGCAACGCGGTGGCATCGCTCGTCGTCGCCCGCTGGGAAGGCGAATTGGATCAAGCGCAGATGAAAGCCACCTTCTGCGGTCATCGGGTTTGATGGGCATTAAACCGGGCACGCCCGCCGAGTAAGTCACAGCTTCGCGACCTATTAAGTCGCCGGGCTGGTCACAAGCACCGAACGATCGGCTCGCAGGCTTGAAACAGCGCCTCGCGGGGCGATGAAATCAGAAGCGCTAAATGCGGTAAGTGCAAAATTACGGGCTCTCTAAGCAAACGACCTGTACATCGATACGCGCCCGCCTACGCTTGGATTGCTGTTCGTCGCATACGCCGTCGATCATGGAGTATGCGGACGTCTTCACTCTGCCGCCCGGAACCTTCGCCGAGACGCGCTGATGACAGAGGGTCACCTGGCGTTAAAACAAATCAGAATTGGACCCATGACCAAGCGCCCCACAATTGCCGATATCGCCCGCGAAGCCGGAGTCAGCGTGGCAACGGTCGATCGCGTTCTGAACGCTCGTCATCCGGTGCGGGAGGAGACTGCGCGGCGGGTCCACGAGGCCGCCCACGCCATCGGCTATCATGCTGCCGGTCTTATCAAGCAGCGCTTGCAGCGGGACCTGCCGCGCTATCGGCTGGGCTTCATCTTGAGAAAACCGGCCCAGCATTTCTACCAAGACTTCGCGCGCGAGGTCGAAGCGTCGGTTAGTTTGGCCCAGTCCTTCCACGGCATTCCGCTCATCGAATTCGCGCCGTCAAATGTCCCGGGTGACCTGATTGCGCTGCTTGAGGATTTGGGCGCGCGCTGCCACGCGATTGCCATGGTGGCACCGGACCACCCGAAGATTACAGCGGCGGTTGAGGAGCTCAAGGCCAAAGGCATTCCGGTTTTCTCGCTGCTTTCGGACTTCGCCGCCGGCGTGCGTCAGGGCTATATCGGCCTTAACAACCGCAAGGTGGGGCGAACGGCCGCTTGGATGTTTTCCAAGATCGCAAAACGGCCCGGAAAGGTGGCGGTGTTTGTCGGCAGCCACCGTTTCCAAGGGCACGAGCTCCGGGACCTCGGCTTTCGTTCCTTTTGCCGTGAGAACGCGCCGACATTCGAGGTGCTCGATCCGCTCGTGAACCTCGAGAAACGGCAGATCACCTACGAATCAACACTCGATCTCATGCAGAGGGAACCCGAGCTCGTCGGCTTCTATGTGGCCGGCGGGGGCATGGAGGGCGCCATCACTGCGCTCCGGGAAGAGGGTAAAGGTCAGAATCTCGTCGCGATCGTGAATGAAATCACGCCGGAGTCACGGGCGGCGCTCGCAGATAATATCATCACGATGGCTGTCGCCACGCCACTGCATCGGCTTTGCCAGGAGCTGATGACGCTGATGGCGCGGGCCATCGAGACCGGCACGGTCGAGACGCCCGGGCAGACATTTCTGCCGTTCGACATCTATCTGCCGGAAAATATATGAAGACTGACAGATTCTATCATAGGCGTCGAGTTTCCTTTCACAAATGAAAGAAAGCTCGATTGACTATCATTCCGGTCTGTTGAATCAACGAGCGCCTCGCGGCAGGAGCCGAACAGCTGAGAACGGCGGCCGCACTTCATGAAAGGAAAAAGCCAAGCCATGCGCCAGGCATCGCCCCGCTTTGCGCTCGACCACTTGGCGGGCTCCCGATTTGATGTTCGGGCATTTTTCGCGCTTGCCCGCGACCAGGGTCTGACCGACGTTCTGTTCAGCAATTCTTTTGCACCTGGCATGCCGGCTGCGGAAGTCCGGTCTGCCGCCGCTGAGGCGGGCGTCACGATTATCTCTGTCAACGCCTTGCAGCGCTTCAATGAGTGGACTCCCGCGCGCCAGGCCGAGGCGAGCAATCTCGCCGATTATGCAGCTGACTGCGGGGCGAAGGCGCTCGTGCTGGTGCCGGTCAATGACGGTTCGTGTTTCGCGAACGGCGAGCGGCCCGGGAACCTGCCCGTCGCCTTAAGCGCGCTCAAGCCGATCCTCCAGTCGCGCGGTTTAATCGGTCTTGTCGAGCCGCTGGGCTTCCGGACCTGCTCGCTGCGATCGAAGGAGGAAGCGGCTAAGGCCATTACCGCGGTTGATGGCAAGTCCGCCTTCCGCCTCGTGCACGACACCTTTCACCACACACTCGCCGGGGAGACTTTCTTCTCCTGCGAGTTGACCGGTCTCGTGCACATTTCAGGCGTGAACGATCCGACCTTCTGGATTTACCCGGATCGCGTCCTGGGAGGTTCCGACAATGGCAGCCAGATCCGGGCGCTGCTTGATGGCGGCTATGCCGGTCCCTTCTCGTTCGAGCTAGTCGAGGAAGTCCACGCGCTGGACGACCTCGCAGGCGCACTTGCCGCCAGCATCGATCTCATCCGAGACGGGGCGGCTATTGACGCGAGAGCCGGTGTGAGGCGCTGATCAGATTTAGGAGCGGTCCCGACGTCCTCCCGGGGTCTTGCTTGGAGTAGCCATGCCGGACGCCTCCTGCAACATTATCTCCCGCATCCAGATGCTTGCCGGATCGCTGTTGTGAAGGGCCGGCCATTGGACGGCCTCCGTAAATGCCCATTGGACGGCCTCGGTAAATGCCGGAAGTGGCAGCGGAAGGTCGACGATCTGCAGGGGGAACGTTTTTTCGAAATGCTTGACCAGCCGCAAGGGCATGGTCGCTATACGAGCTGTGCCTGAGACCATAGGCGGGATCATGCTAAATGCCTGCACGACGACCTCGACACGTCTCTTAAGACCATGCTCAATCAAAAACCATTCCTCGATGGAGGGCTTCTGCATACGCCCGAACTTGGCCGCAACGTGCCTCCTCGACATGTATCTCTCGAATGTAAGCTGCCGTGGCAGCTGTTTGTTCGCGGCGCAGCCTACGCACACAAGCGTTTCGTCGAACAGCGCCATTCTTGGATGCGCGCTCGACATGAACAATTCCGGAAGAATTAGAAAATCGATGTCACCGCGTCGGAGAAACTCATCTGGGTCGTCGTCGACAGGCAGCAATTCGAAGCTGACGGCGGGTGCTTCCCGTGCAACACGCTCGACGACCTTTTCAAGAAACACGAGTGTGACAAAATCGGAAACAATGATCCTGAAGCGACGGTCGGATTGAGCTGGGTCAAACGGATCCCAAGAAATAATCGAGCACTGGATGTGCAGGAGAACGTCGCGAACTGCGGGGGCGAGTGTTTCCGCACGCGGTGTCAGAATACGTTCGCGGCCGCTCATGGTAAATAGTTCATCGTGGAAATAGTCACGCAGCCGAGCGACAGCCGCACTCATGGCCGGCTGACTTAGGTTGATGCGGCGTGCCGCCGCAGTGAGGCCGCGCTCGCTCAGCAGCGCGTCGAGCACGACGAGAAGATTCAGATCAAGCCCTTTGAAACGCATGTCTTCAGCAATCCATAGCGTGAATGCGTTTCATCGAAACAAACGATTTTGTCAATCTTTCGGAATCCTGCATTGACAACAGCAGCTGACGCGCACCGTTCAGCCACTGCCTCTATCGCGTCACGAGTGCGTTAAAAAGAGCCCGAAAGGAGAAATCTTACCATGCGCTCTGACTGCGGCGGAGCTTGTGCTGGGAAAATGCGTTGCAACTGGCCGACCATGTCGAACTCTGCGACTTCTTCCGAAAGACCTATGGACGGACTGGGGCCTTCAACGCAAAGCCATTCGAAGGCGGCCATAATTGGGCCGGCGCGAGGCCGGAATTCCGCGCAACGACGCGCACGGCATAGCGGCCCATATTGGCATGCTGCGCCGCTTCACCAAGGTTAGCAAGCCCCAACCATTTTTCACACCGCAGATCCTCAATGTGCTGACGCAACATCGGGTGCCGGCGACGTTCCTCGTCATCGGTGCCTACGCCGCAGAGCACCCGGATCTCATCCGGCCTCCACAAGCAGTTGGTCTTGGTGAGTCGCACAAGCTGGTGAGGGGCAGATTTCGCAACGCGGCGCGGCTCAGGCATTGAGCCACGTCGAAAACGCAAGCTGGAGAGAACAAGATGGCTGATCAACTGACCAATGAAATAATCGCAATGATCAAGAAGCGCGCTGCGTCGGAGGGCGGCAATATAGCGCCCGCCTCGGGCGGCGAGATAACGGCTGCCACGGGACTGACTTCGCTCGGCATCGATTCACTGGGTTTGGCGGACGTACTCTGGGACCTGGAGCAGGCCTACGGCATCAAGATCGAGATGAACACGTCCGAGGCCTGGTCGGATCTCCAGAATGTCGGCGACATGGTGGAAGCCGTGCGTGGCTTGCTCGCTAAGGTGGCGTGAATGGACAGGCGCGTCGTGATTACTGGGGTCGGAGGGCTTTGCGGGCTTGGGACCGACGCCGCCTCCATTTGGAGAGAGATGCGCGAAGGCCGCTCCGCCATCGGCCCGATCGTCAACTCCGAGCTCCATGAATTGAGGGTCAGGATCGGGGCCGAGATCAAGGCGCTGCCGGAGCATGACATCGACGGCAGGCAGCTCGTCTCCATGGACCGCTTCAGCCTGCTCGCTGTGCTTGCGGCGCGCGAAGCCATGCGTCAGGCTGGACTTTCCTCCAAAGAAGGAAATAGCTATCGCTTCGGTGCGACGGTGGGCGTTGGCGGCTGCGGCTGGGATGCGATCGAGCAAACCTACCGCGCCATGCTTCTGGGCGGTAAGCGTGCCGCCCTCTTGACTGTACCCAAGGCGATGCCGGGCGCCGCCGCCGGCCAGGTCAGCATGAGTCTCGGCCTGCGCGGGCCGGTCTTCGGCGTCACGTCCGCCTGTTCCTCGGCAAACCATGCGATTGCCTCCGCGGTGGACCAGATCAGGCTCGGCCGGGCCGACGTGATGCTTGCCGGCGGCAGCGAAGCGCCGCTCATATGGGGTGTGCTGAAGGCATGGGAAGCGATCCGCGTGCTTTCGCCCGATACTTGCCGGCCATTCTCGGCCGATCGCCAGGGCCTGTCGCTTGGTGAAGGCGCCGGCATGGCGGTGCTGGAAAGCTACGAGCATGCCATGGCTCGGGGCGCCACCATCCTTGCCGAAATTGCCGGTGCCGGCCTTTCCGCCGATGCCTCCGACATTGTCGCGCCGACTATCGAGGGGCCGGAGGCAGCAATGCGCGCCTGCCTTGCCGATGCTGGACTGAATGCCGAGGATGTCGACTATCTCAACGCGCACGGCACCGCCACCAAAGCCAATGACCAGATCGAGACGGCGGCGATCAAGCGCGTCTTCGGTCAGCACGCCTATTCAATGTCCATCTCTTCTACCAAGTCCATGCACGCGCATTGCCTCGGCGCGTCCGGCGCGCTCGAGATGATCGCCTGCGTGATGGCTATTCGCGAGGGCGTCGTGCCGCCGACTGCCAATTATCGTGAGCCAGACCCCGATTGCGATCTCGACGTCACGCCCAATGTGCCACGCGAGCGCAAGGTGCGCGTGGCACTGAGCAACTCCTTCGCCTTCGGCGGCACGAACGCGGTTCTGGCATTCAGGCAGATGTAGAAGCCATGAGAGATACCTCCACACGAGTGTGACGAAATCGCAAAAGAAGGATCTTGAAGCGGCGATCGGATTGAGCTGGGTCAAACGGATTCCAAGAAATAATCGAGCACTGGATATGCAGCAGTGCGTCGCGAACTGCGGGGGCGAGTGCTTCCGCACGCGGTGTCAGAATGCGTTCGCGCCCGCTCATCGTAAATAGTTCATCGTGGAAAAAGTCACGCAGCCGGGCGACGGCCGCACTCATGGCCGGCTGACTTAGGTTGATGCGGCGTGCCGCCGCCGTGAGGCCGTTGAGCACGACGAGAAGGTTCAGATCAAGCCCCTTTGAAACGCATGTCTCCAGCTATCCATGGTGTGGATACGTTCCATCGACAGAAACGATTTTATCAATCTACCTGAATCCTACATTGACAACAGCATCTGACGCGCACCGGTCACCCCACTGCCTCTATGGCGTGACAAGCGCGTTAAAAAGAGCCCGAAAAGAGAAATCTTTCCGTGCGCTCTGACGTGGAGGTTGTGCTGGGAAGATGAATTGCAACTGGCCGACCATGTCGAACTCTCCGATTTCTTTCCGAAAGACCTATGGACGGACTGGGGCCTTCAACGCAAAGCCATTCGAAGGCGGCCGCAGTTGAGCCGATGCGAGGCCGGAATTCCACGCAACGACGCGCACGGCATAGCGGCCCACATTGGCATGCTGCGTCGCTTCATCAAGGTTAGCGAGCCTCAATCCATTTCTCACACCGCAGATCCTCGATGTGCTGGCGCAACATCGGGTGCTGGCGACGTTCTTCGTCATCGGTGCCTGCGCCGCAGAGCACCCGGATCTCATCCGGTCTCCACAAGCAGTTGGTCTTGGTGAGTCGCACAAGCTGGTGAGGGGCAGATTTCGCAACGCGGCGCGGCCCAGGCATTGAGCCACGTCGAAAACGCAAGCTGGAAAGGAACAAGATGGCAGATCAACTGACCAATGAAATAATCGCAATGATCAAGAAGCGCGCCGCGTCGGACGGCGACAACATAGCGCCCGCCTCGGGCGGCGAGATAACGGCTGCCACGGGGCTGACTTCGCTCGGTATCGATTCACTGGGATTGGCGGACGTTCTCTGGGACCTGGAGCAGGCCTACGGCATCAAGATCGAGATGAATACGTCCGAGGCCTGGTCGGATCTCCAGAATGTCGGCGACATGGTGGAAGCCGTGCGCGGCTTGCTCACTCAGGAGGCTTGAATGGAAAGGCGCGTTGTCATCACCGGAATGGGCGGGCTCTGCGGGCTGGGCACTGACGCCACCTCCATCTGGACGGGGATGCGCGAAGGCCGCTCCGCCATCGGCCCGATCGTCAATTCAGAGCTTCATGAGCTGCAGGGTACAATCGGCGCTGAGATCAAGGCGCTGCCGGAGCACGACATCGACCGCGGGCGGCTCGTCTCCATGGACCGCTTCAGCTTGCTCGCCGTGCTTGCGGCGCGCGAAGCCATGCGAAAGGCCGGACTTTCCTGCGATGAAGGAAATGCCGCTCGCTTCGGCGCGATAGTGGGCGTCGGTTTCGGCGGCTGGGACGCAATCGAGGAAAGCTACCGCGCCATCCTTTTGGGCGGCGCTACCCGTGCCGAGATCTTCACTGGACTAAAGGTGATGCCTAGCGCCGCTGCCACCCAGATAAGCTTGAGCTTCGGGCTGCGCGGGCCGGTCCTCGGCATCACCTCCGCCTGCGCCTCCGGCAACCATGCGATCGCTTCGGCGGTGGATCAGATAAGGTACGGTCGGGCCGACGTGATGCTTGCCGGCGGCACCGATGCGCCGCTCGTATGGGGCGTGCTGAAGTCATGGGAAGCGATGCGCGTGCTGGCTCCCGATACTTGCCGGCCCTTCTCTGCCGACAGGAAGGGCGTGGTGCTGGGCGAGGGTGCGGGCATGGCCGTGTTGGAAAGCTATGAGCATGCTACCGCTCGCGGGGCAACGATCCTTACCGAGATCGCCGGCGTCGGATTTTCCGCCGATGCCTTCCACATCGCGGCGCCGGCGGTCCATGGGCCGGAGGCTGCGATGCGAGCCTGCCTTGCCGATGCCGGGCTCAATCCCGAGGACGTGGACTACCTCAACGCGCACGGCACCGGCACCAAGGCCAACGACCAGATCGAATCAGCAGCCATCAAGCGCGTCTTCGGTGATCATGCGTATTCGATGTCCATCTCTTCCACCAAGTCCACCCATGCGCATTGCCTCGGCGCAGCTAGCGCGATCGAAATGATTGCCTGCGTGATGGCGATCCGCGAGGGCGTCGTGCCGCCGACTGCCAATTATCGTGAGCCAGACCCCGATTGCGATCTCGACATCACCCCCAATGTTCCGCGCGAGCGCAAGGTGCAGGTGGCACTGAGCAACGCCTTCGCCATGGGCGGCCTGAACGCAGTTCTGGCATTCAGGCAGGTGTAGCCGTGCGAGATGCCTCCTCCAACATTTCTGTCGGATCCAGATGCTCGCCGGATCACTTCAGTGCTACCTGCAGACAGCCGACGAGAGCATGTGAAGGGTGGGCTATTGGATCGCCCCGGTGATGCGGAAAGTGGCGGCGAAGCTGAACGATCGGCGGGGGCTTCGTCTTTGTGAAATTCTTAACTATTGAAGCCGCTTGGACGTACTGCCACCCCTCAAGGTAAGCGAGCCCTGCGAGTTCGGCTGGAGGTCTAAAGCTTTACGCGACTATGTCGGGAGGGCCCAGGGCCGGCCCTGGGACTGCCTGAAGCTACGCCAAGAAGCCATCGGTGGTCCTGGCCCGAGATCGTGCATGAGAGCCCCTCATTGTGGGCCATCGGGCGAGAGGTCTCGCCGTCAAAGCGATCTCGGGCCAACATGCGACACAGCGCCGAGGGCTGAGCCACGGTAGGAACTCCTGTCGGTAATTATGTGCCGAGCCAGTCCACCCGGAGCCCCGTTCCAAACAACTCCCGCTCCTAATAGACCAAGGACCGCGCCGACCTGAAGGCACGGAAGGCGGTACCCAACTGCGGACCGCTCGCAACACCTGCCGAGCAACCGACCTCTCGACCTCAGTGTTGATGCGTGCGACGTCCCGGGGTCTTGCTTGGAGTAGCCATGGCGGACGCCTCCTGCAACATTATCTCCCTCAACCAGATGCTTGCCGGATCGCTATTGTGAAGGGCCGGCCATTGGACGGTCTCGGTAAATCCGGGAAGTGGCAGCGGAAGGTCGACGATCTGCAGGGGGAACGTTTTTTCGAAATGCTTGACCAGCCGCAAGGGCATGGTCGCGATACGATCTGTGCCCGACACCATCGGCGGGATCATGCTGAAGCCCTGCACGGCGACCTCGACACGTCTCTTAAGACCATGTTCAAGCAAAAACCATTCCTCGATGGAAGGCTTCAGCAGACGCCCGAATTTGACCACGACGTGCTTCATCGACATGTATCTCTCGAACGTAAGCTGCCGTGGCAGCTGTTTGTTCGCGGCGCAGCCTACGCACACAAGCGTTTCGTCGAACAGCGCCACTCTTGAATGCGCGCTCGACTTGAACAAATCCGGCAGAATTAGAAAATCGATGTCACCGCGTCGGAGTAGCTCATCGGGGCTGTCGTCGACAGGCAGCAATTCGAAGCTGACGGCGGGTGCTTCCCGTGCAACACGCTCGACGACCTTTTCAAAAAACACGAGTGTGACGAAATCGGAAAGAAGGATCCTAAAGCGGCGATCGGATTGAGCTGGGTCAAACGGATCCCAAGAAATAATCGAACCCTGGATGCGCAGCAGTGCGTCGCGAACTGCGGGGGCGAGTGCTTCCGCGCGCGGTGTCAGAATACGTTCGCGGCCGCTCATCGTAAATAGTTCATCGTGGAAAAAGTCACGCAGGCGGGCGACGGCCGCACTCATGGCCGGCTGACTTAGGCGGATGCGGCGTGCCGCCGCCGTGAGGCCGCGCTCGCTCAGCAGCGCGTCGAGCACGACGAGAAGGTTCAGATCGAGCCCTTTGAAACGCATGTCTTCAGTTATCCATGGTGTGGATGCGTTTGATTGAAACAAACGATTTTACCGATTTACCAGGACGTCGCATAGGGGAATTCAAGGAAGCCCTAAAGGAAGTTTTTCAATGTTTGCGTCGGCTCCGAAAAGCATTTTGCGGTGTACGCCTTCCGATGTGCGCCGAACATCAACCGAGTCGTATGTCCATTGCGGCTAGGTTTCTTTGGTGATCTGCGCAAGCAACATCGCGTCGGCTCGACGCGACAAGCTCCCCTACGCGTAGGCGCTTCCCTTAAGAAAACACCAACAAAGATGAGGTCTTTCCATGCGCTCTGACGTGCGGTGGAGGTTGTGCTGGGAAAATGAGTTGCAACTGGCCGACCATGTCGAACTCTCCGAGTTCTTCCGAAAGACCTATGGACGGGTTAACGCCTCCAACGCGAAACCGTTCGAAGGCGGCCGTAGTTGGGCCGGTGCGAGGCCGGAAGTCCGCGCAATCGGCTACGACGCTCACGGCATAGCGGCTCACATTGGCATACTGCGCCGCTTCATCAAGGTTGGTGAGGTCGATCTGTTAGTGGCCGAACTGGGGTTGTACGGGGTGCGTTCGGATCTTGAGGGACTTGGGATCAGCTTCTCAATGCAGTTCGTGTATCCAGTGTTGCAGCAGCTTGGGGTTCCATTCGCTTTCGGCACGGTTCGGCACGCGCTGCGGAACCATGTTGAGAGGTTCTGCCGAGGCGGTCTGGCGACTATGTTGTCGGGCATTCCCGTGCGCTCGACCCATCCAGAAGTGTATCCCGACCTGCCGCCCACCCGCCTGGAGGACGTGCTCGTCTTGGTTACGCCAATTGGACGCTCGATGAGCGAGTGGCCGTCCGGCACCCTGATTGATCGGAATGGTCCGGAGCTATGATACATCTGGACTGCATAAGCGAAGTGCCGAGTGAATGGGCTGGCACCGGCCGTCGCAGCGTTTATCTGACATTTGACGACGGTCCCAATCCATTTTTCACACCGCAGATCCTCGATGTGCTGGCGCAAAATCGGGTGCCGGCAACGTTCTTCGTCATCGGCACCTACGCCGTAGAGCACCCGGATCTAATCCAACGAATGATCGCAGAAGGGCACGAGGTGGGCAACCACACGATGACTCATCCGGATCTGTGCAAATGCAGCATCGCCGAAGTGCACAGTGAAGTCTGGGAAGCGAACGGCGCCATCATGATGGCGTGTCCACAGGCCTCGGTACGCTTCCTTCGCGCGCCCTACGGCGCCTGGAGCGAAGAAGTATTCACAGCGTCAGAGATCGCGGGGCTGGCGGCGCTTCATTGGTCTGTCGACCCGCGAGACTGGTCTCGCCCCGGCAGCGACGCGATTGTCGATGCAGTGCTCGCTTCTGTCCGTCCGGGTGCAATCGTGCTTCTGCACGACGGTTGCCCGCCCGACGAGTTGAGACCGAGCACTCGAGCCAGTCTGCGCGACCAGACCGCCAAGGCGCTGTCCGAGCTGATCCCGGCATTAAACGCCCGCGGATATGAAATTCGCGCCCTTCCACAACATCATTGAAAATTGCGAGATCCTATGGACCTGCTTGCCACAGCCAGTACTGTCGCCGTCTCGTGCTATGCACTGCTCTCGGCTGCTTATAAAAGCATGCAGATGGCTTATGCTTCGCCGATGGACCGTTCTCCGGTGTCGGATGAATTGGTCGGTTTCGACCCTCTGCCGAGCGTGGATGTCATCGTTCCCTCCTTCAACGAGGATCCGAGCGCGCTCTCGGCGTGCCTGGCGTCCATTGCAAGCCAACAATACGCCGGAAAACTGCGGGTCTATGTGGTTGATGACGGTTCTGCAAATCGCGACGTTGTCGTACCGGTACACAGTGCCTTTGCGGGCGACTCGAGATTCAACTTCATTTTGCTCGACAAGAATGTTGGCAAACGCAAAGCGCAGATCGTCGCGATACGCCGCTCATCTGGAGATTTGGTGCTCAACGTCGACTCGGACACGACACTCGCGTCCGACGTCGTCGCAAAGCTTGCACGCAAGATGCGAGATCCAGCCGTCGGCGCGGCCATGGGCCAGTTGGCGGCCAGCAACCGGAGCGACACCTGGCTGACCCGGCTGATCGATATGGAGTACTGGCTGGCTTGCAATGAGGAGCGAGCGGCACAGGCTCGCTTTGGTGCCGTCATGTGCTGCTGCGGCCCATGTGCGATGTACCGTCGCTCCGCACTCGTTTTGCTGCTGGATCAGTACGAGACGCAACTGTTTCGGGGGAAGCCAAGCGACTTCGGTGAGGATCGCCATCTTACGATCCTCATGCTGAAAGCAGGCCTTCGAACCGAATACGTTCCCGACGCCATCGCCGCAACGATCGTTCCGGATCGGCTAGGGCCGTATCTGCGCCAACAACTCCGCTGGGCGCGGAGCACATTTCGGGACACGTTGCTTGCGCTGCACCTATTGCCAAGCCTCGATCGCTATCTCACGTTGGATGTGGTCGGACAGAATCTCGGCCCGCTTTTGCTCGCCCTGTCGGTACTGGCTGGACTCGCGCAGCTCGCACTGACAGCCACAGTGCCTTGGTCGGCAGTCCTGATGATTACATCCATGACCATCATTCGGTGCAGCGTGGCAGCGTTTCGTGCCCGCCAACTTCGATTTCTCGGGTTTTCTCTACACACATTCATCAACGTCTTTCTCTTACTCCCCTTGAAAGCCTATGCGTTGTGCACATTGAGCAACAGCGATTGGCTGTCGCGCAAGGCGCCTACCCTACCCAATGGAGGGGAAAAGCAGATCCGCATCAAAAACCCGATTGCCGGACCAAACGCTCCAGAAGGCTCGGAAGTTGCTCACTCAATTCGCAGGACGGAGCTTTCGCGCGGTTCTTCAACGTTGGTGGAGTCTGAGAGCGTTTTCAGTGGCGAGTGATAGTGTACTGCGTAGGGCACAAGTCGTGACCTGGACAATATTTCAATTGTTAGAACGGGAAGTGGCCGCAGACGATCCGTGGCGGCTCTACGGCAATCCATAGAGCGGAAGCGTCTCACACAAATGCTCCGGCTGTCGCGTTCCCAAGGGCCGCCACAGCGATGGCCTCCTCTCCAGAACGCTCGCAAGTGAGCTCCCGCCGGCTGAACGGCTCCTTTCAGCAGAGATGATCGCATGTCCAACGTAGCAATCGACCTTAACGGCGTGACGAAGTCATTTGGCAATAAGGTCATTGTGAACGGGCTGTCGCTCACCGTTGCGTCGGGAGAGTGCTTCGGCCTGCTGGGGCCGAACGGTGCGGGCAAAAGTACGATTGCACGTATGGTCCTCGGCATGACGCAGCCTGACGCGGGTAAGATCACGGTGCTCGGAGTGCCAGTGCCGGCACAGGCTCGCTTGGCACGCAGGGGCATCGGCGTGGTTCCACAGTTCGACAATCTTGACCTGGAATTCACGGTACGCGAGAACCTGTTGGTATTCGGGCGCTACTTCGGCATGAGCACACGCGCGATCAAAGCGGTCATCCCATCACTGCTCGAGTTCGCCCGCCTTGAGAGCAAGGCGGATGCACGTGTCGGCGAACTATCCGGCGGCATGAAGCGGCGCCTGACTCTGGCACGCGCGTTGATCAACGACCCGCAGCTGCTCGTAATGGACGAACCGACTACCGGCCTCGACCCGCACGCGCGCCACCTGATCTGGGAGCGTCTGCGTTTCCTGCTGGCGCGCGGCAAGACGATCATTTTGACGACCCACTTTATGGAAGAGGCTGAGCGGCTGTGCGATCGGCTGTGCGTTCTCGAGCATGGGTGCAACATCGCCGAGGGCAGCCCTCATGCCCTGATTGAGGAGCATATCGGATGCAACGTCATCGAGATCTTTGGTGGCAATCCGCAGGAGCTGGGTTCGCTGATCAGGCCATATGTTCAGCGCATCGAGGTGAGCGGCGAGACGCTCTTTTGCTATACGCCCGATCCGGAGCAGGTGCGCGCCCAGCTACGCGGGCGTGCGGGGCTACGGCTTCTAGAGCGTCCACCTAATCTGGAGGACGTTTTCTTGCGGCTGACCGGACGCGAGATGGAGAAGTGAACGATGAGTGAAGGTTATGCAGCGGCTCTACCCGCCAATGCGTGGAACTGGGTTGCGGTGTGGCGCCGCAACTATCTGTCGTGGAAGAAGATCGCACTTGCGTCAATGCTCGGTAACCTCGCCGATCCCATGATTTATCTTTTCGGACTTGGTACTGGCCTCGGAATGATGGTCGGTCGCGTTGAAGATGCGTCCTACGTTGCTTTTCTGGCAGCCGGTATGGTCGCGACGAGCGCGATGACCGCGTCGACCTTCGAAACAATTTATGCGGCTTACCCGCGCATGCACCATCAGCGCATCTGGGAAGCAATCCTGTACACACAACTTACCCTCGGCGATATCGTTCTCGGTGAATTGGCGTGGGCAGCCACCAAGGCCTTTTTGGCCGGAACGGTCATCGCGATCGTCGCCGTCGTGGTGGGCTATGCGGCGTGGCCGTCCCTGCTCTATGTGCTACCAGCCATCGCGCTCACTGGGTTCGCCTTTGCGAGCCTGGCGATGGTCGTCACCGCGCTTGCCCCCAGTTACCACTATTTTGTATTCTACCAGTCGCTCGTCCTCACACCCATGCTGTTCCTGTCAGGCGCGGTCTTCCCGGTCACCCAATTGTCAGCTCCCTTTCAACAGGCAGCGCACTTTTTGCCGCTGGCACATTCGATCGACCTTATTCGTCCCGAAATGCTTGATCGCCCGGCTGGCGGTATCGCCCTGCATATCGGTGCGCTTTGCCTGTACGCGGTGTTGCCGTTCTTCCTCTCGATGGTGCTGCTTCGCCGCCGCCTGATGCGTTGAGACAACTTCCGAGAGAAGGAGATCCGTGATGCATTGCCACGACATTCGCGCGGAAGCGCATGATCATCTGGCCTTAGTTGGCCATTCGCTGCAAGCACCTCAAAGACGTTAGCGCCGTGTGGCAGCTGACGTACGACATTTCCAGCAGGAACGCCGGAATGACCATGGGCTGATCTCATTAGCTGCTTCAGACGAACCCTACGAGAATTGGTAGAGGCGGTGATATCTGACTGGCATTCGCAGGGGCGAGCGACATTGCAGCCCGGTCAGGTCGAACGGTCTTGAGGCAGGCCAATTTGACTTTCTTGTCACGATAAATGGAGAACGAGATGCTAGGACCGCGATCGCTGATGATTGGATCGGGCGAGGATCGGTTCGTTGTTTCGAGACGGCGAACCGGTTTCGGTGATTGCTTGTGGTCTCTGGCAGCAGCTTGGTCCTACGCCAAGCGGACGGGGCGGACGCTGGCCATAGATTGGCGTGGCTCCTGTTATCTCGATCAACCCTTCACCAATGCGTTTCCGGTGTTCTTCGAGCCAATTCAAGACATCGCGGGCGTACCGGTTATTTGCGATGACCAGGTCAACCAGTTCTCATTCCCTGGGCCTTTCTTCCCACCGTGGTGGAATAAGCCATCGATCGACTGCGTTTGCCGTCCAGATGAACAGATTTTCCGAGAACGTGACGAGCTGAGAGAACTTTTCGAAGCCCAAGATGATACTGAAGCCAACACCGTGGTGTGTGATGCTTGCTTGATGTGGCGTTGCGATATGGATGCCGAACGACAGATTTTTCGGAGTATCAAACCGAGGCCCGAAATTGAAGCTCGGATTGACGCCATCTATCAAGAGCACTTCGAAGGGCACAGCATAATCGGGGTGCATGTCCGGCACGGCAACGGTGAAGACATTATGGAGCACGCTCCCTTCTGGGCTGATCCGGAATTCGCCTTCCAGCAGGTATGCACAGCCATTCGTACGGCTAAAGAGCTACCGCATTCAAGGCCTGTGAGGGTGTTCTTGTGTACTGACAGTGCGCAGGTGCGTCGTGACTTGTCGGGCGTGTTTCCCGATCTTTTCACTATCCCAAAACAATTCCAGGCGGATCGGGCCGGACCATTACACAGCGCAGCACTGGGCGTTGACGGCGGGTTTTCTGCTCTCGTCGAGATGTACCTCCTTGGGCGATGCGATACCGTGGTTCGCTTCCCGCCGAGTAGCGCCTTCTCGCGCTATGCCCGCCTCTTCGTGCCACGTATTATTGAATTCGATTTAAACGATCCGGGTGGTTTGATCTTCATTGACAACTCGTCCGAACATCTTCCGACTTTGTGAAAGTCTTGGGCACCCTCGTGGAGCTTGTTCTGACGGGCGGACGCCCCTCGACGGCATCAGTGTGCTGAATGGTGGTATTTGACAGCCACCGAAAGGAAGGAGCGTCCGCAATGGAAGTTAGCACGATTGGACGTTGGCGGGCGATGATTAGCGGTAGGACAAAGCCCGTAGCCATAAGCATGAAGCTCTCCACGATCGGCTTCGGCGCTTTTGGTTTCCGGCGGCACCAAGATCCGCCAAGAGAGGCCGAAGGCGAGAGTAAGCCATTGTGCCTTTTGTCGAACTCCGCTCGCGTTTGCCTGGAGCAGCCTGACCCGTGATGATCAAACCCGTTGGCGAAGCTCGGCCCAACACCTTCGAGTTCGAAACCTCGGCGTTGATCAAGGCGTCCGGGTTTCGCGAGTATGATGCGCGCTGGTGGTTCGGCCAACCGGGCTCGGCGGAGCCGCCGGAGCTCAATCTGATCGGCGTCCAGGCGCTCGGCATGGGCCTCGGCACGCTGATCCGGCGTCTCGGCGTCGCATCCGATATCGTCACCGGCCACGATTTCCGCTCCTATTCGCTGTCGATCAAGCTGGCGCTGGTTTCCGGGCTGATGGCCGCCGGCGCACGGGTCAAGGATGTCGGGCTGGCTTTGTCGCCGATGGCCTATTTCGCCCAGTTCGCGCTGGATACGCCTTCCGTCGCCATGGTCACCGCGTCGCACAACGAGAATGGCTGGACCGGCGTCAAGATGGGCGCGGCGCGTCCTTTGACCTTCGGCCCCGAAGAGATGAGCGCGCTGAAGACAATCGTGCTTGCCGGCGACTTCGACCTTGCCGGCGGCGGCTCCTATGATTTCGTTTCAGGGTTCCGCCAAACCTATCTCGCCGACCTGACCACGGGAAAGCGCATCTTGAGACCGCTGAAGGTGGTAGTCGCCTGCGGCAACGGCACCGCCGGCGCCTTTGCGCCCGAAGCGCTGGCGCGGATCGGCTGCGAGGTGATCCCGCTCGATGTCGAACTCGATCACACCTTCCCGCGCTACAATCCCAACCCCGAAGACATGCAGATGCTGCATGCGATCCGCGACAAGGTGTTGGAGACGGGGGCCGATGTAGGGCTCGGTTTCGACGGCGATGGCGACCGCTGCGGCGTGGTCGACAATGAAGGCAACGAAATCTTCGCCGACAAGGTCGGCGTCCTGCTTGCGCGTGCCATCTCAAGCCTCCATCCCGGCTCGACCTTCGTCGTCGACGTCAAGTCGACGGGGCTATTCGCCACCGACAGCGTGCTTGAGGCCAACGGCGCCGTCACCGACTACTGGAAGACCGGCCATTCCTATATCAAGCGGCGCGTCGGCGAGCTCGGTGCCATCGCCGGCTTCGAAAAGTCCGGCCATTTCTTCTTCAACCCGCCGATCGGCCGCGGCTATGACGACGGGCTGGTCACCGCCATCGCCATTTGTCAGATGCTCGATCGCAGCCCGGACAGCACCATCGCCGATCTCTACCGCGCCCTACCGCTGACCTTCGGCACGCCGACCATGTCGCCGCATTGCGCGGACGATTTGAAATATGGCGTCGTCGAGCGTGTCGTCTCGGATTTTCAGACGATGAAGCGGGACGGCACGGTCTTCGCCGGCCAGAGGATCGCCGAACTGAGCACCGTCAACGGCGTGCGCGTCGTCGCGGAGGACGGCACCTGGGGGCTGGTGCGGGCGTCGTCAAACAAGCCGGAGCTTGTCGTTGTGGTCGAGAGCCCAGTATCGTCCGAGCGGCGCCGTCAGATGTTCGAAGGCGTAGATGCCGTGCTGCGCCGCAGCCCCGAAGTCGGCCCGTACAATCAGACCTTCTGAGCGCGAGAACGAAATGGCCGAGCGGCTTGTCAGTTTTGTCATGAGCGGCGGCGTCGGCTCGCGGCTCTGGCCGCTGTCGCGCGAGGACAATCCCAAGCAGTTCCATGATTTTTCCGGCGACGGCTCGATGTTGGCCAAGACGTTGCGTCGGCTGACGGCGAGACCGGAAGGCGAAACGCCGATCTTCCTGATCGCCTCGGAGCGGCATGCCGACCGCGTTCATGCCGACCTTGCCGGCCTCGATCTCGCCGGCGGCGGACCGCTGTTCGAGCCGGCCGGCCGCAACACCGCCGCCGCCGTCGCGCTGGCGGCGCTGCGCACGCTGTCCGAGTTCGGCGACAGCCTGGTGCTGGTGGTGCCGTCCGACCATGAGATATCAACCCCGCGCCAATTCTGGCAGAGTGTCGAAGCCGGCACCGAGGCGGCGCGCGAGGGCAGGCTGGTGGTGTTCGGCATCAAGCCGACACAGCCTGAGACCGGCTACGGCTATATCGAAGTCGCAGCCGAAAGCGGCGGCACCTACAACGTGTCGCGCTTCGTCGAAAAGCCGGACCTTGCGACTGCGCAGGGCTATCTCCAGGCCGAAAAATTCTATTGGAACACCGGCATCTTCCTGTTTCGCGCCGGCGCCATGCGCGATGCCTTTGCAGCTTTTGCGCCAGAGATCTGGCAGGCCACCGAGGCGGCCTTCCACGCGGCGACCAGCGATCTCTCCGGCCTCTACATGCCGCTGGAGCTCTATTCCGCCATCCCCTCGACTTCGATCGACTACGCCGTCATGGAACGGGCGAGCGACATCGCCATGGTGCCGGCCGGCTTCCGCTGGAACGATCTCGGCTCATGGCAGTCGCTGCTCGATGTCGGCCCTGCCGACGACCAGGGCAATGTTGTCATCGGCGATGTCGTCGCCATCGACTGCGAGAACTCCTACATCCGCGGCGAGGGCCGCCTGCTGTCGGCGATCGGCATGAAGGATGTCGCCATCGTCTCGACATCAGACGCCACCTTCGTCGCCCCGGTCAGCCACAGCCAGCACGTCAAGAAGATCGTCGAGCAGCTCGAAAAATCGGGCCGGCTGGAAACCCGGTTCACGCCGGCGCATGACCGTGTCATCGAAAGCGGCGCCTGGCGGCGGCGCGTGCATCACTGGCTGTTTCAGGAGACCTTGCCGCTGTGGTCGACATCCGGCGTCGACGAGCGCCATGGCGGTTTTCACGAAGCGCTCGGCTTTGATGCTTCGCCGCTGATGAAGCCCAAACGTATGCGCACCATGGCAAGGCAGGTCTATGCCTTCGCCGTCGCCAAAGCGCGCGGCTGGGACGGTCCGGCCGACCGGCTGATCAGCCACGGCATCGACTTCATCGCCGGGAAGGGCCGCACCGACAAAGGCGGCTGGGTGCGCACGCTGAATGTCGATGGCAGCGTCGCAGATGCCACCGAGGATGCCTACGATCATTCCTGCGTGCTGCTGGCACTGGCGCATGCGCATATGTCGGGCAATCCCGACGCCTTGCGGCTCGGCGAAGAGACCTTCGCCTTTCTCGATGCGCATCTCGAGGACAGCCGCATGACCGGCTTCCTTGAGACATCGGACGGGGAGGGCGAGCGACGCTCCAACCCGCATATGCATCTGCTCGAAGCTTTCATGGCATGGCATCAGGCGAGCGGCGAGCGTGCCCATCTGCGCCGCGCGGCGCGCATCATCGACCTGTTCCGTAGCCATTTCTTTGACGCCGAAAGCTGGACGCTGGGCGAGTATTTCGATGCCGAGTGGAAACCCTCCGCCGGCGAGAAAGGGTCCTGGACCGAGCCCGGCCATCATTTCGAATGGGCCTCGCTGCTGGTCGATTTCGCCGGCCGCAGCGGCCAGGCCGAACTGAGCGGCTTCGCCCGGAAACTCTATGCCTCGGCCATCGCCAACGGCCTCAACCGCGCCACCGGCCTTGCCTATGGCGCCGTGTCACGGCAAGGCCTGCCGCTCGACCTCGTCTCACGCAGCTGGCCGCAGGCCGAAGCGGTCAAGGCGGCGATTGCGCTCGACGGTTCAGGCGGGCCTGATCTCAAGCCGGAGATCGAGGCACGTGTCGGCAGGCTGTTCCGCTGGCACATCGACCCGGCACCGCTCGGCCTCTGGATCGATCGCATCGACGAACGCGGCCGTTCGCTGGCGACCGATGTGCCGGCCAGCATCTTTTATCATCTGGTCTGCGCGCTGACCCAGTATCTGGACAGCACGGTAGAGAGGGAGAGCTGAGGGGCTGGAGTTGCCAATCTCCCCCCGGCACGGCGCAGCCCCTGCGCGAGCCGAAGTGCCTGGCCCCTCCTCTCCGACAAGATTGCCAACGTCGACCCTGGCTTCGGCATCGAACGCCTTGGGGCGACGATCGCCGAGCCACTCGGCGGATGGCGACGGCCCCGTACCGGTGACACCTGGCCCGGTGATTGGCCGCGACCGGCACGCCTGCTGCCCAGGCCGGAGGCGATCAGACGATGACTGCTTCTGCCCGGATCACCGCCCGTCACGTTTACCTGGCGCGGTGTTAGCCGGGGCGTGAAGTGGGCCAACTGCCCAGAGCTGGTGGAAGCGTGACGCCGAGCGCGCCGCGGTCTGCGATTATTTCCGCGTTGAGGACGGGGCGGGCGAGCGTTTCTGGCCTATCGCGCGGGGCGAGATCTAGATCAAGCCGTTGAAGCATGTCCTCAGTTATCCATATCGTGGATGCGTTTCATCGAAACAAACGATTTCACCAATCTTGCGGAACCTTGCATAGGAACAATTCAAGGATGGGCCCTAAGAATAGTTATCGATATTCGCGTTCGCTCCGAGGAGTATTTTCTCGTGTACGCCAAACATCACTGAGGCGCATGTCCATGCGGCCAGGTTCTTCCGCGCTCTGCGCAAGCTACATCGCGTTGGCTCGACGCGACAAGCTTCCCCAAGTGATTTCTCTGGCAGCCGGCGGCATGCAGGCTGAGCAGCTCCGTCCGATATACAAATTCTAGGCGTAAGCAGATGAGAATGAAGACATGAAAAAAGTCTATGTAGCGGGCCATCGCGGCCTTGTTGGATCCGCCACAGTGAGGGCCCTCGCGGCCTTAGAATCGTATGAAATAATAACGCGGACTCACGATGAACTGGATCTCTCCGATCGGACCGCGACCCGCGAGTTCTTTATGTCGCAAAGACCGGATTACGTCATTATGTGCGCCGCAAAGGTTGGTGGGATTCTTGCCAACGCAAGCTTTCCGGTTGATTTCCTTCACAACAATCTCGCGATTCAAGTCAGCGTTTTTGATGCCGCCCACGCATCCGGTGTCGAGCGGATGATCTTTCTGGGTAGCTCGTGTATCTACCCACGGGATTGCCCGCAACCGATACGAGAGGACTACCTTCTATCCGGTCCGCTTGAAGCGACTAATCGTCCCTACGCCTTGGCAAAGATAGCAGGCGTTGAATCATGCTGGTCTTTCAACCGACAGTACCGGACGCGCTATCTCGCGTTGATGCCGACCAACTTGTATGGTCCCGGAGATAATTATCACCCCGACAACTCTCACGTTCTGCCTGCTCTGATGCGACGTTTTCATCAGGCCAGAATGAACGGTGACTCCTCGGTCGTGGTCTGGGGATCCGGAAGGCCCCGGCGAGAATTGATGTACTCTTTGGATATAGGGGATGCCATTGCATTCCTGCTCGGCCTGCCGGATTCAGATTTTGACGACTTGACGGCTCCCGAGACCGCGCCTCTGATCAATGTTGGCGTTGGAGAGGACGTCACAATTCGCGACCTGGCGGAACTGATTAAGGCGACGGTCAGCTACGAGGGCGATTTGGTGTTCGACACGACAAAGCCAGACGGCACACCGCGCAAGCTGCTGGACGTATCGCGCTTGCATACTCTTGGCTGGAAAGCCAAAACGCCTCTTGGTGCCGGGTTGCAAGCGACGTACGAGGATTTTCTCCGCCATCATAAAGCTTGACGTTGATGCTCACAGCCTGGCTGGCTGCATGTTCGATCTGGTTCCAACTTTCCTGCGCCATTCAAATCTGGCATCGCCGACGCGAGAGGTGCGCGAAGCACTCATATTCCGGCTAACGGCCTGGTTCGCCCCAAATTAGGCCGCTAGCACACGCCAGGACAACATCGTCGGCACTTTGCGGACGGCGACTGGCGTGGGACCGCGCGCGACCTGCCACGAGTTGAAGGCGGCAGACTCCGGTTCAGGGCGCCGACCGGAGCGGCCGCACCATGTTCGCATTGGTTCGCCTTATCCAAATCCAGGCCGGAGGCCCCCGCCAAGCCCACTGCGTGATGCAGATGATCTGAAACGCGCTCTGTTGTTTGCTGTCCGCAGCCCTGCGCGTCCCCAGCGGGGCCGGACACCGTGGTCAGGACTGTCGCCGACCCGAATCGAGCCTATGAGATCGACACATCGATATTGCGCCGAACGAACATCACGGTTGGCAGCTTGTGCAGGAGGCCCGGGCCATCTCACAGGAAGGCTGCCGCGCCAGGGAGGCCCGCAACTGCTAAGCAGAGAGGCGAATTGCACGTGAACGCATCCATTCCGTAAATGTGTTCCATCAAAGCAAACGATTACTCTGATGATCCGATAAGGAATATGAAGGCGCGCTAGGTGGCGTGGTGGGCTGCATCATTAGGAGTATTTGCGATGGTAAACATTATCAAGGGTGGCTCGCGTTCCGAGACGCTCCTCGGCACCGCGCTTGACGATTTGATGGGGGGTTACCAGGGCAATGACTGGATTGACGCACGTGGCGGCAACGACGAAATCTCGGCTGGCGAGGGCAGTGACCAAGCCATCGGCGGCGAGGGCAACGACCGCATCTTCGGCGAAGATGGCTGGGACCATCTCTCCGGCGACAACGGCCGCTACGAACCGCGCATCGTCGGCGCGGACAATGACAGGCTGGACGGCGGTCCCGGCGAGGACGTCATCTACGTGGGTGACGGCCAGGACACTCTGATCGGGGGCGCGGACAATGACACGTTCCTGTTCCAGTTCCACAATCCGATGTCTGGGGTCGACCCGAGGTACGATTCGAAGCCGGACATCAGCACTATCGTCGATTTCAACCGGACGGAGGATAAGTTCGCCTTCGATGCGGTGGGCCTCGACAACGACGGTTTTGGCGCGAACTTCGTCAATAACGCCAGCGTACAGTCTGGCTCCCCGGTCAGCAGCTTCTACAGCGGTGCGGCCTCGGGTGCGAAGGGCGAGCACGTCGTGGTGATCACTGACGAACCTTTCACCTCTGCCTCTGCCGCCGCGAGTGCGATCTCCGGCGAGGCCCCCGGCGACATCATCGTCTACCACTACAACGACGGCATCAACAGAATGGCGAATTTGGCCTATGTCACCTCCGAGAACCATGCGGAGGACTTCGTTCACCTGAGCGGTATACACAGCTTGGCCGACCTGGCCGGCATGGGCCTGACCGCGTCGGACTTCAGCTTCGTTTGATCCGGAAAACCCGTACGGAACCCGCGCCCCGCCACCCCCGGCGGGCGCTTTCCTTTTCAGCTACTTGCGGCTGGCCGTGGCGCCTGAGAGCCGGCGCAGCGTGTAAGATTGATGAAGCCAAGCGCGTCGCGCTGATCGTACACCGAATCCTCCTTGAAGGGGTCGAGGCGGTAAAGCTGTTCGGGCCCTTTCGGCCGGCGACGATGACATTGCCCTTCCAAGGCTTCAGCCGGACGGTGTTGTTTGACCCGCTCCATCAATGCCGGGTTAACATAGTCGGCGGGAGCACTGATCCTGAATCAGCGAGCGGATGCGGTCGGTGTCGTAGGCCGTTCGGCGAGCACTGTCTGGTGCTGGATCGCCAGATCCTCAAAATGCTTGTTAACGGAGGCCCTCCCTGAGTAGCCATTCTTTGAACGTTTCAGCTTTGAGGCCCTTCCCTCTGACTTCCACTATTTGGGGAGTTTTATTGATCAGTGGTGTGGTCAACCTGCTTGCGCTGACCTCGCCGCTGTTCATGCTCCAGGTCTACGACCGCGTTCTTGCAAGTGGCAGCGTACCGACGCTAGTGGGACTCGTCGTGCTTGCTGCGGGGCTTTTTGCGTTCCAGTGCATGCTCGACATTCTGCGCGCCCGCGTGCTGCTCCGGATCGGCGAGCGTTTCGATGGACAGTTTTCCGGACGCGTTCACGATGCTATCGTTCGCCTTCCGCTTTCAACGCGCATGCCGGGCGACGGCTTGCAGCCGCTTCGCGATCTCGACAATGTTCGCGGATTCCTAGGTGGAAACGGTCCGACCGCGTTCTTCGATCTGCCATGGATGCTGCTTTATCTTGGCATTTGCTTCCTCTTTCATTTCTGGATCGGCATGACGGCGCTTATCGGGGCGATCATCCTCATATCTCTGACATTTCTTACCAACGGCCTCTCGCAGCGGCCGATACGCGATACCATTGCCCACAATATGGTCCGCAATGGCCTACTGGAAGCAGCACGCCGCAATGCCGAGGTCGTGCAAGCTCTCGGTCTCGGAAAGCGGATCGCTGCCCGATGGCACCAGGCCAATGCCAAGTATCTGGCCGCCAATCGGAAAGCAGGGGACGTCGCAGGTGGACTCGGTGGCATTTCAAAGTCGCTGCGCGTGATGCTGCAATCGGCCATTCTTGCCGTCGGCGCGTACTTGGTCATCAGGCAGGAGGCTACGGCCGGGATCATGGTTGCCAGCTCGATCATGATGGGGCGTGCGCTGGCTCCGGTCGATCTGGCCATTTCGAACTGGAAACCCTTCCTTATGGCGCGCCAGAGTTGGGCCCGGCTGGAGGACCTCATGGCAAAGGTCACTGAACCCGGCCCTGTTATGCCAATGCCTGCACCTGAACGCGAACTGCGCGTCGAAGGCGTGACAATCGTTCCGCCCGGCGAAAAGAAGCCGACCGTGACCGGCCTTGCGTTTGCCGTTCAGGCCGGAAGAGCACTCGGGGTCATCGGTGCATCGGGTTCCGGCAAGTCGACACTCTCGCGGGCCATCGTCGGCGCATGGGCGCCGGCCGCCGGAAAGGTTCGCATCGACGGCGCAAGCCTCGATCAATGGGACCGGGAAGCACTGGGCCGTCATGTCGGTTATCTGCCGCAAGGCGTTGAACTGTTCGACGGCACCATTGCCGAAAACATCGCTCGTTTTGAAGATAATCCTGACCCTGAGGCTATTGTCGCCGCGGCGAAGGCAGCGGGCACGCACGAACTGATCCTCCGATTTGAGCAGGGTTACGAAACTCCGATCGGTGAGGCCGGATCGGCACTTTCGGCCGGGCAGCGTCAGCGTATCGGTCTTGCCCGTGCTCTCTATCGCGACCCGTTCCTTGTTGTGCTTGATGAACCCAATGCCAATCTTGATGCGGAAGGCGAGGCCGCCGTCGTTGAGGCGATCGCCTCCGTCCGCGAGCGTAGGGGCGTTGCGGTTGTCGTCGCCCATCGGCCGAGCGCCATCCGCGCCGTGGATTACGTGTTGATGATGGAAGGTGGGCGGCAGAGAGCCTTCGGTCTGCGTGATGAGGTGCTTCCCAAGGTCCTGAAGGCTGGAGCGATGGCACCAGGCGCCGGGGTCAAGGCCACCGGGTCGACGCAGGATAACGTGCGAGAGTGCGCTGACATGGAGGATCCCGATGTCCGGCATCGATCAGAACAATGACGTTTCCAGCTCCATTCGCCGGCACCTGTCGGCAGGCCTACTGGCGAGCGTGATCTTTGTCGGAGGAGCCGGAGTCTGGGCGGCCGTCACGAATCTCTCCGGCGCGGTTCTCGCGTCCGGACACTTTGTCGTCGATTCCTATGTGAAGAAGGTGCAGCACCCAACCGGCGGGGTTGTGGGAGAAATCCTGGTGGGCGAAGGCGACAAGGTAAAAGCCGGCGACATCGTCATGCGGCTCGATGCCACCCAGACGCGCGCCAATCTCGCCATCGTCACCAAGCGGCTCGATGAGCTGGCCGCCCGGCTCGCACGGCTCGAAGCTGAGCGTGACGATCTGGCGGAGATCGCCTTCCCGGACTGGCTGCTTGCCCGCAAAGATGTTCCGGACGTAGCTTCGGCAATACATAGTGAGACGCGGCTGTTCGAATTCCGCAGACAATCCCGAGAAGGACGGCAGGCCCAGCTAGCGGAGCGCATTACCCAATATGAGCACGAGATGGAGGGGCTCAAGGCGCAGGAGATTGCTTATGAGAAAGGCATTGAGATTCTCCAAAAGGAAATTGCTGCCCTGAGCGGGTTGCGGGAACAAGGAATTGTCTCGGACCAACGCTTGAACGGCCTGAAGACACAGGTTGTCACTTTCGGCGGCGAACGCGGTGAGAAGATCGCCTATCAGGCACAGTCGGCAGGCCGCATCACCGAAACGCGCCTGCAGATCCTGCAGATCGATCAGGATCTCAAGACGGAAGTCGGCCAGGAGCTCAGAGAGGTTCAGGCGCAAGTAGGGGAATATGTCGAGCGCAAGGTGGCGGCTGAAGACGAACTGCGACGGATCGATATTGTCGCGCCGCAATCCGGCATCGTTCAACAACTCGCGGTTCATACGGTCGGCGGAGTGATCACGCCTGCCGATCCGATTATGCTAATTGTACCAGAAGGCGACGATCTCGCGCTGGAAGTACGGATCACCCCCAAGGATATCGATCAAATCCAGCTTGGTCACAAGGCCGTGCTGCGGATGTCAGCCTTCAATCTGAGAACCACGCCCGAATTGAACGGATATGTCAGCCGGGTCGCAGCCGATCTGGCGACGGACGAAAAGACCGGCATTTCCTATTACCTGGTGCGCATATCGGTCCCGCATACGGAACTGACGAAGCTCAAGGACCTGACGCTTGTGCCTGGCATGCCGGCCGAAGCAATGGTCCAGACGAGTGAGCGTACGGCGTTTTCCTACCTTGTGAAGCCGCTATCCGACCAAATCAGCCGGGCGTTCCGCGAGGAATAGAATACTAGACCTTTTTTCTGCTGACCTCTTTCATTCTGCAAGGCCAAGGCACGAGTAATGTCATCCCCTACTTCAACGGCAAATTGGAGATTTTCTCAATCCGTTTCTTCTCGCAAGCGCTTTAAGCCACCTCGTACGCTAGCTCTGCACCTTCGGCGACAGCTATAGAGAGCATTCTCGCAACGTTGAATACCAGTGATGTTGTCCGTCGAATGTTAACGCTTCAGATCAGACGGATCTCGACGCCAGCCGCGTAAGTCGAAACGCCCAGCAACTTTGCCGCAAGCGGGGTCGAATAGCCGCTGATCCCGAAGGCATCGCGCGTGGGCCTACAATTCCTCGAGCAATGCAGGAAGCGCCGACCTCATCAATGACACTGCAAGAGCCGGAAAGACGTGAGCACTCCGTCGATCGCTTGAACGCCTCGGCTTCGTCGTTCTGCGTGTTGGCGGTTACTGCCGTTGCGCGACTTCCGGTTGGACTTGGCCCAACGTCCTAACTGAGAGATCGGCCGGTCTCGCCGTCGAGCATTGGCACTTGCTTCAGCGACGATATTCCTTGTTGTGCCGAACCATATAGTGGCCGGAGGCCCATGAAGCCGGTTGTCGAAGGTGCCCTTGCTGTCAATGGCCCTTAGGCGCCTTTGGTGAGACTCCCCCGAAACCGTCGGATCGGCACCTCCGCGGAATGAGGCCGAAGAGATCGCTGCGGATTTGCTGATGGGCAGCCTGAGCGGTGCCAGAGACGAGGCAATGTCCGACTTTCACATTGAGCCCGGAAGAAATCGCGCGCCTTCACTCAAAGCGTAATCGGGTCGGCGGAGGGCGCTACCCGCCGAGCGTAGTCCACTCCCGGGCAATCGCAGGTGCATGGTATGAATGCATCCATCCTGTGCATGGGTCCCATCAGAACAATCGATTTTACCAATTATAGAGAATAGCGGATATGAAAACGTCGGTCGGAAGCACAGGTCTACGGAAAATGTGAGCTGCCATTCGCCGGATGTCGATCTTATGGCCCAGACTGGCGCGGTCGTCGCAGGACCATTCGAAAACAATAGAGTTGGGCCGAGCCAGCCCGGAGTTCCGCTTGATATACGCTCCCGCGCGCATCGCGCGTGCAATTGAGGCGTCGAGGGTGAAGTTCAATGAATATACTGCGGTCTTTTATAGAAAGCCTGCCAATTTCTATACGGCGCGCCGCGCAAAATCTCCAGGAGCGCGTACGGGAACCGATTTCTTCGTTAGAAGTACATCGGCAGATTGTTTCGCTGCTCCAAAAGCCCAATCCTGTCATCTTGGACATCGGCTGCAATGACGGAACGGATACGCGACGTTTTCTCAGGCTTTGCCCAAAGGCTCAGCTCTACTGCTTTGAGCCCGACCCTCGAGCAGCTGCTCGCTTTAAGAAATACATGAGGCTGTACCTGGATAAGGTGAGGCTATTTGAGATCGCGATCAGTAACCGAAATGGCAGGATTGATTTCCATCCAAGCAATGCAGATGGAAGTGCGAAGGAATGGGACCAATCCGGCTCGATACGCCGACCCAAGAATCATCTTGTCGAACATGATTGGGTTCGGTTCGATCGCCCCATCTCAGTCGAAACTCGAAAGCTTGACGACTGGTGCAGCGAAGCGAACCTGAACAAGATCGATTTTATCTGGATGGATGTGCAGGGAGCCGAGTCAGATGTCATCGCTGGCGGCAGACAGACCTTGAGCAACACGCGCTTTATCTACACGGAATACAGCGACCACGAGCTCTATGAAGGCCAGCTGTCCCTCCCAGCCATTCTTGATCTTTTGCCTTCGTTCGAATTAGTGACCCGCTATCCACGCGGAGTGGAGGGCGATGTATTGCTTAGGAATACAAGCCTCTAGAACAGGCGCCCGTTCTGCTTCTGCCCTGCTACAGCCCTCCATCCTCATTGGAGATCCACAAGCCGCTGGGCTGTGAGCATGGTACCGTGAGCGGTCGCAGCATGCTTGATTGGACCGAGGCCTGGCTGCCCTTGCAAATCCGTCGCAACAGGCGAAGCGAGGCAAAGGAATTGGCGCCGTGAAGGCCTGACATTTTCAGCTAAAGGCCATCTCAGGGGCCTAATTTTAGGAGTTGGAAAAATTAGGTGCCTAGCTGTGAGCCTTGGCCAAGCCCAGTGAATCAAACGGGATCATGGACGAACCGTCGGAGAAGCTCGGCGCCATCAAGGTTCAGGGGTTCCGTAAACTGGGCCGGATCAATCGCCTCATCTGGTCCAGCAGTGACACGCATCGCCAAAGGCCGGTCCCATCCGTTTGACGTCCGACCCAGCATGGGCCGCCAAGGCCACTACGCTCTTTCGAGTGAGCGACTTATACGGGCTTGACGACCGTAGGGAAAATGCACGCCCTGCGATGCGCCGATAGGCCCAAGGGCTTGTTCGGTCACGAGGATTTCGGAGAAGGCTCCGGCCTTCGCCGCAGCGGAGGCGGACATCATTCCTAGGATGCCACCGCCGATGATCAGAAGTCGACGAGTCATATCCCGCTGCCCATTTCTTCGGCCACGGGTTCGGGCCGGCACTCGATGGGGGTACGGCCGATGAAGCCAGGATGCTCGGGATTCGCGCATGGCACGCGCCCCAGAAGGCTGTCGAGGATGCGACGCGCGCGCCAGGCCAGCAGGCCTAGGTTCGGATCGGCCAGCCCGCGCTGCCCGGGGCTCGCGTTCTGTACGAAGATGCGTCTGTCACGCGGTCCGTCCCAGCGCACGGAAAAATCCTCGCGAATAGCCAACTCATTGTCGATCTGCTCCAGCCGGTCAGCGATCGGTTCCAAGAAGTCTGGCAGGGCGTTCTGGTAACCGGTGGCCAGGATGACGAAGTCGGCAGTGACTTCTTCGACCTCGTCCATGTCGTGCTGGAGGGTCATGCTGTGACCCGCACCGGCGTTGAAGCAGCGCGAAACGTTGCAACCCGGCCGCAGTGTGATGTCGCATCGGTTTGGCTCGAGAAATGCGTGGCGGTATAGCGCCTGATAGATCGCGCGCAACGTGGTTTCCGAAATGCCGTCCGAGGCGAGCACGAAACGACGCAGGAGCAGCTTGCGCTGCGACTCGCTCATCGCCGCGAAACGATCCGAAAAGCAGGGCATGAACAACTCGTTTGTGAACGGGCTGTTGTCGATGGGCAGGTAGTTTTCGCGCTGCGAAACCCAAGTGATCGAGGCAGGCCGCCGTTCTTTCGGCAGGCCGACAAGGTGCAACAGCACCTCGGCTCCCGACTGGCCCCCGCCAACCACGCAGACATGCCTTTTTCGCACCTCAGGATGGATGTGCAGTAAAACAGAAGAGTGGAACAGGTTGCGTCCAGTCCAGCCCTGAAACTGAGGCGGAATATGCGCCCGCTTGCCGATGCCGACCACAACGTTTCTGGCGCCGAGAACCACGTTATCGGTCCGCACCCGAAACTCGCCGTCAAAGCGGATTTCGCGCACCGTCTCGCCGCCGCGGACAAGTGGGTTCTTTTGCAAGGCCCAGTTCAGGTATTGCTCGAACTCAGCTAGGAGCACGGCCTCGAACTGTGCGTTCAGGAAGTGGTACAGACGCCCGTTCTCGTGCAGGTAGTTTATGAAAGTGTAGGCTGATCGCGGATTCACCAGCGTGACCAGATCCTTGAAGTGGCTGACCTGGAGCTCCGAGGAATCGAATGCGATGCCTGGATGCCAGCGGAAGTCGACCTGCCGATCCAGGAACAGCGCCCCTTGCCCAATTTCTTCGTGTATCTGACACGCAAGACTCAAATTCGACGGCCCGGCTCCGACCCCAATGCAAGAAGGCTCCACTAGCTTTGCTCCTATTGGTGTTTCCCAAACTTAGCGGCATGTTCGCGGCGAATATCGGCCATAGCCATTGGGCTTACTCCCCCTCTCGCGGGCATTCTCGAGCCGCGGTCCCGACCGGATGTGCGAGTAAGCCAAGGGCCTGCGCGCCTCCGTCGTCGGTCTCAAGGTCGGCGATATCGACAGCGGGCGCCGCGTCATCCGGGTCTGGCACGGCACCGCTATGTGATGCTGTCGAGCGCATCTTACGGGGCAACTGGCGGCTGCCCGACCGTAGGATGGCTGTTTTCCGGTCGCGACGGAAGCGGCCCTATCCATGTACAGGCCCTGTATTCGGCCTTTCGCCGGACTGGCGGCACCGGAGAGCGCAGTCTTCACGGCGGCGACGGCAGTTTCGGTAAGCATGATCATGGGACGACGTCTCGCTGATGCGTTCGGAGACCCCGTGCAAGGACCGCGCCAGAGGCGAAAAATTTATTAAAGCAGTGAGTTAGCGGATTGCTGTCCAATCGGAAATCCGACACCGTCGGAAATCCGACATCGATCGGACGGCGGCCCCCTCACGGCGGCGCCCCTCCCCCGCTGCCGGGCATACGGGTCACGTACCACGGCGGGTCGACCGAATTGAGCTTGGGCGGAGACATAGCGAAGTAGAAGCGCAGGGCTTATTGGACCGCCGGGTGTCCTGACATGCGCCAGAACCCCGTTGCACGGCAACCGCAGCACTCACGGCGGCGAACCTCGGCAAGGCGCCGATTGATCGGCGGGCACCGCAAAATCGGCGATCTCGCCGAAGAAGTTCAGCCTGCCCGCTTCATAGGCGGCCTGCGGTTCTTCCAGGAGGAGGCGTCTAAACAGGCGCGACAGGACGCGCGCCGGCAGGAAGAAGCCGGGGCCGGCAAGAGATCCAGCGCGTGCCGTTAGGGGAGAGACCTCCGCCAGGCACGATGCAGTAGAGGTGGGGTTGAGGTTCTGGCCCCAAAGGTCGGCGGTGCCGACTCGCCGCAGAATAATGGCGACGCCTGTGTCCTCGGCGGCTTCGGCAAGTCGCTGGATGCTCTGGCTGATGACGATGCTCGCGTTGTCCGCGTCGCGGTGAACGTAGGGCGCTCAGTGAAATCGTCATGAGCGCCTATCCCCACATCCCCGCGCGTAGTTCTGGAGGACTTCAGGACTGTAATGCGCGCCCGCACTTGGCTGGCGCGCCTCTCATGGGGTTGCAACTCCAGGTGCGAGGAGTCAGCCACCCGGACATGATGGCGCAGTAATCGAACAGCTTGCGGTTCCACTCTCTCGGACTCTCATCCGCGCGGCGGAATTGGCGCCTTCTTACCGCGGCCCCAAAGGATGAACATTGAAAGGGCGAGTAGGATGATGTTGAGCGGCACGACCGAGGCCTCGCCACGAGACAAATGAAAGATTATCGCAGCAATTTGCAGCAGCACACAACCAAGTGCAGCCAGAACGGTGAGGCGTGGCTGAATTCGAGTCAGTGCAGGAAAAAGCACGCCAAATCCACCCGCGATGTCGATGAGACCCATAAGGTGCAGGAACCATGGGGGCACTGCGCCGGGCCAGACCCACATTGCCGCCAATTGATCGACGGGCATGAACAGCTTCATGCCACCAAACAGGGTAAAGGACGTAAAAACGATCAGTTGTGCGATCCACAGCCCGGCTCGCAACGGCTTCCCTGCTGGCTGTGTAGGCGCAAAACTCAAGGCATTTGACATCTGATAACTCCATAAGGCTGATGAAAGCACCACCTCTCGGGGTGCAGGCAGGGTAGCCGGCAAATACGGGCTGGCGCGTTATTCCTGCCTGTTGGAGCCATTTTAGATCGCCGCACCACCAAAGAAAGTGATGAAATTTCGGTATAATCCTTCAAATAAACTGATATAGTGACTGCACCTTTTACGGCAATCCGAGCGGAAACGTCCTTATGCCGGCGATCTGCGGCACCGCGTCGCTTGATGAAGCTCCTGGCCAACCAATCGACGGAAAGCGAAGGCAGGGACGACTGGCAGGTTGTGGGGCTGATAGGCTCGAAGCCACCCGCACTTGTTCGTCTGAAAAACGGTCAGATCTTTGGGCATGATTATGGACGCACTCACCCTCGACCAATTCCTGGTATTCGTCACGGTCGTCCAAGAAGGGAGCTTTGCCGCGGCTGCTCGACGAATGAACCGGGCGCAGTCAGCGATCACCTACACCATTCAGAAATTGGAGGAACAGAGCGGGTTTCCTCTTTTTGATCGCTCGGCCTATCGCCCGGTTCTCACGGAAGCGGGCAAAGCCTTGGTACCGCGAGCGCGGCGCATCCTTGACGACGTCGCAGATTGGCGGCACCAAGCGCAAGGAATTTCAAAGGGGCTCGAGGCACAACTCACCCTGGCAATTGTGTCCTACGCTCCCGCGACGCTGCTGAGCCAGGTGCTTGGGGAATTCAGCCGGGCTTTCCCTTTCGTCGAAATTCGCATCTTGACCGAAACCTTCGATGCAGCAGCCAAAGCCTTACGCAACGGAACAGCTGACCTGGGTTTGCTTGCTGAGCGCCAACCTGATGAATTCGAGCGGCGGGTGTGCGGGCGGATCGATCTCGTTCCGGTCGCGGCACCAACGCATCCGCTTGGCAATATTGACGGGCCATTCAGCGCAACGATCCTGCGGAACTACACACAATTGGTTATTAGCCCCGCCCCCCAAGTTGACAGTGGGCGAGACTATGGCGTGCATGCAGCCAACCGGTGGCGCGTCAACGACCTTCAGACGAAATACGACCTTATCCTTGCCGGCGTCGGCTGGGGTTCAATGCCACGGTCACGAGTCGAGGAGGATATTGCCGCCGGACGGTTAATCGAGCTGAGGCCAGAAAGCTGGGAGGGCTCTGATGTGATGCCAAGCTTTCCATTGGTTATCGCCTACAGGAAGGAAAAGGCCCGGGGTCCCGCTGGAGCATGGCTGATCGAAAAATTTGCTTCCCATAGATAATTGCGCGATTGGAGGTCAGTCCGTGAAAAGGTGGCTTTTTCGGTGCTCGTCTGACCACAAGGGCCGGCGGACCGAGACGGCTTCCTCTGGGGCGGTGTCGAGCAGGCTTTCAACCGAATAGATGGTCACGCCCTCACCATCGCACTGCCTCGATGACTGGCGCGGGGCGGCGATATCTGTTCGCTGCTCGGCGGCGTCACCGCCGGGAGCCCATGGGTCTGCGCCGCTCAGCATCTGGGCCGTTGTGCTCGCCGTACGATGTCCCAGCTCCCGCACCGCCACTCGGGGCAGCGCGCTGGCAGGCTCGCATCACTGGCCATCGCAGTCCAGCAGGGCAAGCCTCACTGACATTCGTCACAATGCGATGGGGCAACTTCCTCAGCCCTGTTCGGACTTCCGGACAGCCGCTGCAAGCATCGCCTGACCGACACCCCGGTCGCCTTGGGCGTTCAGCTTT
>NZ_JHQS01000033.1 GCF_014843845.1 Mesorhizobium amorphae | reverse complement strand
TTTCCTCAGCTTCATCCAACTCGCCTGCGCCATGTTATGGATGCGATGAATGTCGATTCAGCCTAGTCTAGCCTTGCGAAGGTCTGCGGCATGGAGGAGGCATTGGGGGCCGGATGCGGAATTGCAGCTCTCGTGCTACTGACCTTAGAGAGCGGACCGTAGGTTGGGGTGGACGTCGTCACCACCTGACTCTTTCTGGCATTGAATTCCAGCCGGTCTGCGACACAAGCGGAACCCGATCATGCCGCCGCGCTACTAAATGTGATTTGATTAGTCGGCCTGGCAATCTGACGACCAACGCCATCGCTTTGCACACGTGTTGAAGATTTTCACGCTGGTCAACGGCGTTCGTGGCTTGGCGGCAAAGAACGCCCGCCCCGAGCGCGCATATTGTCCTGAAAGAACTTCTTCATCTCTCGAAAGGCGGAGAATCCAAAACAGCGGGCGAGCCTTGTCGGCGCAGTAGTGCCGACGCCACAGCGGCGGGCAATCGCGGCCGCGCTTTCAAATGCAATGATCTCCGGCTTTTCAAGCGCTTGCCGAGCTACCTTCTCGAGAGCCGGGGTCAAGCGGAGCTCGCGCTTCGCAATCGCAGTTTTGATTTCATCAAGACATTTAGGTCTGTGTGCAAGTACAGGCGATTTCATCCGAAACCCTCCAGACCTTCGAAGAATCGGTAGCCAGATAGCCCTGAAATCCAGCCCATGACGGCAAGGCGTTCACGAGCCACGTCAGCCCAATCGCTCTGAAGCGAACGATCCAGGCGACGCGGGGAATACGACGGTCTTGTTCCCGTTGAGGAAAACCCGACGATGGATATAGGCGTGGATTGCCCGGGCGAGCACTTGTGCCTCGACGTCGCGGCCGAGACTGACATAGTCCTCACTGGACTGCGCATGCGTCACGCGGATCGTGTCCTGCTCGATGATGGGTCCCTCGTCCAGATCGGCCGTCACGTAGTGCGATGTAGCCCCGATCAGCTTCACACCTCGGTCGTGCGCCTGCTTGTAGGGATTGGCGCCTTTGAATGAGGGTAGGAAGGAATGGTGGATGTTGATGATCCGGCCCGACATTTTCCGGCACATCTCGTCCGAGAGAACCTGCATGTACCGCGCCAGGACGATCAACTCGGCGCCTGTCTCCTCGACGACGCGCATCTGCTGTGCTTCTGCCTCGGCCTTGTTCTCTTTCGTCACCGTGATGAAATGAAACGGGATGTCATGGCTCAAGACCACCTTCTGGTAGTCCATGTGATTGGAGATCACTGCGACGATGTCGATCGGAAGCCCGCCGATCCGCCAGCGATAGAGAAGATCGTTGAGGCAATGGCCAAAGCGCGAGACCATTATGATGACCCTGCGCTTGACGCTCTCGTCGAAGAACTCCCACTCCATGCCGAAGTGCGAGGCGATCGCTTTGAAGCCCGAACGGAGTTCTTCCAGCCCCCACCCGCCTTCGGAGCGGAAGCTCACCCGCATGAAGAAGTTGCCTGTGTCGGCGTCGTCGAACTGCGCGCTGTCGGTAATGTTGCAGGTTTGGTCGGCGAGGAAGGTCGAGATCGCAGCGACGATCCCCCTGGTCGAGCGGCATTTGACGCGAAGGGCGAAACTAAACATTGGTACTCTTCCTTAGCGGGCTCATGCCTGAAGGCTCCGACGAAACGCTGTCAGCGTGTTGGAAAGCAGGCAGGCGATCGTCATTGGGCCCACGCCGCCAGGGACGGGCGTTATGGCCCCGGCATGGGCGGCCTCCGCGAACGCGACATCGCCGACGAGGCGCGACTTGCCGTCTCGCTTCACGCGGTTGATGCCGACGTCAATGACGATAGCGCCTGGCCTGATCCAGTCGCCTCTGATCATCTCAGGCCGTCCCACGGCAGCCACCAGGATGTCAGCTGAACGGCAAATGGTCGCCAGGTCGCGGGTACGGGAGTGCGCAATGGTGACGGTGCAATTTTCGGACAGCAGCAGCTGGGCCATCGGCTTGCCGACGATGTTGCTGCGGCCGACGATCACGGCGTGCAGTCCGGAGAGGTCGCCCAGTCTGTCCTTCAGGAGCATCAGGCAACCAAGTGGTGTGCACGGCACCAATGCCTCCTGGCCGGTCGCGAGGCTGCCCGCGTTCTGAATATGAAATCCGTCAACGTCCTTGCCCGGCTCAACGGCGTTGAGCACCGCACTTGCATCGATCTGTGGCGGCAACGGAAGTTGCACGAGGATGCCGTGCACGGCGGGATCGCCGTTCAGCCTCTCAATCAAGGCGAGGAGATCGTCCTCGGTCGTCTCCGAGGGCAGTCGGTGCTCGAAGGAGGCCATCCCCGCGGCAACCGTCTGGCGGTGCTTCGAGGAGACATAGACGGCGCTCGCCGGATCATCGCCCACCAGTACGACCGCCAGGCCGGGCACCAGGCCGGTCTCCCATCTGAGTTCAGCAACGTCAGCCGTGATCTTGTCTGCCAGGATAGCCGCAGCGGCCTTCCCGTCGATGATCACTTCAGGACGTGGATTTCCCATAGCAAATCCTTTTCTCCAAAAAACACTTTGATGCCTGCACTCGCGCTGAGCCGGCACGCGCGACGGCCCCGGAGGAGGTGCCATCAATTCAGCCAGCCTGGTGACGGCCTCGCGATCGCCGCTCAGCCCAGCACGCTTGCCAGGCTGACAGGGGCACCGGTCTTTGCTGATGTTGTCGCGGCCTCGGCCATGGCCAAGGCAGCAATACCGTCGGCAAGGGTAACAGGAGGAGCCTTTCCGCCGGCGATCGCCTGGACAAACGCCGCCCACTCGGCTGCGTAGGCAGGCATGTAGCGTTCGAGGAAGAAGTAAGTCGGTTTGGCACCGGTCACACCAGCGGCAGTGGATTTTACCACCGTGTTTTCCAACATGTTCTGAGCCTGCAAGAGGCCTTCCGAACCCAGAAGTTCCACGCGCTGATCATAGCCGTAGACGGCCCGGCGCGAGTTCTTGATAACCGCGATCCGGCCGTCAGCGTAGGTCAACGTGACAACAGCCGTGTCGACGTCACCCGCCGCCCCGATCTCCGGATCGACGATAGAGGATGCCACTGACGTGACCGCCACGGGAGCAGTTCCCATGATGAAATTCGCCATGTCGAAATCGTGGATCATCATGTCCCGGAACAGGCCGCCAGATACCTTGATGTAGGCAACCGGGGGCGGCGCGGGGTCGAAGGACGTAATCGACAGGAGTTCGGACTTGCCGATCTCACCTTTGTCAGCGGCCGCCTTCAGAGAAGCAAAGTTCGGATCGAAGCGGCGGTTGAAACCTATCATCACCGGGCGGCCAGTTCCGGCGGCGACTTTCTGGCAAGCGCGCGCGCGGGCAAGGCTCAGATCCACCGGCTTCTCGCAAAGCACGGCCTTGCCGGCGACAGTCGCCCGCTCGATCAGGTCGGAGTGAGTATCGGTCGAAGTTGCGATCAGCACCGCGTCGATCGAGACATCGTTGAGTATCGCGTCAGTGGTCCGAGTCTCGGCACCATACTGGGAGGCGAGCTTTTCCGCGGCTGCGGCATTGATGTCCGACACCGCGACGAGCGTGCTGTCGGGATGCGACGAGATAGCCGTCGCGTGAACGCCGGCGATACGTCCGGCACCGAGAAGGCCGACTTTGAGCATGGTTGTCCTCTAGCTTTGCTGTGTCTGGTTGATCTTTTGAATCAGCGAGAAGCATTGAAGGTGCTTGCCCGCTGATGGGGACGAGGCCGTCCCTCCCCATTTGAAGGAGGCCGCTGGAACTGGTTCAGGCTTTCGCCTGCTCCAGGAATTGGCCGTATTCCGCCTCCGCGATTGAAACATTGTGCTGTGGCTGCGGGTAGGCGCCGGAACCGACGTCGGCGATGAATTCCTTGAACGCCGCAATCCGCTCTTGCTGGAGCCTCACAAACTCGGCCGCGAAATTGCGATAGGTCTTGGCGTGGCGCGGCTTATGGCCGTCGGTGTGGCCAAGCACGTCCTCAGCGAACAGATATTGCGCGTCGGCTCCCGGACCGGCTCCCATGCCAAGCATGATCATCGACGTGTTCTTCGAAATGAATTCGCCGATGCGGTCCGGCACGACCTCAAGCTCGGCCCCGAAGCAGCCGATCGCTTCAAGCTGCTTTACCTGCTGCCAGACCTCCAGAGCTTCCTGGGCGGTCTTGCCCACGGCACGGAACCCGGTCCAGGTGATGTATGAAGGGACAAGCCCGACATGTGCGACGATCGGCACATGGTTGTCACAGAGTGCCTTTTGAATGTCGTAGGCGGCTGCGCAATAGAAGCAGTCGCCGCCCATAGCGGCAAAATGGAAGGCTGCGCGCAGATAATCCTCGGCCGTTGCCAGGGGTCGGCCGTTAAAAGTCCCCCAGCCGCCGTATGGCAGTCCTACCTGGACGAAGCAACGCCCAGCCGCCTCGCGCATTTCGGGAGAGAAGAACCGACCCTCGATGGAGAGCATGTCGATGCCTGCCGCGTTGGCAGCTGCCGCCTCTTCAAGCGTCGTCACGTATAGCATCGAGATTTTCTGCCCACGCGCCTTCATGGCTCGGATGTCGGCGACTGTGGGACGTGTGTTCCTGTGGACCATTGTCTTACACCGTGAACGCGTTGCGGAATGCTTCGAGCGCGGCTTCCGGGTCGCCTGAAGCGAAGGCTTCCATCCCGACGGGGCCGGAGTAGCCCATCGCCTTCAGCGCCTTGGCGATGCCATGCCAGTTGACCTCGCCAGTGCCCGGCTCCATGCGGCCCGGCACATCCGCGACCTGGACTTCGCCGATCCACGGCAGGCAGGTGCGGCAGAGTTCGATCAAGTTCCCTTCGCCGATCTGCGCGTGGTAGAGATCCAGGTTGAGGCGCAGGCGCGGATGGTCGATCGAGGAGACCAGCGCCAGCGTGTCTTCCGCGCGTCCGAAGGGCACGCCGGGGTGATCGACAGGAAGATTGAGGTTTTCCAGCGTGAAGGTCACGTCCTCCTTCTCGGCCATTTCCGCAACGCGGTGCAGCGTATCGCGCGCTTTCAGCCACATGGCACCGGTCACCACCTCGACCGGCATGACCGGCAAGCCACCTTCGCCGAGGCCCGTTCCGTGGAGGTTCAGCCGCGCGACCCCGAGCCGTTTTCCGACCTGAGCGGTTTCCCGGGCCGTTTCCAGCAGTTCCGCCGCGCCCTCCTCATCGGTCAGCCGCCCGCGCAGGTAGCCGTTCATGATGGAGAAGGTCGCTCCTGATTTCTCCAGCTTTGTCAGATCATGGTCGGGCCAGTTCCAGAGACCGACCTCGAACCCCATCTCGTGCAGGCGAGCGGCGCGCCATTCGATCGGCTTGTCGCGCCAGAGCATTTCGGCGCAAGCGGCGAGTTGGAAGAGTTGGCCCATGATGACTCAAACCTCGACCATGACGCGGCCATTCTCGACCTTTGTCTTGTAAGTCTTGAGGTTCTCGCACGCCGGTGGCGTCTCTACTTCGCCGGTCGTGAAGTCGAAAACGGAAGCGTGCTTGGGGCATTCCACCGTATTCCCCATGACGAGACCGTCGGCAAGGTGGATCTTCTCATGCGTGCAAAGCCCGTCTGTGCAATAGTATTCATCCGCGTCGTTGCGGAAGATCGCGAAGGTACGGCCGCCATTCTCGAAGCGTTTGGCTTCCTCGGCTTCGATTTCATCAGCGGCACAAGCGTCAACCCAGGGCATGGAGTCTCTCCTCAGATATCTTGCGGTTTGAAGTCTGCGGGAGCTGACGGCATCACGCCCTGGAGCAGCGCGACGGACTTTTCGAGCCCCTCCAGCGAATTCAGAAGTACGTCTTCGTGCTCGATGGAAAGCCAGCCGTCATAGCCAGCCATCTTGAGTCGATAGCAGAACTGTCGCCACCACTCCTCGCTATGGCCGAACCCAAGCGTGATGTAACTCCAGGACCGGGCCGGAATGTTCATCAGGCTGCCATTCTCAAGCAACGAGGTCGTTGCCTGAACGGGCCGGTTGAGCATTGTATCCTTGGCATGCACGTGATAAACCGCCTCGCCCAGCGCTTGAGCGGCAACGAGGGGGTCAGCGCCCATCCAGAACAGATGCGAGGGGTCAAGATTGGCGCCCACGACAGGCCCAATCGCTTCTCGCAATTTCAGCAGCGAGGGCACGTTGTACACGCACTGATTGCCATGGAGTTCGAGCGCGATGCGATCGACACCGTTTTCCTTCGCCAGCGCCGCGATCTCGATCCAGAAGGGTATCAGCTTTTCTTCCCATTGATATTTAAGGATGGTCTGCGTCTCCGGTGGCCAGGAGGAGACTACCCAGTTAGGCATGCTGTCGCCGGCGCTGCCTGCCGGCAGGCCGCTCATCGTACAGACGGTGCGAATGCCCATCTCGCCGGCGACGCGGATCGTGTCCTGCAGCCCTTCGCCTTGGGTCCGATCTGTTGGGTGCAACGGGTTGCCGTTTGCGTTCAGGCTGATGATCTCCAGCCCACGTTCTTCGAACGCTCCAGTAAACCGCTTCTGCGCCTCGCTGTCGCCCAGCATGGACGAAAGCCGGAAATGCGGGGCGGTCGACCAACCGCAGGTATTCACCTCGATGCCAGATACCCCCATGCGCTTTGCATGGTCCAACACCGCGTCGAAAGGCAGACCGCCGAGACTGTCTGAAACGAAACCCAGCTTCACGCGTAAAACTCCGGCTTTGCAATCATTTGCACGGGCGCTCGACGGGCTTCCTTCAACGCTCTCACGCCAGCCTCGGCAACGGTGGCGGCGCAATAGCCGTCCCAGCAATCCGAGGCGGTCATCGGGAATTCACCGGTCATGACAAAGCGAAGGAAGTCGCGGTTCTGGCGGCGATAGGCATCGTAGTACCGCGTCCGCCAGTCGGCGTCGTAGCTTGTGCTTTGGGCAAGCGCCGACTCCCTGCGGGTGTAGGCAACGTTGTTCGTCGCCACGGCGCCGCGCTCACCGATCAGCTCGGCGCGGACGTCATAGCCGTAGGCGGCGTTGTTGTTGATCTCGATGTTGACGAGCTGCCCGTCCACCGTTTCCAACACCATGACAACAGGTGCGACACGCGCGTCCGAGCGGCGCGGCTGGAACGCGGAAATAGAGGCGTATTCCGTCCCGAGCACGTAACGCACGACGTCGAATTCGTGCGGTGCCGAATTGGTGATGGCCATAGCGCCGGTGAAATCGGCCGCAGGTGTTTCAACATTGCGATGGAAATTGTGCATCATCAGCGCTCGCCCGAGATGGCCATCGTCGAGCGTTTGCTTCATCTCCTGGTAGGATTGATCGTAACGCCGCATGAAGCCGAGCTGGACGAATTTCGCCCCTGCCTTCTGTTCGGTTTCCATCACGGCGATGCAGTCAGCCGACGATTGTGAAAGGGGCTTTTCGCACAGAACGCGCTTGCCCACGGCAATACAGGCCATCGAGAGAGGTGCATGCGTGAAATCGGGGCTCGCAATGATCACGGCGTCCACGTCTTGCCGCGCGATGGCGCCCTTGGGGTCAGTGGCAATGTCGAAGGCACCACATGCATCGGCGACGCGACGGGCGCGCTGGTCATCCATGTCGCAGACCAACTGGAGGGTTGCGCCGGGCAGTTCCTCGGCAACTATCTTGGCATGATCTGCGCCCATCAAGCCGGCGCCGATCACCGCAATGCGGATTGTCATCTCAGTCCTAATTATTTGCGTTTCGAATTTACGGGCAGCCGCGGTCGTGACATGCAGCCGCCTTGCTGGAGCTCTGGAGTGGGTCTACGGAGCGGCTGGTCCCTGCACCACCTGGGGGGATGGCGGATGCCCCTCATGCGTTTCCATGTAACCCTCGACCTGGGCTTCGAGGTCGGCCATTGTCTCGCCGCCAGCCATCAGATCAGTAATCTCCTCGCGGGACTTTTCGCCCTTACGGAAATCGGCGGCGATGGCGCCGCGGATCAGCACCGCGAAATGGTCGCCGACGGCCATGGCGTGCATGACCTGGTGAGTGATGAACACCACTGCCAGGCCGCGCCTCTTGGCCTCGTTGACAATGCGCAGCACATGCGAGGCCTGCTTGACGCCGAGCGCCGCGGTGGGCTCGTCCAGGATCAGTACACGCGCTCCAAAATAGACGGCGCGGGCAATGGCAAGCGACTGGCGCTCGCCGCCCGACAGGCCTCCGACCAAGCGGTCACCGTCGTCAATGCGGGTGATTCCGAAATCGCGTACCGCTTTCACCGCGATCTCGTTGGCGCGCTTGCGGTCATAGATCTTGAACGGTCCCCAGCCTTTGGTCGGCTCTACGCCGACGAAGAAGGACCGCCCGATGCTCATCAGCGGGAAGGTGCCGCCGAACTGGTGCACTGTGGCGATTCCCTGTCCCTGAGCCTCCCTCGGCCCGGCGAAAGTGACCGGCTGACCATCCATCAGTATCTGGCCGCTGGTGGGTTTGTGGACACCGGCCAGGGTCTTGATGAGGGTGGACTTGCCGGCGCCATTGTCACCGAGCAGACAAAGCACCTCGCCTGCACGTACCCTTAGCGAAATATCGTGCAGGACGTCGATTGGCCCGAAGGACTTGTTGACGTTTCTCAATTCGAGAATGGCAGGTTTGTCGTTCATGGCGTGCTCATCTCTTCATCTGCGAACCGGCTTGGCTGATGCGGTTGATCGGCGAGGGTGTTCATCGTAGCTCGATGCTCGTTGATCGAAGCAAGTTCAGGGCCCGGTTGCCGTAACAACTCGTTTTTCATGGGTTTGCTGGCTCCCGCGGCAGGCTTCGCTTACCCCGCGGCCTGAAATACAGAGCCAGGTCGCGGAACGACTGGTTCATCAGCACGGCCACCAGAAGCATCACACCGATAATCAGGTTCGACCAGTTTCGGTCGATCTGGGTAAAGTAGATGCCCTGGCTGACGATGGCGAAAGTGATGGTGCCGACGAAGATACCAACAACCGACCCGAAACCGCCGGTCAGCAATACGCCGCCCACCACCACGGACACGATGGCGTTGAAGATGAAGTTCATGCCGCCGGAGACCTGGGCGGAATTGAACAGGATTGCCTGACAGATGCCAACAAAGGTGGCGCTGACTGCGGACAACACAAACAGCGCAATGGTCATGCGGTCTGTCGGAATGCCGGCGTTGCGGGCGCTGACACGATCGCCGCCCATTGCGAACAGCCAGTTGCCGTAACGGGTCTTGTGCAGAACGAAGCCGATGATCGCGGCGAATGCGATCCACCAGATGATGATGACTTGGTGGCTGCCGCCGATCAGCTGGCCGAACAGGAATTTGGCCCAGTCCGGCGCGGTCAGGGCAACGCTGGCGGTACCGGTCAGAAGCACCGAAGCACTGAGCACCACCCCCTGCATGGCGACCAGCGTGGCCAGAGTAATGATGAGCGAGGGCACGGAGGTGCGGATCGTCAGCAGGCCGTTGACCAGGCCGACCGCCACGCCGACTGCCAGCGCCCCAGCAATTCCCACCCCAATGGGCAGTCCGTAGTAACCGGTGAGTATGGCGGTTGTCATGGAACCAGCGGGGATCAAAGCGCCGATGGAGATGTCGAGTTCGCCTGAGATCATCAGCAGCCCGACTGGAATGGCGACAATGCCTAGATTGGCCGCAAAATTGACCCAACTGGCCGCGCCAACGAGCGTACCCAGGTTGGCGCCGCCGAACAGAATGAAGAACAGCACCACGCCGATAAGACTGAGGATCGAGCCGGCTTCGGGGCGACGCAGCACGGATTTGATTGCGTCCATCATGACCGTTTTCCCTTCTTCGACGAATAGCTGAGTGCCAATTGCCGGAAGGTGTCGTTTGTCAGCACCGCGATCAAAAGAAGCGCGCCGATTATGACGCTTCCGACGTTGGGATCCATGCTCGTGAAGTAAATGCCCTGGTTCACGATCGAGAAGGTAATCGTGCCGAACACGATGCCAACGATCGAGCCGAAGCCGCCCGTGAGCAAAACGCCCCCGATGACCACACACATGATGGAATTGAAGATGAAGGACTGACCGGCCAGAACCTGCGCACTCTGGTAGACCATCACCTCGCTGACCCCGACGAAAGCGGCGCTGAAGCCGGACAGCATGAACAGACCGATGGTCAGCCGCTTGGTCGGGATGCCAACGTTGCGCGCGCTTTCCTTGTCGCCGCCGAGTGCATAGATCCAATTGCCCATCGGGGAGATGTGCAACAGCCAGAACAGGCCGACTACGAACACCACCCACCACAGGATCGTGACCTGGAACATGCCGCCGAGATAGTCGCCGAAGATTGCCTTGGTGAGGGGGGCCGGCACAAGCGAGACGCCGGTGCTGCCGGCGATCATGACGGTAAGACCGAGCGTCAGACCCATCGTGAGGAACATGGTGCCAATGGTAATTATGAGCGACGGGATGGTCGTTCTCGTCACGAGCAGACCATTGAGGAAGCCGACAGCGAGGCCGAGGCCAAGCGCGGCCGTTATGCCAAGCCAGTCGGGCAGCCCATAGTGACCCGACACGATAGCAGCGGTGAGAGACGCCGCGGGGATCACGGCACCGACCGAGATGTCCAGTTCCCCGGCAATCATAAGCAACCCTATCGGCAGCGCGATGATCCCGATCTCAGACGCGATGTTCAACCAGCTGGCCGTGCCCGCTGCCGACATGAAACCACTTCCGCCGAACAGGCCAAAGAAGAGAAGAACTGCGACCATGCCAAGGAACGAGCCCGCCTCTGGTCGACGCGCCAGCCGGCCGAAGGCCAGTCCGTACTTCACGCGGTCCGGCGCCGGAGTTGATGTGGATGCTACGGGATGTGCCATTAGGGTAATCCGCGATCACGCGGCCGGCCGCGATGTGGCCGCCGCAGAGAGAGGGAAAAAGGGCCGCCCGCTATAAAAGCGAGGGCGGCCCAGGCGGGAGGATTATCGCGTCCCTGCTTTCACGCCAGCGATGGTGGCGTCGACGTTTGTCTTGTCGATGATGCCTGGTCCCGTAAGGATCTCGCGGGTGGGCACCGTCAAGCCATAATTGACGTGGCCATTCAGGATCGCGACGGCCAGGTATCCCTGCAGGTAGCCTTGCTGGTCGATCGCGCAGGCCTGCTTGCCATCCTTGATGTTGTTCAGGATGGTTTCGTCAAAGTTCATGCCGCAGAGTTGCACTTTCCCGACCTTGCCGGCCTGGGTAAGGCCGTTCATGGCCGAGTTGGCGTCGACGTTGCCGATGGTAAAGACGGCGTTCACGTCCTGGTGCTGCAGCAGATAGGCCTTCACCGCCTGGGCGACGGCCGTCGCCGAGCCGAAGGATGTAGCAGGCAATGGCAGTACGTCGGCTTCGCCACCGCCGTTCTTCATCCCTTCCTTGAAGCCACCGCAGAAGGCCTCGATATTGGCGGCGCCTGGCAGCGTGTTGATGCAGACGCCCTTCTTGTTGCCGGCCTTGGTGAGGTATTCGCCAGCCGCGACACCGCCTTTGTAGTCGTCCGAGCCGACATAGTTCATGGCGCCAAGACGATCGGCCGCTTTCAGTCCGCCGGCATTGTAGATGATCAGGGGAATGCCAGCATCCCTCACTGCCTTGAACGCAGGGTCCATCGCTTCCGGCACCCAGTCCGGGCCGACAATGGCGTCGGCCTTCTGATCGATGGCTTGGCGGATCAGTTCGGCGGCGTCCACGCCCAGATTGTCATAGTTCTGCGGCCCGAGCCAGGTGACCTTGCCACCTTGGGCCTCGACGACCTTGCCAGCGTCTTCAGCACCGCGCTTGACGATCGACCAAAACGGATCGTCCGGCTTGCCGCCAACCACGAAGATATTGGCGGCGAGAGTCGCGCCGGCGCTGAATCCAATCAGCACCGCTGTCGACACGAGTGTCTTGAAAAGCTTCATAGTCTTCCTCCCAATTTACCCCGTGGGGTTTCAACAAAAGTCCTGCTGTCCCGAGCCCGCTCCTCACAGGCGCAGTCGAATCAGCGTTTGGTTCGTTATTCCGCCGGCATTCCAGACGCGGGATCGCTGCGGCCTTCCTGCTGGCCCCGCATTTTTTCCTTTTTCTTGCGGAAGCGGGCCTTCATGACCTCATCGGCTTCCTTGCTGCCGTCGTGCCAAGTGCCGAACAGCTTATCGAGGGGCACCAGCCCATCGCCGCCGTAATTCACCTCGAAATACTTGTGGTGCAGGTAGTGCACGTAAGAATGGCTATCGAGCTTAACCTTGTCGGTGATTTCGAATGTCTCGAAGCCGAGGTGGCCGTTCACCGCTCCAAATCCCGCTCCGTGCAGCGTGAAGTAGGCGCAGACCGGGTTGGAAGGGATCAACAGGTGCAGCCAGGCTTCAGCATGATAGAGGAAGCCTTCGACTGGGTGCATCGACAGCGACGACCAAGGACTTGGATTGATCGAGTTATGATGAACCGAATGCACCCATTTGTAGAGCGGCGGCCAATGGATCGCCCGGTGAAGGAAGAAGAAATAGACCTCATGCACGGCCGGCGCGATAAGCACCAGGAACGAGAGGTAAAGCCAATTCGTCGTCCATGGCAGCCAGACCGCCCAGCTGTTTGCATAGACCCACAGCATCACGATCTCGACCACTGTCCATAGTGGTATCGTGACGAAAAACGAGCGGGTGAAATTGTCGATGTTCTGGCTTTGAAACCAAAACACGTCAGACGGCGCGTCCGAAGGGAATTTTGAATTATATTTGAAGCGGTTCTGTTGCTTGCGCTGAAAGTAATAGCGCAGCTCGAAGAAGCCGTAGAAAAGGAATATGCCGGCTGCATTTAGGCCATACAGCCAGAAGTAGTTGAGAACGGAGAAGCTCGCGAGGCTCTGCCAGCTTGGGATCAGCAGGTTCACCCAAATGATCGACGTGGCAATATGAAAGGCGTTCCACGGCCAAAGAAATTCAGGAATCCACGCCACCACCTTCTTTGCATTGAACGGACGATGCCAAATTGGCGCCGGCTCGGCCCGGCGATGCGGAGCCCAGTTACCGCGTTTGTCGCGCGTTCCATACTGAAGGTCGTCCATCGTAACAGCGCCTCCCTGCGGAGCTATTCCCAACTGGGCTCGTCAAACATCGGCCCTCATCTGGGCGGGATTCATATCGGAGGCTTGATATTTCTAGAAGACGAAAATAGTATCAAAGTGACATTTGTATCATTTGATATCAGTCATGATGATATAGCTGGGATGAGCTCATGAGGCGGCCGACAATCCACGATCTCGCTACTGCGGCAGGCGTTTCGGTGGCGACCGTGAACCGAATCCTGAGTGGCACCGTTTCAGTACGCCCGAAGACCGTCCAACGCGTACAAAGCGCAGCGGAAGAGATTGGGTTTTACGGAATCGGAGCCATTGATGATCGGGCTCGTAAGATATCTCCACACTACCGATTGGGCTTCCTGCTTCAGCAGTCGACCCGTGACCTCTACCAGCTGTTCGGGAAGAAGATTATTGCCGCCTGTCGCGAGCGTCGGGACGAGGTCATCGATCCAATAGTCGACTTCGTGGATCTGCTGACGCCGGACACAATCGCGAGCCGTCTGATTGCGCTCGGCGATTCATGCGACGCCGTTGCGGTGGTCGCGGCAGATCACCCAATTATTGGCCAGGCGATCCGTTCGCTAAAAGAGATGGGGAAGCCGGTAGTTTCATATATCACGGACCAATCAGCGCCAGAGCGGGCGGCGTATGTAGGCACCGACAACTGGAAGCTTGGGCGCACTGCGGCCTTCCTGATCACCCAAACCACTCAAGGACCGGGTCGCATTGCGGTCTTCATTGGCAACCATCGGTATCAATGCCAGGACGTGTCCGACGCCAGTTTCCGTTCCTATTTGCGCGAGCACGCTCCACGGCTTACGGTAGAGGAAAGCCGCCCCACCCACGAGGAAGCAAGTGAGGCCTATCGAATGGTGGCTGAGCTTCTGAAATCGACTGCCGATCTTGTCGGCATTTTGATCGTCGGCGGCGGAATAACGGGTGTACTTCGTGCCTTGAGGGAGGTCTCTCCACAGAGGCGGTCGGGTATAAAAGTGGTATGCCGTGACATTGGCCCCGAAACTCGAAGGGGACTGTCTGAGGGCCTGATCACTGCAGCTCTTTGCCATCCGCTCGAAGCGACCTCGGCTCTTCTTGTCCAAACGATGATCGATGTCATTGGACCGCAAGCGCCGTTGGCTACCCTTCAGCGATCCATACCTTTTGAAATTGTCACACCGGAGAATATTTGACGCAGATGTCAGCTACGGGCGCGGGCATCCTGCGACCCGATGAGGATGTCCGCTTTCAGGTGACGCACAAACGGACCTCAACGGCTAAATTGAGGCGCAAAGCTGCCGACGGCGCGATAGGGAGCTTGTCTTGTGGGCTGGCTGGGATCTTGCCTGAATTCCACACCTGAAGACGGAGGACGGATCGGGGCACCGCATTGGGGGAGCAGTCCTGGGAGGCACCTCCACCAGGATCCGGCCGTCGTGGACCAGACGCGGCATCGAACTGGGCTGCAACGCCCGCGGACGGGCGTTTGCCTCCTGCTGCCAGACAACCAGCACGTCGGAATTGAAGCCGATGGCTCGCTGCACTTCAGCCGAGGTGGCGAACCGTCGCGCTGTCCGCCTCTCCGGAAATGTCAGAGGCGGATCGGGACTGGCGGTTGCCACGAAGGACGCCGTCCATCGAGTCATTCTTATTATGCAGACAACGTACATTGGTGACGTTGTCTTGACGTCAGCGCAGGTGCGCAATCTACGTCTCGCCTATCCAGACGTCAGAATAGCAATGCTTTGCGCGCCCGGTCTTCGGCATTTTGTACAGCCAAAATATCGCTGATGAAGCAATCGGGTTCGATCGCCGCAGCAAGGGAAAGAGTTTGTTCAAGCGACTGAGAGAGTATCGGAGCTTGGTCTCGGATCTCCGTCAACGCCCAGCACCCTCTGCAAGTCCTCGGGATCATATCGGTCTACGGGAAGCCGCTGCACTTTTCCGGCCCATCCGGCGCGAATGTTCCGATGATATCGAGCGCTTCAAAGCCGCCTTCAACACTCCGCAGGTACCTACGAAATCCCTCGCCGAGTGGCGGAGGAGCAGTGGGGCTACTACTGCACGAAGATTGCCGTAGTCGAGACCATGACGATCATGCGTGCCTCGGCGTTTTGTCCCGCCGGCGACAAACTAATGCGCAGCGCCAGCACCTGGATAATCTCCCGACAATGCGAGGTCTGCGCCGATTGCTCGACGAAACATTTCGGTGCGGCCTGGAATGCTCAGGATCGGAGGCGCGAAGACCGAGATCGCCTTTGGGTGAACCTTGAAATGGGCCGGTGTCGAGGTGACGATCTCACCATCGGTGTTGACCGGCATCGGCTTCTCCGTCTCGATGTCAAACTCGACGCACCTGGCCGTGCGCACCTCACGCCAGGCGCCATGCGTTCCAGAACGGAACGAGCGGAGCATCAGCGCCAGCTTCCAGAGATTCGTCATTTCCAAGCTATAGAGATCGAGATGTCCGTCATCGATCTCGGCCGTCCCTTCCACAACGTTGCCGCCGCCGTAGTGCCGACCGTTTCCAACCGCGATCTGGTAGGTTTCGGCTTCGATCGCCGCGCCTTTCTCGGTAATCTCCGCGTGAAACCTGGCGGCCCGCGTCAACACTTTCATCGCCGCCAGCGCATAGCCAAGCCTGCCGAAACGCTTCTTTAGAGCGGGGTCCAGACTTTGCGCCAGTTCGGTGCTGAGTCCGATACTCGCGACGTTGAAAAAGGCATGACCATTAACCGTGCCAACATCGATCAGCCGGGTTTGGCCTCGCGCGATCACATCGGCGGCCTGCGGGAGATCCATCGGAATATTGAGTGTGCGAGCGAGGTCATTCGCCGTTCCCATAGGAATAATGCCCATCGGCAGGCCGCTTTCCATTACCGCCATCGCCGCCGACGATACCGAACCATCGCCACCGCACACAACCACAAGATCGGCCATATGGCGTAAGCGAACGATGTCACGAGCGATCTCAGGCAACGCCTCGAACGTCTCGACGGTGACGGAAAGCCCACCTCCCTCCAGCCGCTCCACAACTGGCGCGATCACCTCCTGGCCGCGCCGCGCCTTGGGATTGAGGAGCAGCAACGCGCGCCTTTTAGTTAATTTGCTCATTTCAAAAATCGGTCCGATGGTTCATGGGCTCAACGCACATAAGATGGCTGCTTCCAGATTGCGACCGCAACCGACGCTTTTGACCCCATCCGAGCAGGGCGCACGTCTGCAAGCCTCCCGAGCGGCTTGGTCACCTAAGTCGCGTCTTCTGCCTGGCTCTCCGCCCAATGCAGGTGGATTGAGCCCGAGTCGCATATGGCTATCGAAATCCAGAAGACGATCAATGCGCCAAGATGCTTCGTGCAAGGCCGTGCCTTACTACCGACTTGAGGGTCGACTGGCCTTCACTCCGACGCTGGCGCGGCTCGCCCCGTCTGATTCACTGTCGGCAATCAGCGAAAGGTAGCGCTCAAGAGCCTTCGAGAACTTGGCTTGCCAGATTTCATGCGCAGTACGGAGATCTCCGTCCCGCAAGCTTTCGAATAGCTTGACGACATACTTCTCGGCATCGCCCTTTCGGTCAGTATAGACGACCCCCAGTTGATGATTGAAGCGCCTGACGTCCGAAGTCAGCTCGGAAAAGTAGCGGATGGTCCGCTGCAATCCCGTCGCATCGATGACCGCCTGCTGGAACTCCAGATCGTTGCGAACGGTCTCCGCCTGGCTATCAAGGTTAGCGAACTTGACGGCATTCTCAGCCAGTTTTTCAAGCCGCTTGATGTCGGCCGAGGCCAGGCGACCGGACTCGGCGAGGAGATGATCCAGCGCAATTTTCCCCAGCGCCATCCGGATATTGTAGACTTCGATGACACTGTCTGCGTCCACCGCCCTGACGGATGCTCCCTTGTTCCGCTTGAGCTCGACGAACCCCTCGCGAGCAAGCAGGCGCAAAGCCTCCCGGACCGGATGTCGGGAGACGTTCAGCATGTCGGTAAGCTGTTGCTCGACCAGCCGGTCGCCAGGCTTGAAGTGCCCCGCAATGATCGCCTTCCGGATTTGCTCCGCAGCGAACTGCGTGCTTTCCATCTGCGTCATGGGAGCCAGAATGGCGCCTGTTTCATTTGCGTGTCGCATCAAGATCCTCATAAGGCGACCACGGGAGATCGGCTGCACAGGCATTCGGAATGTAGACTATATACGAATGCGATCATCTAATGAGAAGCCTGCCGCCAAGCTATCCTTACGGAACAAGTGGAAAACGTGACTTGCCGCTAGAGCGAGATCGACAGGTTTTTCACGGGAAGGGCGCCGGCACCACGATACGCAGTGATCTCGATTTCGAAGAGATACTCGGGTCCGCCCAGCGGGCCGCAGTTGACGCAGCTTGCCGGAGAGATGCCCCGGAACTTCTCGCCCATATAGGCCATGACTTCCGGGACGTCTTCCTGGCGCGGAATGAAGATGCGCCGCCGCACCACATCCGCAAGGCTGCTGCCTACCGCCTCAAGCGCGCCTTCGACATTCTTCATCGCCTGCCTTGCCTGCTCGATCGCCGTCCCGGGCATCGCACGAGTCTTGTAGTCGCGTCCTGCGGTCAGCGACATGAAGATCCAGTTGTCGAGGGCGACGATCCGCGAATAGCCTTCCTTCTCTTCGAGGATGCTGCCCGACTTGAGCTTCACAAGTTCCATAAAGGTCTCCATGTTGCGGATCAGATCGAGATGCCGCCGTCGATCGCCACCGTCTGACCGGTGATCAGCGCGCCGGCGAAACCGAGATAGACGATCAGTTCCGCGACATCCGCCGTGGTGCAGACTTTCTTCAGAGGTGTGTTGGCGACGGTGCTCTGACGACGCTCCTCCGACCATTCGATCGCCCAAGAGCTTTCGACGACGCCGGGCGCCACTGCATTGACGCGCACATCGGGAGCGAGCGCACGCGCCAGGTTCTTCGTCAGGTTGATGACGGCGGCCTTGGAGCCGCTATAGGCGATGGTGCTGGCCACGGCCCCGAAGCCGGCGATGGAAGCGGTGTTCACGATCGAACCTTTGGCCACCTTGAGAGCAGGCGCCGCGGCCTTCGAGCACCTGAAAACGCTCATCAGGTTGACGTTCAGCAGACTTGCCCAAAGCTCCTCCGTTATGCTGTCGAGGTCGTTGATCGGCACCGGGACCTTCACGCCCGGTATTCCCGCGTTGTTGACAAGCAGGTCGAGACGGCCGAACCTCGCCACCGCCTCGAGTACCATTGCCTTGGCCTGCCCGGCATCGCCGACATCGCCTGGAGCACCGATGATGTCGAGCCCCTCCTTCTGGAACTCGGCGAGAGCAGCCTCTCCCCGCTGGTCCGCCGGCAGATAGTTGATTGCGACCTTCGCGCCGGCCTTGGCCATCATGCGCGCGGTTTCAAGGCCGATGCCCGACGCGCCGCCAGTGACGAGCGCCGTCTTTCCCGTGAGTTTGAACGAGATCATGTGTTTAGCCTTCGATGGTGCATTGAATGAAATTCGCTAGGCGACTGAGCTTCTGACGATTTCAAGGGGTTTGCGATTCTCGCGTCGCAGGAACTTCTGTGTCTGTTCATTGCGGGGATTGTCGATCACCTCTTTGGCCGTGCCGATTTCGCAGACCTCGCCCTGGCAGAGAAAGGCCACGCGGTCCGCCGATTCCCGAGCGAAATTGATATCGTGTGTGACAACCACCATCGTCATGCCTTCGCTCCTCAGGAGGCGCATGGTCTCAAGCACTTCGCCGACAAGTTCGGGATCGAGCGCGGAGGTGACCTCGTCGAAGAGCATGTAGCTCGGCTCCATCGCAAGCGCTCGGGCGATGGCGAGACGTTGTTGCTGGCCGCCTGAGAGCTGAGATGGCAAGCTGTCGCCCTTGTCGCCGAGCCCCACATGCTCGAGGTGCTTCTGCGCAAGTGCGCGCGCCACCGCGCGGCTGCGCTTTGCGACCACCCGGGGTGCCAGCGCGACATTTTCCAGCGCCGTGAGGTGCGGGAAGGCGTTGTATTGCTGGAACACGATGCCCAGCTTGCGGCGCAGCTTGTTGATATCCGTCTTCGGATCGTGGACGCTGATGCCGTCTACGAGGATCTCGCCGCCCTGGATCGGTTCGAGCCCGTTGATGCATTGCAGGAGCGTTGATTTTCCCGACCCGCTCGCGCCTATGAGGCAGACGAGTTCGCCCTTTTCGATCGTGAGGTCGATGCCCTTGAGCACGACCACCGATCCGAAGGCCTTCTGGACTTTGCTGATGCGGATCATACGCGGACCTTTCTTTCGAGGTGCCGGCTGTACCGGGAAACCGGATAGCAGATAAGGAAATAGAAAAGCCCCGCACCCATCAGCAGCAGCCAGGTCTCATGTGTCCTGGTAATGAGTATTTGGGTGGAACGCATATATTCGACGTAGCCCACCACGCCCGCCAGAGCGCTGTCCTTGATCAGGCTGAGGACGAGCCCGATCCACGGAGCCAGTGCCGTCCTGAATGCCAGCGGCATGGATATATGCAAAAGCTCCTGGTAGCCGTTCATGCCGAGCGAGCGAGCGCTCTTGCGGTATTGAACCGGGACCGAGAGGAGGCCCGCCCGGACCACCTCGGCAGTTACTGCCGACATCCAGGCACTAAGCGCGACGGTACCGAACCAAAAGGGTGACGAGCCGAAGCCCAGGATCGACAGAAGGCTGTTGGCGAGTATCAGCTGGATGATCATCGGCACGCTGCGCAGGATGTCGATGAAGGGGGCCGTGGCGACCCTCACGGTCACGGACACGGTGCGCAACCAGCCAAGCACGATCCCGCCAAGGGTCCCGATTAGGGTTGCCGCGGCGGCAAGCCTGACGGTGTTGAGCAGCCCCTCAGCCAGGAAATAAGCATCCGACCAGGCGAGGCCTTGGTTTGCGAACGAAAACTGCACGCCTAGCTCCTGTACATGAGCCGGAAGGCCAGCTGGGACGAGAACTGCAGCCCTTTGGCGATGAGGTAATAGATCAGCGCCGTGACCAGGAAAAACTCGAACGTCCGGAACGATGCCGACTGCGCGTACTGCGTGGCGCCCGAGAGTTCCTGCAGTCCCACCAGCATACCAAGCGAGGTGTTCAGCATTCCCCAGATGCCTTGTGTGACATAGGCAAGGAAGATCACCTTGAACATCTGCGGAAAGATCACATGGATGAAGCTCTGCGGGCTGGTCATGCCGAGTGAGCGCGACGCCGACAGCTGCTGTCGCGGTATGGCGGCCAAGCCGCCCCTGAAAATTTCCGTCATGTATCCGGCATTGTTGAAGGAAACGGAGATGAGGACGGCGGCGTAGCTGGGGATGTTGATGTGGAAGGCGCCCAGCCCGAAATAAAACAGATAGAGCTGAAAGACGGCAGGCGTGTTGCGCGACAGCTCCACCCACAAGGTCGAAAAGCGGTAGGCCCATCCCTCGCCCTGCTGGCGCGCGACGGCCATGGGCATCGCAATCAGCGTGCCGATAATGAAGGCGAGAATGGTGATCTGGATCGTTACCCAGGCTCCGGCCAGCAGCAGGGGCAGTGAATCCCAGACGATGGACCAGTAGAACTGATAGCCGTTCATGCCAATCATCCCGAGCCCGTGCCGGCAGGCTTTCCTGCCGGCATGAGCCCTATGGCTAGAAGTTAATGCCGTTGGCTGTCAGCGGCGGCAACGGACCATCTCCGTAATACTTCTTGTAGACCTCTGCCCGGCGCCCGCTTACCTCCTGCTGGAAGACGAACATCCGCGCCCAGTTGAGGAATTGCTGGTCGTCACGGCGAACCGCGATCGAGCCGAAATCGGCAAGAGGCGCCGTTCCCGCCGCGACGAATTCCGGAAACTGACCACTTTGCGAAAGCGCGTGGAAGACGCCTGCGGCGATCAGGATAGCATCCACCTTGCCTTGCTGCAGGGCAAGATAGGATTCTGCATCGCTGGCATAGCCGGTGTAGGTCGCCCCGGAACCTTGCCAGCCCTTTGCGAGCTCGTCCTTGAAGAGCTGCTCGGGCGTGGTGCCCACGACGCCGCCGAGCTTCTTGGACTTCAGGTCGGAATACTGGCTGATCCCGGTCTCCTTGCGCGTCACCACGGTCATAGTGTTGTTGGTGTACGGCTGGGTGAAGGCCACCGTCATGGCCCGCGCCGGGGTCGGCGTGGTGGATGCGATCAACACGTCGATGCGGTTCGAAACCAAGGACGGGATACGATCCGGCGATGGCGTCTCGACAACCACCGGCTCTGCGCCGAGCGCCTTCGCCATGTCCTTGCAGTAGGTGACGTCGTAGCCGTCTGGCTCGTTGTTCTGGTCGCGAAATCCGGCGGGCGGGCTGTCCAGCATGATCCCGCAGCGCAGCTGCTTTTTCTGGATGATCGTGTCGAGGGCCGACTCGGCATGCGCCTGACCAGCGAGCGTCAAGGTGGCGACCACTGTCGCCAGCAGAGCCTTTACAATCGTTTTCATTTCATTCCCCTTTTCTTGTTACAGACCAAGTTGTTGGCTGAGCATTTGTGAGGCCGCTCAACTCGCCTTTCTCGCCAGCCCGGGTGTCACGCCGAGAGCTTCGATTGGTCCCACTTCCTTTTCGATCAGCGGCACGACTTCGTTCTTGAATCGAACGATTGAGCGATGCGCCAACTCGATTGGCATGCAGCCGAAGGAGAAGTTGCAGGTGTAGTTGCTCGGATTGAGGCGCTTGATGTCGGCGACCATCTTCTCGGCCACCGTGTGCGGATCGCCCACGACCATGTTGTCCGCATACTGGTCGAGCGTGTACTCGCCTTCGAACGCCTGATTACTGATGTAGCTGTTGTCATCCAGCGGCGGTGAGGCCTGGCGCAGATAATGCGCCATACGCCCCACGTACCGGGCACGCTCCGCCACGGCCAAGGCCTCGCTGCGGCTGTCGGTTATGGCCAGGTACTGCATGATCGCCAAGGGCTTGGTCGAAGGCTGCTCGCCAATGGTCGTCCAGGCGTCGTTGAGACCGTCGACCATCTTGTAGAGCACAGGCGACCCGAGCGTGCTGGCTGCGAGGAACGGGACCGCCTTCCATTTCTTGAAGCGCTCGAGGAGCTTGGGGTGGGAGGAGGTGACAAAGATCGGCGGCAGGGGCTTCTGCTGCGTGCTGATCGCAAAGTGGGTCTTGGGGAGCGAGATGTGCTTTCCCTTGTACTCGACCTCGCCATCGACGAGCGCCTTTTCGATGACGTCCCAATACTCAAGGAAAACGTCGACCCGATCGTCCAGCACGACGTTGTAGCGATCGAACTCATAGCGCTGATAGCCGGTACCCATGCCGATGATGAGGCGGCCCTCGGTCTGCGTATCGGCGACCGCGATCTCCTGGGCGACACGAAGCGGGTTGTAGAGCGGCAGCACGATAACGCCCGGGCCTAGCTTGATCCTCTTGGTCCAGCCGGCCGCGTAGGAGCACATCATCAGCGGCGACGGAGAGCTCGAATAGTTGGCGAAGTGATGCTCGGCGAACCAGGCAACGTCGAAGCCAAGCTCATCGGCGGTCTCCACCATCTTGCGCGTGTCGCGCATCACGCCCTGTGCGCCGTCAGGATGATCGCGAAGTGTCATCAGGTTAAAAAGACCAAGCTGCATTCATTTGCTCCTAAGATCCCGCGGCGACGGCTGTCGACGTTGGCAAACAGTCCTATCCAGCCTTCTGCAGGACCATGGGTGAAGTCAGCGCGTAGGCGCCGTTCTGGTAGATCAGCGGGTCGACATCGGAGGCAAATGCCACCCCCGCGACCCGTCCGATGATGATGTCGTGCGTGGCATAGGAGATCGCCTGATCCATTTCGCAGAACAGGTTCGCCTGGGCACTTGCCAGGTACGGTATGCCGTCCCTTTCGGTCCACTCGCCGATGTCGAAACGCCTCTCGGCTGGCCGTCCGCCGCTGAAGGAGTTGGATATGTCGGCCTGCGAGGCTCGAAGCACATTGATGCAGTACTGCCCCTCTTCCTTGAGGGGCACGCTGATCGACGAATTGCGGTTGACGCAGGCAAGGATCGACATCGGAGCGAAGCTGAGCGGCGTGACCGACGTGACGGTGATGCCATATCGGTAGCCTTCATGCCTGCATGTGATCACGCTGACCGTCGATGCCACGCGCCGCATCGACTGACGGAAATGCTCAGTGCTCAGATCTTGCGAGAGCATTTTTGCTTCCTTGTTCCCGACCCTAAAGTTGCAGATTATCTACAATCCGTCAACGTGCTTTTTGGATAATTTGATTGATACGAAATTGCCCTCCCCATTGGTTCCGTATAGTTCCGCGACTTGCGGAGTTGGTCAGCAAAACCTAGGTCCTATCATCACCCAGAAGCGCGGCTCCTGTCCGAGACGCTGCAGGTCAGCGAAACCTCGGAATTCACGAACAAGCCAGCCCGACCCGCTAGCATTTACACAAAAACGTCCGATTACCGGAATTCCCGTGTAGCAGCCGCCTGCTACCAGCGACTCGAATTTCGGCGGTATGTGATATGAATGGCGTACTTGAACGAGGCGGTGTAGGGTTCACCGCAAGGAAGAAATAAGCCGTACTAACGGCAACGCCGAGCGAATCTGGGAGGATTCATGGTTGAGATTATCTCCAAGCGGGATGGCCAGCGGCGCGAGGACGTACAAGTCAAAAGACTGATCGAGCAAAACCGCTCGACCATCGTTCGCCTTGCCGACCAGATCAGCGGTGGCGGCTATTCGGCATCCAGGAAGCCACGCCAGCAACCGAAGGCGGAAGGTCTGATCATCCACGTTGGCGGCAGTCTTGCCTCTGTGGCCGAAGCCAAGCCGTCCATCCAGGTCACCATCAACGGCCGCGTGATCTCGAAGGATCGGAACACAGGCCGCCAACTTCATCACATCGGCGATATCCGAAACCGGGACGGGGACCAGATTTTTGTTCTGGCGACGAAGCAGAATGGCTTCTTCTCGCCGGTCGACGAAACCGTCGCCGAAGCGCTCGCCGAGCTGGACGGATCCCGACTCGCCGCCACCTATACCGAAGAACAGCTTGCCGCCGACATCGGCGCGAAACTCGGCATAGACTGACCGTGCAGACGCCTGGGCGAACTCCTGCACATCCAGTCCGCGGCAGCATACGACACGACTGCAAACAGAAATGGCATGCCTCAAAAGGTCTGTGATGACTGAATGAAACGCGAGTTAGGCCCCAATCTGACGAAGATCGATGCTCTTCCCGCGCGTGCGTCGCTAGCCGCCGGCCAAATGGTTCTGGGCAACATCGACTATGACGAGCGTGCCACCATGCGCGCCTGGGAAAGTTTTCTGGCCGACGACCCCAAATGTGCCCGCGATCCAGTCCACCCAAGCCACGTCCGCTCCCTCATTCACGATTCCTGGTACCGCAGCGCCACCGGCGGCATCAACGCGCAAGGCATCGAAGCGCCGCTCAGCAGTGATCGCGACGAGATCGAATATCTGACCCGGGCCAATGCAGAACTGCTTTCGGCGGCGCGGCGATCGTTCGCCTCCCTCGGCCAGTTGCTGGACGGGACAGGCGCGATGCTGGTTCTGGCCGACAGCGACGGCGTGCTGATCGACGCCATCGGCGACAAGAAGACGCTGCATGACGGCATGGATATCCACCTCGCCATCGGCGGCAAATGGAACGAGGATGCCGTCGGAACCAACGGCATCGGAACGGCGCTGTGGACCGGGGAACCGACTTTCGTCCACGCGGCCGAGCATTTCTGCGCTGGCATCAAATCCTGGACTTGCGCCGGTGCACCGATCCGCGATCCGCTGGACGGCAAGATCATCGGCGTCGTCGACCTGTCGGGCTATTCGCCGATCTTCCGGCCGCACAACACCGCGCTCGTCGCCGCCACGGCCCGGCAGATCGAAAAGGCGCTGGCCGAACAACAGCAGGAGCAGCGCACGCGCCTGCTCGAAGCCTTCATTTCCTCGGCTCCCAGCTACCGCCGAAAAGACGGGTTGGTGATCGTCGACCATCGCGGCCGCGCGATCTTCTGCAACAACGTGCCTGACGGCGAGAAAGCCGAAATGATGGACGGCCCGATGGAACCGGGACGTGGCCGCTGGCTGATGAACCTTCCGTCGTCCGGCTCCGACGCCGACCTTGCCAGGGCGCTACCGGCCCATTTGCGGTCCTGCCATATCACGCCGCTCAAGCTCGACGGCGACCTCCGCGGCGCGGCGCTGGTGTTCCCACCCGTGTCGACCGTTTCCAGCGTGACAGTGGTCCACCGGGAGGTGAACAAACATCTTCAAGAAGCTGTCGCCATGATCGTCGGCGAGAGCGAAGCGTTGCAGGCCGCCGTCGACGTCGCTTGTCGCGTCGCCCGCTCGAATAGTGTCGCATCGCTGCTAGTCGAGGGCGAAACGGGCGTCGGCAAAGAGTTGTTTGCTCGGCTGATCCATGCCGGCAGCCGGAGCACGCCGAATGCTCCGTTCATCGCGATGAATTGCGGCGCCATCACCAAGGATCTGTTTGGCAGCGAGCTGTTTGGCCATGTCGCCGGCGCCTTCACCGGCGCTTCACGCGACGGCAAGCCGGGCGTTTTCGAGCTTGCCAATGGTGGCGTTCTCAGCCTCGACGAGATCGGCGAAATGCCGCTCGAGATCCAGCCGTTCCTGCTGCGTGTCCTGGAGGAGCGCGTGGTCCACCGCATCGGTGACAGCCGGGGTCGGCCCGTGGACATCCGACTGGTCGCCTCGACCAATCGCGACCTCAAACAGGAAGTTGCCGCGGGCCGCTTCCGCCGCGACCTTTACTATCGGATCGGCGCGGTCTCGATTGTTGTCCCGCCGCTCCGCGAACGCGGCGAGGACATCCTCCTGCTCACCGAGCATTTCAACCGGCAGATCGCCACTGCCTCAGGTGAGGCTCCCCTGGAATTCTCGCACGAAGCGCTCGATGCCCTGCTCGCCTATCGCTGGCCTGGCAATGTACGCGAATTGAAGAATCTCATCGGGCGGCTGCATATCCTGGCGCGCGGCCGCGATATCGGGCTTCACGATCTCCCCGAGGAAATCACATCGTCCGACTCTGAGCAAAGCATCACCTCGGGCGGCGGTACTGCCGCCTCGCCGGAAGCGTCCGAAGGCACGCTCGTCGAGGCGGAACGCCAGGCGATGAAAAACGCCCTGGCAGCCGAAGGCGGCAATCTCAGCCGGGTCGCCCGGCGGCTCGGTATTTCGCGGCCGACGCTCTATCGCAAGCTCGACCAATACGGCATCCGCCGCGGCTTCGTTTGATACAGCGAAAAGAACCCATGGCATTTGCGCCATGGGTTGGGGGAATTCCAGCCAGAAAATCAGGATGACGGCAACAGCCGATCAGGCAGCCTGCGGCTCGGCTTCGCCCGCGGCGATAATACCCGTGCGCAGCGCCAGCCCGGCAACAGCCGCGCCAAGGCACGGCGCGACGACATAAAGCCAGAGTTGCGAGAGCGCCGCTCCGCCGGCAAAGAGCGCCGGGCCGAGCGAGCGCGCCGGATTGACCGACGCCCCCGACACGGCGATCCCGGCAAGGTGGATCATGACCAGTGTCAGCCCGATCGCTAGCCCGGCCAGGGCCCCGGCGCCGCCTTCGGCAGTTGCGCGAAGGATAACGAGCAGAAACAGGAACGTGGCGACTGCCTCGAACAGGAATGCAGAGGCCGCTGAATAGGCCGACCAGCCATTCTGGGCAAAACCATTCGCCGCCACGTCGTAGCCGCCGCCCTTGCCTTGCACGATCACGTAGAGCACCGCGGAAGCGACAATCGCCCCCAAGCATTGCGCGACCACGTAGCCGATGAGGTCGTTGGACCTCATGCGGCCTGAGACGAAGAAGCCGAGGCTCACCGCCGGATTGAGATGCGCGCCTGAAATCGGTCCGATCGAATAGGCCATCGCCACCACCGACAGACCGAAGGCTATGGCGACGCCGAGCAGGCCGACTTCGGAGCGCATGAACAGAACCGTCGCGCAGCCGAAGAAAACCAGCGCGAAGGTACCGATGAATTCACAGACGTATTTGTTCATTTTTTCCTGTCCTTGCAGATGATGACGAGGCCCGAGACGCCGCGCCCGTTCAGCACGGGTCCGTGTCCGGAAGTTTCAGGGAACGATGACGCCGCGGCCGGTGAACCGCCGGTTCTTGAAATCGTCGAGCGCGGTGTTGATGCTGGCGAGATTGTATTCGGTGTAGTGCATCTTCACCTTGCCATCGGCGTTGAGCTCCATCAGTTCGACAAGCTCGGTGAAATTGCCGACCAGGCTGCCGCCGATGTTGATCTCCTCGATGACGAGGTGCGCGGTCGGGACGTTGATGTTGCCGCCATAACCGACGACGAAAAGTTGCCCGCCCTTGCGCACCATCTTCCAACAGATGTTCTCGACGCCGAGCTCGCCGACGAAGTCGATGACGACATGGGCGCCGCCGCCGGTGATCTGGCTGACCTCCTCGACGACATTCGGCCCGCCATCGAGGACGAAGTCGGCGCCAAGATCCTTGGCCAGCACCCGCGCCGCCGGCTCGCGATCGACGGCAATGATGCGGCAGCCCGAGATCGCATGCAGCGACTGCAGTGCGATATGGCCGAGCCCGCCTATGCCGAGCAGCACACAGTAGCTGCCTGGCCGTAGCAGTTTGGCGGCACGCTTTGCAGCGCGGTAGGCAGTGATTCCGGCATCGGCCAGAGGCGCCACCTCGATCGGCGTGATGTTGGCGTTCAGCTTGATCAGCGAGCGTTCGCTGGTGATGAAATACTCGGCGAAACCGCCATTCATACCAAGGCCGGGGAATTGGCCGTTGTCGCAGTACATGTCCTCGCCGTGCCGGCAGTTGAGGCAGATGCCGCACGAGCGGAACGGATGGCAGATCACGGCGTCGCCGCGCTTGACCGACCTGACGCCGCTGCCGACCTCCTCGACCCAGCCGGCATTCTCGTGGCCCATGATGTAAGGCAGGAGCGTACCTTCGGGGTCCATCGTCGGCTTCCACACGCCTTCGATGATGTGCAGGTCGGTGCGGCAGAGACCGGCGGCACCAACCCGCACGATCACCTCGTCGGGCGCGGTGATCGTCGGCGCCTTGACCTCCTCGATCCTCAGTTGGACGTTCATCTTCGGATCGTATTCGTACAGTCTGGCAGCTTTCATCGTCGTATCCTTTCAACGTCGAGATTGTTCGGATTGCTTCAGGCGCGGCCGAGCTTTTCAGAGCCGCCGCCGCGAGCCGGTCCAGCCGTCGGGTCCTCGTCCTCGGCGAGATGACCGATCAACGTTTCGGTGGTCAGGATCAGCGTCGCCACCGAAGCTGCGTTGGCGAGCGCTGTGTAGGTGACGCGGACCGGATCGATGATCCCTGCCTCGAACATGTTCTGGTAGCTGCCGACAGAGGCGTTGTAGCCGTAGCCGCCGTTGATGCGCGTGACTTCCGCCACGACTGCTTCGGGATCGGCGCCGGCATTGGCGGCGATGCGCCAGAGCGGCCGCGACAGCACCGACCGCACCAGGCGCACGCCTTCGGCGATTTCGCCGCCGACACCGGCCGCAACCTTGTCGAGCAGCGGCGCGATCTGGGCAAGCGCCGAGCCGCCGCCGGCGACCACGCCCTCTTCGGATGCGGCGCGTACCGCATTCAGCGAATCCTCGATCAGCTGAATGGTCCGCTTCTGCTCGACCGGTGTGACACCGCCGGCATAAAGGATCGCGGTGCCGCCAGAGAGCTTGGCAAGGCGTTCGCGCAGCTTGTCCTGGTCGATGTTCGGTGGCGAAGCTTCATACTGCCGCTGCACCTGGGCGCGGCGCGATGCGATGGCCGCATGGTCGCCACCACCGCGGATGATCGAGGTGTAGGATGAACTGGTCTTCACCCGGTCAGCCGTTCCGAGATCGTCGGCGGAGATGTCCTCCAGCCGGCCGCCGAGGTCGCGCGCAATCACCTTGCCGCCGGTGATGATCGCCAGGTCCTCCATCATCGCCTTGCGCCAATGGCCATATTCCGGCGGATGGACGACGAGGTATTTTCCAGGTCCCTGCTTGCCGAGCAGCGTCACCACAACTTCCGGCGACATTTCCTCGGACACGATCAGCAGCGGCCGCCCGGCCTCGTCGGCTATGCGGCGAGCCGCATCGAGCTGCTCGGGCTCCTTGATCTTGAGATCGGTCATCAGGATGTAGGGCCGCTCGAGAACCGCCTCCATCTTCTCCTGATCGGTCACCATGTGATGCGAGAGGTAGCCGCGTTCGAAGGACATGCCCTCGACGACGTCGAGCGTGGTCTCGGTGGTTACGCTGAAGTCGGTGGTGATGACGCCTTCCGCGCCGACGCGCTGATGGGCTTCCGCCACCAGCGTGCCAAGCTTGGTGTCGGTCGCGGCGATATTGGCGACCGAAGCCAGGATGCCATTGCCTTTTGCCGGCTTGGCAGAAGCCTTGAGCGCCGCCACCACCGCCGCCACGGCAAGGTCGATGCCCTTGCACAGATCGACGGATTTCACGCCACGTTCATTCGCCTCCACACCGCCCTGGATGAGCGCGTTGGCGAGCACGATGGCGGTCGTGGTACCGTCGCCGGCGACCTCGTTGGTCTGCATCGACACCTCGCGGACCACTTGCGCGCCCATGTTTTCGAAACGATCGTGCAGCTCGATCTCGGAGGCGATGCTAACGCCGTCGCGGGTCACCATCGGCGTGCCGATCGGCCGGTCGATCATGGCGTTCATGCCTTTGGGGCCGAGTGTCGGCTCGACGGCAGCGGCCAGCCGAAAGACTCCACGGGCGAGAGCACGGCGGGCTTCGGAATTGTGAAGCATTATTTTGGGCATGATTCCTCCTTCCGCCTTACGGGCGGGTTGTTGGTTCGGGGCCTCGTGCAAGGGAGGCCGTTGTTTCAGCTCTGCTTCAGGCGGTCGGCGCGGCTCGTGCCGGCACGCGGTCCAGAATGAAATCGACCAGCGTGGGTTCGCCGTCGACCACATCCAGTTCCTTGTATCTGGTCTGCTTGAGCCCACGGCACAGCGCGCCGTTGAACTCCATGTTGACGCGCACAGCGCGCAGTTCGGCGAGATGGGCACCGAGTGCGCCTGGCGGTATGCGTTGCCCTTCCCATGTCACGAAGACAGGATCATCCGCCCGGCGGTCGGGAAAGCGCTCAAGCAGGGCTGCCCTGTATCTCGGCTTCTGTTTGGTCGCTTCGCCCGGCTCGAACCGCGCGACGTCGTATGCCGGCAGGTCCATGCCGAGGATTTCCCGATCCGTCAGACCGTGCTGCCGCAGCCCGCGCAGGACTGCCTCCTGGCGTCGCTTGAATGCCTTCATCCTGAAGGTTTCGCGCAAAGCGCCGAGATCCTGATCCTCAGCAAGCTCGGCGAAAATATCGCCGAATGTCTTGCCGGCTTCCATGCCGCGGTTGACCTCTTCCGCGAACATGTGGTCGTGCAGCTTGACGCGATAGGCAGGTGCCCACGAGAGCTGGTTGAGCGCCTTGCGGACGCCGTCCAGCATCAGGAAAGCGAAGTTGGGCGAGCACCAGTAGGTCGGCAGGCGGAAGTCTATCTCCACGCTGCCATCGCTCGTCATCGCGGCCCGCTCGACGAAGCCCATCTCGGTAATCGGTTCGTCGAGCTCCGGGTCGTTGACCTCTCCAAGGCACCGCCAGAGTTCGTTCTCGCGGTCGCCGGAAACGCTGGCGGTTGCCATGGCCCCTACTCCGCCGCGATGCTGAAGGGCGAGCCGGCGAGCGCCTTCTTCTTGGCTTCGATGTCGATGTTGTAGAGGCGCGCGGCATTGAGGCCGAGGATCTTCTCCTTGATCTCGTCGGTCAGTTGCACACCGCGTTCCGCGGCGATGTCCTCGGGGATCTGGTAGGCCCAGAATTTTTCGACCAGCCAGCGCGGCGTCCAGATCGCGTAGTCGGAACCGAACAGGAGCTTCTCCGGCCCGAGCCAGAACAGCAGCTCGGCGATGACCTCGCCGAAATAGCGCGGGCGCGCGTGGATGAAGGGCAGCGCCACCGCCAGCCCGCCATAGACATTGGTTTCCTGCGTCGCGATCCAGCAGAAATCGTCGAGACGCGGCAGGCCGCAATGCTCGATGATCCAGTTGAGACCTTGGAAATCAGTCGCCGCGTAGTCGACATCATGCACGTCGAACGCGTCCTTGCTGAGCGGGATGATCGTCGGACCCTTGTGGACGTGGATGTTCTTGATGCCGAGCTTGTCGCAGAGTTCGAAACATCTGTAGGCATCGGGATCGGTGAGCTTCCAGCCCTTGGAGGCGCCGTTCCATTCGGCCGTGTACATCTTCACGCCCTTGACGTCGTAGGTCTCCTTGAGGAAGTGGATGTACTCGAGCGCCTTCTCACCGTCGCGCGGATCGAAGGCGCCGTTGACGATGAAACGCTCCGGATAGCGCTTGGCCACCTCGGCGTTGCGCTCGATCGTGTTGAAGCCGTTGTTGTAGAAATCCTTCAGGTAGGTGGACTGGACGATCGCCACGTCGTCGGGGCCGTCGATGAACAGATCGCGATAGAGATCGTCGGCGCTGTATTTCTCGAACTTGCTCTTCTCCCAGAGCTGATCCTTGGGGCTCAGCCCCGTGTGATAGGCGTAGAAGCAATCGATGAATTGCTTGCCGTGGATATTCTTCTGGTTTTCCGGGCTGCCGTCCCAGAAATGGGTGTGGCCGTCGACCACGAAAATATCCTTGCCTTCCGGTGTCTTAAACATTCTTCCCTCCGCAAGATGCGCGTTGATCGGTTCGGCGCGCCGCAACCAGGCGGCGCGCCCGATTTTGTGGCGGCTATTCGATGTATTCGAACATCTCGTCCATGTTGCCGAACAGGATCACGGTGTTGTCGTCGACGCGAACCATGCGGCCGTAGTGAGTGGAGGTGTTGACCTCGAAGGTCTCGGCCGAAATCTCGCGGCCGAGATATTCGCCGATCGCATCCATCTTGAAGATCAGCTTGCCGTCACCGTCGATACGGATCAGTGCCGGCTGGTAGGTGATGGTCACCCCCGGCTTCTGGCCCATGAATTCGGCGATGGCCCTGGCCTCGACCGAGTCATTCATGGTGACGCCGCACTGATGCGAAATCGTCTGTTCGAAGGTGATGTCCTTCATCTCCTTGAAGATGTTGGAATGCGTAGCGTCGCGTGCTGCTAGTGACATGACATTTTCTCCCTGTGTCAGCGCTTGAGGCCGAGTTCGCCGAGGATCTGGCCAATCCGTTCCTCGGATTTGGCGCGGACGTCCGCGAACGCGACCGGCTTGGAATGCGGCATCGACCAGATCGGCTGCAGGCCGATGGCCGCCTTGTCGGCGAGCGCGCCGTGTTTCTTGACCCAGCCCTGGAAGAGCTTCTTGTTCGCCGCGCCGTGTTTCTCGTCGTTGGCGAGCAAGTGCATGAGGTCGATCGTGTTGGCGAGGTTGCGCTCGTAGTCGGCCTCGGCTGCCGAGATCACTGCAGGCGTGATGAAGTCATGGTTGGCGGCGGCGATCTGCATCAGGAAGCCTGAGCGGAACGCTTCCCCGACCAGCGGCTCGAAGACGATGTTGATGGCGAAATACTGCTCGAGATAGTCGGCCGCGCCCATGATGGTTTCGATCGCTTCGCGCGTGCCTTGCCAGTTGTTGTCTTCGAGCCAGGTCTTCTTGCCGAGTTCGTCGTCCCAGCCGGGAAGATCCATGCCGATCTCGGCAAGGTAGAGCGTGATGTCCTGCGCAAGCCGCAGCTTGTAGGAGGAGTTGGTCAGCGTCGCGTTGTTGATCATCTGGGTGTAGCCGTAGCGCTGCGCCTGCATCAGCGAGGTGCCGAGCCCGAATTCGGCATGTTTCCACGCGCCGAGCTGCGTCTGCAGGATCTTGACCCAGGCCTTGTCGAAGGTCTTCGGTGCGCCGGACTTGCGGGCATTGTTGATGACGCTCTGCACCATCGTCTCGATCTTCGACTGGCGCTGGTAATGCGTGCGCTCCCATTCCTGATCGGGGGCGCGGAAGGCGTGCCAGTTGGAGCTCTGCGCGGCGGTGTTCTGCTTGACATAGGCGCCCTTGCCGTCGGCGAAGGAGATGATCCAGTCCTGGATCAGGTAACGCTCCGGGTCAGGCTGCACGTCGACCGTCATGTCTTCGTAATGGGTGGCACGCTGGCCCTTCGGGTCGAAATACCGGTACTTCCGGCTGTCGGAGTCGGCAAAGATCGCCGCGCCGGCGGCTCCGGATCCGACTGAACTCGAGGTAGCTGGCATAGTCTTCACTCCCTTGTTGCAGTTGTGGTTACAGTTGCGTGGCCGCCCTCTCAGTGGGCCGGCGTTGCACCTGCCGATGTGGTGAACTTGTCGAAGAAGATCCGCTCTGTCTCGAACCCGTTCATGAACAGAACCGGCTGAAGCGCATCGATCATCGGCGGCGGGCCACAGGCATGGACATCGCCCTGCCCGTCGACCGCCAGTTGCTTGAGCTTGGCGTCGACACACTGATGCACGAAACCGCGCTCGCCTTGCCATTTGGCATCATCAGTCGCGTGCGACAGCACGGGAATGAAGGTGACGTTGGAATGGTTACCGACCAGTTCGGCGATCCTGTCGAGATAGAACAGGTCGTTGCGGGTACGGGCGCCGTAGAAGAAATAGACCGGACGTTTCTCGCCGCACTTCAGATGGTCGTTGAGGATCGACCAGATCGGCGACATGCCCGATCCGGCCCCGACCAGGATCAGGGGTCCTTGCCGTTCGTCCCGGCGGAAACAGGTTCCGTAGGGTCCGACGACGGTGACCTCTGCTCCGACCTTGATGCCTCCGGAATCGAGTTCTCCGGAGAATTTTCCCTCAGGGTATTTTTTGATGATGAAGGAGAGTTTTTGGGTTTGGTCCGGCGTATTTGCCATGGAGAACGAGCGCGTAATCGTCTCCCCTTTTTGCGTGGTAACCGTGATGTCGACATATTGCCCCGCCCAGAACTTTATCGGCGAGCCGAGTTCGATCTCGATGCCGCGAATGTCGTGGGTCAGGTGCTCGATCCGAGCAATCCGGCCCTTGAACGTCTTCACGGCGATCGCTTTCGCCAAAATCTCCTCGTCGTAGTTGAGAAGCTCGACTTCCAGATCGGAGTAGGCGATGCAGCGGCACAAGAGGACGTGGCCGCTCTCCTTCTCCATGTCGTTCAGTGCGAAGGTCGAGTATTTGAGCATGTCGACTTCGCCTTCGAGCAATACGCTTTTGCAGGCGGAGCATTGCCCTTCCTTGCAACCGTGCGGCAGCGCGATGCCCTGGCGGAACGCGGCGTTGAGCACCGTTTCGCCATGCTCGACGTCGAATTCGACGCCGACCGGGCTGAGCCTGACCGTGTGGGTTTCCGACATACGGACCTCCAGTGAAAGGAAGGGGCGGGACGAACCCGCCCCTTTTGGCCTGATCAGTTGCAGGGATTGATGGTGAAGCCGGCCCGGTATTCCGCCAGGTGCTTCTCACGATCCGCGGGCGACATGGCACGCAGCGCGTTGAGCGGCGACCCGAGCTTGTTGCCGCGCACGTCGTCCAGCGTCCACATCTCCTTGTCGTCGAAGCGCATATGCGGCTGCGGGACGAGCGTCTTGCCGTCGGAGCGAACGAAGTTCAGGTCCTTGATCGCATCGGCCAGATCCCAGCCGTCATAGAGCGTCTCCCACTCACGCTTGCCGCTGAAGCGGCCCATCGCGGGCGTCGGACGGCCCTGATACTCGTCGGCGAAGGCGACCGTTGCGGTCCACTTGTCGAGTTTGTGGGCGAAGGTATGGAGCTGGCCGTCGATCTCGCCGACCACCATGTCCTCACGGATCAGGCAGGGAACGAGGCAGGACCAGCAGCGGTGCGGATAGACGTAGCCGACGTCGCTGTTGAACAGCAGCACCTTCTCGCCCTTGTGGCTGAGCTTGGCGTACCATTTCCAGAACTCGCCGAACTCGGCGTACCAGCCCGGATACTTGTGCTCGAACCACTCGAAGTCCTTGTCGGTCTGGGCTTCGATGCGCCAGAAATTGACCGGCCAGCCGACCGCGAAGAATTGACCGACCTTGTGGACGTAGTTCTTCTTGGTGATGCGCTCCCACGCCGCCTGGACGTCGTCGTGATGGACCTTGATGCCGTATTTCTCGAGCGGCAGCATGTAGGTGCGGTAGTAGTCCTCGTAGATCCAGCGGTGCCACATTTCCGCGTAGGATTCCTTGTTCTTGTCGCGGTTGGTGGTGCCGTATTCGATGAAGGTGCCGATGGCGGCATCGACGATGGCGTGGTTCTGCCAGAAGGCGTAACGCAGGTCGCGCTCGAGCAAGAGGTGATTTTCCGGCTCCTTGAGGGCCGCCATCAGCAGCGAATGGCCATTGCCGATATGCCGGCTCTCGTCGGACTGCACCGACAGGAAGACGGTGGGCAGCGCATAGTCACCATTGCGGGCGGCCTCCGAAGGCATGGCGACGAACAGCGTGTTGGTGAAGGCGGTCTCGGCGACCACGGTCAAGTACATGCAGGCGGCGGTCATCGTGTCGCCGGTGATGAAGCCTTCCGCGAACTGCCGGCCGATGGTCGTGGCGTAGCATTTTCCGAAGGCCTCCTCGGTGATGTCGAAGCCCGCCGGATCGATGTAGTTCTCCATGTACCATTTCTTCAGGTTCATCTGGATCGTCGAGTGACGAAACTCGTCGATCATCTGCATGGTAAAGCCGGTCCTGAGTTCCTCGCCGGGTGCGATACGAGCGACCATCGCCATCGAGCGGGCGGCGGAGATCTCCGGGAAAGGAATGATGGCCAGGAAGAGCTTCATCCACTCGACCCAGCGCGGCTCGACGTTGCGGAACATGTCGCCGCGCAATGCAGCATCCAGCGCACCGTAGACACGGTTGTCCTTCTCTTCCTGCATGGGGAAATAGGATCGCAGGACCTGCTTCATCGGGTCGCGCGGCGTCTTGTTGATCTTGTAGTCGGTCGGAAACGTCATCGCTTCCTGGACGTAGGAAGGATTCCAGCCGAGATCGGCAATCTTCTTGGTCGCCTCGCCGACGGAGATTCCGCGTTGCGAGGTAATCTTGTTGAGCGTCAGAGACGTCATGGTCATAAGCCTCCACCAGGTTTGAGCCGCAGGTCCCTTGACCCCGGCATGAAGCGGCGCACGGCGCCGCAAGTGAGAGTGCGAACGGCACGACAAAGGGTTGCGCATTCAGGCGCGACTCATGGTCCGGCCATTCAAGTGGATCGCGGCAAAGGTTTTAGAGGCGTCTGGCAGGGATCCTCGGCGCCAACCGCATTTGCGATGGGCGTATCGAAGCGGATGTAACCTGCTTCCTCCGTTCCCTCGTTCTTTTGGCACCGCGTCAAAAGCGCGATGGGCTTCTTATGGAAATGTACAAAGCAAGCGCCGTGCCAATTTGAAAATGGCGCCCGTGGCTGGGGATCAAAACAAAATCGCCGCTCTTTCAGCATCTGAAAAGATCGCCAACTGTAACGTTCCTTTACAGTTGTAACGTACGCCTGTAATATTTTAACATCTATTCGCAAATGCGATATATTTAGTTAGCAACTGCAGCAAATACGAAAACGAATATCATCTATTCAACTCTTCGTCTTTCTCTACTATTTGAAGGCGACGGCCAATTGACAGGCCCCGCGCTGGAGAGAGGCAATGCCGAGCGATAGAGACAGCCGGGGGTCGCCCGAGCCAATGTCCAGCCAGGCTGATGGCGTCACTGGCGATCTTGTCAGGCTGATGCACCGCGACCTGGTCTTTGTCATGCGCTTCATGGGCGAGAGCCAATATCGCCTGCAGAGCCATTTCCAGGACTTCATCCGGGCCGAACTTGCCGCCGGTGGCGTCACCACGGAAACCCATCCGATGATCCATCTGTTCATCGAGAACCATGCGATCCTGTTGCGCGACTTCGTTTTTTCCGGCGTTTCGCTGACGCGCCAGTTCCGCGTCGACGAGATCGAGCGCCTCACCGGCGATACGACATCGATGATCCGCGTCGACATCTGGGATCAACTCAAGAGCCACATCGAAGCGGCCGAAAAGCAGTTCCATTCACAAGCCGGCACACTGCCCAAATTGCTGTCGGCTTTCGAAATACCGCCCGGACCGATGGCTGGGGGCGAAAAATGACGGGAGGATCCGATGGGGAAACAGACCGGCAATCATGACGCGCTGCTCGCCCGCCGCCTGGCACTCGTCGCCAACGTCTCGGCGCTCACTGCCGAGGCGCTCCGGCTCAACCAGAAACGCTCCGGTATCGAGATGGATGTGCTGCGCCTGGGGCTGGAAATCGGCAGAAATGGCGCCGGCGCGCAACTGGTGCGGGATTTGCATGAGGCAGAGCAGAGTGCGGCAGCGATCATGCAGGCATGCGTGGCGTGCGAGGAGCGCATCGTCGCGGCCGAAGGCGACATCGAGGACGTCGATCGCCGACTTGCCGCAACGGCGAACGAAAACTGACGGGAGAAACAGCGTGAACCAGCAGACGATGCAGAACCTGACCTTGTTCGACCTTCTGGCCCGCAACTGGCAGCGGCCGTCGGCGATCGCCGATCTGCGCTTCAGTGGGGACGGTTCGACGGTCGCTTTCAGCTCCATAGACGGAACCGTCGCCATCGCCACGGTCGCGGACCACGAGCCGCCGGAGTCGCGGATCAGGGTGAGCAACGATCTCGGCCAGACGACGATCCGGCCCAGGGAGAAACCACCAGTGCCGTTGATCGCCACGACCGCATTTGGAGATGGCGATGTGCCGATCGCCGCCTATGCGCATTCCGGCTTTCTGGTCGGCGCCGCCGGCGGCGAAGTGCTGCATCTGACCGCCGACGGAAAAGTCGCTGCATCCCCGGTCAGAATCGACGGACCGATCGTCGCCCTCGACCACAGCGCCAGATCGGACACGACAGCCGTCAGCAATGGGCATGATGTCTTCCTCGCACGCGCGCTGGGCGATGCCATGCAACTGGGACGCGGTGCCTCGACAGACGCACTTGCCTTCTCGCCAGGTGGGCGGCGCCTCGCTTGCGGCCTTGGTGAAGGACTGTCGATCCGGGTAGTCGAGGGTGCCTTGATCCGCGAAATCTCTTTTCCAGCGCGACCGCTGTCGATCCATTGGAGTAGCGACGGCACATGGTTGGCCTGCGGGCTTGAAACAGGCGGTTTTGCCCTTGTCAGCCTGGCCGATGGCCGGGCTGACATCATCGCTGGATTTCCTTCACCGGTCCGCACGGTGTGCTGGAGCCAGCCGGTGAATGCATTGTTCGCCTCGGGCGCCTTCCGGATCGCCGGCTGGTCGATGGCCGCCCCGCCCGTTGGCGGCGAAGCCTCGGGCGCGCTGGAGACAGGCCGCGCCGGGCTGGTCCTAGTCGAGGCGGTGGCGGCGCACCCGGAGAAAAAACTGATCGCGGCCGGCTACGCCGACGGCCGGATCACCATCGCCCAGATCGGCGCGCGGGACGAACTCCTCGTCAGGCCCCTGGGCAGCGCGGTCACCGCGCTTGCCTGGTCCGGCGATGGGCAGCATCTGGCGGTAGGCGCCGTTGACGGCACCGCCGCGATCGTCACCTTTCCCTCGCAGATGTTCAAATAGCAAAGCAGGGCGCATGCAACAGGAGGAAAAAATGCAAACCGAATCCACCCCCGAGGATGAGAGCAAGGACGAATTCTTCGAACGGCTGGCCAAGCTGTCGGAAGAGATGGTGGCCAAGCACGGCAAGGATTTCAGCATGGGCGCACTGGTGCTCGCCGCCCGCTGGATCGCCGAAAACCGCGTTGGCCAGTTGAAGACCAACTAGCTCGACGAGACTGGCCCTTTCGGTGGGAAATTCCCGAAGATCGCTGTGGCGTCAGCGTCCACCGGCCACGCGGCGCGGGGCCGACAACTACGCCCTGGTGCGCAAGTGAGTGGGGCGCCGCGGTCTCTGCCGTCACAGGTGGCGAAACCGGCCTGAGCGAGGTCGCCGACATCGGCAACGACAGGGTCGGCCAGGCGCTGGCCACCGCGGAACTGCGAGGATGAAGCTCTCATCGCTCGTACTCGCATCTAGGCAGCAAAGGCAGCTCGGACGCGTCCCTCGCCGACCACGCTCTTGATGGCTTCGCGCAGCCCCACTTCGTCCGGGCAAGTGCTCTTGGGGGCGCCCACTGCGCCGCCTTGGCCAAGTATTGCCAACCACCCGCTATGCTCTGTCGGCGACTTCTTAGACGCCCCCCAGCCAGAGAGAATCGCGCATTGACATTCCAATTGATTTTTGGATACCTAATAGTATCTTAGTATCTTCGCGCGGTGAATCTGTTCTGAAAGCCGCCCTTGAGGCGCACTGGATCCGGTCTCTGCATTGATACTTATTGGGAGGAACCGACATGGCAACGACGAATGACGGACTGCAGAGCCTCGAGAGCATCCTGGAAGCAGCGGGCGGACCGGTAAACCTGCTCCGCGGCTCCAACCTTGGGCCGTACCGCTTTCCAGTCATTCCGCCGGAGTTCACGAACTGGCGCGATGAAGTGCGTGCGTGGAAGGACGGCTGCGCGCTGCTCGAGCAGTCCTACCACATGACCGAACTGCATCTGCGCGGGTCGCAGGTCATCCCCTTCCTCTCGGAGATCGCGGTCAACAAGTTCGACCCGTTCCCGGTCCTGCGCGCCAAACAGCTCGTACTGGCAGGCCACGACGGATTCTACATCGCCGACGCCATCATCTTCCGGGAGGCCGAGGACTTCTTCCGCATCGTCGGCGCACCCTTCGCAAGCGACTGGGTGCTCTACAACGCGCAGAAGAGCGACTACGACGTCGAGGCGAAAAAGGACGACAATTTCTCGATCCGCTCCGGCACCCGCGAGGTGTTCCGCGTCCAGATCCAGGGACCGAACGCCCTTGCGCTGGATGCGCGAGGTGACCGGCGGCGGCCTGCCGGAGATCAAATTCTTCAACATCGGTGAGTTCCAGATTGCAGGCAAATCCGTCCGCGCCCTGCGGCACGGCATGGCCGGCGAACCCGGCTTCGAGATCTACGGAGCCTGGGACGACCAGCAGGCGGTGCGCGAAGCGCTGGAGAAGACCGGCGAGAAATACGGGCTGCGCCGGATCGGCGCGCTCGCCTACTCGACCACTGCACAGGAGTCCGGCTGGGTGCCGATGCCGCTGCCGGCGATCTATCACAGCGACGACATGAAGCCCTACCGCGAGTGGCTGAACAACTACTTCCTGGAATCGGTCGCTTCGCTCGGCGGCAGTTTCGTGTCGGACGACATCACGGACTACTATGTCGATCCGATCGAGCTCGGCTACAGGAACGTCATCGATTTCGGCCGCGACTTCATCGGCCGCGACGCCTTGCTGGAGAGGGCGAACAACCAGCGCCGCACGAAGGTGACCCTTGAATGGAACGACGAGGATGCAGCCGCCGTGATGCAGGACTCCATCTTCCCCGCCAACGGCACCCCCGCCAAGTTCCTCAACATGCCGATGCCCATGTACGCCACATTCCAGGTCGATGCCGTCATGAAGAAGGGCAAGGTTGCGGGCATCTCGACCTGGCCGTCTTTCACCGCAAACGCCAACCGCTTCATCTCGCTGGGGCTTGTCGACCTCGAACATGGACCGCCGGGAACCGAAGTCACACTTGTGTGGGGCGAGCCGGAGTCGCGCCGCAACACAGTGGAGAAGCACCAGGTCCGCGAGATCCGGGCGAAGGTCGCGCCGGCACCTTATTTCGAAAAGGTCATCAAGACCGGCAAGCACTGACGCGCTGACCGAAGCCGGCACCGCACGGACCGAGAGCCGACTGCCGACTGCAAAGCATGTTCAGATCACCTTGGAATGCAGCCTCGACTATCGAGGCCGCAGACGAGGTGCCTGTGCTCAGACACGATGAACCCGCGACGAGAATTTCGCCGGCCGCTGCTGATCAGGCGGCGCCGTCCAGATAGCGCCTGTCGAAGACGCCTTCAGCCGCGTCGCGTTTCGACTTGTCGAGCAGGTTGGCCCTGACCATCAGGTCGATCGTTGCCCTGAGCGCCTTGTCTGGTACGGCAAGGCCGTCCGGCCACATGCCCATGCCGCGCATGTATTCCAACCCCCGTCGCGCCAGGGGTTCACTGTCGGGTGTGGTGATACGCTGGAAGATCGGCAGGGCAATGCCTTGGTTGGCCGCCTCGTTGGTGAGCGCATGCGCTTCGATCAGCGCCTTGAGGAAGCGGGTGACGACGTCCCGGTTCGCGCCGAGCCAGGAAGCCTTTCCGATGATGGCGGTGAAGAGGATCTCGGGGATCGCGGCGCAGACCTCCCCGAGCAGGCTGTAGCCCTGGTCCTGGGCGAGGAAGTTCCACGGCGCAGGCTGCGGGGCGCAGTCGATGTCGCCCGCCTGCAGCGCCTCCCACCGCTTCGTATGAATGCCGGCCAAGGCAAATTCATAGTCGCCGGGATAGTGCAACCCTTCCGCAGCCAGCATGATCTGCGTGTAGATCGCAGTCCCCTCCGTCAGCGAGGAGGTGCCGATCCTTTTACCTCTCAGCTCGGCGAGCGAGTTGATGCCCGGGCGCGCCACGATGGACATTGGCAGGCGCACGGCGTTGGCGGCGACGATGCGCAGTTCCCCTCCCCTGACGAAGTCGGCAACGGCGCCTTCCGGTGGCGTGATCGCCAGGTCCGCTTCGCCCTCGAGAACGGCCGTGGTGGCCTTTTCGACGCTGCCCATGCGCTTGTAGACGATCCGCACGCTGTGCTTTTCGAAAAGGCCCTGCTCCTCGGCAACGAAGACGGGAAGCCAGTTGAACCCCTGCGCGCCGCCGGCGAGCCGAAGATCGGCGAGGCCGGCAGGTTCCAGATCGGTCATGACGATATCCTCCCTTGAAACTTCCAGCGCAGCAACGACTTGGTCCTCTGTCTGGCGAGATGCGGCTCGGTCCCGCGCAGTTGGAGCCACCGATGTTGACAGAGGCATGATAATTTGAGATACCAATAAGTATCTAAAAAACAATCGGTATGTCAACATATCGAATAAGGGAGCCGGCTGGATGCAAGATCAAGCCGAAGGGAGGACGTATGCGCACCACCATGAGTTTCGCCGATATCCCTGAACAACAGTCCCAAGCACTGCGGGATTGCTGACATGAGCGGCCTGGCGCGATCGCCACAGGAAGCGATGATCCTGGGCATGGTGACCGTGGGTTTGCTGGCGCTTGTCGCTGCCGGGCTGCTGCGCTGGCTGCGCGCCGGGCGGATCTGGACGGACCTCCTGGTGCCGGCCTGCTTCCTTGTCGCCTACTGGCTCACCTACAACAAGGTGCCGTCTTTCCCGCCTGTGGGCGCGGTCAACAAGATCTTCTTCGTGGCCGTGATCGGAACAGCACTCGGTGTCCTGATCGAGGCCACGGGCCGTAGCGGGCTGGGTCGCGCGCTTGTCCTTGCCCAGCCGATCGCGTCCGCCGCCTATATTGGAACGGCCCGCCTGCCCGATGCACTCCCGGAAGTGGCGGCGGCAGCACTTTGGGGCCTGCTGGTGATGCATGGCCTTTCCTGTGGAACAGGTCAGTCCGAGGACGAATCCGGCACGAGGCGCGCCACCCTGCTCGGCATTGCATGCGCCGGATTCGCGCCGATCGCGCTGTTGGGAGCATCGTCCTCGAGCTTCCAGCTCAGCCTGCTTTTTGCAACCACCATCGCTGCCATTGTCGCCGCCAATATTTCAAATCCGGACTTCGGATTTCGCTCCGCATCCCTCCTTGGCGGAGCAGGAGGCATGATCGCGGTCGCACAGACCGTCACGCTCATCACGCGCAAGACCGACATGCTGGCGCTGGCCGTGTTCACCTTGGTCTTTGTCACGCCTTTTGTCGTCGATCCGGTCCTGCGCCGGGTCCGCGCCACGAACAAGGCCGTTCGAATCGCCACTTTTGTCGGGATGTGCCTGCTGCCTGTCGGCGCATCCCTGGCGACTGTGATCGCGCGATACGGCTCAAGCTTCCCGGTATGAGCCGGGAGAGGACTGTCGGAACCATCAACAGGGAGGAACTACAACCATGTCGAACTTACTGCGCACCACTTTGCTTGCCGCCACTATCGCCTGGCTGCCGCTGACCGCCGAAAGGGCAGCGGCCGGGACCTTCGATATCGATCCAGTGCATTCAGGGATTGCTTTCTTCATCGATCATCTTGGCTTCTCGCAGGTGATCGGAATCGCGAAGGAATTCTCGGGCTCGTTCCAGTTCGACCCCGCCCGCCCGGCGGAAAGCAGCCTCGATGTTGCGGTGAAAGTAGCAGGGATCTCGACCAACAATAGCCAGCGAGATAGCGACATCCAGGGCGCGGACTGGTTCAATGCAACGGAGTTCCCGCAGATCACTTTTGTCGGGCATGAATTCAAGGCGGCCGACGCCAAGTCCGGCACGATCGCCGGCGATCTAACGATCGCCGGCGTCACCAAACCCGTCACGCTGGACGTCACCTTCAACAAGGAAGGCCAAAACCCGTGGGACAAGAGCCACGTCGTCGGCTTCAGCGCGCGCACTTCGATCAAACGCAGCGACTTCGGCATGAAAGCCGCACTCGGAATGATCGGCGACGATGTGAGCCTCGTTATTCAGGTCGAAGGGCGCGCCCGTTCGTAAACAGCGGCGACTTTCCGGCAGGCAACGGGCCTGCCGGGAACCTCGATTCTGCGCAATGGCGTGAAGCGGAGCGCATCGGCGCGGTCCGCCTCCTTCCGGCCGATTGAGAAACTCTCGTCGGCGGATTGCGTCGGTGAGACTTGCCGTGGCCTATTCCGCCGCCACGGGATCTTTACGCCTGAAAGAATCGCCCATGCCGCCTTGCGCGAAAAGGTGGCTTGCATGGGCGATGACATTCTCGGTCGTCTCGCGGATATGCCGGTCGACCAAATCCTGGGCCGTGGCCGTGTCGCGCGCGATGACCCGATCCATGATCATCTTGTGCTCGACGTCCTTTGCCCGCCATTGCGGGCGAAACTGCGAGGACATCCTGCGGTAGCGATGCGCACGCTCGAACAGCTTCTGCCGGATTTCAAGCAGGTTCGGCGAGCCGCACGCCGCGACGAGGGAAAGGTGGAACGCACCGTGCAGCGAAGCCCATTCGTCGGAAAGGTAGTAGCTGGCGCCAAGCCGGCTTTGCAGGCGATCCATCCGATGGAAATTGGCCATAATGTCCGCCTCCCAGCGATCGTCGCCACAATCGATCGCCAGCTTGATGCACTGCCGTTCGATGAGCACGCGGACATCCGTCAGATCGTTGAGGTCAAAGAGCGAGACCGGCGCGACCAGGAAACCGCGCTGCCCCTCCGCGACAACCAGACCTTCGGCCACCAGCCGCGAGAGGGCCTCGCGCAGAGTGGAGAAGCTTACTTCATACAGTTCCTTCAGCGTTTCGAAGCGCAGCTTGGTTCCCGGCTTCAAGGCGCAGCTGATGATGTCGCTCCGCATGCGCGCCAACACGTCCCCGGCGCGTGTCTCTCCGGCGGGCTTGAGGGTAGTGCTCATGCATACGACTCCGCGTTGAATTAGCGCGGAGATTACTGCGGATTTTCGAAATAATCAAACCTGTCGCCCTTTGCGCGCGGGTACCCGCCGGCCGACGGGGAAGAACAGGGCGTATTGAACTTAGCGGTCGGACAACAGCCTCTCGGCATGCCAGCGCAGATGATCGTCCATGAAGGTCGAAATGAAGAAGTAGGAGTGATCGTAGCCCTCCTGCATGCGCAGGACGAGCCTGATGCCCGCCCGGTCGCACGCCTCCTGGAACAGCCACGGCCGCAGACCGTCCTGGAGAAACCCATCGGCCGTACCTTGGTCGACCAGGAATTCCGGGAAGCGCGCGCCGTCCTCGACAAGCGCGCAGGCGTCGTGCCCGCGCCATGCCGCCTCGTCGCCGCCGAGATATTTTTCGAATGCTGGCCGCGACCAGCCGGCGGTGGTTGGCTGCACGATCGGCGCAAACGCCGAGCAGCTCTTGAAGCGCTGGGGATTCTTCAACGCAATCGTCAGCGCGCCATGCCCGCCCATCGAATGGCCGAAGATCGCCTGGCGCGTCATGTCGGCGGGAAATTCCCATGCGATCAACGCCGGCAATTCCTCGGTGACATAGGAATACATGCGATAGTTCCCGGCGTAGGGTTCTTGCGTCGCATCGAGATAGAAGCCTGCGCCGCAGCCGAACTGCCAGTTGTCTTTTTCATCCGGAACATCGGCCCCGCGCGGACTGGTATCAGGGCAAACGACGATCAGGCCGAGTTCGGCGGCCATGCGCCTGTACTCGCCCTTGTCCATTACGTTGGCATGGGTGCAGGTCAAGCCTGACAGGTACCAGACGACCGGCAGCGGACCTTGCGCTGCCTGAGGGGGCACGAAAACGGCAAACGTCATTTCGCAGGCGCAGGCATCCGAAGCGTGGGAATAGACCCCCTGGATACCGCCATGTGATTTGGCGGCGGAAATCAGCTTCATCTGTTGTGGCATGTGTTCCTTCTCCGCCAAACGCCAACCCTGGCCGGGGTATCTACCGCAGCGTTCGTGATTGCAGCAAGCTTGGTGGATCGACCAACGGATCGTCCGGAATGGCCGTGCGGCTTCCGCCAGTCCTGGAGAAGCACCGTATTTTGCAACATAGAGCTTTCAGCGCGGCGTGTGGCTCATACCGATCAATAGACCACGACGCTGCGAATGCTCTCACCGGCATGCATGAGGTCAAAGCCCTTGTTGATGTCTTCGAGCTTCAGCGTGTGGGTGATCATCGGGTCGATCTGGATCTTGCCGTCCATGTACCAGTCGACGATCCTCGGCACGTCGGTGCGGCCGCGCGCGCCGCCGAAGGCGGTGCCCATCCAGGTGCGCCCGGTGACCAGCTGGAACGGCCTGGTCGAGATCTCCTGGCCGGCGCCGGCAACGCCGATGACGACCGACTTGCCCCAGCCGCGATGCGAGGCTTCCAGCGCCTGGCGCATCACCTTGGTGCTGCCGGTGCAGTCGAAGGTGTAGTCGGCGCCGCCGATCTGGTCGGCGCCGCGCTTGGTCATGTTGACCAAATGCGGGACGATGTCGCCGTCGATCTCCTTCGGATTGACGAAGTGCGTCATACCGAACTTCTCGCCCCACGGCTTCTTGTCGTTGTTCAAGTCGACGCCGATGATCATGTCGGCGCCGGCGAGCTTCAGGCCCTGGATGACGTTGAGGCCAATGCCGCCGAGGCCGAAGACGACGGCCGTCGCACCTTGCTCGACCTTGGCCGTGTTGATCACCGCCCCGATGCCGGTGGTGACGCCACAGCCGATGTAGCAGATCTTGTCGAAGGGGGCGTCGGGGTTGACCTTGGCCAGCGCGATCTCGGGCAGCACGGTGAAGTTGGAGAAGGTCGAGCAACCCATATAGTGGAAGAGCTTGTCCTTGCCGATCGAGAAGCGCGACGAGCCGTCCGGCATCAGCCCTTGTCCCTGCGTGGCGCGGATGGCGGTGCACAGATTGGTCTTGCGCGACAGGCAGGACGGGCATTGCCGGCATTCGGGCGTATAGAGCGGAATGACGTGGTCGCCCTTCTTGACCGAGGTGACGCCCTTGCCGACATCGACGACGATGCCGGCGCCCTCATGGCCGAGGATGGCTGGAAACAGGCCCTCGGGATCAGCGCCCGACAGCGTGAACTCATCGGTGTGACAGATGCCGGTCGCCTTGATCTCGACCAGCACCTCGCCGTCGCGCGGACCATCGAGGTCGACCTCCATGATCTCCAGCGGCTTTCCGGCGGCAACAGCGACTGCGGCGCGCGTTTTCATGTGCATTCTCCAATTTCGATCGATTCCGGCCTGCCGACGACAGGCCAATGCGGCACGGTGGCCGTTAGCCTGCCGCCTGCGCGAGCTTCACCTTGTGCCAGGCGATGATGTCCATCAGTTCCGGCGAGAACGCGTCATAGGCGGGAATCTCCGCCTGGGCCAGCGCGCCGCGCACGCTAGCCATGCTGGTCGCCGGCATCCCGGTCTCGACGAGCGAAGACACAAAGGCCGCGAACTCGATCTTCGGCTGGCGCTCATCCGTCGCCAGTTCGGGATGCACGAATTCGAGGCCGTAGAAATGGTGATCCGGATCGGACACCTTGCCGACCATATGCGTCCCGCAGGACCTGCAGCGGTGGCGTTCGATTTTCTGCGTGGCGTCCACGGCCTCGAGCTTGTCGCCATGCGCCTTCACCTCGACGCAGCCCGCCGGCACGACCGCGATCTGCGCGAAGGCGGCACCGGCAGGCTTCCAGCATTTCGAACAGCCGCACAGATGATTGTGCGTCACGGCCTGATCCACCGCGATCTCCACCGGCTCGCTGGCACATTTGCAGCGCGCGGTGAACGCGCCGACCAGCGAAGCCGATATATCCCGCTCGACGGCCGGGTGCAGCTCGACGGTCTCGCCACGCAAAGCTTCCGCGCGTGCCTTCAGCGCGCGGTTCAAGTCGTGATAGGCCGTTCGCAGGTTGGTATCGATGCTGGGCCAGCGCTCGTCAGCCATCGGACCCTCGAAGATCTCGTTGTGGCGCACCCGCGTGCCGCCATTCTCAGTCGGCTCCAGGATGAAAATGTGTTCCGCGCTGAACACGCCGCCGGGCGCCTGGCTCAGCCAGCGAAGTTCCCGCGCCCCCACGATGCGGGTGATGGTCGGCGTGACCTCGCGCTCGGGGACATTGGGCTGGCGCAGCGTTCCGACGACGCGCTGTCCAACCGTCGTGCGTCCGCGCAGCGCCGGCAAGGCTGGATTCCATTCGGGGTAACGCCCGATGTCGTCCAGCACGGCCCACACAGTCTGTGGCGACGCGTCGATGACGATCTCGGTTTCAAGCAAGCGCATGGAGCATCCTCATTCGTGGACTAGATTTGTGTTTGGGGTGCGGCAGCGCGCTAATGCGCGACGGCGCCGAGATAGGCGCTCATGACCTTTGGGTCGTTGAGCAAATTCGGCGCCGTGTCCTCGCCGACGATCCTTCCGGTCTCGATCAGGTAACCGCGATCGGCGGTCTTCAGGCTCAGCCGCGCGTTCTGCTCGACAAGCAGGATGCCGAAGCCTTCGCCGGCGATGGTGGCCAGTGATTTGAACAGCTCTTTGGAAAGTAGCGGCGACAGTCCGAGCGAGGGCTCGTCCAGCATCAGGATGTCCGGCTTCGACATCAGCGCCCTGCCGATCGCGACCATCTGCTGTTCGCCGCCGGACATGGTCTGCGCCAGTTGGCGAGGGCGTTCGGCAAGCCGGGGGAACAGGCCGTAGACGAAATCAAGCATCTTGCCCGCATCGGCTTTCGCGCGCCTGGCATGGCTTCCAAGCCACAGGTTCTCCGCCACAGTGAGTTCGCCAAAGATGCCGCGGCCTTCCGGAACGAGCGCGATCCCCTCCTCCACCATCAGATGGGCGTCGAGTTTCGTGACATCCTTGCCGTTCATGACGATGCTGGTGCCGGGCTCCGTCCCGACAAGCCCTGCAACCGCGCCGAGGAAGCTGGACTTTCCAGCGCCATTGGCGCCCAGGACAACGCAGATCTCGCCCTTGGAAACGCACGCGGAAACACCTTCGAGCGCGACGTGCCGTCCGTAGCGGACACCGAGATTGGAGACCTCAAGCATCGTCGTCTCCCAGATAGGCACGGACGACCTCCGGGTCGGCCAGGACATCGGCCGACCTGCCATCGGCGATCTTCGTGCCGGAATTCATGACCACGCAGCGTGAACAAAGCGAACGGATGGCATCCATCACGTGCTCGACCATGATGATCGTCCGACCCTGCGCGCTGATCTCGCGGATGAGTTCTATGCCGACCCTCAACTCGCTCGGGTTGAGGCCGGCGAGCCATTCGTCGAGCAGCAGGACATGAGGGTTTCCCGCAAGCGCACGGGCGAGCTCGATCCTCTTCTGGTCGATGTAGGTCATCGCCGCGACGGGAACCTCCTCGCGGCCTTTCAACCCGACCCGCTCCAGCAGATCGCGGGCGAGCGCAAGCGCCTCGGCGCCCCAGAGCCTGTTGTGCCCGAAGACAGCGCCGGCGACGACGTTCTCCAGCGCGCTCATCGACGGCAGGACGCGCACCAGCTGGAAGGTTCGGGCGACCCCAATGCGGGCGATCTTGTGGGCCGGACGTCCGGCGATGGGTTGACCGGACAGCAAGATATTGCCCGACGTCGGCGATAGCGCTCCCGATATAAGGTTGAGCATCGTGGTCTTGCCCGAGCCGTTCGGGCCGATCAGTCCCAACAGTTCGCCCTTGGCGACTGCGAAACTCACATCGTTGACGGCGACAAGACCGCCGAAGGCTTTGCGTACCCGATTGATGGTCAGTAGAGGAACGCTCATCTGCCCTCCTCGACAGTTGTCGTCAGCAAGCTTTTGTCGGTTGGGCGACGGCGGAACAGGCTTTCCAGCTGTCCCGTGACGCCGTCGGGAAGCACATAGACGATCGCCAGAAATGCGAGTCCCATGATCACCGCCGTCTGGTTCGGGAAGTGGCCCGAGATGAAGTCCATCACCACGGTGAAAGGAACAACGCCGACCAGGGGTCCCCAAAGCCGGCGTGTGCCGCCGAGCAGTGCCATGATGACCACGAGGAACGACGTCATCGGGTTGAACGCCGCATCTGGTGTGATGTAGCTGTAGCGGGGCGCCATGATCGCGCCGGCCACGGCAATGAAGGCCCCTGAAACGGCGAAGAGGATGATCCTTGCGCGAGCGGTATCGACGCCGACATGGCGCGCCACGGCTTCGTCATTGCCGATGATGCGCAAGGCCAAGCCGAGCCTGGATCTGTTAATGAGCCACCCGGTCAGAAAGACGACTACCGTCAGCGCAAGCAGCATCCAGTAGAGATGCGTCTCGGTGAAATCGGTAAAGACGTAGAGTCCGATCGCGCCGCCGAAATTGGTCTGCACCCAGGTCACGATCTGGCCGAGGAGTTCGGCAAGGCCGAGGGTGAAGATCACGAAATAGACCCCTGAGAGCCTGAGGGTCGCCAATCCGACCAGTGTGGCCAGCAAGGCGCCGGCGACGACCGCGATGAGGATAAGAGCAGGGAAAGGCAGGACGTCGATAAAGATCGCGACCGAATAGGTTCCGACCCCGAAGAAGGCGGCGCTCGCCAGCGAGACAAGGTGCGTTGGCCCGGAAAAGAGCGCCCAGGCCGTGCATATGGCGGCATAGAGCATGATGTTGACGCTGAGCGACAGCCAGAACCCCTCGGTCACCAGGGGGAGGAAGGCCAGCACGGCCGCGCCCGCAAGGCCGGCGCCAAGAGCCAGGAGTTCGTTGCGCGGGATGTTCATCATGCCGGCCGCTTTCCGAAGATGCCCTGCGGCCGGAACAGCAGAACGACGATGAAGAGGGTGTAGTTGGCCGCCAGCGTCAGTCCGGGATCCAGCAGGCTGGCGACGAGCGTCTCGGTCACGCCGAGGACGAGGGCCGCAAGAACAGCGCCGCGCACGTCGCCGACGCCGCCCATGATCACGATGATCAGCGCCTTCATGGTGAAGATCACGCCCATCGACGTGTTGAACGTGTAGAAGGTCGACAGCAGCGTGCCGGCGCAGGCCGTGATCGCTCCTCCGAGCGCAAAGGCGAAGGCCGCGGTCTTGCGCACGTCGATCGCCACGAGCCTTGCCGCGCGCGGATCGACGGCGACGGCGCGAACCGCCGTGCCACGGTCGGTATGGTAGAGGAAGAGGTAGAGAGCCACTGCGATCACGGCGGCGGCGACAAAGGCCACGACGCGGTTCAGGCCGAACGAGTTGCCCATGATCGAGAATGGCCGGGCGAGGAACTCGTAGTTGAAGTAGGACCCGCCGAATGCCTGCAGCATCAGCCCCTGGAACAGGAACAGCAGTCCGAAGGTCGCCAGGATGGAATCGACCTCGAGCATGCCGCGATTCCTGGCCCGCTTCACCAGTGGCTGCATCAGCCAGGTGTAGATCAGCCAGTTGACGACGAAGGCGACGGGGCCGATCACCAGCAGGCCCAGCAGCGGATTGATCCCGAAGCCTGTATACAGCCAGAAGGTGACGAAGCACGCGGCAACGAGCGTCTCGCCATTGGCGAGGTTCATGATCCGCGCCACGCCGTACTGGAGCGTGAGCCCGAGCGCGATGAGCGTATAGGTGCCCCCAAGGAGTAGGCCTGTCAGCAGGATGAGCATTGTACTCTCGCAGTCACGGGCCCGGCGTCACGAGGACGCCAGGCCCCTGGGGAGGATCGGATCAGTTGCTGCGCCAGGCGGGCTTGAGCACCGGCGGCTGTGCGCCCTGGAGGTTGCCGGTCGCCCTGACGCCTTGCACGACGCCATCGCTCCACTGGCCGACCGTCCAGTTGTTGTTGTTGATGTTGTTGTCGAAGTGGACATCGCCGATGACGGTCTTGAACGTGCCTGACTGGATTTCCTTGTTGAGCGCCTGCTTGTCCAGGCTGCCGACGTGCTCGACGGCCTGCTGCAGGATCTCCAGGCTGGCATAGGCCACCGGGCTCGCCCACCAGTCGGCTTCCTGACCGGTCACCGCGAGGTGCTCCTTGCGATAGGCCTGGAAGACGGGGTCGCTCGCATTGACGCCGCCCATGATCAGGATGCCGTTGGCAGCGCCGCCAAAGCGCTTTCCGTATCCGTCGAGATTGCCGCCGACGCTGACGAAGAACGCTTTGACGTCGAACTTCTGCAGTTGCGCCTGCTCGGTGAGAGCGAAGCTGTCCGGCGGATAGGAATAGGCGATGAAGGCGTCGGGGTCGGCCGCCTTGGCGCTGGCGATTACGGGAGCGACATCCTGATTGCCGAGCGGATAGGAGGTTTCGTAGACGATATCGAAGCCGGCCTCCTTGAGCGCGGGCTTGCCGGTCTTGATCATCTCGAGGCCGAAGGCATCGGAAACGTTGACCACCGCGACACGGTTGCCGATCTTGCCGGCGTCGCGGAGATCCTTGAGCGTGCCGACGATGCCGTCGGCGATGCCCTGCGCCGGGCCGAGCAGCCAGAAGGTGTTCGGCCAGCGCTTGACGAATTGATCGAGATCGTTGGCATTGCCGGTGGAGACGATCTGCGGGTAGCCATATTTCGCGATCAGCGGAGCGGTCGCGAGATTGAGGCCTGTCGAATACGGCGGGATGATCAGGTCGACCTGGTCCTGGGTGGCGAGACGCTGGATGTTCTTGACCGCCTCTTCCGGCGACGACTTGTCGTCATATTCGACGATCTCGATCGGCCGCATCTGATCGCCGACCTTGAGGCCACCGGCCTTGTTCACCTTCTCGGCCCACAGCTTGATGTTCGGCCAAAGCACACCTGACGCGCCGCCCGCAAGCGGACCGGTCTTGGATGCGCTGACGCCGATTCTGACCGGATCCTGCGCAAAGGCCGCGCTGAACGTGCCGGCCGCCAGGGCCGCCGAAAGCATGAGTACGTTGAAACTGCGTCGCAACATCGAAATTCCTCCCAGTTCTGGTTGTGTTGGCCTCCCCTCGCCTCCCAGCGAGTTGGTCGACCGATCCCCTAGCGAAATTGCTTAGGCCATTTTCCTCCGACGATCCAGCAAATTTCGTAAACTTACATATTTTCGTTATTTTCTCCAAGTGACGATATTTCCTGTCGCCCCGTGGTGCCGCCGTTGGCCCCGATCGTTGCTGATTTGGTTGCACTGCGGAAAACCGGTTCCGCACTGCATCATTTAAGATACTTTATAGTATGCAGATACGCCTACGAATGTCAATGCCGAGAAGTCTGCCGGCTCGTCCCATTTGTCCGCCGCAGGCGACACGGAACGCCTTTGCCTCGCCCGGGCGCCGCCTCATTTCGCGGCACTCGCCAAGACCTCGAGTGCCAGCACCGGATCCGCGACCTGAGCGGGATCGGGGCTGGCCGACATGGCAAGGAGGCGCTTACCGATCAGATAGTCGCGCGGCGCATTCAGCCCATCGACCGCGACGAGCTGCCCTTCGCGGTAGTACCAGTGCGACCGTCCCGGTCCCGCGCCCTGCCTGACAACCACCGTATCGTCCGGTCGGGACAGGCCGGCGATCTGCAGCTTGAGATCGAACTGATCCGACCAGAACCACGGTTTCGGTCTGTAGGGCTGGCGCGCGCCCATGATGTTGCGGGCGACCACGTCGGCGCTGTCGATCGCGTTGCCGACGCTCTCCATCCGCAGCCCGCCTTCGGGCAAGGAGAAGTTGGCGCAGTCGCCAGCGGCCCAGATGAACGGGTCGTCCGTGCGCCCGTACGCGTCGGCGGTGATGCCGTTGTCGATGGCGAGACCCGCCTCAGCCGCCAACGACGTTTCCGGCATGCCGCCGATTCCTGCCACGACGACGTCGGCGGCGACGATCGTCCCGTCGCTGAGCCTGGCACCGGCAACCCGGTCCGCGCCTAGCAACTCACTCACCGCCTTGCCGAGATGAAACGTCACGCCCCTGGAGCGGTGGAGCGCCTCGACCGCCGTGGCGGTTTGCGCCGAGGCCACCCGCGCGAGCGGGCGATCGGCGGCTTCCACCACATCCACCGTCATGCCGAGCCCGCGTGCGACGGCGGCAATCTCGAGCCCGATATATCCGCCGCCGATGACGAGGAGCTTGCCGTGCATTTCAAGCGCCGGCCGCAACGCATCGATGTCGGCGAGCGTGCGGATGGTGAAGATGCCCGCAAGGCCGCGCGAGATCGCCTGCGGCAACTTTCGGGCGGTCGCCCCGGTTGCGAGCACCAGACGATCGTAGTCAAGCATGGCGCCATCGGCCAGACAGACGCGCCGCCGCGCACGGTCGATCGATGCAACGCGCATTCCCAGTCGCAACGCGATGCGGTTCTTTGCGTACCAGTCCTCCGCTTTCAGCTTCAGGCGGTCGCGTTCAAGTTCGCCCAGAAGATAGGCCTTCGACAGCGGGGGACGCTGGTAGGGAGCATCCGGTTCCTCCCCGATCAGGGTGATCGAACCCGCGAAGCCATTCACCCGCAGCTTTTCGGTCGTGGACAGGCCGGCCTGTCCGGCACCGACGATGACGATGCTGCTTTCGTCGCCAGGCTTGGCCGCGGCGGGATGATCGGCATCAAGGGACATGATCGGCCTCAACCGCTAGGCGGCCGGAATGCGGACGGAAATATTGTCCAGCGCGTCGCTGACCTTGATCTGGCAGCTCAGCCGGCTTCCGGATTCGCGCGGCGCCTCGGCGAAGTCCAGCATGTCGTTTTCATGCTCGCTGATCGGTTCGAGCGCCAACAGTATTTCCTCCGGAAGCACGACATGGCATGTGGCGCACGCCGCCGAGCCATTGCATTCGGCGATGATGCCGGGAACGCTGTGTTCAAGCGCGGTTTCCATCAAGCTGCGGCCGTTCTGGGCCTCGACGGCGAGCTCCGCGCCGTCCGTGAGCAGGAACCTGATCGTTGGCATGACTCTCTCCCTCAAGCGTCCCAGACAACGGGCATGTGCGTGGGGCCACGAAACACCCAGCCGCGGATGCGGACGAGTTCCGGATCCTTGAGCCGAAGATTGCGCAGCCGCTCGAACACCATCGGCACGGCGATCTGGCTCACCAGCGCGCGCGACACCCAGGTGCCGGCGCAGAAATGCGATCCGGCGCCGAACGCCAGGTGGGACTTCTTTTCCCGGAAGACATCGAACTTCTCCGGATCGCTGAAACGGCGGTCGTCGTGGTTGGCAGCGCCGACGCACAGACCCACCTGCTCGCCCTTGCGGACCAGCGTGCCCGAAATCTCGGCGTCGCGGGCCAAGCGGCGAGGATACATGCCTATCGGCGAGATCCAGCGCACCGCTTCTTCGAAAGCCTGCCCCCAGAGTGAAGGCTCGGCGCGAACGCGAGCGAGTTGATCCGGGTTCTGCAACAGCCCCAGGATCAGCGTCAGGATCGAGTCGCGTGTCTCGTTCAGCCCGCCGCCGATCGCCACCTTGATGTTGGCGTAGATCTGCTCGACCGTCTGCGCAGGATCGGCCTGGAGCATCGAAGACAGCATCGAAGGATTTGGATTGTCCCGATGATGGGAAAGCATCCTGTCGACGGCGCTCTCGACGCCGCTGGCTGCCTCCCTCGCCTTTCGCGCGATCTCCGCGTCGTGCGAGTAGTTGCCGGAACCGTCGATCAGCGACTGCGACCACAGCGCCATCGTCCGCCAGTCGACGCCGTCGAAGCCCAATATGTCGGCCAGCGCGCGCGCCGCGATCGGCGCTGCGAGTTCCTCGAAAAGCTCGGCCTCACCCTTGTGCTCGATCTGCGAAATGACGTCGTCGCAGATGGCCCGCATGGGGTCGGCCCAGCAGCGCTTGACGACGCCGGGACGCAGGCTCGGATCCATCGCCGCCCTTTCGCGGGCATGGTCCTCGCCGTCCTTGCGCATCAGGTTCGGCCCGATCACCGTGTTCAGCAGTGACTGCGGATTGATCGAGGAAAACGTCACGGGATCGCGTTCGATGGCCATGACGTCGTCGAAGCGCGTGACCATCATGATGTTCGCCGCCTCGACCTTGACGACCGGCCCGAGATCTCGGACGCGTTTGAAGATCGGATACGGATTGGCAAGCAGGTCTCCGAACGAGACGTCGTCGATCACTTTCACGGCTTCGGACATGGTTTCCTCCCTGTCGGAGACGGGGTACGAAATCCGCGTGTATTCAGCAATGCGATGAGTTAGATAGAGGTCATCGAAAATTTGCATGGAGGAGAATGGCCGTGCTGCCCGACGAGCTTGCCAGTGTAGATCTCGCGGCCTTGCAGACGCTTGTTGCTGTCCAGGACCGCGCCTCGTTTTCCGATGCCTCCCTGCTTCTCGGCGTCAACCAGTCCACCATAAGCTACGCCATCAAGAGGCTGCGAAAGGCCTTCAACGATCCGCTGTTCGTCCGCCAGGGCAATTCGATCGTGGCAACCGACAAGGGCGAACAGCTCGCCCAGCAGGCGCGCGGCATCCTTGAGCAGATGGCCGCGCTTTCTTCGCCGTCGGGTTTTGACGCAGCCGCGGCCGAAGGAAGCGTGACGGTCTCCTGTAACCACCACGAGCGCATGTTCGTCATTCCCGACTTCGTGCGCCGGGCGCAGAAGGAGGCGCCGAAAGCGACGATCCACATCTTCGAGTCTGCCGTCGACGGCAAGCAGCAGTTGAAGCAGAACACATGCGACATCGTGCTGGGACCGGTCGCGATCCTCGGTGACATCTACTACCGCAGGAAACTGTTCACCGATCACTACGCCTGTGTCATGGACCCCGCGCACCCGCTGGCGCGGGGAACGCTGACGCTCGACCGCTATTGCGCCTCGCGGCATGTCGCGGTCACGCATAACGGACGCTGGGAGGCCCTCTATTTCGCCGCGCTACGCGCAACGGGCGTCGAGATGGAGCCGGAGGTCACCGTGTCGAGCCACGACATTTTGGAGCGGCTTATTCCAGGCTCGGAGTTGGTGGCGACGATTCCGTATCGGCTGGCGCGTCGCCTGTCGGACAGGCTCGCCTTGCGGCCTTTCCCGATGGACGTCTTCATCCAGGTCGACATCTACTGGACCGAGCGTACGCACCACTCAGGCCTGCACCGCTGGGCCCGCCAGATACTGGCCGAGGTCGCCGAGAAGAATCTCGGTGGCGGGGACGCGCGCGAGGCAGGAAGAGGCGACCGCCTACCGGGCCGACAGTAGGCCCGGAGAGACAAAGGTCGGCGCCGCCATCGGAGTGCCGGCGGGCGGGGCATGCGACGCGGCCTATGCCGTCGTCGCACCGAGCATGACGACCGAGACCGTCACGGGCTCGTCGAAAGGATTGCGCCAAGCATGGCGCGCGCCCTGCTGCACGACCGTATCACCCTGCTTCAGCTCAACGGTCTTGCCATCGTCGAGTTCGAGGACAAGCCGGCCCTCGACGACGGTCACATAGTCGACCGTCGGCGTCTGGTGCATGCCGGGATTGTCCATCTCGAAACGCTCGGCGATGCCGGGCGCGGCCTTCAGGTGCTCCGGACCCGCAAGCTCGGGCTTCCAGTCGGGCGACATCATCACGCTGTCCGGGGGAAAGGTGATCATCCAGAACACCGAGCCCCCGACCGAAGCGAGCATCGTGCTCTCGCCCGCCATCGGATCGGCGCTGTCCCGTTTGGCCAGATCCGGTGTCCCATCGATCTTCCACTGCGGGGACGAAACGAAACCGGGGGTGTGCTGCAGCGCCATCTCGCGCGGCGAAGAGCCGTCGCTGATGAATACCGATTTTCCTGTGGCGTTCTTTCCGGTGACGATGCGGCGAATGTTCATGTCTTGATCCTCCCAGAGCAATGTGGATACCATCCGGTATCAGCATACCTTAAAGTACGCAATTACGGATGGATCACAAAATTCGAGAACCCGCCATGGCGCTGGGCGATGCCCGAAATGGCCTCATTGACCTTGCTCATGGGCGTCGCATGGGTTTCCAGGAGGTCGAAGCTGACCTTGCCGATCCCGACGAGGTCGGCCATTTCCTGGCCCTCGGATGTCGTCAACCATGCCGAACCGATAAGACGCTGGTTGCGGTCCATCATCATGTGCACGTCGATGGGAACCGCGCCCATCACAGCACCGATGTCGACGGCAATACCGCCGCGGCGCAGCGCCCTGAGACCCGCCAGGAAAGGTTCTTGCGGCGTGCCCGGCCCGTTGCAGTCGATGAAGGCGTCGACCCCTTCGCCATGCGCCGTCCTGGAACGGGCCCATTCGTCGGGCGATCCCTCGTCCAGCGAATGCGTCTCGATAATGCCGGGAGCAAGCGCTTCGATCTGCTTCAGCAACTTCCTGTCGCGACCGGTGCCGAGAATCTTCTTGACTCCGAACGACGGACCGAACACCGCGATCGATATGCCGAGCGTGCCGGAAATGCCGTTGACAAGGACCGTGTCGCCGGGGCCGATCTGCGCCTTCTTCAGAGCGGAATAGCCGGTGCCCATGTAGCCGAGCCGCGCTGCCTGATCGAAGGTCATGTTGTCGGGAAGCGCCACGATCGCCGATGCCGGCGCGGCCATGTACTCGGAAATGCCGCCGACCGGGTAATCTTCAAATGTCTGCAGCGCGTCGTGGCTGAAGCCGAAATAGCCCTGGAAGGCATAATGGCGGCAGGAGATCGTGTCGCCGCGCCGGCAATGACGGCAAGAGCCGCAGGAGCGCCCCGGATTAACGTAGACGCGATCCCCGGGCTTCAGATTGTGGACCTGGCTGCCGACCGCAGCGATCTCGCCGGTCGGGTCAAGACCGAAGATCGCTGGCAGCGGCGGCTGCGGCATGTGGGGGAACCAGGTCGGCCACATCGCCAGGATGTTGGCGAGGTTCGGCACGATGCCGCACGATCTGACGCGAACGAGCACGTCCATCGACCCAAGCTTCGGGACCGGCACGTCCTCGATCCTCAGCTGGCCGCCGATCTCGTGCATGCGCGCGGCCTTCATCGTCTGCGGAATTGCTGTCACGTCGATACCTCCCGTTCGCTCAAACCAGTGCATGCCGAGTTTCTCGTCGCGCACATGGGCCTCCTCCCGAGGCCAGATCGGTGGTCGCACATTTTTTTCGAAATATCAATCTTTTTTCGTAACTTTATCGTGACGAACAAAATCGGCAGCACGCCCAATCGGCAATCAGGCCATTTTCGGCTCGAGATCGGCGCTTTGCCGCTTCCTTCCGACGACTTGCATATTTTCGAAAATCCGATTTACTCCGAGCAAGAGGTACCTGCCTTCATCGCACGTCCCAAATGGGTGAGCCTGTGAAATTCGCTTCTTTCGTTGATCGGTCCGGTGCCGGCTATGGAATCGTCGAAGGTGAAACGATCCTGCGCCTGGATTCCGATCCCGGCGCGCCTCCGGATCTCAAAGCCTATCTCGGCAGCCGGTTTCCCGATCTCGCATCTGGCGAACGCGGTCTCGAAGTCGTGCGACTGGCCGAAGTCAGCCTGCTCCCTCCGATTCCCAACCCAGGCAAGATCTTCTGCGTCGCCACCAACTTCCACGAGGATGGCAAGACGGCGCCGCAGTTCCCGCTGCTGTTCATGCGTCACGCGGAAGCACAGACCGGCCATGGAGGCGCGATTCTGAAGCCGGCGGCTTCCGACAAGCTGGATTTCGAGGGCGAGCTGGCGGTGATCATCGGCCGCCGTGCCCACAAGATCGCGCGCGCCGAAGCGATGGCGTACGTCGCCGGCTATGCATGCTTCAACGAGGGGAGCGTACGCGACTGGCAGAAACACTCGAGCCAGTTCACGCCCGGCAAGAACTTCTATCAAAGCGGCGCGTTCGGCCCCTGGATGGTCTGTACGCGCGAGATCCCGGACCCGGCGCGGCTCCTCCTGGAGAGCCGGGTCAATAGCGTGACCAGACAGTCGATCGCGATCGACCGCATGATCTTCGACATCCCCTGGCTGATTTCCTACATCTCGACCTTTGCTCCGCTCGACCCCGGCGATGTCATCGTTACTGGCACCCCCTCGGGCTTCGGCGCCAGCCGCAACCCGCCGGAGTTTCTTTTCCCCGGCGATGAGGTCGAAATCGAAATCCAAGGCATTGGAACCCTGCGCAACACGGTGGCAGAAGACCGCTCCGACTCCTAATATTTCGTAATAACATATTATTTTCGAAATTTGTTGCCATCTGACTTTGTTTGATCTAAGCAGGTTGCCAGGGCCAAGCAGGGGCCGCAGGAGGAGAATGGTGATGCACCTGGTGTTTGGGGTCGGTCACATAAAGCTGAATGTCCGCGACGTGGAGGCCATGATCCATGACTCGACGGAGATTCTCGGGCTGCGCGTCACCAAACAGGCGGCGGGCGAGACATGGCTGAGCTCGAACGGCCGCAAGGCCGAGCTCGTGCTTCTCCAATCCGATGAGAATTCCTGCCACACGATCGGGCTCGAAGCCCTGACCGCCGAGGCTGTCGCGGAAGCCGCCTCGCGTGTGGACGGTGCCGGCTGCCGTGTCCTCTCGCGCGAACCCAGTCTGGCCTGCTGCGATGCCGGCGTGACCTTCGCAACGCCGGAAGGGCTGCGCTTCGAGGTTCACACCCCGGCGCGCGACGACATGTACAATCCGCGCTATCCTACCAACGGCATCAAGCCGCGTCGGCTCGATCACATCAATCTCATCACGCCCGACCCGGTCGCCACAAGGCGGCAGCTCTCCGAAATCTGCGGCATGCAGCTCACCGAGCGCATGGTCAACGAGGCTCTGAGCTGGATGCATGGCGGCAACCGCCAGCATCACATTCTGGGTCTGGTGAAGGGCCCGATCGGGCTTCACCACTATTCCTTCGAATTCAGCCACTTCAGCGACTACTGCCGGCTCGGCGACATTCTCGACGGGTTCGACCGCCAAGTCCTTTGGGGGCCGGGCCGCCATCGTCCAGGCGACAACACCTACGCCTATTACCTGGATGCCAGCGGATCGATCGTCGAGTGCTCCGGCGCCATGCACACGGTAGCCGACGACGCCCACTTCGTGCCGAACGTCATCACCAACCTGGAGCGCCCTGGAAACGTCCGCCAGATGAATGTCTGGGGTTCGCCCGCCCCCCAGGAATGGCGCGAGCACCATTTTCCATTCGCCAGGGTCGACTGATCGGGAAGGCGCGGCGGCCGGCCGCGCTTCGGCACACCGTACAAGGAACCAAGCGAAGCGGCTCGACCGGGTGGGGCGCCGCTTCCGATAGGAGACTGCCATGCAGGAAAAACTGACGTTCTTGTCCGACGGCCTGAAACTGTCGGCGATTCTGCACATTCCCGACAGCCACCGTCCGGGACAGAAGCTGCCGGCGTTCATCGTCTGCCACGGCTTCGTCGGTTCCAAGGACGAGTCGCACGCCCAGATCCAGGCGGAGATGATGGAAGCATTCGGCTATGCCGCGCTGCGCTTCGACTTCCGCTGCTGCGGCGAGAGCGAGGGCGAGCGCGCCCAGGTGCGCTGCTTCGATCAGGTCGCTGACGCGAAGAACGCGCTGACCTTCCTCGCCGGGCGCCCCGAGATCGACCCGAAGCGAATTGGCATCACCGGTCACAGCTTCGGTGCCGCGGTTTCGGTCTATACAGCAGGGGTCGACGAGCGGTTCGCCTGCGTCATCTCCTCATGCGGCTGGGGTCACGGCGAGCGGAAGTTCCGCGGCCAGCACCCGACGCCGGAGGCCTGGGAGCGTTTCATGGGCCTGCTCGAGAAGGGGCGCGAGCACAAGCGCGCGACGGGCGAGAGCATGTGGATCTCGCGCTTCGACGCCGTGCCGATCCCGGAAAAATTGCGCAAGAACCTGTCGCCCAAGGCGATCATGGAAATCCCGACCGAGACCGCATGGAGCATGATGAACTTCAGGGCGGATGACGTGGTGGCCAACATCGCGCCGCGGCCGGCCCTGTTCTTCCACACCGCCGACGACATCATCACGCCGACCGAGCAATCCATCCGCCTGTTCGAGAAGGCCGGGCAGCCAGCCGAGCTGATGCTGATCACGGGAACCGCCCATTTCCCGCTCGCCCCGGAGGACGCGCCGCGCACCAGGATGATGATCAAGGGCTGGCTCGACAAATTCTTCCCGGCAACGCCGGTCGCTTGAGGTCAGCACAGCCAGACCAGGAGAGATTCGGCATGCCCGTCGTCCAGGAAACCGAACTGACCGATTTTGCGACTGCGCTCCTGCATGCGGCCGGTTATACGCCGGAAGAGGCGGAACAGACCGCGCGGCTGCTGGTATGGGCGAATCTGCGCGGCGCGGATTCGCACGGTGTTCTCAGGATCCCGCGCTACATCGAGATGATCAAGACCGCCGTCGTCCGCACCGGGCAACAGCCGAAGCTGATCCGGGAATTCGGAGCGACCTGCGTCTTCGACTACGCAAAGGCGCCGGGCGCCGGCGCCATGATGCACGCGGCCGGCAGGGCCGGCGATCTGGCGGAGAAGTTCGGCATCGGTTGGTGCGGCGCCCGCGCCATATCGCATGCCGGCGCAATCGGCTACTTCACGACCCAACTGGCCGGCCGCGGCCTCATCGGTATCGCCATGACCGCGTCGAGGCCGCTCATGAGCTACTTCGGCGCAAAGGGCGAGGCGCTGTCGACGAACCCCCTGTCGATCGCCGTTCCGCGGCCCGGTGGCGCCGATCCGATCGTACTCGACATGTCCACAGCCGCCGTCGCGCTCGGCAAGATCATGGCGGCGAAGGATTCGGGCAGCCCGATCCCCAAGGGCTGGGCGATCGACGCCAGCGGCACCGAAACGCAAGACCCGCATGCGGTGGCAGCCATACTGCCCATGGCCGGCCCAAAGGGATCCGGCCTGTCGTTGATGATCGAAATTCTGTCGAGCGTGCTGGTGGGCAACGCTGTCATCGCGCCGTTCCTGCGCGGCGAGAAGAAAGGCGGCTTCAATGGCCTTCTGCTTGCCATCAATCCGGCGGCCTTCGGCGACACATCGTCCTTTCTCGCCTCGGTGGACAGCCTCGCCGGCGCGATCCATGCGCTCGATCCGGCAGCTGGCTCCGATGGCGTGAAACTACCAGGCGAACGCGGCTTCCAGACCGGGCGGGAGCGCATCGCCAACGGCATCCCTCTGGCGAAGGGCACCGCCAGGAACCTCGCCGATGTAGCCGCACGGCTGGGGCTTGCGGTGCCGGCTTTCCTGCAGTGATGCCGCGCGGCAGCCGCACCGAAGCCGGCCAGAGGGTATTCCTAGATGACGCAAGATGAGGCGGACGTCGTGGTGGTCGGGCTCGGCCCGGTCGGCATCACCTTGTGCAATCTTCTTGCGGCAGCAGGAGTTCGGGTGGAGGGCATTGACGCCGCTGACGACGTCTACGCACTGCCTCGCGCGATCGGCATGGACCACGAGGTGATGCGGGTCTTCCAGAACATAGGCGCGGCCGACGCCGTTGCCGCGGCGACCGGGGAATATCGCCCATCGGAATACAGATCCGCCGACGGCGTGTTATTGCGCCGGTTCGAGTCCCCTTCCGAGCCCTACCCGCTTACCTGGCCGCCCTATATGACTTTCCTTCAGCCGGAGCTCGAACGGGCTCTGCGCGCCAACGGCAAGAAGTTCCCCAACCTCACGCTACGCACCGCAACGGAGCTTGTCGACCTCGAGAACCCCGATAGACCGGTCCTGACCTTGCACGACAAGGTGAGCGGCGAACGCTCAAAGCGCACCCCGCGCTATGTCGTCGGTTGCGACGGCGCAGCGAGCTTCGTCAGGCGCAGGCTGGGCGTCGCGCTGGAAGACCTCGACTTCGACGAACCCTGGCTCGTGGTGGACATGATATTGGAGGACGGGCACGTCGCGCTGCCGGAGACCAACGTCCAGTTCTGCGATCCCGCGCGCCCGCATACATATGTGCGCGGGCCCAATCGACTGCGACGCTGGGAGTTCATGATCCTGCCGGGTGAAAATCCGGCGGAGATCAATCGACCGGAACGGATCCGGCAGCTGCTTTCGCCTTGGCTTCGGCCGGACCAGGCCAGGCTTTGGCGCTCGGCGACCTACAATTTCCACGCTCTTGTTGCGCAGCAGTGGCGGGTCGACAGCGTCTTTCTTGCCGGCGATGCCTGCCACATGACCCCGCCATTTCTCGCGCAGGGGATGGTGCAGGGCATCAAGGATGCAGCCAATCTTGCGTGGAAGCTGGCCTATGTGATCGGCGGGGGATCGGAGCGCCTGCTCGACACCTACCAGGCCGAGCGCAGGCCATTCATACGTGAGGTTATCGAGATCACGAAGCGGCTGGGAAGAGTCATCTGCGAGCTGGATCCCGGCAAGGCCCGCGCCCGCAATGCCGAGATGGTAGCGGCCATGCACGCGGGCCAGGGCGTTCAGGTCCGGCAGAACCTCTTTCCGCCCATCCGTCATGGACTTGTCGCCAGTGGCGTTGACGGGTGGTCGACAGCCGGAGCCGGCGAGCCCTGTCCACAGCCGTGGGTCGTCGGGCCTTTCGACCGGATGCGGCTCGACGACGCTTTGCCACCCGGATTCCAGCCTCTCATCGCCGGTGAAATGGACCCCTCGCCCAGGCTTTTGGACAAGTCGCGCGAGGCGGGCGTTGCCGTGCATCGCGTGGCGCAGGAGAGATCCTATCCTTCGCTTCTGGTGGAAGAAGACCGCGTGCTGGCGGACTGGTTGACGTCGAAGCGTGCACGCGCCGTCCTGGTGCGGCCCGACCATGTGGTTTTCGGCACGGCCGCGGAATCAAGGGAGGCCGAGCAACTCGTTCATCAATTGCAGACGATGCTGGCAGCGACCGACCAATGACTGTTCACGCGTCGTGAGCGCCGTGCCGACCTCGGGTGCGAGGCCAGGACCGGCCGGTGCGCCTCGGAAGCGGCGCGCCCTATACGCGGGCGGCCGGCCGCTTCATGTGCCTGTAGAGATGCGCCTCGTGCATCGAGGTGAGCGTGGCCCTGACCATTTCGCCCGGCGAGTCGTCCTTCATGAAGCTGGAGAGGCCGCCGTAGATGAGTTCGAGAACGACGCCGCCCACATAGAGTGGTTCGATATCGGAACCGCCGTAGGGGAAAAGCTTTCCGGACAGCAACTTGCCCAGACCCACCCACTGGTCCTTGAACAGGCGCAGATGCCGCTCTTCCAGTGTGTTGTCCCGGCGGGCGATCCGCAGCAGGTCGATGGCAAGCGTTCCCCACCGCTTGTCCTTCGCCCGCTGGTTGGCCCAATCGCACATCGCGTCGATGATCGCTTTTGGGTCATCGTAGCCGTCGAGCAGGCCGGTGAGTTCGACCACGTCGCCGCCGGCATGGCGCTCAAGCAGTTGAAGGAATATCTCTTCCTTTGTGGCGAAGTTCGAATAGAAGGCGCCCTTCGAATATCCGGCCTCTTCCGCGATGCGTTCGATGGTCGCGCCGGAGTAGCCGTCGCGGGCCACGACCTCGCTCGCCGACAGCAAAAGCTTCTCGCGGGTCAGAGCCTGGCTCTGTTCGCGTGTCAGTCGTGCCATCTTCTGTCCTTCCAGCCCATTATCTGGATACCTTTGGTATCCGAATCGACCGAAGGTTAGAGGGCCGAAACAATACAGGCAAGCGCCCAGAAAATCGGGTATTCGGGGCCCATCAGCTGCCAGCGCCAGTGCGGGCCATTGATACGCACCACCGCATAGGCCGCCCCCAGCAAGACAGCCACAGCGCACGCGGCCGCCCATCGCGGATGAATGTTGAACACCATTCCAACGGCGGCAAGAACCTCCAGCACTATCGTCAACACGATGAAGGGCTTTCCAGGCTTCAGTCCGGCGGCCTCGAACGTCTTCGTCGCCTTTTCGAAGTTCCTGATCTTTCCGACGAGATGCGGAAGGAACCAGAGTCCGCACAGAATGCGCAGCAGATCGATTGGCGTTAGCGTAAACTCCGGCACTGATCCCTCCGTGTAGGACGGTGAACGGGCCTTCGATGCCCCTCATCTGTCCTTGTTGCCTGGATGGCGCGACGTTCTCTCATTCAGCGAGCGACGTTCGCGGCGAAAGCGTTCGTCGCCGGGCCGCAACCGGCACGGCATACGCCGAGATCTCCTGCAAATGCTGTCGTCAGAGGAAATCGGCTCTTGCGTCACTCAATCCAGATACTGTACGGTATCTGCAGTCCGATGAGAATGTCAATGAGGCATCTCCGCGAACCGACATATTGGGAGGAACAGACGATGACGATCATGATGCGAGCGGCACGGCTGCATGCCGTGAACGAGCCGATGCGTGTCGAGCAAGTGGCGAAGCCGGTGGCGTCCGGCACGGATGTGGTCGTCGAGGTCAAGGCCTGCGGGATGGTGCCCAACCTCGCGAACGTGCTGAACAACTGGGAAACCTGGTACCCTCATCAGCCGCTGCCAATGAAGCCGGCGATCTTCGGCCTCGACCCCGCGGGCATCGTGCACCAGGTCGGCAACCAAGTCGTGGCGATCAGGCCTGGCGACCGCGTCTACGTCAATCCGCTACGCTCCTGCGGTGCATGCCATGCCTGCGTCAGCGGCCATCAGGCGAAGTGCGAGTACTTCACATTCAATGGCTATTTCGGCTTCAACAAGAACAGCCTGGAGATCTACAAGCGCTATCCGGAAGGCGGCTTCGCCCAGTTCATGTGTGCGCCCCAGAATGCGATCGTCAAGATTCCCGACACCATGACCTTTCCTCAGGCCGCCCGCATGGGTTACCTCGGTACATCCTATTCCGCGATCAAGAAGTTCGGCGTACCGACCGGCAAGTCGCTGATCATCAACGGCGCGACGGGCACGCTGGGCGTCGGCGCCACTCTCTTCGCGCTCGCCATGGGGGTCTCGACGGTCTATGCCGTGGCCCGTGGCAAGCCCCTGCTCGAGCGGCTGAAGCAGCTTGCCCCGAACCGGGTCCAGACCTTCTCCAACCAGGACGGCCAGGTCGCCGACTGGGTCCGCTCGCAGACCAACGGTATTGGAGCCGACTTCATGCTCGACTGCCTCGGCGCAGTCGCCGACGTCAATGCCATGAAGGACGCCATGATGGGGGTCAGGCGAGGCGGCCGCATCGTCAACATCGGCGGCACAGGCAGCGACATGCTGTTCAACACCAAGTGGTGGATGGACAATTCGATGGAGTTGATCGGCTCGGCCTGGCTGACCACCGCCGAGGGCATGGAGATCGCCGAGATGGTTCGCTCCGGCACGATCGATCTCTCGGTGCTGGAGGCCAGGACGTATCCGCTCGAGCGGATCAACGAGGCCATCAACGGGGTCGCTTCCGGTGACGGCGGCTTCACCAACTACGTGCTCGAACCGTAGTCGCAACAATCGTCATCGGCGGACCTCAGCGTCCGCCGCTTGCCGGATCGCGCCGCGAAGAGAATCGAAATGATCATTGACTGCCACGGCCACTACACGAGCGAACCGCAGGACCATCATGCCTTTCGCAAGGCCCAGGTCGAGTTCGTCGAGGGCACGCGCGACGCAAGGCCCGCCTATCCCGGCATTGCAGACGATGTGCTGAGGGCAACGATCGAACAGAACCAACTGCGCCTGCAGCGCGAGCGAGGCTCGGACGTGACCATCCTGTCGCCACGGGCTTCGGGCATGGGCCATCATATCGGCAGCGCCGAGACCAATGCCGAGTGGTCGCGCATCTCCAACGACTTGATCGCCCGCATCGTCGACATGTTCCCGGCCAACTTCGCCGGCGTATGCCAGCTGCCGCAATCGATGAGCGGCGACCTGAAGCCGGTCCTTGCCGAGCTCGAGCGCTGCGTCGTCGAACTCGGCTTCGTCGGCTGCAACCTCAATCCCGATCCGTCCGGCGGCTTCTGGTCGGCGCCGCCGATCCACGACCGCTACTGGTATCCGCTCTTCGAAAAGCTGGTCGAGCTGCAGGTGCCGGCCATGATCCATGTCTCCGGCTCCTGCAGCGCATGCCTGCATACGACCGGCGCGCACTACATCAATGCCGATACCGCGGTCTTCATGCAGCTGATCCAGGGCGACCTGTTCAGTGCGTTTCCCGATCTCAAGCTGATCATCCCACACGGTGGCGGCGCGGCGCCCTATCACTGGGGACGCTATCGCGGCCTGGCGATGATGCTGGACAGGCCCGCACTGGGCGAGCACCTGCTCCGCAACGTGTTCTTCGACAGCTGCGTCTATCATCAGGCGGGCATCGACACGCTGTTCCGCGTCGTTGGTCCGGCCAACATCTTGTTCGGGTCCGAACTGCTCGGAGCGGTCAAGGCCATCGACCCGGAGACCGGCTTCGACTTCGACGACACGCGGCGCTACATCGACGCGCTTTCGCTCGGCGAGACCGAGCGGCGGGCCGTGTTCGAAGGCAATGCCCGCAAGGTCTTTCCGAGGCTTGATACGCGGCTGAAGGCGCAAGGGCGCTAGGCCACCAATGAGCACCATTCGGGCGCGGGCCAGACGCCGCGCCTCATCTTTCCAGGAGAACACCGATGGCCAGAGTCGTCACGAAGACCGAGCGCACGCCGATCGAGACCTGCGAGGCTCTTGGCCAGCTTGGCGTGGCCACGGTTCACGAGGCGCAGGGACGGACAGGCCTGCTCGCCACACGCCTGCGGCCCATCTACGATGGCGCCAGGATCGGAGGCAACGCGCTGACTTGCGAAGTCGCGCCGGGCGACAACTGGATGATCCATGTCGCGCTGGAACAGGCGCGGCCAGGAGACATCCTGGTCGTTACCCCGACCTCGCCTTGCGAGGATGGCTATTTTGGTGACCTGCTGGCCGAGTCGGCCAAGGCGCAAGGCATCAGGGGCCTGATCATCGACGCGGGCGTGCGCGATGTCTCGACGCTGCGCTCCATGGCTTTTCCGGTCTGGTCGAAGGCAATCAGCGTACAGGGGACCGTCAAGGAGACGCTGGGCAACGTCCAGATCCCGATCGTCTGCGCCGGCGCCCACATCCGGCCCGGCGACGTAATCGTGGCCGACGACGACGGCGTGTGCGTCGTGCCACGCGAAACCGCTGCAAAGGTCCTCGAAATCGCCCGCAAGCGCGAGGCGATGGAAGAAGAAAAGCGAAGCCTCTACGCCGCCGGCAAGTTGAGCCTCGATGTCAACGATATGCGTGAGCGCCTGCGACGCAAGGGCCTCATCTACGAATAGGACTACTCTGTCGGCTGCGACCGACAAAGTACGCAATCCAAGCGCACTTACGCGACCCCGCTGAGCCGTTTCGGCAGTGAGGACGCCGAGTGATGGATCGCCTTGACATCCGAAAAGGCAGCCTCTGGCAGCCCGCTTCATCGCCGGCTTGGTAGGGGGAATGTGGTGCTCTGTTTGCTTTTCCGGAAGGGGGTTCGAGTCCACGTTTTGGGCCCGTTGATAAAAATATAAAGAAATCAATATATTAGACGTGTTTCGGTGGTGCTGGCAGTCTCCAGCGAACCAGTCTCTGCCCGAAATCCCTGTTAAGGGCCGAAAAACAGCGAATTTCCGGTGATTCTGTGCGCCTGGGTCAATTCTGGTCTAAAATCCTGCGGCAGATTCAATGTCTTAGTGAAAGGTTCCCTACGCGGGCTAACAGGGAAATGATCGCGGTCTAACAGGGAACGAAGAACCGGATAGCCGCGGCACTGCCCAAACTCATTCGACTGGAGACAGGTCAGATCATGACCACAGGGGGGCACCCAGAGCTAGCTACAGTTTTCGCAATTCAACGACTCCCGCGCATTCGCCACCCACGTGATAGAATTTTCCAGACCCTCTTTTGCCGTTTAGCCTTACATACAAGATATTCCTTTCATTTCGACCTTCGTGGACAAATCTAAGTATTATTGTCGAGGCGCCATCGCCCGCGACCTTTCCCTCCCAGGTAGGGGAGAGGATTTGACCGTCTGTAATCAAAATGTTTGATGTGAGCTCACGCCATCCGCACGACGGATTCGTGGCACGTCTCGTCAAAGCCCACATTCCATCGAATCCAGCAACTGCACTCTGGCAACGACCCTCTTGCGCCTCCATTCCGTCAGGACAGGAAAGTGGGCAGACTGTTTCTCGAACTCCCTTTAGCCCTTTGAGAAGATCCGGTGTGGGCTCGGCCGACGCGAGGTTAATTCCTCGGCGTCGCGCAAAATCTTGCAACGCCTTCTTGCTGGCAAGGCCCCACTTTCCATCGATTTGGCCGACAAGGCAGCCGACACGTGACAACTCTCTCTGGGTGGAAAGCGCCAGATCTCCAAAGCCCTCATCGTCACGTCTGCTCATAGCCTTGGCGTCATCTGACAGCCTTGCTGCTGCCCCCTCTTGCAAGCGACCTTTTTCCTCGTCCAGGGCTTCGATCTTTAACTTCGCAAGCGCCGCGAATGCACCATTTGGATATCGCTCGAGATATGCCTGAAAGAAATTCTTGTTCGCCGAGTCCTTGATGGTCTCCCAATAGGCGATTTCGACTGCAGTCTCGGTCTCGACAGGCGCACTCGTAGAAGGCGATTCCGGCTTCGGCACCTGAGCCATGCCCGGATTTAGGACCACCTCGCCCGTAAGCGAGGAGTTGTAAGCGGTGTTCTGACGCCACCTTTCGGATCGCGCTGTGAGAGACGATGTTCGACGCCTGTGAG
>NZ_JHQS01000028.1 GCF_014843845.1 Mesorhizobium amorphae | reverse complement strand
GCTGCGCTTCGCCATCCGTGAAGGCGGCCGCACCGTCGGTGCCGGCATCGTCGTCACCATCAAGGAATAATCGAGTCCGGCCTTAGCCGGATCGAGAAGGAAAGGGCGGTCCCTCGGGCCGCCCTTTTTCGTTCCAGCCGCGCTGCCAGCCAGACGGGGCCAGCACGTTGTTTCAAAGCTATTGCAATCGCGGTGGCCGGGACTAGTATAGGTTGCATTGGGGGAGCTTGCCGACAATTGGTTCCGGGACGCCGTTCAGACGGTATGGCGAGGTGGTGGCGCGGGCTGATTCGCCTGGCGCCGGTGGTCGCGATGGTGATGGCTGCCTTCGCCGCAAAGGCCGAGGATGTTTCCCCGAAATGGTCCGATCCGTATAATGTTTTTCCGAAATGGTCCGATCCGAATACTTGGACCGATTCGAAGATATTGTCCGATCCGAAGATCGAGTCCAATCCGAAGCCAGTGTCTGATGAAGTCTTCCCGACATGGGTCGATCCGAAGACATGGTCCGAACCGAAGATATTCTCCGATGATGTCTCGCCGATGCGGATCGTCGTCGTGCGCAGCAGCGCGGCTGGCTGCGGGCCCAACTGTCCCGAATGGATTTCGGCCGAAGGCGCTATCGAAGCCGGCACGCCGGCGCTGCTCAAGCGTGCGTTAAAGAAGCTCGGCCGACGCAAGCTGCCGATCATCGTCAACTCTCCGGGCGGCAATGTCGACGCGGCGCTCCAGCTTGGCCGGATAATCCGCAAGAACAAGCTCGATATCGCCATCGGCAAGACCGAGTTTTCCGGTTGTTGGCCCGGTATGACAGATTGCCAGGCCAATGACGGCAAGGGCGCCGCTTATTTCGGCATTGCGTCCGATGGGGGTGCCATGTGCAACTCCGCCTGTCCGCTGATGTTTGCCGGAGGCGTCCGCCGCGTGGCCGGTGGCTGGGCCCATCTGGGTGTTCATCAGATCACCACCACCTATTTCCCCAGCACAAGGCAATATCGAACCACCTATCGCGTTGTGCGGGGCAAAAAATATCGGGTCACTACAGAAACCATCACTCAGGGCGAAAGCTACAAGACCTATGAAATGAGCAAGGCGCTCGCGAGGAAGCTCTCGGCCTATCTCAGGGAGATGGGTGTCGGACAGGGCGTGCTGGACATGATGAAGGCGACGCCGGCCAGCGACATCCGGCAGATCAGCCTCCACGATATGCTGACGATGAAATTAGCCACCAGCGCGGACACCATTGAGTTGTTTACCGGCGCAAGCCTGTGCATGCTCGACAAGTTGGCCCCGAATTGCAGAGAAATACCGGGGAATGCCGGCCCGGCCAAGGCGGCAACGACAAAAGCGAAGGCCGCACCTTCTCAAAAGGCTGAAGCCCCAGTTTCCCAGCCGGCCAAGGCTCCACCTACCAAGCCGTTCCAGGCAGCGGCAGGAAACGGGGCGTCGGAGATGCGCTTCGTGGTCGTTCGCGGCAGCGATCCGCTCTGCAATCCTGACTGCCCGGAATGGATCTCGGCGGAAGGCGCGATCACGCCTCAGACCCCGCAGAGGCTTCGCCAGTTGCTCGCCATGCTTGGCAACCGGCGGCCGCCCGTGGTGATCAGTTCACGGGGAGGCGACTTGTTCAGCGCTTTGACCGCGGGACGGCTTATCCATGAACGGAAGCTCAACGTCGCCGTCGCCCGCACCAATATCGTAGGCTGCGATCCGCCCGAGGCAGGTTGCTTGGCCGATAACGGTGCCTATGTCGGGCTGATTAGCGATGTGGGAGTGGAGTGCGATTCAGCCTGCGCGCTCATGCTTGCCGGTGGCGCCAAACGGCTGGTCGATCCCAAGGCGCGGCTCAGCATGTATTCGATGGGGCAGAAGCAAATAGTCAAAGCCTACCTGGAGGAGATGGCGATCAATCCAGGTCTGTTCGCCGCGATAGAGCAGAGCTCGGTCGAGCGTCAGCTCGAACCAGACATGATGCTGAAAGTCGGACTCGTGACCGGGCCGGAGTCGGCGGATGCGTTGACGGGCGCCGCCATTTGCAGGTCCTCACCCAAGGCGGACAACTGCCGGCTTCCGCCGGCCGCCAACGCGGAGGCGAACGCGCTACCGAACCTCTAGCCCGCATTGGACTGGCCCCACGTCGAGCTGATCGTGCCGATCGCCATGGAAGAGAAGCTGCGCTTCGCCATCCGTGAAGGCGGCCGCACCGTCGGTGCCGGCATCGTCGTCACCATCAAGGAACAATCGAGTCCGGCCTTAGCCGATCGACAAGGAAAGGGCGGTCCTCGGGGCCGCCCTTTTTGATTCCAGCCCACAGCCGGCCGAACAGGGGCTGCAGTTGTTTCAAAGCTGTTGCAAGCGCCGCTGCCGCAACTAGTATAGGTTGCATTGGGGAGCTTGCCGGCAAGTGGTTCCAGGGCATCGTTTGAACAATCAGGCGTGGTGGTCGCTGGGGCTGGTTTGCCTGGCGTCTCTGTTTGTCATGGGGCATGCTGCGTTAGCGGCGGATGCGAGAGAATCCGATCTTGGCCCGCCGATGCGGTTTGTCGTCGTGCGCAGCAATGCGCCGGATTGCGAGCCGACCTGTCCCGAATGGATTTCGGCGGAAGGCACGATTGAAGCCGGCACGCCGGCGCTGCTCAAGCGCGCGCTCAAGAAACTTGGCGGCCGCAAGCTGCCTGTTGTCGTCGATTCTCCTGGCGGGAATGTCGATGCGGCGCTCGCGCTTGGGCGGCTGATCCGCAAGAACAAGCTCGATATCGCCGTCGGCAAGACCCGGTTCGAGGGCTGCCTGCCGGATGAGAAGGACTGCATCGACAATGACGGCAAGGGCGCCGGCTATTTCGGCACCGCCTATGCCGACGGCTCCATTTGCAATTCCGCCTGTCCGCTGATGTTTTCCGGCGGGGTCCGCCGTGTGGTAGGGCAATGGGCCTTTCTCGGCGTCCACCAGATCACGACCACCTACGTCAAGACGAAATTGCAATACCGGACCACCTATCGCGTGGTGAAGGGCAAGAAGAAGATCATCGGCACCAAGGTCGTCAGTCGCAAGAGCGCCGGCAGCTACAAGACCTACGAGATGAGCAAGGCGGTAGAGAAAAGGCTGGCGGCCTATCTGAAGGAGATGGGCGTCGGCCAGGGCGTGCTCACAACGATGAAGAACACGCCCGCCAGCGGCATCCACCAGCTGGTTCCGGAGAACATGCTGCGGATGAGCCTCGTCACCAGCCTGGATTCCGTCGACCTGTTCACCGCCGGAACCATATGCAGCGCGAATCCGCTGCCCGCGAACTGCCGGGAGATACCGGCGAACAAACCCGCGATGCCGACGGTCCCAACGGTCGAGGCCCCGACGGCCGGGTCCGAACCTGCCGAGGTCCCACCGGCCCAACCCGAGGTCATGCAGCGTGAACAGGATATGCGCTTTGTCGTGGTTCGCGGCAGCAATCCGCTTTGCAACCCCGACTGTCCGGAATGGATCTCGGCGGAAGGCGCGATTACGCCTCAGACCCCGCAGAAGCTGCGCCAACTGCTCGACACGCTTGGCAACCGGCGGCTGCCTGTGGTGATCAGCTCACGGGGAGGCGACCTGTTCAGCGCTCTGGCGGCTGGACGACTGATCCATGAAAAGAAGCTCGACGTCGCCGTTGCCCGCACCGATTTCGTTGGCTGTGACCCGGCAAAGGCGGACTGCCCGGCCGATGACGGCGCCTATGCCGGGCTGAGCATCGATGCGGGCGTGGAGTGCAATTCGGCTTGCGCGCTCATGCTTGCCGGCGGTGTCAGACGGTTCGTCGGTCCCCAGGCGCGGCTTAGCCTGTACCCGATGGGACAGAAGCAGGTGGTCAAGACTTATTTGGAGGAGATGGCCGTCGGTCCTGGCCTGTTCACAGCGATTGAGCGGCGCTCGGTCGAGCGCCAGCTTGAACCCGACTTGATGCTGAAGGTCGGGCTGACGACCGGGCCCCAATCGGTGGACGCAATGACTGGCGGCACGATCTGCAAAGCGTCGCCGAAACCCGACAACTGCCGCATGGTGCCGTCGCCCAACGCCCAGGCCGACGCGCCCGCCCGTCTGTAGCGCGACGGCGTCCGGACTGGCCATCGAGGCAGGTTGAGCCGTGCTCGATGTTTCCGCTATCGTCCGCGGCGATCGAGAGGCGAGGATCGATATGAGCAAGGACATCCCGACATTGTTCGAATGGGCCGGCGGCGCGGAGGCCCTGAACCGACTGACGCAGACCTTCTACGACAAAGTGGCGTTGGATCCGGTGGTCGGCCCTGTGTTCAAGCACATGTCGCCGGACCATCCCGCGCATGTCGCGGCCTTCATCGGCGAGGTTTTCGGCGGGCCGAAGACCTACAGCAAAAGGCATGGCGGTCATCGCGAGATGGTGATGCATCATCTCGGCAAGCATCTGAGCGAAGAGCAGCGCCGCCGCTGGATCAATCTTTTGGCCGACGCCGCCGACGAGGTCGGCCTGCCGGACGATCCCGAGTTCCGTTCCGCCTTCATGGGCTATGTCGAATGGGGGTCGCGGCTGGCGAAGATGAATTCCAACCTCGGCGAGACCTGCGATCCGCAGACTGAGCCGATGCCGGTCTGGGGCTGGGGTGTACCCGGCGGGCCATACAAGCCGCCGGCCGGAGGCTGAGCGGAACGACGGGAGACCGGAGCCGCCGGAAGCTGCGGAAATCCTGCAAGTTTCTGCGGAAATGACGCCACAAACAGTTGGGATATTCATGCGTCCGCAACCGTCGGAACCTTTTTGCGATGCTGATTGCCCATCTGCCGTCTGGCTACATTCTGGGACGTTTCGCGCCAAAAAGCTGGCGCGAAACGCCTTGCTTCATGACCGCCGCGATGATCGGCAGCGTCATCCCCGACATCGATATGCTGTACTTCCACCTTGTCGACGGCGGACGCACGCACCACCACGCCTACATCACGCATTGGCCGTTGTTCTGGTTGGCAAGCGGGATAGTCGCCCTGTCGGTCATCAGGCTGCTGGGCTGGCCGCACCTGGTGTCCGTCGCCGTCTTTTTCGCCGGCGCCATGCTGCACATGGTGCTGGATACGGTGGCATCGCCAATCATGTGGCTGATGCCGTTCGATCGTCACGCCTTCGAACTCGTGACCGTTCCGGCAACCTACGGCAACTGGGTCGCCAGCTTTGTCCTGCATCGGACTTTCCTGCTGGAAATCCTCATCTGCGCCTGGGCGTTGAGCCTCGTGCTGGGACGATCGTCGCCCGAGATGGCCGCGCCTCAAAACGGCACTTGAGTTCTCGTCTGCTTTGTGAAATAGCAGCCGGCGATACGGGCATAGCTCAGTTGGTAGAGCGGCGGTCTCCAAAACCGCAGGTCGTAGGTTCGAGCCCTGCTGCCCGTGCCATTTCCCAAAATGGCCAATTCGACGTCTCTGAGCCCTCCGCATTTGAAAACCGGCGGCAGGCTTGCCATATTAGCGCGATTGGGGCATAAGGCGCTCATAGCCGGGACGGAACGACTGGATGGTTCCGATGTGGCGTTTGGACATAAAGCGGGCACTTGCCACTTGCGTGGATCAAGAATCGGTTTTATGTAGACGAAACAGACACGCGACGCGTGGAGCTGGGAAGCCGGCTTTACGCGTCCGATTTGCATGGGCGAAATGGTTGCGCTGATTCGGCGCCGACATGAAGCCCAGGCGGCACGTCCCGGCCTGCGGGATCATCCAGGAGACCCGGCCAACGGGTCTTGAAGACAGAGCGGCATATGGCTTCGAAAACCACAAATCCTTTCACCTTCCTCCAGCAGGTTCGCGCGGAGACCGCCAAGGTGACCTGGCCGTCGCGGCGAGAAACGATGATCTCGACGGTGATGGTGCTGGTGTTCGCGGTCATCGCGATGATCTTTTTCTTCACCGCCGACGTGGCCATGGGCTACGCGATCGAGTGGATTCTGGGGCTTGGACGTTAAGTCCGGCGATTACGGAGAAGTCGTGAAATGACTGCGCGCTGGTACATCGTCCACGCCTATTCGAACTTTGAAAAAAAGGTCGCCGAGGACATCGAGAACAAGGCCAAGCAGAAGGGCCTGTCCGCGGATATCGAACAGATCGTGGTGCCGACCGAGAAGGTCGTCGAGATCCGCCGCGGCCGCAAGGTCGATGCCGAGCGCAAGTTCTTTCCGGGCTATGTGCTGTTGAAGGCCAATTTGACCGACGCGGTGTTTTCGCTGGTCAAGAACACCCCGAAGGTCACCGGCTTCCTCGGTGACTCCAAGCCGGTGCCGATCACCGAGACCGAGGCGCAGCGCATCCTGAACCAGGTGCAGGAAGGCGTCGAGCGGCCGAAGCCGTCGGTCACTTTCGAGATCGGCGAGGCGATCCGCGTGTCGGACGGTCCGTTCGCGTCGTTCAACGGTTTCGTCCAGGAAGTGGACGAGGAGCGGGCGCGGCTCAAGGTGGAGGTTTCGATCTTCGGGCGCGCGGTGCCCGTCGATCTGGAATTCGGACAGGTCGAAAAGGGCTGATCCGAAATCCCTGGCGCCTGATGGCGGCAGGGGAGGCGGCGCGGAACTTCGCGCGGCCATGAACGGGTGGGAGGCGAACGCGGCTTAGCCGGCCGCGGGAACCGCACCACCAGACTGCAACCGCCGGTGTTTCCCCGATAGTGGGGCCGGCATGAGAAAAGGCAGGAAGAGAGATGGCTAAGAAAGTTGCAGGCCAGCTCAAGCTCCAGGTTGCCGCGGGCTCGGCTACGCCGTCGCCCCCGATCGGCCCGGCGCTTGGTCAGCGCGGCATCAACATCATGGAGTTCTGCAAGGCGTTCAACGCGCAGACCCAGGAAATGGAAAAGGGATCGCCGATTCCGGTGGTCATCACCTACTACCAGGACAAGTCGTTCACCTTCGTCATGAAGACGCCGCCGGTGAGCTACTTCCTGAAGAAGGCCGCGAACCTGAAGTCGGGCTCGAAGGAGCCGGGCAAGGTCAAGGCCGGCACGATCGGCCGCGACAAGGTGCGCGCCATCGCCGAGCAGAAGATGAAGGACCTGAACGCGAACGACGTCGAAGCCGCCATGCGCATGGTCGAAGGCTCCGCCCGTTCGATGGGCCTGGAAGTGGTGGGCTGAGATCATGGCAAAGATTGCAAAGCGTGTATCGAAGACCCGCGAAGGCATCGACCCCAACAAGGCCTATGCCCTCGGTGAAGCGCTGAAGCTGCTCAAGGAGCGGTCTTCGGTGAAGTTCGACGAGACCATCGAAGTCGCGATGAACCTCGGCGTCGATCCTCGCCATGCCGACCAGATGGTCCGCGGCGTGGTCAACCTGCCGAACGGCACCGGCCGCTCGGTCCGCGTCGCCGTGTTCGCACGTGGCGACAAGGCCGAGGAAGCCAAGGCCGCCGGCGCCGACGTCGTTGGTGCCGAGGATCTGGTCGAGATCGTCCAGAAGGGCACGATCGACTTCGATCGCTGCATCGCCACGCCGGACATGATGCCGCTGGTCGGTCGTCTCGGTAAGGTGCTCGGCCCGCGCGGCATGATGCCGAACCCGAAGGTCGGCACCGTGACCACCGATGTCGCCGCCGCCGTCAAGGCGTCGAAGGGTGGTGCGGTCGAGTTCCGCGTCGAGAAGGCCGGCATCGTCCAGGCCGGCGTCGGCAAGGTCTCGTTCGACGTCAAGGCGCTGGAAGAGAATGTGCGGGCCTTCGCCGATGCGGTGACCAAGGCCAAGCCGACTGGCGCCAAGGGCAACTACGTCAAGAAGGTGTCGGTCACCTCGACGATGGGGCCGGGCCTCAAGCTCGACGTCTCGACGCTTGCAGCGTCCTGATACGAATTATCCTGATCGGCCGCTAAAGAGCTGATCCGAAAAGAATTCCGGGCCTCCGACCTGTTGGCGGCCCGGTACCGGAAGTCGAGAGGCTTCCGGACATCCTGTCCGAGATTGCAGGCGGCCCAAACGCCTTAATTCATGTGGGCCTGCATGAGACGGGTGAAGACCCGACAACGGAGCGATTGCTCCAATGAAAGGTTCGAACCGTGTTTGCCTTTTGTCTGCGCATCGTCCGGCTTGCCGGTTGGTGTGGCGAAAGGGGGCAGGATCCTCGAGCGTCGTTCGGGAGATCCGTTACTGGATGGCCCGGCCGGCAAAAGGCAACCCGACGCCTGTCCTCGTCAATGGGAATGTTCCCGTCAGCAGGATTGGGGTCAACTGGAGATAGGCAGTGGACAGAGCGGAAAAACGCGAACTCGTCACGGGCCTGAATGATGCGTTTACAAGCGCTGGTTCAGTCGTCGTGGCCCACTACGCCGGTATCACCGTCGCGCAAATGAACGACCTTCGGTCGAAAATGCGCGCCGCCGGTGGCACCGTCAAAGTCGCGAAGAACCGTCTCGCCAAAATCGCTCTTCAGGGCACGGACTCCGCATCGATCATCGACCTGTTCAAGGGACAGACGCTGATCGCCTATTCGGAGGATCCGATTGCGGCGCCGAAGGTCGCGTCCGATTTCGCCAAGGGGAATGACAAGTTGATCATTCTCGGCGGCGCAATGGGCACCACCTCGCTCAACGCCGACGGTGTGAAGGCACTCGCCACACTTCCGTCGCTCGACGAGCTGCGCGCCAGGCTGGTTGGCATGATCGCCACGCCGGCAACCCGGATCGCCCAGATCGTCAATGCGCCCGCGGCTTCGGTCGCGCGTGTCATCGGCGCTTACGCCCGGAAGGACGAGGCGGCATGAGGCCGTTCCTCGCTGTCACAAACACACGTTCGAACCTTATGAAGGAATACAACAATGGCTGATCTCGCAAAGATCGTAGACGACCTTTCGAAGCTGACCGTCCTCGAGGCGGCCGAGCTGTCGAAGCTTCTGGAAGAAAAGTGGGGCGTTTCGGCTGCTGCTCCGGTTGCGGTTGCCGCTGCCGGTGGTGCTGCCGCCGCCGCTGCTCCGGTCGAGGAAAAGACCGAATTCGACGTCGTCCTCACCGACGCCGGCGCCCAGAAGATCAACGTCATCAAGGAAGTCCGCGCCATCACCGGTCTTGGCCTCAAGGAAGCCAAGGATCTGGTCGAGGCGGCTCCGAAGCCGGTCAAGGAAGGCGTTTCCAAGGCCGACGCGGACAAGTTCAAGGCCCAGCTGGAAGCAGCCGGCGCCAAGGTCGACCTGAAGTAAGCGTTGAATACCGGCGGGCGGCCTCGCGCCGTCCGCCACTCCCTTGGCGTGAAGGGAGGCTGCGTGACGCGAGACGTATGAGAACCTCTTTCCTGAGGGCCGAAACCGGCCTTCAGGAAACGGGTTTTCTCCCGTTCTAGCCCGGCCGCCGACAGGTGGCGGGACAACAGACAGGGGCTGCCGCCAAGGCGGCCCGGAATGCAAGGCGAGCCGCGGCGAGGCTCGTCCCGAGTTTAGAGCTAAGGAGCGACGATGGCCCAGACCCAGACTTTCAATGGCCGCAGACGCGTACGCAAGTTCTTCGGAAAGATCCCGGAAGTTGCGGAGATGCCGAACCTGATCGAGGTTCAAAAGGCATCCTATGACCAGTTCCTGATGGTGGACGAGCCCAAGGGTGGGCGTCCGGACGAGGGACTGCAGGCTGTTTTCAAGTCGGTCTTCCCGATTTCCGATTTTTCCGGCTCCTCGATGCTGGAGTTCGTGAAGTACGAGTTCGAAGGACCGAAATTCGACGTTGACGAATGCCGTCAGCGCGACCTGACCTATGCCGCGCCGCTGAAGGTGACGCTGCGCCTGATCGTGTTCGATATCGACGAGGATACCGGCGCGAAGTCGATCAAGGACATCAAGGAGCAGGACGTCTACATGGGCGACATGCCGCTCATGACCTTGAACGGCACCTTCATCGTCAACGGCACAGAGCGCGTCATCGTCTCGCAGATGCACCGTTCGCCGGGCGTCTTCTTCGACCATGACAAGGGCAAGTCGCACTCGTCGGGCAAGCTTCTGTTTGCCGCGCGCGTCATCCCCTATCGCGGCTCGTGGCTCGACATCGAGTTCGATTCGAAGGACGTCGTGCACGCCCGTATCGACCGCCGCCGCAAGATTCCGGTGACGTCGCTCTTGATGGCGCTCGGCATGGACGGCGAAGAGATCCTGTCGACCTTCTACAACAAGATCACCTACAAGCGCGCCGGCGACCACTGGCGCATTCCGTTCAACGTCGAGCGTTTCCGTGGCCTCAAGGCCGTCGGCGACCTCGTCGATGCCGACACCGGCGAGATCGTCGTCGAGCAAGGCAAGAAGATCACCGCCCGCCAGGCCCGCCAGCTCGGCGAAAAGGGTCTGAAGGCGATCAAGGCGACCGACGAGGACCTGCTCGGCAACTACCTGGCCGAGGACATCGTCAACTACGGCACCGGCGAGATCTTCCTCGAAGCCGGCGACGAGATCGACGACAAGACGCTGAAGGTGCTGCTCGGCACCGGTGAGCATGAGATCCAGGTTCTCGACATCGACCACGTCAATGTCGGCGCCTATATCCGCAACACGCTCAACGTCGACAAGAACGAAAGCCGCCAGGACGCGCTGTTCGACATCTATCGTGTCATGCGCCCCGGCGAGCCACCGACACTCGAGACCGCCGAAGCCATGTTCAACTCGCTGTTCTTCGACAGCGAGCGTTACGACCTGTCGGCCGTCGGCCGCGTCAAGATGAACATGCGCCTCGAGCTCAAGGCCGAGGACACCGTGCGCGTGCTGCGCAAGGACGACATCCTGGCCGTGGTCAAGACGCTGGTCGAACTGCGCGACGGCAAGGGCGAGATCGACGACATCGACAATCTCGGCAATCGCCGCGTGCGCTCGGTCGGCGAGCTGATGGAGAACCAGTACCGCGTCGGCCTGCTGCGCATGGAGCGCGCGATCAAGGAACGTATGTCCTCGATCGAGATCGACACGGTGATGCCGCAGGATCTGATCAACGCCAAGCCGGCAGCTGCCGCCGTGCGCGAGTTCTTCGGTTCCTCGCAGCTGTCGCAGTTCATGGACCAGACCAACCCGCTGTCGGAGATCACCCACAAGCGCCGTCTCTCGGCGCTTGGACCAGGCGGTCTGACCCGCGAGCGCGCCGGCTTCGAGGTGCGCGACGTGCATCCGACGCATTACGGCCGCATCTGCCCGATCGAGACACCGGAAGGCCCGAATATCGGTCTGATCAATTCGCTGGCGACCTTCGCGCGCGTCAACAAGTACGGCTTCATCGAGAGCCCGTACCGCAAGATCGTCAGCGGCAAGCTGACCAATGAGGTCGTCTATCTGTCGGCGATGGAAGAAGCCAAGCACCATGTCGCGCAGGCCAATGCCGAGCTCGACAAGAATGGCGGTTTCGTCGACGAATTCGTCATTTGCCGTAACGCCGGCGAAGTGATGATGGCGCCGCGCGAGAACGTCGACCTGATGGACGTGTCGCCGAAGCAGATGGTTTCGGTCGCCGCGGCGCTGATCCCGTTCCTCGAGAACGACGACGCCAACCGCGCGCTGATGGGCTCGAACATGCAGCGTCAGGCCGTGCCGCTGGTACGCGCCGAGGCGCCGTTCGTCGGCACCGGCATGGAGCCGATCGTTGCCCGTGACTCGGGCGCCGCCATCGGCGCCCGCCGCGGCGGCATCGTCGACCAGGTGGACGCAACGCGTATCGTCATCCGCGCCACGGAAGATCTCGATCCCGGCAAGTCCGGCGTCGACATCTACCGGCTGATGAAGTTCCAGCGTTCGAACCAGAACACCTGCATCAACCAGCGTCCGCTGGTGCGCATGGGCGACCGCGTCAACAAGGGTGACATCATCGCCGACGGTCCGTCGACCGAGCTCGGCGATCTGGCGCTCGGACGCAACGTGCTGGTCGCGTTCATGCCGTGGAACGGCTACAACTACGAGGACTCGATCCTGCTCTCCGAGCGCATCGTGGCCGACGACGTCTTCACCTCGATCCACATCGAGGAGTTCGAGGTCATGGCGCGCGACACCAAGCTCGGGCCGGAGGAAATCACGCGCGACATTCCGAACGTCTCGGAAGAAGCGTTGAAGAACCTCGACGAAGCCGGCATCGTCTATATCGGCGCGGAAGTGCAGCCGGGTGACATCCTGGTCGGCAAGATCACGCCGAAGGGCGAAAGCCCGATGACGCCGGAAGAGAAGCTCCTGCGCGCCATCTTCGGCGAAAAGGCCTCGGACGTTCGCGACACCTCCATGCGCATGCCTCCGGGCACCTTCGGCACCGTCGTCGAAGTTCGCGTCTTCAACCGCCACGGCGTCGAGAAGGACGAACGCGCCATGGCGATCGAGCGCGAGGAGATCGAGCGCCTGGCCAAGGACCGCGACGACGAGCAGGCGATCCTCGACCGCAACGTCTATTCGCGCCTGTCCGACATGCTCGTCGGCAAGGATGCGATTGCCGGGCCGAAGGGCTTCAAGAAGGGCTCGAAGCTGTCGAAGGATACGCTCGACGAGTATCCGCGTTCGCAGTGGTGGCAGTTCGCGGTGGAGAACGAAAAGCTCCAGAGCGAACTGGAAGCGCTGCGCGGCCAGTACGACGATTCCAAGAAGGCGCTCGAGCAGCGCTTCATGGACAAGGTCGAGAAGGTGCAGCGCGGCGACGAAATGCCTCCGGGCGTCATGAAGATGGTCAAGGTCTTCGTGGCCGTGAAGCGCAAGATGCAGCCCGGCGACAAGATGGCCGGCCGGCACGGCAACAAGGGTGTCGTGTCGCGGATCGTTCCGGTCGAGGACATGCCTTTCCTCGAGGACGGCACGCATGCCGATATCGTGCTCAACCCGCTGGGTGTGCCGAGCCGCATGAATGTCGGCCAGATCCTGGAAACGCATCTGGGCTGGGCATGCGCTGGCATGGGCAAGAAGATCGGCGAGCTGATCGACGCGTACAAGGCGGGCGGTGACATCAAGCCGCTGCGCAAGACGCTCGAAAGCTTCATGCCGGCCAACGACCGCAACGAGCCGGTCCGCGAGTATGACGACGAGAGCGTCGTTCGCCTCAGCGAGCAGATGCGCCGTGGCGTCTCCATCGCGACGCCGGTGTTCGACGGCGCGCATGAGGCCGACATCAACGTCATGCTGGAGCAGGCGGGCCTGCACACCAGCGGTCAGTCGCAGCTCTATGACGGACGCACCGGCGAGCCGTTCGATCGCAAGGTGACGATGGGCTACATCTACATGCTCAAGCTTCACCACCTGGTGGACGACAAGATCCACGCGCGTTCGATCGGACCCTACTCGCTCGTCACCCAGCAGCCGCTGGGCGGCAAGGCGCAGTTCGGCGGCCAGCGCTTCGGCGAAATGGAGGTCTGGGCGCTCGAAGCGTACGGCGCCGCCTACACGCTGCAGGAGATGCTGACGGTGAAGTCGGACGACGTCGCCGGCCGCACCAAGGTCTACGAGGCGATCGTCAGAGGCGACGACACATTCGAGGCCGGCATTCCCGAGAGCTTCAACGTTCTCGTCAAGGAAATGCGGTCTCTCGGCCTCAATGTCGAGCTGGAGAACACCAAGCTCGACGACAACCCTGTCCGGCTGCCCGATGCTGCCGAATAGGGGCGCGGCCGAGTAAGGCAATGGCGCGCCGCGGAAAGCCGCGGCGCGCCTACCCAAATTTTCGGCCGGTGGGCCGACCACTCAGCGGGCATTCGGCCCGCGCTAGATGCAAGGGGTTTTCGAGGACCCCGAAAAGGAGAACGGCATGAACCAAGAGGTCATGAATCTCTTCAATCCCCAGGCGCCGGCGCAGGTGTTCGATTCCATCCGGATTTCGCTCGCCAGCCCTGAGAAGATTCTGTCCTGGTCGTTCGGCGAGATCAAGAAGCCGGAGACCATCAACTACCGCACCTTCAAGCCGGAGCGCGACGGCCTGTTCTGCGCGCGCATCTTCGGCCCGATCAAGGACTACGAGTGCCTGTGCGGCAAGTACAAGCGCATGAAGTACAAGGGCGTCATCTGCGAAAAGTGCGGCGTCGAAGTCACGCTGTCGCGCGTTCGCCGCGAGCGCATGGGCCATATCGAGCTCGCCGCTCCGGTTGCCCATATCTGGTTCCTGAAGTCGCTGCCGTCGCGCATCGGCACGCTGCTCGACATGACCTTGAAGGACATCGAGCGCGTCCTCTACTTCGAGAACTACATCGTCACCGAGCCAGGCCTCACCGCGCTGAAGGAGCACCAGCTGCTCAGCGAGGAAGAGTACATGATCGCCGTCGACGAGTATGGCGAGGATTCGTTCACCGCCATGATCGGCGCCGAGGCCATTCATGATCTTCTCGCCGGCATGGACCTGGAGAAGATCGCCGGCGACCTGCGTTCGGAGCTGGCTTCGACCACTTCCGAGCTCAAGCAGAAGAAGTATCTGAAGCGGCTGAAAGTCGTCGAGAACTTCATGGAGTCCGGCAACCGTCCGGAATGGATGATCATGAAGGTGGTTCCGGTGATCCCGCCGGACCTGCGCCCGCTCGTCCCGCTGGACGGCGGCCGTTTCGCCACGTCCGATTTGAACGACCTCTATCGCCGCGTCATCAACCGCAACAATCGCCTGAAGCGGCTGATCGAGCTGCGCGCCCCCGGCATCATCGTGCGCAATGAAAAGCGCATGCTGCAGGAAGCCGTCGACGCGCTGTTCGACAACGGCCGCCGCGGCCGCGTCATCACCGGCGCCAACAAGCGTCCGCTGAAGTCGCTGTCCGACATGCTGAAGGGCAAGCAGGGCCGGTTCCGCCAGAACCTGCTCGGCAAGCGCGTCGACTATTCGGGCCGCTCGGTCATCGTGACCGGTCCGGAGCTCAAGCTGCACCAGTGCGGCCTGCCGAAGAAGATGGCGCTCGAACTGTTCAAGCCCTTCATCTACGCCCGCCTCGACGCCAAGGGGTTCTCCTCGACCGTCAAGCAGGCCAAGAAGCTGGTCGAGAAGGAGCGTCCGGAAGTCTGGGATATTCTCGACGAGGTCATCCGCGAGCATCCGGTGCTGTTGAACCGCGCGCCGACGCTGCACCGCCTCGGCATCCAGGCGTTCGAGCCAATCCTGATCGAAGGCAAGGCGATCCAGCTGCATCCGCTGGTCTGCACGGCCTTCAACGCCGACTTCGACGGCGACCAGATGGCCGTTCACGTGCCGCTGTCGCTGGAAGCGCAGCTTGAAGCCCGCGTGCTGATGATGTCGACCAACAACATCCTGCACCCGGCCTCCGGCGCGCCGATCATCGTGCCGTCGCAGGACATGGTTCTCGGTCTCTACTATCTCTCGATCGTCAACCAGAACGAGCCGGGCGAGGGCATGGTGTTTGCCGACATGGGCGAACTCCAGCATGCGCTCGAGACCAAGGCGGTGACGCTGCACGCCAAGATCAAGGGTCGCTTCCGCACGGTCGACGCCGAAGGCAAGGTCGTGTCGAAGATCCACGACACCACGCCTGGCCGCATGATCATCGGCGAACTGCTGCCGAAGAACGTCAACGTGCCTTACGAGACCGCCAACCAGGAGATGACAAAGAAGAACATCTCCAAGATGATCGACACCGTCTACCGCCATTGCGGTCAGAAGGAGACGGTCATTTTCTGCGACCGCATCATGGCGCTCGGCTTCAGCCACGCCTGCCGCGCCGGCATTTCGTTCGGCAAGGACGACATGCTGATCCCGGACGCCAAGATCAAGCTGGTGTCCGACACCGAGGCTTTGGCCAAGGAATACGAGCAGCAGTACAATGACGGCCTCATCACGCAGGGCGAGAAGTACAACAAGGTCGTCGACGCCTGGGCCAAGTGCTCGGAAAAGGTCGCCGACGAAATGATGGCCCGCATCAAGGCGGTCGAGTTCGAGGACAACGGCCGTCAGAAGCCGATGAACTCGATCTACATGATGTCGCATTCGGGTGCGCGCGGTTCGCCCACCCAGATGCGCCAGCTCGCCGGCATGCGCGGCCTGATGGCGAAGCCGTCGGGTGAAATCATCGAGACGCCGATCATCTCGAACTTCAAGGAAGGCCTGACCGTGCTCGAGTATTTCAACTCGACCCACGGCGCCCGCAAGGGTCTGGCCGACACCGCCTTGAAGACGGCGAACTCGGGTTACCTCACCCGTCGTCTGGTCGACGTGGCGCAGGACTGCATCGTCAATTCGGTCGACTGCGGCACCGACAAGGGCCTCACCATGCAGCCGATCGTCGATGCCGGCCAGGTCGTCGCTTCTGTCGGCCAGCGCGTGCTGGGCCGTACGGCGCTCGACGACATCAACCATCCGGTGTCGGGCGAGGTTCTGGTCAAGGCCGGAACGTTGATGGACGAGCGTGACGTGGAACAGATCGAAAAGGCCGGTGTGCAGTCGGTCCGCATCCGTTCGGCACTGACCTGCGAGGTCAGGATCGGCGTCTGCGCGGTCTGCTACGGACGCGATCTTGCCCGCGGCACCCCGGTCAACCAGGGCGAAGCCGTCGGCGTCATCGCGGCGCAGTCGATCGGCGAGCCGGGCACCCAGCTCACCATGCGTACCTTCCACATGGGCGGTACCGCGCAGGTGGTGGATAGCTCGTTCCTTGAAGCCTCGTATGAGGGCAAGGTCGAGATCCGCAACCGCAACGTGGTGCGCAACTCCGACGGCCAGCAGATGGTCATGGGCCGCAACATGGCGGTGCTGATCCTCGACGAAGCCGGCAAGGAGCGCGCCACGCACCGGGTCACCTACGGTTCGCGCATCTTCGTGGACGATGGCGACAAGGTGAAGCGCGGCCAGCGTATCGCCGAGTGGGATCCTTATACCCGCCCGATCCTCACCGAAATCGAGGGCAAGGTGCAGTTCGAGGATCTGGTCGACGGCATTTCCGTCCAGGAAACGGCCGACGAGTCGACCGGCATCACCAAGCGCGAGGTCATCGACTGGCGTTCGACGCCACGCGGCAACGACCTCAAGCCGGCGATCGTCGTGCATGACACCAAGGGCAAGGTCGGCAAGCTGTCGAAGGGCGGCGATGCCCGCTTCCTGCTCTCGGTCGAGGCGATCCTTTCGGTCGAGCCGGGCGCGCATGTCCGGCCCGGCGACGTGCTGGCGCGTATCCCGATGGAAAGCGCCAAGACCAAGGACATCACCGGCGGTCTGCCGCGTGTTGCCGAACTGTTCGAGGCACGCCGTCCGAAGGACCACGCCATCATTGCCGAGATCGACGGCACGGTGCGTTTCGGCCGCGACTACAAGAACAAGCGCCGCATCATCATCGAGCCGCATGACTCGACGCTTGAGCCGGTCGAATACCTGATCCCGAAGGGCAAGCCGTTCCATCTCCAGGACGGCGACGTCATCGAGAAGGGCGACTACATCCTCGACGGCAATCCGGCGCCGCACGATATCCTGGCGATCAAGGGCGTGGAGGCGCTTGCGTCCTATCTCGTCAACGAAATCCAGGAGGTCTATCGCCTGCAGGGCGTGTCGATCAACGACAAGCACATCGAGGTGATCGTTCGCCAGATGCTGCAGAAGGTCGAGATCACCACGCAGGGCGACTCGACCTATATTCCGGGCGACCACGTCGACGTGATCGAGCTGGAAGAGGTCAACGAGCGGCTGATCGAGGACGGCAAGAAGCCGGCCGAAGGCCAGCCAGTGCTGCTCGGCATCACCAAGGCCTCGCTGCAGACGCCGTCCTTCATCTCGGCCGCCTCCTTCCAGGAGACGACGAGGGTGCTCACCGAAGCAGCGGTTGCCGGCAAGACCGACATGCTGCAGGGCCTGAAGGAAAACGTCATCGTCGGCCGTCTGATCCCGGCCGGCACCGGCGGCACGATGAGCCAGATCCGGCGCATCGCCACCTCGCGCGACGAGCTGATCATCGACGAGCGCCGCAAGGCCTCGGGTGTCGAGGTCGCCGAGCCGATGCTGACCGACATGGTCACCGCCGCGCAGTAAGCGCGGAAGGAGAGAAGAAGGAAAAGGGGCCCAAGCGGCCCCTTTTTCGCGTTTTGGTTTCCACATCCGATCGGAGAAGAAACGATGAGCAACAAGAAGAGCTGGAGGGCCGTCGACGACTACATCGTCGCCTCCCTGTTTGAGCCGGACCCAGTCCTTGATTCCGTTCTGGCGGCCAACCACGATCAGGGCCTGCCGGCGATCGATGTCTCTCCGGCGCAAGGCAAGCTGCTTTCGCTGCTTGTGCGCATGCAGGGGGCGAAGAAGATCCTCGAGGTCGGCACGCTGGGCGGCTACTCGACGATCTGGATGGCGCGCGGGCTGCCTTCGGACGGGAGGATCGTAACGCTCGAACTCGATCCGCACCACGCCAGGGTCGCGCGGTCGAACTTTGACCGGGCAGGGGTGTCGGACAGGGTGGAACTGCGGGTCGGGCCGGCGCTGCAATCGCTTGCGGCGCTGGATGCCGAGAATGCCGGACCGTTCGATGTTATCTTCATCGATGCCGACAAGCCGAACAACCCGAACTATCTGTCCTGGGCCATGCGCCTTTCGAGGCCGGGGACAGTCATCGTCTGCGACAACGTCATCCGCGACGGCGCGGTGCTCGATGAGGACGGCCGCGACGCCAATGTCGAAGGCGCCCGTGCTGCGTTCTCGTTCATCGGTGGCGACAAGCGCCTGGACGGCACCGCCATCCAGACGGTCGGCGCCAAGGGCTATGACGGCTTTGCCATTGCGATCGTTGACTGACGGCTAAGCGAGCCGGATACGCAAAACGGCAAACGACGCTCTCAGTCGAAGAACGCCTTGACCACATTGCGCTTGCCGAGCATGAAGGCATCGGCGACGTGCTGGAGCGGGGCGAGATCGACGTCGGAGACGCTGGCGTGCACGATCTCGGCGAAGCGCCTGTAGAGCATCGGATACTCCGCCTCCGGCTCTTCGTGAACGACCTTGCCGTCGATGGCGAGCTTCGAGCCGCCGCCGGAAAGCACCATTTTGCCCTGGTCGGTCTCGGCAAGGATGTCCCAGCTTTGGGGCCCGGTCTGGAGCCAGTCGAGTTCCATCGTCACCGGCAACCCGTTCGAGGTGCGGAAGGTGACTTGGGCCGCGACCGGCGACGCGCGGTTCTCGGGAAAATCGAGGACGGCCGAGGTGATGAACATTGCCGGCAGGATGTGGGTCGCGATCGACAAGGCGTTGATGCCGGGATCGAAGACGCCGAAGCCGCCCGGCGCCCAGATCCATTCCTGGTTCGGATGCCAGCGGCGCACGTCTTCCTTCCAGTTGATGGCGGCCGACTTGATGCTAGCTGATGCGAGGAAAGCGCGCGCGGCTTCTACCGCCGGCGCATAGCGCGAATGCCAGCTGGCGAACAGCGAGACGCCGTTTGCCGCCGCCAGCGTCTTCAGATCCTCGACCTCGCTGACCGTCGCGCCAGGCGGCTTCTCCAGGAAGACATGCTTCTTCGCCATCAGCGCCGTGCGCGCGGCGTCATAGCGGAATTGCGGCGGCATGCAGAGCGAGACGGCCTCGAGTTCCGGCACGGCGTCGAGCATGGCCTCGATGTCGTGGAAATTCGGAATGCCGTCGACCTTGCCGTGCCGGCTGGCGGCGGCGACGAGATGATACTCCCTGTCTTTTGCCACGGCCGGAAGGTGCTGGTCGCGGACGATCTTACCGACGCCGACGATGCCGAGTTTGATGGGACCATTGTTCGAAGGCATGGGGACTCCGCAGATTGGAATTTTGCCTGGTTCTTAGCAGAGAACCGGTGTCGGGCAAGCCGGGCGAGATGGGCGCGGCGACGGGGGCGAGGAGCCGCCGATTCTCTCGGTCAGATCGCCACGTCGAAGGTGACGATCGACACTTCGCCTTCGAGCGCACCCTGATAGGCCGACAGATGCGGCTCGTCGTCGGGAATGCCGTCCATGTCGCCGATCTGGTCGAGCTCGGCTTCGGCATAGCCCTCGGCGGCGAGCGATTCGAGCGCGCGGCGCACAGCCGAATCGTCATCGGGCGCGACCAGCATCACATGGACGCCCTCCGGCTTGCCGCCCTTCTTCTTCCAGACGCGGCCGGTGATGATGGTGACCGGGCGCTCCTCATTGTCGTTCACGGGCTGATTCCTCTAGAGTCTGGGCGGCCGAGCGGATTTGCACTGCCCGTGCCGCCTTTTGGCATGAAGGCCGGGCTGACAACAGCCAGAAGCCGGTCACTTTCTTCCTCGCCCTTGCAAAATTGCGAAAGAAAATTACATGCGCTTTTCGCATGGCTGCCAAGCCCCGGTTGCGGCGCAATATTTGGTGCCGCGGGGTTGACGGCCATCGGGCTTGCGAGTAGAAGCCGCCCAGTCAGAACCGATGTGAGGCTCTCCCTTCCGAAGCGACACGCTTTGGAGTTTGCCTCAAACAGGGTTCGTTTTACGAGCGAAAAGACATTTCCGGCGCGCATGAAGCGGTTTCCGCTTCCTCTGCAATTTGTTCGGGCAGGACCGCGAGGCGCGGTTTGTGGCCCGAATTTGCGTATGGAAACGACGCTTTGAGCGGCCCTGACCGGGCAAGACACGGAATTGAGAGACAAGAGGGTTTAATGCCTACCGTCAACCAGCTGATCCGCAAGCCGCGCCTGGCGCCGGTGAAGCGCAACAAGGTCCCGGCCATGCAGCAGAACCCGCAGAAGCGGGGCGTCTGCACGCGCGTCTACACCACGACGCCGAAGAAGCCGAACTCGGCTCTGCGCAAGGTGGCCAAGATCCGTCTGACCAATGGTTTCGAAGTGATCGGCTACATCCCCGGCGAAGGCCACAACCTTCAGGAGCACTCCGTGGTAATGATCCGCGGCGGCCGCGTGAAGGATCTTCCGGGCGTCCGCTATCATATCATTCGCGGCGTGCTCGACACGCAGGGTGTGAAGAACCGCAAGCAGCGCCGTTCGAAATACGGTGCCAAGCGTCCGAAGTAAGGTTTTCCGGCTTCGGCGCTTTTTTTGACTGCGCCGTGCCTTGAGATTGAGAGACAACAGCCATGTCCCGTCGTCACAGTGCAGAAAAGCGTGAGATCAATCCGGACCCGAAGTTCGGCGATCTGATCGTCACCAAGTTCATGAACGCCGTCATGTATGACGGCAAGAAGTCGGTTGCCGAGACCATCGTCTATGGCGCGCTCGACCAGGTCCAGTCGAAGACCAAGCAGGAGCCGGTCACGGTCTTCCATCAGGCGCTCGACAATGTCGCGCCGCATGTGGAAGTGCGTTCGCGTCGCGTCGGCGGCGCCACCTACCAGGTTCCGGTCGATGTGCGCCCCGAGCGCCGTCAGGCGCTGGCCATCCGCTGGCTGATCGCGGCTGCCCGCAATCGCAACGAGACGACCATGGTCGACCGCCTGTCGGGTGAGCTGATGGACGCGGCCAACAATCGCGGCACCGCCGTCAAGAAGCGTGAAGACACCCACAAGATGGCCGAAGCCAACCGCGCTTTCGCGCACTATCGCTGGTAAAGCGCGAACGAGACTGAGAGGCACCTCCCATGGCCCGCGAATACAAAATCGAAGACTACCGCAATTTCGGTATCATGGCGCATATCGACGCCGGCAAGACGACGACCACCGAGCGCGTCCTCTATTACACGGGCAAGTCGCACAAGATCGGCGAAGTCCATGACGGCGCTGCCACCATGGACTGGATGGAGCAGGAGCAGGAACGCGGCATCACGATCACGTCCGCCGCGACCACGACCTTCTGGAAGGGTCGTGACGGCAAGATGTACCGCTTCAACATCATCGACACCCCCGGGCACGTCGACTTCACCATCGAGGTCGAACGTTCGCTGCGCGTGCTCGACGGCGCCATCGCGCTGCTCGACGCCAATGCCGGCGTGGAGCCGCAGACGGAGACCGTCTGGCGCCAGGCCGACAAGTACCGCGTGCCGCGCATGATCTTCTGCAACAAGATGGACAAGATCGGCGCCGACTTCTACCGCTCGGTCGAGATGATCGGCTCGCGCCTCGGTGCGCAGGCTGTCGTCATGCAGCTGCCGATCGGCGCCGAGACCGAGTTCAAGGGTGTCGTCGACCTCGTCGAAATGAACGCGCTGGTCTGGCGCGACGAGACGCTGGGCGCTGCCTGGGATGTCGTCGAGATCCCGGCCGACCTCAAGGCTCGTGCCGAAGAATATCGCGAGAAGATGATCGAAGCTGCCGTCGAAATGGACGAGACGGCACTCGAGAATTACCTCGAAGGCAAGATGCCGTCGAATGACGAGATCCGCTCGCTGATCCGCAAGGGCACGATCGCGGTCAAGTTCTACCCGATGTTCTGCGGCTCGGCCTTCAAGAACAAGGGCGTGCAGCCGCTGCTCGACGCCGTCGTCGAATACCTGCCGTCGCCGGCCGATGTTCCGGCCATCAAGGGCGTCGACGCCAAGACCGACGCCGAGATCGAGCGTCACGCCGACGACAACGAGCCGCTGTCGATGCTCGCCTTCAAGATCATGAACGACCCGTTCGTCGGTTCGCTGACCTTTGCCCGCATCTACTCGGGCAAGCTGACCAAGGGCGTCTCGCTCGACAACACCGTTAAAGGCAAGAAAGAGCGCATCGGCCGCATGCTGCAGATGCATGCGAATTCGCGCGCCGACGTCGAAGAGGCTTTTGCGGGCGACATCGTCGCCCTGGCCGGCCTCAAGGACACGACCACCGGCGACACGCTCAGCGATCCGCTGCATCCGGTTATCCTCGAGCGCATGGAATTCCCCGATCCGGTCATCCAGATCGCCATCGAGCCGAAGACCAAGAACGACCAGGAAAAGATGGGCCTCGCTCTTCACCGCCTGGCCGCCGAGGATCCGTCCTTCCGCGTCAAGACCGACGAGGAAAGCGGCCAGACCATCATCTCCGGCATGGGCGAGCTCCACCTCGACATCATCGTCGACCGCATGCGTCGCGAGTTCAAGGTCGAGGCCAATGTCGGCGCGCCGCAGGTGGCCTATCGCGAGACGATCACCCGCAAGCACGAGCAGGACTACACGCACAAGAAGCAGACCGGCGGTACCGGCCAGTTCGCCCGCGTCAAGCTCCTGTTCGAACCGAATCCGGAAAGCAGCGAATTCGAGTTCGAATCGAAGATCGTTGGCGGTGCCGTTCCGAAGGAATACATCCCGGGTGTCGAAAAGGGCATCAACAGCGTGATGACGTCCGGCCCGTTCGCCGGCTTCCCGATGATCGGCGTCAAGGCGACGCTCATCGATGGCGCTTACCACGACGTCGACTCCTCGGTGCTCGCCTTCGAAATCGCCGGCCGTGCCTGCTTCCGTGAAGCGGCGCCCAAGCTTGGTGTGCAGTTGCTCGAGCCGATCATGAAGGTCGAGGTGGTGACGCCTGAAGACTACGTCGGCAGCGTCATTGGCGATCTGAACGGCCGTCGCGGCCAGATCCAGGGCCAGGAAGCGCGTGGCGTGGCGGTGGTCATCAACGCGATGGTGCCGCTCGCCAACATGTTCAAGTACGTCGACAATTTGCGCTCGATGAGCCAGGGCCGCGCGGCCTACACGATGCAGTTCGACCACTACGAGCCGGTCCCGACTGCGGTCGCCCAGGAAGTCCAGAAAAAATACGCGTAACTCGAAAGAGTTGCAGCGGTAACGCAATTCAAAGCCCGCATGGGCGAGCAGGAAATGGAGACATCACATGGCAAAAGGTAAATTCGAGCGCACTAAGCCTCATGTGAACATCGGCACGATCGGCCACGTCGATCATGGCAAGACGTCGCTGACGGCGGCGATCACGAAGTATTTTGGCGAATACAAGCGCTATGACCAGATCGATGCGGCGCCGGAAGAAAAGGCCCGCGGCATCACCATCTCGACGGCGCATGTCGAATACGAGACGGCCAACCGCCACTACGCCCATGTCGACTGCCCCGGCCACGCCGACTATGTGAAGAACATGATCACCGGTGCCGCGCAGATGGACGGCG
>NZ_JHQS01000027.1 GCF_014843845.1 Mesorhizobium amorphae | reverse complement strand
TCAACAGCATCGCGCGGCCATCAAAATCACAGCCTGAAAAATTAAGGCTGGACACAGGGTGTCTCATGCCGCCAACGGGAGCGGCATCTCTTGGCGGCGCACCCAGTTCCATGGCATCAGCTCGTCCCAGCGTGAGGCTGGCCAGTCGTTCTGGATCGCTCGGTGACATCGGCCATGTAGGCTTCGGCATCGACGCCGCAGAGCTTGCAGGTCTCGATGATGCTGAGCACGACCGCTGACTGCTCCGCCGCGGCGAAGTTGCCCGAGAAAAGCCAATTGCGCCTGCCGACCGTAAATCCACGAATGGCCCGCTCCGCGATCAGGTTGTCGGGCTCGAGCTGGCCATCGTAGAGGAAGCGGTTGAACACGCGCCATCGCTTGGTGCCATAGGCGAAGGATATCGGCATGGCGCGACAAACCGCTGCCCTGGCGCATCAGCTGTCGTCGCAACGCGCGGACCAGTGGGTCGGGTCCGCCTTCGTGGTGCGGCCAATCGCTCGGCGGGCGGGAGCCCCCGTATCTCTTCCTCGATCCGGAAAATCGTACGCGCCAAGCTGACCCCATCTGGCGCGGCTTGAGGTGATGAGCGAGACATACTAACACTGAAGCAAGGAGCCGAGGAGCTTGCAGTGTCAATTTCTATGTCTGCGCCTATGCAAGTTTTCATGTCCTTGAGGCGGTCCCGAACCGGCTGGAGGCAAGCCCGCAGCGTCCGCGTCGGTGCTGGTCGGCGGAAGCGAAGTCGCGGCTGATCGAGGCGACACTGAAGCCGGGCGCGAATGTATCGGCCATTGCCAGACAAGCGGGGATGGCGCCCGACCAGCTGTTCGGCTGGCGGAGCAAGGCGATCAAGAGCGGTGCGGTCATGCCGCAGCGAGATGCGGCTGGGCTTGGCTTTGTCGAGGTCACGCGGGTGAGCGTGCATACGCTGCGCCACAGTTTTGCGACTCACCTCCTTGAGAGCGGTACGGATATCCTGATTATCCAGGTGCTGCTTAGGCACGACAACCTCTCGACGACGGCGCGCTACACCCATGTGGCAACAAGCGCGATCGCCAAGACGCAGAGCCCGCTCGACCGCCTGACGCTGGAGGGGTGGCCCGCCTGTGCCAGCGATGCGCTCCGAGTTGGGAGGTGGCGCATATCTTCCGTCGCCAAGATCATGCCTCGTCTTGCCCATGACCGCCATCTCGGCCGCGTTGAGCGTCGCGTCATGTCCGCGATCGAGCGGCCGGTGCGCCGGGATTCGACAGAACGATTTCAAGTTCTGCGCGCCGCCGATTATCCCCGAAGCGTAGATCGGTAAGGTGATTGAGTTGTGAGGCGGCCTCACTCCGTTGAGGCGGAGCGCGATGGAGGAGAGCTTTTGTCGGGTGATACGATCCCTAATAGGATCCGCCTCATCCGCTTTCGCTGCTTATTTCTTCTCCTTAGGTTTTGCAGCAGCGAAGATCGGCGTCAAGATGTAGGCGCCGTCACTGCAGTCAAATCCGCTTATCCCATAGCCGCTGGCGAAGGCGTCGCGCAGGCTATCACGAAGCATGAGCCTTGCAGCCAGCGCCTTATTTCTATCCTGCCGTAACAAGGTCTCTAAATCGTGAGGGAGTCGAACGCGCAGGCAATCCTCTACATTTTCACGCGGGAGCCGACCCTCCGATTTTGCGTCGACAACGGGGTCATCAAGAAACCAGTCGACCAACAAACGATCGGAAGGCAGTCCTTCATTGATCCCACCCATCGCTCCGTAATAATCGACTAGGTAGGTCGTGGATCGGGCACCTAGCCGGTCGATATTGAGAGCTGCGTTGATTGCTCGCATGGGATCGAAGGTCCAGCGGACATGCCGGACGCCATGCGTCAGGCACCAGCTCCGCTGATACCATTTGAGCGCTACGCCAAGGCCGCGACCGCGCATATCGGGTAGCACAGCCAACCGTTGCGAATGTTGTACGCCCGACGTGGCGCTAGGAGAGGCGAAAATGTAGCCGACGAGCCGGTCGTCGACGAAGGCGCCGGCAGCGAGCCCGCCTTCTGCCTGAATGACCATCATCAGTTCAGCCGGATCGGGCACGTCCCCCTTCCCCCAGACCGCAGGCTGCAACGCCTCGGCAGCACGGAAGTCCGCCATGCCGGATAGATCGCGAATTTCCGCAGCCGCCATGCCGAAAAACCTTGGAGAGTGATCGTAACGATTAATAAAATGATGTTCGCGGCGGCTTACGTCAAATGCAGTTTGCATATGCCCGCCATCTGGCTGTCAGATGATGTAAAGGTGATCCACGAAGGTTTCTCCAGATACCAAGCGCGTCCTCGGCTCGGACCGTGATCCAAGCCACCTCCGGGGCACTGGCATTTCGGCGCCGTGCTCCCAAGGCTTTTGTAGTAAGCTCGAGCATCGCCCGAGGAGGCGGTAGCGCTCTTCTTTTTGGCTGAATGCGATACGCGACGCATAGTCGATGCAGACGTGAACGAACTCCCAGCCGTCCCCCCGCGCTTGGAGCTGCGCGCCAAGGCGCTCGCCGGTGACGCGAAGGCCAACCCGCTCGAAGCGGCCGAGCTTCTTGATGTCGATGTGGATCAGTTTACCAGGATGTCGAGCGGCTCCAGGCGGCCTATGCGGCTGGGTGACTGCGCTTCTGCGGCACGCTCGACGGGCGCGGTCAGGCTCATGCCTTCACGGCCGCGATCCGGCAGCTTCGTCGCAAGAACTGGATCGTCTATGCCAAGCCGCCGTTCGGCTCGCCCGAGCAGGCCTCTCCCGGATCGCCGTGCAGTCACGCGCCGCAGCCGGCGAGACCACCAGGCCGCTCCGCGCACCTGCTGTGGCGGCGTTCTGCGCATCACCGCCACGCTGCCGCACTGGTTGTGAGCTTTCAATAGGTTGTCCATCGGGTCCCCGGCGAGGAAGCTGAGGTTGCGAGACTTCAGCGATTCCATGGAGGACCGGATGAACATGCACAAGAATGCCAGTCTGACGGCGCTCGGTCGAGAGCGGGTCGTGATGCAGGTGCTGCGCGGGCACAGTGAGCAAAGTGGTAGCACGCTTCAAAGTCGAGGGTGTGGACGGGCTCAAGGATCGGTCCTCGCGGCAACGCGCCCAGGCTGATGTCGCTCGATCCGCACGAGCTCATCCGTCGCTTCCCGCAGCATAGGCGGTGGTCAGTGCAGTGCGCGCCTTCAACGATGGCACCGCTTCCAGAAAGCGCACTACCTCGTCGGCGCTCAGGATGGCCGGCAACTTGCGCGGCGTGCGCGCATAGACGATGCTCTCCGAGATCTCCGCCCGATCCAGGGTCACGCCGTAGAAGAAACGCACAGACCGTCTGGTTCAGCGCCGGCCAGGAAATGCCCTGCGACACCAGATAAACCTGGAACGCACGGACGTCCTCCAGCCCAGCCGATCCGGCGACCGGCCGAAATAAGGGCTGAACTTCGCCACCGCATGCAAATAGGATCGTCGCGTCGCGGGCGACAGGTTGCGCAAGCTCATGTCGTCGATCATGCGGCGCTGCGGGATTATAGCGTGGTGGTATCGATCGGTTTGATCGGACGCTAATCCTCCAAGCGAGCTAGAAAAAACGTTCAGCATTGCTTGACTACAGTTCAGGCCGCCGAGCCTTTATGCGGCCAGCGCCGTCTCAACCAGGTTTACCCAATAGCCGATGCCATAAGGCAGCGCTTCGTCGTTGAAATCATATGACGGGTTGTGCACGGAGGCGGTCGGGCCGTTACCAATGTGAATGTACGCACCCGGCCGCGCCTCAAGCATGTAAGCGAAATCCTCCGATCCCATGCTCGGCTTGATCTTTTCGGCCACAGAGACGGGCCCCACGAGACCGCGCGCCGCTTTGATAGCCAGATTGGTCCCTTTCGTGTGGTTGAACATTGCGGGTTCGAGCCGCCGGTGCCTGAACTCGATTTCCGCGCCAAATCCGCGCGCGATACCTTGCGCGCACGCCTCAATCTGTCGTTCTGCGAAGTCCCGCAGGGAGGGTAGGAAGGTCCTGACGGTGCCAGCCATTTCAGCGTAGTCTGGAATGATGTTGTACGCTGTGCCGGCGTGCAACTTGGTGACGGAGATGACGAGCGACTCGGTCGGGTCCGTGTTGCGTGAAACCAACGTTTGCAGGCCGACGATGATCTGTGCTGCAACAACAATCGGATCGATGGTCCGATACGGGTGGGCCGCATGGCCGCCCCTGCCCTTTACAATAATGTCGAACTCATCAAGCGCGGCGGCGACAGGGCCGTCGCAAATGGCAAACTTCCCGACCTCCATACCCGGTCGGTTGTGCATGCCGAAAACCTGAGAGATGCCGAAACGGTCCATGATCCCTTCCTGGACCATCCTTTGGCCGCCGCATCCGTCTTCTTCCGCGGGCTGGAAGATCAAGGCAACGGAGCCCTTGAATTTGCGCGTACCCGCAAGGTACTTGGCGGCACCCAGAAGCATAGCCGTGTGACCATCATGGCCGCATGCATGCATCTTGCCCAGTATCTGCGATGACCAGGGTTTGTTGGACGCTTCAAGTATAGGGAGCGCGTCCATGTCCGCCCTCAATCCGATCGTCGCCCCGTCTCCGCCTTCCCCCTGGATCACCGCGACGACACCGGTTTCAGCTATCCCCGTTTCGATATGATTGATGCCGAACGAAGCCAGTTTCTCAGTCACAAACCTGGCTGTGTCGTGCACCTGATAGCCCAGTTCCGGATGTTGGTGCAGGTAGCGACGCCACTCGGTTGCCTCGTCCTGCAGCTCCCGGAAAGTTTCAACACTGTGCATCTGAACGTTCCTACATCGCGTTTCTTGGCCATTTCATTTGTTTAGTCACATTCAGTCGCCGGGATGGCTTATGTCAAATTCAGTATGTGAATTGAGAGCATCTGGTTTTGAGATGCACTCGGGCCGGCGTAGGGCGGCAATTCCGTCCGGATATCGCCGGACCTGTTTAACACCTGTTCGCGCGACCTCAGCCAAATTACAGGCAGCGTTCGATTTTGGCGGCCGCTGCCGCAGCTCGGCGGCATGACCGGCGTCGACGCAGAAGGCTATGGCCGCTTTCGCGACAACGTGAATAAGATAATCTGCGCACCGTCGGCTCGGCGGTGCTCGTCGCCCTAATCGGCACCGGCGTCCAGTAGAGTTCAAGTCTCGCCAACCGGTAAACGGCTTCCGACGCGGCACGGCTGAACTTCGCGGAGACCTTCGGCCGAGCGGCTGAATGAACCACATCCCAGAACCTCAATGTTCAGCCGACCCTCCAGATCCACCCGGGTTATCTATTCAATGTGATTTCATACGTAGACGCCTTGGCCGTAGAGCTTGTCGCCGTCCCGGCGCAGCGGCGGCTGTTTCTTGGTCACGCCATGGGCATGGACAGTGTCAAGGTGCGCGAGGATCAGCGCTGTCTTCGTTGCTACCCTCCGCGCGTGGCGAGTGTACCGGCAAGATATCTCTGTAACCCTGCGCCCTGGCAAGCGCTCGACGTCACGCCGCGTTTATCGCGCCAGTATTTCAACGCGCTCGACCAGCTTGTTGAGGGCCGCTGCATCTACGGGTGGCGTCTCGATCTGAACCCAACCACGGAGTTCGCCAAGCACTTTTCAATATGCCATCTGAGGGTGAGGACGGGTGCAACGGTTGCCTGCATCGATGTGACCATGCGCACGGATGAGCCTGAGATGGTCCGAAATTCTCGAGTCGGTGCGGCGGATGCGGATCGTTGAGGTGAGCAGCCAGCTGTCAGGTCTTTTTGAGGTCTAGACCGGGAGCCACCCCGAGGATTGCGGCTATCCGCCGGAAAGTGAACGCAGCCTTGAAGCGAACGGCCGCCGGTTCAGGAGCGCTTCAGCGAGAAAGGAAGCGTCGGCACGGGCCTCAGCCTCGACACGGGAACAGAACGACAGGCAATGACGAGGCCTGCCCTGTATCTCTTCGGCGCCCATTCACACCTAGACTAGATCGCCGACGCGCTGCAACCGCCCTCATCCAGCGCTTTGAAAATAGCGCCACTGCCAGTAGCAAGGAGCACCGGCAGGGCGCCGCCACAAGTCACGGCCGCATGGTGACCGGACAACCGCGGCAAGCTACGGGTTTGCGTAGTAGCCCTCTTTTCCAATGAGATCAGAACGCTTCATAGGCGAACGCCCTATCGATCCACCAGCGGCCGTGATCGCTTGGATAGAGCCGCCTAGTTTAAGGCAACAACGACTGCATTAGAAGCGTGCCGTCCCCATCTGGGCACCGTAGAAGCCATCGGATCGCTGCCTTCGAGCTTGGCAAAGCGGGTCTCGGCCGTGCGCGCCCATCGGTAGCCAGGATGGTGAAACCGAAAACACGCAGATAGTCGATCATTGCCGCCGCGGACGCTTCTGGCCGCGCCGTGCCGGCGAGGACGACGCGGGCGGTCAAGCGTTGGAATCGAGTAAAAGCCTTTCTCAGTGGCTCGACAAATTCCGCCATCGCCTCGTCCGCTCCTTCGTGACGCTCTGAAACCAGGGCCTCAGAGCCCGCTTAAAAATGGGATTGAACGAAACTGAGGGCAAGTCCAAGTTCGCCGAGGCGATCGCTAAGCCATCTCCAGACGGGAAGCCCTTGAACGCTTCCTGACCGACGGGCGGATCGAGATCGATCCAATACGGTCGAGGGGGCAATTGCAAGAAAGAAACAGCCTGGTTGCGCGCAGCTACAACCGGGCGACGTTGCCAGGCTCGTTCTGACGGCCAAATGAACGAGGTCGACTCGCGCCGAGGCGACGCCAGCCCACGCGGCTAGGTTCCAGATCCTATGCTCCTCCTCTTACATCGCTACTCGGGCAGAATCACATCATTGGATATGGCTAGAATGAAGGGCGCCGTGGTCAAAGGCGCCCTTCGCATCGGCGGCAGGCTTCGATCCCGGAGGTACGGACCTAAGCACTTCGGAAGGAGCCGCCGATGAGCCGTTTTTGGGCATCCCGCTGCGCCAACACCGGCTGGATGGGTAAGTCTAGCGCGCGCAGTCGTATGCGGCGGGCGCTATGGGTCAGCTTCGATCCGTCAGAACGAGCGCTGGAAGCGGAGGATACCGCCGACAGCGTTGCTCTTGCCAGCCGGGATGCCGGTCCAGTTGTAACCGTTGCTGTCGTGGTCGTTATGAGCCCAGTCAACTTCGGCCGTAATCGTGAGACCCGGGACGATCTTGTAGGCGACGTTCGCCGCAAGGCCAAACTCTTTGGCTTCATCATACGACACTTGGAGGTTGAATGCAGTCTTCTCGTTGAGGGTGTAGGTGGCACCACCCCACACTGCCCAGTTGCCGCCCCACGGCTTGTAGAAGCCGCGGTCGCCTGCAGGGATCGCATAGGTCGGGTCGTTGAGATTGTCGTCGGTGCCGTAGCCGGCCATGATGAACAGCGCCAGCGCCTCGGTCGCATTCACGTCCAAGCGAACCTTGCCGGCCACCTCTTCGTAGTTGCTGTCATAAGCAACGACGCCGGTGATGGCGCCCCAGCCCTGCGTGTACTTTACGCCGCCGACGACATGCGGGATATAGCTGTCGATTGTACCAACAACGCCAGAGCCTTCTTCGAGCGAGACCACGGCCGAGAAGCCATTGCCAGCGTCGAAGTAGTACTGCACGACGTTGGTGTCGAAATCGCCATAGGGAACCAGCGTATCGTTGAGGACGTTGCCGGCGTAGCCGATGAACGTGTCAAAGGCCGATTCGTCCTTACCGACGCGCAGCCCACCGAGTTGGATCCAGGCAAAGTTCAGCGTGCTGCTGTTACTGCCGTCGGAATAGTTGAATTTGGTTTCAGTGTAGGTTTTCAAGGTCCCGAGTTCGGTTTCCTGACCAGTCCAGGTCCTCAGCGAGAGGCGGGCCTTCTTGTGCCAGGTATCGTTGATGCTGCCGTCCTCATGGTCGACAGCACGACGGCCATTGTACGAACCTTCCTGGCCAGCCGAAGCATCCCAGCGGACATAGCCACCGATGCGTAGGCAGGTTTCGGTGCCAGGAATGTAGAAATAGCCGGCGCCATAGACGTCGCAGATCTTGACGTATTCAGCGGGTTCCGGCTCGGCGACGACGACGGCGTCGGCGGCGCGCGCGCCGGAAACTGCGATCAGGGCCGCAGCGGAGCCGAGAAGTAGGCTCTTGATGTTCATTTTGATCTCCACTCAAAGATTAAAAAAAGGGCTAGGGCATCATCTTTGCTGAAAGACAGCACCCTCCCCCATTCCCCACGATCGAAAAAGATGCGCATCGCGCTCTTCGTCGCAGTTAGACGCTATCCTCAATATTACATAATACAAGAACTATGGCGCTGAATGCAGAGATATGCGCAACAACCGTTGCGTTTATGTCACAAAAACCGAGTATATTTTGTACAATTTGCACAAACTATACAAACAATACAAGTTGGACAGTTCAAACAATATTATAAAATACACCAAGCGGCGCGCGCAGTGACGCGTGCGAACTCAATAGGGCTTTCACAGGCCCACAACGGGACCAATCGATTGCCGATGCAATGATTTGCAGTTGGTTTCGTCGGTAGGGCTTCATGTCGAGGAAAAATCTCGTGCGGCCCAAATCACTTCTGCAGCCAGATCTTGCCGGAGCATCTGTATGGGAATTCGGCCATCAAGCCGAGGTGAAGGGGAGGTCAGCCAAAGCCACGCCGGTCTGGGATTGGCGATCAAGGAGAGCACTTGTCGTATCCCCGGGGCCGGCCTCCCGTCGACGAACTGAGCCAAGGGGAACACATGCTTGCGCGCGCCTTTCCGCAATGCAACTACATCGTTGTGCCGTTGCCACCAGTGCAATGTCGATCGCGGTATGCCGAAGTGTTTTTCCAGATAGGTGGGCCCTGCAACCTCGCCCGCCCAGTCTTCAATGCGCAGGCAATCGGTGTGCTGATCTCGCGCTTTTAGGACTGCGCACTCGTGCGCGTCCTCGGTTCGAACCCCGAGCGGAGCCACCTCACGGACGCTGGCATTGAAATGTCGTGCTGCTTCGGCTACGAGCCTGTCAACAAAATCGGAGGCCAGCTCGACCAACTCGTCATGAACCGCTTTTTGGCGAGTTAGTGAAAGTGGTTCAGTGCCAGCGTTGTTACCAGCGCTCATGTGCGCTGGGGTTGAAGTATGCGCCTTTATGACCTCGTCGTACTGAGCCAGAACGCGCTGGACCTGTTTTGCAACCGAGCTTGAAAGCTCGTCCTGTCGAGGTTCGTTTCCAAAGGATTTCGTCATGTGTGGCCCCCTGCCGCGCAAGAGTCCGCTTGCTTCCCTCTGCGGTCGAATTGTGATTCACGCTATGTATGGGGACACAAGAGACGCGCGGCCGGATGGCCCGCGTCGAGCGGAAGACGAAGCGTTCTCTGATCCTCATCGATTTGTAATGGGAGCGGATTGGGCCGCTCCTGCCGAAACCAGCCGAGCGAGACTGCAAGCCGGGCGTTGATCTCCGCGAAGTTCTCAACGCGATCCGCTATATAACGCGCACGAGCGGCGGCTGGCGAATGCTTCCGAAGGACTTTTCGCCCTAGCAGACGATCTACTGGTGGTTCCGGGGCTTTGTGCGGCTGATGCTGTTCCGCACAATCCACCATATCGCCCTGGTGCTGGATCGCCAGCGGGCCGGACGCGAGGCCAGCCCGAGTGCCGGGATCACAAACAGCCAGACCAAGGCACCGGCGCCGGGGGCGGAGCGCGGCTACGATGCGGCCAAAAAGACGGTCGGGCGCAAGCGCCACATCGCCATCGACACCGATGGGCGGCTGCTGACGGTCAATCTCAGGCCGGCCGACATCTCCAACAGCGCCGCCACGCAGATGATCCTTGAGTCCATCCGCAAGCGCTGGCCATGGATCAAGCATTTCTTCGCCGATGACGCCTACTGTCGCAGGCAATTGCTGGACAAGACTATCTTCCTCGACTTCGCAATCGCAGTGGAGCGCCGCATCGACGCCAAGCCCGGGTTCCAGATGCTGCCCTGGCGTTGGGTGGTCGAGCGAACCTTCGGCGGGCTGACATACCGGCGCCGTCTCGTGCGCGACTACGAACGACGCATCGATGTCTCTGACGCCATGCCCCACGTCTCCATGGCCAGTCTCTTGCTGCGCATCAGCCATTGATCCACTCGGCTCCGACCACCACCCCATTTTTGCTACCGGCTCGCCCCCTGCCGTTGAAAAGGCTGATAGCGCGTTGCGTTGGACATCGCATGCTTTCCTAGATTGAACTCTTGCCAGCGTCAGACCGGCCGATGTCCGAGCCGTGGACTCGCTGCAGTTTCAACGCGATGGGCGCAGCCTGTCAAATATGGAATATCGTCCAAAACCATCTCGAATCCAGATTTATACGGCTCGGGCGTCGCGGAAGCGCAACTTTGGTTGGGATGTCCTAAGCGCGGTCCGGGGCCGTGGCTATTTGTCAATCTGGCTGGTCTGTGTGCCTGATCGGAACGCGGAAGTAACCACGAAGCCGCCCCTTTCATCGTTTTCCATGATGCAAATCGATGCTGCCTTCGATGGTGCAGCACAGGCAAAGTTTTGGAATGCCGGCCAGACCTTTGTTTCGGCCAATCGGCTCTACGGGACGTCCTTTGTCAATCCAGTTTGCCTACTCATCGGGCGACGAGATGGTCTTGGGCCCGACGTCGGGGAAAGCTTCAGCGCCTCTAAACGAATAGCTCAAGTGCTTCTTTGGCTGTGGACACGAGCAGTAGATCCTTGGCGTCGATCTGATCGCCGGCCTTGACCAGCACTTCGGCAATTGTGCCGTCGCGCTCGGCATGCAGCGCCGTCTCCATTTTCATGGCTTCGATCGACAGCAGCACGTCACCGGCCTTGACCGCTTGACCAGCGGCAACCGAAAGCGCCGAGACGACACCCGGCATCGGTGCCCCGACATGCGCCTCGTTGCCCGGCTCCGCCTTGCGGCGCGCCTTGGCGGCGGAAGCGCCATGCGCGCGGTCCGGCACCTTCACCCGGCGTGGCTGGCCGTTGAGCTCGAAGAACACGGTGACCATGCCCTTCTCGTCGACGTCGCCGATGGCCAGGCAGCGCACCACCAGCGTTTTGCCCTTTTCGATGTCGACGAAAATCTCGTCTTCCGGCTTCATGCCGTAGAAATAGGTCGGCGTCGGCAGCACGCTGACCGGCCCGTAGGTTTCCTGCGCGCCGATGAAATCCGAAAACACTTTCGGATACATCAGCCACGAGGCGAATTCGAATTCGCTGAGCTTGCGCTCGAGCTTCTCCTCGATCTCCTTGCGGCTGGCCTTGAGGTCGGCCGGCTTGAGCAGCGAGCCCGGCCGGGCGGTGATCGGCCTGTCGCCCTTCAGCGCCTTCTTCTGCAGCGCCTCCGGCCAGCCGCCCGGCGACTGGCCGAGATCGCCGCGCAGCATCGATACGACCGAGTCGGGGAAGGCGATGTCCCGGGCGGGGTTCTCGACATCGGCGACGGTCAGGTCCTGGCTGACCATCATCAGCGCCATGTCGCCGACAACCTTGGACGACGGCGTCACCTTGACGATGTCGCCGAACATCAGATTGACGTCGTGATAGGTCTGCGCCACCTCGTGCCAGCGCGTTTCCAGCCCGAGCGAGCGCGCCTGCTCCTTCAGATTGGTGAACTGTCCGCCCGGCATTTCGTGCAGATAGACTTCCGAGGCCGGACCCTTGAGGTCGCTCTCGAAGGCGGCATACTGGTTGCGCACCGCCTCCCAATAGAACGAGATCTTTCTGATCCACAGCGGATCGAGGCCGGGATCGCGCTCGGTGCCTTTCAGCGCCTCGACGATCGAGCCCAGGCATGGCTGCGAAGTGTTGCCCGACAGCGAATCCATCGCCGCGTCGATGGCGTCGACGCCACTCTCCACCGCCGCCAGCACCGTCGCCGCGGACAGGCCTGACGTGTCGTGCGTGTGGAAATGGATCGGCAGGTCGCTCGCCTCGCGCAGCGCCTTGAACAGCACCCGGGCCGCGGCTGGCTTCAACAGTCCGGCCACGTCCTTGACGGCGATGATATGGGCGCCCGCCGCCTGCAATTCCTTGGCCAGTCCGACATAGTATTTGAGATCGTATTTGGCCCGTGCCGGATCGAGGATGTCGCCGGTGTAGCAGATCGCCGCCTCACACAGCTTGCCCTCGGCGCCGACCGCATCCATGGCGACGCGCATGTTTTCGACCCAGTTCAGGCAGTCGAAGACACGAAACAGGTCGATGCCGCCGGCGGCGGCCTGCTTGACGAAATGCTGCACGACATTGTCGGGATAGTTGGTGTATCCGACGCCATTGGCGCCGCGCAGCAGCATCTGCAGCAACAGATTGGGTGCCGCCTCGCGCACCAGCGACAATCGCTCCCACGGGTCTTCGGTGAGGAAGCGCATGGCGACGTCGAAAGTGGCCCCACCCAGCATTCCAGGGACAGCAGTTGCGGCAGCGCGCGCGCATAGGTGCCGGCAATGCCGGCGATGTCATGCGTGCGCATGCGGGTGGCGAGCAGGGATTGATGGCCGTCGCGCATCGTCGTGTCGGTGACCAGCACCTCTTTTTGCTCGCGCATCCAGGCGGCGAATTTCTCCGGACCGAGCACGTCGAGCTTCTGCTTGCTGCCGCCCGGCACATTGCCGTTGAGATAGGGCACCACAGGGGCAGCCGCATCAGCCTTCGGCATGGGCCGGCCGCGCGTTTCCGGATGGCCGTTGACCGACACGTCGGCCAGATAATTGAGCAGCTTGGTGGCGCGGTCCTGGCGCTTGACCTGCTGGAACAATTCCGGCGTCGTGTCGATGAACTTGGTCGTGTAGGAATTGTCGGCGAAACTCGGGTGATTGATGATCGCCTCAAGGAAGGTGAGATTGGTCGCCACGCCGCGGATGCGGAACTCGCGCAGCGCCCGGTTCATGCGGGCGATGGTCTCGGCCGGCGTCGGCGCCCACGCCGTCACCTTCTCCAGCAGCGGATCGTAGAAACGGGTGATGACCGCGCCCGAATAGGCGGTGCCGCCATCGAGGCGGATGCCGAAGCCGGTGGCGCCGCGATAGGCGGTGATGCGGCCATAATCTGGGATGAAATTGTGCTCGGGGTCTTCCGTGGTGATGCGGCACTGCAGCGCATGGCCGTTCAGCCTGATATCCTTCTGCGCCGGCACGCCCGATTCCGGCGTGCCGATGGCAAAGCCGTCGAGGATGTGTATCTGCGCCTTGACGATGTCGATGCCGGTCACCTGCTCGGTGACGGTGTGCTCGACCTGGATGCGCGGGTTGACCTCGATGAAGTAGAATTTGCCGGTGTCGGCATCCTGCAGGAACTCGACCGTGCCGGCGCCGATATAGCTCGTCTCGCGGGCGATCTTCAGCGCGTGGCCGCAAAGCTCCTCGCGCAATGACTGTTCGAGATACGGCGCCGGCGCCCGCTCGACAACCTTCTGGTTGCGGCGCTGGATCGAGCAGTCGCGCTCGAACAGATGCACGGCATTGCCGTGACGGTCGCCAAGCACCTGCACCTCGACATGGCGGGCGCGCTCGATCAGCTTTTCGAGATAGACCTCGTCCTTGCCGAAGGCGGCCTTCGCCTCGCGCTTGCCTTCCGTCACCTCGCGGGCGAGGTCGGCTTCCGAGCGGATCGCGCGCATGCCGCGGCCGCCGCCGCCCCAGGATGCCTTCAGCATCACCGGATAGCCGATCTCCTTGGCCAGTTTCTTGACCACGTCCATGTCGTCCGGCAACGGATCGGTGGCGGGGATCACCGGCACGCCGACAGCGATGGCCAGGTTGCGTGCGGCGACCTTGTTGCCGAGCCGGCGCATCGTGTCGGGCTTCGGTCCGATGAAGGTGATGCCGGCCTCGGCGCAGGCTTCGGCGAATTCCGGGCTTTCCGACAACAGCCCGTAGCCCGGATGGATGGCGTCGGCGCCCGAAAGCCTGACGACGCGGATCACCTCCTCGATCGACAGATAGCTTTCGATCGGCCCCATGTCCCGGTTGAGATGCGGTCCGCGCCCAACCTGGTAGCTCTCATCGGCCTTGAAGCGGTGCAGCGAATACTTGTCCTCCTCGGCCCAGATCGCCACGGTTTTGTGGCCGAGTTCGTTAGCCGCGCGAAAGACGCGGATGGCGATTTCGGACCGGTTGGCGACAAGGATTTTGCTGATTAGCAAGGCACTTCTCCAATATACAGGGATTTGATGTCGGCCCCACACTGCTACTGAGGTACGTCGACTGCAGCCGTCCACCGGAATCTCCGGACCTGGAGAGGATCGCCTTGTCCCCAAGGTCCTCAAAAGCGAGCGTACGAGCAGACTTGATGGGCTTTGGGAAAAGTTGGGGTATGCGGCCTCGTCGTCAAAGCAGCGGGCCAAGTCCGTTTCTGTCGCAGAATTGATACACGGGAAGGTCCGTTCTACCCTCGCCCGAGCGTCACGCTTCGTTTAAAAAAGTTGGTAGGTCTGCTTCATCGAACATCGATCGTTCCGCCAGTTGCTGCAGGACATGGCGCTCGCCCTTGACGTAACGGCCCTTCGATTCACAAGTTGGCGAAGGGCGGCGTACCCTTAACCGAATCTCGCTAACTTCATGTGACCGGTCAAATAGCGTTTATTGTTGTCTGCCATCTTATTCTTAGATGGCTCGGAACGATCTCCATTCCCATTTGGAGCCGAAAGGTCGGCGAACGGCGTAAGCGCCTTCCCGCATGTCGCTTGGCTCAACATCGGAATGAGGGAGCGGCCGGCCGTCGATTGAGACGCAGGCACCAATCGCGACTGCTTGGCTCTCGGCTGCCACGAGACCGTTACCTAACAAGAGCTCGTGAGGCCCGCTAGGCCATTCCAGCACAGCAGGGGAATTCGTCAGGCGTCCGCGCGAGCGATATGTCGACAGGCCGCGACACAGAAGCGCGCGCGTGGCAAGGTCATTGTGGAGGAGCATGTCATGAGGGGTCGTGCCGTCCTGACAGGGTGAAGGTGCCGATCTGTACGATTCGGCAGGCACGCGTGCCGGAGATAGACTCAGCGACCCGAGCCCAGGCTCAAGCCGCCCTTGTGCGCGATCGATTTCTAGCGGGGACCGCATCTCGACATTGTCGATCAGCCGCGTCTCGCCAAGCCAGGCGGCCGCGAGCCGCCGTTTAGGCGTTTCAAGCGTGTGCATCGGCGCGAGGTCTTCCTCTGCCCGCGGCTCGAGACACGCATCGACCGGCGCTCAGACGGCGATGAGTGCGGCCGCATCGACGAGGATCGCGGCAAGCTTGGGTGCGACCTGCCGCTCTGGCGGCGACAAGTGCACGTTGCGCGAGGAGCGCGCCAGCCCGTCAGGTTCACGCACGGTAGGGCAAGGAACGATCTCGATCGCGCCCGCTCGCTCACCGCAAGCGCCTCGCGCCCAATGCGCTCGGCATCCCCGCCCTCGTAGGAGCCGAATGGTATATCGACGACCATCAACGCGCGTTCCAGCCCGCGGCGCAACGCCCTGCCGTGCACGATCATTATCGAGCATAACGCCCAGCGTCGACGGCAAGCCGTGGAGCACCATGCCGACGCTGTACGAGAACAATGTCGATTGACGAGCTTTGCAATTGGCGTGGTATAGGCCGTCAGGCAGATAAGCGGCGTCCCACCTTTGCGTGAACGAATATCCGGCGGTGTAATCGCCTTGGTGTCACCAACCCACTCAAATGGACGCCTCCACATTTTTGTGCAGGTGCTAAGAGGAAGATCGCCACGGCGCGTGGTGTTGACGCGCCGACCGTCATCATAGAAAACGAATTAAATCGGTTCAGCCTCTTTCGCGGCAGACTTTATTAAAGCACTTCATGGATCATGGATCATCAGGCAAAGGGAACCAGAAAAGGGACAGGTGGAGGCAAGGGCAACGACGTCAAAGCAGACCTGATCGCCGTCGTGGTCGCCGTGACGAAAGGTGAGCCACGCGTCCTGACCATCGGGCAGGCGAGTGCTTTGCCGTCAGGCCCCTTTGAACTCGACCATCGCTCCTTGCAGTCTGGGCTAAGAGCTTGGGTGGAGCGGCAGACCAGTCATCCACTGGGCTATATCGAACAGCTCTATACCTTCGCTGACCGCGACCGGATCGGTGACGAGTTGCAGCGCGTGATCTCGATCAGCTATCTCGGTCTGACGCGAGAAGACCAGACCGAACGATCGCCAACGCATGGATGGCACGGATGGTACGACTATTTTCCATGGGAAGATCACCGTTCGGGAATCCCAGCCATCGTGCCGGAGATCCTCATGCCCCAACTTCAGGCTTGGGCTGAGGATGCCGACGATCCGGACATGCATCATGATCGCTGGCAGCGTGCGACAATAGCTTTCGGCCTCGATGAGCGCGACTGGAACGAGGAACTCGTCCTCCAGCGATACGAACTGCTCCACGAAGCCGCGCTGGTCGCGGAAGCCAAACACAGCGGCAACACAGGCAGTGCACTGTCGATTCCCGGTCGGCCGATGACCGCCGATCACCGTCGCATTCTGGCAACGGGAATCGGCAGACTGCGGACCAAGATCAAGTACCGGCCCGTGGTGTTCGAGTTGATGCCGGCAACGTTCACATTACTGCAGCTGCAGCGAACCGTGGAGGCGTTGGCAGGCAGGCTTGTTCATAAGCCAAACTTTCGACGTCTTGTCGAACAGCAAGATCTGGTCGAGGGGACAGGCGAGACGATGTCCGACACCGGGGGGCGCCCAGCGAAGCTCTTCCGCTTTCGCCAGACGGTTCTGGCGGAACGAACTGTCGCAGGGACGAAATTGCCACTTTCACGCGCTTGACAGTATATCTCATATTATACTCAGTTAGAGAATAATTGGACTGCTGATCGCCTCCGCACGTACGACCGCGCTCTATGATCGGGTGCGACGGGTCATTCCGCCGATCGAATGGCCGGCGTTCGCCGGCGATATCGACGCCATTCTCGATTTTGAAGCGGCGGCGAAATGCCGTCATTCTGGCGCACAACTATCAGACGCCGGAAATCTTCCATTGCGTGGCCGACATCGTCGGCGACAGCCTGGCGCTCGCCCGCAAGGCGATCGCGGTCGAAGCGGACGTGATCGTGCTGGCCGGCGTCCACTTCATGGCCGAGACGGTAAGCTGCTCGGGCCGGGAGCGCCGCGCGAGAGTCGGAAATGATGTGCGCACATTAAAATGTGCCGCAAACTAATGCTCGCTCGCAACCGCGATATAGGAAATCAGGCGATGTCACGGTAACTTCTTGTGAGGAGGCGCCGGGGTAGACGCCGGCTCATGAACGACGCGCTC